>NZ_JACHYL010000004.1:133336-506848 GCF_014192815.1 Klebsiella sp. RC2 | reverse complement strand
AGAGACTTGGTATTCATTTTTCGTCCGAGGACGTTAAGAATCCATGTCACTTTGAGTGCCCACACAGATTGTCTGATAAATTGTTAAAGAGCAGTGCCGCTTCGTTTTTCGCTGCGGCGCGGGGTGTGCATATTACGCTTTCCCGCTTCAGAGTCAAGCATTTATTTTTGCTTTTCTCTGCGAGGTTCTCACCGGAACCCCGCTGACCCGGCGGCTTGTTTGCCGTTGTTCCGTGTCAGTGGAGGCGCATTATAGGGAGTAATTCTGAGGTGACAAGGGGAAATTCAAAAAAACTTTTCAACCGTCTCTTTTTTCAACAATGCGGCGAGGAATGTCGCAAAAAACCGCCGTTTTGCTGTTTTAACCGACGAAACGGGACGCCTGGTGGCATACTGTTAGAGTAAAGAAAAGAAAGGAACGGCATTTATGTCTTTAAGCGCACAGCAACTGGCGGCACAAAAGAACATCTCCTGGGTACTGGCCGAGAAGCTCGCCCAAAAAATACTGACTGGCGAATATCAGCCGGAAAGCATTCTTCCCGGCGAGATGGAGTTGGGGGAGCAGTTCGGTGTGAGCCGTACCGCCGTCCGTGAAGCGGTGAAGACGCTAACGGCAAAAGGCATGTTGCTGCCCCGCCCTCGCATTGGCACCCGGGTGATGCCGCGCAGCAGCTGGAACTTCCTGGATAAGGAACTCCTGTCCTGGTGGCTAACAGAAGATAACTTCGAAGAAGTGGTGAGCCACTTTCTCGTCATGCGCAGCAGCCTGGAGCCACAAGCCTGTTTTCTCGCTGCCGCTAACGGCACCGCAGAACAAAAAGCGCAGCTCAATACTTTAATGGAAGAGATGATTGCCTTGAAACGTCATTTTCAGCGCGATCGCTGGATAGAGGTCGATATGGCCTGGCATGAACATATCTATGAAATGAGCGGTAATCCTTTCCTCAGCTCATTCGCTTCTTTATTTCATTCCGTCTACCACACCTACTTCACGTCGATTACGCAAAATGAAGTAGTGAAGCTGGATCTCCACCAGGCGATTGTCGATGCCATTCTCAACAGTGATGCGCCAGGTGCCTTGCTCGCCTGCCAGGCGTTGTTGAACGCCCCTCACCCCGTAAATCAATAACAAGGAATTGGCATGAGCGGAAAAAAAGGGCGCAGTATGGCTGGCCTGCCGTGGATCGCGGCGATGGCCTTCTTTATGCAGGCGCTGGATGCCACCATTCTTAACACCGCCCTCCCGGCTATTGCCCACAGTCTTAATCGTTCTCCCTTAGCGATGCAGTCGGCCATTATCAGCTATACGCTGACGGTAGCGATGCTGATCCCGGTCAGCGGCTGGCTGGCCGATCGCTTCGGCACGCGCCGGGTCTTTATCATCGCTGTTAGCTTGTTCACTTTGGGGTCTCTCGCCTGCGCGCTCTCCAGCTCATTAATGGAGCTGGTCATTTTTCGGGTGATTCAGGGGATCGGCGGGGCGATGATGATGCCGGTGGCGAGGCTGGCGCTGCTGCGCGCCTATCCCCGCAGCGAGCTGCTTCCGGTACTGAACTTTGTGACCATGCCAGGTCTGGTGGGGCCGATACTGGGCCCGGTGCTCGGCGGGGTGTTTGTCACCTGGGCCAGCTGGCATTGGATTTTCCTGATAAACATTCCCATCGGGGTGATTGGCATTCTGTATGCCCGCAAATTCATGCCAAATTTCACGACGCCGCGCAGGCGCTTCGATATAACCGGTTTTCTGTTATTTGGCTTAAGCCTGGTACTGTTTTCCAGCGGTATTGAACTGTTTGGAGAAAAAATCGTGGCGACATGGCTGGCGCTGGCCGTGATTGCCGTCAGTCTGTTACTGCTCGTGGCCTATGTTCGCCACGCGCGCCGCCATCCGGCGCCGCTTATCTCGCTCTCTTTATTTAAGACGCATACTTTCTCAGTCGGCATTGCTGGCAACCTTGCCACGCGTTTGGGTACCGGCTGTGTGCCATTTCTGATGCCGCTGATGCTGCAGGTTGGCTTCGGCTATCCGGCCATTATCGCCGGCTGTATGATTGCCCCTACCGCTATCGGCTCCATTATTGCGAAATCTACCGTTACCCAGGTGCTGCGCTGGTTTGGCTATCGTAAGACCCTGGTGGGGATCACGGTATTTATTGGCCTCATGATTGCCCAGTTCTCGCTGCAGTCGCCAGAGATGCCGCTGTGGATGCTTCTTCTGCCACTGTTTGTGCTGGGGATGGCGATGTCCACGCAGTTCACCTCGATGAATACCATTACGCTGGCCGATCTGACGGATGACAATGCCAGCAGCGGTAACAGCCTGCTGGCGGTGACCCAGCAGCTTTCAATCAGTCTCGGGGTGGCCATCAGCGCTGCGGTGCTGCGCTTCTATGAAGGTTTTGACAATGCCAGCACGGTACAGCAGTTTCACTACACCTTTATAACCATGGGCGTGATCACCATCGTGTCGGCGCTGATGTTTATGCTGTTAAGAGCGAAAGATGGCCGTAATCTGATTAGCGAGCGGCACAAACGCTAAGCGGAGCCACGAACCACCAGCTCCGGCGTTAACTGAACGCGTTGCTGCTTTTGCTGCGGATCGGCCATTCGATGGATCAGCACATCGATGGCCAGTTCTCCCAGCTCATCTTTTGGCTGGTGAATGGTGGTCAACGGCGGTGTCATATAGCGTGCGAGCTCAATATCATCGTAGCCCACCAGCGCCATGTCCTGCGGAATGTGCAAACCGGCCTGGTACAACGCCTGATAAGCGCCAACCGCCATGGCATCGTTGCCGACAAATACCGCCTGCGGCCGCTGCGGCAAAGCCAGCAGCTGCTGCATCGCGCTAAACCCGCCGCCAAACTCAAAATCACTGGTCACCACGTATCCGTCGGCAACCGGCAGGCCGCAGCGCGCCATCGCAGCATGGTAACCTTCAAGGCGCAGACGCGCCGGGGTTTTATCCAGCGGGCCGGCAATACAGGCAATGCGCGAATGCCCCTGGTCAATCAGATACTGGGTCGCCATATCGCCGCCAAGCAGCGAGTTATCCTGAATCAGATCGCTATCGCCATCAAAGGGAGCCCAGTCCATCATGACCGTCGGTACCGATGGATAGCGCTGCATAATTTCCGGAGAGGGCTGATGGGTCTCCGTGCACAGCAGCAGTAGTCCATCGACGCGTTTTTGCATTAGCGTCTCCAGATTACGATTCATTCGCTGCTCATCACCTTCCGTATTACAGAGTACGAGGCTATAACCCCGCTCAAAACAGCTGCGCTCCACGCCCCGCACCAGCTCCGAATAAAACGGATTGGTACTGGCAGTGATGAGCATGCCGATGGTACGGGTTTGATTAAGCTTAAGGCTACGCGCCAGCGCAGAGGGGGCGTAGTTGAGGCTTTTGATCGCAGCGTCTACTTTGGCGGTAATCGCCTCACTGACAAAGCGGTCCTTATTGATGACGTGTGACACCGTCGATGTGGAAACGCCCGCGACGCGGGCCACATCTTTCATCGTAGCCAAGCATTACCCCTGTTGCGCTAAAAATTCATCAATCTCTGTGCGCCACGGCACGGATGGCTGCGCGCCTTTGCGGGTCACGGCGATCGCCGCCGCGGCATGCGCAAAACGGATCGCTTCCGGCAGGGAAGTCCCTTCCAGCAACGCGGTTACCAGCGCGCCGTTAAAGGTATCGCCGGCAGCGATAGTATCAATGGCCTGCACACGAAAACCCGGGATCCGACGACTTTCGCCTTCGGCACTGAGCCAGACGCCGCGGCTGCCGAGGGTGATCATCACCGTACCAATGCCTTTGGCATGCAGCACGTCGGCGGCTTTTGCCGCATCCTCGTCGCTCTCAACGCGAATACCGGTCAGCTTTTCCGCTTCGGTTTCGTTGGGGGTAATGATATCCACCAGCGCCAGCAGTTCATCGGACAGTTCACGCGCTGGCGCGGGATTAAGCACCACGGTGGTCTGATGGCGATGGGCGATTTTCGCCGCCGCCAACACGCTCTCCAGCGGCGACTCCAGCTGCATTAACAGCGCCTGTGCGCTGGCGATACGTTCCTTTTCCGCCTCAACCTGGGAGACGGAAAGCGCCGCATTGGCGCCGGCATGAATACCGATGACATTCTCACCTTCGGCGTTAACGAATATTAACGCCACGCCGGTCGCTTCCCCGGCGACTGCGCGCACAGGCGCCACGTCGATTTTATCGCTCGCCAGCTGGCGGCGGATGCGTTCACCGATGTCGTCATCGCCGGTGCAGGCGATAAACGCGATATCCGCTCCGCTGCGCCCGGCGGCGACCGCCTGGTTGGCCCCTTTACCACCGAAAGCCACCTGATAATGGTTGCCGGTGACGGTTTCGCCCGGCGTCGGGAAAGCGTCAAGGTTAAGAATGTGATCGGCATTGATACTGCCAAGGACGACAAGTTTGCCTGCAGTTTTCATCATTTCTGTTCCCGGGAAAGCGCGCCACCGGGATCCGGTGGCGCATGCCCTGCTTTTCTTTTTTTATATTGTCCCTCGGACCGTTGCCAGTCCGAATCGCATTTTACTGCTTAACGACCAGCTTCAGCTCAACCGGGTAGTTAGCTTCCACTTTTTCGCCCTTCAGTACCTTATCAGCCGTCTCAACGCCTTTCGCGCCGATCTGCTCCGGCAACTGTGCGACGGTCGCCGCCAGTTTGCCACTGTTTACTGCTTTTTCGCCATCCGGAGTGCCGTCAAATCCAACCACCATCACATCGGACTTGCCTGCGGTCTGCAGCGCGCGCAGGGCGCCCAGCGCCATTTCATCATTTTGCGCGAATACCGCCTGCACGTCAGGATGCGCGGTCAGCAGGTTCTGCATCACGTTCAGCCCTTTGGTACGGTCGAAATCGGCTGGTTGGCTGGCCAGGACGTTAAACTTGTGCGCCGCCACGGCCTGTTTAAAGCCTTCGCCGCGCTCGCGCGCCGCAGAAGTCCCGGCAATGCCCTGCAGCTCAATGACTTTCGCACTTTCACCCACTTTTTTCGCGATGTAATCGCCAGCCATTTTTCCGCCCTGCACGTTGTCAGACGCAATGTGGCTCACGACATCGCCTTTTGTGGCCTGACGGTCAAGGGTGATGACCGGGATTTTCGCCTGGTTTGCCATCTTCACGGCGTTGCCGACGGCATCAGAGTCGGTGGGGTTGATCAGCAGCAGCCTGGCGCCGCGCACCGTCAAATCCTGGACGTTCGCCAGCTCTTTCGCCGGGTTGTTCTGGGAGTCCAGCACCACCAGGTTGTAGCCCAGCTTGTCAGCTTCTTTTTGCGCGCCGTCTTTCAGCGACACGAAGAACGGGTTATTCAGGGTAGAGATAACCAGAGCGATGGTGTCTTTGGCCATCGCGTTTGCGCTGACGGTCGCACTTAGCGCAACAGCAGAGACCAGGGTCGCCAGTTTTTTCATATTCATAGTTAAGATGTCCTGTAGAGTTCTCAGTTACTGCTTTTTGTTATCTACCAGTACCGCCAGCAAAATCACCACCGCTTTAACGATCATCTGGTAATAGGAAGAAACGCCTAAAAGATTAAGACCATTATTCAGGAAGCCAAGGATCAGCGCGCCAATCAGCGTGCCGACAATGCGTCCTTTGCCGCCCGCGAGGCTGGTGCCACCGAGCACCACCGCCGCAATGGCGTCCAGCTCATAGCCCGTCCCCGCCGTCGGCTGCGCGGAGGAGAGACGCGCCACTTCGATGATCCCGGCCAGCGACGCCAGCATCCCGCACAAGGCGTAGACGATAATTTTGACTTTATTGACGCTAATCCCGGACAGACGCGTCGCCGCTTCATTACCGCCCAGCGCGTAAATATAACGGCCCAGGCGAGTATGGTGCAGCATGTACCAGGCCGCCAGGAAGACAATCGCCATGATCCATACCGGCGTCGGGATCCCCAGCGGACGCCCGATGCCAAACCAGCCAAACAGATCGGCGTTATCGCTAAAGCCGGTGTTGATCGGACTGCCGTTGGTGTACACCATGGTCACGCCGCGCAGCAGCAGCATCATCACCAGGGTAGCGATGAAGGCCTGCACGCGGCCTTTCGCCACAATCACCCCGGTGACTGCGCCGATCGCGGCACCCAATGCGAGGGCAGCAGCGACCGCCACCAGCGCATTAACCTCAATGCCAACAATCGACGCTGCCACCGCACCGGTGAGCGCCAACAGGGAGCCGACGGACAGGTCGATCCCCGAGGTCAGTATAACCAGCGTCATCCCTACCGCCATGATGGCGTTAACGGAGGTCTGTTGCAGGATATTGAACAGGTTATTGACGGTAAAAAAGTTGGGGCTCATGGTCGATACCACCGCGATCAGCACCAGCAGGGCAATCAGCGATTTTTGCTCCATCAGCCACGCTTTCGTGAAATAACGGCGACCAGTAACAGCCTGGGTTGTCATCTTTCTTACTCCTGATTCACACGGTTAAGCTTGCCCACAGCGGCAGCCATCAATACTTCCTGGGTGGCCTGCTCGCGTGTGAATTCACCGCCGAGATGCCCTTCATGCATCACAATGATGCGATCGCTCATGCCCAACACCTCCGGCATCTCAGAGGAGACCAGAATGATGCTCAGGCCATCGGCTTTGAACTGATTGATGAGCTGGTAGATCTCTTTCTTCGCCCCGACGTCTACGCCGCGGGTCGGTTCATCAAGGATCAGCACCTTTGGCCGGGTCATCAGCCCGCGGGCAATGGCGACCTTTTGCTGGTTGCCGCCGGAAAGCAGGCCGATTGCCTGCTCCATGGACGGCGTTTTGACGTTAAACAGCCGAATGAAATCACTGACCGCCTGCTGTTCATCTTTATGCTTAAGGCTGCCGCCCGCCCGGCTGAAGTAGCGTAGCGCCGTCAGGGACATATTTTCTTTTACCGACATCCCGAGAACCAGGCCATCGCGCTTACGATCTTCGGAGATATAGACAATGCCGTTCGCCAGACCGTCCTGCGGCGAGCGGGTCACCACTTCATGGCCATCCAGCGTCACGGAGCCGCTGCTGCGCGGCAGCGCGCCGTACAGCACTTTCATCAGTTCGGTCCGTCCGGCGCCCATCAGCCCGGCGACACCCAGGATTTCCCCCTGGCGCAAGGTAAAGGTCACGTTTTCCACGCCCGGGCCGCAGAGATTATCGACCTTCAGGCGCACCGCGCCCGGCGCCTTATCGAGATGTGGATATTGATCTTCCAGCTTACGGCCGACCATCATCTCGATCAGTCGGTCCTCATCCAGCGAAGCCACTTCGCGCTCGGCGATAAACTGCCCGTCACGAAAGACGGTCACGTCGTCGCAAATCTCGAAGATCTCTTTCATACGGTGGGAGATATAGACGATGCCGCGCCCCTGCGACTTCAGTTCGCGGATGACGCGGAACAGCGATTCGGTTTCGGTATCGGTCAGCGCATCGGTCGGTTCATCCATAATGATGACTTTCGATTCAAAGCTCAGCACTTTGGCGATCTCCACCATTTGCTGATCGCCAATCGACAGATCGCCCACCAGCTTCTGGCTGTTAAAGCGGAGATTCAGCTTTGCCAGCAGCTTGTCGGCTTCGGCATACATCTGCTTCCAGTCGATTTTGCCAAAACGGTTAACAAATTCGCGACCAAGGAAGATGTTCTCGGCAATCGTCAATTGCGGGATCAGGTTCAGTTCCTGGTGGATGATACCGATCCCGGCTTCCTGGGAGGATTTGGGGCCGTTAAAGGTCGTCTCTTTGCCTAACCACAGCAAAGAGCCGGCATCACGGGTGTAGATCCCGGTCAGCACCTTCATCATGGTGGACTTGCCGGCGCCATTTTCCCCTACCAGCGCCATCACCCGACCGGCATAGACATTCAGCGCCGCGCCGGAGAGCGCCTTGACGCCAGGGAACGCTTTATCGATCCCTTTTAGTTGCAATAAGGCTTCCATGGCGGCGACCTCAGAACGTGACGCCGGCACAGAGAATGATATTCGCAAACGGGGAACACTCCCCGCTGCGAATTACCGCCTGACTGTCTGCGGTTTGTTTTTTGAACTGCTCATGGCTGGTGTAACGAATTTCAATGGTATTTCCCTGGTGCTGCTGCAGCTGCTCGAGGTGAGTGAGCAACGTCGCGTGGAGCTGCGGATTATGGGTTTTAATCTCTTCCGCGATAACAGCCGCTTCAACCTGCATTTCCGTCGTCACCACTTCCAGCACCTGCATAAAGGAAGGTACGCCCTGAGTCAGCGCCATATCAATGCGCGTGCTGCTGCGGGGAACCGGTAATCCGGCATCGCAGACCACCAGCGTATCGGTGTGGCCCAGGCGGGAAATGACCGCGGAAATATCAGCGTTAAGTACGGTGCCTTTTTTCATTTTTCTCTTTTGCTCCACTAGCGAAACGTTTCGCTAAAATAATTATTATCAATGTGTGAGCAGAAAACCATCACCAGAAGAGAGAAATGTGATCGCCATCGAAACGTTTCGCAAGACAGCGACAGGAGATGACAGCCGGAGTGAGAAACAAAAAGCCCTTCGCAATGGAAGGGCTTTTTTGACATCAGATTTCGACCTGGGTACCGAGCTCGATAACCCGGTTTGGCGGGATTTCAAACTGATCCGGCGCCCGCAGGGCGTTACGCTGCAGCAGCAGATAAAGCTTGCCGCGCAGGCGCAGATACCACGGTCGTTTGCCGATAATCAGCGACTCATGCGACATGAAGAACGAGGTCTCCATCATTCGGCAACTGAGTCCTTCCAGGCCACAGCGATGGAACACCTCTTCAACGTTCGGCGTTTCCCGCCAACCGTAGCTGGCCACCACCCGCCAGAACGACGGCGACAGCTGCTCAATCTGCACCCGGCGAACGTTATGCACGTAAGGCGCGTCTTCGGTGCGCAGAGTCAGAAGGATTACTCGCTCATGCAGCACCTTGTTGTGCTTCAGGTTATGCAGCAGGGCAAACGGGATCACGTTCAGGGCGCGGGACATATACACCGCGGTACCCGGCACACGCACCGGCGGTGACTTCTCCAGCGAAGAGATCATCGCTTCCAGCGAATTGCCATGCTCGTGCATTCGGCGCAGCAGGCGGAAACGTTCGCTCTTCCAGGTGGTCATCACCGTGAACATCACCAGCCCCAGGGACAACGGCAGCCAACCGCCGGAGACAATCTTATCGAGGTTCGCCGAAAACAGCGGAATATCAATACACAGGAAGGCCACCAGCATCAGGCCGACAAACAGCTTATTCCAGTGCCAGTTTTTGCGCGCCACCGTTGCCGACAGAATGGAGGTCAGCACCATGGTGCCCGTGACCGCGATACCATACGC
Organism: Klebsiella sp. RC2; assembly: GCF_014192815.1. Taxonomy (NCBI): domain Bacteria; kingdom Pseudomonadati; phylum Pseudomonadota; class Gammaproteobacteria; order Enterobacterales; family Enterobacteriaceae; genus Klebsiella; species Klebsiella sp. RC2. The sequence continues at coordinate 497,502 of NZ_JACHYL010000004.1, read as the reverse complement.
CGCCGCCAGATTAGACGAATGCTCAAAGCTGACAATAACGATGACCACAGAAACGTACAGCAGCCAGTTAATGAACGGGATGTAAATCTGTCCGGACTCCATTTCCGAGGTGTGGATAATGCGCATCGGCGACAGATAGCCCAGACGCACTGCCTGACGGGTCAGGGAGAAGACCCCGGAGATCACCGCCTGCGAGGCGATAACCGTCGCCAGCGTGGCGATAATCAGCATCGGGATCAGCGCCCACTCCGGCGCCAGCAGGAAGAACGGGTTTTTAATCGCTTCCGGGTGCTTCAGCAGCAGCGCGCCCTGGCCAAAATAGTTCAGCACCAGCGAGGGCAGCACGACGGAGAACCAGGCCACGCGGATCGGCAGTTTGCCGAAGTGACCCATATCGGCGTACAGCGCTTCCACCCCGGTAATCGACAGCACCACCGCGCCGAGCGCAATAAAGGAAACCGTTTTGTACTGCAGGAAGAAATGCACCGCCCAGTAGGGGTTTAGCGCCTGAAGAACTTCCGGGTTAGCGTAAATGCTTCGCGCGCCCAGCACCGCCAGCAACAGGAACCAGATCAGCATAATCGGCGCAAACAGCTTACCGACCATGCCGGTCCCGTGCTTCTGGATCACAAACAGCAGAGTCAGCACGATAATGGAAATAGGGACAATCCAGGTATCAAGCTGCGGGGCGATAATTTCTAACCCCTCTATCGCCGACATAACGGAAATCGCCGGCGTAATCACCACTTCGCCATAGAAGAAGCTACCGCCGATCAGGCCGAGGATCACCAGTACGGAGGTCATTCGGGCCGAGGTATTACGTCCGGCCAGCGACATCAGCGTTAAGATCCCGCCTTCCCCGGCGTTATCCGCCCGCATCACGAACGTGATGTATTTAATCGATACGGTAAAGATCAACAGCCAGAAAATCAGCGACAAAAAGCCAAACACGGCGTCGCGTTCAACGCCAAAGCCAAACTGACCTGACAGGCATTCGCGCAAGGTATACAGTGGACTGGTACCGATATCGCCGTACACCACGCCGATGGCCGCCAACGTTAATGCCGGCAACGATTGTTTATTATCAGTGCTCATAGACTAGTCTTTTCGTTTATAAAACAAATGTGTGCCTAGTCCCTTGGCCCACAAAAAGCGCACAGTATGCACGATTATTTGCGAAATCGTACCCCTAACAGACACCATATTAACCTGGCTCAAAAAAAATAAATCGATTCTTCAGGCTATTACCGCCCCTGCTCTAACATCTATACTCGACCCAATAACGATACATGACAAAGCACGCAACTCAATTATGGCTCAAACACATTTACTGGCTGAAAGAATTTCCCGGCTCAGCGCGGCACTCGAAAAAGGACTCTTTGAACGCAGCCACGCGATACGCCTCTGCCTGCTGGCGGCGCTCAGCGGCGAGAGCGTTTTTTTGCTCGGCCCACCGGGGATCGCCAAAAGCCTGATTGCCCGCCGCCTCAAATTCGCCTTCCAGCAGGCGCGCGCTTTTGAATACCTGATGACCCGCTTCTCCACCCCGGAAGAAGTTTTTGGGCCACTGTCCATTCAGGCACTGAAGGATGAAGGCCGTTACGAACGTTTAACCGCCGGCTACCTGCCGGAAGCCGAAATCGTCTTTCTCGATGAAATATGGAAAGCGGGTCCGGCGATCCTCAACACCCTGCTGACGGCGATTAACGAACGTCACTTCCGCAATGGGGCGCACGAAGAGAAAATCCCGATGCGCCTGCTGGTGGCCGCGTCGAACGAACTCCCCGAAGCCGACAGCAGTCTGGAAGCGCTGTATGACCGAATGCTGATCCGTCTGTGGCTTGATAAAGTGCAGGATAAAGGTAATTTCCGTTCAATGCTGGTCAGCCAGCAGGATGAAAACATCAATCCAGTGCCCAGCGCGCTGCAGGTTAGCGACGAAGAGTTTACCCAATGGCAGCAGCAGATCGGCAATATCAAACTGCCAGACGCGGTGTTTGAGCTGATATTCCAGCTCCGCCAGCAGCTGGATGCCCTGCCAAATGCGCCGTACGTCTCGGATCGCCGCTGGAAAAAGGCCATTCGCCTGCTGCAGGCCAGCGCCTTCTTCAGCGGGCGCGACAGCATCGCGCCGATAGATCTGATCCTGCTGAAAGATTGTCTGTGGCACAACGTCGAGAGCATGAACCTGATGTCGCAGCAGCTGGAAACGCTCATGACCTGTCACGCCTGGCAACAGCAGGCGATGCTGACGCGGCTGGGGGCCATTGTCCAGAGACGCATTCAGATCCAACAGCAGCAAAGCGACAAAACTGCGTTGAAGGTCACCCGCCTTGGCGGGATGTTTAGCCGCAAACCGCATTATGAATTGCCGGCGGAGATCCAGGGGACCACCCTGACGCTGCTGCTGCAGCAGCCGCTCAAACTTCACGATATGGAAGTGATCCACATTACTTTTGAACGCGAGGCGTTAGCCAACTGGCTGGAAAAGGGCGGTGAGATCCGCGGTAAGCTCAACGGGATCGGCTTTGCCCAACTGCTCAATATGGATGTCGACACCAGCCAGCACCTGGTCGTCCGCGACGTCAGCCTGCAGGGCTCACGCCTCGCGCTGCCCGGTAGCGCATCGCAGGAGAACATGCCGGCAGAAATTCGCCAACAGCTGGAGGCGCTCGATGATGAGTGGCACCAGCAACACAACCGCTTCAGCGAGCAGCAAAAGTGTCTGTTTATCCCGGTCGAGTGGCTGGGAAGAATCGAAGCCAGCCTGCAGGACGTCGGCGCGCAGATTAAACAGGCGAAGCAGCCATGACGCTCGATATGCTGAATGTCATGCTGGCAGTCAGCGAAGAGGGAATGATCGAGGAGATGCTGCTGGCGCTGCTGGCCTCTCCTCAGCTGGCGGTGTTCTTTGAGAAATTCCCCCGCCTGAAAAACATCATCGCGGCGGATATTCCACGCTGGCGTGAAGCCGTTCGCGCCCGTTTGAAAGAAGTTAACGTCCCGCCGGATCTGGACGCCGAAGTGCAAACCTATCAGCAGGCTCAGCTACTCTCTACCTCGCAGTTTATCGTCCAGCTCCCGCAGATCCTCGGCAAACTGCACCAGCTACAGTCTCCTTTTGCCGCTCAGGCGCAGAAGCTGGTGGATGACAATGCCACCTTTACCCCGGCGTTGCATACGCTGTTTTTACAGCGCTGGCGCCTGAGCCTGGTGGTGCAAGCCACCAGCCTTAACCAGCAGTTGCTGGATGAAGAACGCGATCAGTTACTCAGTGAGGTCCAGGAACGAATGACGCTCAGCGGTCAGCTCGATCCGGTACTGGCGGAAAATGACACTGCCGCCGGGCGTCTGTGGGATATGAGCGCTGGCGAACTCAAACGCGGCGACTATCAGCTGATCGTGCGCTATGGCGATTTTCTCAACCAGCAACCGGAGCTACTGCAGCTGGCGGAACAACTCGGACGTTCACGGGAAGCGAAATCGGTGCCGAAGAAAGACGCCCCGATGGAAACCTTTCGCAGCCTGGTGCGCGAGCCGGCGACAGTACCGGAGCAAGTCGACGGCCTCCAGCAGAGTGACGACATTCTGCGGCTGCTGCCGCCGGAGCTGGCGACGCTCGGCATCACGGAGCTGGAGTTTGAATTTTATCGCAAGCTGGTGGAGAAGCAGCTGCTCACCTACCGGCTGCATGGCGACGCCTGGCGTGAGAAAATCACCGAACGCCCGGTAACGCGGCAGGATTTTGATGAGCAACCGCGCGGGCCGTTCATTGTCTGCGTCGATACGTCAGGGTCGATGGGCGGTTTTAACGAGCAGTGCGCTAAGGCCTTTTGTCTGGCCCTCATGCGCGTCGCGCTGGCTGATAACCGTCGCTGCTTTATTATGCTGTTCTCCAGCGAAGTGGTGCATTACGAACTGACCAGCGAGCGCGGGCTGGAGCAGGCGATCCGCTTTTTAAGCCAGCGCTTTCGCGGCGGTACCGATCTGGCCAGCTGTTTTCGCGCCATCATTGAACGTCTGCAAAATCCGCAGTGGGTGGATGCGGATGCCGTCGTGATCTCTGACTTTATCGCCCAGCGGTTGCCGGATGAGGTGATTGCTCAGGTGGGGGAGTTACAGCGTAAGCACCAGCACCGTTTTCACGCGGTGGCGATGTCGGTACACGGCAAACCCGGCATCATGCGCATCTTCGATCATATCTGGCGCTTTGATACCGGGCTGCGTAGCCGCCTGCTGCGACGCTGGCGGCGCTAATTCATTACAGCAGCGCGGAAACGCTTTCGCGAACCTGCGCCGGCCATACGCCGCACTGCACCTGGCCGATATGGTCAAGCTGCAGCAGCAGCATCGTCAGACGAGACTGGCCAATGCCGCCGCCGATAGTCTGCGGCATCTCGCCGCGCAGCAGCGCCTGGTGCCATTCAAGCTGTAGGCGATCTTCATCGCCAGTCACGGCCAGCTGGCGCTTCAGCGCTTCGGCGTCAACGCGGATCCCCATTGAGGAGATCTCGAAAGCATCTTCCAGCACCGGGTTCCAAACCAGGATATCGCCGTTCAGACCGGCAAAGCCTTCAGAAATCTCTGTGCTCCAGTCATCATAATCCGGCGCACGCACGTCGTGGCGCTTACCGTCAGACAGTTTGCCGCCGATACCAATTAAGAAGACGGCCCCCAACTCTTTGGCAATGGCTCGCTCACGGCCTTTGGCATCAAGATCGGGATAGCGGCTCAGCAGCTCCTGGCTGTGAACAAAATGGATCTGTTCCGGCAGAAAAGGCTTCAGGCCAAATTCCTGGCTGACCGCCAGCTCGGTAGCTTTGATCCCGGCGTAGATCGCCTCGACGGTTGCCTTCAGAGTGCCGACGTGACGCTCTTCATCGCCCATCACGCGCTCCCAGTCCCACTGGTCAACATAAACGGAATGGATAGGCGTCAGACGGTCTTCATCGGGGCGAAGGGCCTTCATGTGCGTGTACAGCCCTTCGCCCGCGCTGAAGTCGTGTTGTCCCAGGGTTTGACGCTTCCACTTCGCCAGCGAATGAACCACTTCGAACTGGGCGTCGGGCAGTGTTTTCACTTTTACCTGAACCGCTTTCTCGCAGCCGGACAAGTTATCCTGCGTCCCATCGCCCACGCGGCTTAAGATTGGCGCCTGGACTTCAATCAGGCCAAGCTTCTCTTCCAGCTGACGGGAAAAGTGGGATTTAACGAAACTGATCTGGCGTTGTTTTGCGATATATGCGGTTTTCATTTTTATAACTCCTGCGTCCTGTTGCCATTGATTAAGCAACAAAACAGGGCCGCAATACAATAATCAATCAATAAAAAGCCGCATCGACTTTTAATTCATCAAAATATGAAGCTAAAATAGCAAGAACCCTCAAACTTCATAAGAAAAAGATATGGAAAATTATCAGATCGACAATCTGGACCGCGGCATTCTCGATGCGCTGATGGCCAACGCCCGTACCGCCTATGCCGAACTGGCTAAACAGTTCAGCGTCAGCCCGGGCACCATTCATGTGCGCGTCGAAAAGATGAAACAGGCGGGTATCATTACCGGTGCGCGCATTGACGTCAGCCCCAAGCAGCTGGGCTATGATGTCGGCTGCTTTATCGGCATTATTCTCAAGAGCGCCAAGGACTACCCTTCCGCCCTTGCCCGCCTGGAAAGCCTGGAGGAGGTCACCGAGGCTTATTACACCACCGGCCACTACAGCATCTTTATTAAGGTGATGTGTAAATCCATCGATGCCCTGCAGCAGGTACTTATCAACAAGATCCAAACAATTGATGAAATTCAGTCCACCGAGACGCTGATCGTGCTGCAGAACCCGATCATGCGTACCATCAAGCCCTGATCGCTTTTTTTAATCCCACATTTTTCCACAGGTAGATCCCAGCTCGCTCACAGCGTACAATACGCCACTCTGAACAGTTGAGCGGGCGATCGGCGATCATGGCAGACATTACACTTATCAGCGGCAGCACCCTGGGCTGTGCGGAATATGTAGCAGAGCATCTGGCGGAAAAGCTGGAAGAAGCCGGCTACAGCACTGAAATCCAGCACGGTCCGCTGGTTGACGATCTGCAGGCGGAAGGGATCTGGTTAGTTATCTCTTCAACGCATGGCGCCGGCGACATTCCCGACAACCTGGTTCCCTTCTATGACGCATTGCTGGAGCAGAAGGCCGATCTTTCCGCCGTGCGCTTTGGCGCCATCGGGATCGGCAGCCGCGAATACGACACCTTCTGCGGGGCGATCGATAAATTAGAAGCAGCATTGAAGGCCAGCGGCGCAAAACAGATCGGCGAAACGCTGAAAATTAACGTACTGGAACATGAAATTCCGGAGGATCCAGCGGAAATCTGGCTGGGATCCTGGAAAAATTTGCTCTGAGAATTGTAAAGATCGTCGGATCTTCTGTGGATAACCATGCTTAAAAGCTTGGATCAACCGGTAGTTATCCAAAGAATAACCGTCGTATGGTTTTTGTGCTGTGTATAACCCTTCATTTTGATCCCAGCTTATACGGACCAGGATCACCGATCATTCACAGATAGTGATCCTTCTTAAGCTTTTGATCTTACATCGTGGATCCGACTTATCCACAAAGAGAGTCGATCCTAATAAGAGATCACAATAGAACAGATCTCTATATAAAGATCTTCTTTTTAATACTCAGGATCCCGGAGTCTTTCTCAAAAGAGCAAAGCCGAGTAGAATCCACGGCCCGGGCTTCAATCCATTTTCAAACCGCGTTATGCGAGGCAGATCACCATGTTTTATCAGGATCCTTTTGACGTCATTATCATTGGCGGGGGTCATGCGGGCACTGAGGCCGCGATGGCCGCAGCGCGAATGGGCCAACAAACCCTGCTTTTGACACACAATATCGACACGCTGGGGCAGATGAGCTGCAACCCGGCGATTGGCGGCATTGGGAAAGGACACCTGGTAAAAGAAGTGGACGCACTCGGCGGATTGATGGCAACCGCGATCGATCAGGCGGGTATTCAGTTTAGGATACTAAACGCCAGCAAAGGGCCCGCGGTACGTGCCACTCGCGCCCAGGCAGACCGCGTGCTGTATCGTCAGGCGGTACGCACCGCGCTGGAGAACCAGCCGAACCTGATGATCTTCCAGCAGGCAGTGGAAGATCTGATTGTGGAAAACGATCGCGTCGTGGGCGCCGTCACTCAGATGGGCCTCAAATTCCGTGCCAAAGCGGTGGTGCTGACCGTCGGAACCTTCCTCGATGGCAAAATCCATATTGGTCTGGATAACTACAGCGGCGGGCGTGCCGGCGATCCGCCGTCAATTCCACTGTCTCGTCGTCTGCGTGAGCTGCCGCTGCGCGTAAGCCGCCTGAAAACCGGAACCCCACCGCGTATTGACGCCCGCACCATCGATTTCAGCGTGCTGGCGCAACAGCACGGCGATAACCCAATGCCGGTCTTCTCGTTCATGGGATCCGCGGATCAGCATCCGCGCCAGGTGCCGTGCTATATCACCCACACCAACGAGAAAACCCATGACGTGATCCGTAATAACCTCGATCGCAGCCCAATGTACGCTGGGGTGATCGAAGGGATCGGGCCACGCTATTGTCCGTCGATCGAAGACAAAGTCATGCGCTTTGCCGATCGCAACCAACATCAGATTTTCCTTGAACCGGAAGGCCTGACCTCAAACGAAATTTATCCGAACGGTATCTCCACCAGCCTGCCGTTTGATGTGCAAATGCAAATCGTCCGCTCAATGCAGGGGATGGAGAACGCGCGGATCGTCCGTCCTGGCTACGCCATTGAGTACGATTTCTTCGACCCACGCGATCTGAAGCCAACGCTCGAGAGCAAATTCATTCAGGGTCTGTTCTTTGCCGGACAGATCAACGGCACCACCGGTTATGAAGAAGCCGCTGCTCAGGGTCTGCTGGCCGGTCTTAACGCCGCCCGCTTCTCTGCGGAAAAAGAGGGCTGGGCGCCGCGTCGCGATCAGGCTTATCTCGGCGTGCTGGTGGATGACCTGTGCACCCTGGGTACCAAAGAACCGTACCGCATGTTTACCTCCCGTGCCGAATATCGTCTGATGCTGCGCGAAGATAACGCCGACCTGCGCCTGACCGAACAGGGGCGTGAGCTGGGTCTGGTGGACGATGAACGCTGGGCGCGGTACAACGAAAAGCTGGAAAGCATTGAACGTGAACGTCAGCGTCTGAAATCGACCTGGGTGAACCCGCAGGCAGAGAGCGCCGCCGAAGTGAATGCTCACCTGACGGCGCCGCTGTCGCGTGAAGCGAGTGGTGAAGATCTACTGCGTCGTCCGGAAATGACCTACGAGCAACTGATTCAGCTGTCGCCGTTCGCACCGGGACTGGAAGATCAACAAGCGGCCGAGCAGGTAGAGATCCAGGTGAAGTATGAAGGTTACATCGCTCGCCAGCAGGATGAGATCGAGAAACAGCAGCGTAATGAGAATACCGTGCTGCCGGCGACGCTCGATTACCGCCAGGTCACCGGGCTGTCTAACGAAGTGATCGCCAAACTGAACGACCATAAGCCGTCGTCGATAGGGCAGGCGTCACGCATTTCCGGGATCACGCCGGCGGCGATCTCTATTTTGTTGGTTTGGCTGAAAAAGCAGGGGATGCTGCGCCGCAGCGCCTGATTGCGGCCGCCTGCCTGCGCTGATTTCACTGTTGCATAATCAGCGTTCGCCTTTATCATTCATAGCCCGGTAAGCGTTAGCGCCTCCGGGCTCATTATTTTTTGAAGGTACAGACTGTGCTCAACAAACTTTCTCGTCTGCTGGATGAAGCGGGTATTTCGCTCACCGATCACCAGAAAAACCAGCTGGTGGCCTACGTCGGGCTGCTCGATAAGTGGAACAAAGCCTATAACCTGACCTCCGTTCGCGATCCGAATGAGATGCTGGTGCGTCATATCCTCGACAGCATCATCGTGGCGCCTTATCTGCAGGGCTCGCGCTTTATCGATGTCGGGACCGGACCGGGGCTCCCTGGCATTCCACTGGCCATCGTGCGTCCGGAGTCGCATTTCACCCTGCTCGACAGTCTCGGCAAGCGCGTGCGCTTCCTGCGTCAGGTGCAGCATGAGCTGAAGCTGGATAATGTCACCCCGGTGCAGAGCCGCGTGGAAGCCTTCCCGGCCGAACCGCCGTTTGACGGTGTGATAAGCCGCGCCTTCGCATCGCTCAATGATATGGTGAGCTGGTGCCATCATCTGCCGGCAGCGAACGGTCACTTCTATGCACTCAAAGGGTTAGCGCAAAAAGACGAAATGGAAAACCTGCCGGAAGGATATGCCATTGCTGAGGTGATTGAGCTGCATGTTCCTCAGTTGGAAGGGGAGCGGCACCTGGTGGTGATCACGCCAAAATCGCGTTAGTTTTTATCAAAAAATGTGGAAAAAATGTGGCCTGCGGATGTTACAAAAATAAAGGTCACCTCCCGATATTATCGGGCTGCATTTAACCATGTTTTTACTATGGCTTTTCTTGCAGTTAACTTAGCGTAAGTGATTCACTGACAAAATAGTCAACTTTGAAAATATCAGTGTGCTAAAAATCGACACAGATAAACAGCATAGTGATGTTAAATTTTTATTATAAATGTCAATAAAAGGTTTTTATTGTATGTGAGGTTGTTTTAGATAATGTCCTCACTTTTTATCTTGAATATCAAAAGCATGAAAAATAGTGTTTTATGTCCTTGATTCATTAAAGGGCGCTTGAAATGTTTATTATGTGATCTAATGCACGCTTTAATTGCCGTGTTTCCACGTTATTTGCAGTTTTGTATGACTGCTCACAGAACGCTGAAATGCACGGAAAGTTGTCCGTTGGAAAATAATTAAACATTTATTCACTATTTTGCTACTTATTGTTTGAAATCACGGGGCGTCACCGTATAATTTGTCCGCTTTTTGATGCTTGACTCTTCGTCTTAAAGGACGTTTTATACGACACGCGACATACCTCAAAGGGAGCAGGAGTAAAAACGTGATGTCAGTGTCGCTCTTGAGTCGAAACGTTGCTCGCAAGCTTCTGTTTATTCAGTTACTGGCAGTAATAGCAAGTGGACTGCTGTTCAGCCTCAAAGACCCCTTCTGGGGCATTTCCGCAGTATGCGGCGGTTTGGCGGTGGTTTTGCCGAACCTGATGTTTATGATTTTTGCCTGGCGTCATCAGGCGCATACACCAGCAAAAGGCCGTGTGGCCTGGACCTTCGCCTTCGGTGAAGCCTTCAAGGTGTTGCTGACCTTCGCCCTTCTGGCGATGGCGCTGGCTGTTTTAAAAGTGGTATTTATGCCGCTGATCGTGACGTGGGTTTTGGTGCTGGTGGTACAAGTTCTGGCGCCAGCTGTAATCAACAACAAAGGGTAAAAGGCATCATGGCTTCAGAAAATATGACGCCGCAGGAATACATAAGTCACCATCTGAACAACCTTCAGATTGACTTGCGTACTTTCTCGCTGGTGGATCCGCACAACCCCCCGGCCACCTTCTGGACGCTCAACATTGACTCCATGTTCTTCTCGGTGGTTCTCGGTCTGCTGTTCCTGGCCATGTTCCGTAGCGTTGCTAAGAAAGCGACCAGCGGCGTACCAGGGAAATTCCAGACCTTCATCGAAATGATCATCGGCTTCGTCCATGGCAGCGTCAAAGACATGTACCATGGCAAGAGCAAGGTTATCGCGCCGCTGGCGCTGACCGTGTTCGTCTGGGTCTTCCTGATGAACCTGATGGACCTGCTGCCAATCGACCTGATTCCTTATATCGGCGAACACATTTTCGGCCTGCCTGCACTGCGCGTGGTTCCGTCTGCCGACGTGAACATCACCCTGTCGATGGCGCTTGGCGTGTTCATCCTGATTATTTTCTACAGCATCAAAATGAAAGGCGTAGGTGGGTTCGTTAAAGAACTGACCATGCAGCCGTTCAATCACTGGGCGTTCATTCCTGTCAACTTAATCCTTGAAGGGGTAAGCCTGCTGTCCAAACCGGTTTCTCTCGGTCTGCGACTGTTCGGCAACATGTATGCCGGTGAGCTGATTTTCATTCTGATTGCTGGTCTGTTGCCGTGGTGGTCACAGTGGGTTCTGAATGTGCCTTGGGCCATTTTCCACATCCTGATTATTACGCTGCAAGCCTTCATCTTCATGGTTCTGACGATTGTCTATCTGTCGATGGCGTCTGAAGAGCATTGATTTTTACCAACACTACTACGTTTTAACTGAAACAAACTGGAGACTGTCATGGAAAACCTGAATATGGATCTGCTGTACATGGCTGCCGCTGTGATGATGGGTCTGGCGGCAATCGGTGCTGCGATCGGTATCGGCATCCTCGGAGGTAAATTCCTGGAAGGCGCAGCGCGTCAACCGGATCTGATTCCTCTGCTGCGTACTCAGTTCTTTATCGTTATGGGTCTGGTGGATGCTATCCCGATGATCGCTGTAGGTCTGGGTCTGTACGTGATGTTCGCCGTCGCGTAGTAAGTTGTTAGAAACCTAAGCCACAGAGTTAATTAAAGAGGTATTGTGCTGTGAACATGAACGCAACAATCCTCGGCCAGGCCATCGCGTTTGTTATCTTCGTATGGTTCTGCATGAAGTACGTATGGCCGCCTTTAATGGCTGCCATCGAAAAACGCCAGAAAGAGATTTCTGACGGTTTAGCTTCTGCAGAACGCGCTAAGAAAGATTTGGACCTTGCACAGGCCAACGCGACCGACCAGCTGAAAAAAGCGAAAGCGGAAGCCCAGGTAATCATTGAGCAGGCGAACAAGCGTCGCTCTCAGATTCTGGACGAAGCTAAAGCTGAAGCAGAACAGGAACGCACCAAAATCGTTGCACAAGCGCAGGCTGAAATTGATGCTGAGCGTAAACGTGCACGTGAGGAGCTGCGTAAGCAGGTCGCTATCCTGGCTGTTGCTGGCGCCGAGAAGATCATCGAACGTTCCGTGGATGAAGCTGCTAACAGCGACATCGTGGATAAACTTGTCGCTGAACTGTAAGGAGGGAGGGGCTGATGTCTGAATTTGTAACGGTAGCTCGCCCCTACGCCAAAGCAGCTTTTGACTTTGCCGTCGAACACAACAGTGTTGAACGCTGGCAGGATATGCTGGCGTTTGCCGCCGAAGTGACCAAAAACGACCAAATGGCAGAGCTTCTCTCCGGTGCTTTGGCGCCGGAAACGCTCTCAGAAGCGTTTATCGCTATCTGCGGTGAGCAACTCGACGAAAACGGCCAGAACCTGATTAAGGTAATGGCGGAAAACAATCGTCTGAAGGTGCTCCCGGACGTTCTTGAGCAATTCATTCACCTGCGCGCGGCCAGTGAGGCCATCGCAGAGGTAGAAGTAATATCTGCCAACCAACTGAGTGATGAACAGCTTGCCAGGATCGTCAGCGCGATGGAAAAACGTCTGTCACGCAAAGTTAAGCTGAATTGCAAAATCGATAAGTCTGTTATGGCAGGTATTATCATCCGTGCGGGTGATATGGTCATTGATGGCAGCGTACGCGGCCGTCTTGATCGCCTTGCAGACGTCTTGCAGTCTTAAGGGGACTGGAGCATGCAACTGAATTCCACCGAAATCAGCGAACTGATCAAGCAGCGCATTGCTCAGTTCAATGTTGTGAGCGAAGCTCATAACGAAGGTACTATTGTTTCTGTAAGTGACGGTGTTATCCGCATCCACGGCCTTGCCGAATGTATGCAGGGTGAGATGATCTCCCTGCCGGGTAACCGTTACGCTATCGCATTGAACCTGGAGCGCGACTCCGTTGGTGCCGTGGTGATGGGTCCGTATGCTGACCTCGCCGAAGGCATGAAGGTTAAATGTACTGGCCGTATCCTGGAAGTTCCGGTTGGCCGTGGCCTGCTGGGCCGTGTGGTTAACACTCTGGGCGCGCCAATTGATGGTAAAGGTCCGCTGGAAAACGACGGTTTCTCCGCCGTAGAAGCGATCGCACCGGGCGTCATCGAACGTCAGTCCGTCGATCAGCCGGTACAGACTGGTTATAAATCCGTTGACGCCATGATCCCAATCGGTCGTGGTCAGCGTGAACTGATCATCGGCGACCGTCAGACCGGTAAAACTGCGCTGGCTATCGATGCCATCATCAACCAGCGTGATTCCGGTATCAAGTGCGTCTATGTTGCTATCGGCCAGAAAGCGTCCACCATCTCTAACGTGGTGCGTAAACTGGAAGAGCACGGCGCGCTGGCTAACACCATTGTGGTGGTAGCGACTGCATCCGAATCTGCTGCACTGCAATACCTGGCGCCATACGCGGGTTGCGCAATGGGCGAATACTTCCGCGACCGCGGTGAAGATGCGCTGATCATTTACGATGACCTGTCTAAACAGGCTGTTGCTTATCGTCAGATCTCCCTGCTGCTCCGTCGTCCGCCAGGACGTGAAGCCTTCCCGGGCGACGTATTCTACCTCCACTCTCGTCTGCTGGAGCGTGCTGCGCGTGTTAACGCCGAATATGTTGAAGCTTTCACCAAAGGTGAAGTGAAAGGGAAAACCGGTTCTCTGACCGCACTGCCGATTATCGAAACGCAGGCGGGTGACGTTTCCGCATTCGTTCCGACCAACGTAATCTCCATTACCGATGGTCAGATCTTCCTGGAAACCAACCTGTTTAACGCCGGTATTCGTCCTGCGGTTAACCCGGGTATCTCCGTATCCCGTGTTGGTGGTGCAGCGCAGACCAAGATCATGAAGAAACTGTCCGGTGGTATCCGTACCGCACTGGCGCAGTATCGTGAACTGGCAGCGTTCTCCCAGTTTGCATCCGACCTTGACGATGCAACCCGCAAACAGCTGGACCACGGTCAGAAAGTGACCGAGCTGCTGAAACAGAAACAGTATGCGCCGATGTCCGTTGCGCAGCAGTCTCTGGTTCTGTTCGCAGCAGAACGTGGTTACCTGGCTGATGTAGAACTGGCGAAAATCGGTAGCTTCGAAGCCGCTCTGCTGGCTTACGTCGACCGTGATCACGCTCCGCTGATGCAAGAGATTAACCAGTCCGGTGGCTATAACGACGAAATCGAAGGCAAGCTGAAAGGCATCCTCGATTCCTTCAAAGCAACCCAGTCCTGGTAACGTCTGGCGGTCTGTCTTAGGGCAGGCCGCAAGGCATTGAGGAGAAGCTCATGGCCGGCGCAAAAGAGATACGTAGTAAGATCGCAAGCGTCCAGAACACGCAAAAGATCACTAAAGCGATGGAGATGGTCGCCGCTTCCAAAATGCGTAAATCGCAGGAGCGTATGGCGGCCAGCCGTCCTTACGCAGATACTATGCGCAAAGTGATTGGTCACCTTGCGAACGGTAATCTGGAATATAAGCACCCTTACCTGGAAGAACGCGACGTTAAGCGCGTGGGCTACCTGGTGGTGTCGACCGACCGTGGTCTGTGCGGCGGCTTGAACATTAACCTGTTCAAGAAACTGCTGGCGGAAATGAAAGCATGGTCCGATAAAGGCGTTCAGTGCGACCTCGCAATGATCGGCTCTAAGGGCGTCTCTTTCTTTAACGCCGTTGGCGGTAACGTGGTTGCACAGGTGACCGGTATGGGGGATAACCCCTCCCTGTCCGAACTGATCGGCCCGGTAAAAGTGATGTTGCAGGCCTATGATGAAGGCCGTCTGGACAAGCTGTACGTTGTCAGCAACAAATTTATTAACACCATGTCTCAGGTTCCGACGATCACTCAGCTGCTGCCGTTACCGGCATCAGAAGACGCTGATCTGAAACGTAAATCCTGGGATTACCTGTACGAACCCGATCCGAAAGCGCTGCTGGATACCCTCCTGCGTCGTTATGTCGAATCTCAGGTCTATCAGGGCGTGGTAGAAAACCTGGCCAGCGAGCAGGCCGCACGTATGGTGGCGATGAAAGCCGCGACCGACAATGGCGGCAGCCTGATTAAAGAGCTGCAGTTGGTATACAACAAAGCTCGACAGGCCAGCATTACTCAGGAACTCACCGAGATCGTCGGTGGTGCATCCGCGGTATAACCAGGTTAATTCGTAGAGGATTCAAGATGGCTACTGGAAAAATTGTCCAGGTAATCGGCGCCGTAGTTGACGTCGAATTCCCTCAGGATGCCGTACCGCGCGTGTACGAAGCTCTTGAGGTGCAGAATGGTAAAGAAGTTCTGGTGCTGGAAGTTCAGCAGCAGCTCGGCGGCGGTATCGTTCGTACCATCGCCATGGGTTCTTCCGATGGTCTTCGCCGCGGTCTGGAAGTAAAAGACCTCGAGCACCCAATCGAAGTCCCGGTAGGTAAAGCAACACTGGGTCGTATCATGAACGTACTGGGTCAGCCGGTCGACATGAAAGGCGACATCGGTGAAGAAGAGCGTTGGGCTATCCACCGCGCAGCACCTTCCTATGAAGAGCTGTCCAGCTCTCAGGAACTGCTGGAAACCGGTATCAAAGTTATCGACCTGATGTGTCCGTTCGCGAAGGGCGGTAAAGTTGGTCTGTTCGGTGGTGCGGGTGTAGGTAAAACCGTAAACATGATGGAGCTGATCCGTAACATCGCGATCGAGCACTCCGGTTACTCTGTGTTTGCGGGCGTCGGTGAGCGTACTCGTGAGGGTAACGACTTCTACCACGAAATGACCGACTCCAACGTTATCGATAAAGTATCCCTGGTGTACGGCCAGATGAACGAGCCGCCGGGAAACCGTCTGCGCGTTGCGCTGACCGGCCTGACCATGGCTGAGAAATTCCGTGACGAAGGTCGTGACGTTCTGCTGTTCGTCGATAACATCTATCGTTACACCCTGGCCGGTACTGAAGTATCCGCACTGCTGGGTCGTATGCCTTCAGCGGTAGGTTATCAGCCGACTCTGGCGGAAGAGATGGGCGTTCTGCAGGAACGTATCACCTCCACCAAAACCGGTTCTATCACCTCCGTACAGGCGGTATACGTACCGGCGGATGACTTAACTGACCCATCCCCAGCCACTACCTTTGCTCACTTAGATGCAACCGTAGTACTGAGCCGTCAGATCGCTTCCCTGGGTATTTACCCGGCCGTTGACCCGCTGGACTCCACCAGCCGTCAGCTGGATCCGCTGGTTGTTGGTCAGGAACACTACGACACCGCGCGTGGCGTTCAGTCCATCCTGCAGCGTTATCAGGAACTGAAAGATATCATCGCCATCCTCGGTATGGACGAACTGTCTGAAGAAGACAAACTGGTGGTAGCTCGCGCACGTAAGATCCAGCGCTTCCTGTCCCAGCCGTTCTTCGTAGCAGAAGTCTTTACCGGTTCTCCGGGCAAATACGTGGCGCTGAAAGACACTATCCGTGGCTTTAAAGGCATCATGGAAGGCGAATACGATCACCTGCCAGAGCAGGCGTTCTACATGGTCGGTTCCATCGACGAAGCCGTGGAAAAAGCCAAAAAACTTTAACGCCTTAATCGGAGGGTGATATGGCAATGACTTACCACCTGGACGTCGTCAGCGCAGAGTTACAAATGTTCTCTGGTCTGGTCGAAAAAATCCAGGTAACGGGTAGCGAAGGTGAACTGGGTATTTACCCGGGACACGCGCCGCTGCTCACCGCCATTAAGCCTGGTATGATTCGCATCGTTAAACAGCACGGTCATGAAGAGTTTATCTATCTGTCTGGCGGCATTCTTGAAGTGCAGCCTGGCAGCGTGACCGTTCTGGCGGATACCGCAATTCGCGGTCAGGACCTCGACGAAGCGCGAGCGCTGGAAGCGAAACGCAAAGCCGAAGAGCACATTAAGAGCTCCCATGGCGATGTGGATTACGCTCAGGCGTCTGCGGAACTGGCCAAAGCGATCGCTAAACTGCGCGTTATCGAGTTGACCAAAAAAGCGATGTAACACCGGCTTGAACGTAAAAGGCCAGTCTGGTTTCCAGGCTGGCTTTTTTTATGGCCAGCAGCTGGCGAGCGGATAAAGTGAAAACAGGATCCACCCTTAATTGTTATTGATTAGTTAAATGATGAGGCGTAGACTCTATTTTTGTGATGTATGTCACATAAAAGAGCGTTATCAAACTGCACCTGCGTCAGGAAATCATCATGAAACTGTTCCATAAAATCATCGCCAAATTCAGCGTACTGAGCTTCTAAGCCACGCGCTATTCCCCGGCTTGCACGACGTATCGCCCATCAAAACGACAACACTGGCGATGTGCAACCGGTAAATGAAGGTCACCTGACGGTGGCCTTTTGTATTTTATTGATGCCACCAATCACTTCAGCTCTTCCCTGCCTGCGGCTGATTTACACTCAGTCGGCTCATCTCCTGTTGATCTCCGCCAATAGGGCCGCGCTCTGCCGCTTTATTCAGGTGGCGAAAAAACAGCAAAAGCAGTGAGATAGTCAATGATTACCCTCCCCACCCCCCTTTTTCAGCGTTAAACTGATTTGCAGTGGTTAAAAATAGCGTCATAAAATGGTGTATAACCGCGGGCCTGGGCGTTTTCTCCACGTCTCGTTTTATGATGAAAAATATGTAGAAATTTCAACGTGAAAGGCTTTTACTTTCCGTTCTAACTACCGTCAGGATGAGTATGTCAAATAGTGCGATGAGCGTGGTTATCCTTGCCGCAGGCAAAGGGACCCGCATGTATTCCGATCTTCCTAAGGTGCTGCATACCCTGGCCGGGAAGCCAATGGTGCAGCATGTCATTGATGCCGCTAACGATTTAGGCGCATGTGCGGTGCATCTGGTGTACGGTCACGGTGGCGATCTGCTGCGTCAGACCCTCCATGAAGACAACCTGAACTGGGTGCTGCAGGCTGAGCAGCTCGGAACCGGACACGCTATGCAGCAGGCGGCACCCTTCTTCAATGATGATGAAGACATTCTGATGCTCTATGGCGACGTGCCGCTGATCTCGGTTGAGACGCTACAGCGCCTGCGCGCCGCGAAACCACTGGGTGGCATTGGTCTGCTGACGGTGAAGCTGGATGACCCAACGGGCTACGGCCGCATTACCCGTGAAAATGACCAGGTGACGGGCATCGTTGAGCACAAAGATGCCAGCGAGGCCCAGCGCCAGATCCAGGAAATCAACACCGGGATCCTGATCGCCGGCGGAGCAGACCTCAAGCGCTGGCTGGCGAAGCTCACCAATAACAACGCTCAGGGCGAATACTACATCACCGATATCATCGCCATGGCGTATCAGGAAGGGCGCGAGATCGTCGCGGTGCATCCGCAGCGCCTGAGCGAAGTCGAAGGCGTCAACAATCGCCTGCAGCTTGCGCGCCTGGAGCGCGTCTACCAGGCTGAGCAGGCAGAAAAATTACTGCTGGCGGGCGTGATGCTGCGCGATCCGGCGCGTTTCGATCTGCGCGGTACGCTGCAGCACGGGCGCGATGTGGAGATCGATACTAACGTTATTCTGGAAGGCAATGTAGTGCTGGGCGATCGTGTGAAAATCGGCGCCGGCTGCGTGATTAAAAACAGCACCATCGGCGATGACTGCGAAATCAGCCCCTATAGCGTGGTGGAAGATGCCCAGCTGCAGGCTGCCTGCACCATCGGCCCATTTGCCCGTCTGCGCCCGGGTGCCGAACTGCTGGAAGGCGCCCACGTTGGCAACTTCGTGGAAATGAAAAAAGCGCGTCTCGGGAAAGGCTCCAAGGCAGGTCATCTGACCTATCTGGGCGATGCGGAGATCGGTGATAACGTCAATATCGGCGCCGGCACCATCACCTGCAACTACGATGGCGCGAATAAACACAAAACGATTATTGGCGATGATGTCTTTGTCGGCTCGGATACCCAGCTGGTGGCGCCCGTCACGGTAGGCAACGGCGTCACTATCGCCGCCGGGACCACCGTCACGCGCAATATCGCCGATAACGAACTGGTGTTGAGCCGCGTACCGCAGGTCCACAAGCAGGGCTGGCAGCGTCCGGTGAAGAAGAAATAATTTGGATTATCGCCGGGGAAATATGCCCGGCGAACCAGGATGAGAGGGTCAATATAGACCCCCGTCCGCAGGCAGTACCATAACAATAACCCCACTCTCTACAAGGCTCGGGGCGCCCGGAAAACGGGCAAATACAGGTCAGCGACAACGCATGGCATATCGCCATTATCAGGAAATTTAACTATGTGTGGAATTGTTGGCGCAGTCGCGCAGCGTGATATTGCTGAAATCCTTCTCGAAGGTTTACGTCGTCTGGAATACCGTGGGTATGACTCTGCCGGTCTGGCGGTGGTCGACAGCGAAGGTCATATGACCCGCGTGCGTCGCCTGGGTAAAGTTCAGATGCTGGCTCAGGCGGTAGAAGAGCAGCCGTTACATGGTGGTACCGGGATCGCCCATACTCGCTGGGCGACGCACGGCGAACCGTCCGAGAGCAATGCGCATCCGCATGTTTCTGAACACATTGTGGTGGTCCATAACGGGATCATTGAGAACCATGAGCCGCTGCGTGCCCTGCTGCAGTCTCGTGGTTATGTCTTCGTCACCGAGACCGATACCGAAGTTATCGCCCATCTGGTGCACTGGGAGCTGGAACAAGGTGGTACCTTGCGTGAAGCCGTGCTGCGCGCTATTCCGCAGCTGCGCGGCGCCTACGGTACGGTGATCATGGATACCCGTGACCCGGGAACCCTGCTGGCGGCCCGCTCCGGTAGCCCGCTGGTGATTGGCCTGGGAATGGGCGAAAACTTTATCGCTTCCGACCAGCTGGCATTGCTGCCAGTGACCCGCCGCTTTATCTTCCTCGAAGAGGGCGATATTGCCGAAGTCACTCGCCGCTCGGTGGTGATTTTCGATAAATCTGGCGCGGAAGTGAAACGCCAGGAGATCGAATCCAATCTGCAGTATGACGCTGGCGATAAAGGTATCTACCGCCACTATATGCAGAAAGAGATTTTCGAGCAGCCGAACGCGATTAAGAACACCCTGACCGGGCGCATCAGCCATGGCGAAGTGGATCTCAGCGAGCTGGGGCCGAACGCCAATGAAATGCTGGCTCAGGTTGAACATATTCAGATTGTTGCCTGCGGGACTTCCTATAACTCCGGGATGGTCTCCCGTTACTGGTTCGAAGCATTAGCCGGCGTCCCATGCGATGTAGAAATCGCCTCGGAATTCCGCTATCGCAAGTCCGCGGTGCGTCGCAATAGCCTGATGATCACCCTCTCCCAGTCGGGTGAAACCGCCGATACCCTGGCGGCGCTGCGTCTGTCGAAAGAGCTGGGCTATCTCGGCTCGCTGGCTATCTGCAACGTACCGGGCTCGTCACTGGTGCGTGAGTCCGATCTGGCGCTGATGACCAAAGCCGGAACGGAAATCGGCGTGGCCTCGACCAAAGCCTTTACCACTCAGCTAACCGTGCTGTTGATGCTGGTGGCGAAGCTGGCGCGACTGAAAGGTCAGGATGCGTCTATCGAGCATGATATCGTGCACGGCCTTCAGGCCCTGCCGAACCGTATCGAGCAGATGCTCTCCCAGGACAAGCGTATTGAGCAGCTGGCGGAGCGTTTCTCTGATAAGCACCATGCGCTGTTCCTTGGCCGCGGCGATCAGTACCCGATCGCCATGGAAGGGGCGCTGAAGCTGAAAGAGATCTCCTACATTCACGCGGAAGCCTATGCGGCGGGCGAGCTTAAGCACGGCCCGCTGGCGCTGATTGATGCGGAAATGCCGGTGATTGTGGTGGCGCCGAATAACGAGCTGCTGGAAAAACTGAAATCCAACATCGAAGAGGTTCGTGCCCGCGGCGGTGAGCTGTATGTCTTCGCCGACGGTGAAGCCGGCTTCAACGGTAGCGACAACATGCACATCATCGAGATGCCGCATGTCGAAGAGACGATCGCCCCTATCTTCTATACGGTACCGCTGCAGCTGTTGGCTTATCACGTCGCGCTGATCAAAGGCACTGACGTTGACCAGCCGCGTAACCTGGCGAAATCGGTAACGGTTGAGTAAAACCATCATTACTTGCAAAGGGCTGCCGGCGGCGGCCCTTTTTATTTTCACCTGCTGTTTATTACCGAACTTGCGCGAAATATTTTGGCTGGCGGTAGGTGACAAACGAACGTTTTGCGGTCCGATTTCGCTGTCATAAAAAGAAAATTATTCTGTCATTGCACGGTCATGATTACAGATAACTATCTGAGTTATATATTTATTATTTGCTGTAAAATCCCTTCTTTCGGCCTGTCATAAAACTGTCATAATTCGTACATTTTACTGTCACCTCTTTGACCTATTTTGCTCACCATAGCCTCGAAACAATGATTTACGAATCCCAGCAGGAGACATTATGAACGTTATGCGTACCACCGTCGCAACAGTTGTCGCCGCGACCTTATCGATGAGCGCTTTCTCTGCCTTCGCAGCAGCAAGCCTGACTGGCGCAGGCGCAACTTTCCCTGCGCCGGTGTATGCCAAATGGGCTGACACCTATCAGAAAGAAACCGGCAATAAAGTGAACTACCAGGGTATTGGTTCCTCTGGTGGCGTTAAGCAGATTATTGCCAACACCGTTGATTTCGGTGCTTCTGATGCTCCGCTGGCTGATGACAAACTGACCCAGGAAGGTCTGTTCCAGTTCCCGACCGTGATTGGCGGCGTGGTACTGGCGGTTAACCTGCCTGGCGTGAAATCCGGCGAACTGGTGCTGGATGGCAAAACCCTCGGTGATATCTACCTGGGTAAAATTAAAAAATGGGATGACGCAGCGATCGCTAAACTCAACCCGGGCCTGAAGCTGCCGTCGCAGAACATCGCCGTGGTCCGCCGCGCCGATGGTTCCGGTACCTCCTTCGTCTTCACCAGCTACCTGTCCAAAGTGAATGAAGAGTGGAAATCGAAAATCGGCGCCGGCTCTACCGTTAACTGGCCAACCGGCCTGGGCGGTAAAGGCAACGACGGTATCGCCGCCTTTGTTCAGCGTCTGCCGGGCTCGATTGGTTACGTTGAATACGCTTACGCCAAGCAAAACAACCTCGCGTATACCAAGCTGGTCTCTGCCGACGGCAAGCCGGTTAGCCCGACTGAAGACAACTTCGCTAACGCCGCAAAAGGCGTTGACTGGAGCAAGTCTTTCGCTCAGGACCTGACCAACCAGAAAGGCGAAAATGCATGGCCGATCACCTCAACCACCTTCATCCTGGTGCATAAGGCGACCAACAAGCCGGAACAGACCGCTGAAGTGCTGAAGTTCTTCGACTGGGCGTATAAAAACGGCGGGAAAGAAGCGAATGCGCTGGATTACGCGACGCTGCCGGAAAGCGTGGTAGAGCAGGTCCGCGCGGCATGGAAAACCAACGTCAAAGACAGCAGCGGTAAAGCGCTGTACTAACAGTAGATTTTTGACGAAGATGGCGGGGGCGTTCAGGCGCTGCCCGCCCTACGGTTCAGACTGTAGGCCCGGAAGCGAACGCCACCGGGCATTTATTCGAACAAGTTTTAATACGTAAAGAGTAATCTATGGCTGCAACCAAGCCTGCATTTACCCCTCCGGGGAAAAAGGGTGACATGATTTTCAGTGCGCTGGTAAAACTGGCTGCGCTGATTGTGCTATTGATGCTGGGCGGCATCATCGTTTCCCTGATCATCTCTTCCTGGCCGAGCATTCAAAAGTTTGGCTTTGCTTTTTTGTGGACCAAAGAGTGGGATGCGCCCAACGAAATCTTCGGCGCGCTGGTACCGATTTACGGAACCCTGGTGACCTCCTTTATCGCGCTGCTGATCGCCGTCCCAGTGAGCTTTGGCATCGCGCTGTTTCTGACCGAACTGTCCCCCGCCTGGCTCAAGCGTCCGCTGGGCATTGCGATTGAGCTGCTGGCGGCAATCCCGAGTATCGTGTACGGCATGTGGGGCCTGTTTATTTTCGCCCCGCTGTTTGCGACTTACTTCCAGGAGCCGGTCGGTAACGTCCTGTCGACCATCCCGTTCGTCGGCGCGCTGTTTGCCGGCCCGGCGTTTGGTATCGGTATTCTCGCCGCTGGCGTCATTCTGGCCATCATGATCATCCCTTATATCGCCGCGGTCATGCGTGATGTTTTCGAACAGACGCCGGTGATGATGAAAGAGTCGGCCTATGGCATCGGCTGCACCACCTGGGAGGTGATCTGGCGCATTGTCTTACCGTTCACCAAGAATGGGGTGATCGGCGGGGTGATGCTCGGTCTGGGCCGCGCGCTGGGTGAAACCATGGCGGTCACTTTTATTATCGGCAACACCTACCAGCTCGACAGCATCTCGTTGTATATGCCAGGGAATAGTATTACCTCCGCGCTGGCTAATGAGTTCGCCGAAGCGGAAACCGGCCTGCACGTGGCGGCGCTGATGGAGCTGGGCCTGATCCTGTTCGTTATCACCTTTATCGTTCTGGCCGCGTCTAAGTTCATGATTATGCGCCTCGCGAAGAATGAGGGGGCACGCTAATGGCGACCATTGAATTGCAAACCTCTACCGAGCTGGCGGAGTCCCGTCGCAAGATGCAGGCCAAACGTCGTATGAAGAACCGTATCGCTCTGGCGCTGTCGATGGCGACCATGGCGTTTGGTTTGTTCTGGCTTATCTGGATCCTGATGGCGACGATAACCCGCGGTTTCGATGGCATGAGTCTGGCGCTCTTCACCGAAATGACGCCGCCGCCGAATACGGCGGGCGGTGGCCTGGCTAACGCCCTCGCCGGCAGCGGCCTGCTGATCCTGTGGGCAACCGTCTTTGGTACGCCGCTGGGTATCCTTGCCGGAATTTATCTGGCGGAGTATGGCCGCAAATCGGTGCTGGCGGAAATCATCCGTTTTATCAACGATATTCTGCTTTCCGCGCCGTCTATCGTGGTCGGCCTGTTTGTCTACACCATCGTGGTGGCGCAGATGCAGCACTTCTCGGGCTGGGCGGGCGTTATCGCACTGGCGCTGCTGCAGGTGCCTATCGTTATTCGTACCACCGAAAACATGCTGAAGCTGGTGCCGGATAGCCTGCGTGAAGCGGCCTATGCGCTGGGGACGCCGAAGTGGAAGATGATCTCGGCGATCACCCTGAAAGCGTCCGTCTCAGGGATTATGACCGGGATCCTGCTGGCTATCGCCCGTATCGCCGGGGAAACGGCGCCGCTGCTGTTCACTGCGCTGTCCAACCAGTTCTGGAGCACCGACATGATGCAGCCGATTGCTAACCTGCCGGTGACCATTTTCAAATTTGCCATGAGTCCGTTTGCGGAGTGGCAGCAACTGGCATGGGCCGGGGTATTGATTATCACCCTGTGCGTCTTGCTGCTGAACATCCTGGCGCGCGTTATCTTCGCCAAGAAGAAACACGGTTAATTTTTTGCGGCGCAGCGACTGCTGCGCTGAATGAGGAAGAGATAGAGATGAGTATGGTGAATACAGCTCCGGGTAAGATTTCAGTTCGTAACCTGAACTTCTACTACGGCAAATTCCATGCCCTGAAGAACATCAACCTGGATATCACCAAAAACCAGGTGACGGCGTTTATCGGTCCGTCAGGCTGTGGTAAATCCACCCTGCTGCGCACGTTCAACAAAATGTTCGAACTGTATCCGGAGCAGCGTGCGGAAGGCGAGATCCTGCTGGATGGCGACAACATTCTGACCAACACCCAGGATATCGCCCTGCTGCGCGCTAAGGTTGGCATGGTGTTCCAGAAACCAACGCCGTTCCCGATGTCCATTTATGACAATATCGCCTTCGGCGTGCGCCTGTTTGAAAAGCTGTCCCGTGCCGATATGGACGAGCGCGTGCAGTGGGCGCTGACCAAAGCCGCATTATGGAACGAAACCAAAGATAAACTGCACCAGAGCGGGTATTCTCTCTCCGGGGGTCAGCAGCAGCGTCTGTGTATTGCCCGCGGTATCGCGATCCGTCCGGAAGTCCTGCTGCTTGATGAGCCGTGCTCCGCGCTGGACCCGATCTCCACCGGGCGTATCGAAGAGCTGATCACCGAGCTGAAACAGGACTACACCGTCGTTATCGTGACTCACAACATGCAGCAGGCTGCGCGTTGCTCCGACCATACGGCATTTATGTATCTTGGCGAGCTGATTGAATTCAGCAACACGGACGACTTGTTTACCAAGCCCGCGAAGAAACAAACTGAAGATTATATTACTGGCCGCTACGGTTGATTTGCCCTTGTGCTTTCAGGCTCTCACCAGTTGGGCAATCAGGAGACACCATGGACAACCTAAATCTTAACAAACATATTTCCGGCCAGTTCAACGCTGAACTGGAGTATATCCGCACCCAGGTGATGACCATGGGTGGGCTGGTGGAGCAACAGCTTTCTGATGCGATCACCGCCATGCATAACCAGGACAGCGATCTGGCGAAACGCGTCATCGATGGCGACAAGCAGGTCAACATGATGGAAGTGGCGATCGACGAGGCCTGCGTGCGCATCATCGCCAAGCGCCAGCCGA
The DNA here is from genome assembly GCF_014192815.1 of Klebsiella sp. RC2. Lineage (NCBI taxonomy): Bacteria > Pseudomonadati > Pseudomonadota > Gammaproteobacteria > Enterobacterales > Enterobacteriaceae > Klebsiella > Klebsiella sp. RC2. The sequence continues at coordinate 472,044 of NZ_JACHYL010000004.1, read as the reverse complement.
CCGCCAGCGACCTGCGCCTGGTGATGGCGATCATCAAGACTATCGCTGAGCTGGAACGCATCGGCGACGTGGCGGATAAAATCTGCCGCACCGCGCTGGAGAAGTTTTCCCAGCAGCACCAGCCGCTGCTGGTGAGCCTCGAATCGCTGGGCCGTCACACGGTGCAGATGCTGCATGACGTACTGGATGCGTTTGCGCGTATGGATCTCGACGAAGCGGTACGTATCTATCGCGAAGATAAAAAAGTCGACCAGGAGTATGAAGGCATCGTACGCCAGCTGATGACCTACATGATGGAAGACTCGCGCACTATCCCCAGCGTCCTGACCGCGCTGTTCTGCGCGCGCTCCATCGAGCGTATTGGCGACCGCTGCCAGAATATCTGCGAATATATTTTCTACTTCGTCAAAGGTCAGGATTTCCGTCACGTTGGCGGCGATGAGCTGGATAAACTGCTCGCCGGCAAAGATCCGAAAGAGTAATAATCATTCTGTCTAATTCTGGTAAATGGCTTTATCAGAATTAGATATGATTTATCTCGTGGCAGCGAGATTGCTGAGATTATCGTCACAATTAACAATCTGCCCGTTTGAGTTATTCATTTTATCGCGTAACAATCAACGCCCACTCCTGAGCTTAAACGCTCAGGGTGGTTTAAACGGATTGTGACTGCGACAGCAGGCAAAACCTGATATTGCCCCTACGGCGGCGGTATCAGGTTTTTTTGTTTTATGTGGGCCAATAATGGCTGAATGAGGGTTGCTACCGCGATGTGCGGGCAAAACCTGAAGAGGATTATCTGTTAAGGCAGATGGTCTTCTTCAGGTTTTTTTTTGCTTTTGTCTAACTGCAAAAATAACAGCCGCCGCGACCTCAAACGGTATGGATAGGGCTATTAGAACCTGCGCGGGATGGTTGTTGCTGTCGTGTTTTATTTACGCCAATGCTTATATAAAGGAATATTATGATGAGAAAAAACAGGATCGCTTCGGCGATAGTCTTGCTGGCGCCTCTTTGTTATTCCACCACTCTGATAGCAAGCCCGTTGACGGTGGAGCAACGACTTGAGCTGCTGGAGAAAGCGCTCAAAGACACGCAAAAAGAGCTCAAAAAATATCAGGACCAGGAGAGAAAAAGAGACCAGATTTGGGCCTCATGGTCTCCGCCTGCGGAAGGTCAGAAGCGCAAGACCGGGGTGGCGGCCGCCGGTCCGAAAACGGCGGTTAAACCGGATGCGGTGCTGGTTAAAAATCAACAACCTGCCACGGATGGCGCGCCAGCCTACAGCGCGATGACGCTGAAAGATTTTAGCACGTTCGTGAAAGATGAAATTGGCTTCAGCTATAACGGCTACTTCCGTTCCGGCTGGGGCACCGCCTCGCACGGCTCGCCAAAATCGTGGGCGATCGGTTCGCTTGGCCGCCTGGGCAATGAATATTCCGGCTGGTTCGATCTGCAGCTGAAGCAGCGGGTGTTTCAGGAAGGTGATAAACGCGTTGATGCCATCGTGATGCTCGACGGGAACGTCGGCCAGCAGTACTCCTCAGGCTGGTTTGGTGACAATGCCGGCGGCGAAAACTACATCCAGTTCTCGGATATGTACGTTAACACCAAAGGGTTCCTGCCGTTTGCCCCGGAAGCCGATTTCTGGGTCGGCAAACACGGGGCGCCAAAAATCGAAATCCAGATGCTGGACTGGAAAACGCAGAGAACCGATGCGGCGGCCGGCGTGGGGCTGGAAAACTGGCAGGTGGGCGCCGGGAAATTCGATATCGCATTGGTCCGCGAAGATGTCGATGATTACGATCGTTCTTTGAGCAATAAGCAGCAAATTAACACCAATACTCTGGACGTTCGCTACAAAGAGATTCAGCTGTGGGATAAAGCCAGCCTGATGGTCAGCGGACGCTATGTCGCCGCGAATCAAAGTTCCTCAGAGAAATATAAAGAGGGCAATGAAGGTTATTATCCGTGGAAAGATACCTGGATGGCAGGCACTTCGTTAACACAGAAATGGGCAAACGGCGGCTTTAATGAATTCTCTTTCTTACTGGCGAATAATTCTATTGCCAGCAGCTTCTCGCGCTATGCCGGATCCAGCCCCTATACCACCTTTAACGGCCGCTATTATGGCGATCATACCAATGGCACCGCCGTGCGCTTAACCTCGCAGGGGGAAACCTATTTACGCGATGACGTTATTATGGCGAATGCCATCGTCTACTCCTTTGGTAACGATGTCTATAGCTACGAAACCGGGGCCCACTCCGATTTTGAATCCATTCGCACGGTCCTGCGACCGGCTTATATCTGGGATAAATATAACCAGACCGGCGTTGAGCTGGGATACTTCAAACAGCAAAACAAAGATGTTACCGGCAAGAAATATAACGAGTCCGGCTACAAGACCACGCTGTTCCATACCTTCAAAGTCAATACCAGTATGCTGACCTCGCGCCCGGAAATTCGCTTCTATGCCACCTATATTAAAGCGAAGGATATCGACCTGGATAAGGCAGCGAATAATACCACCAGCATTTTTGAAGACGGTAAAAACGATCAGTTTGCCGTGGGGGCGCAGGCGGAAATCTGGTGGTAAGACGATAACAGAACGGACACAACGGAAGAGGACTAACGATGAAACGACATGCAATGTATTTCGCACTGGCGCTGGCGGGTGCGGCATTTACCCTCCAGGCGGCGCCATTACCCGCGATGCCGGATCCCACCCTGCCGGTGAGCCACTTTATTACCCAGGTTAACGCGGATAAGAGTATCACTTATCGCCTGTTTGCTCCTGATGCCCGGCGGGTGTCGGTAGTGACCGGCGCCACGCCGGACTCCTTTGTCTCACACGACATGACCAAAGAGGCTCAGGGGGTGTGGACATGGAAAAGTGAGCCGATGAAACCCAATCTCTATGAATACTATTTCGATGTGGATGGCTTCCGCTCGGTGGATACCGGCAGCCGCTATCAGAAGCCGCAGCGCCAGGTGAATACCAGTTTGATTCTGGTACCTGGTAGTATTCTCGACGATCGGGCGGTCGCGCATGGCGATCTGCGCACCCTCACCTATCACTCGAAGGCACTGAACGCCGAACGTCGTCTCTATGTCTGGACGCCGCCGGGCTATAGCGGAACCGGCGATCCGCTGCCGGTGCTCTATTTCTATCATGGCTTTGGCGACAGCGGTCTGTCGGCCATCGATCAGGGGCGTATCCCGCAGATCATGGATAACCTGCTGGCGGAGGGCAAAATCAAGCCGATGCTGGTGGTGGTCCCGGATACCGAAACCGATACCCCGGAAGCGATAGCGGAAAACTTTCCGCCGCAGGAGCGGCGCAAAAACTTCTATCCGCTCAATGCGCAGGCGGCGGATAACGAGTTGATGCAGGATATCATTCCGCTGATCGATACCCGGTTTAACGTGCGTAAAGATGCCGACGGCCGGGCGCTGGCTGGCCTGTCACAGGGCGGTTATCAGGCTCTGGTTTCCGGAATGAACCATCTGGATAGCTTTGGCTGGCTCGCCACCTTTAGCGGCGTTACGACCACGACAGTGCCGAATGCCGGCGTGGAAGCGCAGCTGAAGCAGCCTGACGCGATCAATAAGCAGCTGCGCAACTTTACCGTGGTCGTCGGGGAAAAAGATTCCGTTACCGGCAACGATATCGCGGGTCTGAAACGCGAGCTGGAAAAACAGAAGATCAACTTCGACTATCACTCGTATCCTGGCCTGAACCATGAAATGGACGTCTGGCGCCCGGCCTACGCCGAGTTTGTGCAGAAACTGTTTAAATAACCGTTAGGGGGCCTTCAGCCCCCGTTTTGTGCTTGTGAAGGACGACAAGATGAAAATGATTGTGACCGAAGATTATGAAGAGATGAGCCTGGTCGCCAGCCATCATGTTCTGGGCTATATCACGGCGCCGCGGCGGGTGAATCTCGCCGTGACGGCCGGCAGCACGCCAAAGCGGATGTATGAGCATCTAACCGCCGCCGTGAAAGGCAAAGCATTCTATGATCGGGTGCACTATTACAACTTCGATGAGATCCCCTTTCGCGGCCAGTCGCGAGAAGGCGTCACGATATCTAATCTGCGCCAGCTGTTTTTTACCCCGGCGCAGATCAAAGAAGAGAACATTCACAAGCTGACGCTGGACAACGCCGCTCAGCACGATCGCCAGCTGGAAGAGGCTGGCGGCCTTGATCTGATGGTGCTGGGGCTGGGGGCTGACGGCCATTTTTGCGGCAACCTGCCGAATACCACCCGCTTTCATGATCAGACGGTCGAAGTGCCGATTCATGGGGAAATGATTGGTATTGTCGCTAACGGCGAGATGGGCGGGGATTTTTCCGTCGTGCCCGATAGCTATGTCACCATGGGGCCGAGAAGCGTGATGGCGGCAAAAAATCTGCTGTTGATCGTGAGCGGCGCGGCGAAGGCGCAAGCCCTTAAGCAGGTGGTTGAAGGCCCGGTCAGCGAGCAGGTGCCGGCGTCGGTGCTCAAATTACACCCTTCACTGGTGATTATTGCCGATAAAGCGGCAGTCACTGAATTGCAGCCATAACCAGTCGCTGATTCTATTCCCCGCTTGCACAGACGCTTAGCGGGGCTACATCGATGCCAACGTGCCGCTCACCAGGCCCTTAACGCGTGATATCCCAGCCGCGCGCTTGCCACAATGCCGGCAGCTCTGCCAGATCGGTAAAGGTCGTCACTTTGGGATGATCGATCGGCTGGTTATGCGGATCGGCGCAGAAATAAAACACCTCCATGCCGGCGGCAATCCCCGACTGAGCACCGGCGCTGGAGTCATCCACCAGGATACAGTTTTCGGCTTTTACCTGCATGGCCTCTGCCGCATGAAACATCAGCGCCGGGTCAGGCTTCCAGCGCTGAATATCATAGCCGCTGTACAAGCGGTCAGCGAAATGGTGCAGCAGGCCGGTGCGGCCAAGAGAGTGCTGCATTTTACTGACCGGACCATTGGAGACCACGCACATCGGGACGCTTACCGCATCCAGCAGCGCCTGGGCTCCGGCAATCACCTCCAGTTCGCTATCAAACAGGCGAGCGACCTCCGCACGGTAAATTGGCTCCAGCGTCGCTTTTTGCAGGTTAACGCCATGCTCAGCGTTGATGGTGTCGATAATTTCGTACAGCTTCACCCCTTTGAAGCGCTTAAAAATCTCGGCAAGGTCCAGCGTAATGCCGAATTCCTGGAACATGTGAACGTAGGCGCGGGAGCAAATCACCTCACTGTCGACCAGTGTGCCGTCACAGTCAAAAAATACTGCTTCTGGTTGAGTCATAGTCTTTCCGTATTAACAAGTTTAACGTTTTCGTCATGCCCAATGCCGCGACGCAATCGTTGCCGTATAAGCAAAATAAATGAAAAAAATTACCATACAACTGCGCCGGGTGCCCTGTTTTGGTATAGGATAGCCTCGAATTTTCCCTCCTTTACGTTCGGAAACCGATAATGAGTCAACAACAAACCAGCCAGTCTTCTGGCCAGGGTCTGCTGGAGCGCGTATTTAAGCTGCGCGAGCACGGCACCACAGTGCGTACGGAAGCGATCGCCGGTTTCACCACGTTCCTGACGATGGTGTATATCGTTTTTGTTAACCCACAAATTCTTGGCGTAGCGGGCATGGATACCAGCGCCGTGTTTGTGACTACCTGTCTGATTGCTGCGTTCGGCAGTATCCTGATGGGCCTGTTCGCGAACCTGCCGGTGGCTCTTGCGCCGGCGATGGGTCTGAACGCCTTCTTCGCCTTTGTGGTGGTGCAGGCGATGGGCCTGCCGTGGCAGGTAGGCATGGGCGCGATTTTCTGGGGCGCCGTCGGTCTGCTGCTGCTGACGATTTTCCGTGTACGCTACTGGATGATCGCCAATATTCCGGTGAGCCTGCGCGTCGGTATCACCAGCGGTATCGGCCTGTTTATCGGCATGATGGGTCTGAAAAATGCCGGGGTTATCGTCGCTAATCCGGAAACGCTGGTCAGCATTGGTCATCTGACTTCCCACAGTGTGCTGCTGGGCATACTGGGCTTCTTTATCATCGCGATTCTGGCATCACGTAACATTCATGCCGCGGTCCTGGTGTCTATTGTGGTCACCACCCTGCTGGGCTGGATGCTGGGCGATGTGCACTACACCGGCATCGTCTCCGCGCCGCCGAGCGTGACGTCGGTGATTGGTCATGTCGATCTGGCTGGCTCCCTGAACCTGGGCCTGGCCGGCGTGATCTTCTCGTTTATGCTGGTCAACCTGTTTGACTCCTCCGGGACGCTGATTGGCGTCACCGATAAAGCGGGTCTGGCTGATGCACAGGGTAAATTCCCGCGCATGAAGCAAGCGCTGTTTGTCGACAGCGTCTCGTCCGTTGCCGGTTCCTTTATTGGTACCTCTTCGGTGACCGCCTATATCGAATCCTCCTCCGGCGTTTCCGTGGGCGGACGCACCGGCCTGACCGCCGTTGTCGTTGGGATCCTGTTCCTGCTGGTTATCTTCCTGTCACCGTTGGCAGGGATGGTTCCGGCCTATGCCGCCGCCGGCGCGCTGATTTACGTTGGCGTACTGATGACCTCAAGCCTGGCGCGCGTGAAGTGGGATGACCTGACGGAAGCGGTACCGGCGTTTATCACCGCGGTGATGATGCCGTTTAGCTTCTCAATCACCGAAGGTATCGCCTTAGGCTTTATCTCTTACTGCGTGATGAAGATCGGTACCGGCCGTCTGCGCGAGCTCAGCCCGTGCGTGATTATCGTCTCGCTGCTGTTCGTGCTGAAAATTGTCTTTATCGATGCACATTAATCCGCACGCATGATGAAAAAGCCCGGCATCGCTGCCGGGCTTTTTTTATGCTTTAACCCGCCGAATATAGTCGCCAAAGGCGGTCAGCTGGCCACGCAGATGGTCGAGGGTGCTCTGATCGACTACTTCACCCGACTGCAGATCCACTTTGTTCTGGATGACGCCGCCCATAAATTCCGGTTTATTCATTACCATCGCATCAAGGAAGACCAGAATCTGGCGCAAATGATACTGGCAGCGCGCACCGCCGATGGCGCCCATTGAGCTGGTCTGAATCAGTACCGGTTTGCCGGACAGCGGCTGCTCGGGCAGGCGTGACAGCCAGTCGATGGCGTTTTTCAGGCCGCCAGGCACGGAATAGTTATACTCGGGAGTGACGATCACCACGCCATCCGCTTCGCGGATCTGTTGCGCAATATCCTGCACGCGCTGTGGGAACCCCTCTTCCTCCTGCATATCAGCATCGTACAGCGGGATATCACCGATCGACGGCAGCGCGGAGATATCCATGCCCGCTGGCGCGATGCCGGGCAGGGCGCGCGCGACCATTCCATTAAACGACCCTTTGCGCAGGCTGCCGAGTAACGTAACCACTTTTAAGGTATCTGACATGATTGCTCCTTTGTATCATGATGCCGGCAAAACCGGTCAATTGAGGGATAAGGTTTTTTCCATCGGTAAGCTGGTAAAACGCATCAGACGGGCCGACGGTTCGCGTGCGCGCTGCTGAGCATCCGGCAGGCTGCGCCATTCGCCCCCCTTAGCATCATATTCCCAGACCTTCAGCGAGCCGATATTTGGGCTGGCGGCAATCGACCACACCAGCAGCGATTCGGCATCACAGACGGCTTCGATCGGCTGGCTACCGGCGGTGCGCAGGCGGCCAGAACCCGGCAGCAGCTGCGTTGATGCTTCGCCGGTCAGTTTCAACACGCTTCGCCGCAGGGCCACCAGCTGGCTACGCGCTTCATCCGGGTCATGCTGAATGTTAATCCACAGATTTTCATTGTTACTGAAATTGTGCCGGTCGGCGTCGTGACCACGCACCGTGCGCTGCAGTTCCATGTCGAGGCCACAATCCCCCTCGGTGGTCAGCGCGACGCCAACAATATTGCCAGTATAAGAGATAGAGAAGCGAGGAAGATGACGATCGCTAAAAACCGGTCGGCCATTGGCTTCATTGATGATTTCAGGCAGCTCGCTGATACCGTAAAGCATAAACAGCAGTTCGGCGAGTAGCGAACGCGAAGCGCGAAAGCGAGCCTGGCGGTATTCAGGGAGTAGGCGTGCGGATTGATGACAGGCCGCTGACAAACGTGTCGATAGCGGCTCCCCGGTACTAAGTATCCCTCTTGCAAAATGCGTTGCCATACGTCGCTCCGTGAGTAATGGTCTGGATAAAATTGCGGGCGCTATTATCGCCTGGTATTAACAGGTTTTAATGCCGAAATCCCCCCTTGAAAAGGGAATTTGTTTGAATTTTACAAATTCTTGCGCAAATAAGGGGCGATAGACACGAAACAAGGCTTACAGCGTACCGGAATAGAGTGCTTTCAGCGTATCTCTAAGCCAGACGAGCTTCGGGTTGTAGCTGTTGCGCTTATGCCATAGCAGGGTGAAGGGAACGCGCAGCTTTTCCAGATGCTGCGCCTCCAGCGGTAGCGGCCGGGAGACTAGCGGCAGCTGGTGCTGCTGATTATAGTGCTGGCAGTAGCGCGGCGCGGTAGCCAGCATGGTGTGTTGCGGTTGAGCGGCCATAAAAAGCGATTGTTCAAACCCTGGCACGGTCAGCGCCACGTTACGCTTATACCCCAGCTCCTGCAGCACATCGTCCAGCGCCCAGGTATCGCGTTGTTCCCAGCAGATAGTGATATGCGGATAGCGTAAGAATGCCGCCAGATCCCACTCTTCCCTGAGCGCTGGATGATCGGCGCGCAGCCAGACCTGCGGCAGGTCGGTGAACAGTACCTCAAAATCGATATACCACGGCAGCAGGCTCAGCAGCTCCCGCGACTGTGGATGGCTTTCACGCCCGCAGAAGCCGATATCCACCTCGCCGCGAATGATGGCGTCCAGCGAGTCGTAGTCCCAGTTGCGCAAACGAATCAATGCCTGCGGATAGCGCTGATAGATGCGCTGGGAGAGGGTATTAAACAGGATCATCAGCAGCGGCGTTTCCGCCGCCAGCTCGAATTTGAGGCCGCTGGGCATGGTGTGGTGTGGTTTATCGAGGATCTGGTTGCCCATCTGCATCCAGTCCGCCAGATCCTGCTCCATGCTGCTGACCAGCGGCGTAGGCGCCAGACCCAGCGGGGTTTTCACAAACAGCGGGTCGTCAAACCAGGCGCGCAGTTTGGCCAGCGACTTGCTCACCGCTGACGGCGAAACGTTCATCCGCTTCGCCGTACGGGTAACGCTGAGCTCCTGGGTCAGGAGCTGCAGGCAGAGGAGTAAATTAAGATCAAGACTCGACAGCGGCTTCTTCATCGTATTGCGCAACCCGCGGCGGGGTGACGACCAGTAATAAAACAAGGCTCACTATGCTACAGGCAATGAGTATCCCGATCAGCATATTCATTGCGCTGAGTCCGATGATGGCGGCGAGCCAAATCCACAGCGATGAACCGCACACCTGCGCGATGCCGAGGACCGAACTGGCGACGCCCGCGCGCAGCGTGAACGGCCCCAGCGCCTGGCTCATTGCGACGCCGAATCCAACGGAGAAGCCGGCGCAAATCATGCCCAACCCAATCAGGGTGAGGGTCTGGCGGGTGGCGAGGCTCAGCGCCAGGCCTGCCGCCAGGAACAGTACCTGCGAAGTCAGCATTAAGGTGCGGGGGGTAAACAGCGACAGGGCGAACGGCGTCGAGAAGGAGACCGCCATGCTGATCATCGCCATCAGGGCCATCGCCATTGAGTAAGTTCCCCGATCGAACCCCATCTCTTCCATCATCAGAACCGGAGAGACGTTCACGTAGGTCAGGATCGCCGTCACGCTGAGGGTGGTAATGAGAATGCGGCTGAGAAAAAAGCGGTTCAGCAGCGACTCACTGCCGCCATGCTGCGGTGTCGCCGTCTGCGGGTGTGCCGCCGGGCGCGTCTCGTGCAGGATAAAGACCGACAGCAAACCGACCATGACGCCCATGCCGGTCATGGTGTAGAACAGGCTCTGCCACGGATATTTCAGCATAATCAGGTGGCCAAGCACCGGCGCCAGGACGGGGATAATGCAGGTAATGCCGTTGAGCAACGACAGCACCTTGGCGCGGCGGCGAGCGTCCAGCGTATCGCGCAGGATAGCGAAAGCCACCACGTAGCAGCTGCCGGCGCCGATCCCCTGGATAAAGCGTCCGGCGAGGAAGTGGCTGCTGGCGTGCGCCTGGGCGCAGAACAGGGAGGCGACAACAAAGATCACCGCGCCCACAATGGCGACAGGCTTACGTCCTGACCGGTCGGCGATGCGACCAGCAAACAGCATCGCGGAGGCCATACCGGCCAGATAGACTGAAAAGGCGATATGTAATTGCGCCTCGCTGGCCCCCAGGTCCTGAGCAATACGCGGCAGGCCGACCAGATACATATCGATGCCGGAGGGATAGAGCAGAACCAGGGCGAAACTGCAGAGAAGAAAGCGTGTCATGGGATCCTCGCGATGTGAATGGCGTTCAGCATAGTGAGGAACGCGGCACAAGACGAGTTGCCATTTGGACAACGCTCTTTTCCTGGCAGGAAACGCGAGTTAACGACTCCGGGTACGCCAGACGCGGGCCATCCCTTCGCTTTCCGGCCGAACGCTTTCAAAGCCGAACTTCGCATACAGCTCCGGCACATCCGCCACCAGCGTAACGTAGGCCCCGTCAAAGGCGTTAGCGTCCAGCCAGGCGATCAGCTTCTCCATCACCAGCCGGCCAAGGCCTTTTCCCTGATGAGCCGGATCGACGGCGACGTCGACAATATCGAAATTAATCGCGCCGTCGCCGACGATACGTCCCATCGCGATCGGCGTCTCCTGCCAGAGGATATGTACGCCGTAACAGCTACGCGGCAGTCCGGCTCTGGCGCCTTCCAGGGGGCGCGGCGACATGCCTGCCGCCACCCGCAGGTGGCAAAACGCTTCGGCGGAGGGCACCTTCTCGATCACGGTATATTCAACGGTCATGCTTTAGTCTCGTGGTAAAAGGGGAGATAAAAGTAGAGAACGTTGCGCCGCAAAGGGCAAGAAAAAACCCGCATTAACGCGGCGTTAATGCGGGTGAGTGAACGTTTACGGACTAAACGTTATTTGCCGATACAGAAGCTGGAGAAGATGCGGCCCAGCAGGTCGTCGGAGGTGAACTCCCCGGTGATCTCGCTCAGCGCCTGCTGCGCGAGGCGCAGCTCTTCCGCCAGCAGCTCCCCGGCCCAGGCGCCCAGCAGCTGGGCTTTGCCCTGCTGCAGATGGTTCGCCGCCTCTTCCAGCGCCTGCAGGTGACGGCGGCGGGCGAGGAAGCCGCCTTCCATGCTGGTATCGAAGCCCATGCTCTGCTTAAGGTGGTTCCGCAGCACCTCCACGCCTTCGCCGGTTCGCGCCGACAGGCGGATCAGTGAGTGGCCATTGACTTCGCTGAGACCCAGCGCTTCGCCAGTGACGTCGGCTTTATTGCGCACCACGGTAATCGGCAGTTTAGCGGGCAGGCGCTCGATAAAGTCCGGCCAGATCTCCGCCGGATCAACGGCGCTGGTGGTGGTGCCGTCGACCATAAACAGCACCCGATCCGCCTGCTCAATCTCCTGCCAGGCGCGCTCGATGCCGATACGCTCCACTTCGTCACTGGCGTCGCGCAGGCCCGCGGTATCGATGATATGCAGCGGCATGCCGTCGATATGGATATGCTCGCGCAGCACGTCGCGGGTGGTGCCCGCAATGTCGGTGACGATCGCCGCTTCGCGGCCCGCCAGGGCGTTGAGCAGGCTCGATTTACCGGCATTAGGTCGCCCGGCGATCACCACTTTCATCCCTTCGCGCAGCAGACTGCCCTGGCGAGCTTCCGCGCGGACGGCGTCGAGGTCGGCCATCACGCCGTTCAGCTGGGCTTCAATTTTGCCGTCGGAGAGGAAATCAATTTCTTCATCCGGGAAATCGATCGCCGCTTCCACGTAGATGCGCAGGTGAGTGAGCGCTTCCACGAGGTGGTTAACCCGCGCGGAGAAGGCCCCTTGCAAGGAGTTCAACGCCGAGCGCGCCGCCTGTTCTGAACTGGCGTCGATGAGGTCGGCGATGGCTTCTGCCTGCGCCAGGTCGAGCTTGTCGTTGAGGAACGCGCGCTCGGAAAACTCGCCCGGCCTGGCGATGCGTACGCCGGGCAACGTCAGAATACGTTTGAGCAGCAGATCGAGAATGACCGGGCCGCCGTGGCCCTGCAGCTCAAGCACATCTTCGCCGGTAAAGGAGTTCGGCCCGGGGAACCACAGCGCAATCCCCTGATCCAGCGGCGTACCGTCAACGTCGTTGAACGGCAGGTAGTCGGCATAGCGCGGCTTCGGCAGCTTGCCGAGTACCGCCTGCGCGACATCGCGCGCCTTAAGGCCGGAGATACGCAGGATGCCCACCCCACCGCGTCCCGGAGGGGTTGCCTGGGCGACGATAGTGTCGTTATGGCTCATGGTGACTCTCTATGTAGATGTAAAAAAGGCGGTCCATTGACCGCCTTCTCTGGCATTAACGTTACCGTAACTACTCTAAATTATCCAAGTCGCAGATGCGTTGGCTTGAAGAATGAAGAGTATCAGGATTTCTTCTTCTCGCGGCTATGAAGGCCACGTTTCTCCAGACCACGGTAAATCAGCTGCTGCTGAATAATGGTGACCAGGTTGCTGACGATGTAGTACACCACCAGGCCAGACGGGAACCACAGGAAGAACACCGTGAAGATGACCGGCATAAAGGTCATGATCTTCTGCTGCATCGGGTCGGTCACGGTGGTTGGCGACATCTTCTGGATGAAGAACATGGTCGCGCCCATGATGATCGGCAGGATGTAGTACGGGTCTTGTGCAGACAGGTCGTGGATCCACAGGATAAACGGCGCATGACGCAGTTCAACCGAGGCGCTCAGCATGTAGTACAGCGCAAGGAAGATCGGCATCTGAATAATCAGCGGGAAGCAGCCACCCAGTGGGTTCACTTTTTCCGCTTTATACAGCGCCATCATTTCCTGGCTTTGACGTTGTTTATCGTCGCCCAGACGCTCACGCATGGCCTGAATCTTCGGCTGCAGCATACGCATCTTCGCCATGGAGGTGTACTGCGCTTTGGTCAGCGGGTACATGATGCCACGAACGATAAAGGTGATAACGATGATCGAGAAGCCCCAGTTGCCGAGGAAGCTGTGGATGAATTTCAGCAGCTTAAACAGCGGTTGGGAGATGAACCACAGCCAGCCGTAGTCGACGGTCAGATCCAGGTGCGGCGCAACGGCAGCCATTTTGTCCTGAATAGCCGGGCCGACCCACAGCACGCTCTGCAGTTTGTCGGTTTGACCAGGCTGCACCAGTACCGGCTGCGATTTGTAGCCAATAGCCACAATGCCGTTGCCGAGGTTAGCGGTGTAGAAGTTATTCGTTCCATTATTCTGCGGCACCCACGCGGTGGTGAAGTACTGCTGCAGCATGGCAACCCAACCGTTCTTGGTGCTGACGTTCAGGTTTTCGTTGTCCAGAATGGTATCGAATTTATATTTTTCGTATTTCGTATCTGAAGTCGAGAACGCTGCGCCACGGAAAGTATGCATCGTGGACAGGCCGCCGGTCTGCGTATCGCGACTGGTCGGCAGCGCCGCGGTCTGCTTCAACTGACCGAAGGTCGAGACTTCCAGAGGCTTCTCGCTGGCGTTCTGCACGCTATAACCGACGTTCACCGCATAGCCGCCACGTTTCAGGGTGAAGGTTTTGGTGAAGACGTTGCCGGCTTTGTCGGTGTAGGTCAGCGGAATGACGATTTCATCCTGGCCATCTGCCAGCACAAACGCCTCTTTATCGACGCTGTACAGCGGACGCGGGCCATTCGCCGGGTTATCCGGACCGTCACGGCCGGTTAAGCCGCTCTGCGCCTGGTAGACAAACTGCGGCGTGGTTTCCAGTAACTGGAACGGTTCGGTCGACTTCAGCGTTTTTGGATACGCCAGAAGCAGCGCCTGCTCAATATCGCCACCGTTGGTGTTGATAGTCAGTTCAAGCACGTCGGTTTTAACCGTAATCAGTTTCCCCTGGCCACTGGCCGGTACGCCCTGGTCGGCGGCGCTACCCGCTGCTGTGGTCGTAGTCTGCGTGGTCTGCTGCTGGGGCTGCGGATTTTTGTCCTGCTCCCAGGCTTGCCAGATCATGAAAGACACGAACAACAAAGCGATGATAAGAAGATTGCGTTGCGAATCCATCGTTAGTGTTCTCTGGTATCAAATGGTCCAGGCGGGACGGGATCGTCACCACCAGGGTGTAAAGGGTGGCATTTTAATACGCGTTTCATTGTCAACCAACTGCCTTTTATCACACCAAACCTGCGTAAGGCCTCAATTCCGTATTGAGAACAGGTTGGGGTGAAACGACAATGCGGCCCGAGTAGCGGACTAATCAGGCGCTGATAAACTCTAATCAGGCCGATCAGGACCCGCGAGCCAGGCGACAATGGCGGCGCCATAATTTTTCCAACGCTTCCGAGAGAGCACGGTTATCGAGGTCGGCAACCCCTCTTTTCGCCACCACCACGAAATCCATTGGCGGGAGTTCATGTTGACGCAAACGAAAACTTTCACGCGTCAGACGTTTAATCCGATTGCGTTCATGTGCGCGTTTCACGTTTTTCTTGGCGACGGTGAGACCGATGCGGGGATGCCCCAGCGAATTCAGGCGGCCGAGGATGGTGATTTGCGGCGTGCCAGCCCGTTGTGGCTGCTGGAAGACGAAAGTGAAATGACTGGGAGTTAACAAGCGTAACTCCCTGGGAAATGCGAGCTTAACCACGCAGGGTTAGCTTTATTACTTGGAAACGGTCAGACGAGCGCGGCCTTTAGCACGACGACGTGCCAGAACCTGACGACCATTTTTAGTAGCCATACGAGCACGGAAGCCGTGAGAACGGTTGCGCTTCAGTACAGACGGTTGAAAAGTGCGTTTCATGGCGATTTCTACCTAAACTTGAATAAATTCACTGACTTTTGCGTAGACCCGAACGAACTTCGAACGACTTACGCCTCAGCGTGGGTGATTAAAGAGGCCGGATTGTAATAATTGTACACTCCGGAGTCAATTCTCTTTCCTTATTTCTCGCACCTCGTCGCACAAAAAATAAGCTGAGACGCGTGACGAAAACGGGCATTACGCGCCGGGTGGGGGATTATACGGCCTGGCCAGTAAAGCGCAAGGATCCTGAAGGATCTTTGTTAGATCGTTTCCGCCCAAAACCAGCATAGCTCATTAATTTTTCCAATATGCGGCGGAAATCGTGCTTCACTCTCCCCAGGATCGATTACACTTACCCGGTTTCGATCCTTCCTGTGGATAAATCGGGAAGAATCTGTTGAGAAACACAAGATCTCTTTCTCAGTTTAGGCTATGATCCCCGGTCCCGATCGCGATCCACGGATCCGCAACGGGTAATAACCGCAGATAGCGGTTCGCACGTCACCCCTTTTGTGCAGGGGCTTTTCGGCTAATGCAGGGTCTTGTCGACGTGTGCCAACAATCATGATTGTTTCTGTTTTTCTTTGATATCGATTTTATGTTCGAGTGGAGTCCGCCGTGTCACTTTCGCTTTGGCAGCAGTGTCTTGCCCGATTGCAGGATGAGTTACCAGCCACAGAATTCAGCATGTGGATCCGCCCATTGCAGGCGGAACTGAGCGATAACACGCTGGCACTGTATGCGCCAAACCGTTTTGTGCTCGACTGGGTAAGGGACAAATACCTCAATAATATCAATGGACTCCTCAATGACTTTTGCGGTGCTGATGCCCCGCAGCTGCGTTTTGAGGTGGGTGCTAAGCCAGCCAGCTCGCTGCAGAAAGGAGCGGTAAGCCCGGCTGCGGCGGCCATTCCGGCGGCGCAGGTGCAGACCGCGCGCGTGGCGCCGACGATCGTGCGCCCAGGCTGGGATAATGTCCCGGCGCCAGCGGAGCCGACCTACCGCTCTAACGTTAACGTGAAACACACGTTTGATAACTTCGTCGAAGGTAAATCTAACCAGCTGGCCCGCGCGGCGGCGCGTCAGGTGGCGGATAACCCGGGCGGGGCCTACAACCCACTGTTCCTTTATGGCGGCACCGGTCTGGGGAAAACCCACCTGTTGCACGCGGTGGGTAACGGCATTGTGGCGCGTAAGCCGAACGCCAAAGTGGTCTATATGCACTCCGAGCGTTTCGTCCAGGACATGGTCAAAGCGCTGCAAAACAACGCCATCGAAGAGTTTAAACGCTACTACCGATCCGTTGACGCCCTGCTGATCGATGACATTCAGTTCTTTGCTAATAAAGAGCGATCCCAGGAAGAGTTTTTCCACACCTTCAATGCCCTGCTGGAAGGTAATCAGCAGATCATCCTGACGTCGGATCGTTATCCAAAAGAGATCAACGGCGTAGAAGATCGTCTGAAATCCCGCTTCGGCTGGGGTCTGACGGTGGCGATCGAGCCGCCGGAGCTGGAAACCCGCGTCGCGATCCTGATGAAAAAAGCCGATGAAAACGACATTCGCCTGCCGGGCGAAGTGGCGTTCTTTATTGCCAAGCGACTGCGCTCAAACGTGCGTGAGCTGGAGGGGGCGCTGAACCGCGTTATCGCCAACGCCAACTTCACCGGCCGGGCGATCACCATCGATTTCGTGCGCGAAGCGCTGCGCGATCTGTTGGCGCTGCAGGAAAAACTGGTCACCATCGACAATATTCAAAAGACGGTGGCGGAGTACTACAAGATTAAGGTAGCGGATCTGCTGTCCAAGCGCCGCTCCCGTTCGGTGGCGCGTCCTCGCCAGATGGCGATGGCGCTGGCCAAAGAGCTGACCAACCACAGCCTGCCGGAAATCGGCGATGCGTTTGGCGGCCGCGACCATACCACCGTGCTGCACGCCTGCCGTAAGATTGAGCAGTTGCGTGAAGAAAGCCACGACATTAAAGAAGATTTTTCCAATTTAATCAGAACATTATCCTCGTGACGCTATGAAATTTACCGTAGAACGTGAACATTTATTAAAACCGCTGCAACAGGTGAGCGGTCCGTTAGGTGGTCGTCCGACGCTGCCCATTCTCGGTAACCTGCTGCTTCAGGTCGCGGACGGCGCACTGTCGCTGACCGGTACCGATCTTGAAATGGAGATGGTGGCGCGCGTGGCGCTGGTTCAGCCGCACGAAGCGGGCGCAACGACCGTTCCGGCGCGTAAATTCTTTGATATCTGCCGCGGCCTGCCGGAAGGCGCGGAGATCGCGGTTCAGCTGGAAGGCGATCGGATGCTGGTGCGTTCCGGCCGCAGCCGCTTCTCGCTGTCGACGCTGCCTGCTGCCGATTTCCCGAATCTGGATGACTGGCAGAGCGAAGTGGAATTTACCCTGCCGCAGGCGACCATGAAGCGTCTGATCGAAGCCACTCAGTTCTCGATGGCGCACCAGGATGTTCGTTACTACTTAAACGGCATGCTGTTTGAAACCGAAGGCAGCGAACTGCGCACGGTGGCCACCGATGGTCACCGCCTGGCGGTCTGTTCGATGCCGCTGGAAGCGTCGCTGCCGAACCATTCGGTGATCGTGCCGCGTAAAGGGGTGATTGAGTTGATGCGGATGCTCGACGGCGGCGATACCCCGCTGCGCGTGCAGATTGGCAGCAACAATATCCGCGCTCATGTGGGCGATTTTATCTTTACGTCGAAGCTGGTTGATGGCCGTTTCCCGGATTATCGCCGCGTATTGCCGAAAAATCCGGATAAACATCTCGATGCTGGCTGTGACATTCTCAAGCAGGCCTTCGCCCGCGCGGCAATCCTCTCGAACGAGAAATTCCGCGGCGTGCGGCTGTACGTCAGCGAAAATCAGCTGAAAATCACCGCTAACAACCCGGAGCAGGAAGAGGCGGAAGAGATCCTTGACGTGACCTACGCCGGAACGGAGATGGAGATTGGCTTCAACGTTAGCTACGTGCTGGATGTGCTCAATGCGCTGAAATGCGAGAATGTGCGCATTCTGCTGACGGATTCGGTGTCGAGCGTGCAGATTGAGGATGCGGCTTCACAATCCGCCGCCTATGTCGTCATGCCTATGAGATTGTAGTGGAAAATATCAGGCTATCTTACTTGCCATTTTCAACCTGGGCTGTGCTCGCCCCTGTCACGTACTTCGTGTACGCTCCAGGGTCTGCGCGCAGTCCGCGTTGAAACTGGCTGCGCCGATAACGCCCTGGCCCAAAGAACGCTGATATGTCACTGACGCGCTTGCTCATCAAAGACTTCCGCAATATTGAAAATGCGGATCTCGCTTTATCTCCCGGCTTTAACTTCCTGGTTGGCGCGAACGGCAGCGGCAAAACCAGCGTGCTGGAAGCTATCTATACGCTCGGTCATGGCCGGGCGTTTCGTAGTTTGCAAATTGGCCGGGTGATCCGCCACGAGCAGGAGGCTTTTGTCCTGCACGGCCGCCTGCAGGGCGAAGAGCGGGAAACCGCCATCGGCCTGACCAAAGACAAACAGGGTGACAGCAAGGTGCGCATCGACGGCACCGACGGCCACAAAGTGGCGGAGCTGGCGCACCTGATGCCGATGCAGCTGATTACGCCGGAGGGGTTTACTTTACTCAACGGCGGCCCCAAATACAGAAGAGCATTCCTCGATTGGGGATGTTTTCATAACGAAGCCGGATTCTTCACCGCCTGGAGCAACCTGAAGCGCCTGGTCAAGCAGCGCAACGCCGCGCTGCGTCAGGTCAGCCGCTATGCCCAGCTGCGACCGTGGGATCTGGAACTCATTCCGCTGGCGGAACAAATCAGCCGCTGGCGTGCCGAATACAGCGCCGCTATCGTCGAAGACATGGCGGATACTTGTCAGCAATTTTTACCGGAATTCACGCTCACCTTCTCTTTCCAGCGCGGTTGGGAAAAAGAGACCGACTACGCGGAGGTGCTGGAGCGGAATTTCGAGCG
The DNA here is from genome assembly GCF_014192815.1 of Klebsiella sp. RC2. Taxonomy (NCBI): domain Bacteria; kingdom Pseudomonadati; phylum Pseudomonadota; class Gammaproteobacteria; order Enterobacterales; family Enterobacteriaceae; genus Klebsiella; species Klebsiella sp. RC2. Next base: position 453,072 of record NZ_JACHYL010000004.1, on the reverse strand, counting down.
CGACAGAATGTTAACCTACACCGCCCACGGCCCGCATAAAGCGGATTTCCGTATTCGCGCCGACGGGGCGCCGGTGGAAGATACCTTGTCGCGCGGGCAGCTTAAACTGCTGATGTGCGCCCTGCGTCTGGCGCAAGGTGAGTTCCTAACCCGCGTCAGCGGGCGGCGCTGCCTGTACCTGATAGATGATTTTGCCTCGGAACTTGATGATGCCCGCCGCGGTCTGTTATCCAGCCGCCTGAAAGCGACGCAGTCGCAGGTTTTCGTCAGCGCGATCAGCGCTGAACACGTTATGGACATGTCGGACAAAAATTCGAAGATGTTCCGCGTGGAAAAAGGTAAAATAACGGATTAACCCAAGATTAAATGAGCGAGAAACGTTGATGTCGAATTCTTATGACTCCTCCAGTATCAAAGTCCTGAAAGGGCTGGATGCGGTGCGTAAGCGCCCGGGTATGTATATCGGCGACACGGATGACGGCACCGGTCTGCACCACATGGTATTCGAGGTTGTGGATAACGCTATCGACGAAGCGCTCGCGGGTTACTGCAAAGATATCGTTGTCACTATCCACAGCGATAACTCCGTCTCCGTACAGGATGACGGTCGCGGCATCCCAACCGGCATTCACCCGGAAGAGGGCGTCTCCGCAGCGGAAGTTATCATGACCGTCCTGCACGCCGGCGGTAAATTTGATGATAACTCCTATAAAGTGTCCGGCGGTCTGCACGGCGTAGGCGTCTCGGTGGTTAACGCCCTGTCGCAGAAGCTGGAGCTGGTTATCCAGCGCGATAACAAAGTCCACAAACAGATTTATGTGCACGGTGTACCGCAGGCGCCGCTGGCGGTGACCGGCGAGACCGATAAAACCGGCACCATGGTGCGTTTCTGGCCGAGCCATGAAACCTTCACCAACGTTACTGAATTCGAATATGACATCCTGGCGAAACGTCTGCGCGAGCTGTCGTTCCTGAACTCAGGGGTCTCTATCCGCCTGCGCGATAAGCGCGACGGCAAAGAAGATCATTTCCACTACGAAGGCGGCATCAAGGCGTTCGTTGAGTATCTCAACAAGAACAAAACGCCGATCCATCCGAATATCTTCTATTTCTCCACCGAAAAAGACGGTATCGGCGTGGAAGTGGCGCTGCAGTGGAACGACGGTTTCCAGGAAAACATCTACTGCTTTACCAACAACATTCCACAGCGTGACGGCGGTACTCACCTGGCGGGCTTCCGCGCGGCGATGACCCGTACCCTCAACGCCTACATGGATAAAGAAGGCTACAGCAAAAAAGCGAAAGTCAGCGCCACCGGCGACGACGCGCGTGAAGGTCTGATCGCCGTGGTATCGGTGAAAGTGCCGGATCCGAAATTCTCCTCACAGACCAAAGACAAACTGGTCTCCTCTGAGGTGAAGTCGGCGGTAGAACAGCAGATGAACGAACTGCTGAGCGAATACCTGCTGGAAAACCCATCCGATGCCAAAATCGTGGTCGGCAAAATTATTGACGCCGCGCGCGCCCGTGAGGCCGCACGTCGCGCCCGTGAAATGACCCGCCGTAAAGGCGCGCTGGATCTGGCAGGCCTGCCGGGCAAACTGGCGGATTGCCAGGAACGCGACCCGGCGCTGTCTGAACTGTACCTCGTGGAAGGGGACTCCGCGGGCGGCTCTGCTAAACAGGGTCGTAACCGTAAGAACCAGGCGATCCTGCCGCTGAAGGGTAAAATCCTCAACGTTGAGAAAGCCCGCTTCGATAAAATGCTCTCTTCCCAGGAAGTGGCGACGCTGATCACCGCCCTTGGCTGCGGCATCGGCCGCGATGAGTACAACCCGGATAAACTGCGCTATCACAGCATCATCATCATGACCGATGCGGACGTCGACGGCTCGCACATTCGTACCCTGCTGTTGACCTTCTTCTACCGTCAGATGCCGGAAATCGTCGAACGCGGCCATGTCTACATTGCCCAGCCGCCGCTGTACAAAGTGAAGAAAGGCAAGCAGGAACAGTACATTAAAGACGACGAAGCGATGGATCAGTATCAGATCGCTATCGCTCTTGACGGTGCGACCCTGCATACCAACGCCAATGCGCCGGCGCTGGCGGGCGAACCGCTGGAAAAACTGGTTGCCGAGTTCAACGCCACCCAGAAAATGATTGGCCGCATGGAGCGCCGCTTCCCGAAAGCGATGCTGAAAGAGCTTATCTATCAGCCGACCCTGACCGAGGCCGATCTGGCTGACGAGCAGAAGGTAACCCGCTGGGTGAACACCCTGGTTTCCGAGCTGAATGAGAAAGAGCAGCACGGCAGCCAGTGGAAATTTGATGTCCGCGAGAACAGTGAATTGCAGCAGTTTGAGCCGATTATCCGCGTCCGTACCCACGGGGTGGATACCGACTATCCGCTGGATAACGAGTTCATCATGGGGCCGGAATATCGCCGTATCTGCACCCTGGGCGAGAAACTGCGCGGCCTGATGGAAGAAGATGCCTACATCGAGCGCGGCGAACGCCGTCAGCCGGTAGCCAGCTTCGAGCAGGCCCTAGACTGGCTGGTGAAGGAGTCCCGTCGCGGTCTCTCCATCCAGCGCTATAAAGGTCTGGGCGAGATGAACCCGGATCAGCTGTGGGAAACCACCATGGATCCGGACAGCCGCCGCATGCTGCGCGTAACCGTTAAGGATGCGATCGCTGCCGACCAGCTGTTCACCACCCTGATGGGCGATGCCGTTGAGCCGCGTCGCGCCTTTATCGAAGAGAACGCCCTGAAAGCGGCGAATATCGATATTTAAGCCGCGTATTTCCCGGTAACGCGTTTTACCGGGGCAACAGGATGTGTAAGCCCGGTCGCATCGCGTGACCGGGCTTTTTTTTGCTGCTAAAAGGGGATTCTTCGCTCCCGCTTCCATCCCCCTTTCTGCCCGACACTTTTACTGTTTTTTGAGCGGAATCGCGTTAGCATGAGGGAAGACTCATCTTACCCGGGGATCCTATGGCTATTAAACTGATTGCAATCGATATGGACGGCACGCTGCTGCTGCCAGACCATACCATCTCTCCTGCGGTGAAAGCCGCCATTGCCGCGGCGCGCGAGCGGGGTGTCAACGTGGTGCTGACCACCGGTCGCCCTTACGCTGGCGTCCACAGCTATCTGAAAGAGCTGCATATGGAGCAGCCGGGTGATTACTGCATTACCTACAATGGCGCGCTGGTGCAGAAGGCCGGTGACGGCAGTACCGTTGCGCAAACCGCGCTAAGCTATGACGACTATCGTTTCCTCGAGCAGCTCTCCCGCGAGGTTGGCTCTCACTTCCACGCGCTCGATCGCAACACGCTCTACACCGCGAACCGCGATATCAGCTACTACACCGTCCACGAATCCTACGTGGCGACCATCCCGCTGGTGTTCTGTGAAGCGGAAAAAATGGACCCTGAGATCCAGCTGCTGAAGGTGATGATGATCGATGAGCCGGCGATCCTGGATAAGGCCATCGCCCGTATCCCGGCGGAAGTGAAAGAGAAGTACACCGTGCTGAAAAGTGCGCCGTACTTCCTCGAAATTCTGGATAAACGCGTCAATAAAGGCACTGGCGTGAAGTCCCTGGCCGATGCGCTGGGTATCAAACCGGAAGAGATTATGGCGATTGGCGATCAGGAAAATGATATCGCGATGATTGAGTTTGCCGGCGTCGGCGTGGCGATGGATAACGCCATTCCCGCGGTCAAAGAAGCGGCGAACTTCATCACCAAATCTAACCTCGAAGATGGCGTCGCCTTCGCCATTGAAAAATACGTTTTAGCGTAAGCGTTCTTCAGGCCCGGCGTTGTCCGGGCCGATCTTCTCTTTTTTCATGAACAGATGTTAATCCGCATTTAAATCCCTTATTCCGTACAGGGGATTCTATAAGCTACCCGCCCTCTTTTTCGCAATGCTTCACTAACATCATAATTTTCATGAATATATACCACCGTTTGATGTTGGTTGCGCTGCCATTCGCCTCTGTACAGATTTGCGTGGCCGCGGAACCAACGGCGCCGCTTGAGCCGGTATACGCCTATCACGGCGCAGAACCGGCGGATCTGCCTGCGCCGGTCAAAACCGAGACCGCAGTAGCGGAACCAACCGCGATATTGCCTTTTTTAGGCGATGAGGCCAGAAAACGCGGCTACGTCCTGCCGCTGCCGTTCGGCGTCAGCATGAACTATATGGATATGCGGCAGAATATTAATGTCGACAGCATTAACTTCACCGGGCTGTCGCTGGATGGCCGTAACATCGATTGCGGTAAGGATCCTGTCTGCAAACACGCCGTGAAGAACATTTTCGCTAATGGGCCGGTCTCGCTGGATAACGCCTTCCAGATTGGCGTCGGTAATACGCGGGAAAGCAGCAAAACCGAGACGCTTAAGCTGGATGCCTGGCTGCTGCCATTTATGAACGTTTATGGCCTCGTCGGACACACCGAAGGGCATTCAATTTCGCAGATAGCTGTCGGCCTGAAGGGACCGAACGGTAAAGTGGTGCCCCTGCCGGGGATGCAGGATCTCGACTTTCGTCTCGATTTTAAAGGCACCACCTACGGGATGGGCACCACCCTGGTGGGCGGCGTCGGCAACTGGTTTACCGTGCTGGACGCCAACTACACGCAAACGCGCTTTGATATCCTCGACGGTAGCATCGACGCGTTTACCTTTTCGCCGCGCGTAGGCTATCGTTTCACTACGCCATCGGTCGATGCGCTGCATCTCCCCGCCGGAAAGCTGAACCTGTGGGTCGGCAGCATGTATCAGGATGTGCAGCAGGAGTTTAAGGGCAGCCTTAACGATCTCTCAATGCCGTCGCCGATGCTGCAAAATATGGTCAATCTGGCCAATCAGGACAATAACGGCCGCTTCGATGTGAAACAGCATTTACAGTCGCCGTGGAACGTACTGGTGGGCGCGCAGTACGAGCTGACGCAGCATTTCAATATTACTACCGAGTTTGGCTTTGCCGAACGTAACAGTTTTTTTATCGCCGGTGAGTATCGCTTTTGAGCCGACCGTTTATCCTTTTTCTGCTGCTGATGGCCTACCCGACAGGCAGCCAGGCCGAGACGCTCAGCCGCGAGAAAATCGACGGCTGGCTGCAGCATCTCGGCGCCAGCGATAAGTTCGACGCCAGCAAAGTCATCGACTGGGGTGTGATGCCCGGTCCGTTCTATACGCCGGAGCTGGGGCTGGGCATCGGCACCGCGGTCGTCGGCATGTATCGCCCCGATCCGCAGGATACCACCAGCCAGAATTCCACCCTGACGCTCAGCGGCTACGCCAGCTCCACCGGCGCGTTTGGCCTCAGCGTGAAAAACTACGCCTTTTTCGACAACGATCTGTGGCGCGTATTTGTTGAAGGGTCGATGGCCAATACCCCGACTTACTACTGGGGGCAGGGTTTTCACGCCGGAGATAAAGACAACGAGAAGGAAAAATATACCGCCCAGGTGCTGACCCTGCGCCCGACAATCTACCGGCAACTGATCGACAATGTTTATCTCGGCGCGGGGTGGTCGCTGGCGACGCAGAATGCCGATGAAATGGACCACGACGATTTACCGAAAATAGAAAGTACCCCACAGGGACCGTCGGTATTCAGCTCTGGCGCCAGCATCGATATCAACTGGGACGATCGCGACTTTGTCCCCAACCCGCGCCGGGGCCAGTATGCCAACTTCCGCTACACCCATTACGCCCCCGGGTTAGGCAGCGATACCCGTTTTGATGAATTTCAGCTGCACTATAGCCATTATCATACCCTGAGCGAGAAAAGCGTGCTCGCCTGGGAGGCCGATGGCGCCTTCACCCAAGGGGATGTACCGTGGAGCATGATGCCCCTGCTGGGCAGCGACGAGCGGATGCGCGGCTACTATCAGGGGCGCTACCGGGATAAAAACGTCGTTAGCAGCCAACTGGAATACCGTCGGCAGCTCACCTGGCGGCATGGGATTGTGGCCTGGGTCGGGGCGGGAACAATGGGGCCGTCGCTGTCATCGCTGAACAATGGCCGCTGGCTGCCTACCGGCGGCGTTGGCTATCGTTTCGAGTTCAAGCCGCGGGTCAATATCCGTCTTGATTACGGCATCGGCAAAGGCAGCAGCGGGTTCTATTTCCAGGTTGGAGAAGCGTTTTAAGCACATTGTCGGGCATTCAACCCCGCGCGGATTGCGGTATGCTAACGCCACTCTTATATCGGCCAGGTCAGCACGCCATGAAACAAGTTACCTTTGCCCCTCGCAACCACCAGCTCACTAACACCCGCACCTGGACCCCCGACAGCCAGTGGCTGGTGTTCGACGTCCGCCCGTCCGGCGCGTCGTTCACCGGTGAAACCATTGAGCGAGTGAACGTAAACAGCGGTACTGTGGAGACCGTCTATCATGCCACGCAAGGCGCGCGCGTTGGCGTGGTGACCGTGCATCCAACCCAGGAGCGCTATGTGTTTATTCATGGCCCCGAGCAGCCGGATGCGCAGTGGCAGTATGATTTTCATCATCGCCGCGGGGTGGTGGCCTTTCAGGGGGCCGTCGAGAATCTGGACGCCATGGACATTACCGCCCCTTACACGCCCGGCGCGCTGCGCGGCGGCAGCCACGTCCATGTCTATAGCCCCAATGGTCAGTTCGTCAGCTTTACCTATAACGACCACGTGCTGCACGAGCGCGACCCGGCGCTGGACTTGCGCAACGTCGGCGTGGCGGCGCCATATGGGCCGGTGACGCCGCAGGGAAAGCATCCGCGCGAATATAGCGGCAGCCACTGGTGCGTGCTGGTAAGCCGCACGACACCGACTCCCGTGCCGGGCAGCGATGAGATTAATCGCGCCTATGAAGAGGGCTGGGTCGGGAACCATGCGCTGGCGTTTATTGGCGATACCCTGGCGGAAAATGGCGATAAAGTGCCTGAGCTGTTTATTGTCGATCTGCCGCAGGATGAAGCCGGCTGGAAGCAGCCTGGCGGGGCGCCGCTGGCCGGTACCGCAACCACAATGCCGGCGCCGCCGGCGGGCGTCAGTCAGCGTCGTTTGACCTTCACCCACCATCGCCGCTACCCGGGACTGGTGAACGTCCCGCGCCACTGGGTGCGCGCCAATCCCCAGGCGACGGCGATAGCCTTTCTGATGTGCGATGACGCCGGCGTGGTGCAGCTGTGGCTTATTTCACCGCAGGGGGGCGAGCCGCGTCAGTTGACGTATCATGCGTCGGGTATCCAGTCGGCGTTTAACTGGCATCCATCAGGAGAGTGGCTGGGCTTTGTGCTGGAGGATCGGATTGCCTGCTGCCATGCCGGCACAGGCGATATCACCTTTTTAACCAAGGTGCATGCGCATGCGCCCTCTGCTGATGCGATCGTCTTTTCGCCAGACGGTAAACAGATTGCCTGGATGGAGGAGGTGGACGGTTATCGCCAGCTGTGGGTCACACAGACCGGACGATAACTTACTGGGCAGGCATCGGCGCTGGCGGTATCACCGAGTTGGTCGCCAGCGTGGCCTTCTCGCTTTTTTCGACCCGTGATTTGATTGAGCTGTCGGTGCGGAACATATCCCACGGCAGCAGCAGGGTATCCATGACGGCGGTGAACGGCATGTCCAGCGCCACCAGTGATTTCACACCCCAGTTGGTATCGCTGTCTCCCAGCGTTTGCGCACTGGATCGCGTGCCCGGATAGGTTCCCTCTTTGCCACCGGTATGTGACATTACGCTGGAGCAACCGCTCAGGCTTATTATCCCGCTGAACAGGACCAGCTTTAACAGTCGTCTGCTTTTCATTGTTCTTCCATCGTCGTTTCGGGCGTTGAGATAACCTTTCAGCGGTTATATCGGGCCAACCCGTGAATGCATAGCGTTATTGCGCCGCACTGTGGCGGGCATCGCACTTTGCTTTTTGTGCTCCTCCCCCCAGTCTAAGCAATCATCGGCAAACTGCAAAAAAATTCGCCCTCAATCCCTTGAAAAGCACGGGGAGAAACCCATTTTATAGGTGTAACCCACTGAGAATACGCCTGAGGGGTATTCCGGATTACCGCGGCCTGTCCACGATGGAAGGTCATTTGATTCTCGCTGATTTTCAGGAGCTATTTACTATGCGTAACTTCGATCTCTCCCCGCTATATCGTTCAGCCATTGGTTTCGACCGCCTGTTCAACCTGCTGGAAAACAATCAAAGCCAGAGCAACGGCGGCTACCCTCCGTATAATGTCGAGCTGGTAGACGAAAACCACTATCGCATCGCTATCGCGGTGGCTGGCTTTGCTGAAAGCGAGCTGGAGATCACGGCCCAGGACAATCTGCTGATCGTCAAAGGCGCCCACGCCGCCGAGCAGAAAGAGCGGACCTACCTGTATCAGGGGATCGCCGAGCGTAACTTCGAGCGCAAATTCCAGCTGGCGGAAAATATTCACGTCCGCGGCGCCAACCTGGTGAACGGCCTGCTGTATATCGATCTGGAACGCGTGATCCCGGAAGCGAACAAGCCGCGCCGCATCGAAATCAACTAATTGTCCGTTTCAGGCCGCGTGGCGGCCTGATGTAACTACCTGCTCGCCGTCAGGGAGCAGATGCGAATTTACAGAATTCGCAGGTATTCACTCGCTTCTTAGAAGGAGAAAACACTATGCGTAACTACGATTTATCCCCCCTGCTGCGTCAATGGATCGGTTTTGACAAACTGGCCAACGCCCTGCAAACCGCCGGTGAAAGCCAGAGCTTCCCGCCCTATAACATCGAAAAAAGCGACGATAACCACTATCGCATTACCCTTGCGCTGGCCGGTTTCCGTCAGGAAGATCTGGATATTCAACTGGAAGGCACCCGTCTGGTGGTGAAAGGCACGCCGCAGCAGCCGGAAAAAGAGACCACATGGCTGCACCAGGGGCTGGTGAGCCAGGCCTTCAGCCTGAGCTTCACCCTCGCCGACAACATGGAGGTCTCTGGCGCGACCTTCACCAATGGCCTGCTGCATATCGATCTGACCCGCAATGAGCCTGAGCAGATTGCCCCGCAGCGTATCGCCATCAGCGAACGACCGGCGCTAAATAGCTAATAAAGTAACCTACTGATAAGGCCCCGTTTTTCGGGGCTTTTTTGTGCCGGTCTGTTTGCTGGTATTGTGCGCCAGGCGGCATACAACCCGTCTGGCAGCGGTCATAATCCCTGTAGTTAATGGTGTTATTCACAGGGACGATACCATGAGTGAGATAGCATTGACGGTCAGCGTGCTGGCGCTGGTGGCGGTAGTGGGGTTGTGGATCGGCAATGTCAAAATCCGCGGCGTCGGCTTTGGCATTGGCGGTGTCCTGTTTGGCGGGATTATTGTCGGCCACTTTGTCGATCAGGCGGGTGTCGCCCTCAGCAGCCCGATGCTGCATTTTATTCAGGAATTCGGCTTGATCCTGTTCGTCTACACCATCGGTATTCAGGTGGGGCCGGGCTTTTTCGCCTCGCTGCGGGTCTCAGGCCTGCGGCTCAATCTGTTCGCTATCCTTATTGTTATCCTCGGCGGCCTGGTGACCGCGGTGCTGCATAAACTGTTCGATATTCCTCTCCCGGTGGTGCTCGGTATCTTCTCCGGTGCGGTGACCAACACGCCAGCGCTGGGGGCCGGGCAGCAAATTCTCCGCGATCTCGGCGTACCGTTCGAGGTGGTCGATCAGATGGGGATGAGTTACGCGATGGCGTATCCGTTCGGCATCTGCGGCATTCTGCTGACCATGTGGCTGGTGCGCCTGTTCTTCCGAATCAATGTGGAGAAAGAGGCCCAGCGGTTTGAGGAGAGCAGCGGCAACGGCCACGCTCATTTGCACACCATTAACGTGCGGGTGGAGAACCCCAACCTCAACCAGATGGCGATTCAGGATGTGCCGATGCTCAATAGCGACAACATCGTCTGTTCGCGGCTGAAGCGCGGTGAGCTGTTGATGGTACCTGCGCCGGGCACCCTTATTCAGGCGGGCGACCTGTTGCACCTGGTGGGGCGACCGGAGGATCTGCACAATGCGCAGCTGGTGATTGGCCAGGAGGTGGCCACCTCGCTGTCGACGCGCGGCACCGATCTGAAAGTCGAGCGGGTGGTGGTCACTAACGAAAAAGTGCTGGGGAAGAAAATACGCGATCTGCACGTCAAACAGCGCTATGACGTGGTGATCTCCCGGCTGAATCGCGCTGGCGTCGAGCTGGTGGCCAGCAGCAGCGCCAGCCTGCAGTTTGGTGACATCCTCAACCTGGTCGGTCGTCAGGAGGCGATTGACGCCGTGGCCGCCGAACTGGGTAACGCTCAGCAGAAGCTGCAGCAGGTCCAGATGCTGCCGGTGTTTATCGGCATCGGACTCGGGGTACTGCTGGGGTCTATCCCGTTGTTTATTCCCGGCTTTCCTGCCGCACTGAAGCTGGGGCTGGCCGGTGGGCCGCTGATTATGGCGCTGATCCTCGGGCGTATCGGCAGCATCGGCAAGCTGTACTGGTTTATGCCGCCGAGCGCCAACCTGGCGCTGCGCGAGCTGGGGATCGTGCTGTTTCTGGCGGTGGTCGGGCTAAAATCGGGGGGCGACTTTGTCGCCACTCTGACCCAGGGCGAGGGCCTGAGCTGGATCGCCTACGGCATTTTCATCACCGCCATTCCGCTGCTAACGGTAGGCATTCTCGCGCGCATGCTGGCGAAAATGAACTATCTGACGCTGTGCGGCATGCTGGCCGGCTCCATGACTGACCCACCGGCGCTGGCCTTCGCCAACAATCTGCACGCCACCAGCGGCGCGGCGGCGCTCTCTTACGCCACCGTCTATCCGCTGGTGATGTTCCTGCGGATTATCACCCCGCAGCTACTCGCCGTGCTGTTCTGGGGGCTGAGCTAGCGGGCTTTGCGCCTGGACGCGGCGCAGGTGGTAATCCACCTGATACTCGCTGGCGTTGCGGAACATGACGGAATAGTTAAGAAACTCGCCGCTGTCGCTGTAGGAAAGGGAGGTAATACGCAGCAGCGGCGTCTGCTCAGGGACATTCATTGAGCGCGCCAGCTGCTTGTCCGCCAGCACTGGCGTCAGCGTTTCATAATTCCCGCTGATGATGATCCCGCACTCCTTCTCAATATAATCAAATTTCGAACCCTCCAGATGGCTCAGCGACAGGTTGCGGAACAGCTTCACTGGCATATAGCTATCCTCCAGCATCAGCGGCTTGCCATCGACGTAGCGCACCCGCCGTGAGAAGTAGATCCGTTCATCAATTTTAATCCGCAGCAGGCTGGCGATGGCCGGCGGAGCAGGCATCACCTCAAAGGCCAGCACCTGACTCACCACCTCTTTACCCTGCTTGCGCAGCACTTCCGCCAGGCCAGTGAGATTGCTGGTTTCATGATGGACGTCCTTACGCGCCACGAACGTCCCCGAGCCGTGGCGACGCACAACCAATCCCCAGTCCACCAGCAGGTCGATGGCTTTGCGGATAGTCATGCGCGCCACCCCGAACTCCTCGGCCAGTTTTTTCTCTCCCGGTAGCGGGCTACCGATGGCGAAGTCGGCGGAATTCAGCCGCAGCCGCAGGCGGTCAGCAATGGATTTGTAGATCACCAGTAGTCCTCTTGTGCAGGAAAGTGGAATGTCGCTGTCTTCTCTTTTCGTTAAAAAAATAGATTTATTACAAGTAATTAGTACTCATTCATTTCGTTAATTCCACTGTCTGACTTATCGATGTCTAACTTTGGTTATAGAAGTAGACAACTTTGGCCAAATTAAAACCATGAATGGGATCACGAATCGCAACGGCGCGACATGTTGTCGGACGGGCAAATTTCTATTCTCGAGTCAGGCCGGTAATCAAGAAAAAGAAGGCCACTCACCCTACGAGTTGTTACATGAGGATTTTCAAATGCTCAGTCAAATACAACGCTTTGGCGGCGCCATGTTTACCCCGGTTTTGTTGTTTCCTTTTGCCGGGATCGTGGTCGGTATCGCCATCATGCTGCGCAACCCGATGTTCGTCGGCGAAGCGCTGACCGCACCCGACAGCCTGTTTGCCCAGATCGTTCACATCATTGAAGAGGGCGGCTGGACCGTCTTTCGTAATATGCCGCTGATTTTCGCCGTCGGTCTGCCGATCGGTCTGGCGAAACAGGCCCAGGGCCGGGCCTGTCTGGCGGTGCTGGTGAGTTTTCTCACCTGGAACTACTTTATCAACGCCATGGGGATGACCTGGGGCCACTTCTTCGGCGTCGACTTTTCCGTTGAACCCACTGCAGGCAGCGGCCTGACGATGATTGCCGGGATCAAAACCCTCGACACCAGCATTATCGGCGCCATCGTCATCTCCGGTCTGGTGACGGCCCTGCACAATCGCTATTTCGATAAACCCCTGCCGGTGTTCCTCGGCATCTTTCAGGGATCATCGTTTGTGGTCATTGTCGCTTTCCTCGCGATGATCCCCTGTGCCTGGTTGACCCTGCTCGGCTGGCCAAAGGTTCAGCTGGGCATTGAATCGCTGCAGGCCTTCCTGCGCTCAGCCGGGGCGCTTGGGGTGTGGGTCTACATCTTCCTTGAGCGCATTCTGATCCCCACCGGCCTGCACCACTTCGTCTATGGCCCGTTCATCTTTGGCCCGGCGGTGGTGGAGGGCGGTCTGCAGGTCTACTGGGCGGAGCATCTGCAGGCGTTCAGTCAGAGTACGGAACCGCTGAAGACGTTGTTCCCGGAGGGCGGCTTTGCTCTGCACGGTAACTCGAAAGTGTTTGGTTCGGTGGGGATTGCGCTGGCGCTCTACTTCACTGCCGCGCCGGAAAATCGCGTCAAGGTCGCCGGCCTGCTGATCCCCGCCACCCTGACCGCGATGCTGGTCGGGATCACCGAACCGCTGGAGTTCACCTTCCTGTTCATCTCGCCGCTGCTGTTCGCCGTTCACGCGGTGCTGGCGGCGACCATGGCGACGGTGATGTACATCTGCGGCGTGGTGGGCAATTTCGGCGGCGGCCTGCTCGATCAATTCTTGCCGCAAAACTGGATCCCGATGTTCCATCACCACGCCTCGATGATGTTCATTCAGATAGGCATCGGCCTCTGTTTCACCGCCCTCTACTTCGTGGTCTTCCGCACCCTGATCCTGCGTCTGAACCTGAAGACGCCTGGCCGGGAAGAGAGCGAAATCAAGCTCTACAGCAAGGCCGATTACCAGGCGGCACGAGGTAAAACCACGGCTGCCGCCGCGCCAGAGACCCGGCTGGGTCAGGCCGCTGGCTTCCTGCAGGCCCTCGGCGGCGCCGACAACATTGAAAGCATCAACAACTGCGCCACCCGACTGCGCATCGCGCTGGTCGATATGGCGAAAACGCAAAGTGACGACGTCTTTAAAGCGCTGGGCGCCCACGGGGTAGTACGCCGCGGCAACGGGATTCAGGTCATCGTCGGCCTGCACGTTCCCCAGGTGCGCGACCAGCTGGAAAACCTGATGAAAGATTCTCTTTCGACCGAACATACCACCATGACGGAGGCAGTATCATGAAAAAATTCTCAGTTGTTATCGCAGGCGGCGGCAGCACCTTCACCCCGGGCATTGTTCTGATGCTGCTGGCAAACCAGGATCGTTTTCCGTTGCGGTCGCTGAAATTTTACGACAACGACGGCGCGCGTCAGGAGACCATCGCCGAGGCGTGCAAAGTGATCCTCAAAGAGCAGGCGCCGGAGATTGAATTCAGCTATACCACCGATCCGCAGGCGGCGTTTACCGATGTTGATTTCGTCATGGCACATATCCGCGTCGGTAAATATCCGATGCGTGAACAGGATGAGAAAATCCCGCTGCGCCACGGCGTGCTGGGCCAGGAGACCTGCGGTCCGGGGGGGATCGCCTACGGTATGCGCTCTATCGGCGGCGTGCTGGAGCTGGTGGATTATATGGAAAAATATTCGCCGAACGCCTGGATGCTTAACTACTCCAACCCGGCGGCGATTGTGGCGGAAGCCACCCGACGTCTGCGGCCGAACGCCAAAATCCTCAATATCTGCGATATGCCGATCGGCATTGAAGGGCGGATGGCACAGATTGTCGGCCTCAAAGATCGCAAACAGATGCGCGTGCGCTACTACGGCCTCAATCACTTCGGCTGGTGGACATCGATTGAGGACCTCGACGGCAACGATTTGATGCCGAAACTGCGTGAATATGTGGCGAAATATGGCTATGTGCCGCCCTCTAACGATCCGCACACCGAGGCCAGCTGGAACGATACCTTTGCTAAAGCGAAAGACGTGCAGGCGCTGGATCCGCAGACCATGCCGAACACCTACCTGAAATATTACCTGTTCCCGGACTACGTGGTGGCTCACTCCAACCCGGAGCGTACTCGCGCCAATGAGGTGATGGATCATCGGGAGAAAAACGTCTTCAGCGCCTGCCGGGCGATTATTGCCGCCGGGAAATCCACCGCTGGCGATCTGGAGATTGACGAGCATGCGTCGTATATCGTCGATCTGGCGACGGCCATCGCCTTTAACACGCAGGAAAGGATGCTGCTGATTGTGCCAAACAACGGCGCGATCCATAACTTTGACGCTGACGCGATGGTGGAGATCCCTTGTCTGGTGGGTCACAACGGACCGGAACCGCTGACGGTTGGCGACATCCCGCACTTCCAGAAAGGGATGATGAGCCAGCAGGTAGCAGTGGAAAAACTGGTGGTCGATGCCTGGGAACAGCGCTCTTACCACAAGCTGTGGCAGGCGATTACCCTGTCGAAAACCGTACCGAGCGCCTCGGTGGCGAAAGCGATCCTCGACGACCTGATTGCGGCCAACAAAGATTACTGGCCTGAGCTGCATTAATCCCCGCTGTTTGACCGGCGCCCGCGGGGCGCCGGTTCTTCTCCCCGGTTCCTGATTTACGCTATGCTGAAGCCTGCAGCGCGATGAACAAGGAACTGTAATGAAAATCTCCCGCCTCGGCGAAGCGCCGGATTACCGCTTTTCGCTGGCTAACGAACGCACCTTTCTGGCGTGGATCCGCACGGCGCTCGGTTTTCTCGCCGCCGGCGTCGGCCTTGACCAGTTAGCGCCGGACTTTGCCACGCCGCTGATCCGTGAAATTCTTGCCCTGCTGCTGTGTCTCTTTGCCGGCGGCATGGCCATCTATGGCTATCTGCGCTGGCTGAATAACGAGAAAGCGATGCGTCTGAAACAGGACCTTCCCTATACCCGCACGCTGCTGGTGATTAGCATCCTGCTGTTGGCGGTGGTGGCCGCGGTGATGCTGCTGGTGGTGTATGGCGGATAAACGCCGGGCGCGGCGGGAAGGCGATCCGGGACTACAGCCAGAGCGCACCTCGCTGGCCTGGTTTCGCACTCTGTTGGGCTATGGCGCGCTGATGGCGCTGGCGATTAAACACAGCTGGCACCGCGCCGGCCTGCCGTTCTGGCTGTCGATCGGCGTGTTGGCGATAGTGGCGGTGATCCTCTGGGGCTATACCCGCCGTCGTCATCTGATGGACGTCGACGATAGCGATTTTTTACAGCCGCGGGCGGTTCGTGACAAATTTTTGATCGCACTCGCAGTACTTTCTCTGGCATTCCTGTTTGCTGTTACTCACCTTCAACCGATCGTTTTATTCATTAGGGATATGTCATGACAGGATGTCCGGCGAATTTGCCTCTCACTCATGCCCCCGGCCAGCAACATGACACACCCTTTCAGGCTGTCGTGGTGGAGGCGCATCATTGCCATCAGCCGCAGGCGTTCTATGCACAACTGCGTCAACAGGGGCTCACCGCTATCCATTTTATTCCGCAGCTGGCGGCCGGCGACGCCGCGCTCTGGGGGGAGTTTCTCTGTGCTGTCTTTCACCGCTGGGTGCGGGAAGATATTGGGCGCATCCATATTTTGCTGTTTAGTGAGACGCTGAGCGCCTGGTGCGGCGAGACGCTGACCCAGCCAGGCGCGCCAGCGGCCAACAGTACCTGCTACGGCTGCCCGTGGTTGCGCCTGTGCCGCTGCGGCGAACAGGAAGACCCGCTGTGCGCGGGTTACCGGCAGTTCTACGATCTTAGCGGGCCCTATATGCGAGTGATGCGGGACCTGCGCCGACAGCAGCGGCCGCCAGAGGCGCTGATGCCGCTGCTGCGCTGAAGATTAGCGCCCCTTCGCCAGATATTGCGCCATCTCCTCTTCCGGCACCATGCCGCCGCCGGTGGCCCACACCAGGTGGGTGGCCTGCTGCAGCTGTTGTTCACTCAGACCTTGTAGCTGATGGTACGCCTGGCTGGCGCAGACCCGCTGCGGCCCGGCCATTCCGGCCAGCGCGGACGGTTCAAGGCGAATGTTTTCCGCTGTCGCCAGCCAGCCCAGCATGTCGTACATCGTCTGATCATCAAGGGTATAGAACCCGTCGAGCAGGCGCTCCATTGCCCGGCCAACGAACCCGGACGCCCGGCCGACCGCCAGACCGTCGGCGGCGGTCAGGTTATCAATGCCTAAATCCTGCACCGCTATCTGGTCGTGGAGCCCGGTATAGACGCCGAGCAGCATGCAGGGCGAGTGGGTCGGTTCGGCGAACAGGCAGTGAACGTGGTCGCCGAAGGCCAGCTTCAGGCCGAATGCCACGCCGCCGGGGCCGCCGCCAACGCCGCACGGCAGGTAGACGAACAGCGGGTGATCGGCATCGACCACGCGCCCTGCTTTGGCAAACTGCGCCTTCAGGCGCTCGCCGGCTACGGCATAGCCGAGGAACAGCGTGCGCGAGTTTTCATCATCAATGAAAAAGCAGTTCGGGTCGGATTCCGCTGCCTTGCGCCCCTGTTCGACGGCGACGCCGTAGTCCTCTTGGTACTCAATGACCGTCACGCCGTGGCTGCGCAGTTTGGCTTTTTTCCACGCCCGGGCATCCGCCGACATATGTACCGTAACCTTAAAGCCGATGCGCGCGCTCATGATGCCGATCGACATCCCGAGGTTGCCGGTGGAGCCGACAGCGATGCTGTACTGGCTGAAGAACTGTTTAAATTCCGGTGTCAGCAATTTGCGATAATCATCTGCGGTGGTGAGCAGTCCGGCCTCCAGCGCCAGCTTTTCCGCATGGGTCAGCACTTCATAAATCCCGCCACGCGCCTTAATGGAACCCGAAATCGGCAGGTGGCTGTCTTTTTTCAGCAGCAGATCGCCGCTAATCGGCTGGCCGAACTTTTGCTCAAGGCTGCGTTTCATTGCCGGAATGGCAACCACTTCCGATTCGATAATCCCGCCGCTGGCGGCCGTTTCCGGGAAAGCTTCCGCCAGATAGGGCGCGAAGCGCTGAAGGCGGGCATGGGCGTCTTGCACATCGTCGGCGGTCAGACCGACGTAAGGTAACCCTTGCGCCAGGGTGGTGGTGGCCGGGTTAAACCAGGTGGTTTCTTTCAGGGCGATCAGATCCTGCACAAGCGGGAAGGTCGCGGTTAAGGTGGTCAGGTCAGCGTGTTTCATCATACGTCTCTTTGCGCTCAGATAATGAAAGAAAGCAGGAAGGTGGCGGCCAGTGCAAGTAGTGACGCGATAAATGTCGCTGTCGTGTAGTACTTGAACGTTTCGCTGAGGCTGGCGCCGCAGTACTGTTTTACCAGCCAGAACAGGGAATCGGTGACGATCGTGCAGCCAATGGCGCCGGAACCGATGGCAATGGCGATGATCTCCGGGCTTACGCCAGGATAAAGCGGCAGCATCGGCGCAACGATGGCGGTAGCGCCCATCATCGCCACGGTAGCGGAGCCGACGGCGGCGTGCAGGATAAGCGCCACCAGCCAGGCCAGCAGAATCGGATGCATATGCAGATTCGAGAGGATCACCGCCAGGCTATCGGCCAGGCCGCTGGATTTCAAAATCGCGTTGAACGCGCCGCCAGCGCCAATAATCAGCAGGATGTTGGCGATCGATCCGAAGCCGTTTTCAGTATGAGTCAGCAGGACGCCCATCCCCATCTGCCGACGAATGCCGAGAATGTAATAGGCGACAAAAACGGCAATAAACATCGCGGTGATGGGGTTGCCGATAAATTCCAGCACTGTATACAGCGTGCCGCCTTGCGCCATATTCAGTTCAGCGACGGTTTTCACCAGCATCAGCCCAATCGGTAACAACACGGTAAATAGCGTAGCGCCGAGCGAGGGCAGCGTCGATTCTTCGCGAACGTCGAGGTTGGAAAACTCGGCTGGCACCGATTTAAACGGCAGGCGGTTGCCGAGCAGCCTGAGGAACAGCGGGCCGCCGACCAGCGAGGCGATCAGACCGACCAGCAGGCCATAGACGATAACCGTCCCGATATCGGCGCCCAGTTTATTCGCCACGAACAGCGCAGCCGGATGCGGCGGCACCACGCAATGCACCGCCATCAGGGCCGTACACAGCGGAATAGCCAGCTTCAGCAGCGAGGTATTGGTTTTTTTAGCGATGGAGAACGCCAGCGGGATCAGCAGCACCACGCCGACTTCGACAAACAGGGTAATACCGCAGATCAGGCCGACCAGCACCATAATCACGTCCGCCGACAGCCAGCGGCAGCGCTGCAGCGTCAGGCCGATGCGCTCCGCCGCGCCGGAGACTTCCATCATCTTGCCGAGGATAGTACCGAGACCGATCACCGCCGCCAGGAAGCCCAGCGTGCCGCCGATGCCGCTCTCAATGGCGTTGACCATCTCCAGCGGACCCATCCCCATCATCGCCCCGACGAAAAAGCTCGCCAGCAGCAGCGCCAGAAACGGATGAAACTTCAGTTTGACGATCGTTAAGACGATTAACACGATGCTAATCAGCAGCGTGCTCACAACCCAGATTTGCGATTCCATACCCCACCTCGCCGTAAGTAACGTGTGGTTATTGAACAGAAACTCGGCATGGGCTGACAAACGATATAAATGGCCTTTCAGGTGAGCCAAATTGAATCAAAAAGGTGATTTAGCTCTAAAAGCGACCTATGAATATGCTATGGGTCAAATTAATTCATCCTTGAGCGGAAGTTCTTGCATTATTTTTTTATCATCCAGATCCCCTTTTTTGCCAGGAGCGCATAATGGATGTACTCAAAACCTTAGGTACCCGGTTGCTCAACGGCTGGCAACTCTCCAGGCTGTCGACGTTTGAGGTGGCGGCGCGGCACGAGTCGTTCGCCCTGGCCGCAGACGAGCTGGCGCTCACCCCAAGCGCCGTCAGTCACCGGATTAATCAGCTGGAAGAGGAGCTGGGGATCCAGCTCTTTGTCCGCTCGCACCGCAAAGTGGAGCTGACGCGAGAAGGGAAGCGCGTTTACTGGGCGCTGAAGTCGTCGCTGGATGGCCTCAATCAGGAGATTCTGGACATCAAAAACCAGGAGCTCTCTGGCAGCCTGACGGTCTATTCGCGCCCGTCGATAGCCCAATGCTGGCTGGTGCCGGCGCTGGGGGATTTCACTCACCGCTACCCGGCCATCTCGCTGACTGTGCTGACCGGCAACGATAACGTCAACCTGCAGCGGGCGGGTATCGATCTGGCAATCTATTTTGATGATGCGCCGTCGTCGCAGCTGAGCCATCATTTTCTGATGGATGAGGCGATCGTGCCGGTATGTACGCCGAATTACGCCCGCCAGCTGCAGTTAACGTCAAATCCTGCCAGTCTGCGCCACTGTACGCTGCTCCACGATCGCCAGGCATGGAGCAACGACTCGGGGACCGATGAGTGGTATAGCTGGGCGCAGAAATTTGCGGTGGAACTGCCGCCATCGTCGGGCATCGGCTTCGATCGATCCGATTTAGCGGTTATTGCGGCGATGAACCATGTAGGGGTGGCGATGGGACGTAAACGGCTGGTGCAGAAGCGGCTGGAGAGCGGCGAGCTGATTGCGCCTTTTGGCGACATGACGCTGAAATGCCATCAGCATTATTACGTGACGACCCTGCCGGGCCGTCAGTGGCCGAAAATCGACGCTTTTATCGAATGGCTGCACAGCCTGACCTGAAAAAAAGCAGGGCTATCCCTCTGTGTTGTTGTCCAGGGCGGGTAAGGCGTGAGCCGCCATCCGGGGAACGACCGCCGCGCTTATACCGGCTGCTGATGGTGGGTGAAGCGCGAGGCCAGCGGCAGCCAGCACAGCAGAATCAACAGGCCCATCAGCATCATCAGCAGGCCGAGGCTGCCCTGACCAGTTTGCGGCATCATCGCCGACAACCAGGCCAGCACGCCGGAGCCGATATTCTGCAAGCCGCCCACCAGGGCCCCGGCGGTTCCGGCGAGAAACGGGAACGGCTCCATCGCGCCGCTGGTGGCCAGCGGGAATAACATCCCGGCGCCGAAGAAGAACAGCGCCGCCGGCACCAGCAGGGTCCAGACGGTCATGATGCCCAGCAGTCCAGGGATCCACATCATCAAACCTGCCAGCAGGCAGCAGATCACCGACTGCCACATCAGCGTCGGGAAACGCTTGTTCGGCCGGCCGGCAAACCACGCGCCGAAGAACGCCGCCGGGATCGGCAGAATAAACAGAATACTCACCGCCATGCTGCTCAGGCCGAGCACCGCGCCCATCAGCACCCCGGAACAGGCTTCGAACACCGCAATCCCGGCCAGGCCGCCGATCAGCATCAGCAGATAGCAGTTAAACGCCCCGGTACCGAACAGCGTTTTGTAGCTGGTCAGGAGTTTGGTGCGTGGCGCCCCTTCCGGGCGCGTTTCCGGCATCCACTTCGCCATGCTGAAGGTCACGCCCGCGCACAGCACCAGCAAGAAGGCGTAGCAGGCGCGCCAGCTCCACAGGGTGTCGAGGATGCCGCCGAGCAGCGGCGCAATCAGCGGGCTGACCAGAATACCCATATTTAACAGGCTATTGGCATGACGCAGCTGCGCGCCTTCGTACAGGTCGCGGGGCAGGGTGCGCGCCATTACGCCGCCGACCCCGGTGCCCATCCCCTGCATGGCGCTGGCGGCGATCAGCACCGGCAGGCTATGGGTGGTAATAGCTACCAGCGTCGCCAGCATAAAAATCGACATCCCGACGAGGATCACCGGACGGCGACCGACGCGGTCCGAGAGCGGGCCGTAGAACAGCTGTGAAATACCATAGGTCAGCAGATAGGCCGCCATCACGCTTTGTACCGCCCCTTCGCGGACGTTCAGCGCGACCGCCATGTCGGCAATAGCCGGAATATAAATGGTCTGCGCCATCTGGCCGACGGCCACCAGCAGTACCAGCATCAACAACAAATTGAAGTTCTTATGCCGTTTCATGTCGATGAATACTTTGCGAGTAAAGAGAAATGAAGAATATGTGACTGGCACATACCGTAAACGATGGAGGAATCTACCATAATAAAATGACAGAACAACTACAAAGTGCCCATTTTTGAGGGAATTCCAGGCAGATTATGTAAACAGGAACGGCAACTAATGTTGCCATTTCAGGCTACGCCAGGCGCAGGAGGATCGCCCCGGCGGCAATCCCGCAGGCGGCCACGATGCGCAGCGGCATCAGTTGTTCTTTCAGAACGATAAAGGCGATCAGCGCGCCGAACAGAATGGAGGTTTCACGTAGCGCGGCGACCACCGCCAGCGGGGCCTGGGTCATCGCCCATAGTGCCAGGCCGTAGGAGCCCATGGTGCCGACACCGCCGAGGATGCCCTTTTTCCAGTGCTGACGTAAATAACGACTGGCCTCTCGCCGTCGCGCCACCATGGCCCAGCACAGCAGGCAGAAACCGTTCATAAAAAAGGTCCACAGGGTGTAGCCTAGCGCCGAGCCCGCCAGCCGGACGCCGGTGCCGTCCACCAGTGTATATCCCGCGATAAAGCAGGCGTTGATGAGCGCCAGCACGATGCCTTTGCGGGAGCTAACGCTGCCGTGAAAGGCCATCGCCAGAATCGCCAGGCAGATAACGCCGATGCCCAGCCAGGCCAGCGGCGACAGACGATCGCCTAGGAACAGCACGCTTATCGCCGCGACCAGCAGCGGCGCGGTGCCGCGCATCAGCGGGTAGGTCTGGCTCATATCCGACACCTGATAGGTCTTCGCCACCAGCACCGTATACACCACCTGTAACGCGCACGACGCCAGCAGATAGGGGGCGCTGGCAAGCGCGGGCTGCGGGGCAAAGGGCAGCATCACCAGGGCGATCAGCGCGGCCGAGCCGCTGACGCCGATCGCCGCGTACATTTTATCGCCGCTGGCTTTGACGATAGCGTTCCAGCTGGCGTGCAGCAGGGCGGCGAACAGCAAAATGCAGAATACGGTGAGGGTCATCGCAGACAGGTTCAACAGTGAAGGTCACCGGAATGTAACACGCGCCCGCGCTGCCTGCCAGCGGGGGGGTTAAAGCGAACAAAACAGGCGATGTGTCACCCGCGGTTCATCGTACACCGGGCGAAAACCAAGCCTTTCATAAAAGGGCCAGGCCTGCGCCGGGGCATGGGTGTTAAGAAAATCGAACCAGGCGCTGGAGTGGGTAATGACCGAGACCAGCAGCTGCTGGCCGATGCCCCGGCGACGGTAACGTTCGCTAATGTAGAGATGGCGAATGCGCCCGACCCGCGGCTGCGGACTGAAAGGATCGCTATTGATGCCGCATACCCCTACCAGCTGGTGGTTGACGAAGGCGCCCAGCAGCGTTTCGCCCGGCGCGTTAAAGCGGTTTTTGCCGCTCTGCCAGTTTTCCGCCAGGCGGCGCAGCATGTTGAAATGCTGTTCAAGGCTTTCGGTGCGCAGCGCAACGAACCCCGGATCGTCCGGCGTTGTGGCGGCAATTAACAGGGGTGGCATAGTTTCCTCCATCAAGTCATCCCGGGACGCCCGGCGGGCGCCTGCAGGGGGGCGGTTTCCCGCCCCCCTCAGGTGCGACTTGAACCTGAATCAGCGGAACTGTTTCAGGACTGCATCAAGTAGTTGCAACACAGCAACCATGAGTTTCAGGATTAAAATAATAATATCCATTCCGCCCATACGCGCGTCTCCTGTGGTTAAGGAGCACAATAAGCTGACGTACCTTTCCGCTGCCCGTTGCCAGCTTATCCCTGCCTGTCGCCGGCGGCGTCTGCCCTGGCCGATAGTTCGTCATTTCCATGAACGGCTTCCCGGCCCGCCGCCTGCAACGACAGGGGTGCGCAGCGCTGAGCCACGCGTTGCCGCGCGGGCCAGTGACTGCACGTTGTTGACGTAACACAGTGTGCTCTCTCGGGGTTAAGGCACTGACGGCACCACCCGTTTCAGCCAGGACTTCGTTGCGCCGGTCAAACTTGCGGCCCCCGAATGGCACAAAGTGAACACACCCAGTATAGATAAATACTGTATGGATGAACAGTATTTTTTGGACAAATACGCCCCTCTCATCCATACTCTATGACAGAGAAAAACCGACCTTAAATTGCGCGAACTGCAGCGATCGCGTATACTTTTGGCGTTGACGTAATACAGTGTGCTTGCGGCTACCACCTGTAACCATGCTGATAAAAACCTCGCTCCGGCGGGGTTTTTTGTTTTCTGCCCTTTTGCGCCGAATTGTGATCTTTCGCGCAAATTATCGTGGATGAAAATAAATCCATTGTGAAATCGCAAAACCTGTGTTTGTATAAATTCAGCTTATTTTTCGACACAACAGGTCCCTAATGAACGCAACCCTGATCGCTTCGACCCTACTAAAAACCGCGCCAGCCGCGGTGGTCGTCGTGTCTGTGGTGGTCGTCGTCGGCAACGCGCCGTAGGGTCCGGAACAACACGAATTCCAAACCCCGCCGGCGCAAACCGAGCGGGGTTTTTTGTTGGCGAGCCCCCCGGTAAAGTCGGCCCAGAATAAAAGGACTGGAGCATGGCAAGTTCGGGCACCACATCAAACACAATGCGCTTTACCGGCGCGCAGCTGGTTGTTCATTTACTGGAACGCCAGGGCATCACTATGGTCAGCGGCATCCCGGGCGGTTCTATCCTGCCCATCTACGATGCCTTAAGCCAAAGCACGCAGATCCGCCACATCCTGGCGCGCCACGAGCAGGGCGCGGGTTTTATCGCTCAGGGGATGGCGCGAACCGAAGGCAAACCCGCAGTCTGTATGGCCTGTAGCGGCCCTGGCGCCACCAACCTGATTACGGCGATCGCCGATGCCCGCCTCGATTCAATCCCGCTGGTCTGCATCACCGGCCAGGTGCCGGCCTCCATGATCGGCACCGACGCTTTCCAGGAAGTGGACACCTACGGCATCTCTATCCCCATCACCAAGCATAACTACCTGGTGCGCGACATCGCCGAGCTGCCGCAGGTGATCAGCGACGCCTTCCGTATTGCCCAGTCCGGGCGTCCCGGGCCGGTGTGGATAGACATTCCTAAGGACGTACAGGCGGCGACCATTGAGCTGGAAACGTTGCCAGAGCCGGGCGAGCGCGCCCCGGCACCGGCCTTCACGCCTGAAAGCGTGCGTGAGGCGGCGGCAATGATTAACGCGGCGAAACGGCCGGTGCTCTATCTGGGCGGCGGGGTGATTAACGCGCCGCAGCCGATTCGGGACCTGGCGGAAAAAGCCAACCTGCCGACCACCATGACCTTGATGGCGCTGGGGATGCTGCCGAAGGCGCATCCGTTGTCGCTGGGGATGCTGGGCATGCATGGTGCGCGCAGCACCAACTTCATTTTGCAGGAAGCGGATTTACTGATTGTTTTAGGCGCCCGTTTTGATGACCGGGCGATTGGCAAGACCGAGCAGTTCTGCCCGAACGCGAAGATTATTCACGTCGATATCGACCGCTCTGAGCTTGGCAAAATTAAGCAACCGCACGTCGCGATTCAGGGCGATGTGGCGGAAGTCTTAGCCCAGCTGATCCCGCAGATTGAGGCGCAGCCGCGCGATGAGTGGCGCCAGCTGGTGGCCGATTTGCAGCGTGAATTCCCTTGCGCCATCCCGCAGGAAAGCGACCCGCTCTCCCATTACGGCCTGATTAACGCCGTGGCCGCCTGCGTTGACGATGAGGCGATCATCACCACCGATGTGGGTCAGCATCAGATGTGGACAGCGCAGGCCTACCCGCTCAACCGTCCGCGCCAGTGGCTGACTTCCGGCGGCCTCGGCACCATGGGCTTCGGCCTGCCGGCGGCCATCGGCGCGGCGCTGGCGAATCCGCAGCGCAAGGTTATCTGCTTCTCCGGCGACGGCAGCCTGATGATGAATATTCAGGAGATGGCCACCGCCGCCGAAAATCAGCTGGATGTCAAAATTATCCTGCTGAACAACGAAGCGCTGGGGCTGGTGCACCAGCAGCAGAGCCTGTTCTATCAGCAGGGCGTGTTCGCCGCCACCTATCCGGGGATGATTAACTTTATGCAGATTGCCGCCGGTTTTGGCCTGCAAACCTGTGATTTAAATAACGAAGCCGATCCGCAGGCGGCGCTGCAGGCGATTATCGACCGTCCGGGGCCGGCGTTGATCCACGTGCGTATCGACGCGCAGCAGAAAGTGTATCCGATGGTACCGCCGGGTGCGGCCAATACTGAAATGGTGGGGGAATAAGCCATGCAAAAACAATGTGATAACGTCATTCTGGAACTCACCGTCCGCAACCATCCCGGCGTCATGACCCACGTTTGCGGGCTATTTGCCCGTCGGGCGTTTAACGTCGAAGGCATTCTCTGTCTGCCAATTCAGGGCAGCGAACACAGCCGTATCTGGCTTCTGGTGAATGATGACCAGCGATTGGGGCAGATGATTAGCCAGATTGAAAAGCTGGAAGATGTCACCAAAGTGGCGCGCAACCAGTCCGATCCCACCATGTTTAACAAAATTGCGGTGTTCTTCGAGTAAATCGCGCAAGGCTTGAACGGTAAGGTGCTTATGGTTAAGGTAAGCGCCTTTGCCGGATAAGGCGTTTACGCCGCCATCCGGCGCTTTCAGGCACCAGGAAACACCATGACTACCATCGCCCTTATTGACGATCATTTGATTGTCCGCTCCGGCTTTGCTCAGCTGCTGGGGCTGGAAGCTGATTTTCAGGTTGTCGCCGAATTTGGTAGCGGCCGCGAAGCGCTGGCGGGGCTACCGGGGCGCGGCGTGCAGGTCTGTATCTGCGATATCTCCATGCCGGATATTTCCGGGCTGGAGCTGCTCAGCCAGTTGCCGAAGGGGATGGCGACCATCATGCTGTCGGTACACGACAGCCCGGCGCTGATCGAGCAGGCGCTGAACGCCGGCGCGCGCGGCTTCCTGTCGAAACGCTGCAGTCCGGATGAACTTATCGCCGCGGTCCGCACGGTGGCGGCGGGTGGTTGCTATCTCACGCCGGATATCGCCATGAAGCTGGCCGCCGGGCGCCAGGATCCGCTCACCAAACGCGAACGCCAGGTGGCGGAAAAGCTGGCGCAGGGCATGGCGGTGAAAGAGATTGCCGCCGAGCTCGGCCTGTCGCCGAAAACCGTTCACGTTCACCGCGCCAACCTGCTGGAAAAACTGGGCGTCAGCAACGACGTTGAGCTGGCGCGCCGCATGTTCGATAGCTGGCAATGAAGGCTGTCGTCTCACGATTGCTGTCGGTCATCGGCTGCGCCTTTATCTTCGCGGCCGCCTGGTTCTGCCTGTGGAGCATCAGTCTGCATCTGGTGGAACGCGCGGATTTAGCGGTGTTGCTGTTTCCCTTTGGCCTGCGTTTAGGGCTGATGCTGCAATGCCCGCGTGGCTACTGGCCGGTGCTGCTGGGCGCCGAGTGGCTGCTTATCTTCTGGCTGGCGCAGGAGGTGGCGCTGGCGCATCCGATAATATTGATGACCGGAAGTCTACTGACCCTGCTGCCGGTGGCGTTGATCTCTCGCTATCGCCATCAGCGCGACTGGCTGACGCTGCTGCGCCAGGGCGGGGCGCTGATCGCCGCCTCGCTGCTGCAATCGCTGCCGTGGCTGGCGCAAGAAGGCAGTGAGGGACTGACCGCGCTGTTGTTGACGTTGACCGGCGGTCTGACGCTGGCGCCGACCTGCCTGGTTATCTGGCACTATCTTACCAGTACCGTCTGGAGGCCACTGGGGCCCGCGCTGGTCTCCCAGCCGATTAACTGGCGCGGTCGGCATCTGATCTGGTACCTGCTGTTATTCACCATTAGCCTGTGGCTGCAGCTTGGGCTGCCCGCCGAGCTCTCCCGCTTTACCCCATTTTGCCTCGCGCTGCCGATTATTGCCCTCGCCTGGCACTACGGCTGGCAGGGGGCGCTGATCGCCACCCTGATGAACGCGATTGCGCTGATTGCCAGCCAGACCTGGCACGATCACCCGGTCGATCTATTGCTTTCGCTGCTGGCGCAGAGCCTCACCGGGCTGCTGCTGGGGGCGGGGATCCAGCGATTGCGCGAGCTTAACCTGTCGCTACAGAACGAGCTGGCGCGAAATCGGCGGCTGGCGGAACGTCTGCTGGAGACCGAAGAGAGCGTGCGGCGCGACGTGGCGCGCGAGCTCCATGATGATATTGGCCAGACTATCACGGCAATTCGCACCCAGGCGGGGATCGTGCAACGGCTGGCGCCGAATAACGCCAGCGTGCGCCAGAGCGGCCAGCTGATAGAACAGCTGTCGCTGGGAGTTTACGACTCGGTGCGTAGACTGCTAGGCCGTCTGCGTCCGCGTCAGCTCGACGACCTGCCGCTGGAGCAGGCAGTACGTTCGTTGATGCGCGAGATGGAGCTGGAGGACCGCGGCATTGTCAGCCATCTCGACTGGCGGATTAACGAGGCGGGACTGAGCGAGAACCAGCGTGTGACGCTGTTTCGCGTTTGCCAGGAGGGGCTGAATAATATCGTCAAGCACGCCAGCGCCAGCGCTGTTACCCTGCAGGGCTGGCAGCAGGATGAGCGACTAATGCTGGTGCTGGAAGATGACGGTTGCGGCCTGCCGCCGGGGTCGAATCTGCAGGGGTTCGGCCTGACCGGCATGCGCGAACGTGTGACCGCGCTGGGCGGTACGTTAACTATCTCCTGCACACACGGTACCCGCGTGTGCGTCAATCTACCGCTGCGTTACGCCTGAGAGGAGCGCCGATGTTTGCCTTTTTAAAAGCGCCGCCGGACGCCGCGCCAGTTAGCGATAAACGCGAGCTGGACGAGCGTTATCGTTACTGGCGTCGACATATTCTGCTCACTATCTGGCTTGGCTACGCGCTGTTTTATTTCACCCGCAAAAGCTTTAATGCCGCGGTGCCTGAAATTCTCGCCAGCAACGTCCTGACCCGCAGCGATATCGGCCTGCTGGCCACGCTGTTTTACATCACTTACGGGCTGTCGAAATTTTTCTCCGGTATCGTCAGCGACCGCTCCGACGCCCGCTATTTTATGGGGCTGGGGCTTATCGCTACCGGGGTGGTGAATATTCTGTTCGGTTTTTCCACCTCGCTGTGGGCTTTCGCGCTGCTGTGGGCGCTGAATGCCTTCTTCCAGGGCTGGGGCTCGCCGGTCTGCGCCCGGCTGCTGACGGCCTGGTATTCGCGGACCGAACGCGGCGGCTGGTGGGCGCTATGGAATACCGCGCATAACGTCGGCGGCGCGCTGATCCCGATGGTGGTGGGGGCGGCGGCGCTGCACTACGGCTGGCGTGCAGGGATGACGATTGCCGGCTGTCTGGCGATCCTCGCCGGGCTGTATCTGTGCTGGCGGCTGCGCGATCGCCCGCAGGCGGTGGGGTTACCCGCCGTGGGCGACTGGCGTCACGATGCGCTGGAAATCGCCCAGCAGCAGGAGGGGGCCGGGCTGACGCGCAAAGCGATCCTGACCCGCTACGTGCTGGCCAATCCCTATATCTGGCTGCTGTCGCTGTGCTATGTGCTGGTGTACGTGGTGCGGGCGGCGATTAACGACTGGGGTAATCTGTATATGTCGGAGACGCTCGGCGTCGATCTGGTGACCGCTAACTCGGCGGTGACCATGTTTGAGCTGGGCGGTTTTATCGGCGCGCTGGTGGCGGGCTGGG
Source organism: Klebsiella sp. RC2 (assembly GCF_014192815.1). Taxonomy (NCBI): domain Bacteria; kingdom Pseudomonadati; phylum Pseudomonadota; class Gammaproteobacteria; order Enterobacterales; family Enterobacteriaceae; genus Klebsiella; species Klebsiella sp. RC2. The sequence goes on along the minus strand of NZ_JACHYL010000004.1, from coordinate 424,146 downwards.
GCTCGGATAAGCTGTTTAACGGCAACCGTGGGCCGATGAATCTGATTTTCGCCGCCGGAATTTTGTTGTCGGTTGGCGGGCTGTGGCTGATGCCGTTTGCCAGCTACGTCATGCAGGCGGCTTGCTTCTTCACCACCGGGTTCTTCGTCTTCGGCCCGCAGATGCTGATCGGCATGGCGGCGGCGGAATGTTCGCATAAAGAAGCCGCCGGGGCGGCAACCGGGTTTGTCGGCCTGTTCGCTTATCTTGGCGCCTCGCTTTCCGGCTGGCCGCTGGCGCAGGTGATGGATATCTGGCACTGGACCGGATTCTTCGTGGTGATTGCGATTGCCGCCGGCATTTCCGCGCTGCTGCTGCTGCCGTTTTTAAACGCGCAGGCGCCGCGTACCGCCAGCGAAGCGTGATGTAGCTCACCCTTTGGCCGCGAACGGAGCAAAACTAAGAAATTTTCCCGGTTTCACCTGGACGCCGTCTCAGGCCAGACGGCGCGCTGGTTTTTACAATGCCTGGTTATGACGCAGGCATAAAAAATCAGCTCAGGAGATACCCATGCTGGCCTTTCTGAATCAGGTGCGCAAGCCGACCCTGGATCTGCCGCTCGATGTGCGGCGCAAAATGTGGTTCAAACCTTTCATGCAGTCCTATCTGGTGGTCTTCATCGGCTACCTGACCATGTACCTGATCCGCAAGAACTTTAACATCGCGCAGAACGACATGATCTCCACCTACGGGTTGAGCATGACGCAGCTGGGGATGATTGGCCTGGGCTTCTCCATCACCTACGGCGTGGGCAAGACGCTCGTGTCTTATTATGCCGACGGTAAAAACACCAAGCAGTTCCTGCCGTTTATGCTGATCCTCTCCGCCATCTGTATGCTGGGCTTTAGCGCCAGCATGGGCGCGGGCTCCACCAGCTTGTTCCTGATGATCGCCTTCTATGCGCTGAGCGGCTTCTTCCAGAGCACCGGCGGCTCGTGCAGCTATTCCACCATCACCAAGTGGACGCCCAGACGCAAACGCGGCACCTTCCTCGGCTTCTGGAATATCTCCCACAACCTCGGCGGCGCGGGCGCGGCGGGCGTGGCGTTGTTTGGCGCCAACTATCTGTTCGACGGCCATGTGATCGGCATGTTTATCTTCCCGTCGATTATTGCGCTGATCGTCGGCTTTATTGGCCTGCGCTACGGTAGCGACTCGCCGGAATCCTATGGCCTCGGCACGGCGGAAGAGCTGTTTGGCGAAGCGATCAGCGAAGAGGACAAAGAGACCGAAGAAAATGCGATGACCAAGTGGCAGATCTTTGTTGAGTACGTGCTGAAAAACAAAGTGATCTGGCTGCTGTGCTTCTCCAACATCTTCCTCTACGTGGTGCGTATCGGTATCGATCAGTGGTCCACCGTGTACGCCTTCCAGGAGCTGAAGCTGACGAAAGAGGTGGCGATTCAGGGCTTTACCCTGTTTGAGGTCGGCGCGCTGGTCGGCACGCTGCTGTGGGGCTGGTTGTCGGATCTGGCCAACGGCCGCCGCGCGCTGGTGGCCTGCATCGCGCTGGCGCTGATTATCGCCACCCTCGGGGTTTACCAACACGCCAGCAACCAGTACGTCTATCTGGCCTCGTTATTTGCGCTGGGCTTCCTGGTGTTTGGTCCGCAGTTGTTGATCGGCGTCGCCGCCGTCGGCTTTGTGCCGAAAAAAGCGATCGGCGCCGCCGATGGGATCAAGGGCACTTTCGCCTATCTGATTGGCGATAGCTTCGCCAAGCTGGGTCTTGGGATGATCGCCGACGGCACGCCGGTCTTCGGCCTGACCGGCTGGGCCGGCACCTTTGCAGCGCTGGACGCCGCCGCCATCGGCTGTATCTGCCTGATGGCCATCGTGGCTATCTTTGAAGAGCGTAAAATTCGCCGCGAGAAAAAGAACCGTATTTTGCAGACTGCCTGATTCACCAGGTATTTGGTAACCTTGCCCGGCCATTGCGCCGGGCTTTTTTATTTCTTGCGTAATATGCCAGGTCCGACAGTCGACAGCAGGCAAATTCCCATTATGATAGTCAGGCCGCGATTGGATGAGAGGATGCATGATCTGGATAGGACTGGCCACCCTGGTAGTGGTATTTGTTGTGGGATTTCGGGTGCTTACCTCTGATTCACGCCGCGCGATCCGCCGCCTGAGCGAACGCCTGGGCATTACGCCTGTTCCGCTGGAATCAATGATCGATCAGCTGGGAAAAACCGCCGGTAATGAGTATTTGCGCTACCTGGAGCGGCCGAATGAAGCGCATCTGCAGAACGCCGCGCAGGTGCTGCTCATCTGGCAGGTCGCGATTGTCGATGCCAGCGAAAAAAACCTGCATTACTGGTATCGCCTGATGCAAAAAGCGCGTTTAGCGGCGCCGATTACCGACGCGCAAATTCGTCTTGCGCAAGGGTTTCTGCGCGAGCTGGATCCGGATGCAAGCGATTTGCATAACCTACAGCAGCGTTATAACGCGCTGTTTCTGCCGGAAGACGGCGTGCACTGGCTGCACTGATCTCATTGTTATCCGGCCTGTGGTTCAAAACCATATCTCCCTTACGTTCCTTGTAGGCCGGATAAGCGTAAGCGCCATCCGGCAGAATAACTACAGTAGGATTTTCAGGCCGTGTTTTTGTACGACGCTAAGCAATTTTAATGACATTCCGCTCGGTCGTTTAGCGCCAGTCTCCCATTTTTGCACGGTAGACACACTGGTATTCAGATAACGAGCGAACACGGGTTGGCTAACATTGAGTTGTTCACGTAGCGCTTTAATTTCAATGGGTTGAAGTGCGGCTACGCTACCGAGACATGATTCATCAAAATGGCGCATTGTTTCCTGTGGGATTGCGCCAACGCTGAATAGCCCCGACGCAGCGCTATGGATCGCTTCGAAAGCCGGGCTTTTGTATTTATTTTTTGCTGTCATCGCAAATCTCCACCAGTTCTTTACTTTTAACTAAGGCCGTCGTTTTCTCTTCAGAGAGATTGGCATAGTGTTTTGCTAACTCACGAAACCCCATTAATTCGCGATGGTTGATATTGGCCATATCCTGTTTGGCATATAGAAAGGTATAAAACCAATACCCTGCGCTTTTGGTAAGGATGATTGCGCGATCGCGATTCTTGTTGAGTCGCTTTTTATAAACCCCCCCTCCTAAATCAACCACCTTGCCCTGAAGCGCAGATTGAATTGCCTGATAGAGCTCGTTGTCGGAAATGCCATGAGAACTAGCCTCTCTGGCAAACCATTTGGTTTTAAAGATACGCATTGCTGACATCCTGTCGTTAAAAGTATAGCACATGGTGCTATATTAAATTCTCCTGAGATTTGTAAAAGCGATAGCAAGCATCGTTTTTTTAAACATGCGAACAGCTACGCATCCTCTTATGAAAAGCGAGAAGAGTTGCGAAAACGTTAAATTCGTCACAAACAAAATGTTACACTGCGCGGCTTTCAGCCACTTTCTTCGCAGGTCACTCATGAGTCATTCAAATGAAGCCAAACCCCATGCACGCGAGCTGGCGCGACCAAACTGGTCGGCGGTTTTCGCGGTTGCTTTCTGCGTTGCCTGCCTGATTACCGTCGAATTTCTACCGGTCAGCCTGCTGACGCCGATGGCGCTGGATTTAGGCATCTCCGAAGGGATGGCCGGGCAGTCGGTGACGACGACGGCATTCGTAGCGATGTTCTCCAGCCTGTTTATCACCTCCATCATTGGCAAAACCGATCGCCGCTACGTGGTGATCCTGTTTTCGCTGCTGCTGACCCTTTCCTGCCTGCTGGTATCGTTTGCCGATAGCTTCACCCTGCTGCTGCTGGGACGCGCCTGTCTGGGCCTGGCGCTCGGCGGTTTCTGGGCGATGTCGGCCTCGCTGACCATGCGGCTGGTGCCGATGCGCGTGGTGCCGAAAGCGCTATCGATTATCTTCGGCGCGGTATCAATCGCGCTGGTGATCGCCGCCCCATTGGGCAGTTTCCTTGGCGGGCTTATCGGCTGGCGCAACGTCTTTAACGGCGCGGCGGTGATGGGCGTGCTGTGTACGCTCTGGGTGCTGAAAGCGCTGCCGTCGCTGCCCGGTGAATCGGCTTCTCAGCAGCAAAATATGTTTGGTCTGCTGAAGCGTCCGGGGGTGATGGCCGGGATGTGCGCCATTTTCATGGCCTTTGCCGGGCAGTTCGCCTTCTTTACCTATATACGTCCGGTGTACATGACCCTCGCCGGGTTTGATGTCGACGGCCTGACGCTGGTGCTGCTGAGCTTTGGTATCGCCAGCTTTATCGGCACCTCGCTCTCCTCGGTGCTTCTCAAGCGTTCGGTAAAAGCGGCGCTGGCGATCGCGCCACTGGTACTGACCGCCTGCGCGGTGGCGCTGGTGCTGTGGGGAGAAAGCAAAATCGTCGCCTCGACGGTGGCGATTATCTGGGGCTTCGCGTTTGCGCTGATCCCGGTGGGGTGGTCAACGTGGATCACCCGTTCGCTCTCCGATCAGGCGGAAAAAGCCGGGTCGATTCAGGTGGCGGTGATCCAGCTGGCCAACACCTGCGGCGCCGCGGTCGGCGGCGTGGCGCTCGACCACTTAGGGCTGCTGTCGCCGCTGGTGTTGTCAGGAATATTAATGCTGTTTACCGGGTTGCTGGTGGCGACCAAAGTGAAGGTGAATCCACCCGCTTAAGGCCGCTCGCCTTTTGCCAGCCGGCACTACCGCGGGTACGGCGCCTGACCGCCCGGCGGCGCTGCGCTTGCCGGTCCTGGGGGGAAGGCGATTTTCTGTAGGCCGGATAAGGCATGTATGCCGCCATCCGGCATAAATGGAGCGCACCAGTCGTAGCCCGGCTAAGCGTAGCGCCAGCCGGGAACGCGCCTTCGACAACGCTATCGCATCAGAACCACGCCTCAAACATTCCACCGACGTTCAGTGAATCCAGCTGCTGGTCCTGGGTGCCGTTAACCTTCGCGGTATGCTCGTTGTCCACCTGACCGCCGGTCACATAGAAGCGCAGCATCGGGCGGAACTCCGGCCCCATGCCGATGGCGATGTTCTGCGACAGCGTCAGCTTCCAGCCGTGGTTATCCCCGCCCTGGTCGTAATCCACGCGCTGGTAGCCCGCTTCCAGCCAGGTGGAGTGCACGTCGTTCCAGAAGTACATCGGCCGCACGATGGCGCCGTAGTTTTTACGGTTGTCGGTGTTGTCCTTGCCGTTGTCGTAGTCGTGGAAGGCCAGCAGGTATTCGATCTGCGCCTGCTGGGTGAACTTATGGCTGCCCTCGAAGCTGGCGTAGACCGTGGTCAGGTCGTCGGTTTTGTTGTAGACGCTGTTATCCGAGTTGTCGGAGTAGCGCAGGATCACCTTGTTCACCCCGCTGTCGTTGGTGTGGCTCAGCACCAGGCCGCCCTGCCAGGCTTCGAGGCGCGCGTCGCTGTCCACCGCCTTCGAGTCAAAGCCGTAGTTGGCGTACACCTCGACGTCGATCGGCCCGGCCTTGATGTTGTGGGTTTTGGTGGTCAGCGCGTAGTGGCCGTTGTCGCCGGTATCGGAGCTGCCGGTACAGGTGATGCGCGACGGGTTGGTTTCATCGGCCATCACTTCCGGGCTACAGGATTTCACCTGCGACACCGTCGCCACGTCGAACTGCACGCCGCCGATATCAAAGTTCTTCACCCCGGCGCCCTGGCCGTCGTGGTTCATCCAGAAGTAGTCGTTGATCCCCTGTTGCGGACGCTGGTGGAAGTCGCGGCCGGCCCAGAGATAGGCGTTGGGGTTGGAGTCGAGGACGTTGGTGACGCCGACGTAGGCCTTCTTCAGGTTAACTTCGTCGCTCCAGTGGTCGAACATCACGTTGAGATCCCAGATAGCCCCCTGCGCGCTTTTGAAGGCCTTGCTGATCTGGAATTCGCCGCCGTTGCTTTCGTTGCCGAGACGGCCGATCGCCGAGGCGCCGTTATAGGAGCCGTCGACGCCGACATATTTCTGGTCGCCGGTCTGGAAGTGGGCGCCATAGCGGGCATAGCCGCTGAACTTGAGGCCGAACGGAATGGCCATATCCGGCGAGGCGGCGGTGGTCTGCGGGTTGGTGATCACGTCGACCTTTTTGTTGGCCGCGGCGTCGATTTTCGCCTGGCGGTCGGCCAGCGCTTTATCAACGGCTTTGGCAACGATGGCGTCGATCTGTTCCTGCGTAAATTCTTGCGCCATGACAGAAATTGGGCACAGCGCGGCGACAACCGCCATGGCTAAAGGCAGTTTTTTCACAGTATTCATGGTTATCTCGCTTTAATAATTAATATATTTCAGATAATAACCATCCCATTCTGGCTAAAATAAATAACCAAAATAAGCTGATTTGTTTTTTAGGGTACAGCGACGCCGGAGAATAATATTCTCGCTGACGTTATTTCATATTAATTAACGCTGGTACAGATGGATTAATTCTTCTGAGAACTCGCGGGCCAGCAGCGAATTCATCAGATGATCCTGGGCATGTACCATAATCAGCGTCATAGGCTGACGCGCTTCACCGGCATCCTGCCCGATGAGCTGGGTCTGCATCTGATGCGCCCGGCGGGCGTAGCCGTCGGCCTCATTTAAGAGTAAGCGCGCTTCGTCGATATTTCCGGTTCGGGCCGCATGCAACGCTTCAAAACATAATGAGCGTGACTGTCCTGCATTAACGATAATTTCCATTACCGCATCTTCTAATTCAATCATGTGTATTCCTGAGGTATTTATTATTTAATAATGCAGTGAAAGTCCATTTTCTGCATTATTACGCTGTCATCTTATTATCTCTCCGGAAGGAGAGGGATTAGCTAACGGTTTCTGCCACTGGAACGCTATTTTTGGCTTTCTCAACTTCGGTTTTCATTAAGGAACGTTCATAGGCGCGCAGGAACGGCAGGTAAATGACCGCCGACATCACCATGCAGATGAGACACATCACCACCGGACTCAGGGTCCAGTTGGCCGCCCATGACGCGCCAATTGGTGCCGGCGTGGTCCACGGAGTGAGGGACACCACCTGGCTCAGCCAGCCAAGACGCGTCGCGCCGTAAGCCAGCACCGCGTTGACCATCGGCACGCAGACGAAGGGGATAAACATCATCGGGTTCATGATGATTGGCGCCCCGAACAGAATCGGCTCGTTGATATTAAAGAAGCTCGGCACAATGCCCATCTTGCCGATGGTGCGCAGATGAGTGGCCCGGCTACGCAGCAGCAGGAAAGCCAGCGGCAGAGTCGAACCGACACCGCCAATCAGCAGATAGTGATCCCAGAAGCCCTGCAGATAGACGTGCGGCAGCACCGTACCCGCCGCCAGCGCCGCCTGGTTTGCCGACAGGTTGGCCATCCAGAACGGGTTCATAATGCCGGTAACAATCAGTGAGCCGTGGATCCCGGCGAACCAGAAAATCTGGCACATCAGAACGGAGAGCAAAATCGCCGGCAGCGAGTCGGAGGCGGAAACCAGCGGCTCCAGCAGATGCATGATCGCCTGCGGCAGGATCATCCCGGTCTGCGCTTCGATAAACAGGTTCAGCGGATGCAGAGTCGCAATGACCACCAGCACCGGGATCAGGATTTCAAACGAACGGGCGACGCCGGTGGGGACCTCTTTCGGCAGACGAATCGTAATGTTGTTTTGCTTCAGCCACGCATAAACGCGGGTGGAGTAGATGGCGGTGATCAGCGCGGTGAAAATGCCCTGACCGGACAGATACTGAGTGGAAATTTTGCCATCGGCATAGGGCGCGGCGACCAGCAGGAAGGCCATAAACGCCAGCAGACCGGACATCACCGGATCGAGCTGAAACTGACGACCGAGGCTGGCGCCAATGCCGACCGAGATAAAGAAGGTCATCACGCCCATGCTGAGGTTAAACGGCAGCATCAGCTGTTCGCGGTAGTGCTGGGAGAAATCAAGCCAGCCGCGGGCAAAGCCGTTGGTGGTATCGGGTGAAAACGGCGGAAAGATAAATACCAGCATGAAAGAGCCGATGATCATAAACGGCAAGGCGGCAGTGAAGCCATCGCGGATAGCGATAACGTATTTCTGCTGCCCAAGGCGTCCTGCCAGCGGAGTAATAGATTGCTCGATCACGGCAATCATGGACTGATACAGAGAACTCATTTCAACACCTCTCAGTGCGCCGCTGGGATCAGCGACAGAGCATAATTCAGGACGTTGTCTCCCCGCTGCATACCGTAGTCCATCGTATCGATGGGCTGAACGGGAATGTTCAGGGAAGCCGCTTTGTCAGACAGGGTTTTCAACATGTATTTCACCTGGGGGCCAAGCAACACCACCTGATACTGCGGAAACTGCATGTCAAATTCGGAAACGCCATAGGCATCAATCTGCACCGGCAGGTCACGTTCATTCGCCGCCTCCACCATCTTTCTGACCAGCAGACTGGTGGACATCCCGGCAGAGCAGCACAGCATAATCTTGTACATCGACGACCATCCTCAAAATGTAAAAAGTTATTGCGTGGATGATTTGATATCAGACGGAAACCGGTTTCCATTCATAAAAAGCAGAACTGTGATAGTGGTCAAGATCTCCTGCTTATGGGGCGGATTTATTGGATTTCGCTCACATTATTCTGTCGATTTGGCGATGTTTTACGCTGAAATGGAAAATCGGTTTCCAAACAAATGGTGAAATGGATATACTGCGCTGGTCACAATTGAAGCGATTCAGGTTTACAGGATTTTGGCGGGACGCGGCGCCCGCGCAGGGGAAAATGATGTCGACAATCAATGATGTTTCACGACTTGCCGGGGTTTCCAAAGCCACGGTGTCGCGAGTGTTGAGCGGCTCACGTGGCGTGAAGGAAGCCAGTCGTCAGGCGGTGCTGCAGGCGGCGGAAGCGCTCAATTACCGGCCAAACATGATAGCCCAGTCGTTGCTCAGCCAGTCCACCGGCTGTATCGGCGTCATCTGCGCCCAGGACAACATCAATCAAACCACCAGCTATCTCTACGCCCTGGAAAAACAGCTCAGCCAGCACCAGAAGCACCTGCTGCTGCGCTTCGCCAACACCAGCAACGGCGTGATGAGCTCGCTGGAGGAGTTGACCTGCGGGTTGTGCGATAACGTGCTGATCATCGGCGCGCGTTTTCCCCTGAATATTAACCGCCCGGACGTGGTGCTGGTGGACTGCCTCGACAGCGAGGGCGACAACAGCATTCAGTTCGATCATGCCTTCGCTGCCGAAACCGCCTGCCACTATCTGATTAGTCAGGGGAGACGGCAGATTGCGCTGATTCATCCGCAGAGCAGCGGCTTTGCCGACCAGGTGCTGCTGGGCTACAAGCACGCGCTGGAAAAAAACTTTTTGCCGTTTAATCGCAACCTGGTGTTTCTGGATAACACCTCGCCGTCGGTGGCGGTGCAGGAGCTGGTCAATAACGCCACGACGCTGAACTTTAACGCGCTGCTGGTGAGCGATGAACAGCAGGCGCAGCGCGTGGTGCCGCAGCTGCAGGCGTTTAACCGCGCCGTTCCGCAAAATGTGATGGTGTTTAGCCTCGCCGGATCGTTACAGCTGCCCGGTATCCCCACCATTCCGGCCATTGAATATTCCATGGACGCGATGGCGTCGCGGATCGTCAACTGGCTGACCGAGAAAACGGACAACCCGGGCGGCAGCCCGCTGCGCGGCGATTTAATTATTCCGAAGCACTGAACTCCGCTCTTGCCCTGACCCGCCGCCGTTGGCTGCGGGTTTTTTGCTGGCTGGTTTTTGTCGTATCCCTCACATTATAAATAAAACTCATATCTGACGCCGGGTTTTCGAACCGGACAGCCTGCGTGACCTGCCTTAAGTTGAGTACGAAAGTTCCACTCAAAAAACACTAACCAGAACATTCGTACCGCCTGCTTAAGGAAGTGACCCTATGAATCACATGAACGTTGTCGATGTGAAAGCGTGGATAGATGCCCGTCCGGTCTCGCGCTTTCAATGGAACGTGCTGCTGCTCTGTTTCATCATCATTATGCTGGATGGGTATGACGCCGCGGTGATGGGCTTTGTCGCCCCGGCGCTCATTGAGGACTGGGGCATCAGCCGGGCTGAAATGGGGCCGATTCTTGGGGCGGCCATGTTCGGCGTCGCCATTGGCGCCCTGGTGGCGGGCCCGCTTTCTGACCGCTACGGCCGAAAACGCATTTTACTCTGGTCGGTGGCGCTGTTTGCGCTGTTCAGCCTGGCCGGCGCCGTGGCGCAAAGCCCATCGCAACTGGCGCTGATGCGTTTTCTTACTGGCCTTGGCCTTGGCGCGGTGATGCCCAACTGCGTCACGCTGGTGGCGGAATATATGCCGGAGCGGCGTAAAGGGGTGATGATCACCCTGATGTACAGCGGTTTTAACGTGGGTTCCGGCCTCGGCGGCTTTATCGCCGCCGGTTTGTTATCGCATTACAGCTGGCACTCGGCGCTGATTTTTGGCGGCGTGCTGCCGCTCGTGGTGCTCCCCTTTATGATCGTGATGTTGCCGGAGTCGGCGATGAACATGGTGGCGCGCCGGCTACCGGGCGAGCAGATCGCCAGGGCGCTTAACCGGCTTGGGGGCCAGTTTACGGCGGAAACCGTTTTTCAGTTGAATGCGCCGCCCATCACGCGGAGCAGCAAAGTGGCGCAGCTGTTTCGGCATGGCTATGCCCGCGGCACGATAGCGCTGTGGCTGACCTATTTTATGGGGCTGTTCGTGATATATCTGCTGAACGGCTGGCTGCCAACCATTCTCCGCTCCGGCGGGCTGTCGCTGCAGCAGGCGGCGATGATGACCGGCTTGTTCCAGCTCGGCGGCCCGCTGGGCGGGATCCTTGTCGGTATGCTGATGGATCGCGCTTCGGCGAAAGCCGTGATTGCGGCAACCTATTTCCTCGGCTGCCTGTGCCTGTTGTCCCAAGGGTTGATGGATTTCGGATCGGCGGCGCTGTCGGTGCTGATTTTTATCAGCGGGATGTGCATTAACGGCGCGCAGAACGGTCTGCAGGCCTATTCGCCAGCCTATTATCAAACCGAGATCCGTGCTACCGGCGTCAGCTGGATGCATGGTATCGGCCGTACCGGGGCTATTCTCAGCTCCACGCTGGGCGGGATGCTGATGCTGGCCGTACCGGGACACTCGTCGATCTTTTTGGTGCTTGCGCTGCCGGCCTGCCTGGCGGGGATCTGTATTTTGTTGCACCGTATGAATCACGCTAAGCCTCGACTCACAGAGGCAGAACTGGACGCTTTGTCATCCCCCCTGGAACACCGATAAGTGGAGTTATCTGATGGCTAACATTCTCGGCGGTATCGCCGTCTCTCATACCCCGACTATCGGCTTCGCGGTCGATCATCATAAACAGCAGGACCCGGCGTGGTCGCCGATCTTCCAGAGCTTCGAACCGCTGCAGCGCTGGCTGGAGGAGAAAAAACCGGATGCGCTGGTGTACATCTTTAATGATCATGTGACCGCCTTTTTCTTCGATCACTATTCGACTTTTACGCTGGGAATCGACAGTCAATATGACGTTGCCGATGAAGGCGGCGGACCACGCTGCCTGCCGCCGGTCCAGGGCAATGCGGCGCTCTCAAGGCACATTGGCGCCAGCCTGATGGCCGATGAGTTTGATATGTCGTTCTTTATGGATAAAAAGCTCGACCACGGCCTTTTCTCGCCGCTTTCGGCGCTGCTGCCCTGGGATGAAGCGCAGGGGTGGCCGACGGCGGTGATCCCGTTACAGATCGGCGTGCTGCAATTTCCGGTACCGAGCGCGCGCCGTTGTTACAAACTCGGCCAGGCGCTGCGCCGGGCAATTGAAAGCTTCCCGGAAGATATCAATGTGGCGATTGTCGCGACCGGCGGCCTCTCGCATCAGGTTCATGGCGAGCGTTGCGGATTTAATAATCCCGACTGGGATGCCCAGTTTGTTGACATGCTGGTTAATGACCCGGAAAAGCTCACCGAAATGACCCTTGGCGAATATGCCGAGCTGGGGGGGATGGAGGGGTCCGAAGTAATCATGTGGCTGGTGATGCGCGGCGCGCTATCAGCCAATGTCACCGAAACCTGGCGCGACTATTACCTGCCGTCGATGACCGGTATCGCCACGCTGATCCTTGAGAACAATGCGCGCCTGCCCCCCGTCGATACCCTGACGCGCCATCGCCAGCATATGGCGCAGCAGCTGGCCGGGGTGGAGAAACTGCCGGGAACCTATCCTTTTACCCACGAGCGCAGCCTGAATGGCTTGCGGCTTAACCGTTTCCTGCATCGGCTGATTGAGCCTGCCTGGCGCGAACGTTTTCTGCAGTCGCCTCAGTCGCTTTATGCCGAAGCCGGACTTAGTGAGGAGGAACAGCAGTTGCTCAACGCACGTGACTGGCGGGGATTGATTCAGTATGGCGCCAGTTTCTTCCTGCTGGAGAAAATGGGCGCGGTGGTCGGTGTATCCAACCTGCATATTTACGCCGCGATGCGCGGGCAGACGCTGGAGGCGTTTCAGCAAACGCGCAACCAACAGGTAACCTATTCGGTGGCGGGTAAACGTTAAACGGTCCCGTCCTGAACCTGCTGATAGATAAAACGCAACAGCGCCTGCGTCGCCGGGGAGGGCAGGCTGCCGGCGCGAAACGTCAGCCCGATACGCCGGGTGGTATCGGGCAGGGGGACCGGCAACACGCTGAGCAGCCCATTGTCAGTTTCAAAACGCATCTGGCTGGCGGAGACCGCCGCCAGCATGTCGGAGTCCTGCAGCAATCCTCTCACCATCGCCGCATCCCCGGTCTCCACCGTCGGCTGGGGCAGCGGCAGCCCCAGGGTGATAAACGCCTTATCCAGTAAATGGCGCGCCGGCGCGTTGGCGCGCGGCAGCACCCATTGCGCGGTCGCCAGCTGGCTGCGCGGATCCGGATGGCGCAGCAGCGGGTGGTTATTACGCAGTAAAATCAACATATCCTCTTCGAATAACGCCTCGCTACAGAGGTCCGGAAGATCTTCATCCTGACGCAGGGCGCCGATAATAAAATCGATATTACCTGCCCGCATATCGGCGACCAGCGACTCATACGGGCTTTCATTGGTCATGAGGGTAATGCCCGGGTGCTGGGCCAGAAAGGCGGCGATGGCGGAGGGCAGTAGCCGGGTCCGGCTCAGCGGCAGGGCGCCAATGCGCACGGTGCCCTCCAGCACCCCGCGACGGGCGGCGAGATCGCTCCAGATGTTTTCCAGCTCGTTGAGCGCTCTGCTTACCGGGGGATAGAGTAGCTCCGCGGCGGGCGTGGGGCGCACCCCTTCTGGCGTCCGGCGAAATAGCGCCGAATCCGCCCCTTTCTCCAGGACCTTCAGCGCGGCGCTGACCGCCGGCTGGGTGATCCCCAACTGTTGCGCGACGGTTTGGGTATGGTTGACGTGATAGAGCTGAATAAATATGGCTAACCGGCGGGTATTGAACAGCCAGCCGGCGTCCGCCAGCGGGCCGCTGGTGCGGGTATGGTGTTTCTGCAACAGCGCCGGAATGGCCTGCAGGTCGTCAATCGCCCGCCGGGCGCGCGGCAGGATGCACTTGCCATACTCGGTGGGCACCATGCCGCTGTAATGGCGTTCGAACAGCGTGACGTTCAAGGCGGATTCAAGGTCGCGGATCGCCCGGGTTATCGCTGACTGCGTGCGGAATAAGTCATCGGCCGCACGCGAGACGCTGCCGCGCAGCGCGACCTGACAGAAAAAGCGCAGCTGCATGATATTTATGATTTTATCGTGCTTTTTCTTCAGCATGGTTCGTCAGGCCTGAAACAGTGAGTGAGTCGACAACATAAATAAAAATCATAGCCTTCGCAAGTTAACGAATTACCTCCCTGCGACGGGACATGACAAGCTGAAAAAAACAACAGAGGAAGCCATCATGTCTCATCCGGTTAGCGAAAAAAGTGCCCTTGTCGTCAGCGCCCACTCGGCCGATTTCGTCTGGCGCGCGGGCGGTGCGATAGCGCTGCATGCCCTGCAGGGCTATCAGGTCCATGTGGTCTGTTTATCCTTTGGCGAGCGCGGCGAGTCCGCCAAACTGTGGCGCAAAGGCAACATGACCGAGGAGGCGGTGAAGCAGGTGCGTCGCGAAGAGGCGCAGGCCGCCGCTGAGATCCTGGGCGCCAGCGTCGAATTCTTTGATATCGGCGACTATCCGCTGCGCGCCGATAAAGAGACGCTGTTTCGTCTGGCGGATGTGTATCGCCGTATCCAGCCCCACTTTGTCCTGACGCACTCCCTGCACGATCCCTATAACTACGATCATCCGCTGGCCTCCCACCTGGCGCAGGAGGCTCGGATTATCGCTCAGGCAGAAGGCTATCGCCCCGGCGAGAAAATTGTCGCTGCTCCCCCGGTTTACTGTTTCGAACCGCACCAGCCGGAGCAGTGCAACTGGAAACCCGATGTGTTACTGGACATCACCGCCGTCTGGGAGAAAAAGTATCAGGCCATTCAGTGCATGCAGGGTCAGGAGCATCTGTGGGAATACTACACCCGCGTGGCGCTGCAGCGCGGGGTGCAGGCCAAGCGCAATATCGGCATCACGGCCACGCGCGATATCGTTCACGGCGAAGCCTTCCAGAGCATCTTCCCCCGCGTAACGGAGAACCTGGCATGAACCTGTTAAATAAAAAAGGCCTTGTGATCCGCCACCTGCCGCGCCATGACGAGGCGGTTTTGCGCCGCTGTGAGGCGGCCGGGGTGGCGACGCTCCATGAAGCCTGGGATCGTCAGGGGCTGATGGGGCCGGCAATCCGTCCGATTCAGCAGGGCGTCAGCCGGGCGGGCAACGCGGTAACCGTGCTGGTGACGCCAGGCGACAACTGGATGTTTCATGTCGCGGTCGAGCAGTGCCGCGCCGGCGATATTCTGGTGGTGGCCCCGACGTCGCCGTGCGGCGATGGCTTCTTCGGCGATCTGCTGGCGACGTCTCTCCAATCGCGCGGCGTGGTCGGTCTGGTGGGCGATATCGGCATTCGTGATTCGCAGACTTTGCGGGAGATGGGATTCGCCGTCTGGTCCCGTCAGGTTTATGCCCAGGGAACGGTGAAAGAGAGCCTCGGTTCGGTTAACGTCCCGGTGATTTGCGCAGGCCAGCTTGTGCAGCCGGGCGATGTCGTGGTGGCCGACGACGATGGCGTCGTGGTGCTGCCTCACGCGCAGGTCCGTGATGTGCTCGATAAAGCGGAAGCCCGTATGAGCAATGAGCTTGCGAAGCGTGAGCGGATGCGCCATGGCGAGCTGGGGCTGGATATTTACGCGATGCGCCCGCGTCTGGCGGAAAAGGGGCTGCGGTATTACGACCGCGCAGACGAGGTGGAGGAATAAATGGCGCAACGCGGAATCCCCTGTCTATGGATGCGCGGCGGCACCTCGAAGGCAGCCTGTTTTCTGGCTGACGATCTGCCTGCCGATCCGGTGCAACGTGATGCGGTGCTGCTGGCGGTGATGGGCTCGCCTGATCCCCGGCAAATTGACGGGATCGGCGGCGCCGATCCGCTGACCAGTAAAGTGGCGATTATCCGCCGCTCCGCACGGCCTGACGCCGATGTGGACTATCTGTTTGCCCAGGTGAACGTGGCGGCGGCCACCGTGGATTACGGCCAAAACTGCGGCAATATTCTCGCCGCCGTTGGCCCTTTCGCCATCGAGCGTGGTCTGGTTCGCCACGATGCGCCGCTCACTCGGGTGCGTATTTATATGGAGAACACGGGGCAACTGGCGGTGGCAGAGATCCCCTGCGATGCCGACGGGGTCGACTACGCCGGCGAGAGTCGTATCGATGGCGTGCCGGGCAGCGCCAGCCCGATCCTGCTCCATTTTCTTGATGTGGCGGGCTCCAGCTGCGGGGCGCTGCTGCCGACCGGCCGGGTTCGTGACCGTTTTGACGGCGTTGAGGTGACCTGCATCGATAACGGTATGCCGGTGATCCTGCTGCGCGCTTCCGACCTCGGTTGCACCGGCTATGAGACGCGCGAACAGCTGGATAATGACGATGCGCTTAAACGTCGCCTGGAGTCGATTCGCCTGCAGGCCGGGCCGCTGATGCAGCTTGGCGACGTCAGCCAGCGCACGGTGCCCAAGATGACCCTGATCGCCGAACCGCGACACGGCGGCGCCATCAGCAGCCGCACCTTTATCCCGCACCGCTGCCACGCGTCAATCGGCGTGTTTGGCGCGGTGAGCGTGGCCAGCGCTTGTCTGCTCCCCGGCTCTGTCGCGCAGGGCCTGGCGCAGGTAGCGCCAGGCGATACGCCGCTGCTCAGCGTTGAGCATCCGACAGGCGAATTTAGCGTAACGCTTCAGCTTGATGCTGACGGCGCCCTGGCTGGCTGCGGCCTGTTACGCACGGCGCGATTGCTGTTTGCTGGCGAGGTTTTTATTCCGGCCCGCGTCTGGCCGCGTGAGGAGTAATGATGACGATCGCGTTTATTGGTTTTGGCGAGGCGGGTGGCATTCTGGCGGCGGATCTGGCCCGTGAGAATACGGTGACCATTTGGGATTGCAAGCTCAATGGCCCGGCGCGAGAGGCGATGGGCAAAAAAGCCCGTGACTCGCGCGTTCAGGTGGGAAGTTCGCTGGCGCAGGCGCTGGAGGGGGCCACGCTGGTTTTTTCTACTGTGACCGCGGGTGAGGCGCTAAAGGTGGCGCAGCAGGCGGCCGCGCTGCTGCAGCCGGGGCAATACTTCCTCGATCTCAACTCCGTGGCGCCGGAGACGAAACGGCAGGCGGCTGAACATTTTCTGCCCGGCGCCTACATCGATGTCGCGGTGATGGCGCCGGTACCGCCGGCCCGATTGCAGACACCGTTATTGATCGGCGGGCCGCAGGCGGAGGCGATCGCGCCGCGTCTGCAGGGGCTGGGGCTGAATGCCCGCTATGGCGCCAGTACGGTGGGCCAGGTGTCGGCGATAAAAATGTGCCGTAGCGTGATGATCAAAGGTCTTGAAGCGCTCACCACAGAATGCCTGTTCGCGGCCCGTGAATATGGCGTCGAGGAGGAGGTGCTTAGTTCCTTGCATCATAGTTTCCCCTCTCTGGGCTGGACAGGAGCGTTCCCCGACTATCTGATCAGCCGGGTGGCGGAACATGGCATTCGGCGCAGCGAAGAGATGGAAGAGGTGGTGAAAACCCTGCGTGACGTGGGGAGCGCCGGGATAATGAGCGAGGCGATCGCGAAAAGCCAGCGCCAGCTGCCGGAGCAGATGGCCGCCCGTAGCCTGAGCTACAGGCAGCTGACGCCGTTTGACTGGAAAACGCTGGTCGCCAGGCTGAAATAACCGCTATTTGGCCGGACAGACGATTTTGTCGATTGCGGCCTGGTAGCTTTTTTGGTTATTGCGCTCTTTCGCCAGCGTTGCTTCGCGGACCGCGTTCTTGTTACCGTCGGTCGCCAGCACTTTATTGGCAAAATCGTTGTCGCTGAGGTGGCTTGCTGGCGCGCATTTTTCCTTCACCGCTTTGAGCACCTGCTGTTTTTGCTGCTCGAACTGCAGGCTTTGCAGCGGTGATTCGGCCCACGCCGACGTGGCGCTCAGGGCGGTGACCAGGCATACCATCCAACATGCTTTCATCAGGCTTCTCCTTCCGTAATCGCTTCCGTCAACTATATGCGCAGGCGCGAAAACACGCAAATAGTGGTCAGTTTAACTTATTGAAAATGCAATTTTTATCGCCTGCTCAGGCGGCTCTCACCCGCCGCCGCGAGTCGATGGCGATCAGCACCACCGACGCAAGGATCAGCAGAGTGCCCAGCCAGTCCGGCAGCGTGAAGGTGATCCCCAGCAGCAGGAGCGACAGCAGGGCGCTGCTCAGCGGTTCGGCGCAGCTGAGGATCCCGGCCTTCGCGCCGCCAATTTTCTGCGCGCCATTGAGATAGAGGCTGAAGGTCAGCGAGGTACCGATCACCACCAGATAGAAAAAAGCTAACAGCAGGCTGCCGTTCACCACAAAATCGGTGCCCTGGCCGCCGTAAAACGGCAGCAGCATCGCGCCGCCGAACAGCATACTCCAGCCGACGATCGGCAGCGTCCCGTAGCGGGCAATCAGCGTCGAGGGATAGGTGGTATAAAACGCGGCGGCAAACGCCGAGGCGATCCCCCAGAACAGCGCCGCCGGCGAAATCGACAGCGTCGTTGGGTTGCCGTGGGTCACCAGCAGAAAGGTGCCCGCCAGCGAGGTGCAGATAGCTCCCAGCACCAGCGGAGTGGGACGCGCTTTGCGGGCGAGGGCAAACCAGGCGACGATGATCGTCGGGGACAGGAACTGCAGCACCGTGGCCGTGGCGGCATTGGATTTTTCAATGGTCATCAGAAAGGTGAACTGCACGGTTAACGCGCCAAACAGCGAGAAAAACAGCAGGCTGAGGGCGTCGCGGCGGTTTTGCAGCACGCGGAAAATGCGGTCGCCGTGAACAAAGCCGAGCATCAACAGGATCAGCCCGGCGAACAGCAGACGTGTCATGGTCAGAAACGGCGACGACATCTGGCTTTCCTGCATAATAAACTGCGCACACACCCCGGAACTGCCCCACAGCACGGCGGCAATCAGTACGTTCAGCATCCCTTTTTTGCTGGAGCCCATCTTTTCCTCAAGCGAAATATGACAAAGGGGAATCATAGCATGCGCCAGCCCGGGCGGCGGGGCAGGAAATGGTAGTCGGGCGCGGCGGCGTAACGATGTTGCAGGCCCGGTAAGGCGAAGCCGCCACCGGGCACTACCCGACAGTCGCGTTCTAGCTTAAATCGACATTTTTACTGCCGAACAGCCAGGTGAGGACAAAGCCACACAGGTAGGAGACCGCCAGCCCGCCGGCGTAGACCGCCATCCCGGCGTAAATTCCGCTGCCGGAGGTCATCAGCGGCAGCGCCACCAGCCCGGACGGGCCGAACACCGTGTTCAGGCCGACCGGCAGCCCCAGCCAGGCGATCAGTCCGACGAAGAACCCGCCGCAGGCGCCGCCGAGGCAGGCGGTGACAAACGGCTTCATCCGCGGCAGGGTGACGCCGTAGATCAGCGGCTCGCCAATCCCGAGGAAGCCCGGAATAATCGCCCCTTTAATCTGGGTTCGCAGCAGCGAATCGCGCTTCGCCCGCCAGAATAGCGCCAGCGCCGCCCCCACCTGCCCGGCCCCGGCCATCGCCAGGATCGGGAACAGCGAGTTAAAGCCCTGGGCGTCCACCAGCGCAAAATAGACCGGGACAAACCCCTGATGGACGCCGAACATCACCGCCAGCAGGAACAGGCCGGCCAGCACCGCCGAGCCAAACGGGTTGCCGTTAAGATGCAGGAACAGCCACGACATGCCGGTAAACAACCAGCCGCCAATCGGCATGATCACCGTAAAGGTCACCGCGCCCATGATCAGCAGCGTCACCGCCGAAGTGAGGATCATATCGAGGTTGGCCGGCATTACCCGCCGCACCTGGCGTTCAACCCACGCCCCAAGGATAGCGGCGATCAATACGCCGATGATATTGCCGCGCGGATCGATGCCGTGGCCGAAGAAGGTGGAAATGCCGGCGTAGAAGCCGCTGGTCGCCTCCGGGTTGTAGCCCAGCACGAACAGCGAGGCGATAATCGCGCCGTTCACGCCGGAGCCGCCGAACGCCTTCTGCGCGTTATAGCCAATCAGGATACTCAGGAAGGTGAACATCCCTTTGCTGAAGACCTTCATGTAGCCAATCAGCGCTACCAGGCTGGCGTTCGGATGGGCGTTCTCCAGCACGAAGATCTGTTCCGCCAGGGTGGCGAAGCCCAGCAGCAGCCCGACGGCGATAAAGCCGGGGATCAGCGGCGTAAAGATGGTGGCGAATTTGGCGAGAAACTTCTGCACCGCGCTGGTCTGCTTGCCCTTCAGCGCCTGCTTTTTCTCCGCTGCGACGTCGGCCAGCGTCGGCGCGGCGGGCGCCTCCTCCAGCAGGACGTTCATCATCTCGGCGGCGGTTTGCGCCTTGCCGGGGCCGAGCACCACCTGGAACTGCTCGTCGCTGACGATCACCCCCATTACGCCGTCAATCTGGCGGATGGCGGCGCTGTCGGCCAGACTTTCATCGCGCAGGGTCAAGCGCAGGCGCGTCATGCAGTTGCCCGCCTGCGCGACGTTTGCGGCGCCGCCTACGTGGGCGAGGATCCGCGCTATCATTTCTTTCGTTATTTTTGCCATTGCCCGTTACCTGTCTGTCGGTGCTCAGGTGTTGCTGAGCGCCTTGCGGATATAGCCGTTGTTTTTTGCCAGCAGCGACTGCGCGTCTTCGGCACTTAAGTCCGCCAGCACCATCACGATCGCCGTTTTACAGTGGCGGCCGCAGGCCTCCAGCGCCTTCCGGGCAGTGGGACGATCGCAGTCGGTCGCCTCCATCACGATAGAGACCTGGCGCTCAATCAGCTTGGCGTTGGTCGCTTCGACGTCGACCATCAGGTTGCTGTACACCTTGCCGACGCGGATCATCGCCCCGGTGGAGATCATGTTCAGCACCAGCTTCTGCGCGGTACCGGCTTTCAGACGGGTAGAGCCAGTGACCACTTCCGGGCCGACCACCGGGGTGATCGCCACGTCCGCCAGCTGGGCCATTTCGCCATGCGGGTTACAGCTGACGATGGCGACAAAGGCATTCTGACTATGGGCGTATTCCATGGCGCCAATGACGTACGGCGTGCGTCCGCTGGCCGCCAGTCCCACCAGCACATCGCGGTGGCTGAAGTTCAGGTTCTGCAGATCCATCGCCCCCTGCGCTTTGTTGTCTTCCACGTTTTCCACGGCGCTGAGAATCGCTTTATGTCCGCCGGCGATGATCCCCACCACCTGCTCCGGGCGGGTGCCGAAGGTTGGCGGGCATTCGCTGGCATCGAGGATCCCCAGACGCCCTGAGGTACCCGCGCCGATATAAATCAAGCGGCCACCGGCCTGCAGCGCCGTCGCGACCTTATCCACCACCTCGGCAATCTGCGGCAGATAGGGCGTAATCGCCTGGGCTACCTGCTGGTCTTCCTGGTTTATCACCGTCAGCATGTCGAGGGTGGAGAGGGTGTCAATGTTGGCGCTGTTGGCGTTGCGTCGCTCGGTCAGCAGTTTGCTCAGGTCGATACTCATAGAAACCTCGTTATTCTCAGTGGCGCGCAGTATAAGGAATTATTTATTCCTTGCCTGTGAAGAGTATCACGATTAGTACGCGGAGAATAATAGGAGAATGGTAGGTATGGCGGGAAATAGTGCGGTAATAAATCTGGAATATTTTATTACCGCAGCAGGAGATTAGCGCGCGCTGCGCGGTTTGCTGAGGCCCAGCAGCAGCGCCAGCAGGTAGCAGATGGCCATCGCGAGGCTCATTTTCAGCATCGTTTCACCGCCGAGGCCTGCCAGCGGCGCGGCGATGCCGCCGAAGACAAACATCAGGGTGCCCATCAGCGCGGACGCGGTCCCGGACTGCGCGGCATCGACGGCGCTCATCGCCTCCGCGCCAGCGACGGTGCTGATGCCGCTCATCAGCGACACGGTAAAGAACAGGCCGACCAGCGCCAGCACCGGCAGCTGCAGCCAGGCAAACAGCAGCATGATCGCCGCACAGCTCACCGCCAGCGTCAGGCCGCCGCGCAGCAAGCTTTCGGCGCTAAAGCGGCGCGCCAGGCGGGAAAAGATCATCGCCGCGATAATCAGCCCGATACCGTTCAGACCGAACAGCAGGCTGAACTGCATGGCGCTCATGCCGTATTCGCTTTGCATCACGAAGGAAGAGGAGCCGATGTAAGAGAACAGCCCGGCCATCATAAAGGCCTGAATCAGGCAGAAGCGCAGAAAGCGGCGATTTTTCAGCACCGGCTGGCCGCGTTGCTGGCGGGCGGTATGCGTTGCTGCGGCCGGGCGCGTTTCCCGCAGGATCGTCAGGCTCATCACCAGCAGCACGCCGCCAATGGCGGCCATCGTCCAGAAGAGAATTCGCCAGTCGAAGGCGGTGATAACGTAGCCGCCCAGCACCGGGGACAGCACCGGCGCAATGCCGTTCACGGTCATCAGCAGGGCGAAAAATTGGGTCAGCAGGGTGCCCTGGTATTTATCGCGGGCGATGGATCGCGACAGCACCGAGCCGCCGGCGCCGGCGAAGCCCTGTAAAAAGCGCCAGACAATCAGCATGTTGATATCCCGGGTCAGGGCGCACATCGCCGAAGCAAAGATAAACAGCAGCAGAGACAGCGCCAGCGGTTTCAGGCGGCCAATGCGATCGCTCAGCGGGCCGAAAAACAGCTGACCCAGGCCGAGGCCAATCAGCGCGGCGGTCAGCGACAGCTGGGTCTGGGTGCTGGTGGCCTGCAGCTGCTGAGTGATCTCCGGCAGCGCCGGCAGATAAAAATCCGTGCACAGCGGGCCGATACCCGACAGCAGGCCGAGGATCAGCGCCCAGGAGAGGGAAACACGTGGCATAACGATTCCTTACAGAAGCCGGGCGCGGCCGCCCGGCGGGTGAAATTAACTGGCGCCGCCGCCCAGCGACTGCCAGAGGGTGATCCGGTTATTGAGGTCGGTCTGCTGCAGGGACAGCAGCGTCGTCTTCGCCGACCACAGCGTGCGCTGGGCCGTAAGCACCGACAGATAATCGCCGACTCCGGCCTGATAGCTCTTCATGGCGATATCCAGCGATGTCTGCTCGGCGGCGACGTACTGCCGCTGGGCATCGAGCTCTTCGCTCAGCGTTTCCCGGCGCGCCAGCGCATCGGCAACGTCCTTAAAGGCGCTCTGAATCGATTTCTCGTAGGTGGCGATCAGCCCCTTTTTCTCCGCTTCCGCATAGCGCAGCTGCGCCAGGTTGCTGCCGCCGGTGAACAGCGGCAGGCTGATGGAGGGGGCGAACGACCACACCTGCATCCCGTGGCTGAACAGCGACGACAGCGAGTCGCTGCCGACCCCGGCGCTGGCGGTCAGGGAAATCGACGGGAAGAAGTTCGCCCGCGCCGCGCCGATATCGGCATTGGCGCTCTTCAGATTGTGCTCCGCTTCCTGAATGTCCGGCCGGCGCAGCAGCACCGACGACGACACGCCCGCCGGCACCAGCGCGATGCTGTTATCCCCGAGACTCTCGAGGGTGCCGGGCAACAGGCTCTCCGGCACGGTTTCCCCCGCCAGCAGGTTAATGGCGTTTTTATCCTGCGCCACCAGCGTGCGATAGCTGGCGACGCTGGCGCGGGCCTGCTGATAGACGCTTTCCGCCGAGCTTACATCGCCGGCGGAAGCGGTACCCACCGCCATCTGGCGGGCGACGATGTTGCGCGAGTTTGCTGCGCTGTCCATGGTCTGCTGCGCCAGCGCCAGATTGCTGTTATCCGTCGCCAGCGTTACCCAGGCGGTGGTCAAATCGGCAATCATCGTCAGCCGGGTATTCTGCGCGGTGAATTCGCTGGCAAGCCAGGTTTCGCGCGCCGCGCGCGACAGGCTCTGGTTCTTGCCGAACAAGTCCAGCTCGAAGCTGGAGACCGCGCCGTCGGCCTGCGAAGCGGAGCTCAGGCCGCTGGCTACCGTTTTGCTGCGGGTATGGCTCAGCTCGGCATCGACGGTAGGAAACAGCGACGCCCGCGTCTCGCCGTACTGGGCGCGCGCGGCCTCGATATCGGCCAGCGCTTTTTGCACATCGCGGTTGCTGTTCAGCGCGAGACTGACCACTTTTTTCAGCCGCGCGTCATTGACCACTTTCTGCCAGTCGCCGACCACCGCCGTCGATTCGCCGTGCGCCCCGGGCAGGGTGGCCGGCACCGGCGCGGCCGGGCGATCATAATGCGGGTCAAGCGAGACGCAGCCCGCGGTCAGGAGCGCGATAAACATAAAACTCAAACGAAACATACCTTACTCCTGAGAAGGACGTTGGCGGGTGAAGAGACGTTTCACCAGCACGAAGAACAGCGGTACGAAAAACACCGCCAGCAGGGTGGCCGTCAGGGTGCCGCCGATGATGCCGGTGCCGATCGCCACGCGGCTGTTGGCTCCGGCGCCGGTGGCGATGGCCAGCGGCAGTACCCCGGCGATAAACGCCAGCGAGGTCATGACAATCGGGCGCAGACGGGTCTGCGCGGCACGGATCGCCGCCCGGGAGAGCGAATACCCCTCATCCACGGCGGATTCAGCGAACTCCACGATCAGGATGGCGTTTTTCGACGACAGGCCGATGGTGGTCAGCAGCGCCACCTGGAAGTAGACGTCGTTGCTTAAACCGCGCAGCGTCGCCGCCAGCGCCGCGCCGAGCAGGCCGAGCGGGATAACCATGATCACCGAGAACGGCACCGACCAGCTCTCATACAGCGCCGCCAGGCACAGGAACACCACCAGAATCGAGATGGCGTAGAGGCTCATCGCCTGGCCGCTGGCGAGCTTTTCCTGCAGCGAAATACCGCTCCACGCCCAGGTGGAGCCCGCCGGCAGGCTGTCGGCCAGCTTTTCCATCTTGTCCATCGCCGCGCCGGAGCTGAAGCCGGCGGCGTTTTCGCCCTGGATCTCAAAGGCGGCGGAGCCGTTGTAGCGCACCAGGCTTTCCGGGCCGTATTGCCAGTGGGTGGTGGCGAAGGCGGAGAACGGCGTCATGCTGTTATCGCTGCCGCGAACGAACCATTTGCCGAGGTCCGACGGCACCGCGCGCGCGTCGCTTTCGCCCTGGATATAGACCTTTTTCACCCGGCCGCGATCGATAAAGTCATTCACGTAGGTACCGCCCCAGGCGCTGGAGAGCGTATCGGTCACATCGCTCAGCGACAGCCCCAGCGAGACGGCTTTGTTGTTATCGATATCCACCTGCAGCTGCGGCATCTGCGGCAGATCGTTAGCGCGCACCGACTGCAGCTCGCTGCTCTGGTTGGCCGCCGCCAGCAGCTGGCTGCGCAGCTTCATCAGACTGTCGCGGTCAGTACCGCCGCTGGCCATCAGCTCGAAGGTGAAGCCGTTGCTCTGCCCGAGACCGTCTACTGACGGCGGGGTCATGGCGAACAGGGTGGCGTCGCGGATCGTCCCCAGCTCTTTGGTGGCGCGCAGGGCAATGGCCTGGGCGGTATTGTCGTCCCCTTTGCGCTGCGACCAGTTTTTCAGCGATACGAAGGCCATCCCGGCGTTCTGGCCGCTGCCGCTAAAGCTGAAGCCGTCGACGGTGAAAATGACGTCGGTATTGGCTTTCTCTTTGGTGAGGAACCAGTCGGTCACCTGGCGACGCACCTCGGCGGTACGCACCGCGGTTGCCCCGGCGGGCAGGGTGTACTGGACCATGATCTCCCCCTGGTCCTCCACCGGCAGGAAGCTGCCCGGCAGCTTCCACATCGCCAGCGCCATCGCCCCGCAAATCAACGCGTAAGCGCCCATCATCACTGCGCCCCGGCGCAGGCCGCCGAGCACCCGGCGCTGGTAGCCTGCTTCCGTGCGCCCCCACAGGCGGTTAAAGGCGCCAAAGAACCCTTTGGTGTGCGGTTTGGAGTGGCTGAGCAGCGCGCCGCACAGCGCCGGGGTGAGGGTTAGTGCCACCACCACCGACAGCATCATTGCCGAAATAATGGTTACCGAGAATTGGCGATAGATGACCCCGGTCGATCCGCCGAAGAAGGCCATCGGCAGGAACACCGCAGACAGCACCAGGGCGATCGCCACCAGCGCGCCGGAGATTTCGCCCATCGATTTTTCGGTGGCTTCGCGGGCGGGCAGCCCTTCGTCGCGCATAATGCGCTCGACGTTTTCCACCACCACGATGGCGTCATCCACCAGCAGGCCGATCGCCAGCACCATGGCGAACAGCGTCAGGGTGTTAATCGAGTAGCCGAACAGCGCCAGCACCCCAAAGGTGCCAAGCAGCACCACCGGCACCGCCACCGCCGGAATGAGCGTCGCGCGGAAGTTCTGCAGGAACAGATACATCACGCAGACCACGAGAATGATCGCTTCGAACAGGGTCTGAATCACATCCTCGACCGAGATTTTGATGAACTCGGTGCTGTCCTTCGGATAGGCGATATCGTAGCCCTGCGGCATCTGACGCTGGAATTCGGCGATCTTGCTTTTCACCAGGGTCGCGGTGTCCAGCGCGTTGGCGCCGGGGGCCATCATCACCGCGATCCCGGCGGCCGGATGGCCGTTCAG
Organism: Klebsiella sp. RC2; assembly: GCF_014192815.1. Taxonomy (NCBI): domain Bacteria; kingdom Pseudomonadati; phylum Pseudomonadota; class Gammaproteobacteria; order Enterobacterales; family Enterobacteriaceae; genus Klebsiella; species Klebsiella sp. RC2. The sequence continues at coordinate 398,011 of NZ_JACHYL010000004.1, read as the reverse complement.
ATTAGCGGTAGCGGTGTAATCCTCGCTGCCCATCTCCACCCGCGCGACATCGCTCAGGCGCACCACCGAGCCGTCGGCCTGGCTTTTCACGATGATCGCTTTAAACTGGTCAGGGGTTTGCAGCCGGGATTGCGCACGCACGGTGGCGGTCAATTGCTGGGCATTGGACGACGGTAGCGCGCCGATTTTACCGGCGGAAACCTGCACGTTCTGCGCCTCAATCGCCGACTGAACGTCGGAAGGCATCAGCGAGTAGGAGGCGAGTTTGGTCGGGTCCATCCAGACGCGCATCGCGTATTCGGCGCCGAACACCTGCAGGCTGCCGACGCCCTCCACACGCGCCAGCGGGTCCTGCATATTGCTGACCAGCCAGTCGGAGATATCGGAGCTGGTGGCGCGATTGGTTTTGTCATACACCGCGAGGATCAGCAGGAAGCTGCTCTGCGATTTTTCCACCGTTACGCCGGACTGCTGGACTTCGCTCGGCAGCCGCGATTCCGCCTGCTGGACTTTGTTTTGCACCTGCACCTGGGCGGTGTCCGGGTCGGTCCCTTGCTCAAAGGTGACGGTGATGCTGACCGAGCCATCGGAGCTGCTGGTGGAGCTGAAGTAGAGCAGATGGTCGAGGCCGGTAAGCTGCTGCTCGATCACCTGGGTGACGCTGTTCTCCAGGGTTTCGGCGGACGCCCCGGTATAGGTGGCGGAGATTTTCACCGCCGGCGGGGCGACGTCCGGATACTGGCCTACCGGCAGGGTGCGGATCGCCAGCACCCCGGCGAGCATAATCAGAATGGCGATCACCCAGGCAAAGACCGGGCGACGCACGAAGAAACGGGAGAACATCAGGCATTGCCTCCGTTATTGTTGACGGCAACGGCCTTCACTGTCTGTCCGGGGGCCACTTTACTGGTGCCTTCGACAATCAGCTTATCGCCTGCTTTCAGGCCGCTCAGCACCAGCCATTTATCGCCATAGGTGTCGCCGGTTTCCACGGTACGCTGCTCAACTTTGTTGGCGGCATCGACCACCAGCGCCGTGGCGTCGCCTTTGGCATCGCGGGTGATCCCCTGCTGTGGGGCGAGGATCGCGTCGTTCATGATGCCTTCATCGATGCGCGCGCGGACGAACATCCCCGGCAGCAGGACGTGCTGCGGGTTGGGGAAGATAGCGCGCAGGGTCACCGAGCCGGTGGATTCATCGACGGCGACTTCGGTGAGCGCCAGACGCCCTTTTTCCTGGTAGGTACTGCCATCTTCCAGGGTTAACGTTACGCTGAGGGTGTCGCTGTTGCTGGCCAGGCTTTGTTTGCGTAAACGCAGGAGATCGACGCTGGATCGCGTCAGATCGACATACATGGTGTCGAGCCCGCGGATCGTCGCCAGCGCGGTATCCTGATCGGCGGAGACCAGCGCCCCCGGCGTAACCGACGAGATGCCGATGCGCCCGGCTATCGGTGCGGTGACGGTGGTCCAGTTCAGGTTGATGCGCGCGCTCTCCAGCGCCGCTTTCTTCGATTCCACGCTGGCCTTGTCCTGGGCGCAGGTGGAGGCGGCGTCGTCGGCATCCTGGCGGGAAACGCCGTTATCCCTGACCAGCGACGCGTAGCGCTGGGCCTTCTGGCAATCGGAGACCACCAGCGCCTGGGCCTGTTTCAGTGCGGCCGCCGCTTCGTTCCAGGTCGCGCGATAGCTGGAGGGATCGATCTGGTAAAGGGCCTGCCCGGCCTTCACCATATCGCCTTCGGTAAACAGGCGCTTCTGGATGATGCCGCCCACCTGGGGGCGTACTTCGGCGCTGAGCGAGGCGGTGGTGCGCCCGGTGAGCTGGCTAACTACCGGCACCGGCTGGCTTTGCAGGGTGACCACGCCCACTTCCGGCGTGGATTGCTGCGGGGCAGATGTCTGCGCATTATCGCATCCGCTAAGGAGAAATAATGCTGTCGCGATGGGAGCTATGATGTATTTCATTATATTTTCTCAAGATATAAGACGTCCGCCCCGTTTATTTAAAAACGAGGGAATAGGTTGGGCGCTGAGGCATTTTCGGGTGAGCGAAAATGACAAAAAAGGAACACAGATGTTCCTGAACGTGATTGTTATTGTGTCTCCGTTGAAGCCAACCTCTTCGGTCTTCAGGAGGTGAAAAGCGCATCTCCTCTGGTCTTTTGGTGAGAATGATCATTCTCATTTTTATCCATTATACGATCCGTCGCGATAATGGAAAGGTTTTTTTGCTTACTTTTAGAACGCAAAAAATTAAGGCAAATAATCATGGAGAAAATAAGAATATTTTGTGAAAGTGGAGAGGGAAAATAACCATTCGGCATCGCGATACTGGAGATAGTTAATGACGCTAATCATTACAAAAAGCATTAATCCCGACGATCAACAAGAATTGTTTGCCGGTCTGCGGCAGTATAATCAGCAGTATCTCGATGCGGCGCAGTTTGGCGATCTGGGGGTTTACTCCCGCGATGCGCAAGGGGTGATGCAGGGCGGGCTGATTGCCAAACGCAAGGGCAACTGGCTGTGCATTGAGTATCTGTGGGTTAGCGAGGCGACGCGCGGGCGCGGGCTGGGGAGCGAGCTGATGCAGGAGGCGGAACAGCAGGCGCAGGCGCTAGGCTGCAGCCATCTGCTGGTGGATACCTTTAGCTTCCAGGCGCTGCCGTTTTATCAGAAATTAGGCTATCAGCTGCAGATGTCGCTGCCCGACTTCCCCCACGCAGGCATGCAGCGCCACTATTTGTCGAAGGCGCTGTAACGGTAGTGGTATCCCCGGGCGGTCAGGTACCCTACCTGTGGTTGTGCCGGATGGCGGCATAAATGCCTTATCCGGCCTACGCAGTCCTCCCGTCGTTTCGCCCCACCCAGGACCGGCAAGCGCAGCGCCGCCGGGCAGGATATCAGGCACGGCACCAGTATTCTTGCCGGGTGGCGGCTGTCGCCTTACCCGTCCTGGGGTTCGTGCGACCTGTTGTTAATTTAACCACATGCGCGACTGAAACTGCCGGTGCTGGCCGGAGCCCGGGGGTACAGGGGGCGGCGGCGACTGGCCGCCCCCTGTGCGCTCCCTGCGGCATAAGAGACATAACGCAGAAGATCAACCGGGAGCGCAATCTGCCGGGAATTAACATAGAAGTTGTAGCCCTGCTAAGCGTAGCGCGAGCAGGGAAACTCCCGGATGGCGGCGCGTGGCGCCTTATCCGGGCTACAAAAGCGTCAAAACCACGCCTTAACCTCCGACGCCGTGGCCCATTAACGCCAGCGCGTGGCTGATGATGGTCTGGCGGTTGACCGCCTGTAAACGCGGATCGCTGTGAATGCGTGAAAATGGCACCAGCACCAGGCTAATCACCGTGGTAAACAGCAGCTCCGGCGACAGCGCCGGATTGATCTTGCCCTCCAGCTGCCAGCGACGCACCGTCTCCAGCATCACCTGAAAACGCTCCTCGCCGAAGCGGGCATCCATATGCTGACGCAGGATCGGCATCTCGCCGATGATCTCCTGCATCCACAGCGGCGCGAACCAGGCGTTTTTCTCCGCCATATGCGCCAGCGTCTCGACCATCATCGTCAGCGCCAGCACCGGATCCTGCGGATGATCGACAAAAATGCGGCTGATGTGATTGCGCAGCGGCATAAAGCGCTCCTCAATCAGCTGGGTCACCAGCGCTTCCCGGGAGCTGAAATAGTAATGCAGCATCGCTGGCGTCACCCCGGCCTCTTTGGCGATGGCGTTCAACGATACGCGAGCCGTCCCGTCGCGGGCAAACAGCGTCAGGGCAATGTCCATCAGCTGTTCGCGGTTGGCGGTACCCGGTTTTTTACCGCGCGGCCGACCCGGGCGGCGGGGTGCATCCTGATCCTTTTGTGCTGTCATGGTATGGCGATCTCTTGACCCGACTCATTCTTTCACTAAATATTAATTATGCATTTAATTAATTTCAAGCGAGCGTTGTAATGACTTCTGAAGTCGCTAACCCACCGGTGCAGTCGATACGCCTGCTGTTCAGCGCATTGCTGTTGGTGATGTTGCTCTCGGCGTTGGATCAGACCATTGTCTCCACCGCGCTGCCGACGATTGTCGGCGAACTGGGCGGGCTGGACAAGCTTTCCTGGGTGGTCACGGCCTATATTCTCAGCTCCACCATCGCGGTGCCGCTGTACGGGAAATTCGGCGATCTGTTCGGTCGCAAAATCGTGCTACAGGTGGCGATTGGGCTGTTTCTCGTCGGCTCTGCGCTCTGCGGGCTGGCGCAGAACATGACCCAGCTGGTGCTGATGCGCGGCCTGCAGGGGCTCGGCGGCGGCGGCCTGATGGTGATCAGCATGGCGGCGGTCGCCGACGTCATCCCACCCGCCAATCGTGGCCGCTATCAGGGGCTGTTCGGCGGCGTTTTTGGCCTCGCGACGGTGATCGGCCCGCTGATCGGCGGTTTTCTGGTGCAGCACGCCTCCTGGCGCTGGATCTTCTATATCAACCTGCCGCTCGGCCTGTTCGCGCTGCTGGTGATCGGCGCGGTATTCCACAGCAGCAATAAACGCAGCCAGCATCAGATTGACTGGCTGGGGGCGATTTACCTCAGCATGGCGCTATTGTGCATCATCCTGTTTACCTCGGAAGGGGGTAGCGTCCATGCGTGGAATGACCAGCAGCTGTGGTGCATTCTGGCCTTCGGCATCGTGGGGATCATCGGCTTTATTTACGAAGAACGGATGGCCGCCGAGCCGATTATTCCGCTGGCGCTGTTCCGCAACCGCAGCTTCCTGCTGTGCAGCCTGATCGGCTTCGTCATCGGCATGTCGCTGTTCGGGTCAGTCACCTTCCTGCCGCTCTATCTGCAGGTGGTGAAGGAGGCGACGCCCACCGAGGCCGGGCTGCAGCTGATCCCTCTGATGGGCGGCCTGCTGCTGACCTCGATTATCAGCGGGCGGATTATCAGCCGTACCGGTAAATATCGCCTGTTTCCGATCCTCGGCACCCTGCTCGGCGTGACCGGCATGGTACTGCTGACCCGCATCACCATTCACTCGCCGCTGTGGCAGCTGTACCTGTTTACCGGCGTGCTGGGGGCGGGTCTGGGGCTGGTGATGCAGGTGCTGGTCCTGGCGGTGCAGAATGCGATGCCGGCGCAGATGTACGGCGTCGCCACCTCCGGCGTGACCCTGTTCCGCTCGATTGGTGGCTCGATCGGCGTGGCGCTGTTTGGCGCGGTGTTCACGCACGTGCTGCAGAGCAACCTGCAAAAGCTGTTGCCGGAAGGCGCGGTGCTGCCGCCGGGAATGAATCCAGTGGCGGTTCAGCACCTGCCCGCGGATATCCGCCTCGACTACCTCGACGCCTTCGGCGCGGCGATCCACGCGGCGTTCCTGATGGCGGCCGGCATTATGGCGGTGGCGTTTGTCCTCTCCTGGCTGTTAAAGGAGGCACCGCTGAAGACCGCGACGCATTAAGCGGCCCCGGCGATGCGCAGCAGTGCCTGACGCAGCGCCGGCGCGGCAAAATCGATAAATTTCCGCAGCTTAAGCGGCGCCAGATCCCGCGCGGTATACAGCAAATGGACCGGCGCGGGGGCGGGCTCGACGCTTTCCAGCAGCAGACGGAGCTCCCCGTGGCGCAGGCCATCCAGCGCCTGATAATGCAGTAAGCGGGCCACCCCCACCCCCAGGCGCGCAGCATCGGCGGCGCTCTCTGGCGTGGTGACGGATAGCACCGGCGGCAGGTTAATCAGCTGGTCCTCGCGCTCAGCGGCGCGAAAGCGCCAGCCGCGATAGGGCATCGGCGATTCAATGCGGATGATCGGCAGCGCCGCCAGATCGCGCGGCCGCTGCGGCTCGCCGTATTTCGCCAGCAGCGCCGGATGGGCGCAGGCCACAATCCGCATGGTGCCGAGGCGGGTGGCCACCATGCTGCTGTCCGCCAGGTCGCCAATCCGCACCGCCAGATCGACATGGTCGCTCACCAGGTCGGCATTGCGATCGCTGAGCAGCAAACGGACGCGAATTAGCGGGTAGCGGGCGATAAATTCACTGATTACCGGAAGAACGTGCTGGCGTCCAAACATCGTCGGCGCGGAGATCACCAGCTCACCCTTTGGCTCCTGATATTCGCCCGTCGCCTGGCGTTCGGCGTTTTCCACCTCCTCAAGGATCCGCTGCGCGGCGGCAACATAATCGACCCCGGCGTCGGTGAGCGTCAGTTTGCGGGTGGTTCGCGCCAGCAGGCGCACGCCCAGCGCGCTCTCCAGTTCACCAATATGGCGGCTGACGGTGGTCAACGGCATATTCAGCGCCCGCGCCGCCGCCGACATGCTCCCCAGCTCGGTCACTTTCACCAGCAGCGCCATCGCGCTTAATCGATCCATTATTCTCCCGTTTTTCGGAAAGATGATTGCCACTTTACCCGTATTATCATTCTTCACAGTACAGTCCATGATGGCGCCAGACAACAGGAGGCGCTATGGCAGCAACCTTTCTCGATATCGCCATCACCCCGGACGTGATGGATGTGCAGCATGAAATGGGCAGCGACTCGCTGTGGCAAACGCCGCACAGTCGCCGCCAGGCCGACCGCTTCGGCGACAGCGAAGCGGGGATGATCGCCACCCGCGACAGCTTTTATCTGGCGACGGTGTCGCAGAGCGGCTGGCCCTACATTCAGCATCGCGGCGGCCCGCCGGGGTTTCTGCATCTGCTGGATGACACTACCCTGGCGATGGCCGATTTCGGCGGTAACCGCCAGTACATCACTACCGGCAATCTGCGCGGCAGCGACCGGGCCTGCCTGTTTTTGATGGATTATCCGCGCCGTGCCAGGCTGAAAATCTACGCCACCGTCGAGGTCCTGGCGGCAGAGGACCATCCGCAGCTGCTGGCGCAGGTGGCGCCGGCCAACTATCGCGCCCGCATTGAACGTCTGTTTCTTTTTCATTTGCAGGCGTTTGACTGGAACTGCCCGCAGCACATTACGCCGCGCTACAGCGCGCAGCAGGTGGCGGAGTACAGCCAGAACCTGCAGCAACGTATTCATGACCTGGAGCAGGAGAATCAGCGCCTGCAGCAGCAATTAGCCTCAAAAGGAGACTCCTGATGAATGAGCAACGTCCCCCATTCCCGCCGTTTACCCGCGACAGCGCTATCCAGAAGGTCCGCGCCGCGGAAGATGGCTGGAACAGTCGCGATGCCGAAAAAGTCGCTCTGGCCTACACCGTGGATAGCGAATGGCGCAACCGCAGCGAATTTGTCCACGGCAGGGGGCAAATTGTTGAGTTCCTGCAGCGAAAATGGCGCAAGGAGCAGCAATACCGGCTGATTAAGGAGCTGTGGGCATGGCAGGAGAATCGCATTGCCGTGCGCTTCGCCTATGAGTGGTGCGACGACAGCGGCAACTGGTTTCGCTCGTATGGCAATGAGAACTGGGAGTTTGATAAGCACGGGCTGATGCAGACGCGCTACGCCTGCATCAACGACCTGCCGATCGCCGAAAGCGAGCGCCTGTTCCACTGGCCCCAGGGGCGCCGCCCGGACGATCATCCGGGGCTAAGCGAATTGGGACTGTAAACAGGCGCGCGACGACGGGTTAATCGGCTTTCGGGAAGTCGACCACCGTGTCGTTAACCCGGTTCACCATGTTGGTGAACAGGATGGCGCTGACGGCGCTGATGATCTCAATCACCTGCTGGTCGCTAAAACCGGCGTTGCGCAGCGCGGCGACGTCGGCTTCCGGCAGCGTACCGGTGGTGGTCACCAGGGTCTGCGCGAATTTCACCAGCGCATCAAGCTGCGCCTCTTCCGCATACTCCCCGCGGCGCAGGGCGTGGATTTGTTCGCTGCTGAAGCCGGCTTTTTTCGCCATCAGGGTATGCGCGGCCAGACAGTAGTCACAGCCGGTGGCTTCGCTGACCGACAGATTAATCGCTTCCAGCTGTTGGGCGCTGAGGCTGCCTTTATGGAGCATCGCATTGTGCGCCAGCGCCTGCTGCAGTGCTGCCGGCGAGTGGCCGCCGATGGTGAGATAGGCGTTCGGCACTTTGCCCATCGCTTTTTTGATCCCGGCGAAAATATCGGCGGCTTTGCCGGTGGCGTCTTGTTCACGGATATCAGCTAAACGGCTCATGGTTAACTCCTGTTGTTATCGAGGGTGTGTTGGCAATGGGGTCATCTTAGGCGCTTGCCGCATGCTAGACTGGCGGTCTTCGTCTCACCTTTTTGTCTTATCGTCTCAGGAGAAGCATGGACAGTCTCAGTCATCTGCTGGCGCTGCTGGCGCCGCGCTGCGAAGTGAACCTGCACTGTCGCTTCGGCGGCCGCTGGCAGGCCGGGCACCAGCAAATGCGCAGCGGCGTGGTGCCCTGGCACGTGGTGCTGCGCGGCGAGGGGCGGCTCAACGTCGGCGGCCAGACTCATCACCTGCGCGCGGGAGATGTGGTCCTCCTGCCGTACGGTTCGCCGCATCTGATGGAGAGCCTGGTGGAGTGGGGCCAGGTGCTGCCGGTAGCGCACCGGTTTAACGGCACGGTGACGGAAATGCGCGTCGGCCCGGCGGAGGGGGCGCTGGAGATGCTGTGCGGCGAATTCTATTTTGGTCCGCACGTCAGCTGGCTGTTCAGTGAAGCATCGACGCTGATCCATCTCCATACCGATGCGCGTGAAGACTGCCCGGAGCTGGACGCGCTGCTTAATATACTGGTGCGCGAGAGCCTGGCGCAGCGTCCCGGCGGCAGCGCTATCGTGCGCAGCCTCGGCGATACGCTGCTGGTGCTCCTGCTGCGCATGCTGCTTGGTGAGCAACAGCCGCCCGGTGGACTGCTGCGTCTGATGAGCGATGAACGCCTGATGCCGGCGGTGCTGGCGGTGATGGCGACCCCGGAGCAGCCGTGGACGCTGGAAACCATGGCCGCCCGTGCCTTTCTTTCGCGGGCCACCTTTGCCCGTCATTTTGCCCGCGTTTATCACCTGACGCCGCAGGCGTGGCTGTCGCAGCTGCGAATGGCGCTGGCCGCCCGGCTGCTGCGCCTGGAGCGTCAGACCAACCTCGAGGTCATTGCCGAACGCTGCGGCTTTCAGTCGCTGGCGTCCTTCTCGAAGCGCTTCAAAATGCGCTATGGCGTGACGCCGGGTGAGTGGCGACGGGGCTAGCGCCTCGCGTTTCGCGAAGATGATTTTATTTCCAGTTGCGTGGTTTGCTGTTTATTACCCGACCCGAAAGTCGCTATAGTTTTGCACGAAAAAAACAATGACAGTCAGGACAGACAGGGTGAAGAGGATGAGATTACGTTTACGGGCCGCCGCCGCAGTGATGCTGGCGGGTCTGGCGCTGGTCGGCTGCGACCAAAAGGGTAATGAAGCGAAGCACATTAAGGTCGGCGTGATTAACGGCGCCGAGCAGGATGTGGCGGAAGTGGCGAAGAAGGTGGCCAAAGAGAAGTACGGTCTGGACGTCGAACTGGTGGGATTCAGCGGCTCGCTGCTGCCTAACGAATCGACCAACGCCGGCGATCTGGACGCCAACGTCTTCCAGCATCGGCCTTTCCTTGAGCAGGACAACAAAGCGCATAACTATCATCTGGTGGCGGTCGGCAATACCTTCGTCTTCCCGATGGCCGGCTATTCGCGCAAGATCAAGTCAGTCGCCGAACTGCAAGACGGCGCGACGATCGCCATCCCCAACGACCCGACCAATCTCGGGCGGGCGCTGCTGCTGCTGCAAAAAGAGAAGCTGATTTCCCTCAAAGCCGGGACCGGCCTGCTGCCGACGGCGGTGGATATCACCGATAACCCGCGTAACCTGAAAATTATGGAGCTGGAAGGGGCGCAACTGCCGCGCGTGCTCGACGATCCCAAAGTCGACGTGGCTATCATCAGCACCACCTACCTGCAGCAAACCGGGCTGTCGCCGGTTCGTGACGGCATCTTTATCGAAGATAAAAACTCGCCCTACGTGAACATCATCGTGACCCGGGAAGACAATAAAGACGCGGAAAACGTAAAGGAGTTTATGCAGTCGTACCAGTCGCCGGAGGTGGCGAAGGCGGCAGAGACTATCTTCAACGGCGGCGCGGTGCCGGGCTGGTAAGCCTACACACAGGGAGAGGCGCGTATGGTACGCCAACGGCAGGCTGACCTGCTGCTGATTGCCGCGACGGTGATTGCCGCCTGCGGCTGGATTTTTTCCCGCGAGGCGATCGCCGGCATGCCGGTATTCGCGTTCCTTGGGCTGCGCTTTTTCTTCGCCGCGCTGCTTCTGCTGCCGTTCTGCCGCGGTTTTCGCCCGCAAAAGCAGCACTGGCCAAAACTCATCATCAGCGGACTCTGGTTTGCGCTCAACCTCTGCCTGTGGATCTATTCGGTCTCCACGACGGCGTCGCTCGGCGAAGGGGCGTTTATCATGAGCCTGTCGATGATGTTCGTCCCGCTAACCGCGTGGGTGATGATGAAGGTGCGCCCGCCTCGCGCCTGGTGGGAGTGCCTGCCGATCGCGGTGGTAGGCCTGGGGCTGCTCAGTCTGCATATGCCGATAGCCTTCCACCCCAGCCAGGGCTGGTTTTTGCTGACGGCGCTGGTGCAGTCGATCTGGTTCTGTTACACCAGCCGCTGCGCGCGTGAAGTACCGCTGATCCCCCTGACCACCGTGCAGCTGGCGATCACCGGTATCGTCGGGTTGACCATCTCCGCTGCCGTTGAACGCTGGGACCAGCCGATGACCCTGCCGACTCTCGGCTGGCTGGTGGCCAGCATTGTCATCGCCACCAGCCTGCGCTTCGGTCTGCAGATGAAGGGGCAGAAGTACGCGGCGGTGGCCAGCGCGGCGATCATCATGGTGCTCGAACCGCTGCTGACGGTCATTGCCGCCGCGCTGTGGTACGGCGAACAGCTGCCGCTGCAGAAGATTATCGGCGGCGTGCTGATCCTGGTGGCCCAGCTGTGGTTCCGCTGGCGGATGCTTAAGCCGTAAGCGGGCCGCTTCGCCGCTGCGCCATCAGCTGCAGCAGCGGCACCAGCGACAGCCCATCCGGCATCTCGCCGCAGGCGATCAGCTGGTTTATCTCGTCGAAGGTAAACCAGCCGGTCTCCATCACCTCATCCTGATCTGCATCCATGCCCACCCAGCGTAAGTCGGTAGCCAGCCAGGTGATAAACAGCTGATCGCTGCTGCCGTAGGAGGGGTTGAAGCGAATGATCTCCTCGACGCGTTGCGCCTGCCAGCCGGTCTCTTCCCGCAGCTCGCGCAGCGCGGCGACCGCCGGATCTTCCCCTTCATCGACGCCGCCAGAGGGAATGGCCCACACCACCTGATCGATCAGATAGCGGTAGTGGCGAATCAGCAGTACTTTCTCATCCTGGATAGCCACAATCCCCACCGCCGGGCGCGGGTAATGAATGGAATAAAAGTCGCGGCGCTCGCCGGAGGCGACATCAATCCCCACCTTACACATGCTGAACCACGGCGTCTCGGCGATGACCTGCGGGTCGTGCATATCGGCGGCGGTCAGTTTCTTTTTCATCCTGCCACTCCTGTCAAAAATTGAGCCTTAAGAACAACATAGCCGGAGGCGGATGGCAACTGCCGCAGGTTGGCCCGATTTCATCGATCATTGTCCAAATGCCCCTGTTGAGCCAGGCTAGTACTCAGTACGATGTTCGTCAGATGACCCCACTGAGGAACACCAACATGAACATCACCCACATCCGTAATGCGACCCAGAGGATTGACTACGCCGGGAAAAGATTTCTCATCGACCCGATGCTGGCTGACAAGGGCGCCTGGCCAGGTTTTCCTGGCACTGCGCGCAGCGAGCTGCGCAATCCGCTGGTTGAGCTGCCGTTTTCCCGCGATAAAATTATCGACGTTGATGCGGTGATCGTCACCCATACCCATGACGATCACTGGGACGCGGCGGCGATCGCCGCGATCCCGAAAACCCTGCCGGTGTTCGTCCAGCATGAGGCCGACGCCGCGCTGCTGCGCAGCCAGGGATTTCAGGATCTGCGCCTGCTGTCGGCAGACAGCGAATTTGCCGGCGTGCGCCTGCAGAAAACCACCTCCGGCCAACACGGCAGCGACCGTACCTACGCGGTGCCGGCGATGGCTGAGCGCCTGGGAGAAGCCTGCGGCGTGGTGTTTCGCCATCCGCAGGAGAAGACGCTGTGGCTGATGGGGGATACCATCTGGCGTGATGACATTGCAGCCGACCTGCTGAAGCTGCGCCCGGACGTGGTGGTCCTCAACGCCGGCTACGCCCACGTCATCGGCTTTGGCCCGATAATCATGGGCAAGGAAGATCTCCTGAACGTGCACTTCGCCCTGCCGGAAGCGAAAATCATGGCTATCCACCTCGAGGCGGTCAACCACTGTCTGGTGAGCCGGGAAGAGATGCGCCAGTATGCGGTGGATAATCAGATTGCCGATGTGGTGAGTATCCCGCAGGATGGGGAAACCGTGGTTTATTAACATGCGCAAGGGGAAAGGACGATGAAACTCACCGACGTGGCGATTGTCGCTGTAGAGGGCTTTAGCCCGTTTCACTACGCCGTCCCCTGCATGCTGTTTGGCGATTCGGTCTCTGAAATCAAACGCTTTCATCTGCACATTTGCGCCGAGCGGCCGGGGCTGCTGCGCGCCCGCGATGGTTTTGCGCTGTACGCCACCGGCGATTTCGCCGCGCTGGAACAGGCGGATATCGTGGTGGTGCCTTACTGGGGCGAGGTCGATCGGCGTCCGCCGCAGGCACTGCTTGATAGCCTGGTGCGGGCGCGGGATAACGGCGCGGAAATCGTCGGCCTGTGTCTCGGCGCGTTTGTCCTCGGCTACGCCGGGCTGCTGGACGGCAGGCGAGCGGCGACCCACTGGGAGTTCGAGCAGGATTTCCAGCGCCGGTTTCCGCAGGTGCAACTGGATATCAATGCCCTGTATGTCGATGACCAGCGAGTGATCACCTCGGCGGGCACCGCGGCGGCGCTGGACTGCTGTCTGTATCTCATCCGCCAGCGTTTCGGCAGCCTCGCGGCCAACCAGATCGCCCGGCGGATGATTGTTTCGCCGCACCGCGAGGGCGGCCAGGCGCAGTTTATCGCTCAGCCGGTGCCGAAAAACACCCGCGATGCACGGATTAACTGCCTGCTGGATTATCTGCAGCAGCATATTGCCGAGCCGCACAGTCTCGATTCGCTGGCCCGGGTGGTGGCGATGAGCCGCCGTACCCTGACCCGCCACTTCGCCAGGGCGACCGGGATGAGCATTACCGACTGGCTGACCGCCGAACGTCTGCGCCGCAGCCAGAGTCTGCTTGAGGCGGGCGATCTGCCGGTCGAGCAGGTGGCGGAGGCGGTGGGCTATCTTTCAGCGGTCACCTGGCGCCAGCAGTTTAAAGCGCGCTTTGGCGTCAGCCCGACGGAATGGCGGCGCACCTTTCGTCGCGGCGCTTAGCCGGCGAGGGTCGCACTGTCGATCACGAAGCGGTATTTCACGTCACCCTTGACCATTCTTTCCCAGGCTTCGTTGATCTCATCGCCGCGGATCAGCTCGATATCGGCGACGATGCCGTGTTCGGCGCAGAAGTCGAGCATCTCCTGGGTTTCCGGGATACCGCCGATCATCGAGCCGGCAATCGACCGGCGGCGGAAGATCAGATTGAACACTTCCGGCGACGGATGCGGCGTGGCCGGAGCGCCTACGAGGGTCATGGTGCCATCGCGTTTCAGCAGCGTGGTGAAGGCATCGAGATTGTGCGGCGCCGCCACGGTGTTGAGGATAAAATCGAAGCTTTTGACGTGGGCCGCCATTTCGTCGTCGTTGCGCGACACCACCACGTCATCGGCGCCCAGCGCTCTGGCCGCATTACGCTTGGATTCGGAGGTGGTAAAGGCCACCACGTGGGCCCCCATGGCGTGGGCCAACTTGATCCCCATATGCCCGAGGCCGCCGATGCCGACCACGCCGACTTTTTTACCCGGCCCGACGTGCCAGTGGCGCAGCGGCGAGTATGTCGTGATCCCGGCGCACAGCAGCGGCGCGACGGCGGCCAGCTGCGCTTCGGGATGGGTTATCCGCAGCACGTAGTGTTCTTTGACCACGATCTGCTGGGAATAGCCGCCCAGAGTGTGGCCCGGCGCGTCCTGGGTCGGGCCGTTATAGGTCAGCACCATGTGGTCGCAGTAGTTTTCCAGCCCCTCAGCGCACTCTTCGCACTGTTGGCAGCTATCGACCATGCAGCCGACGCCCACCAGATCGCCGACGGCGTAGCGCGAGACGGCGTTGCCGACCGCGGTCACCCGACCCACAATTTCATGCCCCGGCACGCAGGGATAGAGCGTTCCCGCCCATTCCGAACGCGCCTGGTGGAGATCGGAGTGGCAGACGCCGCAGTAAGCGATGGCGATCTGTACATCCTGTGGCCCCGGCTCGCGGCGGGTGATGGCCATTGATTCCAGCGGCTGGCTGGCGGAGTAGGTACCAATAGCATTGATCAGCATAGCGAAACCTCTTCTTGATGAATGGACTCAATAGAACGGGAGGGGAATGCGGGTGGTCAGTGGCATCGATAAGCGTAGCCTGGACTGGCCGAGATGCGAGGGGGAAAGCGGTTGAGAAACCCTCAGGCGCGGCGTTAGCCAGCGCAGTAAATAATAAGGTGGCCTTATCTTTATCGCCGCTAAGCCTTATAGGTATTTACGGCAAATAGTATTATTTATTCCTGTAGAATAAAGATAAATAGTTATTGCAGATAATGATGCTTACACTCTTTTTATCCCCGTAACGTCTTGTCTTTTATTCGTTATTTCACCTGTTGATACTATGATTCTCAACGAATCACTTTTTCAACCTGACCGATGGCATAAAACCATGTCGATACCTGCAGCCAGCCTCTCTACCGACCAGGCGTTACCGTCTTTTTATTACGGAAGACAGACAAAGCCGTTATTCGCGGTGGAATCCCTGTTATCTGCGTTCCTGCCCGCCAGCTCACCCTTTGCGCTGCCGCGATCGACCTATTATCGTTTTCCGCCGATCCAGGCTGAATCCGGATTAATTCTGCTCGAAGAGGGGATTGCCTCGCTATGCCATGCGGAAAACAACATGGTGATATCAACGATATTTTCCCCTTCGCTATTGGGATTAATCGATGGTTACGGCGTCTTTAACGGTATTCCGGAAAAACACCACTGCTCTCTGTTTGCTGAGACAGATTTGCGCGGACACTGGATAGCGCATCAGGCCGCGGTCGAGATCCTCAATGCGCAAAACTTGTGGCAGGAGATGGCCCATGTTCTGGCGCAGCGGCTGATGGTGTTGAGCATGCGTTCGCAGGAGATGATGGGGGTGGATTCTTACCTGATGGTGCGAACCCTGCTAACAGAGCTGGCGGACTATCCGGAGGCATATCGTCGCCAAATCAACGTCCTGAGCTTTATTCAGCGCCGTACCAACTTGTCGCGTAGCCGCATTATGTCGATTCTGTCGGAGCTGCGTAAAGGTGATTATATTACGATCCATCGCGGTGTGCTGAGGACCATTGCTCACCCGCTTCCCGCCCACTTTTAAGCCCGTGCGGCGGAGGGGCGTGATTTTCCCACCCCTCGTGAATCGAACCTGCTAAGGCTCAATCGCCGTCAGGTAGTCCAGCCGCAGCGGCTCAGCCAGCAGGGACTCCATTTGCGTCATAAACGCCTGAAAATAGGGCATCGCGACATGCGCATCGAGGGCGTCCTGTCCCTGCCACGCCTCGCGCATGTAGAAGGTGTCCGGCGCGTCGCGCAGCTGAAACAGGGCGTAGTCGAGATTGCCCGGCTCCTGTCTTGTCGGCAGGAGCAGCGCCTGCAGGGCCTGGCGCAGGGCGTCCGTCTGGCCCGGTTTCGCCTTGAGCACGGCGATAAGCGATATCATCTTAAAACCCCTCGAGCACAATCTTGCCGACGGCACGCCCGGTTTCCAGCTGGCGATGCGCTTTCTGCAGATTGGCGGCGGTGATGGCGCCGTAGTGTTCGCCGAGGGTGGTTTTGATCGTGTGGCTGTCGATCAGCGCCGCCACGCGGGTGAGCAACTGATGCTGGGCGATCATATCATCCGTCTCAAACATTGAACGGGTGAACATAAATTCCCAGTGCAGGGACAGGCTTTTCGCTTTCAGCGGCACCACGTCGAGGGTCTCCGGGTCATCAATCAGCGCCAGCTTGCCCTGCGGGGCGAGGGCGTCGATCAGCGCGTTGAAGTGCTGCTCGGTGTTGGTCAGGCTGGCGACATGGGTCACCGCGCTGATGCCAATGCGCGCCAGCTCGTTGGCGAGCGGCTTGCTGTGATCGATCACATGGTGCGCGCCCGCCTCGCGGACCCACTGCTGGCTCTCCGGACGCGAGGCGGTGCCGATCACCGTCATGGCGGTCAGTTTGCTGGCCAACTGGGTCAGGATTGACCCCACGCCGCCCGCCGCGCCGACGATCAGCAGCGTGTCGCCCGCATTGCCGCCTTCCTTAACGCCGAGACGGTGAAACAGCAGCTCCCAGGCGGTGATCGCCGTCAACGGCAGCGCGGCGGCAGCGGCGTTATCGAGGGTGCGCGGTTTGTGCGCCACCAGGCGCTCGTCCACCAGCTGATATTCACTGTTGCTGCCGGCCCGGCCCAGCGCGCCGGCGTACCAGACCTCATCACCCGGGGCGAACAACGTCACCTCCTCACCGACGGACTGCACCACGCCAACGGCGTCCCAGCCCAGCACCCGCGGTGTGTCGCCCTGGAAGCCGGCGCGCACTTTGGTGTCTACCGGATTGACCGAGATGGCTTTCACGGCGACCAGCAGGTCACGCCCGTGGGCGGTGGGGACCGGCAGGTCGATCTCAGTTAAAGAAGGGATGTTGTTGCCGTCAGCGGCGGCTTGAGTAATGGCGATAGCTTTCATAACTGCTCTGGTCTGTGATTCGGGTGAATGAAAAGATGACGCGATAGTAGACCGCTGCCGGGAGGGGAAAAACGGGCTAACGGCAATAACAGTTATATGCAGAAAGTGAAAATCAGCCCACCTGATAGAAATCGAGCATTACCCCATCCTGGGTCCGGCCACCGGCGCAGATAAACAGCGAGGTGGTTAGCCAGCTGAGCGCGGGGGTATCCACCTCGAAGGAGGGAACGGTGCGAAAATAGATGGCTTCTGGCGGAATATCGCTAAAAAAGCGCATATCGTCGGCGAATAGCTGGTCATGATACTGGGCCGGCACCCGGCGGATGCCATTGTTTTCCACATAGACGGTCCCTTCCGCCACCTGCAGGGCATAGCGGGCGGACAGCCTGCAGGTGCCGTCGGGTTCGATTATCTGGCTGTCGACGCCGCCGGGCAGCACGTGGCCGCGAAGCTGACCGCAGACGCTGCCGCCGATAATCGGGATCAGCTGGCGCTTACCGGTCTGCGGGCTGCGGGAGACAATTATCGGTTTATCAACCTGGATGGTAATGGAAAAACAGTGTCTGAGTTCGGGGGTCATTATGGCTCTCCTGTTTCGGTTGGCAACGGCACGCGGCCACCGCGCCAGTGTAACGGGTTTGCGAGAGACAAAATAACGCAGGGTTTGGATGAAAATGATTGGCTGGGATGATGAGTTTGGGGGTGCTCAGGTTGGTATGGCGTGGCTTTGGGGGGAGCAGAGGCAAACTGGCGGAAGATCACAGGAGTTGAACCTGCCCGGGACCGCTGGCGGCCCCAACTGGATTTGAAGTCCAGCCACCTCACCGGAGATGACGATCTTCCGCGCCTCGATTGCTACATGGAGGCGGGGCGCATTATAGCTACTTTCAGCCGTTTACCACATACCTAAACGCACTTTTTTACTGTTAAAACTGGACTTTACAGAACAGTCCTGGACAAATCCTCACAAAATCCGTGAGTTACACTTTTTCACTCCCTGATTCCCTACCACGATCACAGAAAACAAGAAACGTAATCTGATAACGAGATATCGCAATTCATCTTACTGCGGCAAAGGTTTACAAAAATCGTAACCGGTACCAATCCGCGGTGCCGCTAAGGGAATAGTGCGCATATGAAAGATCACATTTTGTCCGTCAAAGAGAAAATTGGTTACGGCATGGGTGATGCCGCCAGCCACATTATTTTTGATAACGTCATGTTGTACATGATGTTTTTCTACACTGATATTTTCGGTATCCCCGCCGGCTTTGTCGGCACCATGTTCCTGCTGGCGCGCGCGCTGGACGCGATTTCCGACCCGTGCATGGGCCTGCTTGCCGACCGCACCCGTAGCCGCTGGGGTAAGTTCCGCCCGTGGATCCTCTTCGGCGCTATCCCGTTCGGCCTCGTCTGCGTGCTGGCCTACAGCTCGCCGGATTTAAGCCACAACGGCAAGCTGATCTACGCCGCCGTGACCTACACGCTGCTGACCCTGCTCTACACCGTGGTGAATATCCCCTACTGCGCGCTGGGCGGCGTGATCACCGACAACCCGACGCAGCGCATCTCGCTGCAGTCCTGGCGCTTCGTGCTGGCGACGGCGGGGGGCATGCTCTCCACCGTGCTGATGATGCCGCTGGTCAACTTTATCGGCGGCGAAGATAAAGCGCTCGGCTTCCAGGGCGGCATCGCGGTGCTCTCGGTGGTCGCCTTCCTGATGCTGGCCTTCTGTTTTTTCACCACCAAAGAGCGTGTCGAAGCGCCGCCGAGCAGCACTTCGATGCGTGAAGACTTGCGCGATATCTGGCGCAATGACCAGTGGCGGGTGGTTGGCGTGCTCACCATCCTCAATATCCTCGCGGTCTGCGTTCGCGGCGGCGCGATGATGTACTACACCACCTGGATCATGGGCTCGGCGGCGCTGTTCACCGTCTTCCTCACCACCTACTGCGTCGGCAACCTGATTGGCTCGGCGCTGGCGAAACCGCTGACCGACTGGAAATGCAAAGTCAGCGTCTTCTGGTGGACCAACGCCCTCCTGGCGGTGCTCAGCGTGGCGATGTTCTTCGTACCGATGGACGCCGAAATCACCATGTTCGTCTTTATCTTCATCATTGGCGTACTGCACCAGCTGGTGACGCCAATCCAGTGGGTGATGATGTCCGACACCGTCGACTACGGCGAATGGTGTAACGGCAAACGCCTGACCGGCATCAGCTTCGCCGGCACCCTGTTTGTGCTCAAGCTGGGGCTGGCGCTGGGCGGCGCGCTGATCGGCTGGATGCTGGCCGGCGGCGGCTATGACGCCGCCGCTAAAACCCAGAACAGCGCCACCCTCACCATCATTATCGCCTTGTTC
Organism: Klebsiella sp. RC2; assembly: GCF_014192815.1. Classification (NCBI taxonomy): domain Bacteria; kingdom Pseudomonadati; phylum Pseudomonadota; class Gammaproteobacteria; order Enterobacterales; family Enterobacteriaceae; genus Klebsiella; species Klebsiella sp. RC2. The sequence goes on along the minus strand of NZ_JACHYL010000004.1, from coordinate 378,755 downwards.
ACCCTCGTTCCGGCGGTGTGCTACCTGTTGAGCGCGGTGATCGCCAAACGCTACTACACGCTGAAAACGCCGTTCCTGAAAAAAATGATGGCCGAGCTGGCCGAGGGCGCGCGTCGCAACGAACAAGATTTCACCGCAGCCCCGATCGATAAAGAATGGCAAAACTAAGAGGACGTTTTAATGAAAATCAGTGATGGAAACTGGCTCATTCAACCAGGGCTCAACCTGATCCAACCCGTACAGGTTTACGAGGTGGAACAGCAGGGGAATGAAATGGTGGTCTATGCCGCGCCGCGCGATGTTCGCGAACGTGCCTGGCAGCTGGATACGCCATTGTTCACCCTGCGCTTTTTCTCGCCTCAGGAAGGGATAATCGGCGTGCGCATGGCGCACTTCCAGGGCGCGCTGGATAACGGCCCGCACTATCCGCTGAACGTGCAGAAAGACGTCCATGTCGAAATAGAAAATACGGCCGGGTTCGCCGAGCTGAAAAGCGGCAACCTCAGCGTGCGCGTCACTAAAGGTGAATTCTGGGCGCTGGATTTTCTGCGCGACGGCGTGCGCATCACCGGTAGCCAGTTGAAAAACAACGGCTACGTGCAGGATAGTAAGACCCAGCGCAACTACATGTTTGAGCGCCTCGACCTCGGCGTCGGCGAAACCGTCTACGGCCTCGGCGAGCGCTTTACCGCGCTGGTGCGCAACGGCCAGACGGTAGAAACCTGGAACGAAGACGGCGGTACCAGCACCGAGCAATCCTACAAAAATATCCCCTTCTATCTGACCAACCACGGCTACGGCGTGCTGGTCAACCATCCGCAGCGCGTCTCCTTCGAGGTGGGCTCGGAGAAGGTCTCTAAGGTCCAGTTCAGCGTTGAAGGCGAATACCTTGAGTACTTCGTGATCGACGGCCCGACGCCGAAAGCGGTGCTTAACCGCTATACGCAGTTCACCGGCCGCCCGGCGCTGCCGCCGGCATGGTCGTTCGGTCTGTGGCTGACGACCTCGTTCACCACCAACTATGACGAAGCGACGGTAAATAGCTTTATCGACGGCATGGCTGAGCGCCATCTGCCGCTGCACGTCTTCCACTTCGACTGCTTCTGGATGAAGGCCTTCCAGTGGTGCGATTTTGAATGGGATCCGCTAACTTTCCCGGACCCGGAAGGGATGATCAAACGCCTGAAGGCGAAAGGGCTGAAGGTCTGCGTGTGGATCAACCCGTACATCGGCCAGCGCTCGCCGGTGTTCAAGGAGCTGAAAGAGAAGGGCTACCTGCTGAAGCGCCCGGACGGTTCGCTGTGGCAGTGGGATAAGTGGCAGCCGGGGCTGGCGATTTATGACTTCACCAACCCGGAAGCCTGCCAGTGGTACGCCGACAAGTTAAAAGGCCTGGTGGCGATGGGGGTCGATTGCTTCAAGACCGACTTCGGCGAGCGTATCCCGACCGACGTCCAGTGGTTTGACGGTTCCGATCCGCAGAAAATGCACAACCACTACGCATTCATCTATAACGAGCTGGTGTGGAAGGTGCTGAAAGAGACCGTCGGCGAGCAGGAGGCGGTGCTGTTCGCCCGTTCCGCCTCGGTGGGCGCGCAGCAGTTCCCGGTGCACTGGGGCGGCGACTGCTACGCCAACTACGAATCGATGGCGGAAAGCCTGCGCGGCGGGCTGTCGATCGGCATGTCCGGCTTCGGTTTCTGGAGTCACGATATCGGCGGTTTCGAAAACACCGCGCCGGCCCACGTCTACAAGCGCTGGTGCGCCTTCGGCCTGCTCTCCAGCCACAGCCGGCTGCACGGCAGCAAATCCTATCGGGTGCCATGGGCTTACGACGAAGAGTCCTGCGACGTGGTGCGCCACTTCACGCAGCTGAAATGCCGCATGATGCCGTATCTCTATCGCCAGGCGGCGCTGGCCAACGAGTTCGGCACGCCGATGTTGCGTGCGATGATGCTCGAGTTTCAGGACGATCCGGCCTGCGACTATCTTGACCGCCAGTATATGCTCGGTGATTCGGTCCTGGTGGTGCCGGTGTTCTCCGAAGCGGGCGAGGTGCAATTTTATCTGCCGGATGGGCGCTGGACGCACCTGTGGCATAACGATGAATTACCGGGTAGCCGCTGGCATAAGCAGCATCACGATGCGCTGAGCCTGCCGGTCTACGTTCGTGACAACACCCTGCTGGCGCTGGGCAACAATGACCAGAAACCCGATTATGCCTGGCATGAGGGCACCGCCTTCCAGCTGTTCCACCTCGAGGATGGACGCGAGGCACGTTGTGACGTTCCGGCGGCAGACGGCTCGACGATTTTCACCCTGAAGGCCAGGCGCCAGGGCAACACCATCGCCGTGAGCGGCGAAGGCGAGGCCCGCGGCTGGACGTTGTGCCTGCGCAATATCCCGCAGGTCGCGGGCGTGCAGGGCGGGACTCAGGCCGGCAGCGAATGGGGTATGGTAGTGAGCGCCGAGGGCAATACGCTGACGATTACCCTGTAAAACACCATCTTAACGGCTGCAACCCTCTCCGCCAGCGGCGAGGGTTTTTTTATTTCATTTTTGTACAAAAAGTAACGTTCATTTCATAGTGGTGACTCAGGCCGCAGACGCTGTCGCCGAACGGTGTTAGCGTATTCTGCCGTTGAGAGGAGCCCGCCATGGACTTAGAAAATATCTTTCGTGACGTGAAGCTAAGCAAAACGGAAATGACCGTGCTGCGCTTTATTCAGAACGACCCGGAGCAGTGTATCCGCCAGGGAGTCCGCGCTGTGGCCGAACAGTGCTACAGCAACCCCTCTTCGCTGGTCCGGCTGGCGAAGAAACTGAAGTTCAGCGGCTGGCTGGAGCTGGTCTATTTCATCAAGTTCAATATCACCATGCCGAAGCTCGATGTCACCAACGATATCGACTACATGAGCGTTCAGCCGGAAGAAGCGCTGACGCCGCTGCTGGCAAGCCTTAAACAGCAGCGCATCCTGATCCACGGCAGCGGCTTTTCGCAGCTAATCGCCCAGTATATTTACAACAAGTTCCTCGTCACCGGCGTGAATGCCAGCCTGGCGCTGTGGCCCGATTATGAAATCCTCGAACAGAAAAACGCCGCCCGCTTCGACTCCATCTGGATCGTTTCTAAATCCGGGCGCAGCAGCTCGGCGCTTAACTGGGTGAAGGCCCTGGAGGGGAAGGAGATTAATCTGGTCTGCTTTACCGGCGACTATCAAAGCCCGCTGGCGCAGGCTGCGGATACGGCGTTTATTATTCACGACCCGCAGAAGTTCGACGATGATATTTACTGGAGCAACCCGTTTTTCGGCTACTGCATCTTAGGCTTTGAGCGACTGTTGAAGATGTGGTTTACCAGCCTACGTAGTAATAGTTAGCCCCCGCTAAGCGCGACGCGAGCGGGGGGAGTTCCCGGATGGCGGCTGGCGCCTTATCCGGGCTACCGGGTGATGCGGCTATTTTGCCGGGAGGCGGCTTACGCCTGACCCGGCCTACATAAAACACAAACCGCTCCGTTCGTAGCCCCGCTAAGCGCGGTGCGGGCGGGGGGAGCTCCCGGATGGCGGCTGGCGCCTTATCCGGGCTACCGGGTGATACGGCAATTTTGCCGGGTGTCGGCTTACGCCTGACCCGGCCTACATCAAATACAAACCGCTCCGTTCGTAGCCCCGCTAAGCGCAGCGCGAGCGGGGGAGTTCCCGGATGGCGGCTGGCGCCTTATCCGGGCTACCGGGTGAGACGGCTATTTTGCCGGGTGGCGGCTTACGCCTGACCCGGCCTACATCAAACACAAACCGCTCCGTTCGTAGCCCCGCTAAGCGCGTCGCGAGTGTGGGAGTTCCCGGATGGCGGCTGGCGCCTTATCCGGGCTACCGGGTGATGCGGCTATTTTGCCGGGAGGCGGCTTACGCCTGACCCGGCCTACATAAAACACAAACCGCTCCGTTCGTAGCCCCGCTAAGCGCAGCGCGAGCGGGGGGGAATCCCATCGGCAATGCGGGTTACTGCCAGGCGGCGAATTGCTCATCGTCGAGATAGGCTTCGACCAGGGTTTTCGCCAGCGAATAGGAACCGATCAGCGGGTGCGCCATCAGCGCCCGCACCGCCAGCGATTTATCCTGCTGCAGGATTGCCGCCACCGCCAGCCGCTCATACTCCTTCACGCAGGAAATCATATTCTTCTGCGCCGTCGGCACCTTCACCGGCGTCACCGGCTTGAGGCCATCCCGGCTCAGGTCGCAGCTGATCTCGATCACGTCGTCAGGGCGCAAAAAGTCGAGCGTGTCGTGATTCTGGATCGATACCACGATACGCTTGGTGGTGGTGCTGTTCACCGCTTCCAGGATATCCAGCGCCACCCCGGCATAGCCGCCGGTGTCCGGCTCTTCGATAAACTGGCGCAGCGTCAGCGGTTCGCGGGTGTGGAATTTTTCCTGCTGCGACTCATTCTGCATATAGCTGTTTTCCCGGCGCAGGTAATGCTGCATCCAGATGGTGAAAGCGGCTTCCGGTTGCGTTCTGGCATCCACAGTGCGCAGCGCTTCGCGCATCTCCTGATTGATACGGGCGATCTGCTCTCCGCGCGTCTCGCCGGCCTCCTGAATCGCCTTCAGCGCCACCTCTCGATAGTAGTAATAATAGAGATATTCATTGAGGAGCTGATTATCGCAAAGCCGCACCAGCTCCGGGGAGAAGTACTGCATCGCCGTCTTCTGGTACAGTTCCGGGCTGGCGATCAGCCGTTCGGTTACCTCTTCCCCGCGTACGGTGAAGTGGGTAAACCATGAGAAATGGTTCAGCCCATAGCATTCCACGCTGAGGTCGTGTTCTTCACAACCAAGGATCGCTGGCAGTTCACGAATCAGCTCGGAGGGGGCATCGCAGATCCCATAGACCCGGCGCTTAAAACCGGACTTGACGATCGCTTCCGTCACCAGGCCTGACGGGTTGGTAAAGTTAAACAGAATGGCGTCTTCGGCGGCATGTTCTTCGATCAGCTGGCAATAGCGAAGGATCGCCGGGATCGAACGCATGGCCATCGCGAAACCGCCGGCGCCGGTGGTCTCCTGGCCGAGGGTGTTATGCTGTAGCGCAATGCGTTCGTCGCGAATACGGCTTTCGTCACCGCCAACCCGCAGGGTGGTAATGATATAGTTGGCATCCTGCAGCGCTGCGATCGGGTCGGTAGTGGTACTAAACTGAATATCCGGGCGAATAGTATTAAATACATAGCGGGCAATTTCGCCAAATATCGCCAGATTATCAGCAGAGTTATCGAGAAAAACCACTTCTGTTAAACCAATGCGGTGAGCGTTATAGGCCAGAGATTTCGCTAAAAATGCAGAGCGAACGCCGCCCCCGCCTAATACGGTTAATTTCATACAAACTCCTCATTAATTTTCTGCTAACCAGTTATCAACCCGGGAACGTACCTGTCCCACTTTGACGCCATAAATAACCTGAACTTCATTACGATTTCGTACGACGCCGTTGGCGCCGGTATTTTTTAATTGCGCGTCATCAACCCGCGCCATATCGCGCACGGCCACGCGCAGACGAGTAAAACAATTATCGACGGAGAGAATATTCTCCTTGCCCCCGAGGCCGCGGATAATGTCATCGGTGACCGACTGCGGTTGCGAGACTTTCTGGCGGTACTCTGCTTTGCTGTAAAGCTTCACGTTCTCGTCATCTTCCCGGCCCGGCGTTTTCAGATTCAGCTTCACCACCAGGGTGCGGAAAATCACGTAGTAAACGGCGAACTGGCCGATACCAATAAGGACATAGCCCGGCCAGCGCGTTAAGGAGACCGGCAGCGGCAGGTTATAGATCAGAAACTCGATCAGGCCCGATGCTCCCCAGGGACGTACGGTGAAAATGTCGCAAATGGCCTGCGAGGCGGCGGTTAACGTCGCGTGGATCACCCACAGCAGCGGCGAGACAAACAAGAAGGTGAACTCGATCGGTTCGGTGATACCGGTCAGCATCGAGGTGATGATCGCCGGCAGCAGGATCGCCTTCGCCATCACTTTCTTCTCCGGTTTCGCGGTGTGGTAGAACGCCAGCGAGGCGCCCGCCAGGCCAAAGATAGTGGTCATCCCTTGCTGCGAAAAACGTAATGCGTCGTTCATGACCGGCGTCAGGTCGGGGTGGCGCATATAGGCGAGGAAAATGGCCTGGGTCCCGGAGACCACCTGACCGTCCACGTGCAGGGTGCCCCCAATCTGGGTGAGCTGGAAGGGGGACCAGACGAAATGGTGCAGGCCGGTGGGGATAAGGAATTTTTCAAAGAAACCATAGACGAAGACCCCGGCGACCCCGGCATTTTTCATAAAACCGGTGAGGGCGGAGATGCCGTGGGTCATAAAGGGCCAAATCCAGGTAAAGGCGATGGCGTAGAAGATAACCACCGGCGTCATCGCCACCAGCGTCAGCTTGGCGCCGCCGTACATCGACAGCGCGCCAGGCAGCTCAATGGCAGAGACTTTATTGTGCACCCACGCAATCGTGCAGCCGAGAATAATGCCCAGGAAAACGCCCATATCCACCACCACAAAGCCCAGCAGCTGGGTTTGCCCGGTGCCATAATATTCACCGTTAATTTTTTCGGCGAGTCCGTGGGTGTGTTCCAGCCAGGAGTGGTTGGCGCCAAGAAACATAATGAAGCACATCACTGCAACCAGCGCGACTTCGGTTTTTTTATCCTTTGCCAGGCCATAGCTAATGCCGACGCAAAATAATAAGCCGAGGTTGCCAAATAAGGGCCAAAAGGTGTCGCCGAGCATTTGCCCAAGCTGATGTAAGAAACTGGTTTCAGCAATTAATGTCGGATTAGTTAATACTGAACTGAGGGCCAGAATTAAGCCAATGACCGGCAAGAACAATACGGCGCCGATCATGGCCCGGGAGAATTTTTGCATATTCTCCAGAATACGCTGACGTATTTCAGGCATGATTGATCCTTTTATATTTTTGTAGGTACAGGGAGCGGTTTTTTATCGACTTCCAGTAATTTGGTTATAGCAATTCTGATATTTGAAAGGAACCTGTTGCGCTAAATAGGTACAGATAGCCGCGTATTGCACACAGGTTTCAGGACTCGCACCCCAACCCCCTCCCTGAAAGGGAGAGGGAGTGGCCAGAGCGGAGTTTGTCGGAAAGCATGCCCTCTCCCCGTGGGGAGAGGGCCAGATGAGGGGGATTTTACTGCGGCGCGGCGGGGGCGGGGCTGACCTCGCCGTTGCGCATGATTTGCGCCACCTGCTGTTTCTCCATATTCACGGCGCTGAGCTGCCCGTTGACCGTCGGCTTGAGCGGGGCATCGGCCTGCACGCTGCCGCTGGCGGTCAGCTGGAGATTGCCATCCCCGCTTATCGGTAGCAACGGCCAGCCCCAGGCCTGCAGAATATTCAGCGGCACGCCGCGGCCGGTAAAGCTCAGATTGACCTGGCGCTGCGGCAGCTGGGATACCGCGGCAGTGGCCTGCAGAATGCCGCGCTCGGTGAAGGCGCTAAGCTCAGTGATATTGACCGTCGACGCTGTCGCGCTCAGCTTGAGTGACGGGCGGCGCACGTCGATCCGGTTAAAAGTCGCCGCCGCGGCGTTCAGCGTCGCGCTGCCGTTCCATACTCCCCAGCTGCCGTTTTTCACCAGCTGTAGCTCGCCGCCATAGCCATCGAGGGCGGTAATTTGCCACGGGAAGGCAGGATCCACATCGATGATCAGGTTACGGCTGGCGCTGAATTTTTTCAGCGTCAGGCTTTGCAGCCAGGCTGGCATCGGCGCCATCCACAGCTGTTTCCAGTTCGCCGGCAGCGTGTACTCCAGTCCGGCGAAGGCGGTGTCGTCGAGCACCAGCGCGTTACCAGCGCGCAGCCAGTTGCCGGAGGTGCGCACCATGCCGCCCTCCCAGCGCGAGGAGAACTGGCGCAGCGCAATACCCTGGGGAGAGAATTCAGCATTCAAAATCGGATCGAAGAAGTGCAGCGAGCCGTAGATAAATTCGCTGGCGTTCATCGACAGCGTGCCGTCCTGGCTCTGCCAGCCGCCGTGGCTGAGCGTCAGGTTGCGCAGGCTCAGGTCGAGGTCGGTTACCGCCCAGTCCGGCCCCTGCAGGCGGGCGTCGGTGATATCCAGGCGGCCAATCTGCAGAGAGGGGACCGTGGTTAACGGCGCGAAAAAGTCGGCCAGCGAGGCGGGGCTCTGCAGTCGAATCTCATTGAGCTGGAGGTTATCCACCAGCCAGCTGCCGTCGGCGCTGCGTTTCGCATTGCCGGTTAAGGTGCCGCGGGCGACATCGGCGCCGAGGGTGGAGAGGGTCACTTCGCCCTGATCAATCCTGCCCTGAATCAGAACGTTGCTGGCTTGGACGCCATTGAGCGTCATCGAGCCCGCACTCATCTGGATCTGCGCCGTTTTCCCCAGCACATTGCCCGCTTCCGGCGTCCATGGGCTGACGCCGCCGGTGACGCGCTGCGCGCTGAGCGCCCAGCCGGTTTCCGGGCTGTTGAAAGCCATATTGCGCAACATCAGCCGGTCGGCAGCGAACGGCAGGTCTGCAGAGTGGGGGGACAGATTCAGAGTGCCGTCGTTAAGGACTATCTCATCCGCATGCAGCGGATCGCTAAACTGGCGGGTGCTGAAGCCAATATCGACCGTTTTTGCCACCAGGGTGGCCGGCTTGCCTTCCCGGCCAAAGGTGACGTTTTGCAACTGCACATGAAGAGGGGAGGAGAAATCGTGTTCCATCGCATCGAAGGAGACCTGCCAGCCGGTGCCATTGCTGAGCCAGGCGCTGGCCTGGCGGGCGCCCCAGTGGGTTTGCAGCAGGAACCACGCGCCAACAATGACGAGCAGCAGAGCGACTAGCAGCCAGAGAATCAGCTTTCCAAGAAATTTCATGGTCTTCCATTCTGTGAGATGCACATCACCGTGTTATGCCCGATTTAGGCGCACTTCTCAAGGCGGGCGTGGTTTATTTCCGTGATGAGGCAGGTCGTGGAAAGCGTCCCGGCCAATGGCGCGACCGGGAGCGCGTCAGATCAGGCTTTTTCTGGCGGGAAAATTAAATTCAGAACAATCGCTGTGATACCACCGGCGGCAATTCCCGAAGAGAGCAGGTTTTTCAGCCAGTCTGGGGCGAACTGCAGGATTAACGGCTGCTGCGACACGCCGAGGCCCACTGCCAGCGACAGGGCGATAATCAGGATCGCCCGACGGTTCAGCGGCTCACGGGAGACGATGCGCACGCCGGACGCGGCAATGGTGCCGAACATCACCAGCGTGGCGCCGCCGAGCACCGGCTCAGGGATGTGCTGCACGAAGCCGCTCACCGCCGGGAACAGACCGAGGACGATCAGCATCAGGGCGACCACGAAACCGACGTAGCGGCTGGCAACGCCGGTCAGCTGGATCACGCCGTTGTTCTGGCCGAAGCAGGAGTTCGGGAAAGTGTTGAAGACCGCGGAAACAAAGGAGTTCAGGCCGTTAGCCAGCACGCCGCCTTTCAGGCGCTTCATATACAGCGGACCGGAAACCGGCTGTTCGGAGACGTCCGAGGTGGCGGTGATATCGCCGATGGTTTCCAGAGAGGTGATCATAAACACCAGCATCAGCGGCAGCAGCAGGCTCCAGTCGATGCCGAGACCATAGTAGAGCGGCGTTGGCACGGTGATGAGGCTGCTGTTGGTCGGGGCGGTATTGGCTGGCAGCATATCGAGGAACCATGCCGCCAGATAGCCCGCCGCCATGGCAATCACCAGCGAAGCAATGCGCAAATAGGGATTACGCTGGCGGTTGAGAATAATGATCAGCGCCAGCACGATGCCCGCCAACAGCAGGTTCTTCGGCGCGCCGAAGGTGTGGTCGGCCATCGCCGCGTAGCCGCCGCCGATGGAAGTCAGTCCGACCTGAATCAGCGACAGGCCGATAATCATCACCACCACGCCGGAGACCAGCGGGGTAATGATGCGGCGCGCCAGGTGCAGGACGCGGGAGAGGACCATTTCCGTGCAGCTGGCCAGCATCAGGGTGCCGAACAGGGCGGCCATCATGGTGGGGACGTCGGCGCCGCCGGTTTTCAATGCGGTACCGCCCATGATCAGCGGGGCGACAAAGTTAAAGCTGGTGCCCTGGATGGAGAGCAATCCGGAGCCGACCGGGCCCCAGGCTTTGATCTGAATAATAGAGGCGACACCGGAAGCGAACAGCGACATGCTGATGATATGTTGGGTATCTTGCGCCGGGAGACCGAGAGCCTGGCAGATTAACAGCGCTGGAGTGATCACCGCGACAAACATCGCCAGCAGGTGCTGGAAGGCGGCGAACAGGGTTTGCGGTAGCGGTGGGCGATCTTCGAGGCGGTAGATTAATTCGCTAGCTGATTTATGCGCAACCGGTTGCGCATTTTCTGACTCTGCGGTGTTAACGGACATCACAAGCAATCCCAAGGTGGCAAAGCGGGAATTTTATCGGACTGTAGACCAAAAGCAAACGTTTGCCAGCATTTGGTCATAAAAATTTATGCCGTGAATATGCGCAACGAGGTTATTAACATTTTGTATGCTAAATCGCATCATTAAGGATACAAAATATCTTTTTCTGTCATTTTTTCCGCCGTTCTGCGTAAAATCCCCTTCTGACTCCTCATGATGAGAAGCTAAAGACACCAGGAATTACGTCGCGTGTGAATGGATCATGCGCCCATAAGGAGCTTTTTATGTTTCACCTCGATACCTTATCGACGCTCGTTGCCGCAACGCTTGTGCTATTGCTCGGCAGAAAACTCGTGCAAACCGTTCCCTTCCTCAAGAAATACACCATTCCTGAACCTGTTGCCGGCGGTTTGCTGGTGGCGCTGGCGCTGCTGGTGCTGAAGAAAAGCATGGATATCGAAATTGATTTCGATATGAGTCTGAAAGACCCGCTGATGCTGGCGTTCTTCGCCACCATCGGTCTTAACGCCAACCTCGCCAGCCTGCGGGCCGGCGGCAAGGTGCTGGGCACTTTCCTGATCGTGGTGGTTGGCCTGCTGCTGCTGCAGAATGCCCTCGGTATCGGCATGGCGACGCTGCTGGGGCTGGATCCGCTGATGGGCCTGCTGGCCGGGTCGATTACCTTATCCGGCGGCCACGGCACCGGGGCGGCGTGGAGCAAGCTGTTCGTTGAACGCTACGGTTTTGCCAACGCCACCGAAGTGGCGATGGCCTGCGCGACTTTCGGCCTGGTGCTGGGCGGCCTGATCGGCGGTCCGGTGGCTCGCTACCTGGTGAAGCACTCTTCCTCTCCGGACGGCACACCGGACGATCAGGTGGCGCCAACCGCCTTTGAAAAACCGGACGTGGGGCGGGTGATCACCTCGCTGGTGCTGATCGAAAGTATCGCCCTGATCGCTATCTGTCTGACGGTGGGCAAGGTGGTTGCGCAACTGCTGGCGGGCAGCGTCTTCGAGCTGCCGACCTTCGTCTGCGTGCTGTTTATCGGCGTGATCCTTAGCAACAGCCTGGCGCTGGCGGGGTTGTACCGGGTGTTCGATCGCGCGGTATCGGTGCTGGGCAACGTCAGCCTGTCGCTGTTCCTCGCCATGGCGCTGATGAGCCTCAAGCTGTGGGAGCTGGCCTCGCTGGCGCTGCCGATGATTATTATCCTGGCGGTGCAGGCGCTGGCGATGGCGCTGTATGCGGTGTTCGTTACCTACCGGATGATGGGCAAGAATTACGATGCCGCGGTGCTGGCGGCGGGCCACTGCGGGTTTGGTCTGGGCGCAACGCCGACGGCGATTGCTAATATGCAGGCGATTACCGACCGCTTTGGCCCGTCACATATGGCCTTCCTGGTGGTGCCGATGGTGGGAGCGTTCTTTATCGACATCGTTAACGCACTGGTGATTAAGCTATACCTGCTGCTGCCAATATTTGGCTGATAAAAAACCCGGAGGCGGTGCTGCGCACCTGTCCGGGCTACAAGATCGTTCTGTTTGGGGTTTTGTAGCCCGGCTAAGGCGTTTACGCCGCAAGCCGGGAATACCTCCACAATCTTACGCTTCGTCGTGCTCTTCCCACGCTAACGCGCGTTTCACCGCTTTCTTCCAGCCGCTGTAACGATAGTTACGCTCAGTGGTTTCAATCCCCGGGCGGAATTCGCGCTCAATCACCGCTTTCTCCTGCAGCTCGTCCAGATTCTGCCAGAAACCGACCGCCAGACCCGCCAGATAGGCCGCGCCCAGCGCCGTCACTTCGCGTACTTCCGGACGCTCGACACGGGTGCCGAGGATATCGGACTGGAACTGCATCAGGAAGTTGTTAGCCACCGCGCCGCCGTCCACGCGCAGGGCGTGCAGACGAATGCCAGAGTCTGCCTGCATCGCCTCCAGCACATCGCGGGTCTGATAGGCGATGGACTCCAGCGTCGCACGGATAATGTGGTTGGAGTTCACGCCGCGGGTGAGGCCGAAAATCGCGCCGCGGGCATACGGGTCCCAGTATGGTGCGCCAAGACCAGTGAACGCGGGTACCACGTATACGCCGTTGGTATCCTTCACTTTGGTGGCGAAGTACTCGGAATCGAAGGCATCGCTGATGAGCTTCATCTCGTCACGCAGCCACTGAATGGACGCGCCGGCCATAAACACCGCCCCTTCCAGCGCGTAGTTCACCTCGCCGCGCGGGCCGCAGGCGATGGTGGTCAGCAGACCGTGGGTGGAGGTGACCGCTTTTTCACCGGTGTTCATCAGCATAAAGCAGCCGGTGCCATAGGTGTTTTTCGCCATCCCTTCTTTGACGCACAGCTGGCCGAACAGGGCCGCCTGCTGGTCACCGGCGATCCCGGCGATAGGGATACGGGTCCCGCCTTTACCACCGATGTTGGTCTGGCCGTACACTTCGGATGACTTACGCACTTCCGGCAGCATGGCGCGCGGAATGTCCAGCGCGTCGAGCATTTTGTCGTCCCAGTCCAGCTCGTGGATGTTGAACAGCATGGTACGTGAGGCGTTGGTGTAGTCGGTAACGTGCACGCGGCCCTGGGTCATCTTCCAGATAAGCCAGGTGTCAACGGTACCGAACAGCAGCTCGCCGCGTTTCGCACGTTCACGGGAACCTTCGACATGGTCGAGGATCCATTTTACCTTGGTGCCGGAGAAGTAGGGGTCCACCACCAGGCCTGTGGCCTTGCGGATATACTCTTCCATCCCGTCACGCTTGAGCTGCTCGCAGATCTCCGCGGTACGGCGGCACTGCCAGACGATGGCGTTGTAGATGGGTTTACCGGTCTCACGCTCCCACACCACCACGGTCTCACGTTGGTTGGTGATGCCGATGGCCGCGATCTGATCGGAGTTGATATCCGCTTTGGCCAGCGCTTCGACCAGCGTCGAGCTTTGGGAAGCCCAGATTTCCATCGGGTCATGTTCGACCCAGCCTGGCTTAGGATAAATTTGTTCAAATTCTCGCTGGGAGACGCTGACGATATTGGCATCATGATCCATCACAACGGCCCGGGAGCTGGTAGTGCCCTGGTCAAGCGCAACGATATATTTTTTGTCGGTCATAGTCGGTGTCCCGTAGTCAGATTACAGCGAAGCTTTATGTTGAGTGGTGGAAGAGGAGGGGCTCTGTTGCTCTTCATCCACGCAGGTGTCGCAAGGCAGGTGACGGCCAATCAGCTTACGATAGCTGAATGCGCCCAGCGCCGCGCCGACCACCGGTGCGCACAGCGGCACCAGGAAATAAGGAATATCTTTGCCGCCGGTGAAGGCGACGTCGCCCCAGCCGGCCAGCCAGGCGAAAGCTTTCGGGCCGATATCACGCGCCGGGTTCATGGCGAAGCCGGTCAGCGGTCCCATGGAGGCGCCAATCACCGCAATCAGCAGGCCGATCAGCAGCGGAGCAAGCGGGCCGCGCGGCACGCCGTTGCCATCGTCGGTCAGCGCCAGGATGACGCCCATCAGGATAGCGGTAATCACCATCTCTACCGCGAAGGCCTGCACAAAATTGATATGCGGGTTCGGATAGGTGGAGAAGGTGCCGGCCAGATCGAGGCTTTCTACGCTGCCGCGGACCATATGGTGGGTGGTTTCATAATCGAGGAAAAGATTGTAGTAAAGCCCGTAAACTAATGCCGCAGCGCAAAAGGCGCCAGCGAATTGCGAAATGATAAAAGGGACCACTTTGCGGCCATCGAAGCAGGCGAACAGCCAGAGTGCGATAGTTACCGCAGGGTTAAGGTGCGCACCGGAGACCCCAGCGGTCAGGTAGATCGCCATGGCGACGCCCAGACCCCAGATGATGCTGATTTCCCATTGCCCGAAGCTGGCTCCCGCGACCTTGAGCGCAGCCACGCACCCAACGCCGAAAAAGATCAACAACCCGGTACCGAGGAACTCTGCGATGCACTGGCCTTTTAAGGTTGATGTTTGGCTCATAATCGAATCCTGAAGCGTGGTGATGATTATTGTATGTAGGGTGGTCACAGACGACCATATTGCCATGTAGGCATAGTGTTAATTTATCGTTAACGAGCAAAAACGAGAAATATCGAACTTCAAATGTGTGTACCGCGTCAAGAAAATGAGCGTTTTCGCGCCATCCGCGCGCATTGAGACCGGTGCCGGAGCGTTTCACCTCGCATTTTGTTAACCATAAAATTAACAATGACCCATGAAGTACGAGCGAACTGCGCTGAAAGCACCAGGTAAAGACTGAAAAGTGTTGCAAACCGCAATCTGCGCGGCTTGCCGCTGGACAGGGGCGGCGGGGATTCATACAATCGACGATAACACCGCTATGTGCGCTAATTTTCGTTAAGGCGGGACCGCGTATACGAAACACGAGTTTCTATCAACGCCTTGCAAGTTCAGGAGAGGTATGACGATGTCATTAGAAGTGTTTGAGAAATTAGAATCTAAAGTTCAGCAGGCGATTGATACCATCACTCTGTTGCAGATGGAAATCGAAGAGCTGAAAGAAAAGAACAACACCCTGGTTCAGGAAGTTCAGAGCGCGCAGCATGGTCGTGAAGAGCTGGAGCGCGAAAACAGCCAGCTGAAAGAGCAACAGCAGGGCTGGCAGGATCGCCTGCAGGCGCTGCTGGGCCGTATGGAAGAAGTCTAATCGCTTCGCGCCCTCTCCCGCCCGGGAGGGGGCAATCCTTATTCACCTCTTTATATCCACAAGTTATAGCCAATCTTTTTTTATTCTTTAATCATTGAATCGCTTTCTGGCACGCTTAGCCCATCACAACACACATAAAGAGAGCGGTGCGATGAATAAGTGGGGCGTAGGGTTAACTCTGTTGCTGGCATCCGCCAGCGTTCTGGCAAAAGACATTCAGCTTTTAAACGTTTCTTATGATCCAACGCGCGAGCTGTACGAACAGTACAACAAAGCGTTTAGCGCGCACTGGAAGCAGGAGACCGGCGATAACGTGGTGATCCGCCAGTCGCACGGTGGTTCTGGCAAACAGGCGACCTCAGTGATTAACGGTATTGAAGCGGATGTGGTCACACTGGCGCTGGCCTACGACGTAGACGCCATTGCTGAACGCGGCCGTATCGATAAAAACTGGCTGAAACGCCTGCCGGATAACTCCGCACCGTATACCTCAACCATCGTGTTCCTCGTCCGCAAGGGCAACCCGAAACAGATCCATGACTGGAACGACCTGATCAAACCGGGCGTGTCGGTCATTACCCCGAACCCGAAAAGCTCCGGCGGCGCCCGCTGGAACTATCTGGCAGCCTGGGGCTATGCTCTGCATCAGAATCACGGCGACCAGGCCAAAGCCCAGGAATTCGTCAAGGCGCTGTATAAAAACGTGGAAGTGCTGGACTCCGGCGCGCGTGGTTCGACCAATACCTTCGTAGAACGCGGCATCGGCGATGTGCTGATTGCCTGGGAAAACGAAGCGCTGCTGGCGACCAACGAACTGGGCAAAGACAAGTTTGAAATCGTGACCCCGAGTGAGTCGATTCTGGCTGAGCCGACCGTCTCTGTGGTCGACAAAGTGGTGGATAAAAAAGGCACGCGCCAGGTGGCGGAAGCGTACCTGAAGTATCTCTACTCGCCGGAAGGCCAGGAGATTGCGGCGAAGAACTTCTACCGCCCGCGCGATCCGAATGTGGCGAAGAAATATGCTAACGAGTTCCCGAAACTGAAGCTGTTTACTATCGATCAGGAGTTCGGCGGCTGGACGAAAGCGCAGAAAGAGCACTTCTCCAACGGCGGCACCTTCGACCAGATTAGCCAGCGTTAATCCTCTTGTCCCTGCTTGCGCTACGCTTAGCAGGGCTACAGTTCTGCTTCGTCTGGTAGCCCGGGTAAGGCGTCAGCCGCCACCCGGGATAACGCCCCACCCGCCATCTGTTTTCATTTAGTCATCAAATTACGTTACTCTTCCGCTTCAGGCTTAACAGGGAATGAAAATGAGAAGAGTAAGATACTTTTTGCTGGCGTTGCTGGTGGCGATCCTCGCGGCGCTGGCGGGCGGCTACTACTGGCTGCACTCCGGCAACCCGGACGCATTACGCAAGATTGTCCTGCAGCAGTGCGTACCCCATCAGCAACAGCAGCAAAACCCGTCGCCGTGCGCGGAAGTGAACCTCAAGGGCGGCTATGTGCTGTTTAAAGACCGTAACGGCCCGCTGCAGTATTTGCTGATGCCGACCTACCGCATTAACGGCACCGAAAGCCCGCTGCTGCTGGACCCGTTGACGCCGAACTTCTTCTGGCAGGCCTGGCAGGGACGAGAAATCATGAGTCAGCGTCACGGCGCGCCGGTTCCCGATAACGCGATATCGCTGGCGATTAACTCGCGCAGCGGACGCACGCAAAACCATTTCCATATTCATATCTCCTGCCTGCGCCCCGATGTGCGCGCGCAGTTAGATAAGGATGCGGCGGCGGTCAGCAGCCGCTGGCTGCCGCTGCCGGGCGGGCTTCAGGGCCATGAATACCTGGCGCGCCGGGTGACGGAGGCCGAACTGGCCCAGCGCAGCCCGTTCCTGATGCTGGCGGAAGAGGTGCCGGAGGCGCGTGAACATATGGGACGCTTCGCGCTGGCGATGGCGCAGCAGAGCGACGGCTCGCTGGTGCTGCTGGCGACGGAGCGTAACCTGCTGACCCTGAACCGGGCTTCAGCGGAAGAAATTCAGGATCATCGTTGCGCCATCCTTAACGCAAACCACTAGTTCTGGCGTTTACCTGTCTTACCTGTCGTCGTATTCTTGCTGAAAAAAACGACAGGAGACAGGCATGTCGCTCTGGCTTACCCACCCGCTGTTCCTTCCTTCATTGATTGTCGGCGTCACCATTGTGCTCTGGGCGACGTCGCTGCTGCCGGAATTTATCACCGCGCTGCTGTTCTTCGCGGCGGCGATGATGGCCAAAATCGCTCCGCCGGAGGTGATCTTCGGCGGCTTTGCCTCCTCGGCGTTCTGGCTGGTGTTCAGCGGCTTTGTGCTCGGTATCGCGATCCGTAAAACCGGGCTGGCAGACCGGGCGGCGCAGGCGCTGTCTGCGCGGCTCACTGACTCCTGGCCGCGGATGGTCGGCAGCGTGGTGTTGCTGAGCTACGCGCTGGCGTTTGTCATGCCTTCCAACATGGGACGTATCGCGCTGCTGATGCCGATCGTGGCGGCGATGGCCCGCCGCGCGGGCATTGTCGATGGCAGCCGCGGCTGGTTCGGCCTGGCGCTGGCGGTGGGGTTCGGCACCTTTCAGCTTTCGGCGACGATTTTGCCCGCTAACGTGCCAAATCTGGTGATGAGCGGCGCGGCGGAAGGCTCGTACGGTATCCATCTGAATTATGTTCCCTATTTGCTGCTGCATACGCCGGTGCTTGGCTGGCTGAAAGGGGCGGTGCTGGTGGCGCTGATTTGCTGGCTGTTTCCCGGCAAGCCGCATCCACCGCGTGACCTGGCACCGCTGCCGCCGATGAGCCGCGACGAGAAACGTCTGGCGTGGCTGCTGGCGGTCGTCCTCACGCTATGGGTGACGGAGAGCTGGCACGGCGTCGGCCCGGCGTGGACCGGCCTGGCGGCGGCAGTGGTCACGTTGCTGCCGCGGGTGGGCTTTATCAACGGTGAGGAGTTTGCCAGCGGGGTGAATATGCGTACCTGTATTTACGTCGCCGGGATTCTGGGACTGGCGATCGCCGTTACCCAAACCGGAATTGGCGGTGCGGTGGGCAATGCGCTGCTGCAGGTGATGCCGCTGGATAAAGACAATCCGTTCACCAGCTTCCTCGCCCTGACCGGGATAACCAGCGCGCTGAACTTTATTATGACCGCCAACGGCGTGCCGGCGCTGTATACCACTTTTGCGCAGAGCTTTGCCGACGCGACCGGCTTTCCGCTGCTCAGCGTGATCATGATTCAGGTGCTGGGGTATTCCACGCCGCTGCTGCCCTATCAGGCGTCGCCGATCGTGGTGGCGATGGGGTTAGGCAAGGTCCCGGCGAGGGCGGGGATGCAACTGTGTCTGGTGCTGGCGGCGGTGAGTTATCTGATTTTACTGCCGCTGGACTACGCGTGGTATCAGCTGTTGGGGAAACTGTAACGGCAAAAGAAAGCCCGGCTTGCGCTGTGCTAAGCCGGGCTCCCACGTTTTGTCAGTCACCCCGGTCGCGTTTCGCCACCGGGAAAAGCGAATTACGCTTTTTTCGCTGCTTCTGCTGCTTTAACGATCACCGCGAAAGCGTCAGCTTTCAGGGAGGCGCCGCCAACCAGCGCGCCGTCGATGTCCGGCTGGGTGAACAGCTCTGCTGCGTTGCCAGCGTTAACGGAACCACCGTACTGGATGATCACTTGCTCAGCGATTTTCGCGTCAGCTTTAGCAATGTGGTCACGGATGAATTTGTGCACCGCCTGAGCCTGAGCCGGGGTCGCGGATTTGCCGGTACCGATAGCCCATACCGGTTCGTAAGCGATAACCACGCCTTCGAAAGCGGCAGCGCCCTGCGTTTTCAGCACGGCGTCGATCTGACGTGCGCAAACTTCTTCGGTTTTGCCCGCTTCGTTTTCGGCTTCGGTTTCACCGATGCACAGTACCGGGGTCAGACCCTGCTCTTTCAGCACAGCGAATTTCTTCGCGATCAGCTCGTCGGATTCTTTGTGGTAGGTACGACGCTCGGAGTGGCCGATGATGATGTACTGTGCGCCGATATCTTTCAGCATTTCGGCGGAGGTTTCACCGGTGAATGCGCCGGACAGGTTCACGTCAACGTTCTGCGCGCCCAGGTGAATGTGGCTGCCTTCTGCCGCACGTTTAGCCAGGTCCAGATACATTTCCGGCGGGGCGATGGCAACTGCACAGCCGCTTACGCCAGCCAGTTCGGTACGCAGGTTCGCAACCAGTTCGTTTACCATGTGGCGGCTGCCGTTCAGTTTCCAGTTACCCATCACTAAAGGATGTCGCATTTTAATTCTCCACGCTACTTAAGCGAATTAAGGAATATAGCCGCCCCAGAGGGCAGCATGGTCTGTGAAACAGTATAGAGACTCGTCACTGGAAAGGCTTTGCTTTTTGTCATTTATTGTTGCCTTCCAGCGTTTCAGATAACGCCAGCTTAATCGGTTCAATGGCGAAGGTCAGACCCTTTTCGCCATGATCTGCCACCACATAGCGAACGGCGCCTTCGGTATCGGCGAAATAGCGTTTGCCCTTGCCGGCAGTCAGCAGTTTTTGCAGCTTTTGCTGGCTTTGCGCTGGGCTAAGAGTGGGCACGAAGGCGCGGATCATGGCGCTCATATACTCCAGCGCTTTGGCCTTCGCCGCTTTTTGCTCCGGCCCCTGGATTGGCAGCCAGGTGATCTGCATAGATTTGATCTTCAGTGTGCCGCGCTCCAGCGCGGTCGAGGCATAGAGATTTTCATTAATTTTGCTGGCGGCGCGGGTCAGATTAGCCTGATCCCGGCTGGTGGCGATGGAACGGAATTCGTTCAGGGGCAGCTTCGGGTTATCGGCGTTAAATTTTTCCCGGAACTGGCTGATCGACAGGTCAAAACTCGGGGCGCCAGAGAGCAGATAGGGCGCCGCTGTCGCCGATTCGCTTTCTGCGGACAACGCGTGCGGGCCGACGGTCAGGCCCATCAGCCCACTTAAACACAAGATTGTCCACTTCTTCATGCCCGTCGTTCCTTTTTTTGCCTGCTGACGATTAAATCGGGAAGCGCGGCGCTTGTCAAAAAGTCACGACGCCAGGGTAAACTACGCAGACGATGATGATAAGGAAAAACGCATGACCCTACAGCAGTGGTTATTCTCAATTAAAGGGCGCATTGGCCGCCGCGATTTCTGGATCTGGATTGCCATTTGGCTGGTGACCATGAGCGCCCTGTTTACCCTGGCAGGCAGCAATCTTCTCAACCTGCAGACGGCGGCGTTTATTATCGTCTGCCTGCTGTGGCCGACGGCGGCGGTGGTGGTCAAGCGGCTGCACGATCGCGGCAAATCCGGATTGTGGGCGCTGCTGATGATTCTGGCGTGGATGCTGCTGGCGGGGAACTGGGCGATGCTGCCGCAGGTCTGGCAGTGGGGCGTCGGGCGCTTTGTGCCGACGTTGATTATCGTCATGATGTTGATCGACCTGGGGGCGTTTGTCGGCACCCAGGGCGAGAATAAGTTCGGCAAGGAGACCCAGGACGTGCGCTGGAAAGCGGACGCCTGATTACCAGTAGTGCTCAGCCGTCATGTGGCCTGGCCGGCGACGCAGATGTTTGGTCATCTGCCGGGTCTCTTTTAACAGCTGTTGGGTATCGCGCACCATTTGCGGGTTGCCGCACAGCATCACATGGCTGGTGTCGGTGGTCATCGGCAGGCCAACCGCCTCTTCCAGCGCGCCGGTTTCAATCAGGAACGGCACCCGGCCGGTCAGCGAGCCTTCCACGGTTTCGCGGCTGACCACCGTCTGGATGCGTAATTTACCGGCGTAGCGCTGCTCAAGCTCGCGCATCAGAGGCAGATAGCTCAGGTCCGCGGCGTAGCGGACGGCGTGGACCAGCACCAGGTTGTTAAAGCGTTCAAGATCTTTGCCTTCCTGCAAAATTGACAGGTACGGCCCGAGGGCAGTGCCGGTCGCCAGCATCCACAGGGTATCGCAATCCGGTACCTCCTCGAGGACGAAGAAACCTGCCGCTTCACTCACCACCAGGACTTCATCGCCCGGCTTCAGCGCCGCCAGACGCGGGCTCAGCTTGCCTTCCGGGACGGTGACCAGATAGAACTCGAGATCGGGATTGCCGGGGGCATTGACGTAGGAGTAGGCGCGTTGCACGCGTTCTCCGTCGATTTCCAGTCCGAGCTTGGTAAACTGCCCGGCGGTAAACGGATGAACAGGCGCCCGCACGTATAAACTGAACAAGGCATCCGTCCAGTACTCCACTTTTGTCACTTTGCCGCTAACCCAGTCCGCCATCGTCTTCTCCTGTTGCCAAGCGATGCCTTATCTTCGGTCCAGACGAGTAAGATTTCCACCCCGAAGGCACAAGAAAGCTCTATTGATCAAATATAAACGAAGAACAGGGCAACCGCCTGCGGACGGTTGCCTGGGAGAGAAAAAGCGGTATTACAGGATGTGCTGCTGGATGTCCGGATCTTTACGGTCGAGGTAATGAATCGACTGAATACGACGGATAGTGCGAGACTTGCCGCGGATCAGTAGCGTCTCGGTGGTGGCCATGTTGCCCTTGCGGGTGATGCCGTCCAGCAGATCGCCTTTGGTGATCCCGGTGGCGGAGAAGACGACGTTATCGCTGCGCGCCATTTCATCCAGACGCAGCACTTTGCCTGCTTCAATGCCCATGGTTTTGCAGCGCGCCAGCTCGTTTTCACCGATGCGGCGGTTCTCTTCGTTATCGCCCTTCACGTGGTGGCGAGCCAGCAGACGCCCCTGCATATCACCGTCGAGGGCGCGGATCACCGCGGCGGAAACCACCCCTTCCGGCGCGCCGCCGATGCCGTACAGTACGTCGACTTCGCTATCCGGCATGCAGGTGAGAATAGAGGCCGCGACGTCGCCATCGGGAATCGCGAATACACGCACGCCCAGCTGCTGCAGCTGGGCAATGACCGCGTCGTGGCGCGGTTTCGCCAGCACGGTGACGGTCAGCTCGCCCAGCGGTTTTTTCAGGGCGCGGGCGATATTGTGCAGGTTCTCTTCCAGCGGCAGATTGAGATCGATAGCGCCTTTAGCACCCGGGCCGACGATCAGCTTTTCCATATACATATCCGGCGCGTTGAGGAAGCAGCCCTTATCGCCGACCGCCATCACCGCCAGGGCGTTGGCCTGGCCCATCGCCGTCATGCGGGTGCCTTCGATGGGATCGACAGCGATATCTACCGCATCGCCCTTGCCGGTACCCACTTTTTCGCCGATATAGAGCATCGGCGCTTCATCGATTTCGCCCTCACCGATGACGATGGTGCCGTCGATATTGACGAGGTTAAGCATAATGCGCATGGCGTTAACCGCTGCGCCGTCGGCTGTATTCTTATCGCCGCGGCCCAGCCATTTATAGCCCGCCAGCGCGGCGGCTTCGGTGACACGCGAAAATTCGATGGCCAGTTCTCGTTTCATAATCCACTCGTTGTGTAGAAAAATTGCCCGCAGCGCGGCAAAAGCGCGCGCTACGCGTTGGAATAGCGTTCGGTTTCCGGCATCCAGCGCTCGATAAGCGCCTGGGCCTGCAGCGGATAGCGTTCATGAATATGGCGAGCAATGCGTTGAACGTCGGGGATCATCGCCTGATCGCGCAGCAAGTCCGCTACTTTAAATTCGGCGTTGCCGGTCTGGCGGGTGCCGAGCAGCTCGCCGGGACCGCGGATTTCGAGGTCTTTCTGGGCGATGACGAAACCGTCGTTGCTGTCGCGCAGGACCTGCAGGCGTTTCTGAGCCGTTTTGGAGAGCGGCGATTTATAGAGTAGCACGCAGTGGGAAGCGACCGCGCCGCGCCCGACGCGCCCTCTGAGCTGGTGCAGCTGCGCCAGACCCAGACGTTCCGGGTTTTCGATAATCATCAGGCTTGAGTTAGGCACGTCAACACCGACTTCAATCACCGTGGTGGCCACCAGCAGATGCATCTCGCCCTGCTTGAAGGCCTGCATTACCGCCTGCTTCTCGGCCGGTTTCATCCGCCCGTGGACGAGGCCGATATTCAGTTCCGGCAGCGCCAGTTTGAGCTCTTCCCAGGTCGCTTCCGCCGCCTGGGCTTCCAGCAGATCGGACTCTTCAATTAGCGTACAAACCCAATAGGCCTGGCGCCCTTCGTGGGTGCAGGCGTTGCGTACGCGGTCGATAATATCGCTGCGCCGGGTGTCCGGGATGGCGACGGTGGTCACCGGGGTTCGGCCCGGCGGCAGCTCGTCGATAATCGAGGTGTCCAGATCGGCGTAGGCGGTCATTGCCAGGGTGCGGGGGATAGGCGTGGCGGTCATGATCAGCTGATGCGGGTGGAACCCCTGCTGCTGACCTTTTTCCCACAGCGCCAGCCGCTGATGCACGCCGAAGCGGTGCTGTTCGTCGATAATCACCAGCGCCAGGCCGTTAAACTGCACCTGCTCCTGGAAGATGGCGTGAGTGCCGACAATCATCTGCACTTCGCCGCTGGCGATAGCCTCCTGCTGCGCCTGACGGGCTTTGCCTTTCTGTTTGCCCGCCAGCCAGCCGACTTCTATGCCCAGCGGTTCAAACCAGCTGCGGAAGTTATTGGCGTGCTGTTCGGCAAGTAGTTCGGTGGGCGCCATCAGCGCCACCTGTTTGCCGTGGGCGATAGCGCGCACGGCGGCCAGCGCGGCGACCAGCGTTTTACCGGAGCCAACATCGCCCTGCACCAGGCGCATCATCGGCACGTCCAGCGCCATATCGTGTTCGATCTCGGCGGTAACCCGCGCCTGCGCGCCGGTGGGCTTAAAGGGCAGGGAGGCCAGCAGCTGGTTTTTCAGGGTATCGTTGGCGCCGAGCGGCAGGGCGTGATAGCGCTGGGCGCCTGCCCGCAGCGCCAGCATGCTGAGGTTATGCGCCAGCAGCTCTTCCAGAATCAGACGCTGCTGCGCCGGGTGCTTGCCGCTTTCCAGCTCGCTAAGTTGCAAGGAGGGAGGCGGACGGTGCAGCGTACGCAGCGCTTCCGGCAGGCTCATCATCCCCTGCGCCAGCTCCGGTGGCAGGAGTTCGCTAATCGCGCAGGTTTCCAGGAGCTCAAGCGCCTGATCGGTGAGCTTGCGCAGGGTCGCCTGCTTGATGCCTTCGGTGGTCGGATAGACCGGAGTTAACGTTTCCTGAAGCTCCGGGGTGCTCATATCGCCCTGGACGCGGTATTCCGGGTGGATCATCTCGGCGCCGTACTTCCCGCGTTTGGCTTCACCGTAGGCCAGCACCCGACGACCAGTCGCGAGGCTGTTTTTCATCGCCGCGTTAAAGTTGAAAAAGCGCATGGTGAGGATGCCGGTGCCGTCGCTGATCTGGCAGGTCAACATCCGCCGGCCGCCGAAGGTGATATTGCTGTTGAGCACTTCGCCTTCCACGGTGGCATAAACCCCGGGAAGCAGCTCGGCTATCGGGTAAAGATGGGTGCGATCTTCGTAACGCAGCGGCAGGTGCAGCAGCAGGTCCTGAACCGTATGCAGGCCGATCTTCGCCAGTTTACTGCTTTGCGCAGCGCCCACTCCGGTGAGTGAGCTGAGCGGAACGGCATCGAGCAGGCGGCCTGACATCAGGTTTACCTCGTTGCCTGCATGGTAGCCCACCATGCGTCATCGGCTTCCACTTCGCCCTGCTCGTTGACGTGGGGGTAAGGCAGATCTTTTTGTCGGGCGACGCGGGCCAGCACCGGATAACCGCCTTCGAACAGCAGGCGCTGCTGCTCTTCCGGCGGCAGCATGCTGTTGGCGCGTTGGTACATCCCGGCGTTCTGCCGCTGGCGCTGCGCCTCGTAAAGGATCAGCGCCGAGGCGACGGAGACGTTCAGCGACTGCACCATGCCGATCATCGGGATAATGATGTCCTGATCGGCCAGCGCCAGCGCTTCCTGGGTGATGCCGGTTTTCTCCTGGCCCATCAGGATGCAGGTTGGACGCGTATAGTCGATTTCACGAAAATCGATGGCTTTGTCGGAAAGGTGGGTGGCGAGGATTTGCATACCCTGGCCTTTCAGGTGGCCGACGGCATCTGCGATGGTGCGGTGGGTTTTCACCTGCACCCAGCTGTTGCTGCCCGCGGCGGCGGAGGCCATGGTACGCATCCGGCTGCTTGGCCAGACGGCATGCACTTCGTGTACGCCAACGGCATCTGCGGTCCGAATGACCGCAGAGACGTTATGAGGCTTATGGACCTGCTCCATGCAGACCGTCAGGTCAGGCTGACGCCTGGCGAGCATTTCGCAGATACGCTCGTAGCGCTTTGAGTTCATAAAGCTAGTTTCGGTTACGGGTGACTTTAATCACGTCCGGCATGACGCGGATTTTGCGCATGATATTCGCCAGATGCACGCGGTCGCGCGCGGTCAGGCGGATAAAGGCGCTGTATACGCGGCCATCTTTCTCTTCCGTATTCAGGCTCTGGATATTGGAAGACGCGGTGTTGATCGCCGCCGTCAGGTTAGCCAGCGCGCCCTGGTGGTTAAACATGTCCACCTTGATTTCGGTGATGAACTCCTGAGCGGTCTCTTTATCCCACTCAACCGCCATAAATTTCTCCGGCTCTTTCTGGTAGCCGCGAATGTTACGACAGGATTCATGGTGGATAACCAGCCCTTTACCCGGACTGACGTGGGCGATAATCGGGTCACCTGGGATCGGGCGACAGCACTTGGCGAAGGTGATCAACACGCCATCGGCGCCTTTGATCGGCAGATGGCCGTGGTTCGACGCGTTAGCCGGTACCGGCGCCGCAGCGGCTTCGCCCTGCTGCAGGTTTTTCGCCACCACGACGCTCATGGCGTTGCCCAGACCGATTTCCGCCAGCAGATCGTCAAGCGTGGCCAGCTTCATGCGATCGAGTTCGCGCTGGATATTCTCCGGCGGGATCTCGGCGAGTTTGCGGCTACCACCCAGCGCGTGGTTGAGCAGACGACGGCCAAGGCTGACTGAGTCGTCGCGCTTGAGGTTCTTCAGCAGCTGACGGATCTTGGCGCGCGCTTTCGAGCTGACGACAAAGTTCAACCAGGCGGCATTCGGGCGTGCGCCCGGCGCGGTGATAATTTCGACAGTCTGGCCGCTGGAGAGCGGCTGCGACAGCGGATAAGGCTGGCGATCGACGCGCGCGCCAACGCAGGCATGGCCGATATCGGTATGCACCGCGTAGGCGAAGTCCACCGGCGTGGCGCCGGCGGGCAGTTCGACAATGCGACCTTCCGGGGTGAAAACGTAAATCTCATCGGGGAACAGATCGGATTTTACGCTCTCGATAAATTCAAACGAGCTGCCGGCGCTCTGCTGCAGCTCCAGCAGGCTTTGCATCCAGCGCTGAGCGCGGATTTGCGCGGTGGTGCTGCTTTCGCCGCCGTGCTCTTTATAAGCCCAGTGCGCCGCAACCCCCATCTCCGCCATCTGGTCCATGTCTTCGGTACGAATTTGTACCTCGACCGGGACGCCGTGGGGGCCGATCATCGAGGTATGCAAAGACTGATAGCCGTTCGCTTTCGGAATGGCGATGTAATCTTTGAAACGACCTGGACGCGGTTTGTAGAGGCTGTGCATCTGGCCGAGCACGCGATAGCAGATATCGGCATCATGGACGATAACGCGGAAGGCGTAGATATCCATGATCGAGTGAAAACGCTGCTCTTTAAGCACCATTTTGCAGTAGATGGAGTACAGATGCTTTTCGCGACCGCTGACGCGGCAGGGGATCCCCGCTTCCTGCAACCGTCCTTCGATTTCGGAGAGGATTTTTTGGATCATCTCTTTACGGTTGCCGCGCGCCGCTTTGACCACCTCTTTAATGACGCGGTAGCGGTTAGGGTACAGCGCTTCAAAGCCCAGCTCTTCGAGCTCGGTCTTGATGTGATGGATACCTAAACGGTGCGCCAGCGGGCTGTAAATTTCCAGCGTTTCGCGGGCGATGCGGCGGCGTTTATCCGGGCGTAACGAGCCCAGAGTACGCATGTTGTGGGTGCGGTCGGCAAGCTTGATGAGGATGACGCGGATGTCCTGCACCATCGCCATGATCATTTTGCGAAAGTTTTCGGCCTGCGCCTCTTTCTTATCGCG
Organism: Klebsiella sp. RC2; assembly: GCF_014192815.1. Taxonomy (NCBI): domain Bacteria; kingdom Pseudomonadati; phylum Pseudomonadota; class Gammaproteobacteria; order Enterobacterales; family Enterobacteriaceae; genus Klebsiella; species Klebsiella sp. RC2. The sequence goes on along the minus strand of NZ_JACHYL010000004.1, from coordinate 351,555 downwards.
AAACTTGAGCTTATCAAGTTTCGACACCCCCTCTACCAGTTCGGCAACGCTTTTACCAAAAAGCTGTTCCATGTCCTGGTAGGTGGCGGGGGTATCTTCAATCACATCATGCAGCAGCGCGGCCATCAGCGTTTCATAGTCGAGCTTCATCTCGGCCAGAATGCAGGCTACCGCGACCGGGTGCGTGATATAGGGTTCACCGCTTGAACGTGTCTGACCCTCGTGAGCGTCACGTGCAACGAGATACGCCTGCCGAAGGCGCTTGATTTGCTCTTCCGGCAGGTAGTTTTGAATCAGCTGATTCAGGCTTTCAAACAGATACAAGGGCGACCCGCTGTGTGATTAACGACGACCTTCAGCAATCGCGGTAACGGCTTGTAATTCAGCGGCTTCCTGCTCTTGCTGTTCCTGGCGCTCACGTACGTCGAGGATCTGGTTGTTGATCAGACCTTCTTCGATTTCGCGCAGTGCGATAACGGTGGTTTTATCGTTTTCTTCCGGTACCAGCGGATCCTTTCCGCCTACCTGCATCTGACGAGCGCGACGCGCGGCGACCAGTACCAGGTCAAAACGGTTACCAATTTTCTCTACAGCGTCCTGAACAGTTACGCGTGCCATACTTAAAATGCTCCACAGGTGAAGAAATGACTGGGCATGATACTGAATGTGGGTTCAGTCTGCCAATAGTTTGGTGATTAAAGCGCCATGTCGCTGCTTTTGGCGGCTCATGCGCAGACGTTCAGCGCGGATGATATTTTTCAGGTCGCTCAGGGCGGTGTCAAAATCATCGTTCACAATCAGGTAATCATATTCCGCGTAATGGCTCATTTCCGCAACGGCCTGGGCCATCCGTTTCGCGATCACCTCTTCGCTGTCCTGGCCGCGGCCGCGCAGGCGACGGTCCAGTTCATCTTTTGACGGCGGCAGAATAAAAATGCTGCGTGCGCCGGGCATGCTTTTACGGATCTGCTGCGCACCTTGCCAGTCGATATCGAGGAAGACATCGACGCCAGTCGCCAGCACCTGCTCGATCGCTTTACGCGACGTGCCGTAATAGTTGCCAAAGACCTCTGCATGTTCCAGAAACGCGTTTTCGCCAATCATCGAGCGGAATTCGTCGTGATTCACGAAGAAATAGTGTTCGCCGTGCACTTCACCCGGACGCGGCGCCCGCGTGGTATGGGAGACCGATACCTGGGTGTCATACAACGGTTGGGTTTTTAATAAAGCCTGAATCAGGCTGGATTTACCCGCGCCGCTAGGGGCGGAAACAATATAAAGCGTGCCTTGAGCCATGAGTGTCTTTTGTATGTGGTTATCGAAAGAGGTCCTACATACGAGCCTATTATACACGTCGCCGCGGCGTGACGCAGTCATTGTCACACTTTTTGCCGCTGTTTCTTTCATTTTGCCTGCCGTTTTCCTGAATTCGCTAGCCGTTGCTGCAATGAAGCGTAAATCCTGGAAGACGCTTCGCAAGGCGAAAAAGTACCCGTCGCGGCTCGCGGTGTTCTACAGCAGACTCTCCGCCAGGTGATGAAGGAGGGACTGCAATGCGTAAAGGAGGGTGGTGGCTGGCGCTAGGGATGTTCTCTGCCAGCGCGCTGGCGACGTGTCCGGACTGGCCGCCGGCCAGAGGAAGGCAGGAGATTTCACGCCTTCATCAGCAAATTGTCGCCTGGAAAGAGGACTACTGGCGACAAGGCGCCAGCGAAGTGAGCGATGAGGTTTACGACCAGCTCACCCTGCGCCTGGCGCAGTGGCGACAATGCTTTCCGGGCACGACGCCTGAAGATGACGATCTGCCTCCGCCCACCGGCGATGCGCGTCATCCGGTGGCCCATACCGGCGTGCGCAAGCTGGCGGATGAGATCAGTGTGGCCCACTGGATGAAAAATAAAACCGACCTGTGGATACAGCCTAAAGTGGACGGCGTGGCGGTGACCCTGGTCTATCGCCAGGGGAGTTTGGTTCAGGCCATTAGCCGCGGCGATGGTCTGCGCGGTGAGGCATGGACCGCCCGAGCGCGGCAGATCCCGGCGCTGGCGAAAGTGACGACCGGTGAACTGGCCAACAGCGTGCTGCAGGGGGAGCTGTTTCTGCGCCGGGACGGCCATGTTCAGCAGCAGGCTGGGGGGATGAACGCGCGGGCGAAAGTCGCCGGGTTGATGATGCGAGCCGACGCGGCGGCGGCGCTCAGTCAACTGGACGTTTTTATCTGGGCCTGGCCAGACGGCCCGTCGGATATGCGCCGTCGACAGCAGCTGCTGACGCAGGCGGGGTTTAAGTACAGCGGGCAATATACCCACCCGGTGACGCGCGTCGAACAGGTGGCGGAGTGGCGCCAGCGCTGGTATCGCTCGCCGCTTCCCTTCGTCAGCGATGGCGTGATTGTGCGCGAAGGGCGCGAACCGCCGGGACGTGCCTGGTCTCCCGGAAAGGGAGAGTGGCTGGCGGCCTGGAAGTATCCTCCGGCCTCGCAAGTGATGGAGGTACGGGCGATCCATTTCAGCACTGGCCGCAGCGGCAGGCTCAACGTCGTGGCCCAGCTTGAGCCCCAGCGGCTGGATGATAAACGCGTGCAGCGGGTTAATGTTGGCTCTGTGGCCCGCTGGCAGGCGCTGGATATTGGGGTTGGCGATCAGCTGCAGATCAGTCTGGCAGGGCAGGGTATTCCTCGGATCGACGCCGTCGTCTGGCGGACGGCCGAGCGCCATAAACCGACGCCGCCGGCGGCGAAATTCAATGCGCTAACCTGCTATTTCGCCACCCCTGAGTGCAGCGAACAGTTTCTTTCCCGGCTGATCTGGCTGTCATCAAAGTCCGCGCTGGATGTCGATGGCGTGGGGGAAAATTTATGGCGCGCCATTCAGCAGCAAAACCCGATGACGCATATTTTTTCCTGGCTGGCGCTTACGGTGGAGCAGCTGCAGGCGGTGCCAGGGATCTCCGCCGCCCGCGGGCAGCACCTCTGGCATCAATTTGATCTCGTTCGCAAACGGCCTTTTATCCGCTGGGTGCTGGCGATGGGGCTCCCGGTGCCTCAGGGGGCGCTGACGCAGCTCGAAAGCGAGAACTGGCATCTGCTGGCGGCAAAAAGTGAAGCGCAATGGCGCGTGCTGCCGGGCGTGGGGGAGATCAGAGCCCGCCAGCTGGTGGCCTTCCTGCACCATCCGGATGTGGTGGCGCTGGCGCAATGGCTCAGTGGGCAGCGCATCCCCGGATTTTGAGGCGGTTAGTGGCTATCATGGGTGTAGTGGAAGACCGGTAGCCCCAGTTTCCAGCGCAGTGCCAGCATGCGGGCGGTAAAGCCGAACAGCAGCGTAGCCAGCACCACCACATCGTGGCTGCTGACGTAATGTTGCAGGGCAATATAGAGTACGGCTGCGGCAAACGAGATCCCGGCATAGAGCTCTTTCTGGAAGACCAGCGGAATGCGTTTGCAGAACATATCGCGCAGTACGCCGCCAAAAACGCCGGTGATGACCGCGGCGATAGAGGCGATGATCGGACCTTCGCCCATATCCAGGGCGATCTGCGCGCCGATGATGGAAAACACGATCAGCCCCAGCGCGTCCAGCACCAGAAACAGCCGGCGAAGGTGAGGCATCACTGGAGCGGCAATGGTGGTGAGGACGGCGGCGACAGCGACAATAATGACATATTCCGGATGTTTCACCCAGCCGAGAGGATAATGTCCCAGCAGGATATCGCGAACGGAACCCCCGCCCAGCGCGGTCGCGGTGGCGATAATGATGACGCCAAACGTGTCCATCCGCCGGCGCCCGGCAGCCAGCGCGCCGGTCATGGCTTCCGCGGTGATACCGATTAAATACAGAACATGAAGCAGCATAGATCCCCCCAGATAATGGCGGGCAGGTTAACGATTTGTGCGCAGGATCACGATTGAGATTTTCTAAAGCGAATCATTTACGCCAGGAAAAATTAATGGAAGTAGTATCTGTGATGGCTTGATTTAAAGGTTTATTGATTTTTTAGGTATTTTTATTGATTAGAAAAAGTAATGCTAAGTGAGGCGACGGGTATCACTATCGAAAACACTATGATTACGCAATGTTTAAGTCTCGTCCTTTATTCTTTTATTTTTCCTTTTCAAGGCCTGAGAAAATGAGCGTCGCCGCCGGGAATAAAAACAATCTGACCCGCCTGATAGCCATGGTATTAACCGGGATTCTGGCCGGTTTGTCCGGTATGGTGTTGGCACTGATTTTACACGCGATACAGCACCTGGCTTTTGGCTACAGTGCCGGGCAGATCGTCGGTTCGGTGTCATTTTTACAGGGCGTCACGGAGTCATCCTGGCCACGCCGCATCGCGGCAATCGTGGCCGGCGGCGGGGTCGCCGGATTTGGCTGGTGGCTGCTTGGTCGCTATGGGCAGAAGCGGGTTTCCATTGCGGCGTCGGTGGCCAACCCTTCCGTACCCATGCCAGCAGGCACCACGACGATCCACTCCCTGCTGCAGATCGTCACCGTAGCGCTGGGTTCCCCGCTTGGCCGCGAAGTGGCGCCCCGGGAAATGGGCGCGCTGGGGGCGGGGATGGTGGCGCGTAAGCTGGGCCTGCTGGAAGATGAAACTCGCACGCTGATCGCCTGTGGGGCGGGCGCCGGTCTGGCGGCGGTCTATAACGTCCCGCTGGCAGGGGCGTTGTTCAGCCTTGAGGTCATGCTGCTGTCGTTTAGCTGGGAAAAAACGCTGGCGGCGATAATGACCTCGGCGATTGCCGCGTGGACGGCTACCCTGGGGTTAGGGGATGAATCGCAATACCATTTTGTTTCCAGCACGCTTCCGCATTCCTTTCTCTGGTGGGCGATTCTGGCGGGCCCGATTCTTGGCACCGGCGCCTGGCTCTTTCGTAAAGCGACCAGCGCAGCGCGTTCACGCGTCCGAAGTGACTGGCAGATGCCGGTGTTCTGTCTGCTGGGGTTTTCCCTTCTTGCCATCCTGAGCCTTTATTTCCCGGAACTTCCGGGCAACGGCAAGGGACCAATGCAGCTGGCGCTCAGCGACGGGCTGCCTCTCTCTATGGTCGCTATCCTGTTAGTGTTGAAGATGGTGATGATCCTGGCGGTGCTGCGCGGCGGCGCGGAGGGTGGATTGTTAACCCCGGGGCTGGCGGTAGGCGGACTGGTCAGTCTGTTGCTCTGCGCGCTCTGGCAGCTCGGCTTCCCTGGTGGAGATAAAAGCAGCTTCGCTCTGGTGGGGGCGGCCGCGTTTCTCGCCGCCTCCATGCAGATGCCGCTGACTGCGGTGGTGCTGGTGATGGAGTTCACCCACATGGATCACAGCTATCTGGCTCCGGCGCTGCTGTGCGCGGCAGGGGCGTTTTTAACCTGCCGGGCGCTGGACAAAAAATAGGTTTACCGAGCCGCAGTGAAAGTGAACAGGGAGGGGCCCTTCATCCGGGAAGTAAAATCAGCCGCATTTTTCCCTGATGGTTGCCTCATGGTTAATAAGCCATTTTTTACGTGCAACGCCGCCGCCGTAACCGGTCATCGAACCATCTTTGCCGATAATTCGATGGCAGGGGATGATAATCGCGACGCGGTTAGCGCCGTTTGCTGCAGCCACCGCGCGCGTGGCCGTTGGTTTACCGATATCCATCGCAATCGATTGATAATGCGTCGTCTCACCGAAGCTAACGTACTGTAAATGGCGCCAGACCGCTCGCTGGAATTCGCTGCCTGGGGTATCAAGCGCCACCTCGAACGATTGACGCCGCCCGGCAAAATACTCCGTTATTTCCTGTTGCGCCTGCCGGGTGTGGGCGTTTTCACCGGCGATGATGCTGGCGTCGAACCGTCGCTGCAGGTCGCTGAATTCTGTCTCCAGCGCTCGTCTGTCGACAAACTCCAGCAGACAAATCCCCCGCTGCGTTGCACAAACAAACATTGGCCCTAACGGGGTGGTAAAACGATGAATTAAAACAACCTGGCGTTGCGCGCTGGGTGCGGAACCGGTCAATTTTTTGCAGGTATAGCCGAAACCGCTTAAGGACTCATAGCCGCTATCGAAAGCGACATCGGTGGTTGATCGGCCTGCTTTCAGCTCCTGAAGCGCCATATTAACGCGCTGCATCCGTTGAAAAGCCTGAAAGGTGATCCCGTGGTTTTGCAGGAACCAGCGGCGAACGCGTTCCGGGCTAATATCGTGCTGACGTAGTTCGCTATCACTGAGGCGAACCTTCGGGTCTTCTCGCAGCAGGCGGAGCGCTTGCTCAACAAAGGCGGGGGCTGTCCGGGCATTCTCCGTCGGGCGACAGACTTTGCATGGCCGGAACCCGGCATCCAGCGCGGATTTAACGTCATTATAGAATTCGACGTTTTCCCGCCTGGGTTTTCGCGCCCGACAGACCGAGATACAAAATACGCCGGTGGTTTTCACGCCAACGAAAAAGACGCCGGTAAACTCCACAGCGCGTTCAAGCAGCGCCTGATACCAGATATCGCACTGGATGCTGTCGGTAATTTTCATGGTCAAAAAACACCCGAGAAAGAGTAGTTAGCTTGCACCTGACATAATAAGTCTTTCAGTCTGGCCTGTGTGGCAGCATGAATAAAATTGCCCATCGAAATTCGTTTTACGCCCAGTGCCGATAAGGTACTGAAGTCCGCCAGCTCAGGCATACACATTACGTTTAAGGGTAAAGGCACGTGGCGGACAATGGCGGTAATATCTTCCGCGCGGGTGACGCAAGGCACAAAAAAACCGCATCCGCCATGGTTAGCGTATAACTGACCGCGATAGAGCGTCTCATCCAGTGCATTTGGTATGTTGAGAAGAAAGGTATCGGTGCGGACATTAACAAACATATCGGGACAAGCGTGGGTGATTTCCTGGATTTTGGCGGCAAAGACCACGGCATCGTCAAGACGACGCGTATTATTCACCACATGACTATCCTCGAGGTTTATTCCGCTCACGCCGAGATGCGCCAGACGCTGGATATTGTCAATGATGTGGCTGGTTGTGGCGCTGTAGCCCGCCTCTAAATCGACGCTTAACGGCAGTTCGCTAACAGCTTTGATGCGTGAGACGATATATAACAGCTCGTCAAAACTCATCTCTTCGCCATCTTCATACCCTAACATTGCGGCGATAGCAGCGCTGGAGGAGCCCAGCGCCTGATAACCGGCCTGCTGAGCGGCCTGAGCGCTGCTGGCATCCCAGACGTTGGCAAGCAACAACGGTTGGTTTTGCTGGTGAAGCGCGTTGAAGTTCATTCTTTTCTCCCGCGGTGGTGTGTCCCCAGACTGTGTCGCGTTGGGCTCATTTGCCACAACCGAAAACTGGACGACTATTTTTATACGTAGATTCTTATCGTCAGCCGGCGGGAGAGATAAATAAAAAGGCCATGATTGATCATGGCCTTTTATACGGTAGTGCCTGGATGGGTGAGAAAGCGTTACTCGATATTCTGTATCTGTTCGCGCATTTGCTCGATCAGTACCTTCAGCTCAATCGCGGAGTTGGTGACCTCGGCGTTAATCGATTTTGACGCCAGGGTGTTCGACTCACGGTTGAACTCCTGCATCATAAAGTCGAGACGGCGACCCACAGCCTCTTTCTTTTTCAGAATGTTGTAGGTCTCTTTAACGTGCGCTTCGAGGCGGTCCAGCTCTTCGGCAACGTCGATACGCTGCGCCATCAGCACCAGCTCTTGCTCAAGACGGTTATTTTCCAGCTGCACTTCCGCGTCTTCCAGTTTGGCAACCAGACGCTCGCGCTGCCACTGGAGGATTTCCGGCATATGGGCGCGAACTTTGGTCACTTCGCCGCTCACCCCTTCAAGCCGCTGCTCGATAAGCGCTTTCAGGGCCTGGCCTTCCGTTTCGCGGGCGACGATGAAGTCGTCCAGCGCGCCATCAAGAGCGGCCAGAATGTCGGCGGCGATGGCGTCGAGATCCTGCTCTTTGGCGGCCATCACGCCCGGCCAGCGCAGGATATCAACCGGGTTGATTTCCCCTTCATCGCTCTGCATTTTCACCCAGTTGGCAGCGTTGACCAGCTGTTTAGCCAGCTTTTCGTTGAGGATAAGTTCACCCTGAGCGCTGGGATCTTGTTCAAAACGCAGGGTGCATTCGACTTTACCGCGAGTCAGGCGGGCGCGAATGCGCTCGCGTACCACGGGCTCCAGACTACGGAACTGCTCCGGCAGGCGGAAGTACGTTTCCAGATAGCGCTGGTTTACCGAGCGCAGCTCCCATGCGGCGCTACCCCAGTCACCCTTGATTTCACGGCGGGCATAGGCGGTCATACTGCGGATCATAGACGTTCCTGTTTTCGTAATAATGAATGCAAGGATTATAGCTATGCGGGCGGTGACTTAACAGGAATAGTGATGAAATACCTGGATGGCGATTGTTTTGAGGGGCATAGCCACAATCTATTTCATGCAATTACTAAGTTAAGCGAGCGGTATGCTTCTGTTGTGGATAAAAATAAGACGTTTTGTATTGGCAATTTTACGTCCATGATGCTGTTAAGTCATATGTGGTTAATTATTTTGGCTTACTGAAGAAATAGTTTTTCTGCGCTTTGTTGACCGCGGGGAGATATTACTTTTTGCTGTAGTTAATGGTTTTATGTTATTTGGCGTGAGCATCAAATACAGATGATGCTATACGAGCTAGTTTCTTGGCGGAAAATCTGATCAGAGTGATGCTTTCGTGCCAAATATAACCACTGGAAATACTATGGTCTATTATCTTTAAGTATTATGTATGCTTTTTTTGAATTTATTACGGCGAATATATTAAACCTGCTATTGTTTATATTGTCTTCATGAATATTATCACTTCAACTATATTCATTAATTTTGTATTAGTGGGTTTTCATTTTGGGCGGTATTGTCCGACAGAAGGATCACGAGTATAGTCGTTTTAGATTAGTTCTATAAAAAGGATTTTAATATGAACGCTATCTTTGACAGAGTCATTAGAGAGTTTTTCCCGGATACCAATATTCCACACTGGAAAAAATGGGTTTTCAGAGCCGCATTTGGCAATAAGATATTCTCTCGTTTAATAAACGACGAACGGTTAATTGATAAAAATGGTGTGCATTGGGTTAGTTCGGTCGTTGATTTTTTTAACGTCCGATGTGAAACGGAATGCTCTGACTTTAATAATATACCCCGACAGGGTGCTACAGTTGTTATTTCAAATCATCCGACGGTAATGGATGGTATTGCTTTAATACATACTATCGCTCAGGTCAGGAAAGATATAAAAATAGTGGCTAACCATATTTTGCCAATGATATTCCCACAGGTGGCAGAACTTACCATTGGTATTGAGAATATGGCTGGTAAGATGAGCCATAAGAAATTCAGGGAAATGAACGATCACCTGAAGAACGGTGGTGTGTTGATTATTTGTCCTGCAGGTAAGTTGGCTAGCTGGTCTCTTTCAGGTTTACAGGAACATCAATGGAATCCCGGTTTTTTACAGCTGGCGATGAGAAACAACGCGGCGCTGGTACCTGTTCATATTACGGGATCAAACAGCAAAACTTATTATTTAGCTGCGACGGTCTGGCGGCAACTGTCAAATATAATGATTATTCGTGAAGCGCTACGCCATCGTGGTAAGACCATGAAAATCAAAGTAGGGCAGCAAATAGCCTTATCTTCGTTTAATCGATTTAATAAAGATCTGTCTGCCGCGTCAAGTGTATGCTTGATGCATCTCCAGAGCATCGGAGAGAATGGCCCGGCGCTGGTAGATACGGTTTCTCCGCAACAATTAACAGGTAGTCGAGAGAGTTTAATAAACGCAATAGAAGAGTGCGAAGTATTAAGACAATTTGATGATGGTAGAAAATTATTGATATTTCGCTGCAATACCCTCGGAGACTCACCCATTATTGATGAGCTGGGGCGCTTACGCGAGCGCTGTTATCGCGATATTGGCGCCGGATGCGGTAAAGACAGAGATAATGATGTTTTTGATGAAACCTATTACCATATCATTTTATGGGATCCTTCTGATGAAGAAATACTGGGTGCCTATCGTCTAATACCCGTTGGTGAGCAGTTAGCGCAACATGGAATAACAGGCCTCTATAGCAACAGCCTATTCAAGTACCATAATAATGCCTATTCCTGTTTAAGCCAGTGTGTGGAAATCGGCCGTGGATTTATCCAGAAGCCTTATCAAAAAAGTAATGTTCTTGATTATTTATGGCGCGGGATATTTGATTTTATAAAAAGATATCCAGACTATAAATATTTGTTAGGTGTGTTGACGATCCCCGGCTCTTTTCCTGAAGAGGTGCAGAAACTCATTGTAAGCTTTTATAATATGTACTTTCCCAGTTCGGTTAACTTTTGTACGCCAATTCAATTATTCACTGCAGAAGGTGCACAAAGTGATAGCCCATTTTCCGGAAATGATTTTAGAGACGACTGGCGTGTGCTTAACGATTTACTGAGAGAAAAAGGTTATGAACTACCATGGCCTTTTAAACAGAGCGCTAAATGGTTTTCTCCAGGCGGATCGTCGATTCTTGCATTCACAAAAGATGATGCTTTTCACTCGATCGCTGGTTTAAACCTGAGTGCTCTCGATAAATTGAATGAAATATACTTTAAGCATTATTTAAAGGATTAAACTGACGATAACGTTAGGGTTTGGAATGAGAATAATTCAATCCAGAAATCAGTAATGAAAAACTCTATGCGTACGGATGCGTTTTAATGCAAAAGCCAGTAAATATATTTATTGTTGTGATAGCGATGCTGATGATAACGGGGTGTGATAACAAACCGGAGAACAGGTTATCTGGTTATTCACATGGCGAATTTGTCTATCTTTCTTATTCTTCCACTGCAAAAATTGAACAGCTATTCATTAAGAAAGGAGATAATGTCACGCCTGGACAAGAGTTAGTGAAGATTGAGTCCTTTGATGCGCAAAATATTTTCCTGCGAGCTGAGGAAAAACTTTCTGCAGAGAGCGCATTATTGCGAAATCTGGAGTCGGGAGAGCGGCCTGAAGAGCTGGATATTATTCGTGCCCAGATTAAAAAAGCACGATCGGCGGAATCCCAGGTAAAGCGTCAGCTTGAGCGGTATCGTAATCTTTACGCCAGTCGCGCCATCTCGCTCGCAGAATGGGAGGATATCCGGGATGAGTTAACGCAAAAAGGCGCGCAGGTTGAAGAGTTAATTAATCAACTCAAAGCGCGGCAACTGCCTGCCCGTCAGGATGAGATTAGCAAACAGCTCTCGATGGTGGCCGCGGCAAAACTCGAACGTGACAAGGCGCTTTGGGATGTCCAGCAAACGACGATTGTTTCTCCGGTCAATGCTAAAGTCTTCGATATTATTTATCGTGCCGGGGAACGGCCCACTGCCGGCAGACCAATAATTAGTCTGTTACCTCCTGAGAATATAAAAGTACGCTTTTTTATACCCGAGGCGATGCTTGGTAAATTTAAAATCGGAACTAAGGTAAAACTGATATGCGATGGTTGCGCTGAGCCCATTGCTGGCGTGATTAACTACATCAGTCCTGAAGCGGAATTTACGCCTCCGGTTATTTATAGTACGAAACGCCGGGAGAAACTCATTTTTATGGCTGAGGCTGTTCCTGCCCGGAAGCAGGCTGAGCGGATGAAAATCGGCCAGCCGTTTGATGTGGAGGTTATTGGTAATGAATAATCTTTGTATTGATGTAAAAAATCTCAATAAGTATTTTGGTGAGCATCACGTCGTAAAGGATTTCTCTTTGCAGGTGGCCAAAGGCGAAATTTATGGTTTTCTTGGGCCGAACGGTAGCGGGAAAACAACATCGATTCGGATGATGTGTGGTTTGATTACCCCGGATTCAGGTGAAGGCTCTTGTCTGGGCATGGACATCTTTACGCAGCGGGAAAAAATAAAAAAAAAGATAGGTTATATGACCCAGTATTTCTCAATGTGGGGAAATTTAACCATCCGGGAAAACTTACTTTTTATCGCGCGGTTGTATAGCCTCGACCAACGTAAAGCCCGGGTTGAACGTGCGCTTTCAGAGTTAGGCCTCACTACCCGACAGCATCAGCAGGCCAGGGAGCTTTCTGGCGGCTGGAAGCAAAGAATGGCCCTCGCCGCTTGCATGTTGCATGAACCCGTTTTGTTGTTTCTCGATGAACCAACCGCCGGCGTGGATCCGAAAGCGCGGCGAGAGTTCTGGCAAATGCTGCATCAGTTATCGGACAGAGGGATCTCAATCCTGGTGAGCACGCATTATATGGATGAGGCCGAGCGCTGCCATAAGGTTGCCTATCTGTCTTATGGCCGTCTGTTGGCGAATGGCACTATTTCGTCGATTATCGCGTCCCAGAATCTGATCACCATGCGAACCAGTGGCACCGGTCTGACGCTGCTTGAAAACCAGCTACAACGCTTGCCGGATATTGAGCAAACGGTCATTTTTGGCAATCAGCTTTATATTACTTCCAGAGATGAAGCCAAATTAAAGTCCACGCTTTTTGCATTTACACAACAGGGCTATGAGTTCTGTCAGGTGGCTACCAATCTGGAAGATGCATTTACCTACTTGATGAAAAACGATTGTGAAAAAAATTAATTTAAGCTTCTCCTTTACCCGTTGGATCGGCGTGGTTATTAAGGAAATCCACGAATTACGTCGTGATAAAGTCAGCATTAGTATGGTGCTCCTGACACCTATTTTTCAGCTGATCATTCTTGGCTATGCGATCAATATGGATCCCCATAATCTTCCTACCGCGTTATTAAATTACGATACCGAACGCATGAGTCATATTTTTGTGACGGAAGCGCAAAATACAGGGTATTTTTCAATGATTCCTGTCGATTCAGAAGAGGCGGCGCAGAAAGCTTTCGTTCGGGGAGATGTCACTTTTATCGTGACAATTCCTGAGGGGTTTACGCGCAAGATGCTGCGTGGAGAAAAGCCTCAGCTGTTAATTCAGGGGGATGCCATCGATCCGATAACCACGGGGAATGCGCTAAGTGCCCTTGTACAGGTGGCGAAATCGATGTTTCAACACGATTTGCCGGGCGACATGCGTGTCTCGCAAAAAGAGGATGATTTCGAGCTTATTATCCATCGGATGTTTAACCCTGAGGGGATTACCCAGTTTAATACTATTCCAGGTATTATGGGATCGATACTCAGTACCACCTTGATCCTGATGACCGCCCTGTCTATTACCCGTGAGCGAGAAAACGGGGCGTTAGAAAATTTACTGGTCTCTCCTTTGACCGGGTTTGAGGTCATTGTCGGGAAGATAACGCCTTTTGTTGTCATCGGTTTGTTCCAGGCGACGTTAATTCTGATTGCCGCTGTGCTATTGTTCGATATTCCCCTTCATGGTAGCGTTTTTCTGCTTTTTTTTGTGCTGTTAATATATGTTTTCCTCTGCCTGTCAATTGGCATTGGTATTTCTGGCCTGGCACAAAACCAACTGCAGGCGCTGCAAATGTCGTCATTTTACTTTATTCCTTCCATTATGCTTTCCGGCTTTATCAGCCCCTTTATTAGTATGCCTGACTGGGCGAAAGCCATTGGCTCCTGTTTACCGCTGACCTATTTCATCCGACTGGTTAAGGGCATCATGCTGAAAGGCTATTCTGCGATGGCATTATTACCCGACCTTTTGCCACTGATCGGCCTGGCGGTGATAGTGATTGGCGTGGGGTTGAAATCTTATCGTAAAACACTGGACTGACATTATGTGCGTGCCCGGCACGTGTTGGCATAGGCTTTTCGCCATGAAATTCGTATAATGCGCCCCACATTCGTTTCAAGCCGGAGATTTCTATCATGCGTCCAGCAGGCCGTAGCGCTAATCAGGTGCGTCCCGTCACCCTGACCCGTAATTACACAAAACACGCTGAAGGCTCCGTGCTGGTCGAATTCGGTGATACCAAAGTGTTGTGCACCGCTTCCATTGACGAAGGCGTTCCGCGTTTCCTGAAAGGACAGGGGCAGGGCTGGATCACCGCTGAATATGGCATGCTGCCGCGCTCAACGCACACGCGTAACGCGCGTGAAGCAGCAAAAGGCAAGCAGGGCGGCCGGACGATGGAAATTCAGCGTCTGATCGCTCGCGCGCTGCGCGCGGCGGTTGACCTGAAAGCGCTGGGTGAATTCACCATCACCCTCGACTGCGATGTGCTGCAGGCCGATGGCGGCACCCGTACGGCGTCGATTACCGGAGCCTGCGTGGCGCTGGCCGATGCGCTAAACAAACTGGTGGCAGCCGGCAAGCTGAAAACCAACCCAATGAAGGGGATGGTTGCCGCGGTGTCCGTTGGTATCGTTAACGGCGAAGCCATTTGCGATCTGGAGTACATCGAAGATTCCGCAGCGGAAACCGACATGAACGTGGTGATGACCGAAGATGGCCGCATTATTGAGGTGCAGGGGACGGCAGAAGGCGAGCCGTTCACCCATGAAGAGCTCCTCACTCTCCTGGCGTTAGCCCGAGGGGGGATCGAATCCATTATCACGACGCAGAAGGCGGCGTTAGAAAATTAATGATTAAGGCGACTGAGAAGTCGCCTTTTTTTTGCGCTTCATCCTTCATTACACCTGCGAAGGATGAGCGCGTAGTCTGACAATGATGAAAGTACCAAAAGGAGCGAATCCATGAAGCCGTATCAGCGCCAGTTTATTGAGTTTGCGCTTAGCAAGCAGGTTCTTAAGTTTGGCGAGTTCACGCTGAAATCCGGGCGCAAGAGCCCCTATTTCTTCAACGCCGGCCTGTTTAACACCGGGCGCGATCTGGCACTGCTGGGCCGTTTTTATGCCGAGGCGCTGGTGGATTCCGGGATTGAGTTCGACCTGCTGTTTGGCCCGGCCTATAAAGGTATTCCGATCGCCACCACCACCGCGGTGGCGTTAGCCGAGCATCATGACCGCGATCTGCCTTACTGCTTTAACCGCAAAGAGGCAAAAACCCACGGCGAAGGCGGCAACCTGGTCGGTAGCCCGCTGCAGGGGCGTGTGATGCTGGTGGATGACGTGATCACCGCCGGTACGGCGATCCGCGAATCCATGGAGATTATCCAGGCCCAGGGCGCCCAGCTGGCGGGCGTACTGATCTCCCTGGATCGTCAGGAGCGCGGCCGCGGCGAGATCTCCGCTATTCAGGAAGTGGAGCGGGATTACGGCTGCCAGGTGATCTCAATCATCACTCTGAAAGAGCTGATCGCTTATCTGGAAGAGAAACCCGAGATGGCGGAATATCTGGCGTCAGTTCGCGCCTATCGTGAAGCCTACGGCATCTGATGATGCATCCGGCAGCCTCGGCTGCCGGATATTTCCTCTATACCAGCTTAGCGCCCTGCGCATTGACGTACAGCGAATAGATTGACGTACTGGACGCCATAAACAGCAGATTGCGCTGTTCGCCGCCAAAACACAAGTTCGCGCAGCGCTCCGGCAGTTGAATGGTGCCGATATGCTTACCCTGAGGGTTAAAGATCCGCACGCCGTCGAGTTCTTCGTTTCCGCTTCCCCATCCGCACCACAGATTGCCGTCTGCGTCGCAGGCGATCCCATCGGCGGTACCGTTGCCACAGTCGAGATACACCCGTTTATTTTTCAGCGTATTGCCTTCCACGTCCCACGCCAGAATTAAGCGGTTCGGTGTCGCCCGGCTTTCCACCACGTACAGGGTCTTTTCGTCCGGCGAGAAACACAAACCATTTGGCCCTTTTATGTCGCCCAATACCACGCTTAGTTTGCGGCTTTCCGGCTCCAAGCAATAGACGTTTTGCGGCAATTCTGGCGTTGCTTTGTGGCCTTCGTAAAAGCCGCTGATGCCAAATGGCGGGTCGGTAAACCAGATGGTACCGTCTGACTTCACAACGATATCGTTTGGGGAATTGAGGCGCTTACCTTGGTAGCTATCGGCCAGTACGGTGACAGATCCATCGTATTCGGTACGCGTAATGCGGCGGGTGTCGTGCTCGCAACTGATTAAGCGCCCCTGTCTGTCGCGGGCGTGGCCATTGCTATAATTGGCCGGGTAGCGAAAGACGCTGGTTTCTCCACTGATTTCATCCCAGCGCATGATGGCGTTATTCGGAATGTCGCTCCACAGCAGCATTCGCATGTCGCCGAACCAGACCGGGCCTTCCGCCCAACGGAAGCCGCTGGCGATGCGTTCAACCTTTGCGCTGGCAAGCATATAGCGACGAAAGCTGTCATCGACGGCCACGATGCGTGGGTCAGGATAGCGTTCAGAAGGGGCCCATGCTGCGAAGCTTTTTTGACTGACTAGTAGCGATGCGGTTGCCAACCCGCCTATCTTCAATAAATCCCGCCGTGACGTCGCCATCAAATCTCTCCTTGTCGGGTGGTGTTGGGGGAGGGTGAAACGATCAGCAAGCTGGATAGTAGGAAAGGAAAGCGGAAACGCGCATTGGGCAATTCAACCAATGGCCCTGGGATTTGCAACAAACTTACGCAGATTGCGAGGAGAATCATGCAGCCTGGCGGCTGCATGTGAGGATTTACTGCAGCTGTGCGGCGACCAGCGGCCAGCGGGCCTCGAAATCATCCGTCGGACGATATTTGAACTCGCTGCGCACAAAGCGCGACAGCATACCCTCGCAGAAGGCCAGCAGCTGGCTGGCCAGCAGGGTTTCGTCGAGGGTGTAGCCTTCGCCTTCACGCATTTTTTTCTCGCGCATCACCTGACGCAGCTGCACTTCGATGCGCTCAAAAAGCTGGTTGATGCGGCCCTGTAGCCGGTCCTGTTCGAACATCAGCGCGTGCCCGGTGAGGATACGCGTCAGCCCAGGATTACGCTCGCCAAACCCAAGAATCAACAGAACGATCAGGCGCAGGCGCGCGGTCGTGTCCTTTTCATCTTTCAAAATCAAATTGATGCGCGTAATCAGACTGTCTTCAATGAACTCGATCAGGCTGTCAAACATGCGGGTTTTGCTGGGAAAATGGCGATACAGCGCGGCTTCGGAGACGCCGACGGAAGCCGCCAGTTTCGCGGTGGTAATACGTTGACTACCATCGCTGGATTCCAGCATGAGCGCCAGAGATTGAAGTATTTCTTCGCGACGATTCCGTTTCGCAGTTTGCTTTTCTGCCATGTTTTAAAATACCCCTGAAAATAAGCACTTGTCAGGCAGACATCCACAACGCGACCGCAAACCGGAGTTTGCGGTGATGTTATTGCGTTATGCGCGTTGGGATGCAGGTTCCGTGTTGCTGGGCTTATTTACGCCCTGAGTGACCGAAGCCGCCTTCGCCGCGGTCGGTGGCGTCAAACTCTTCCACCAGGTTAAATTCCGCCTGCACGACCGGCACAAAGACCATCTGCGCGATACGTTCGCCCGGCTCGATAATAAAGCTCTGCTGACCGCGGTTCCAGACGGACACCATCAGTTGCCCCTGGTAATCGGAGTCGATGAGGCCCACCAGATTGCCCAGTACTACGCCATGCTTATGGCCCAGGCCGGAGCGTGGCAGAATTACCGCCGCCAGAGAGGGATCGGCGATATGAATCGCAAGGCCCGTCGGCAACAGCGTGGTTGCACCCGGCGCCAGCTCTACGGCGTCGTCGAGACAGGCTCGCAGGTCAAGTCCGGCGGAGCCGGAGGTGGCATAGGTCGGCAGCGGAAATTGCTGGCCGACACGCGGGTCCAGAATCTTAACGTCGATTTTTTTCATCATAACGGGTCACGATCTCGTCGAGTAATAATTGGCCCAGGAGTTCCTTGCGCTCAAGTGGTAAGCGCTTTTCCCCATCCTGCCAGAAAAGGTGTAATGCGTTGTTATCGCTATTAAAGCCCTGATCAGGCTGAGAAACATCGTTAGCGCAAATCAGGTCGAGGTTTTTGCGGGCACGTTTTTGCCGCGCATATTCTTCCACATTATTCGTTTCGGCGGCAAACCCAACGACGTAAGGGCGATGGGCTTTTAGCGCCGCAACCCCGGCCACGATATCCGGGTTTTTAATCATTTTTATTGTTAATTCATCACCTTGTTTTTTAATTTTATCTTCGGCGATGACGGCGGCGCGGTAATCCGCCACTGCGGCGCAGCCAATAAAAATATGCTGCTGCTGAGCGCCGGCCTGGACGGCGGCTTCCATTTCCAGTGCGGTAGTGACATCAATGCGCTGCACAAACGACGGTGTCGGTAGTGATACCGGGCCGCTGACCAGGGTCACGTTCGCGCCCCGCTGCGCGGCGGCGGCGGCAATCGCGAAGCCCATTTTGCCTGAGCTGTGGTTGCTGATGTAACGCACCGGATCCAACGGCTCACGGGTCGGGCCCGCGGTAATCATGAGGTTGAGATGTTGCAAATCTTTGACAGGGGAGGCGAAATGCTGCGCGGCCATCTCCACGATGGTTAACGGATCGAGCATTCTCCCCGGGCCGACGTCGCCGCAGGCCTGGCTGCCGCTGTCCGGTCCCCACAGCAGCAGGCCGCGGGAAGCCAGCGTCTGCAGATTCTGCTGGGTGGCCTGCGCGCGATACATCTGCTGGTTCATGGCGGGCACCACGGCAACCGGGGAAGGGGTGGCAAGACAGATCGTCGACACCAGGTCGTTGGCCATGCCGGCCGCCACGCGGGCGATTAAATCAGCGGTTGCCGGGGCGAGGATCACCAGGTCGGCCCATTTCCCGAGCTCAATATGGCCCATGGCCGCTTCCGCCGCCGGATCGAGCAGGCTGTCGGAAACCGGATAGCCGGATACCGCCTGCAGGCTGAGTGGGGTGATGAACGCTTTTGCCGCCTCCGTCATCGCGACACGCACCTCCGCGCCGCGTTCGCGCAGTCGGCGCACCAGTTCCGGGGTTTTATACGCCGCGATACCGCCGCTGACGCCCAGGACGATTTTTTTACCCGCCAGAGTCATCATGATGTCTTCCTGTTGCCGTAGACCAGAATCCGCGCATCTTATCACAATCCTGTCGTCGTCGTGCCTCTGGTGGGCATTCACTTTGCGAGCGGCTACGCAGGGTGAAAAGCAGTGGGTCGGCAGCGCCGTCAGGCTGTGCCAGGATAGGCAAATTCACCCAGGAGGGCGCATGGACGAAACGGAAAATCTGATGCCACGAGAAAAGATGTTGCAGTACGGCATCGAAGCGCTAACGGATGTTGAGCTGCTGGCGCTGTTTCTGCGCGTCGGCACGCGTCGTCAGGATGTGCTCGGCTATGCGCAGGCGTTACTGCAGCGTTTTGGCTCGCTCTACGCTCTGCTTTCCGCGGATAAAGCGCAGCTGATTGCCGTGGATGGACTGGGACTGGCGAAATATGCGCAACTGAAGGGTATTGCCGAGCTGGCGCGACGCTATTTTAGCTCACAGCTGGTCGAGGAGGCTGCGCTGGTCAGTCCCTCGACGACGCGGGAATTTTTACAAAGCCAGCTTACGGAAGAAGAGCGCGAGATCTTTATGGTGATCTTTTTAGATAATCAGAACCGGGTGTTGAAACATAGTCGCCTTTTTTCTGGTACTCTTAGCCACGTTGAGGTGCATCCGCGAGAAATTGTACGCGAAGCCATCAAAGTGAACGCTGCCGCCGTGATCCTTGCGCATAATCATCCCTCCGGTAGTCCGGAGCCGAGCCAGGCAGACAGGCTGATTACCGAAAGGGTGGTAAAATGTTGTCGATTCATGGAGATACGCGTGCTTGACCATCTGGTTATCGGCCGCGGTGCGTATGTATCTTTTGCCGAGCGTGGCTGGATTTAGCCCCGAACTGGCGATCCTTCGGGATCTTTGTCTGTTCGGGACTTGAGCACATCGCCGAGTCAGCGTATACTACGCCACCTTTGAGAATCTCGGGTTTGGCATTTGGGCCTGGCAGTCGAGAGTTCACATTGAACTGCGATGACCAGGCTGTAAAGCCTGACGAGGCGCCAATACCCCATACGAAGCTCGAGCTAATTTGATTTTTGGAGAATAGACATGTCCCGAGTCTGCCAAGTTACTGGCAAGCGTCCGGTGACCGGTAACAACCGTTCCCACGCACTGAACGCGACTAAACGCCGTTTCCTGCCGAACCTGCACTCTCACCGTTTCTGGGTTGAGAGCGAGAAGCGTTTTGTCACCCTGCGCGTATCTGCTAAAGGTATGCGTGTAATCGATAAGAAAGGCATCGATACAGTTCTGTCTGAACTGCGTGCCCGTGGCGAAAAGTACTAAGTACTTAGAGGAAATAAATCATGGCTAAAGGTATTCGTGAGAAAATCAAGCTGGTTTCTTCCGCTGGTACTGGTCACTTCTATACCACCACGAAGAACAAGCGTACCAAACCGGAAAAAATGGAACTGAAAAAGTACGATCCGGTTGTACGTCAGCACGTTATCTACAAAGAAGCTAAAATCAAATAATTTTAGCCTCCTTGTATAAAAACCCCGCTTCGGCGGGGTTTTTTGTTTTTAAAACTCCCCCATATTGCTTTCACATACTCCCTTTTCAGTCACCTGTCCGTGAAGCACAATACGTCGGGTAAATGGAGGAAAATCATGCCTGAATTACCAGAGGTTGAAACCAGCCGCCGCGGCATCGAGCCGCACCTGGTTGGCGCAACTATTCTGCACGCCATTGTGCGCAATGGACGGCTGCGCTGGCCGGTTTCCGAAGAGATTTATCGCCTGAGCGACGTTCCGGTACTCAGCGTGCGGCGTCGTGCCAAATACCTGCTTCTGGAACTGCCGGACGGCTGGATCATCGTTCATCTCGGGATGTCGGGAAGCCTGCGTATCCTGAGCGAAGAGCTACCGGCCGAAAAACACGATCACGTTGACCTGGTCATGAGTAATGGCAAGGTGCTGCGCTATACCGATCCGCGCCGCTTTGGCGCCTGGCTGTGGACCAAAACGCTGGAAGACCATCCGGTACTGGCCCACCTTGGCCCGGAGCCGCTCAGCGATGAATTTAACGCCGACTATCTTCAGCAGAAATGCGCGAAGAAAAAAACTGCGATCAAACCCTGGCTGATGGATAACAAGCTGGTGGTAGGGGTCGGCAATATCTACGCCAGCGAGTCGCTGTTCTCGGCCGGGATCCATCCCGACAGGTTGGCTTCTTCACTGTCGCGGGAAGAGTGTGAGCAGCTGGTGAAAGTGATTAAGCTGGTCCTGCTGCGTTCGATAGAGCAGGGCGGCACCACGCTGAAGGATTTCCTGCAAAGCGATGGCAAGCCGGGCTATTTTGCCCAGGAGCTGCAGGTCTATGGCCGCAAGGGCGAACCGTGCCGGCTCTGCGGCACGCCGGTTGTCGGGACCAAACATGCCCAGCGGGCGACCTTTTATTGCCGTCAGTGCCAGAAGTAGTTCTCAGGAACAGGAAGGTTTGTAGGCCAGGTCAGCGTAGCGCCACCTGGCACAAAGACCGGGACAGAGCCGGTGTGGATGGGCGGCGCAGTGCAGCGCCAGCCTGCGTGGCTCATGCCCCAGCTGATGCGTTACTTCAGCTTATTCAACAGCGCCTGGTGGACGTTAGCTGGCAGGAAATGAGAAACGTCGCCCTGGTGACGCGCCACTTCCTTCACCAGTGAGGAAGAGATAAACGACCACTCTTTGCACGGCATCAGGAACACGCTTTCCAGCGTTGGCATCAGGTGGCGGTTCATGTGGGCCAGCTGCATCTCATACTCGAAATCCGCCACCGCCCGCAGGCCGCGAATTAAAATATTGGCCTGCTGCGCGCGGGCGAAACTGGCCATCAGGTCGCTAAAGCCGATAACCTCCACGTTAACCAGATGCGCTGTTGCCTGAGTGGCCAGCGCGATACGCTCGTCGAGGGTAAACATCGGCTTTTTGCTCGGGCTCGCGGCGATAGCCAGCACCACTTTATCGAACATGCTCGCCGCGCGGGTGACAATGTCGATATGACCGTTGGTGATGGGATCAAAGGTACCCGGATAGATCGCTTTTGTGCTCATGATTACCCTTTCTCCGAGTAGCCGTGGCTCAGCGCCCACAGCTCGGTATATTTCGTAAACGTATACTGCGCGTTGACCATCGCCAGTAACCAGCCCTGCTTACCGTCCAGCACCCCACCGCGCAGCAGCAGCGTTTTCAGGAACGCGCCCAGGGTATGGCTGAAAATGCCCGCCATCGAGGTCTTCTTGCCCTTGCGGTGGCGCTCAAGCGCCCACGCGGCAGCATACGCCAGCTGTTTTTGCTGGAAGCCAGCGAAGTCGCGGCAGGTCAGATGCAGGAGATCGCCGGTTAGCGGAATGACCTCTGCGCCCAGGCTATCCAGCGATTCATGGACCAGATTATCGTTATAGCGGTAACGGGCGCGTTCGTACAGGCGCAGCACGCGATCGGGATACCAACCGCTGTGGCGCATAAAGCGTCCGAGAAAGTAGTTGCGACGAGCGATGCTGTAGATAGCGCCGCGCTGCGGCGCTGCCAGCACCTTAAGAATAGCCTGCCTGAGTTCTGGCGTGACGCGCTCATCGGTATCGATCATCAACACCCAGTCGCCGGTGGCATAGTCCTGCGCGCGCTGGCGCTGAATACCATAGCCTCGCCAGTCGGTATGGGTATAGACCTGGGCGCCGAGGCGGCGGGCCAGCTCGACGGTGATGTCGGTACTGCCAGAGTCGAGGACGATGATTTCATCTGCCCAGCTAACGGAGTCCAGACAATCCGGCAGCAGGTCCGCTGCATCTTTGGCGATCATCACCACGGAAAGCCGGTTCGACATTAATGACTCCGTTGCGGCATGTAAGGTTGCAGTAACTTGAGCAGACGCGACAGCGCGCCCTGGTTCTGGTGCAGCACTTCCACCGCGTGACGGCCATACCACAGGCGGTAGTCTTCATCGGTCAGGAGCGTGGACACTTCCCTGACCAGCGAGTCGGCGTCGGTGACCGTGATCAGGCCATCATCCTGCTGCAGCTTGGCGCAGATATCTTTGAAGTTGAAGGTATGCGGCCCCATCAGCACCGGAATGGCATGCGCCGCCGGCTCGAGCGGGTTATGGCCGCCGCGCTCCACCAGGCTGCCGCCAACGAAGGCGAGGTCGGCAATGCCGTAGAGCAGCATCAGTTCACCCATGGTATCGCCAATCACCACCTGGGTACTGGAGGAGGGGATCTCGCCGGTGCTGCGCAGAGTAAAGCTCATTCCGGCCTTTTGCACCATCTCACGCGCGTCGGGGAAGCGCTCCGGATGCCGGGGAACGAGGATCAGCAGCAGGTTCGGGAAGGTCTCCAGCAGTTTTTTATGCGCCTGCAGGATGATTTGTTCTTCGCCGTCGTGAGTGCTGGTGGCAATCCAGACCTTGCGGTGTGGCGCCCATTGGCGGCGCAACGTAATCGCGCGGGCCGCCAGCTCCGGGGTGACGGAGATATCGAATTTCAGACTTCCGGTGACCGCCAGCTGGTTGCGCTTCAGTCCGAGAGCAAGGAAGCGGTTGCCATCCTCTTCATTCTGCGCGGCGATAAGTGTAATACGGCTTAACAGGCGGCGCATAAAACCGCCCAGTTTGGCATAGCCTTTGGCGGAACGTTCAGAAAGGCGGGCGTTGGCGATCACCAGCGGGATCTTACGCTTATGCAGCGCGGCCACCATATTCGGCCATAGCTCGGTTTCCATCACGATAACCAGCTTCGGCTGAACGGTATTCAGGAAGCGGTTCATGGCGCCGGGCAGATCGTAGGGCAGATAGACGTGATGGACATCTTTGCCGAACGCCGACATGGCGCGCTCGGAGCCGGTCGGCGTCATGGTGGTGACGGTGATCGGCATCGAAGGGTAGCGGTGGCGCAGAGCGCGAACCAGCGGAATGGCGGCCAGGGTTTCTCCGACGGAAACGGAGTGCAGCAGAATGCCATCCGGCTCTACCTTGTTCTGACAGAAGCCATAGCGTTCCGCCCAGCGTTTACGATAGGCAGGAGCCTTACGACTGCGCAGCAGCAGCCGCAGCCACACCAGCGGCTGAATAAGGTAAAGTAGGGTGGTATAAAGCAATTCCAAACTATTTATCCGTTCTCTGTTTTGGCGGGCAAATTCTAAGCATTTAGCCCGCGTAAAGCTATCTCTTTGGCGGAAACAGCGGGTTTTTGGTCTATACCGCGTGGCGATAACGCTTAATACGCAGATAACGGCGTCCCAGGCGCCAGCGTAAACGGAAAGTACAGGCGTTTTTCCAGATTAACCGCCAGATACCGCGGTCGAAGAATTCTTTAATAATAACATGCTTTTTCGACTCATCTTTCATGCTGTCGAAGGTGTGGATGATCCCCAGGCCTTCTTTGGCGATCTGCCAGCGACAGGCGGCGATATGGCGCACTTTATCCGGGTAGCGCTGGTTGATCGCCTCCAGCATCTCCAGAATCTTCATATAGTGGCGCGCCGAACGCATCAGCGTGTCGTCGTTGTCCGGCTTATGCGACACCGACTCAGAGTGGATGTAGTAATCATAGAACTGCTGGCTGGTGTACTGCACGCGCTCCGCGGCCAGCAGCGCCTCTGTCGTCCACGGGATATCCTGATGGCGCAGGCCGGGCTCGAAATGGAAGTGGTGCTGGCGGATAAAGTCGTGGCGATAGATGTTGAGCCAGGTGACGTGTAGAAACTTCCGCGAGTCCAGGGCCTGCTTGAGCCAGACATGACCCGGCAGCACGCCGGTCGAGGGCAGGCGATCCAGCGGGAAGATCGGGTGGCTCTCGCGGCGCTTTTCATACACGTAGGTGCCGTTGCAGGTCGCGATATCGAGATGTTCTTTCTCGGCCATCTCCAGCAGCGTGCGATACATGCCCGGATAGAGTTTGTCGTCGATATCCGGAAACGCCAGATATTTGCCGCTGGCGGCGGCGAGGCCGGTATTGCGCGCGACCGAGACGCCCTGGTTTTCCTGCTCCAGTACCTGGACGTTCTGCAGCCGATCCCGCCATTCGGCGATCACCGCCAGGCTGTTGTCTGTCGAACCATCGTTCACCAGGATCAGTTCATAGCTTTCCAGCTGCTGCTGTTCAAGGCACTCAAAGAACTGCGCAAGAAATTTCTCACCGTTGTAGACGGCAGCCACGATGCTCAATAAAGGCGTTTGACTCATAAATCTTCGATCCTGGTTAACTAACGGCGTCAGGTGCGCTGCAACTGACGGTACTGCTGACAAATGGACACGACGCTGAATTTTTCCAGCGCGGCGTCGTCGATAGTCGGCGGGTTATGGTAAATGCTTTGCATCGTCTGAGCCAGCGCCGGACTGGTCAGATCCGCCAGACCGCGGGCAAGTTCGCCGGTGAGGATCTCGGTGACGCCGCCGGGGCAGCGGGTGCTGGCAACCGGCGTATGCAACAGCAGCGCTTCCACCACCACATTGCCGAATCCTTCGCTATCGGAGCTTAAAACCAGCATCCGTGCGCCTTTGATCCACGGTAAGGGGTTTTTCTGAAAACCCTTGAACCACACCCGATCGTCAACCTGCAGCGTTTTGGCCAGCTGGCGCAGGCGCTGCTCTTGCTCCGGTTTTCCCTGGCCTAACAGCACCAGCGGCGCGTCAATGCCGCTTTGCGCATAGGCTTCGAGCAGGCGGTCGTGGCGTTTGCCCGGATGGAAGCGGCCGACGTGAATCAGATAGTCACCGGCCGGTCGCTCACTGTCGGCTTCCGCCTCGGCGCGCAGAGTGGCGATATCGAAGGGGTTGTAGATAGTTTTCAGCTGTGCCGGACGCAGGGCGAAGGCTTCCACCAGATCGCGTCCCACGGCGTCGGAAACCGCCACCACGTTGCGACCCTGGTAAATTCGCTTAATTTTCTGCTGCTTCATCCAGCGGTCAAAGCCGGTGCGGTGCCCGAGATAGGAGGCAGAGAATACGCCGTGCAGGCAGAACCAGACGTTACGCTCGCGCAGCGCCCGGCTGCGGGCGACGATGCGGTCGGTTTTGTGCAGGTTGGAAAGCACGAGGTCAAATTGCCCCTGCTGTTCGGCCCGGATGACCGCGGCGTCCAGCTGGCGGGCGCGGCGGGACAGCTCGGTCAGCTTGCGCCACGGTTTACGGCAGCGATCGGCCACCACCTGATAGTCGAGACCCTCGGGCAACGGATACTCGCAGACATCGCGCAGCGAAATGAGCGACACCCGATCGCCGTCGCGCAGGAACTGTGCTGCCAGGGTCAGGACCACTTTTTCCGCGCCGCCGCCGGGTAAACCGTCAATCACAAATAAGATGCGCATCGTTATTTCACCAGATCCTGATAAAGAGAAAGCAGCTGGGTTGAGAGTCGCTCGCTGGTGCAGGCCATGATGCGCTCGCGGGCGCGACCGCCTTGCGCGGAGCCCAGCGCGCGGGCAGGCAGGGCCATCACCGCCTGCTGCAGCGCCGGGATATCCAGGGCGTCGCAGACGTAACCGTTGTGGCCGTCGACGATAAACTCCGCCCCGCCGCAGCCGGTGGTGGTGATCACCGGCAGACCGCAGGCCATCGCTTCGAGAATGACGTTGGGGAACGGATCGTAGAGGGTGGGCAGCAGCAGACCATCGGCCATCTGATAGAAGGGCAGCGTCTCCGACTGCATGCCGAAGAAGCGCACCCGCGCTTCGCAGCCGAGACTCTTCGCCAGCGCCTGATAGCGCGGCTGATCCTTATCTTTGCCAACCACCAGCAGATAGCGATCGGTGGGGGCGATGGCGCGGATTGCCGCCGCCAGTCCCTTGCGCTCAAAGCCGGAGCCGACGTAAATCAGGCAGGTTGCCTGCAGCGGTAGCTGCCATTTGGCGCGTAAGGCGGCAAAGGTGTCTTCGCCCGGCGGTAGAAAACGCTGGTTATCAATGGCGTTATAAATAACGTGGATCTTCTCCGCCGGCAGGCCAAAGTCTTCGATAATTTCGCGCTTGATCATCTCGGCGTTGCAGATCACCCCGCGCAGGTGTGAGTCTTCATACATCTCGCGCTCCGCCTGCATGACGTAGCGATGATAACGGTCGGCGAACAGCAGGCGGCTTTTCCAGGCCGGTAAAATGCGCGAGCGCTGCTGCAGCCAGCGGCGATGAACGCCATCGCCAGCGCGGTAGAGATCGCAGCCGGGAATACGTTCATGGCTCTGCACCAGGTCGAAAGACTCGCGCTGCCAGAGCGCGCGCGCGGCGTTGGCAAAGCCGCGCTCGCGGCTGATGCGCCCCCATTTGCGCGGATTACAGATATGGATCTGCCAGTCCGGTTTCACCGGCCCCTGCCATTCGCGGGTGATGACGTTCAGCTGCAGATGACTGCTGTCGAGGGCTTCCAGCGCGCGGGAGACAAACCGTTCTGCGCCGCCGTCCGGGCGGTACTTCTGCCGCACCAGAGCCAGCCTGAATTTACTCATGCCAGTACCTTTTTCGCCGCCGCGATCACGGCGTCGGTAGGAATTAAATCGAGATAACGTTCTTCGGTGTTGGTGTTGATGTCATCCGGGTCGGGTAGCGGACCGAAGTCGCCGGCCCAGATCACCTCGCCTTTCGCCTGCCACGGACGCCAGAAGGTCAGCTTCGAGGGGCCGAACAGGGCGACCAGCGGAGTGCCGAGCGCCGCAGCCATATGCATCGGCACCGAGTCGACGCCGATAAACAGGCGGGCGTGATCGATCACCGCCGCCAGCTGGCGCAGCGTTAACTGGCCGGCTAAAGAGTGCAGACGCGCCTGCGGGCAACCGGCGATGATGGTGTCCACCATCTTCTTCTCTCGATCGTCGGGGCCGGAGGTGAGCACCACCGCGTACCCCTCGGCAGACAGCGCGTTGATCAGCGCACTCATACGATCTTCGCGCCAGCATTTAAAGAACCAGCGCGACGTTGGCTGGATGACGATGTAGTTTTCCCGGAACTCCTCCGGCAGCAGGGCGCGGCTGGTGGCCCAGTCTGCTTCGCTGTAGCCCATCCGCGCCGGCGCGTCGTTCAACGGGAGACCGAGCGGAGCGAGAATAGAGAGATTCTGCTGTACCGTATGCAGCTGGTTGTGCTGTTGGGTGGAGGCCAGCGCGGTGTGGCAATAGCGCCAGACCGGGTGGCGGCGCTTCGGAAAATCAAAACCAATCCGCGTCGCGGCGCCGGTCAGTTTGCTGATAATCGCGCTCGGCCACTGGTCAGCAAGGTTAAGCACCATATCGTATCGCTGCTGACGCAGCGTCTGAATGAGCTGCCATTGCATCTTCAACTGATGCCTTTTTCCCTGCTTTTTCCAGCGGCGATCGAGACCATAAATATGATGGATATCGGGGTTGGCGGCGAGCATATCCCGGGTCTCTTCATACAGCAGCACATCCACGCTGGCGGCGGGATACTGCTGTTTCAGCGCGTGAATAAGCGGCGTGATCAGCAGCATGTCGCCATGATGGCGCAGCTTAATGACCAGGATCCGCGCCGGGTTCAACGGGCCGCGGGAGAGGGTTTCAGGCGTCATACTCTGTTCTTCATCCAGGATAAGGGTTCCGATTCTAGGGGATCAGACAGATTGAGAGAAGCGTTGTATTGCTCTACCATGACCCGATACGTATGGCCTGAGGACGTTTTCGTGCACAATCCCGCATTTCTCATCACGATTGATACAGAGGGCGATAACCTCTGGCAAAAACATGACAGCATCACCACCGAGAATGCGCGTTATCTCCCGCGTTTTCAGCAGCTTTGCGAAAAGTATGGCTTTAAACCGGTCTATTTGACCAACTATGAAATGGCCATCGACCCCTTTTATATCGAATTCGCCAGAGACGTGATTGCCCGCGGCACCGCGGAAGTCGGCATGCATCTGCATGCGTGGAACAGCCCGCCGACCGAGCCGCTGACCGCCGATGACTGGCGGCATAAGCCTTATCTCATTGAATACAGCGATGCCATGATGCGTGAGAAGGTCGACTATATGACGCATCTGCTGGAGGATACTTTCCAGACTAAAATGGTCAGCCATCGCGCCGGGCGCTGGGCCTTTGACGAGCGCTATGCGCGTCTGCTGGTGGAGCACGGTTATCAGGTGGATTGCTCGGTGACCCCGCGGGTGAACTGGAAGACCGCCAAGGGAGCGCCGCAGGGCGATGGCGGGACCGATTATCGCCGCTTCCCGCAGCATGCCTATTTTCTCGATGAAAATGATATCAGCCGCGAAGGCCACTCTCCGCTGCTGGAAGTGCCGATGAGCATTCAGTACAAGCACTCAGCGTGGATGAACAGCGTGAAGCAGGGCTACGATCGCCTGCGGGGTAAAGTGCGTTCCCCCTCCGTACACTGGCTGCGTCCGATGGGCGGCAACGTGGAGACGATGAAAAAAGTCGTCGAACAAACGTTGACGCAGGGCAATGACTACGTGGAATATATGCTCCACTCTTCAGAGTATATGCCCGGCGGCAGCCCCACGTTCCAGAATGAACGGGATATTGAGCGTTTATACGCTGACCTTGAAGCCTTTTTTAGCTGGCTGGCGCCGCAGGTGAAGGGCATGACGTTGGCAGAATATTACCAGCGGAAAATCACACAGCGCTAACACAGCTCAAGGTACCGTATGCGTATCCTTAAACAATTAACGCGGAAAAAGAATGCTTTTTTCCGCGGCATTAAATTTAATTTAATTAACTATCGATACAGAAATAAGCCGGCGCGTAAAGCCTTCGACCCAGCGGCTGTCCGCCGCGTACTGCTATTGCGCCTGGACGATAAAGTCGGGGATATGGTGGTCACGACCGGCTGCGCCAGAATACTGGCCGAACGGGGATATCAGGTTTCGGTGTTAACCGGACCAATATGCTGCGAAATATTAGCAGGCTCAGAATTCATTCAGCAAGTATATTTATATCGGCCGCGCATGTCCTTAAATACGTTGCGGGCGGTAGGTTTTGATGCAGTTATCGATTTTGATGACGTCACCAGCTATGAACGCTTTAAATTACTCGCCGATTTACGGGCGGCCAGCGTGATTGGTTTTAATAAAGATCAATATAAACTTTACGATCATTCGATCGCTTTTTTTGACAGCAACAGCCATATTTCCCAGCGCTATAAACAGGTGGTGAAACTGTTTGGCATCGTTGACGACCACCCGTATCACTATCATCTCCCCGGCTGCCGCCATGAGCGGGAGAAAGTGGCTCGCTTGCTTTCCCAGGCCGGAGAGGTCGAACTGCGTATCGCCATTAACCCTTTTACCGCGTCCGAGGATAAAGACTTCTGTCGTCACCAGGTGGCGACCCTGGTCGAGCGGTTACGCGCCCTACCTTACCGGGTCTGTATCGTGATGGTGGGGCGTAGTGAGAAAATCCGCCAGCTGGAGCTGGATATGGCGCTGTATATCGCCGACAGCACCATCAACTCCGCCGTCGAAGTGATCCGCAGCTGTGATTTAGTCATTACGCCAGACACCTCGATCGTGCACATCGCCCGGGCCTTCGATAAACCGATGGTGGCGGTCTATAACAAGCGCAAACTCAAGGATACCGGGCTGCCCGGCTATCACATCTGGGCGCCGGGCTATGACAAGGCGAAACAGATCGTCTGTGAAGAAGCGAATGTCGCCGATGTGGCGATTGAGTCGGTGTGGCCCGTGATTAAAGAGCAGGCCGACCGGCTGGTCGCCGCCCGCAGTTGATTTAAAAGTGAATATAAAAAAGGGCCGCTGACGGCCCTTTTTGTTAGCGTTTTTCCGCCAGCCCTTTGCTGAGCGCGATGCCCAGCGGCAGCCAGAACAGCACCCAGGTTTCCCGGGGGTTGCTGATGATAAACATCCCCTGCGAGGCCATAAACACCAGCGCGTAAAACAGGATCGCCAGACTGTAGCGGCTGTCGGTGTGGCGCTTGCGCCACGCCTGCCATAGCCCGCAGGCAATGACCGCCAGCAGCAGCAGTAACCCCAGGATGCCGCCTTTCAGCAGGGCGCCCATATACACGCTGTGGGTGGTGGTGATGTGCTCGCCGCTGTAGTTGATGAAATCCAGTTCATAGCTGAAACCGCGCCCCAGCCACGGCTGGCTGGCCATCTCCGACAGCGTATGGTGCCAGATGCTCAGGCGCAGCCCGCTTTGGGTGCCAAGCTCCTCGAAACGGGCGAGCAGCATGTCGCCCACCGGCGTCATGACCAAAAGCAGCGCAACCAGCACAGCCAGCGCCGCGGCGATCAGCAGGTTGCGGCGGGTGAAGACGTGCAGGTGCAACGTGCAGCCGACCGCCAGCACCAGGGCGATGATCGGCCCACGGCTTTGGGTGAGCAGCAGCATCACCAGCATGATGACCACCGGCAGATAGAGCCAGTGGCTGGCTTTTTCTTTCAGTAGCATGCCGCAGATTAAAATGCCGATGCCGCAGTAACCGGCAAGGTCGATAACGTTCGTTGGTCCGGGGTTCTCGGGGGAGACCGCTCGTTCGGTGAGGACCAGCGTATGGTCGATAATCAGCGTCCACAGGGAGAGCACGGTGATCCCGCCAACCACCGCCAGCATGGCCAGGCGGCGGGTTCGTTCGTCGCTGAGCAGCATCGTCATCAGCAACAGATACCCCGTCAGATACACGCCGTGGGTGATCGGCGAGTCAATATGCTGTGGCGTATGTCCCCACAGGTTACTGAGGGCGTAATAGATAAAGAAAGCTGCCAGCAGCGTCCAGGTCTGCCACTGCTCGCGTAACACCCCGGCCAGCGCCTGGCGGTTTTCCTGGCGTACCAGCGACAGCAATAGCAGCAGGATCGATAAATGCAGCAGATTATTGGTCCGGGTGGACATGCAAAAAATCGCGCTGAAAAATAAAAACAAAGGAAAGACAATCGAGTAACCCTGTCTGGCGAAGTTACTCACTTTTAAAGTACTCATTAAACGCAACCTTTTCGAAGATAGTATCCGGCACAGCGCTTTCTGGGGAAAAATTAATCACCCGAATCTGACGTTGCTGCAGTACCTGCGCGGCATGCGCAAAGGAGGGCATGACGAGGGTATCCACTTTTGTTGCCAGGTAAGAAGGCAATTTTTCTTGTTGTGTTTCGTAGAATCGCGGCTGGTTAAAGTTGGTCATATCCAGGCCGCTCACCAGGATAGTATTGAAGCCCAGCCAGGCGAGAATTTGCAGCGCCCAGTAGACCACCGTGCCGGCATCAAAGATGCCCTGGCGAATATCGGTGCTAAAACAGATATCCGGGCGCTGAGGATGAAAGCACATCGCCGCATTCTGCTGGTAAGTGCGCTTTATCGCTTCGCTGGCGACTTTCGGCTGGTAAATCTTATAGCAACCGTCCTCAATCAACGCCAAACGGCAGCGTAGTGCGTCCCCATAGCGATCGAGGATTTTGGCGATCCCGTGCATGGTGGTGAACAGCAGAATCTCCGGCTGGCTGACAATGGCGCGGATAATATCAGGCTTCTTATCGAAAAATTCCATGTCGACGATGGTATAGAGCGAAAAGTGCAGCCGGTCGGCAAGATGCCAGGCGCCATTGACGCCCATCACCGGGATCGTTTTCGACAACAGGGAAAAATCGATATTGCGGGTTGAGGGGCCGGTGGCGGTCAGCAGGACTTCGCCCTGCATGCTGTTTTTCAGCGCGCTCAGGCTGACCAGCGGCACCGTTTTCCCTTTATAGCGTAACGCGCTGATTTCGCCGCTTGGCGCGCGCGTAATACGGGTAAAAGGCCACAGATTTTCATTGTGGCGATAAGCGCGAGGGCGCGTATAGCGGTAGATCTGTTTAAACAGGGATCCCATCAGCGCAGCCCCTGATTTTGCAGGAGAAGATGAACCCGGCTGGCCGGAATATCGCTGGTGCTGGTGCTGTTTTCCGGCCTGACGATATGCTGGTTTTTACCGTATCCGCCAATCAGCCCCGGATCGGTCGGGCCGTAGAGCGTGAAGTTCGGTTTATCCAGCGCGGCGGTCAAATGACTCAGTCCGGTATCGACCGAGACGACAGCCCGGGCGCTGGCCAGAACCTGCGCCACCTGCTCAAGGCTCATGCGCGGCAGCACTTCAACATACTCCCGGCCTTCCGCCAGTCGTTTTGCCCGCGCCTCTTCGTGCGGGGCGCCCCACGGCAGCTTAATGCGGACGCCGCTGTCGGCCAGCAGATCGAGAAGCTCCTGCCAGCGGGTTTCCGGCCAGTGCTTATCATCGCGGGTGGTGGCGTGCAGAAACACCAGATAGGGCGCGGCAGCGCTAGCCTCGTGCTGCAGGAAATGGCGCGCAATGGCGTAATCCCCCTGGGTCTGGGGTTTCGCGTAGCCAAGGCTTTTGGCGAACAGCTCGCGGGTACGCTCCACCGCGTGCTGCTGTTTCGCGATATGGTGGCGGCGGTTGTAAAACAGGCTGGCCAGCGGCTCGCGGGCCGTTTGCCAGTCCATACCGTGCTTGACGCCGTGCGCCAGGCGAGTAACCAGCGCGGCGCTTTTCACCAGCCCCTGGGCGTCGATGATGGCGTCATACTTTACCGCCTGAACGGCCTCGCGGAAGGCTTGACGCTCCGCTTTAATCGGCGCGGAAAACCAGGCTTTACGCCAGCGGCGAATCGCCACCGGGATCACCCGCTCGACGCTTTCATGCCAGGAGGGGATCTGCGCGAAACCCTCTTCAACCACCCAGTCGAAGCGAATGCCGGGGATGGCCTGCGCAGCGTCGGTTAGCGCGGGCAGCGTGTGTAGCACGTCGCCCATGGACGAGGTTTTTACGATCAATACCCGCATCCGTTACGCTTCCTCGTGCTCGGTTTTTTCCGCTAACAGTTCGTTCAGCTCTTGCAGGACGCGTTCTGGGGTGATGTCGATCAGGCTCTGATGATAGCCTTCCGCGGCATCGCCTTTGCGCACCTTGTGGTAGCCGCTAATCAGGCGGATAACCCGCGCTTTATGCGACAGCGGCGGGGTGAAGTCCGGGCTGCTCGGGCCATACAGCGCCACCAGCGGGCGGTCCAGCGCGGCGGCGACGTGCATCAGCCCCGAATCGTTAGTCACTACAGCTTTACAGGCGGCGATCAGAATGACCGCCTGCTCCAGCTGGGTTTCACCCGCCAGATTACGACACCAGGCCTGCTGCTCGCTGCTGAGGGCGGCGATGATCTCTTTGCCGGCCTCGTTATCTTTCGCCGAGCCGAATAACGCAATCTGATAGCCATCGTCGATAAGCTTTTTCGCCAGCGCAGCATAGTGATAGTGCGGCCAGCGTTTGGCCGGACCGAATTCCGCGCCGGGGCAGAAGCCGATGATCGGCCGCTCGTTTGAGAGATTAAAGGCGTTGCAGGCCTGTGATTTTTCGCCATCGTTGACCTGCAGCTGCGGCCACAGCAGCGGCTGCGGCAGATCTTTGGCGCAGCGCATCACGCCGTTGTCGTAGGCCAGCGCCACGTAGCGTTCCACCATCAGCGGCCAGGCGTCTTTGTCCAGCACCCGGGCGTCGTTGAGCAGGCCGTAGCGCATCTCGCCGCGCCAGCCGGTGCGCAGCGGGATGTTGGCAAAGAAGGGGACTAATGCCGATTTAAACGAGTTCGGCAGCACGTAAGCGCGATCGTAGCGACGCTCGCGCAGGCTGTGGCCGAGCTTGCGGCGTTCGCCGATAGCCAGCGCGCCGTGGCCCAGCGGCATCGGGATCGCTTCATTCACTTCCGGCATGCGCGATAGCAACGGACGGCACCAGGCTGGCGCCATCACGTCGATAATCGCCTGGGGATAGCGCGCCCTGAGCGTACGATAAAGACTTTGCGACATCATCATGTCGCCCACCCAAGACGGGCCTACCACCAGAATTTTCATGTTATCTCTTACGCATCCCGATTCAGCCAGGCCATATATTCCGTTACGCCTTCGGCAACGGTTTTGAACGGTTTGTCATAGCCCGCTTTGCGCAGGTTAGTCAGATCGGCCTGGGTGAATGCCTGGTAGCGGCCTTTCAGTTTGTCCGGGAACGGGATGTACTCAATGCTGCCTTTTTTATGGAAAGCCAGGGTCGCATCGGCAACCGCCTGGAAGGATTCCGCGCGGCCGGTGCCAAGGTTGAAGATCCCGGACACGCCGTTTTCCCAGAACCACAGGTTGACGTCTGCCACGTCGCCCACGTAGACGAAGTCGCGCTTGAAGCCGTCGCTGCCTTCGAACAGTTTCGGACTTTCGCCATTATTCAGCTGGGTGTTGAGGTGGAAAGCGACGCTCGCCATGCTGCCTTTGTGGCCTTCGCGCGGCCCGTAGACGTTGAAGTAGCGGAAGCCGACGATCTGCGAATTGGCTTCCGGCAGGATCTGGCGGACGTATTCGTCGAACAGGAATTTGGAGTAGCCGTAGACGTTCAGCGGCTGTTCGTACTCACGGGACTCGATGAAGTCGCTGGTGCGCCCGCCGTAGGTGGCGGCGGAAGAGGCGTACAGGAACGGGATTTCACGCTCCAGGCAGTAGTGCAGCAGCTCTTTAGAGTACTGATAGTTGTTATCCATCATGTACTTGCCATCCCACTCTGTGGTGGAAGAGCACGCGCCTTCGTGGAAGATCGCTTCGATTTCACCGAACTCTTCACCCGCCATTATCTGGATCAGAAAGTCTTCTTTATCCATGTAGTCAGCGATGTTCA
Source organism: Klebsiella sp. RC2 (assembly GCF_014192815.1). NCBI lineage: Bacteria > Pseudomonadati > Pseudomonadota > Gammaproteobacteria > Enterobacterales > Enterobacteriaceae > Klebsiella > Klebsiella sp. RC2. Next base: position 316,065 of record NZ_JACHYL010000004.1, on the reverse strand, counting down.
GGTCAACCAGATTCACAAACTTGGTGCCGTCTTTCAGATTGTCGACAACCAGAATGTCGGTGATGCCTTTGTCATTCAGCGCTTTAACGATGTTGCTGCCGATAAAGCCTGCGCCGCCGGTAACGATGATCATAACTGTACCTTTGAAGTTGGGAGCCCGAAGACAATCCGGGCATGAATGCTCATATCATATCACCACATGAGCAAGCCTACAGCCATTCGCAGAATAAGGTGCTGGGCTGACGTGATTTATGCTGCAAATAATTCATTCAGGCCTGCATCATCTCGTATCAGCGTATAGCTTTGGGTAATATGTGCCAAATTTTGCCGAATCTGGAGAGTTGCAATGCGTGGTGATTTCTACAAACAGTTAACGAGTAATCTGGAAACCGCTCGGGCCGAAGGCTTGTTCAAAGAAGAGCGGATCATCACCTCGGCGCAGCAGGCGGACATTACCGTCGGCGACAGCCATGTGATTAACTTCTGCGCCAATAACTATCTGGGTCTGGCGAACCACCCGGAACTGATTGCCGCAGCGAAATCCGGTATGGACAGCCACGGCTTCGGGATGGCCTCGGTGCGCTTCATCTGCGGTACCCAGGACACGCATAAGCAGCTGGAGAAGAAGCTGGCCGATTTCCTCGGTATGGAAGACGCGATCCTCTACTCCTCCTGCTTTGACGCCAACGGCGGCCTGTTTGAAACGCTGCTCGGGCCGGAAGACGCCATTATCTCCGACGCCCTGAACCATGCCTCGATCATCGACGGCGTGCGCCTGTGTAAAGCGAAGCGCTTCCGCTATGCCAACAACGACATGCAGGAGCTGGAAGCGTGTCTGAAAGAAGCGCGCGAGGCCGGCGCGCGTCACGTGCTGATCGCCACCGATGGCGTCTTCTCGATGGATGGCGTGATCGCCAACCTGAAAGGCGTTTGCGACCTGGCGGATAAATACGATGCGTTGGTGATGGTCGATGACTCCCACGCCGTCGGCTTCGTCGGCGAAAACGGCCGCGGCTCTCATGAATATTGCGACGTGATGGGTCGCGTCGACATCATCACCGGCACGCTGGGTAAAGCGCTGGGCGGCGCCTCCGGAGGCTACACCGCCGCACGCAAAGAGGTGGTTGAGTGGCTGCGCCAGCGTTCCCGTCCGTATCTGTTCTCCAACTCTCTGGCGCCGGCCATTGTGGCCGCCTCCATCAAAGTGCTGGAGATGGTTGAAGAGGGGGCAGACCTGCGCGATCGGCTGTGGGCTAACGCGCGTCTGTTCCGCGAAAAAATGACCGCGGCAGGTTTCACGCTGGCGGGCGCCGACCACGCCATCATTCCGGTGATGCTGGGTGAAGCGGTGGTGGCGCAGAACTTTGCCCGCGAGCTGCAGAAAGAAGGGATCTATGTCACCGGCTTCTTCTATCCGGTGGTACCGAAAGGCCAGGCGCGTATTCGCACCCAGATGTCGGCGGCGCATACCCCTGAACAAATTGAGCGTGCGGTGGAAGCCTTTACCCGCATCGGCAAACAACTGGGCGTCATCGCCTAATAAGGGTGTGAGATGAAAGCGTTATCCAAACTGAAAGCGGAAGAAGGCATCTGGATGACCGACGTACCGGAACCGGAAGTCGGCCATAACGATCTGCTGATTAAAATCCGCAAGACTGCTATTTGCGGAACCGACGTGCACATCTACAACTGGGATGAGTGGTCGCAGAAGACCATTCCGGTGCCGATGGTGGTCGGTCACGAATACGTCGGCGAAGTGGTGGGGATTGGTCAGGAAGTGCGCGGCTTTAAGATTGGCGACCGCGTCTCCGGCGAAGGGCATATCACCTGCGGCCACTGCCGCAACTGCCGCGCGGGCCGCACCCATTTGTGCCGCAACACCATCGGCGTGGGCGTCAACCGCCCGGGCTGCTTTGCCGAGTATCTGGTGATCCCGGCTTTTAACGCCTTTAAAATCCCCGACAATATCTCTGATGACCTGGCGTCTATCTTCGACCCGTTCGGCAACGCGGTGCACACCGCGCTCTCCTTCGATCTGGTCGGGGAAGATGTACTGGTTTCCGGCGCCGGTCCGATCGGCGTGATGGCGGCGGCGGTGGCGAAACACGTCGGCGCGCGTAACGTGGTGATCACCGACGTCAACGAGTACCGTCTGGAGCTGGCGCGCAAAATGGGCGTCACCCGCGCGGTGAACGTGGCGAAAGAGAACCTCAACGACGTGATGGCCGAGCTGGGCATGACCGAAGGTTTCGACGTGGGCCTGGAGATGTCCGGCGCGCCGCCGGCGTTTCGCAGCATGCTCGATACCATGAACCACGGCGGCCGTATCGCGATGCTGGGTATCCCGCCGTCGGATATGTCCATCGACTGGACCAAGGTCATCTTCAAAGGGCTGTTTATTAAAGGGATCTATGGTCGCGAAATGTTCGAAACCTGGTACAAAATGGCGGCGCTGATCCAGTCTGGTCTGGACCTTTCACCGATCATCACCCACCGCTTCGGCATTGATGATTTCCAGAAAGGTTTTGACGCGATGCGCTCCGGCCAGTCCGGTAAAGTGGTTCTGAGCTGGGAATAACGCCTCCGGGCTGTTGTAAAAATCAGCAAAAAAGGCGCCTGCGGGCGCCTTAATTTAGATTTGGATAACATTTTTAGCCTGCTTAATATTAAGCGCACAATTTCTACATCGATTTTACGGTTATTCGCTTATACAGTGTGTTTAGTCGCGGTTTAACTTTGTAACTATCATGCTTAAACTCTCCGTATGCTTACTGACCTGTAACTCTGCGCGCCTGCTGATGGAGGTGCTGCCGCCGCTGCTGAAGGTGGCCGATGAATGTATCGTCGTCGACTCCGGCAGCACCGACGAAACGGTCTCTATTTGTCAGCAGTTTGGCCTCACCGTCCATCATCATGCCTATAAAGCCCACGGCGCCCAGATGAACTACGCCATCGGGCTGGCCAGCCATGACTGGGTGCTGTGTATGGATAGCGATGAGATTCTTGATAATGACGTAGTGGCGGCCATTCAGGCGCTAAAAGCGGGGGAGGAGCCGGACCCAACCTGCGCCTGGCGTCTGCCGCGCTACTGGTTTGTGCTCGGCACGCAGGTGCGAACGATCTACCCTATTTCTTCGCCGGATTACCCGGTGCGTCTCTTTAACCGCCAGCAGGCGCGGTTTAACGACCGGCCGGTGGATGACCAGGTGGTCGGACACGCACGCTCCGTCAGGCTGCCGGGCTTTGTACGCCATGACACCTTTTATTCGCTGCATGAAGTGTTTAATAAGCTGAACAGCTATACCACCCGGCTGGTGAAGTACCAGCAGATCAAACCTTCGCTGACGCGGGGGATCGTCAGCGCCATTGGCGCTTTCTTTAAGTGGTATCTCTTTAGCGGAGCGTGGCGCTATGGCAAAGTCGGCGTGGTCACCGGCCTGTACGCCACGTTTTACAGCTTTCTCAAATATTTTAAGGCGTGGTACGCCCACGAAGATAACCAGGCGCCCGTCGCGCAAAAGCGAACGGACCCCTGAGTGGTCTAGTTGCCGGGATTGTCCCAGCCTTGCCATTTGAGGCGATAGTACTGGACCAGCGCGCTCTGGCTGATGCTGTCGCTGAGGATAGTGAAGAAGCGGCTGGCGTTCACGGGCTCCAGCGGGCGCTTCGGCTTGCAATACTTCACGCCGTGGAACGGATTACGCGGCTTCTGCTGCTGCGGCGGCGTTTGTTGCGCGGGCGGCTGAGCGTAGTTTGGCGTCGAGTTGTCGACCTGCGGCTCGTTGAGCAGGCTGCTCGGGCGCACCAGCGTGATATCCGGCGGCAGGTTATAGACCATCTGCTGCAGCACCCGCACCGTCGTCGGATGCGGATGGCCAATGGCTATTGCCGAACCGTTGCGCCGCGCCAGGGCGATGGCGCGATTGAACTGGGTGCGGATATCGGCTTCATTCTGCGTATCGTCAAGAAACACCTTGCGCTTAATCACCTTCACCCCGGTGCCCTGCGCGGCGCGCATGGCCTGGGTGTTGCCGATGGTGACGCTATCGAGAAAATAGAGATTGTAGCGCTCCAGGGCCTGCATCACCTTCTGCATACCAAACAGGTTGGAGGTCATCGCGCTGCCCATATGGTTATTCAGCCCGACGGCGTAGGGAACTTTGCCGTAAGCCTCGCGAATGATGCGCTCGATCTCCTCGCTGCTCATTTCGGGACGCAGGGTGTCTTTTTCCAGCGGCTGTTTGCTGAGCGGCGCCATCGGCAGGTGGATGAGCACTTCATGGCCCAGATTATGCGCTTTCGTGGCCATTTCCCGGGCGTGCGGCGCGTTCGGCAGCACGGCGACGGAGATAGTTGACGGCAGCGCCAGCACCTGATTCTCGGTCTGCGGGCGGTAGCCAAAATCGTCAATAACGATGGAGAGTTTGCCAGCGAACGCTGGCGCCGCCAGAGCCAGCGAACCGGCTACGGCAAGAGCAATTGCGCGAAATTGAAGCAAAACTTATCTTCCCAACCACGGCTGTGGATTGACCGCCTGACCCTGGCGGCGAATTTCGAAATAGAGCGACGGACGGCCCTGACCGCCGCTGCTGCCTACGAGCGCGATAGGCTGACCAGCACGAACCTGCGTACCGACGCTGACCAGCGCGCTTTGGTTATAGCCATACAGGCTCATGTCGCCTTTGCCATGTTCGACCACCACCACCAGACCATAGCCCTGCAGCCAGTCAGCCAGAATGACCCGACCATCGGCAATGGCTCTGACTTCGGTGCCTTCAGACGCGGCGATAACCATCCCTTTCCAACGTAGTTCACCTTGCAGCTGTTCGCCATATCGATGAAGGAGCGGACCGCGAACCGGCCAGAACGCCTGGCCGCGCGGCGAGCCCAGCCCGCCGGTGCGTGACATCAGCGAACGCTCGCTTTCCGTTGGTTTATAGGTGGTGCCTTTGCGCGATGCTTCCTGCTGGCGGTCGCGCACCGCCTGCGCATCGCGAGCTTCCCGATCGGCTCGGGCTTTGGCGGCAGCCTCCGCCTGGGCGATACGACCGCGTAGGCGCGATTCGTTAGCCCGCAATTCACTTAACTGTTGCTGACCCTGCTGAATGGCGGACTCCAGACCGGAAAGGGTCTTTTTCCGTTCGTTACGCGCCTGCTCCAGCTTCGCCTGCTGGGCTTTTTGTTCGTAGACCAGCGTCTGCTGCTGGCTCTGCTTCTCTTCGAGCATCGACTTTTGCACCGCCATCTCTTCGCGCGTTTTCTTCAGCTCCGCAATAGTCTCCTGACGGGCCTGGTTGAAATAGCTGAAGTAGACCTGCATCCGCTGATTGCGCTGGCCCTCTTCACCGCTCAGCACCATCTGGATGCCGGTATGCGGCCCCTGGCGGAACGCGGCGTCAAGCTGCGCGGCGAGGTTACGTTCCTGAGACGCGCGCTGACGCTCCAGCTTCGCGAGAGAAGCGTTCATCTCGTCAATCTGCTTATTGAGCTGGTTCAGGCTGTCCTGGGTTTCACGCAGTTTGCGGGCCGCGGCGGCGATCGCCTCTTCCTGCGCTTTGAGCTGGGCGAGCAGGCTTGCGCGCTGCTGCTGCTGTTGCTTAATCGCCCGCTGCCTGGCGGCGATGTCGGCCTGGATGGACTTTAGCTGATCGCGATCGTCGGCGTGCGCAGATGACGCGCACAGCAATACGCCAGCGCTGAGCGCGCTGGCGTAAAGGACGGATCGAACTGCCGTTGCGATCCATGTAGTTGAATACGTCGCCTTTCCCCTCATGGGGAAGGATTATTCCACGATGAACAGCGGCTTGCCAGTCATCTCTTGCGGGATTTCCATTCCCATCAGCGACAGCATGGTCGGGGCGATGTCGGAAAGTTTACCGCCATTGACCGCTTTGACCGCTTTGTTACCGACGTAGATCAGCGGAACCGGCAGGTTGGTATGGGCGGTGTGCGCCTGACCGGTGGCCGGGTCGCGCATCTGCTCGGCGTTGCCGTGGTCGGCGGTGATCAGCAACTGGCCGCCAACGGATTCCACCGCCTGAGTCACCTGGTCGATGCAGTGATCCAGCGCTTCAACCGCCTTCACTGCCGCTTCCATCACCCCGGTATGGCCAACCATATCGCCGTTCGGGTAGTTACAGATGATGGTGTCGTATTTGCCACCTTTGATGGCGGCGACCAGTTTCTCGGTCAGCTCGGCGGAGCTCATTTCTGGCTGCAGATCGTAGGTTGCCACTTTTGGTGAGTTAATCAGAATACGCTCTTCGCCTTTAAACGGCTCTTCTACGCCGCCGTTGAAGAAGAAGGTGACGTGAGCGTATTTCTCGGTTTCGGAGATGCGCAGCTGGGTTTTATCGTGCTTCGCCATCCACTCGCCGAAGGTGTTAGCCAGTGAGGCGGGCGGATAAGCGCAGGCGACTTTGATGTCGGCGGCGTATTCGGTGAGCATCACGAAGTCGAGGTTAACCACTTTCTTACGCGCGAAGCCGTCGAAGTCGGCGTTGACGAAGGCGCGGGTGATTTCACGCGCGCGGTCAGCACGGAAGTTCATGAAGATCAGCGCGTCGCCGTCTTCCATCGCGGCATCGGCCTGGCCGGCGGCGCGGATAACGGTGGCTTTGACGAATTCGTCGTTTTCGTCACGGGCGTAGGCGGCCTGCAGACCCGCGACGGCGGTATCGGCCTGGAATTCGCCTTTCGCCAGGGTCATCAGATCATAAGCTTGTTCCACGCGATCCCAGCGGTTATCGCGATCCATGGCATAGTAGCGGCCAATAATAGACGCGATGCGGCCTTTGCCCAGCGCGGCAAATTTGGCTTCGAATGTCGCCAGCGTTTTTTCCGCGCTGCGCGGCGGCGTATCACGGCCATCAAGGAAGGCGTGCAGATAGATTTTCTCAGCGCCGCGCTCTGCTGCCAGCTCCACCATCGCCATGATGTGATCTTCGTGGCTGTGGACGCCGCCCGGAGACATCAGGCCCATGATGTGGACCGCTTTACCGGCGGCAACCGCTTTGTCGACCGCGGCGGTGAGTACCGGGTTGGCGAAGAAGGTGCGTTCTTTAATTTCAACATCGAGACGGGTCAGGTCCTGGTAGACGATACGACCGGCGCCCAGGTTGACGTGGCCTACTTCGGAGTTCCCCATCTGACGGTCCGGCAGGCCGACTTCCAGGCCAGATGCATCGATCAGGGTATGCGGACGTTTGGCCCACAGGGCGTCCATTACCGGCGTTTTAGCGCTGTAAATGGCGTTATCCTGTTGGTCTTCGCGATAGCCGTAGCCATCCAGAATCACCAGTACCATAGGTTTTTTAGAAACCGACATTGCGACAACCTCATGCTCAAAGACAGAAATTTTGCGTAATTTTACTACAGCTGAATCGTTTAAATCCCCGTGAAAGATCAAAGAAAGGGAAGGGGCGGCGTCAGAGGCGATGATGAAGGCGGCTTTTTTTTCGTGACCGCCCGCAGAAAATACATTACATCGCGCTCACTGGCTGTATTTGCCGCAATGCACAGGTATACTCCTTCCCTGGTTTTTTATCACTTAGTCGGGAGTTGTAACCCCCCATGCAAGAAATTATGCAATTCATCGGCCGTCACCCGGTCCTGAGCATCGCGTGGATCGCGCTGCTGGGTGCGGTACTGTTCACCACCTTTAAAGGGTTGATGTCGAAAGTTAAAGTCATCACCCGTGGTGAAGCGACGCGTCTTATCAATAAAGAAGATGCGGTGGTGGTCGACCTGCGTCAGCGTGACGATTTCCGTAAAGGCCATATTGCCGGCGCCATCAACCTGCTGCCTGCCGATATCAAAGCCAATAACGTCGGCGAGTTGGAAAAACACAAATCGCAACCCATTATTGTGGTAGACGGTTCCGGCATGCAGGCGCAAGAGCCAGCCAGCGCGCTGAACAAAGCCGGGTTTGAAAAAGTCTTTGTACTGAAAGAGGGCATCGCTGGCTGGAGCGGCGAAAACCTTCCTCTGGTACGCGGCAAATAACTTACCTCGCGTGGTAATGCCGCCGCGCTTTCCCCTTCATGCCTGACGTGAGGGGAAGCTCAGGCTGCGGCGTAAAACCCCAGGGTAAAAACAGGAGTAAAGTCATGGCCAATATTGAGATCTACACCAAAGCGACCTGCCCGTTCTGCGTACGCGCGAAAGCGCTGTTGAACAGCAAAGGCGTAACGTTCCATGAGTTGCCGATCGATGGCGATGCCGCGAAGCGTGAGGAGATGATCCAGCGCAGCGGACGGACGACGGTTCCGCAGATTTTTATTGATGCGCAGCACATTGGCGGCTGTGACGACTTGTATGCGCTTGATTCACGTGGTGGACTTGATCCCCTCTTGCGCTAATTTTTGCGCGCTTTCCCTGGCGGAAGCGCGTATTTAAGGACAACACGAAAGGGTTTTACTATGTCAGAACAAAACAGCACCGAAATGACCTTCCAGATCCAGCGTATCTATACCAAAGATATCTCTTTTGAAGCGCCGAACGCGCCGCAAGTTTTCCAGAAAGACTGGCAGCCGGAAGTTAAACTTGATCTGGATACCGCCTCCACCCAGCTGGCTGAAGGCGTTTATGAAGTGGTGCTGCGTGTGACCGTGACCGCCGCGCTGGGCGAAGAAACCGCGTTCCTCTGTGAAGTACAGCAGGGCGGTATTTTCTCCATCGACGGCATCGAAGGCACCCAGATGGCGCACTGCCTCGGCGCATACTGCCCGAACATTCTGTTCCCGTACGCGCGTGAGTGCATCACCAGCCTGGTTTCCCGCGGCACCTTCCCGCAACTTAACCTTGCGCCAGTGAACTTCGACGCGCTGTTTATGAACTATCTGCAGCAGCAGGCTGGCGAAGGTGCTGAACAACATCAGGATGCCTGATGAACGCACTTAATGCTGCAATGACTGTGATCGGTGCCGGCTCTTACGGCACCGCTCTTGCCATCACCCTGGCAAGAAATGGCCACCACGTTGTGCTCTGGGGCCATGACCCGAAACATATCGCGACGCTGCAACACGATCGCTGCAACGCCGCGTTCCTTCCCGATGTGCCTTTCCCGGATACGCTGCATCTTGAGAGCGACCTGGCCACCGCGCTGGCCGCCAGCCGCGACATCCTTGTCGTGGTGCCAAGCCATGTGTTCGGCCAGGTATTACGTCAGATTAAACCGCTGATGCGTCCCGACGCACGTCTGGTGTGGGCGACCAAAGGCCTCGAGGCTGAAACCGGCCGCCTGCTGCAGGACGTAGCGCGTGAAGCGCTGGGCGATGATATCCCGCTGGCGGTGATCTCGGGGCCAACCTTCGCCAAAGAGCTGGCCGCCGGTCTGCCGACGGCGATTTCGCTGGCAGCGACGGATCCGCAGTTTGCCGAGGATCTGCAGCACCTGCTGCACTGCGGCAAAAGTTTCCGCGTCTACATCAATCCGGACTTTATCGGCGTGCAGCTCGGCGGCGCGGTGAAAAACGTCATTGCCATCGGGGCCGGTATGTCGGATGGCATCGGCTTCGGCGCCAATGCGCGTACGGCGCTGATTACCCGTGGGCTGGTGGAAATGTCCCGTCTCGGCGCGGCGCTGGGCGCCGATCCGGAAACCTTTATGGGTATGGCCGGTCTCGGTGACCTGGTGCTCACCTGCACCGACAACCAGTCCCGTAACCGTCGCTTCGGCATGATGCTCGGCCAGGGTATGGACGTGCAGAGCGCCCAGGACAAGATTGGCCAGGTGGTCGAAGGCTACCGCAATACCAAGGAAGTTCGCGTTCTGGCACAGCGTTTAGGTGTCGAAATGCCAATAACCGAGGAAATTTATCAGGTATTGTATTGCGGAAAAATTGCGCGCGAGGCAGCATTGACCTTATTGGGTCGCGCCCGCAAGGACGAGCGCAGCAGCAATTAGCTTTCCTTTGTCACCTGAATGACCCTGCCAGCGCAGAACTGGCAGGTCATTATCATATCGTCTGGAGTATGCAATGCCGTGTGAAGAACTGGATATCGTCTGGAATAATATTAAAGCCGAAGCCCGGGCTCTGGCTGACTGTGAGCCGATGCTCGCCAGTTTTTACCACGCTACGCTACTCAAGCATGAAAATCTGGGCAGTGCGCTGAGCTATATGCTGGCCAACAAGCTGGCCTCGCCGATTATGCCAGCGATCGCCATTCGCGAAGTGGTGGAAGAGGCCTATGCCGCCGATCCGGAAATGATCGCCTCCGCCGCCTGCGATATTCAGGCGGTGCGCACGCGCGACCCGGCGGTGGATAAATACTCCACGCCGCTGCTCTACCTGAAGGGTTTCCATGCGCTGCAGGCCTACCGTATCGGCCACTGGCTGTGGACTCAGGGCCGACGTGCGCTGGCGATTTTCCTGCAAAATCAGGTCTCCGTCTCCTTCCAGGTGGATATCCACCCGGCGGCGAAAATCGGCCGCGGGATCATGCTCGACCACGCCACCGGCATTGTGGTCGGCGAAACGGCGGTGATTGAAGATGACGTCTCTATCCTGCAGTCGGTCACCCTCGGCGGTACCGGTAAAACCAGCGGCGACCGTCACCCGAAAATTCGCGAAGGCGTGATGATTGGCGCCGGGGCGAAGATCCTCGGTAATATCGAAGTGGGACGTGGGGCGAAGATTGGCGCCGGTTCGGTGGTATTGCAGCCGGTTCCGCCGCACACCACCGCGGCGGGCGTACCGGCGCGCATCGTTGGCAAGCCGGAGAGCGACAAGCCGGCGATGGACATGGATCAGCATTTCAACGGCATCCACCACACCTTCGAGTACGGCGACGGGATTTGATGTATTGCCATTTGCCGCTGTTAAGCTTAGATATGTAGCCCGGATAAGGCGCGGTGCGCCGCCATCCGGGAATGGCTCAGGTTAGCTGCGCAACACGGCGCCCGGATACCCCAGCTGGCGCCAGGCCTCATACACCACCACCGACACCGCGTTGGACAGGTTCATGCTGCGGCTGTCCGGCATCATCGGAATACGGATTTTCTGCTCTGGCGGCAGGGCATCGAGGATGCTGGCCGGCAGACCGCGGGTTTCCGGGCCAAACATCAAGAAATCGCCATCCTGATAGCTCACTGCGCTGTGCGCCGGCGTGCCTTTGGTGGTCAGGGCGAACAACCGCTGTGGCTGCGCGCTGGCGAGAAACGCCGCGTAATCCGCATGGCGCTGCACGGCAGTGAACTCGTGATAGTCCAGTCCGGCGCGTCTCAGGCGTTTATCGTCCCAGGTAAAGCCCATCGGCTCAATGATATGCAGACTGAAGCCCGTGTTGGCGCACAGGCGGATAATATTCCCGGTGTTCGGCGGGATCTCTGGTTCGAATAACACGATGTTCAGCATACTGCCCCCTTAATTGCGGGGGGCAGAATAGCAGATATTTGGCGAACCCTCACCCCGGCCCTCTCCCTGAGGGAGAGGGGGAAAACCGGCGCCGGTCGGTGGATCGGAGGGTGCGGGTAAAGGACTCACCCATCAGTCGATACTTTTCGTGGACAGAGGCTCAGGGAAACGCCGCCGCTAACCTGTCTGCCGGACAGTCCCCTCTCCCTGAGGGAGAGGGTTAGGGTGAGGGGAGAGAATGACGCCGCCGCCTACGCGGCGTTATTCTGCTTGAGCGCATCGAAGGTCTGCAGCGCTTCGGCGTTCTGCACCAGCGAATCACGGCTGATTTCACGGATGGTTTTCGCCCCGGTCAGGGTCATCGCCACTTTCATTTCTTTTTCGATCAGGTTCAGCAGATTCGCCACGCCCTGCTTACCGTGGGTCGCCAGGGCGTACAGGTAAGCGCGGCCCAGTAGCACGCTGTCGGCGCCCAGGGCGATCATCCGCACCACGTCGAGCCCGTTGCGGATGCCGCTGTCGGCGAGAATAGTGATGTCGCCTTTCACCGCGTCGGCAATGGCCGGCAGGGCGCGGGCCGAGGAGAGCACGCCATCGAGCTGGCGGCCGCCGTGGTTAGAGACCACAATGCCGTCAGCGCCGAAGCGCACCGCGTCGCGGGCGTCCTCCGGATCGAGGATCCCTTTGATCACCATCGGACCGTCCCAGAAATCGCGGATCCACTCGAGGTCTTTCCATGAAATCGACGGATCGAAGTTATTCGCCAGCCAGCCGATGTAATCCTCCAGACCGGTCGGTTGGCCGAGATAGGCGGAGATATTGCCCAGATCGTGCGGGCGACCGTTAAGGCCGACGTCCCACGCCCACTGCGGATGAGTCACCGCCTGCCAGTAGCGGCGCAGGGCGGCGTTCGGGCCGCTCATGCCGGAATGGGCGTCGCGGTAGCGGGCGCCAGGGGTCGGCATATCGACGGTAAAGACCAGCGTCGAGCAGCCGGCGGCCTTGGCGCGCTCCAGCGCATTGCGCATAAAGCCGCGGTCGCGCAGGACGTATAACTGGAACCACATCGGGCGTTTGATGGTCGGGGCGACCTCTTCAATCGGGCAAACGGAAACGGTAGAGAGGGTGAACGGAATGCCTTTGTCGTCCGCCGCGCCGGCGGCCTGCACTTCGCCGCGGCGAGCGTACATGCCGCACAGCCCGACCGGCGCCAGCGCCGTCGGCATCGCCAGCTTCTCATTGAACAGAGTGGTCTCGAGACTCAGATCCGACATATTGCGCAAAATACGCTGGCGCAAGGCCACATCGGACAGGTCCTCGACGTTACGGCGCAGGGTATGTTCGGCGTAGGCGCCGCCGTCGATATAGTGGAACAGAAACGGCGGCAGGATACGCTGTGCGGCGGCGCGATAGTCGCTGGCGGCGGAAATAATCATCACGAGTTCTCCCTGGAATTTTCATTGTGGTCACCGGGCAGGCGGGTAATTCGCGCCTGGCGGGCCTGGTCTTCATCAAAACGTTTAATCGTGGCGTGGACAAAACCTAAGTGGCCCATCATCGCCTGGCGCGCCGCCTCGGCGTCACCGGCAACAATAGCCTCCATAACGGCCTGGTGCTGTTCAGTCAGGCGGGCAAACACCGGCGGCACCAGATACATGCGCTGGCGGCTCTGCTTAACGGAGGAGTGCAGCAGGTCGAAAAAACCGCGCATGGTTTGCAGGAGCACCACGTTATGCGAGGCTTCGGCGATGGCCAGATGGAAGCGGACATCCGCCTGCGAGGCGATATCCGGGTCTTCACTCTGGGTCGCTTCAAAGCACAGACGAATTTTTTCTTTATCGGCGTCGGTGGCCCGCATCGCTGCGTGCCACGCGGTGCTGGCCTCGATGGCGTGGCGGGCTTCGAGGATGTCGAAGCTGTAGTCCGGGTCATCGGCCAGCAGCGTCTTCAGCGGCTGGACGATGTTTTGCTCCGACCACGGTTCATGCTGCCAGCGGACGAAGGTGCCGCCGCCGCGACGGCTCAGCAGCACGCCTTCATTGACCAGCATCGCCAGCGCTTCGCGCAGGGAATTGCGCGAGACGCCGAGCTGGGCGGCGAGCTGGCGTTCAGCGGGCAGTCGCATGCCCGCCTCCAGCTGTTGTTCTTCAATCAGCGCCCGGACGCGACGCGCCACGTCGTCGGCCAGGCGTTTAGGCATCACTATCACGGGATCATCCAGGTTAAAACGTAGGCCTGCAGCGTGGTGATCAGGCCCACCATGCAGGTGAAGATCAGGCTGTGTTTGACGGTAAAGCGGAACAGATCCGACTCTTTACCCACCAGGCCTACCGCGGCGCAGGCGATGGCGATCGACTGAGGGGAAATCATCTTGCCAGTGACGCCGCCGGTGGTGTTGGCCGCGACCAGCAGAATATCGGAGACGCCAATCTGCTGCGCGGCCGTTGCCTGCAGTGCGGCGAAGAGGGCGTTAGACGAGGTGTCCGAACCGGTCAGGAATACCCCCAGCCAGCCAAGGAACGGCGAGAAGAAGGTAAACGCGTGGCCGGTATGCGCCAGCGCCAGGGCCAGGGTCGACGACAGCCCGGAGTAGTTGGAGATAAAGGCGAACGCCAGCACCATGCCGATAGAGTAGATCGGCAGCGCCAGATCCTTCAGCGTCCCGGCGAAGGTGGTCAGCGCGTCTTTTGGCTTCATGCGCAGCCAGACGATGGACAGCAGGGCGGCGAACAGAATGGCGGTGCCGGTTGCCGACAGCCAGTCGAATTTATACACCGCGGCGTATGGCGTCGCGGCGCTAACTACCGGCGGCATACGGGCAACCATTTTGTCGAGGAACGGCACCGAAATATTGATGACGAAGTCATACATTGCGCCGCCCGGTGCGAACAGCGCTTTAAACGGCGGTACGCTCCACAGGGTCACGGTGGCGGTCAGGAACAGGAACGGCGACCAGGCGCGGATCACTTGTCCCGCCGTGTAGCGGGTGCGGGCCAGCGTCATATCCACCTGCGAGGCGCCGATATCGCCGAAGCGGAAGATGCGTACCGGCTGCCAGCGTTTGAGGAACAGGGTCAGACAGACCAGGGAGACCAGCGACGAGATGATGTCCGGCAGCTCCGGGCCAAGGAAGTTAGAGCTGAGGTACTGGGCAATAGCGAACGAACCGCCTGCCACCATCACCGCCGGCCAGGTCTCTTTGATGCCGCGCCAGCCATCCATGATGGCCATGATCCAGAACAGGACGATAATGGTCAGGAACGGCAGCTGACGGCCCACCATCTGGCCGATAGCAAAGCTGTCGATACCGGTCACCTGGCCGGCGACCAGGATCGGGATGCCCATCGCGCCGAAGGCCACCGGCGCGGTGTTGACGATCAGGCACAGGCCAGCCGCATACAGCGGGTTAAACCCAAGGCCGACCAGCAGCGCGGCGGTAATCGCCACCGGCGCGCCGAAACCCGCCGCCCCTTCGAGAAAGGCGCCGAACGAGAAGCCGACGATCAGCATCTGCAGGCGCTGGTCCGGCGTAATCGACAGAATCGATGAGCGGATGATGTCGAACTGCCCGGTCTTCACCGAGATTTTATAGACGAAGACCGCGGCGATAATAATCCACGCGATAGGCCACAGGCCGTAGAAGAAGCCGTAGACCACCGAGGCTAAGGCGCGGTCCACCGGCATTTTATAGAACAGCAAGGCGACGGCCAGCGCAATAGCGACGGTCCAGGTGGCTGCGAGGTAGCCTTTCAGTTTGAGCTTAATCAGCGCAAAAAAGAAAAACAGAATCGGTAGCGATGCGATAAGACTGGATAACCAGATATTACCGGCGGGATCGTAGTTTTGTTGCCAGAGATTCATGCAGGGTCTCCATCGGGCCGCCAGGAGAGGAGGGCTGAGTCTGCGCTCATTGCCGATCCCATCGTAGGTAAAATTGGCCCGGCCAATTAAGGGTATCAGGGTTGATGACAACGAATGGTTAATCAGATGTTGCTCTTAAGCAACGTGTTTGTGATGTATTTTGATGGATTTGTGAACTGCTGGGGGGTAGATGAAATTATTGGTTGGACCAATCGACCTGGCTGAGGGTAAAAATGTGGGAAGTGAAGACAGAATGACCCTCTCCGGGCGGAGAGGGCAGGGGATCAGAATTCGCTGCGGGCGAAACCGGTCATCTCTTTCAGACCCATTTCCCGGCCCAGGGCGGTCATCGGATGGACGACCACCAGACCGCGAACGCTTTTCTTCAGCTTGCCCATATCGGCCTGCTCTTTTTTGGTGATCGCGCGGCGGAACGGCAGGCTCATTAGTTTCTGCGCCTCTTTGCTCAGCTTCTGGCTCTGGACGGAACGCAGACGTTCAATCTCCGCTTCCAGGGTGGCTTTTTCTTTTTCCAGCTCGGCGTATTTGTCGGCGGCTTCCACCAGCGACAGCTCGGCCTGCTGATGGCGGATGGCGTCGAGACGGTCGCTCAGGCGCTTGATTTCATTTTTTTCGACTTCTTTCATGGTGACTTAATCTGTTAATAAAGGGGCTTCATTCGCCTATAGTATGTGCCGTGACCGCCATTGTTGATAGTTATTTATCAAAAATTCGCCGTTTATCGCCCGCAGAATGCTATACCAGCGCTCGCTAATAATTTGAATTTTATTAATATTCCGCCTAATACCCGTTCTAATTTCATTTCTGTGAAGCCCGTCGGCAGATAAGCACGTTTTCCTTAACCCGCGCCGGTGATTTGGCTAATGCTTAATCAGATTATTCCCAAAAGGAGGACGTGATGGCAAAGATCGGCGACGGCGTACCACGTTTAATCGATAAAGCGGTTGATTTTATGGCTTCCAGTCAGGCGTTTATGGAGTATTTGAAAAAATCTCCGCGTCTGCAGCATATACCGCGAGATATTCCCCAGGATAAGGAAGCGTTGTTTCTGCAGCGTCTGGAATATTATCGTCAGCTTTACCGGCCGACCTGCGACCAGACGGAGCCGGAGTCAGAGCGTTGATTTCTGGAAGGCTTTTTTTAAGCTGATTCGCGAAATCAGCTCAGTCAGGGACAACACCATTGTTGAGCGCACCATCTGCTGGTAACGCAGCTTCTGCATTGCCAGCAGTTCGGCATCGCTGTCATCAAACTGCGGCGTTGGCGGCAGGGCGGCGACGCAGTGCAGCTCGCCGAACGGACCGATAATTTCGTCGTCGGTAAAGCTGTACTCATTGCCGTCGTGGTTAAGCTCTTCGCGCAGGGCCATCAGCAGTTCGGCGTCTTCATATTCGGCACGACTTATCACCCCAAGGCCATAAATCAGCTTCAGGCGTACAGAGAGATCGCCGAGCGGCCCGCTGCCCTCCAGCAAGGGCTCGACGGCGTATTTCACCGCGTAGTCGTCTTTACGGAACACCTGAAGCACCAGAATATTGACCGCTTCCGTTAACAGTTCGACGGTGGCGATCAGGAAGCTTCGTACGGTTTTGCCAGCATTCAGACGCTCAAGCACACGGTTTTCAAATGCTTGTGTTTCTTCCATCATTGCCTGCATATCTGACAGGAGTCGTAATGGGCGCGACGTTGGTCGCGCCAGGTTGTGCATCATTTTTCCGCGTTGTAGTCGTTAACGGCCTCCGCGACGACATCACTTGCGGCATCCAGGCCGGAAATCTGCGCCAGCGCGGCCTGCGGCCCCTTGTCGGCGATCAGGGCTGCCAACTCCTGCGCCTGCGGATCGTCTTCGCTACGGAAATGCATCGCCGCTGCAATCCCTTTCACCAGGTTGCGGTGCGGCAGACCGTATTCCAGGGTACCCAGCAGCGGCTTAATTAAACGGTCGCCAGCGCTCAGTTTGCGCAGCGGCTGACGGCCAACGCGCTCAACATCGTCTTTCAGGTACGGGTTCTCGAAACGTCCAAGAATTTTCTGGATATAAGCCGCGTGTTTCTGCGGGTCAAAGGCGTAACGTTTGATCAGCACCGCGCCGCTCTCTTCCATCGCGCCCTGCACGACGGCACGAATTTTCTCGTCGAGGATCGCGTCGCGAATCGTCTGGTGGCCCGCCAGTTTTCCGAGGTAGGCGGTTATAGCATGCCCGGTGTTCAAGGTGAAGAGCTTGCGTTCGACAAATGCCATCAGGTTATCAGTTAATTCCATTCCCGGGATAGTCGGCAGCGCGCCCTTGAACTGCGTCTTATCGACAATCCACTCGCTGAAGGTTTCCACGGTGACTTCCAGCGGGTCATGGGTGGCGGAAGCCGATGGCGGCACAATACGGTCAACGGCGGAGTCGACAAAGCCGATATGGGCTTCAACCCACGCTTTATCTTCTTCCGCCAGCGCGTTAAACACGTGGCCTTTTAACTGCGTGGTGCCGCGCACCATATTTTCGCAGGCGATAATGTTCAGCGGACGTTCGCTGCCCTGCGCTTTGCGCTTCGCCAGCCCTTTGGCGATGGCCGGGGCGATGCGCTCGAGTACGACGGGACCGACGGCGGTGGTGACCAGATCCACCTCAGCGATCAGGTCCACAACCTCATCGCCGATGCTGCTGACGGCATTGACGCCGGAGACAGTATCCACCTGCTCATTCTCACCGACGACGTGAACCTGATAGCTATGACGGGCATTCAGGGCATCAAGTACGGTCTGATTGACATCGGCGAACGTCAGTTCAATGCCCGCGTCGGCCAGCAATTTACCGATAAAGCCACGTCCGATATTACCTGCGCCAAAATGTAATGCTTTCATAGTATTAACCTTCAATTAATGTTTTTACCTGAGAGGGCTGGGGTGAGGCTTTGCCCCTCACCCAAACCCTCTCCCAAAGGGAGAGGGAATGGACCGCTTTGGTTATTTATTCAACAGTGCCAGAACTTCGTCGACGCTGGTGGTTTTCGCCAGGCGCTCAATCACGGTTTCGTCATCCAGGGCGTTAGTCAGGCTGGTGATAACCTGAATATGCTCGTTGTTGCGGGCCGCGATGCCGATGACCAGACGGGCGACATCGTCTTCATCTTCCCCAAAGCGCACGCCTTCCGGGTACTGGCAGAAGACGACGCCGGTTTTCAGCACACGGTCTTTCGCTTCGATGGTGCCGTGCGGTACCGCGATGGACTCGCCGAGATAGGTCGAGGTCAGTTTTTCGCGGTCCAGCATCGCCTGCACATATTCCGGCTCGACGTAGCCGCCTTTCACCAGCTGCTCGCCGGCGAAGCGAATGGCTTCTTCTTTGGTGGCTGCTTTGCGCCCGAGGAAGATGTTATCCGCACCCAACTGGAACAGGTTTTTGTCGCCATCATCAAAGCTGTCTTTCAGGCTATCGGTAACTTTCACTTCATTCTCGATGTGGCGCTGGGCCGCGACCAGACGCTCAGTCAGGCTGGTGTACAGACCGCTGTCGAGGAAGTTGGTCAGCGAAATATGCTGCGCCTGTGGTACCTGGCGCATCGCCCGCTCGGTCAGGTCACGGTGAGTGATAACCAGGTCAACATCCGGCGGCAGGTTATTGATCGCGCTGTTGGTAACCGAGATGTTACTCAGTCCGGCATCCTGCACTTTCTTGCGCAGTACCCCGGCGCCCATGGCGCTGGAACCCATCCCGGCGTCGCAGGCGACGATGATTTTACGCACATGGCTCAGGTCGTTGGTGACATTACCGGCCGCCAGCGGGCTGGCGCCTTTGGATTCCGCTTTCATGTCATGCATACGACGCGTTGCGGCTTCGATATCGTCTTCTTCTTTTACCTTGCTGGTCTTCAGCAGAACCGCAGAGACCACGAAGGAGACCGCCATCGCTGCGATAATCGCGGCGATGTTAGCGAAGTAGGCGCCTTTCGGCGTCATCGCCAGCACCGCCAGGATAGAGCCTGGGGAAGCCGGAGAGACCAGACCGCCATTGAGGATGGTCAGGGTGAAGACACCGGTCATCCCGCCGAGGATAACGGCCAGGATCAGACGTGGGTTCATCAGCACGTACGGGAAGTAGATTTCATGGATACCCCCCAGGAAGTGGATGATAGCCGCCCCGCCTGCTGACTGTTTTGCGCTGCCGCGACCAAAGAACATGTACGCCAGCAGAACGCCCATCCCCGGACCCGGGTTAGCTTCAATCAGGAAGAAGATAGATTTACCCAGCTCGTGGGACTGCTGAATACCCAGCGGCGAGAAGATACCGTGGTTAATGGCGTTATTGAGGAACAGGATTTTTGCCGGTTCCACGAAGATAGACGCCAGCGGCAGCATGTCGTGCGCCACCATAAAGTTAACGCCAGCCGCCAGAATTTTCGACAGAACTTCAACCGCCGGGCCAATGCCGAGGAAGGCCAGAATGGCGAGGATCATCCCGATGATGCCAGCGGAGAAGTTATTCACCAGCATTTCAAAACCGGATTTGATCTTACCGTCTACCCAGTTATCGAACTTCTTGATGCAGTAGCCGCCCAGCGGGCCGGCAATCATTGAGCCGAGGAACATCGGCATATCCGCGCCGACGATAACGCCCATGGTGGTGATCGCCCCGACCACGCCACCACGTTCGCCGCCGACTAATTTACCGCCGGTGTAACCGATCAGCAGCGGCAGCAGGTAGGTGATCATCGGACCGACCAGCTTCGCCAGCGTTTCGTTTGGCAACCACCCTGTCGGAATGAAAAGCGCGGTGATGATACCCCACGCGATAAACGCGCCGATATTCGGCATCACCATATTGCTGAGGAAACGACCAAAGCTTTGCACCTTGATCTTGATATCGGATGACATAAAACACCCCTTCTTCTGTTTTGCGTATCGCGCAGGCTTAAAGCCCGAGGTTTGTTGTTAATGTGGCGGCAGAGGTAGCCGGGCCCTGATTGATAGTGCGAAATCTGGCACTGAATCGTTTAGCTGTCCAGCCAGCGCCCTTTTGTGTGATACGGATCACATGAATATAGGGGGCAAAGCGCTTTTTGTAGTGATGCTGATCACATAATTCCTGTGTAAAAAAACAACACAGCGCCTTTTTAGCCGCTGATCTGCCTTTTTGTGTGATATTTGTCACAATTTTGTTTCGTGGTTTTGTTGTTTGTTTGTGATTTTGATCACAAAGAATTTCACGGTGGATTTTTGCCGCTGTGATCTCGGCCCGGTTTTGCGGCCAGGGCGAGATGGCTCTGTAACTAAGCAACCTTAACTGCCGAATAACTTTTTTACGCCGGATGGCAAAAATGAAAGGCGTGAATTATGCTCAAAATAGCGGCCCGAATGTCAGTGGGTCGTGAATAAAATTCATATAAATTATTAGCGTAAAGCCGAGGGAATTATGTTTCTCAATTATTTTGCGCTGGGCGTTCTGATCTTCGTTTTTCTGGTCATTTTTTATGGGATTATCATTATTCACGATATTCCTTATTTGATCGCCAAAAAACGCAACCACCCTCATTCCGATGCTATTCATGTCGCCGGATGGGTCAGTCTTTTTACTCTCCACGTCATCTGGCCGTTTTTATGGATTTGGGCCACGTTGTACCAGCCTGAGCGCGGCTGGGGCATGCAGCATAAGGCGAATACGGCCCCTGACGAACCTGAAAAAGAGACCGATATACAACAGCTTCGCCAACGACTGAGCGACCTTGAACACCAGGTGGCGGCCATCCAGCGGCCGCAGTCCACCTCTGCGGCGGAGAAATAATCTATGGATCTGTTGATAATTTTGACCTACGTGGCCATCGCCTGGTCGATATTTAAAATCTTCAAAATACCGGTAAATAAATGGACGGTACCTACCGCGGCGCTGGGGGGCGTATTTATTGTTAGCGCGCTTATTTTATTAATGAACTATAACCACCCTTACACCTTTCTGGCGCAAAAGGCGGTGATATCTATTCCTATTACGCCGCAGGTTACCGGAGTGGTTAACAGCGTCACCGACAAAGCGAATCAGCGCGTCAAAAAGGGTGAGGTGCTTTTTACTATTGACCCGGCGCGCTATCAGGCGCGGGTCGACCGTCTGCAGGCCGACCTGGTGACGGCGCTGCACAGTATTAACACCCTCAAAGCGCAGCTCTCTGAAGCCCAGGCCAACACCACCCGCGTGTCGGCGGAACGCGATCGCTTATACAAGGACTATCAGCGCTACCTGAAAGGGAGCCAGGCGCGGGTGAACCCGTTCTCGGAAAGCGACATCGATAACGCCAGGCAGAATTACCTTGCCCAGGACGCGCTGGTCAAGGCGTCGGTGGCGGAGCAGGCGCAGATCCAGAGCCAGCTGGACAGCATGATCAACGGCGAGCAGTCGCAAGTGGCCAGCCTGCGCGCCCAGCTGGCGGAGGCGAAATATAATCTCGATCAGACCACCGTGCGGGCGCCAAGCGATGGGTATATCACCCAGGTGCTGATCCGTCCGGGGACCTATGCCGCCTCGCTGCCGCTGCGTCCGGTGATGGTGTTTATCCCCGAGCAAAAACGGCTGATCGTCGCCCAGTTTCGGCAAAATTCCCTGTTAAGGCTGGAGAAAGGCGACGACGCGGAAGCGGTGTTTAACGCCCTGCCCGGGCAGGTGTTCCACGGCAAACTGGTGAGTATTTTACCGGTGGTGCCGGGAGGAAGTTATCAGGCGCAAGGGGCGTTACAGTCGCTGACCGTGACGCCGGGCAGCGATGGCGTGCTGGCGACCATCGAGCTCGACCCCAATGCCGAAATTGATGCGCTGCCCGATGGCATCTACGCGCAGGTGGCGGTCTACTCCGACCATTTCGCCCACGTCTCGGTGATGCGTAAAGTGCTGCTGCGGATGACCAGCTGGATGCACTACCTCTATCTCGACCATTAATGCGATCGGCGGCAGGTTGAGCGGGACGCTCACCTGCCTTTTGTCCTGCCCTGAGCCATACTCATATCTTTGTTGGCGATAATTTGTTGGCGATAAGGAGCAGGCTATGAAACTGATCGGCAGCTACACCAGTCCCTTTGTGCGCAAAATCTCCGTGATCCTGCTGGAAAAGCGCATCCCTTTTGAGTTTGTCAACGAATCCCCCTACAGCGAAAGCAACGGTGTGGCGCGCTATAACCCGCTGGGCAAAGTGCCGGCGCTGGTGACGGACGACGGTGAGTGCTGGTTTGACTCCCCGGTCATCGCCCAGTATCTGGAGCTGCTGGGCGTGGCGCCGCCGATGATCCCCGCCGACCCCAGAGCCGCTCTCAGGATGCGCCAGCTTGAAGCACTGGCGGATGGAGTGATGGAGGCCGCCCAGGCGCTGGTGCGCGAAAAAGCCCGCCCGGGCGCGCAACAGTCAGAGCAAGAGCTGCTCCGCCAGCGGGAGAAAGTGGCTCGCGGCCTCGACCGGCTGGAAGCCTGCGCGGCAGACGGAACGCTGCGCGGCGACGAGGTTAATCTGGCGACCATTTCCACGGCCTGCGCCATTGCTTATCTGAACTTTCGCCGGGTCGCGCCCGGCTGGTGCGCCACCCGGCCGCAACTGGTGAAGCTGGTGGATGCGTTGTTCCAGCGCGCCAGCTTTGCGCGTACCGAACCGCCGCGGACTTGACCCAGGCAGGTAACAGTTTGCGCAAGGAGGCGTTACAATCGCCGCTGATTGTTGACTCCCTCTCCCGTCGGGAGGGGGGAAAATAACTTACCGCCAGGCCCATTCATGACTACCGATATTCGTGCGCTTTATACCCGGCTTCCGGCCATTGACCGCTTACTACGCGACCCCGCTTTTTCTCCCCTGCTGGCGCAGCACGGCCATTCGCAGGTGGTGGCGCAGCTGCGCCAGATGCTGGATGAGGCGCGGGAACAGATTAGCCAACGGCAGACGCTCCCTGACTGGAGCCATGACTGGCTGCACGCCTGTGAGCAGCGGCTCACCGCCGGCCAGCGGAGCGCCCTGCGTCCGGTGTTTAATCTCACCGGTACGGTATTGCATACCAATCTGGGGCGCGCCATCCAGGCGGAGTCGGCCGTGGAGGCGGTTGCCAGCGCGATGCGCGCGCCGGTGACGCTCGAATATGATCTCGACGACGCCGGGCGCGGCCATCGCGATCGCGCCATTGCCGATCTGCTGTGCCAGATCACCGGCGCGGAAGATGCCTGTATCGTGAACAACAACGCGGCGGCCGTTCTACTGATGCTGGCGGCCACCGCCAGCGGCCGCGAAGTGGTGGTTTCCCGCGGCGAACTGGTGGAGATCGGCGGCGCATTTCGCATTCCTGATGTGATGCGTCAGGCGGGTTGTCAGCTGCACGAAGTGGGTACCACCAACCGCACCCATGCCAAAGACTATCGTCAGGCGGTGAATGACAATACCGCGCTGCTGATGAAGGTTCACACCAGCAACTACAGCATTGAAGGCTTTACTAAAGCCGTCGACGAAGCGGAGCTGGCGGCCATTGGCCGCGAACTGGACATCCCGGTGGTGGCCGACCTGGGCAGCGGGTCGCTGGTGGATCTCAGCCAGTATGGCCTGCCGAAGGAGCCGATGCCGCAGGAGATGATCGCCGCCGGGGTGAGCCTGGTCAGTTTCTCTGGCGACAAGCTGCTCGGCGGCCCGCAGGCCGGAATTATCGTCGGCAAACGCGCGCTGATTGCCCGGCTGCAAAGCCATCCGCTGAAGCGGGCCCTGCGCGCGGATAAAATGACCCTCGCGGCGCTGGAAGCCACGCTGCGCCTCTATCAGCACCCGGAGGTGCTGACGGAGAGATTACCGACGCTGCGCTTGCTCACCCGTCCGGCGGAAGAGATCCGCCGGCTGGCTGAACGCCTGCTGCCTGACCTGGCGGCACACTATGCTGACTTTGCCGTCAGCGTGGCAGCCTGCCAGTCGCAGATTGGCAGCGGTTCGTTACCCGTTGACCGCCTGCCCAGCGCGGCGTTGACCTTTACCCCGCATGACGGCCGCGGCAGCCGGCTGGAGGCGCTGGCTGCCCGCTGGCGCGCGCTGCCGTGTCCGGTGATTGGCCGCATTGATGATGGTCGGCTCTGGCTGGACCTGCGCTGTCTGGAAGATGAAACCCGGTTTATGGAGATGTTGTTACGATGATTATTGCCACCGCTGGACATGTTGACCACGGCAAAACGACGCTGCTGCAGGCGATAACCGGCGTAAATGCCGATCGTCTGCCGGAAGAGAAAGCGCGGGGAATGACGATCGATCTCGGCTATGCCTACTGGCCGCAGCCGGACGGGCGGGTGCTGGGATTTATTGACGTTCCCGGGCACGAAAAGTTTTTGTCCAACATGCTGGCGGGGGTAGGGGGTATTGACCATGCGCTGCTGGTGGTGGCCTGCGATGACGGGGTGATGGCGCAAACCCGCGAACACCTGGCGATCCTGCAGTTGACCGGAAAGCCGACGCTGACCGTGGCGCTCACCAAAACGGACCGCGTGGCGGCCGCCAGGGTGGAGGAGGTCCGGGCGGAGGTCGAGCAGACTCTGCGCGAGCTGGGCTTTGACGCCGTCGCTTTCTTTCCCACCGCGGCGGCAGAAAACATCGGTATTGCCGAATTGCGCAGCCATCTGTTGCAGCTTGCGGAGCGCCCCCACCCGCAGCAGCAGCGGTTTCGCCTGGCGCTGGACCGCGCTTTTACCGTCAAAGGCGCGGGGCTGGTGGTCACCGGGACGGCGCTCTCCGGCGAAGTCCGGGTCGGGGATACTCTGTGGCTCACCGGCGTGAACACGCCGATGCGCGTGCGGGGTCTGCATGCCCAGAATCAAGCGGTTGAGCAGGCGCACGCCGGGCAGCGCATTGCGCTGAATATTGTCGGCGATGCACAGAAAGAGGCAGTGCACCGCGGCGACTGGCTGTTGTCCTCACCGCCGCCGGAGCCTGCGGAACGGGTGATTGTCGAGCTGCAGTGCCATACGCCGCTCAGCCAGTGGCAACCGCTGCATATTCACCATGCTGCCAGCCACATTACCGGTCGGGTGTCGCTCCTCGAGGGCAACCTGGCGGAGCTGGTGCTGGATACCCCGCTGTGGCTGGCGGATAACGACCGGCTGGTGCTCCGCGATATCTCTGCTCGCTTGACGCTGGCCGGCGCACGGGTGGTGACGCTGGATCCCCCGCGCCGCGGCAAACGTAAACCGGAGTATCTGCAGTGGCTGCACGCCCTGGCGGCAGTTGGCGCTGACGATGCGCCGGCGCTTGAGCTGCATCTGCAGCGGGATGCCGTCCGGCTTGAGCGCTTCGCCTGGGCGCGGCAGCTCAGCGAAGCCGGAATGGCCGCCCTGATCCAGCGACCAGACTATCTGCAGGCCGGACAGCGCCTGCTCAGTGCCCCGCTTGCCGCCCGCTGGCAGCGAAAATTGCTGGATGCTCTGGCGCGTTACCATGAGCAGCATCGCGATGAGCCCGGGCCGGGCCGGGAGCGCCTGCGCCGCATCGCGCTGCCGATGGAAGATGAAGCGCTGGTGCTGCTGCTGATTGAGCAGATGCGCGAGAGCGGCTTAGTCCACAGCCATCACGGTTGGCTGCATTTGCCGGAGCATAAAGCCGGGTTTACCGACGAGCAGCAGGCGGTCTGGCAGAAGGTGGAAACCCTGTTCGGCGACGATCCGTGGTGGGTGCGCGATCTCGCGCGCGAAGTCCATGTTGAAGAGTCCCTGATGCGCGCGGTGCTGCGCCAGGCGGCGCAGCAGGGGATGATTACTGCGATCGTCAAGGATCGTTACTACCGCAACGATCGCATTGTGCAGTTCGCCCAACGGGTGCGCGAGCTGGATCAGCTGCGCGGATCAACCTGCGCCGCGGATTTCCGCGACACCTTAAACGTCGGGCGTAAGCTGGCGATTCAGATCCTGGAGTATTTCGATCGGATTGGCTTCACCCGCCGTCGCGGTAACGATCATATCCTGCGCGATAAGGCGTTGTTTCTGTAATCATTCACGCCAGCTCCCCGGCGGACTTCGTGCAGGGGAGTTGGCGAAAAGAACTTGTTAAAACCGCTGCGTGAGACCGCCGAAGCAATTTCGCGTGAGCTGGGTTTCACGGTGCGTGAAGCGTCAGGCAAATGACCACATCCTGCAGGCCATCTGACAAAAAACAGCGCTGATTCCATTCAGGATCAAAGCGCGGGCAGGGACTATTCTGGCACCCTGCGGTTTTATCCCCAGGGAGCAGAGGATGAACCAGTTTCTTATTGCCAATGCCCAGCGGTGTATTGGCTGTCGTACCTGTGAAGTGGCTTGTGCGGTGGCGCACCAGCAGGCGCAGGATGTCGCCGCCCTGTCGACGAACCATTTCGCGCCGCGTATCCGGGTGGTGAAAAGCGGTGACATATCGACGGCGACGGCGTGCCGACAATGCGAGGATGCGCCCTGCGCCAGCGTTTGCCCGCAAGGGGCGATTCAGCGCGACAATGACGTCTGGTGGGTCGACCAGCGGCGCTGCATCGGCTGCAAAAGTTGCATGGTGGCCTGCCCGTACGGCGCGATGACCGTTACGGTAGTGAAGGAGCAGGCGCAGGCGCTGAAATGCGATTTATGCCATCACCGCGCTGAAGGACCAGCCTGCGTGGCCGCCTGCCCGACGCAGGCGCTGCGGGTGATGGTTCCCGCGGAGCTGGAGGCGCTATGCGCGCAAAAACGCCAGCGGCTGGCGCTGGCGTGAGTGGGGACGCTGACGGGCGTTAACCGCCCGTGGCGTCAGAGGCTATGCTTCCTGTTCGCGCCAGGCGAATTCAATCTCTTCGGCGAGAATTTTCACCCCGGCCTCAATTTTTTGCGGGTCTGGCACATAGTTCATGCGCATACACTGGTGAGTGTGCGGCCACGGCTTATCCAGACCCGGGAAGAAGTAATCCCCTGGAACCATCAGCACGCCGCGCTTTTTCAGCCGCTGATACAGCAGCTCGGTGGAGACCGGCAGGTCCTTAAACCACAGCCAGAGGAAAATGGCTCCCTCCGGTTTGTGGATCAGGCAGCGCTCCTCCGGTAAATAACGGCGAATAATGGCGATGGTTTCCTGCACCCGCTGGTAATAGAAGGGCTTGATCACCGTCTCTGACAGGCGCAGCAGATCCTGTCGTTTAATCATTTCGCACATCATTGCCGGCCCAATGCCGCCAGGGGCAAGGCTGATAATGCCGTTCATGTTGCTGATGGCGGTGATGATTTTCTCGTTGGCGATGATAATCCCGCAGCGGCTGCCCGGCAGGCCCAGTTTGGACAGGCTCATACACAGCACGATGTTTGGATTCCACAGCGGTCGGGCGTCGCTAAAGATAATGCCCGGGAACGGCACGCCGTAGGCGTTATCAATCACCAGCGGGACCCCGTGCTGATTCGCCAGCGCATCCAGTTTGATCAGCTCTTCATCAGTGATGACGTTGCCGGTCGGGTTGGTGGGGCGCGAGACGCAGATCATCCCGGTCTCTTCCGTCACCTGCAGATGTTCAAAATCAACGTGGTATTTGAACTGGCCTTCCGGCAGCAGTTCGATGTTCGGCCGGGTGGCAACGAACAGATCCTCTTCCAGACCGGCATCGGCGTAACCAATATATTCTGGCGTCAGTGGGAACAGTACCTTACGCGTGGTGCCATCTGCCCGACGGCCTGCAAACAGATTAAATAAGTAGAAAAATGCGCTCTGACTGCCGTTTGTTAGCGCAATATTCTGTGGTTCGATCTCCCAGCCCAGCTCGTCGCGCAGCATGTTCGCCAGCAGGCTCAGCAGCTCGCTTTTGCCCTGCGGCCCATCATAATTACAAAGCGCATCAAGGGCTTTGCCATTATCCAGCATGTCGGACAGCAGCTGCTGGAAGTAGTCATTCATTTCCGGGATCTGAGCGGGGTTGCCGCCGCCCAGCATAATAGCGCCCGGCGTGCGCAGACCGTCATTAAGGTCTTCCATCAAGCGGGTGATGCCTGAATGACGGGTGAATTTGTCGCCGAAAAGGGAAAATGTCATCGCGAATAGTCTATCGGTGGTTCTGGAAAGTGGCTAACCATAACGCCAGCGCTAGCGTGGTGCAAATCGGCGGGAGGAGACGGCTTTTTATCTTTATCCTGTAAATTGCTATTTTGTTAGCGTTTTGTTCTGAATGGCTCCCCGCCAGGGCGGAGAGCCACCTGTGGATTACTGCTGTTGTCCGGCCCAGATGACCATCACTTTGTCTTCACCGCTCTCACGCACGAACCCGTAACCACGCGGCATCGACAGCGTTGTCTGTTTGCCCATGCCGATTGCCGGATGGCGAGCGCGGAACTGACCGATCTTCTGCCAGTGAGTGACGCTGCGGGCCGCCTTGCCGTTAACATCCTGCCAGTTCATCTGCGAACGGGTGCCCTGTAGCGGGTCCGAGCCGGTGGGGCCGAACGGACGTGATGATTCGTCACCATAGAAAATCTGCACGGCGCCAGGGGCCAGCAGCAACAGCTCCGCCGCAGTGGTGCCGCCTTCGCGGAACAGGCGCGTATCGTGCGAGGAGAGGTAACTCAGGACGTTAAAGCTCTGCAGCTTGTCCGCCATTTGCTGCCAGGTGAGGTCAATATTGGCCATACAGGTCGCCGCTTTCGCCGCCTGGTCCTGGTAGTCGAAATTGATCATCGCATCAAAACCGTGGCGATAGTAATCGCTCTGCATCACCCCGTGTCCCCAGGCTTCGCCGGTCATCCAGAACGGCGCCGCATCCAGCGCTTTATCCGGATTGGCTTTTTTCCACTCCGCCAGCGCGGCGGTGGCCTGGGTTTTTAACTGCTGCCAGGCGTCCATCTCCACGTGTTTAGCGGTATCGACACGGAAGCCGTCGATGCCGTAGTCGCGCACCCACTGGCTCAGCCAGTGCGTCAGGTAGTCGCGCGGCGTATAGCCCGGGATCGCCTTCGCCGCGGTGTCCGGTTTATGGCTATAGAAGTTCGGCAGGCCTGAGGCTTCCTTCGATTCGGTTTTCAGGTCCGGCAGGAAGGCCAGCGACATGGTGAGATCGTCATAGCCTGGGTTGTCATAATCGCCGATATCGGTGCGGATCCACTTCTTGCCCCACCATTTCTCCCAGCCGGCTTTGTCGCTGAAGTTGATATAGTCGTTAAAGCTGTGCCAGGTCTGGCCCGCGCCCGGTTTCCAGTCCGTCCAGCGCTCGCCAAGGGTTTTTTTCAGCTCATCGCCTTGCAGATACAGGGCACCGAACTGGAACTCCTGCATGTCGGCCAGGGTAGCGTAACCGGTATGGTTCATCACCACGTCAAACAGGATGCGTATGCCGCGCTTATGCGCTTCATCCACCAGTCGGCGGAGATCCGCTTCGGTCCCCATGTTGGCGTCCAGTTTCGACCAGTCCTGGGTGTAATAGCCGTGGTAGGCGTAGTGAGGAAAATCGCCCTTCGTGCCGCCGCCGACCCAGCCGTGGATCTGCTCAAGCGGGGAGCTGATCCACAGGGCGTTAACCCCCATCTGCTGCAGATAATCCAGCTTGCTGGTTAATCCCTGCAGGTCGCCGCCGTGGAAGGTGCCGATCTCCTGCATGCCGTCTTTATGACGGCCATAGCTGTTGTCGTTGGCCGGGTTGCCGTTTACAAAGCGATCGGTCAGGACGAAGTAGACAGTGGCATTGTGCCAGTCAAACGGCGCCGGGGCGGCGGTCTCGGCGCGCTCGAGCAGTAGCAGGCCATTGCTGCCGAAGGCGGGCTGCAGGGTGATTTTGCCGCCGCTGACGGTCGCGACATTGCCGCTGTAGAAATCGCGGACCTTACTGCCCTCGGCGAAGGTTTTGCTGACGTCGATGGTCAGCGGTTTTCCATCCCACTTCGGACACTGACGGATCTGCGGCGCCGCGGCGCTGGCCTCTTTTTCCTCCAGCGAAATCATCATTGTCGGTGTGCCGGAGCGGGTATCCACCTCCAGGGTATACAACCCCTGGCGGAAGATGCGCCATTGCGGCGGGGTGCCACGGCAGGGCTCCATGGACAGCATCTGGTTGAGCTTAATGCCGCCGGAAGGCTGCCAGCACTGCTGGTCAAAATTTAGCTGCAGAGGACGTGTACCCTTCTCAACCACTTTCTGGCTGATGAATCGGCCCGTCCCTTCTTCGGTAAAGGCAGGGAAGTCGGTAGTAGTCCAGGCGGCAAAGGCCATCCCAGGCACGAATAACGTGGCAAGCGCAGCGAGTTTCATTGCGGGATCCTTGAGCGGTTTTTATCTAGTGTGCCTTGTTGCCGCACGGGTGAACTCCTCCTGGCGGCCGTTTTACCAGGAGGATGAAAAGGGGTGAGTGACACCGCTCAAAAAATAGGCTAAAAATGAGACGAAGCTAGCATTTTCGCACTGGCGATGCGGCGCAGAAACCGATTTCAGATGACACCAATTCGGAATTGGACTATTTCTGTTGATGCTCTCATTGCGTATTTTTGATACTATTAGCGATTCAGCTATCGTTTTTTTGTGAAAAACAAGGTGTTGGAATGCATATATCCGACCAGGAGACCTGATGATATCGAATCCCATACGACGATATGGGGCCGCCATACTTATGTTACTAACCTGTGTATTTTCAGGTAGTGTGTTGGCAACAACGCACACAGCAACAAAGAGTCATAAAGCCCCAACGGTTAAGAAGATCAGTAGTACTAAGGTAAGCAGTAAACAAGAGTATTCTCGCAATAGTGTAAAGAGCAGTTCACTTCCTGACTTGCGAAAATACCCTTCCGGAACACCAAGGAAAAAAGCGTTTCTCCGGACGGTCATGCCTTATATTACCAAGCAGAATCAGGCGATTACTGCGGATCGTAACTGGCTTGTTTCCAAGCAGTACGATGCTCGCTGGTCGCCGACTGAGAAGGCGCGCCTGAAAGATATCGCTGCCCGTTATAAGGTGAAGTGGTCAGGCAATACGCGTCATGTGCCCTGGAACGCGCTGCTTGAGCGTGTCGACATTATTCCGAACAGCATGGTAGCAACCATGGCGGCGGCGGAAAGTGGCTGGGGTACCTCCAAGCTGGCGCGTGAGAACAACAACCTGTTTGGCATGAAGTGCGGCGCCGGTCGCTGCCGCGGGGCGATGAAAGGCTACTCGCAGTTCGAATCAGTGGAGCAGTCGGTGCAGGCTTATGTCACCAACCTGAACACCCACCCGGCTTATTCTTCATTCCGCAAATCGCGCCTGCAGCTGCGCAAGGCGGATCAGGAAGTGACGGCCAGTACCATGATTCATAAGCTGAAGGGTTATTCGACCAAAGGGTCGAGCTACAACAACTATCTCTTCGCGATGTATCAGGACAATCAGCGGCTCATCGCCGCCCATCTGTAATCCGGATGCCCGGCCTTGTCGCCGGGCATTTTTTTGCCCTACAGCATCACCTCGCTGTGCCGGTCACGGTACTCCTTCGGCGTCACGTCGTACTCCTTCTTAAACACCGAATAAAAATATTGCAGCGATGGGTAGCCGCACATCTGTGAAATCTCATTGATCGACAGGCTGGTGGACACCAGCAGGCTGCGCGCCTTTTCCAGTTTCTCGCTGTGGATCACCGTGTGGATGGTCTCCCCGACTTCCTCTTTGAAGCGTTTCTCCAGATTGGAGCGAGAGATGCCCACGGCGTCGAGCACCTGTTCCACCTTGATGCCTTTGCAGGCGTTGTTGCGAATGTAATGCATCGCCTGAATCACGGAGGGATCGTTCAATGACCGGTAGTCGGTGGAGCGTCGCTCAACGACGCGCATCGGCGGGATCAGCTGGCGCTGCAGCGGGAGCACCTCGTTATTCAGCAGCCGGTGGAGTAATTTTGCCGCCTGATAACCCATCTGGCGGGTGCCCTGGGCGACGGAGGAGAGGGCGACGCGAGAGAGATAGCGGGTCAGCTCCTCGTTATCGATGCCAATAACGCACAGTTTCTCTGGCACCGGGATATGCAGCAGCTCGCAGGCCTGCAGGACGTGGCGGGCGCGGGCGTCGGTGACGGCGATGATGCCGGTTTGCGGCGGCAGGGTTTGCAGCCAGTCGGCGAGCCGGTTTTGCGCGTGCTGCCAGTTTTCCGGCGCCGTCTCCAGCCCCTGGTAGACCACACCGCGATACTTCTCCTTCGCGACCAGCTGGCAGAAGGCATACTCGCGCTCTACCGCCCAGCGTTTACCGCTGGAGGTGGGGAGTCCGTAAAACGCGAAGCGGTGCACCCCTTTTTCCTTCAAATGGAGAAAGGCGCTTTCCACCAGCGCAGCGTTGTCCGTGGCAATATAGTGGACCGGCGGGTACTGCTCTGGCTGATGATAAGAGCCGCCGACGCCGACGATGGGCACGTGGACATCGGCCAGCAGCTTTTCAATTTCGGGATCGTCATAGTCGGCGATAACGCCATCGCCCAACCACTCTTTGATGTTTTCGATTCGTGCCCGAAAATCCTCTTCAATAAAGATATCCCACTCCAGCTGGGAGGCTTGCAGATACTCGCCGACGCCCTCAACCACCTGGCGGTCATAAGCTTTGTTGGCATTGAATAACAGCGTAATACGGTGACGCTTTTCAAACATAGATAATGTTCCTGCTCTAACCCCGGTCATACCCCTTCATTCTTGATGTTGCCGATGGCCTGGCTTCCTCACTCACCCGGGCCACGTACGCCGGTACGCGGCCCGGGGGCGTCGTCTGCAACCCGAATGATGTTGGGTATACACTACCGGCTAATGCCCGAGATATTTCAAGCGCCTTGTGGCGAAGTTTGGCGGTAGCGCAAAGAATTCAGACATTCTTCAGAGAGTCTCTCCTCACGCGCGCCGCTTGGTGGCGGAGTCCATCCACACCGCCAGCAGCAAAATGGCGCCTTTAACGATATATTGCCAGAAGGTGGCGACGTCCATCATGCTCATGCCGTTATCCAGGGCTGACATAATAAACGCCCCCATTACCGCTCCGGCGACGCTGCCGATGCCGCCCGCCAGGCTGGTGCCGCCGATGACGCAGGCGGCGATGGCGTCCAGTTCGGCGATATTGCCCGCCGAGGGCGACCCGGCGCCGAGGCGCGAGCTGAGGATCAGCCCGGCAATGGCGACCATCAGGCCGTTAATGGCAAACACCGCCAGCTTGGTTCGCTCGACGTTGATCCCTGAGAGGCGGGCCGCCTCCAGGTTGCCGCCGATGGCATAGATGCGACGACCAAAGGCGGTGCGGGTGGCCATAAACAGGCCTGCCAGCAGCAGGGCAGCGAGGATCAGCACCGGGGTCGGCACGCCACGATAGTCATTGAGCAGCCAGATTGCGCCCAGCACAATCACCGCGGTAATGGCCTGACGGCCAACGGCGGCGGTGGAGGACGAGGTCGCCAGACCTAACGCCTGACGGCGCATCCGCCCGCGCCACTGCCAGACGATAAACGCCGCCATGCCGACAACGCCGATGCCAAACCCAATACCGTCTGGCAGATAGCTTTGGCCGATCTGCGCCATCGCCGGGCTGGTGGGCGAGACGGTGGTCCCGTTGGTGATGCCGATCAGAATGCCGCGAAACGCCAACATCCCGGCAAGGGTGACGATAAACGAGGGAACCTTGCGATAGGCCACCCACCATCCGTTCCACGCCCCGAGCAGCAGGCCCATCACCAGCGTCACCAGGATGGTGAGCGGCAGCGGCCAGCCGAGCCAGACGTCAAAGATTGCCGCGGTGCCGCCCAGCAGCCCCATCATCGAGCCGACGGACAGGTCGATTTCTGCCGAAATAATCACAAACACCATGCCAACGGCGAGGATGCCGGTGATGGCCGTCTGGCGCAGCAGGTTGGAGATATTGCGTGCGCTCAGGTAGGCGCCATCGGTAACCCAGGTGAAAAACAGCATAATGACGACGATGGCGGCGATCATCACAAAGACCTGGAGATTCAGCCCCTTCAGCGCCGGCAAGGCGGCGGGGGCGGTTGGGGTGAGTTTGATTTCAGACGACGTGTTCTTCGACATGGCGTTCGCTCCTCAGCGCGGCTTCCATCACCTGTTCCTGGGTCAGATGTTGATTAACCAAATTGGCTTTTAGTCTACCTTCGTGCATGACCAGCACCCGATCGCTGAGACCGAGCACCTCGGGCAGTTCTGATGAAATGACAATGACCGCGATGCCCTGCTGCACCAGCTGGTTAATCAGTTTATAAATTTCATACTTCGCCCCGATATCGATGCCACGGGTGGGTTCGTCGAGGATCAGAATGCGCGGATTGAGCAGCAGACAGCGCGCGAGAATCGCCTTTTGCTGGTTGCCGCCGCTCAGGCGGCCAATCGCCAGTTCCGGCGAGGAGGTTTTAATTTTCAAACGCTGAATGGACTGCTGAATGCAGTGCTGCTCGGCGGCGTCGTCCAGGCTGCTCATCGCGCCGGTAAACTGGTTAAGCGCCGCCAGGGTAATGTTTTTGCCCACTGCCATCACCGGCACGATGCCGTCTTTTTTGCGGTCTTCCGGCACCATGGCGATGCCGTGGGCAATGGCCTGCTGGCAGTTAGAAATGCTCACCGGCTGGCCATCAATAAAGATCTCCCCTTGCCAGCGCCCCGGCCAGACGCCGAACAGGCACTGTACCGCCTCGGTACGTCCGGCGCCGACCAACCCGGCGATGCCGAGGATTTCCCCGCGACGCAGGGAAAACGAGACGTCATTGACGCGTTTAATATGGCGGTTTACCGGGTGCCAGGCGGTTAAATGTTCGACCCGCAGGATCTCCTCGCCGTGGGCGTGCGGCTCGCTGGGATAGAGCGCGGTGAGCTCGCGGCCGACCATCATGGTGATGATATCGTCTTCGCTCATGCCGCTGGCGTCGCGGGTGCCGATGTGCTGGCCATCGCGGATCACGCAGATCGTGTCGGAGATCGCTTTGACCTCATTGAGCTTGTGAGAAATATAAATGCAGGCGATACCGTGGTTTTGCAGATCGCGAATGATCGTCAGCAGCGTCGCGGTCTCTTGTTCGGTTAAGGAAGCGGTCGGTTCGTCGAGGATCAGCAGACGAACCTGTTTATTCAGCGCCTTGGCTATCTCCACCAGCTGCTGCTGGCCAAGGCCGAGGTCGCCGACGCGGGTGTCGGGCGAAATGGGCAGATTGACCTGCGCCAACAGCTTCTGACAGCGCAGCGTCATGGTTTCATAATCCAGCAGACCGTGGCGGGAGATCTCGGCGCCGAGGAAAATATTCTCCAGCACGGTGAGATGTTTCACCAGCGCCAGCTCCTGGTGAATAATGGCGATGCCTTTGCGTTCGGTATCGCGAATATGGTTTGCCTGCAGCGTTTCGCCGGCAAAAATAATCTCGCCCTCATAGCTTCCGTGCGGATAGATACCGCACAGCACCTTCATCAGCGTCGATTTCCCCGACCCATTTTCACCGCATAACGAGACCACTTCGCCAGCGTTCAGACGCAGGCTGACGTTATCCACGGCTTTAACGGCGCCGAAGGTTTTGGTGATGTTCTTCATTTCGAGTAGCCAGGCCATAAAGACTCCGCAAAAGTGATATCCGGCGGGATGAAAATGACGCCCCGGAGCGGGGCGTCAGCCATTACAGTTCACTCTTTTTATGGAAACCGTCTTTAATCACCGTGGCGTCGATATTCTCTTTATTCACCTCAATGGGCGTTAACAGGCGCGAAGGGACGTCTTTTAAGCCGTTATTCAGCGTGGTATCGGCCTTCGGCTGCTTATCGTTACCCAGCTCAACGGCGATTTCAGCGGCGTTGGTGGCCAGGGTGGTAATCGGTTTATAGACGGTCATCGTCTGGGTACCGGAAATAATGCGCTTCACACCCGCCAGGTCAGCATCCTGACCGGAGATCGCCACTTTACCGGCCAGCCCCTGGGCGGTTAAGGCCTGGATGGCGCCGCCGGCGGTGGCATCATTGGAGGCGACCACGGCATCGATCTTGTTATTATTCGCCGTCAGCGCGTTTTCCATTATTTTCAGCGCGTTCTCCGGCAGCCAGCCGTCAACCCACTGATCGCCGACAATCTTAATTTTGCCTTCATCCACATACGGTTTGAGGACCTTCATCTGCCCGGCGCGGAACAGTTTGGCGTTATTATCCACCGGCGAGCCGCCCATCAGGAAATAATTACCCTGCGGCACTTTGTCGACCAGACTTTGCGCCTGCATTTCACCGACTTTTTCATTGTCGAAAGAAATATAGAAATCAATATCAGCATTATTAATCATACGGTCATAGGCCAGGACTTTAATACCTTCCTGCTTGGCTTCTTTAATCACGTTGCTGAGTACCTGACCGTTATAAGGAATAATGACTAACACATCGACGCCGCGGTTGATCATATTTTCAATTTGCGACATCTGCGTTTCTTCATTGCCGTTGGCGGACTGGACAAAAACTTTGGCGCCTAAGGATTCCGCTTTATTGACGAAAATATCACGGTCTTTCTGCCAGCGCTCCAGACGCAGATCGTCGATGGCCATGCCAATCTTCACTTCTTTCGCCATCCCCGCCATGCTGGCGAGCAGGAGGGAGCTGGCGCAAAGTGTAAGGCAAAGGTTCTTTATCTTCATAATAATGATACCTTTTTTGTAAGGGTAGATAAGACGAACGGAAAAATAATGTTTGATACATGAGGTTGCGGATACGTTACAGATTCTTAACGCGGAAAGCAGGGCTGGCAATTACCGGTTCTTATTTTGCCGTTATGAAATTTCGTTTAATGTGCAAATTATGACGGCGATCGTATTTTATTCATGCACACTCTTATTATTGCACTGGACTTGTCCGACAAGGCACGGAGAAGGCGGAAGTATATTATTTTTTGCGAGCTGGCGCACGTTTGTGGATTCTCTCAATGGCGGTGTGAAATAACGTAATTGAGGAGATGGAAAGTGAAATTCTATATTGGCTTAAACCCGTCATACTTCAAGTTGTAGGTGGGTTGGTGACATTCGTTGCTCCGACCTCTTGCTGGTACCAGCGCCTGGAGGTTCACGCTCTTGCCGCCTTCCTGCAACTCGAATTATTTAGGGTATCTGATTGGTTATTCGCCGCATCTCTGAATATGGAGTTCTCTATGCAGACCTATTTCGATCAACTCGATCGCGTTCGTTACGAAGGCCCGAAATCCACTAACCCGCTGGCTTTCCGTCACTACAACCCGGATGAACTGGTGCTGGGCAAACGGATGGAAGATCATCTGCGTTTTGCGGCCTGTTACTGGCATACCTTCTGCTGGAATGGCGCCGATATGTTTGGCGTGGGCTCCTTCGACCGTCCATGGCAGCAGCCTGGCGACGCCCTGGAAATGGCCAAACGTAAAGCCGATGTGGCGTTTGAATTCTTCCACAAACTCAATGTGCCTTACTACTGCTTCCACGATGTCGATGTCTCGCCGGAAGGCGCCTCGCTGCAGGAGTACAGCAATAACTTCGCCCGCATGGTCGAGGTGCTGGCAGAGAAACAGCAGCAGAGCGGCGTGAAGCTTCTGTGGGGGACCGCAAACTGCTTTACCAACCCGCGCTACGGCGCCGGCGCGGCCACCAACCCGGATCCGGAAGTGTTTAGCTGGGCGGCCACCCAGGTGGTCACCGCCATGAATGCCACTCATCAGCTGGGAGGCGAAAACTATGTGCTGTGGGGCGGTCGCGAGGGCTATGAAACCCTGCTGAATACCGACCTGCGCCAGGAGCGTGAACAGATTGGCCGCTTCATGCAACTGGTGGTGGAGCATAAGCATAAAATTGGCTTTAAAGGCACGCTGCTGATTGAGCCCAAACCGCAGGAACCGACCAAGCATCAGTATGACTATGATGCCTCTACCGTTTACGGCTTCCTCAAACAGTTTGGTCTGGAAAAAGAGATTAAACTGAATATTGAAGCTAACCATGCCACGCTCGCCGGCCATTCGTTCCATCATGAAATCGCGACGGCCATCGCGCTGGGGCTGTTCGGCTCCGTCGACGCCAACCGCGGCGATCCGCAGCTGGGCTGGGATACCGACCAGTTCCCGAACAGCGTCGAAGAGAATGCGCTGGTGATGTATGAAATTCTTAAAGCGGGCGGCTTCACCACCGGCGGCCTCAACTTTGATGCGAAAGTGCGCCGGCAGAGTACCGACAAATACGACCTGTTCTATGGTCATATTGGCGCGATGGATACCATGGCGCTGTCGCTGAAAGTTGCGGCGCGGATGATTGAGGACGGTGAGCTGGATAAACGCGTGGCCAGACGCTACGCCGGCTGGAACGGTGAGCTGGGGCAGCAGATCCTTAACGGGCAGATGACCCTCAGCGACATAGCCCAGTATGCCACTCAGCATCAGCTGGCGCCGCAGCATCGCAGCGGCCAGCAGGAACAACTGGAAAACCTGGTCAACCATTATCTGTTTGATAAGTAATCATGCGGCGGCGCCCGGCGTGACCGGCGTCGCAACCAGGATGCTCTGTTCGCGCCACGCTTAGCCGTGGCGCGCGTTTAAGGAGAGGTAGTATGTATATCGGCATCGATCTGGGAACATCGGGCGTCAAAGCCATTCTGCTGAATGAGCAGGGTGAGGTAGTGGCATCGCATACCGAAAAACTCACCGTCTCGCGTCCGCATCCGCTGTGGTCGGAACAAGATCCCGAACAGTGGTGGCTGGCGACAGACACGGCGATGAAAGCCCTGGGCGCGCAGTATAGCCTGCGCGACGTGAAGGCGCTGGGCATCGCTGGTCAGATGCACGGCGCCACGTTGCTGGATAAATCGTTACAGGTGCTGCGTCCGGCCATTTTATGGAATGACGGCCGCTGCGCCGAAGAGTGCCAGCTGCTGGAGGAAAAAGTCAGCGCTTCCCGGCAGATCACCGGCAACCTGATGATGCCGGGCTTTACGGCGCCGAAGTTACTCTGGGTGCAGCGCCACGAGGCGGCGGTGTTCAACCAGGTCGATAAAGTGCTGCTGCCGAAGGACTATCTGCGCCTGCGCATGACCGGCGAGCTTGCCAGCGACATGTCTGACGCCGCCGGTACGATGTGGCTGGACGTCGCCCGGCGTGACTGGAGCGATGAGATGCTCGCCGCCTGCGATCTCAGTCGGGATGCGATGCCGGCGCTGTTTGAAGGCAGCGACGTCACCGGACAACTGCGACCTGAGGTGGCGCAGGCGTGGAATATGCCGCAGGCGCTGGTGGTGGGCGGCGGCGGCGACAACGCCGCAGGCGCGGTCGGGGTCGGAATGGCCGACGCCGGGCAGGCAATGCTGTCGCTGGGCACCTCAGGCGTCTACTTCGCCGTCAGCGAAGGGTTCCTCAGCAAACCCGAAAGCGCGGTGCACAGCTTCTGCCATGCGCTGCCGGGCCGTTGGCATCTGATGTCGGTGATGCTCAGCGCGGCCTCCTGCCTGGACTGGGCGGCGAAATTAACCGGCCTGGCCAGCGTGCCGGCGCTGATCGCGGCGGCGCAGACGGCGGATGAAAGCGCCGGTCCGGTGTGGTTCCTGCCCTATCTGTCGGGCGAACGCACGCCGCACAACAACCCGCAGGCCAAGGGCGTCTTTTTTGGCCTGACGCATCAGCATGGGCCGGCAGAGCTGGCGCGGGCGGTGCTGGAGGGAGTGGGCTATGCGCTGGCGGATGGCATGGACGTGGTACACGCCTGCGGCATCAAGCCGCAGAGCATCACGCTTATCGGCGGCGGGGCGCGCAGCGCTTACTGGCGGCAAAAGCTGGCGGATATTAGCGGCCTGCAGCTCGATTACCGTACCGGGGGCGATGTCGGCCCGGCGCTGGGGGCGGCCCGGCTGGCGCAACTGGCGGTGCACGACGAGGCAGACCGCGCCGGGCTGCTGAAGCCGCTGCCGCTTGAACAAGCCCATCGCCCGGACGATCGCCGTGTGGCCCACTATGCGCCACAGCGGGAAACCTTCCGCCAGATTTATCAGCAACTGAAACCGCTGATGTCTTAGCCTCAGTCCGTCCGGCAGCGCCGGGCGGATTCCCTCCCTGAATGTCTCGACTACATCCATCCCAAAAAGCGTATTTGTTTATTCCGAAATCTCCGCTTTCCGGTGCGTAACCTACGGCATCGCCGGGAGAGTCGGTCATAATCAGCCCCTGTCGACCAGGGAGGTGAGATGAACACAAAACGCAACATTGCCAGGGTGATGATGGCAGCAGGATCGCTGGTTTATCTGCTCGGTATCTGGCGAACCTGCCCGTTGTTTAGCGGTAAAGGTTATTTTCTCGGCGTACTGGTGATGGGGATGTTTGCCGTCCTCGCCCATCAGCGCGCCAGCCAGTGGCAGGAACAGGACGACGGCTTTATTGCCTTATGTCGGCTGGTGCTGCTGCTATCGGTCGGCCTGCTGCTGGTTGGCGCCTGGTATGTGCCGGCAGACTGGCATGAAAAAGCCGTCTATATCGCGGCATGGTTTGTCTGCTTATATGGCGCATCGGCAACCCCCGAACGGACCCGCGTCGCCCGGGCGATGCAAAAAACGGAATAAGCGCCGCTCCGAGGCGCGTAAAAGGTAAAAAGTGATGGAAAACAAGCACGCGACGTATTCTCCGGCGTTTCATTTGATCTCCTGGATTGCCCTGATCGGCGGCATCGTCACCTATCTGGTGGGGCTGTGGAATGCCGATATGCAGTTGAATGAGAAAGGCTATTATTTTGCCGTCCTGGTACTGGGGCTGTTTGCCGCGGCATCTTATCAAAAGACGGTGCGCGATAAGTATGAAGCCATTCCGACCACCGCGCTGTACTACACCACCTGCCTGGTGGTCTTCGTTATCGCTGTAGGTCTGCTGGTTATCGGACTGTGGAATGCCACTCTGCTGCTCAGCGAGAAAGGGTTCTATGGGCTGGCGTACTTTTTGAGCCTGTTTGGCGCTGTTGCGGTGCAGAAAAACGTGCGTGATGCCTGGGACCCGACGCGCTTACGGGAACCTCTCAGCGTGACGGAAGAGGGGCCTGAGTCGTAAGTCGGGCCCCTCCGGGTGGCGGACCGTTAGCTGACCAGCCGGCGGCTATCAATCCGCTGCACCAGGCCTGACAGCAGCAGGCTGCCGAGCAGGGCGGCGCTAAATATCCACACAATGTCCAGCAGCGGCCAGCGGGACAGCTCCAGATGGCTGGCGCGCAGCGCATGCACTATCAGGGCATGGAAACCGTAGATCCCCAGTGAATGTCGCGCAATGCAGGCGATACCGGGCAGGGGACGCGCGTTAAGCCAGTTTTTGGCCAGCGTCAGCAGAGCGACCGCGCAAATGAACACCGCCGGCCCGCAGTAGAGATACCAGGTGTCGCCAAAGTCTCCGCGCCAGCGCAGCTCATGCAGCGTGCCGCGGGAGATAACCCACACGGCGGCGATGAACAGCGCGGCGCAGAACGGGGTCAGCCATTTTTTATTGGTGTCCAGGGTGCCAATGGCTCTGCCCAGCACGCCGTAGAGCACGT
Source organism: Klebsiella sp. RC2 (assembly GCF_014192815.1). Taxonomy (NCBI): domain Bacteria; kingdom Pseudomonadati; phylum Pseudomonadota; class Gammaproteobacteria; order Enterobacterales; family Enterobacteriaceae; genus Klebsiella; species Klebsiella sp. RC2. The sequence goes on along the minus strand of NZ_JACHYL010000004.1, from coordinate 274,422 downwards.
AGTAGAAGGTATCGCCGTTGATATAGAGGTTGACTGGCAGCCACTCAATCCCGGCGGCTTTGACGCTGACCATATTGGGGTTGGCCAGAATACCGAGGATCGCCATCAGCACCAGCAGCATTTTGCCACTGACGGACTTAACCTGAATCAGCGGCGAGAGCAGGTAGATGACGGCGATAGCAAAGAAAAACCACAGGTGGTAGAAGACGGGCTTCTGCAGCAAATTCTTTAACGATAGCTCGACGTTGATATGGGTAAACAGCGCGATATACAGCAGAGACAGCGCGCTATAGAACGCAATGCACAAACCAATTCGCCAGAAATGGCGCGGCTGGGCGCTGCGCTCGCCAAAAAACAGGTATCCCGAGATCATAAAAAACAGCGGCACGCTGACGCGGGAGGCGGAATTGAGCAGATTGGCGATGTCCCATTCCATAAGGGTGATGGCATGCGGATGAGTGATATACCAACTGGTACTGTGGATCATCACCACCATCATGCAGGCGATACCGCGCAGGTTGGTGATCCAGTGTATCTTTTCTTGCATCAGTCCCTCAAAGTCTGCTGGCGAAATAAGGTCTGACCCGCCTTATGTCCCGGTGTCGCAATAGATTAGTCTGAGTTTTCGGTCACAGACTTGTCGCGGTTTTATGATATTCGCAAAATACCTGTAATACTGAATCTTTACGATAACAACTTGCTAACAAGGCGGTGGAGGAGTACGTGGTGAAAGGTGTTGTTTCCGTTATGCTGGTGCTGCTCCTCGCGGGCTGCAGCGAGACCATTTCCCCCCCGGCGCAAAAAGCGCAGCGCGCACGCATTACTCCGCAAACGACGCTCAATATGGCCCAGCTTTGCAAGGATCAGGCCGCTATTCGCTACAACACGCAAACGCAGCTCGTTGACGTGAACCATTTTGAACAATTCCAGGCGAGCTATGAGCTTTCGGGGCGGACCGGCAAGAATGAGCGTTTCATCTGTTCCTTTGACCCGGACGGCCAGTTTATGCATCTTTCGATGCGCTGAATCGACCCCGGCTGGCGTAAATTTCGTCCGTTTTCCTGAAACAACGCCGTTTCGTACTGTATATCTCGCAGCCAGCGGGTATACTGACTCCTTCCTTTAAATCCACACGTATCCAGCACGAAATCATATGCAAAAGTTTGATACCAGGACCTTCCAGGGCCTGATCCTGACCTTACAGGATTACTGGGCTCGTCAGGGCTGCACCATTGTTCAACCACTGGACATGGAAGTCGGCGCCGGCACCTCTCACCCGATGACCTGCCTGCGCGCGTTAGGGCCGGAGCCAATGGCGACCGCCTACGTGCAGCCTTCCCGTCGTCCAACCGATGGCCGCTATGGCGAAAACCCGAACCGTTTACAGCACTACTATCAGTTCCAGGTGGTGATTAAGCCCTCGCCGGACAACATTCAGGAGCTGTACCTCGGATCGCTGAAAGAGCTGGGTATGGACCCGACCATTCACGATATTCGTTTTGTCGAAGACAACTGGGAAAACCCGACGCTGGGCGCCTGGGGTCTGGGTTGGGAAGTGTGGCTCAACGGCATGGAAGTGACGCAGTTCACCTACTTCCAGCAGGTGGGCGGCCTCGAGTGTAAGCCGGTGACCGGCGAGATCACCTACGGTCTGGAGCGTCTGGCGATGTACATCCAGGGCGTGGACAGCGTTTATGACCTGGTCTGGAGCGATGGCCCACTGGGTAAAACCACTTACGGCGACGTGTTCCACCAGAATGAAGTGGAGCAGTCCACCTATAACTTCGAATACGCCGACGTCGACTTCCTGTTCTCCTGCTTTGAGCAGTATGAGAAAGAGGCCCAGCAGCTGCTGGCGCTGGAGACCCCGCTGCCGCTGCCGGCCTATGAGCGTATTTTGAAAGCGGCTCACAGCTTTAACCTGCTGGATGCGCGTAAAGCCATCTCCGTCACCGAGCGTCAGCGCTATATTCTGCGCATTCGCACCCTGACTAAAGCAGTGGCGGAAGCGTACTACGCTTCCCGTGAAGCGCTCGGCTTCCCGATGTGCAACAAGAATAAATAAGAGGCGGCCATGTCTGAGAATACTTTTCTGGTGGAAATCGGCACTGAAGAGCTGCCACCAAAAGCGCTGCGCAGCCTGGCGGAATCTTTTGCTGCGAACGTGACCGCGGAGCTGGATAACGCTGGCCTCGCGCACGGTAAAGTAGAATGGTTTGCCGCCCCGCGTCGTCTGGCGCTGAAGGTAGCCAACCTGGCGGCGGCGCAAGCCGATCGCGAAGTGGAAAAACGCGGCCCGGCTATTGCCCAGGCGTTCGATGCCGAAGGCAAGCCAAGCAAAGCGGCCGAAGGCTGGGCGCGCGGCTGCGGTATCACCGTCGATCAGGCCGAACGTCTGACCACCGACAAAGGCGAGTGGCTGCTGTATCGCGCCCATGTAAAGGGCGAAAGCACTGAAGCGCTGCTGCCGAACATGATTGCCAGCTCGCTGGCGAAGCTGCCGATCCCGAAACTGATGCGCTGGGGCGCGTCTGACGTCCACTTCGTGCGTCCGGTTCACACGGTGACTTTGCTGCTGGGTGACAAAGTGATCCCGGCCACTATCCTCGGTATTCCGTCCGATCGCGTGATTCGCGGGCATCGCTTTATGGGTGAGCCGGAGTTCACTATCGATCATGCCGACCAGTACCCGCAGATCCTGCTGGAGCGCGGTAAAGTCATCGCCGATTACGAACAGCGTAAAGCCAAAATCAAAGCCGATGCGGAAGAAGCGGCGCGTAAGATTGGCGGTCAAGCCGATCTGAGCGAAAGCCTGCTGGAAGAAGTCACCTCGCTGGTGGAATGGCCGGTGGTGCTGACGGCGAAGTTCGAAGAAAAATTCCTCGCGGTGCCGTCCGAAGCGCTGGTTTACACCATGAAGGGCGACCAGAAGTACTTCCCGGTCTACGACAACGCCGGCAAACTGCTGCCGAACTTTATCTTCGTAGCCAACATCGAGTCCAAAGATCCGCAGCAGATCATCTCCGGTAACGAGAAGGTGGTTCGTCCGCGTCTGGCCGATGCTGAATTCTTCTTCAACACCGACCGTAAAAAACGTCTGGAAGATAACCTGCCGCGTCTGGAAACCGTGCTGTTCCAACAGCAACTTGGGACCCTGCGCGACAAGACCGATCGCATCCAGGCGCTGGCGGGCTGGATTGCCGGGCAGATTGGCGCTGACGTGAACCATGCGACCCGCGCGGGCCTGCTGTCCAAGTGCGACCTGATGACCAACATGGTCTTCGAGTTCACCGACACCCAGGGCGTGATGGGGATGCACTACGCGCGCCATGACGGCGAAGCGGAAGACGTGGCCGTGGCGCTGAACGAGCAGTATCAGCCGCGCTTTGCCGGCGACGCGCTGCCGTCTAACCCGGTGGCCTGCGCGGTGGCGATTGCCGATAAGATGGACACCCTGGCGGGTATCTTTGGTATCGGGCAGCATCCGAAAGGCGATAAAGACCCGTTTGCGCTGCGCCGCGCCGCGCTGGGCGTGCTGCGTATCATCGTTGAGAAGAACCTGAATCTCGATCTGCAAACGCTGACCGAAGAAGCGGTGCGTCTGTACGGTGAGAAGCTGACCAACGCCAACGTGGTTGATGATGTGATCGACTTTATGCTGGGCCGCTTCCGCGCCTGGTATCAGGACGAAGGTTACGGCGTCGACACGATCCAGGCGGTACTGGCGCGTCGTCCAACCCGCCCGGCGGATTTTGATGCGCGCATGAAAGCCGTATCGCACTTCCGTACCCTGGAAGAGTCCTCCGCGCTGGCGGCGGCAAACAAACGTGTCTCCAACATCCTCGCGAAATCCGACGAGACGCTGAACGACATCGTTCACGCTTCAGTGCTGAAAGAATCGGCGGAAATCAAGCTGGCGGGCAATCTGGTGGTGCTGCGCGACAAACTGCAGCCGTATTTCGCCGCAGGCCGTTATCAGGATGCGTTGATCGAGCTGGCTGCGCTGCGCGAGCCGGTGGATGAATTCTTCGAGAACGTGATGGTTAACGCTGAAGACAAAGATGTTCGCATCAACCGTCTGACGCTGCTGTCCAAACTGCGTGAACTGTTCCTGCAGGTCGCGGATATTTCTTTGCTGCAGTAAGCGTATCGGTAATAATAAAAGACCTGCCTCAGGGCAGGTTTTTTTATACGTGAAATATAAATAGATGAACCGTTAATAATTCTGCTATTGATATCTTCATTATTTACATTCATCGATAAGAAATGTTTTAGGAATATATAAACATAATTCCGTGAGGTATTTACGCTAGAATGGCGGCGGGTGCTTGAGACTGTGTGTCTCAGGTATTCAGCGGGAGACAGACAGAGAAAAGCCCCACCTGATAGTAATCAAAGTGAGGCTCCCCTATGCATGAACACCATAAGAGTAGCCTCTTACTTGTTGAAAATCAACACTGGAGGCGAGGAATGCCGCAAAAGTATCTGTTGTTTGGCTTAGTAGTGATTTGCTTCACTATTTTATTATTGACCTGGATGGTTCGTGATTCGCTATGTGAATTACAGGTCAGGCAGGGAAATATTGAGCTGGTGGCATTCTTAGCCTGTGATATTAAACAGTAAGAGCATCTGGTGGGGATCTATCCCCACCATGCTTGCAGTGTCAGGCATTCTCAATGCACCCTTTCATTGTTCACCAAATAAATCATTTGCCTCCTGATATCAGGAGGCCTTTTTATTTTTACACGATCGTTGAATAAAACAGGCTTGCAACGCATACCGGAGTGTGGCTATCCTATGCCCCGACGAATTCCTCGTCTCACCGGAGCGCGCCCCACAAATGAACAAACACGACTGATGAATTTCACGCCTTACCTCGCAGATGTTGCGGGTAGGGGAGTATTGATTTCATTCAGGAGTGCTTATGGCTCATTGCGCCCACATCCCCGCTTTTGTTTTACATCAGGTCACCTGTCAGTTTGCGACGGGAGATACGCTTTTTGGTCCGCTGAATTTATCGCTGGAATCGTCGCTTTGCGGCCTGGTCGGCCGTAACGGCGTTGGTAAGACGCGTCTGCTACGTCTGCTGGCCGGTCTGGATTCCCCCGCCGACGGCTATATCGAGCGCGGGGCTTCTATTGCCTGGGTGGCGCAGCAGCCGAACGTCACGCCAGAGATGACCCTCGCGGCGCTGCTGGGCTATGCGCCGATATTTGATGCCTTGTCTCGCCTTGAACAGGGTCAAGTGCTGGCTGCCGATTTCGATCTATTGGATGGCCACTGGGATCTCCCCGATCGCCTGAGTTTAGCTTTCCGTGAAGCCGATCTCCCGCCGTTCTCTGCCGATCGTCCCGTTTTTTCACTCAGCGGCGGCGAGCGGATGAAGGCTCTGCTGTGCGGCGCCTTTGTCTCCGGCGCCGATTATCTGCTGCTGGATGAGCCCACCAACCATCTGGACCGCCAGGGGCGGGAGTGGCTCTATCACCAACTGGAAAGCTGGCAGGGTGGGGCTCTGATCGCCAGCCACGACCGCGAGTTACTGACGCGGATGCCGAGGATTATTGAGCTGACGCCGACGGCGCTGCGCAGCTACGGCGGCAACTATGATGAATATCAGCGCCAGCGTATGGCGGAGCAGCAGGCTGCGCGCGCGGCGCTGGAGCATGCTGTGACCGAGCGACGGCGCACCCGCGCGCGAATGCAAAAGGAGCATGACGCCGCGCAGCGGCGCTCGGCTCAGACGCTGCGGACCGTTGATACGCTAAATATCGCATCGTTTGAACGTGTGAAGTACAAAGGTGCGGCAAAAGAGCGCCCGGGAACGCTGCGCCGTCAGCATCGTGAACAGAACAGCAGTCTGAATGCCGCCGTGCAGCAGGCACGGGAGCGGGTAGAAGACGACAATCCGGTGATGTTCACCCTGCCGGGTAGCGAAGTGGCCGCCGGCAAGCAGGTTCTGGTGGTGGAAGCATTGCAGCTCGCCCATTCACCCGCTGCGCCGCTGGACTGGCGTATGGATGGTCCGATGCGTATTGCGCTAAAGGGACCGAACGGCTGTGGCAAAACCACTTTGCTGAAAACGCTGCTGGGGCTGGAGCAGGCCGTCTCAGGCGATGTCCGGCTGTCGGTGAGCGCGGCTTATCTGGATCAACATCTGACGCAGCTGGATCTGTCGTTATCGGTCATGGCGCACCTGAGCCTGGACGATACCCCGCTGGATGAGGGCCTTCTGCGCACCCGTCTGGCGCAGCTCCAGCTTGGCGCGGATAAGGTCACTCTGCCGCTGGCGACGCTCAGCGGCGGCGAGCGTCTGAAAGCGGCCCTGGCGTGCGTGCTCTGGCGACGCGATCCCGCTCAGCTGCTTTTGCTGGATGAGCCGACCAACCATCTCGATTTAGCATCGACACAGGCTATTGAAAGCGCGCTGGCGGCGTTTCCAGGCGCGATGCTGGTGGTGTCACATGATGAGGCTTTTTTACACGGTCTGAAGCTGACCCATAGCCTGGCGTGGCGGGAGACGGGCTGGCACTTTTCCCTGCTCTGAATGCCCAACAGCCGCCATCGTATGCTGGCGGCTGTTGGCGACAGATAAAAAAAATCCCCGCCATCAGGCAGGGATTCTCGATTCTTAGCGGCTTGAACTTACAGAGAAGTTACGTTGCCAGCTGCCGGGCCTTTAGCGCCGCTTTCGATGGTGAAGGAAACTTTCTGACCTTCGTCCAGGGATTTGTAGCCATCGTTCTGGATAGCAGAGAAGTGTACGAACACGTCTTTAGAGCCATCGTCAGGAGTGATGAAGCCGAAACCTTTGTCAGCGTTGAACCATTTTACGATACCAGTCATTTTACCGGACATAGTGAATTACCTTTAAAAAAATAAGTGAGCCTTGCGGCGTAGCGGTCTGGACTACAGATTTAAAGCGATAAAGGGAAAGTTCACTACGGGGGTATCTTTGGATAACCTTAGAAGGACTGCTCTATTCGACTGCTCTGTGGTCTGTACATCAAACCTGCGAGCATTAACGCACGTTCAGCACCTGATAGCAAACTTTTTTTTACGGTGCAGCGGCAAAAGCCCCCTTACTGACCCATGCCGCTGCGCGCTGGATTAATCGAGTAACTGTCGTGAAAGCTGTGGATTGGCCTGAATCAGGCGCATCAATTTCAGCTCGGTGGGAGACGGTCTAACCCGTCTCGACTCCCACTCTCTTACCATGGCGACGCTCACGCCCATGACGTTGGCAAAGTCGTCAATCTTAAGTCCAGTGCCTTTACGCAGTTGCTCAAATTCACTAAACACAGTGGACTTACGGTTTGAGGTAAGTTTCTGATTATCATCCTTAAATACGATGTGTTCCAGGCTGCTCAGCAGTTCAAACACGGGATCTTTATATTCCATTGAGAACTCCTTTTATCACACAGCGGAAGAGATTTTTTATAAAGCTCTTTAAGAATAGTCAGAAAATCGTGCAGCGGATGGTAACGTCCGTGATTATTTGCCAACAGGCTATCGAATCGGCCCCGGCAGCCAAACGGCAGTGGAGCCTAAGAGAATGATTACTAACGCGATGAGATGGCTTCGAAAATTTTTGTAAACGGATAAGAAAAAAGCGGCAAAGCCGGCGCGGGCCGCCGGCTTAACAATCAGGCTTTCTGCAGACCTCTCGCGTCGTCTTTCGTCGCCGGCGCGGATTTACTGACCCGGTATTTGATCAGCAGCGCGAGGGCTGACAGGAACGCCGGGATGGCCAGCAGAGTGAAGATGGTTTCAAAGGAGAGCTGCGCCTGCATCAGGAAGGCGCCGCTGAATGCGCCGAGGATCCCGCCGAAGCGGCCGATACCCAGCATCCAGGCGACGCCGGTGGCGCGCCCCTGCGTCGGGTAGAAGCCTGCCGCCAGCGCGGGCATCGACGACTGCGCGCCATTCATAATACTACCGGCGATAAACACCATCACCCCCATCAGCACCAGGCTGCTGGTGGAGAAACCCACCAGGCAGACGCAAACGCCGGTCAGCAACCAGCCGACGGCCACCACCTTGTTGGGATTGATCTTGTCCATCAGGGCGCCAAGGATCAGTACGCCAATCCCGCCGCCCAGCGGGAACAGGGCGGTGATGATGGAGGCCTGACTCATCGAGGCGCCGGTTTCGCGGATCAGCAGCGGCAGCCAGCTGGTCAGGAGGTAGAAAATCAGCAGGCCCATAAAGTAGGTCAGGCACAACATCACGGTACCCACCGCGTAGCGTGGGGAGAAAATGACGCCGATGGCCGATTTCTCTTTCACCTGGCCTGCTTCGCGCAGCTCAAATTCCACCGCCTCCGGCAGCGGCGCGATGCGTTTCAGGATGGCGGCAATGCGCTGCGCCGGCTGCTGCTTCACCACCAGATAGCGGGCAGACTCCGGCAGCAGAAAAATTAACGCTACGGCCAGCAGGAGGGGCATCACGCCGCCCAGCACCAGCACACTCTGCCAGCCATAGTGCGGGATCATCCAGGCGGATAAAAAGCCACCCAGCGATGATCCCATCGGAAAGCCGACGAACATCAGGTTCACCAGCAGCGCCCGACGGCGCTCCGGCGCATATTCGCTCATCAGGGTGGCCGCATTCGGCATCGCCGCGCCGAGCCCGAGACCGGTCAGGAAACGCAGCAGCGTCAGCTGATTAAGGCTGGTGGCGAAGGCGGTAAGCAGGCTGAATCCGCCGAACACCACGATCGACATAATCAGCACTTTTTTGCGGCCGATGCGGTCAGCCAGCGGCCCCGCGGTTAAGGCGCCGACCGCCAGGCCCACCAGCGCGGCGCTCATCACCGGGCCGAGCGCCGATTTTTCCACGCCCCATTCCTGTACCAGGTCGGAGGCGATAAATCCGATGATCGCGGTGTCGAATCCGTCCATCGCGACGGTGATAAAGCAGAGCGCAAGGATCATCCACTGGTAGCGGGTGAAGGGGTGCTCGTTGATAAAGGCCTGAATGTCGATGGTTGTCTTAGTCATACGGCTTTCCTGGCAGACTGAGCGAGGGACAGAGGTCTGTTTTTATCGTCGTCCTCGCGTCATTGAGTTTGATTTGTGCGATAATCGAACGTATCGCCGTTAATCGCTCATTCATCAAATCATTGAAGTGGGGGGCAGGCAATGCAGGCGCGCGCCAAAGCGTGCGATTATCGTCCGTTTTAGGACGCCACGTCGTACGGAAACTTTTTTAGTGCCATAAAAATCAGATGGTTATATAAACTTCGCTCGCAGAATGTGATGACTATATTTGTGATGTGCATAACAGACGTTCTACACCGCGACGATGGCGTGCGAAATGGCGTTTTTCCTGCGTAAGATTAGCAGTAAAGGGTATCCTGCGAGGCCGAGCTGGACTATCCTTGTCAGCGTCTGGCACGTGTGTGTCGTTGTGCGCTTTTTTTGGCTGAAAGGAGTAAAAAAATGGCGACAGGAAAGTCCTGCTCTCGCTGGTTTGCGGCTATGGCGGCCTTATTGATGGTGGTTAGCCTGAGTGGGTGTTTTGATAAAGAAGGCGATCAGCGCAAAGCGTTTATCGACTTCCTGCAGAATACGGCGATGCGTAGCGGTGAACGTCTGCCGACGCTGACCGCCGATCAGAAAAAACAGTTTGGGCCTTTTGTCTCTGACTACGCGGTGATCTACGGTTACTCGCAGCAGGTGAGCCAGGCGATGGACGCTGGTCTGCGCCCGGTGGTGGACAGCGTCAATGCTATCCGCGTCCCGCAGGACTATATGACCCAGCGTGAGCCGCTGCGTCAGGCGAACGGCGCGCTGGGCGTGCTCAGCCAGCAGCTGCAGAATGCGAAAATGCAGGCCGATGCCGCGCATAGCGCTCTGAAGCAGGCTGACGATCTTAAGCCGGTCTTCGATCAGGTTTACGCCAAGGTGGTGACCGCGCCAGCTGACGCGCTGCAGCCGCTGATCCCGGCCGCGCAAATCTTTACCCAGCAGCTGGTTCAGGTGGGGGATTTTGTCGCTCAGCAGGGGACCCAGGTGAGCTTTGTGGCCAACGGCATTCAGTTCCCCACCTCGCAGCAGGCCAGCCAGTACAATGCGCTGATTGGGCCGCTGGCGGCGCAGCATCAGGCGTTTAATCAGGCATGGACGGCAGCGGTGAACGCCACCCGTTAATGTCTCATCTGGCTGACGTTGGCTGCGGCGAACGAGCAGGATGATGGATAAGATGCAAAAAGAACCCGGGGAGGGCGATTGCCGCCGCTACCCGGGTTTTTTTATGGCTTATTTGACCTGCGGGTTAACGCAGTTTTTCTCTACATTACCGTTCAGGGCATCGATCAGGTTGTCCACCGCGCAGGCCGCCATGTTGTAGCGCGTCTCATGGGTGGCAGAGCCGATATGCGGCAGCGCGACAACGTTTGGTAGGGTTAACAGCGGCGAGTCTTTTGCCAGCGGTTCGTGTTCGAAGACATCAAGGCCGGCAGCATGAATTTCACCCGCCTGCAGAGCAGCGATCAGCGCCTGCTCGTCCACCACCGGGCCACGTCCGGCGTTAATGAAGATGGCGGAAGATTTCATTTTGGCAAACTGCGCCTGACCGAACAGATGGTGGGTCTCTTCGCTCAGGGGCAGGATCAGGCAGACGAAATCGGCTTCCTGCAGCAGGGTATCGAGATCGCAATAGCGGGCATTGAAGCGCTCTTCCGCCTGCGGATGCTGGCGGCGCGCGTTATACAGGATCGGCATGCCGAACCCGAAGTGGGCGCGCTGCGCCAGCGCCATACCGATGCGGCCCATGCCGACGATACCTAAGGTTTTATGGTGCACGTCGCTGCCGAACCAGTCCGGGCCAATGCTCTTCGTCCACTCGCCCGCTTTGACGCGCTCCGCCACTTCCACTACCCGGCGCGCGGTGCTCAGCACCAGCGCCATGACCGTATCGGCGACGGTCTCGGTCAGTACGGTCGGGGTATGCATCAGCAGCACCCGGCGAGCGTTCAGCGCCTCGACGTCAAAGTTGTCATAGCCAACGGAAACGGTAGAGGTCGCACGCAGCTTCGGCATCTTCTCCAGCAGCGCGGCGTCAACCTTTTCGCTGGAGCCCAGGAGGCCTTCAGCCTGGGCGAAGGCCTCTGCATGCTGCGAAACGGTCTCCGGCCGCAGGTTTTTTACCTGAGTGACGGAAAAGTGCTCCTCCAGGCGCTGTAGCAGGTCGTCGGGAAGCGTTTTATAGAGAATGACAGACGGCTTCATGCGAATCTCCGTAGTAGAAATAGTTCAGGCGTGGTGAGCGCCAAGCGGAATGTTTTGATTATTAGCAGGCTTAACAATCAAAGTCAGCAATACTGAGGCGAAAAGCGCCACCCCCATAAAAATATAGGAGGCTGCGGGGCTGCCGGTGGCACCGTTCAGGTAGCCGACAAACCACGAGCCGCAGAAGGAGCCCAGAGCGCCCATACTGTTGATCAGCGCCATGGCGCCTCCGGCGACGTTACGCGGCAGCATTTCCGGAATAATGGCGAAGAAGGGGCCGTAAGGCGCATACATTGCCGCACCGGCCACCACCAGCAGGGTATAAGACACCCAGAAGTGGTTGGCGCCGACCGCCCAGGAGCCGATGAAGGCCAGTCCGCCAATCAGCAGCAGCGGCCAGACGAACAGCTTACGGTTCTGCATTTTATCGGAGGCCCAGGAGACCACGATCATGGCGATAGTGGCCGCCAGGTACGGAACCGAAGAGAGCCAGCCCACTTCCACCATCCCCATATTTTCACCGCCGCTGCGGATAATCGACGGCAGCCACAGTACAAAACCGTACACGCCGATACTCCAGGCAAAGTACTGCGCGCAGAGCAGGATCACGTTGCGGGAGCGGAAGGCTTCGCCATAGTTACGCACCGCTTTGATGCCCTGCTGTTCACGATCCAGTTGTTCCTGCAGCGCGGCTTTTTCACTCTCCGCCAGCCAGTTAACCTGCGACGGTTTGTCTTTTACCAGCACCCACCAGCAGAAGGCCCAGATCACTGCCGGCACCCCTTCGATGATGAACATTTCCCGCCAGCCGAAGGCCTGAATCAGGTAGCCGGAGACCACCGACATCCACAGGACCGTCACCGGGTTACCGAGGATCAGGAAGGTGTTGGCGCGAGAGCGCTCTGATTTGGTGAACCAGTTGCTGATATAGATCAGCATCGCCGGCATCACCGCCGCTTCGACGACGCCGAGGATAAAGCGAATGGCCGCCAGCGCCGGGATATTATGCACAACACCGGTCAGCGAGGCGCAGCCGCCCCAGAGGATCAGGCAGATAAAGATCAGTTTGCGAACGCTGCGGCGCTCCGCATAGATAGCGCCGGGGATCTGGAAGAAGAAGTAGCCGAGGAAGAACAGGGCCCCCAGCAGGGAGGAGATCCCCTTGGTGATGCCCAGGTCTTCGGTAATGCCTGCCGCGGAGGCGAAGCTGAAGTTGGCACGGTCGAGGTACGCCAGGCTATACGTGATAAACACGATAGGCATGATGTACCACCAGCGTTTCGTTGCATTTGTTGAGCTATTCATAGGCTTGCCTCTGTCAATGAGGTGACATCCGTCCGTCGAAACGGACGCTGCTGTGCCGCGCTGCAGGTAGGGTACAGGACGGCTGTTATTGTTGCGTATAAATGTTATTCGCCCAGCGCATCGCGGGTGGGGAGCCCCTCGCTGTCGCCCTGGACCTGAATCGCCAGCGAACCGATTTTATTGCCACGGTTCACCGCCTGAAGCAGGGTTTTGCCTTCCAGCAGGGCGCTAATCACCCCGACGGCAAAGCCGTCGCCGGCGCCGACGGTATCGACGACGTTTTCGACTTTAATGGCATCAACCGTTCCCTGTTCGCCGCTGGCGCTCTTGAACCAGGCGCCGTCGCAGCCGGTTTTAATGACTACCGCCTTGACGCCGCGGGAGAGATAAAAATCGGCGATCCCTTCCGGGGTCTGCTGGCCGGTGAGAATCACGCCCTCTTTTAAGCCTGGCAAAACCCAGTCAGCCTGGAAGGCGAGACGGTTGAGTTTCTCCACCATCTCGGCTTCGCTTTTCCACAGCACCGGGCGCAGATTAGGGTCGAAAGAGAGGGTTTTTCCCTCGGCTTTCATCACCTTCGCCGCATGCTCCAGCAGCGCATATGAGCTTTCAGAGAGCGCGGCGGCCACGCCGCTCAGGTGCAGATGGCGGGCGCTGGTGAAGTAGTCGGCGCGAAAATCGTCCGGCGACAGATGGCTGGCGGCAGAGCCTTTGCGGAAATACTCCACAATGGGATCGGTTCCATTTTCGACTTTCGATTTCATCTGGAAACCGGTAGCGAAGCGGTTGTCGATGGCGACAGCGTGGCTATCGATCCCCTCTTTCGCCAGCGATTGCAGTACGAAGCGGCCAAAGCTGTCGTTGCCGACGCGGCTGACCCAGCCGACCTTCAGACCCAGGCGCGCCAGGCCGGTGGCGACGTTCAGTTCGGCGCCGGCGACACGCTTCATGAAATGCTCCACCTCGGCCAGATCGCCGGTTTCGGTGGCGACAAACATGGCCATGGCTTCGCCGATGGTGATGACATCTAAATTTTCCACGGCTTAATCCTCGCGTAACAGGTTGACGTAGCGGCGGGTCACGGCCGTCAGGTCATGGCCAGTCAGCGGGAACTCGATTCCACGCGGCGCGTCGGCAGGAAGATTATCGAGCAGGGCCAGCCAGCGATCGGCGGCCTGATCCGGCGGTACCGCGCGGAATTTCTCATGATGAGGCTCCGCCGCTTTCACATGAATATAGCTGACCGCCGGCGCAAGGTGGCGTGCCGCCTCTTCCGGCGAGTCGCCGACCCACAGCCAGTTGCCCATATCAAACGTTAAGGTGACCGGCAACTGATGGACCCTGCAGGCGGCTTTGAAGCGCTGCATCGGCGCCAGCTGGCCGCAGTCGGTCTGGTCATTCTCTACCACCAACGCCATGCCGCTGTCGCGGAGGATCTCGCGCAGCTCATCCAACTGCTGATTGTGAAGGAAATGGCCAAGGGAGAGCTTTAGCCACAGGGCGTTAAGGGTTTGCGCTTCCGCGAGCAGCGCCGGGAGTTCCGGGTTGAGCTCGCCGTTATCGGCGAACAGCGCCTGCGGCGCGGAGTAGCAGGCCAGCAGGCCGTGGCGCTCAATGGTGGCCGCCAGCGACGGCAGAGCGTTGAGCTCTTCCGCGCTGCACAGCTCGCGGCGGATCTCGACACCGTCCGCACCGGCGTCGGCGATGAACGGCAGGACAGCGGCCTGGCCGCCTAAGGATTTAACATGGTCATTACCATACGCAGCGGTAACGACAATAATTTTTCTGGCCATCGCGCTCTTACTCCCGGCGTTTGTTGCTTAATCTCCTTAATACGCTAGATGGTATCGGTTCCATAAGAAAGGGCGAGATGTTTAATTTATGATCGGCATCACGAAGGATCGTTAACGAGAGGTTGATCCGCGGACGATAAGCTCGCCGGAGAAGACCCGCTCGCGGATGGGGTCGTTAGTGCCGGCAATGCGCCGAATCACCTGTTCGACCGCGGCGTAGCCGATCTGCCACGTCGGCTGTTTGAGGGTGGTAATACCGACGCCAGCCAGCTCCGCCCACTCCAGTTCGTCGAAGCCCAGCAGGCCGATATCGCTCCCCCAGATCAGGCCGACGCGCTTCAGAGCGCGGGCCACCTGCAGCGTCAGGGCGCCGTTGGCGGAGATGACCGCTTTGCGCATCCCGCGGTGACGGGCGTGGAACTGGCGCAGGACGTTGTCCATCATCGCGCCGTCGTTGAGCTGCACTTCGGCGTTTTCAGCCACCACGCCGTGGTGACGAGTGAGGGTAGCGCGAAAAGCGCTCAGACGCTCGCGGCGGGTATTCACCGAGCCCAGCGGTTCGCTGAGAAACAGGATGGCCTCAAACCCTTTCTCCACCAGGTGTTCGGTGGCGGTGGTGGCGGCCTGGGCGTTATCAAGCCCGACCACATCGCAGGCGAAGTCGGGGATTTTACGGTCAATCAGCACCATCGGCAGGGCCGACTGCTGCAGGCGGTTCAGGCCATCCTCCCGCATACCGACTGCGTTGACCACGATGCCTTCCACCTGGTAGCTGCGCAGCAGGTCCAGGTAGTGCAGTTCCTGATCCAGCTCGTTATTGGTATTACACACCAGCAGGGTGAAGCCTTTTTCCCGGCAGGCCGCTTCAATGCCGCTCATGACATTGACCGAGTAGGGGTTGGTGATATCGGCGATGATCAGGCCAATAAGGCGGGTTCGGCCGTGCTTGAGGCCGCGGGCCATCAGGCTGGGGCGGTAGTCGAGTTCGGCAATGGCTTTTTCAATACGTGATAACAGATCGTCGGAAAGCAGATGCTTCTCGCCGTTAAGATAACGTGAAATGCTGGTTTTGCCGGTCTTTGCGGCTTTCGCCACATCGCTGATAGTTGCACGCGCCGCTTTCGCCATGGTGGCTTCCTTTGCTGAAAATCTGCCAACACCTTAGCGCGAAAAATAGCGATATCAAGCATTTTGCCCGGCAGAGCGGCTGCCGGGCGACATGAGGATGCGCTTATTGCAGCGGGCTGAGGGTAATTTCCACGCGACGGTTCTGCGCTTTGCCTTCCGCCGTGCTGTTGCTGGCGATAGGATTCGCCGGCCCCATGCCGGTGGTGCGAATGCGATTGGCCGCCACGCCCTGAGTGATCAGCGCGCTGGCGACGCTGTCTGCACGCTGTTGCGACAGACGCATATTCAGATCCTTGCTGCCGGTGCTGTCGGTGTAGCCGACGACGTTAACAGCGGTTTTCTCGTACTCTTTCAGCACCATGGCCACGCCGGTCAGGGTGTTGGCGCCGGCCGGCTTCAGGTTGGCGCTATTGCTGTCGAAGGTGACGTTATTCGGCATGTTCAGCACGATATTGTCGCCATTTCGCGTCACGCTGACCCCGGTTCCCTGCATTTTGTCGCGCAGCTTCGCTTCCTGCACGTCCATGTAGTAACCAATGCCGCCGCCGAGCGCCGCGCCGGCCGCTGCGCCAATCAGCGCGCCTTTGCCGCGGTCATGTTTGGAAGAGGAGAGCGCGCCGACGCCAGCGCCCACTAAGGAGCCAATACCTGCGCCAATACCGGATTTACCTGCTTCACGTTCACCGGTATAGGGGTTGGTGGTGCAGCCAGAAATGGCCAGAGTGCCGCTGACCAGCGCCGCAATCATAAGTACGCGTTTTTTCATTTAATGTCCTTAATCCTTTTTATTCTTTGTCACAGCGAACGTGACGGTTGATTATGACGCGTGATTACGTAGAAAATTCCCCGGATACCATCTCATTTTGTAAATAACATTGAACGGTTGCCCATCACGCCGTCATGACACCTGCATTCGCTGACCAGGAGCCGCCCTTGCCAACCTCATCTGCAACCAAAACCATCTTAACCGCCGCCCACTGGGGACCGATGCTGGTGGAAACGGACGGTGAAAACGTCCTCTCTTCCCGCGGCGCGCTGGCGACACCGTTTGCCAACTCGCTGCAAACGGCGGTGCGCGATCAGGTCCACAGCAAAACCCGCGTGCGCTATCCGATGGTGCGCAAAGGCTTCCTTGCTTCACCGGACAAGCCCCAGGGGGTCCGCGGTCAGGATGAATTCGTGCGGGTGAGCTGGGATCAGGCGCTGGATTTAATTGACGCCCAGCATCGGCGGATCCGCGAAAGCTACGGTCCGCAGTCGATTTTCGCCGGCTCCTACGGCTGGCGCTCTAACGGCGTCCTGCATAAGGCGGCCACCCTGCTGCAGCGCTACATGAGCCTGGCGGGCGGCTATACCGGCCATCTTGGCGATTACTCCACTGGCGCGGCGCAGGCGATCATGCCTTACGTCGTGGGCGGGAATGAGGTGTATCAGCAGCAGACCAGCTGGCCGCTGGTGCTCGAGCACAGCGAAGTGGTGGTGCTGTGGAGCGCCAATCCGCTGAACACCCTGAAAATTGCCTGGAACGCCTCCGACGAGCAGGGGATCCCGTGGTTCGACCGGCTGCGCCAGAGCGGTAAGCGCCTGATCTGCATCGATCCGATGCGATCGGAAACCGTCGATTTCTTTGGCGATTCGATGGAATGGATCGCGCCGCATATGGGCACCGATGTCGCGCTGATGCTGGGGATCGCCCATACGCTGGTGGAGAATAGCTGGCAGGATGATGCGTTTCTTACCCGCTGCACCAGCGGCTACGATATTTTTGCCCGCTATCTGACCGGCGAAAGCGACGGCGTAGCGAAAACCGCTGACTGGGCGGCGGCGATCTGCGGCGTGAAAGCGGATAAGATCCGTGAACTGGCGAAAATTTTCCATGAAAATACCACCATGCTGATGTCTGGCTGGGGCATGCAGCGCCAGCAGTATGGCGAGCAGAAGCACTGGATGCTGGTCACCCTGGCCGCCATGCTGGGGCAGATTGGCACCCCGGGAGGCGGGTTTGGTCTTTCCTATCATTTCGCCAACGGCGGCAACCCGACGCGCCGCGCGGCGGTACTGGGCTCGATGCAGGGAAGCGTCGCCGGGGGCGTGGACGCGGTGGAGAAGATCCCGGTCGCGCGGATCGTCGAGGCGCTGGAGAATCCGGGGGCAGAGTATCAGCACAACGGCATGGCGCGTCGCTTCCCCGATATTCGCTTTATCTGGTGGGCCGGCGGGGCCAACTTTACTCATCATCAGGACACCAACCGCCTGATTCAGGCCTGGCAGAAGCCGGAGCTGATCGTCATCTCCGAATGCTTCTGGACCGCCGCCGCGCGCCATGCCGATATCGTCCTGCCGGCGACCACCTCGTTTGAGCGCAACGATCTGACCATGACTGGAGATTACAGCAATCAGCATCTGGTGCCGATGAAGCAGGTGGTCGCCCCGCGAGATGAAGCGCGCGACGATTTCACGGTCTTTGCCGACCTCAGCGAACGCTGGGAGGTGGGCGGCCGCGAGCGCTTCACCGAAGGGAAGAGTGATTTGCAGTGGCTGGAGACCTTCTATCAGATCGCCGCCCAGCGCGGGGCTCACCAGCAGGTGATGCTGCCGCCGTTTGCCGAATTCTGGCAGGCTAACCAGCTGATTGAGATGCCAGAGGAGCCGGAGAATGCCCGTTTTGCGCGCTTCGCCGCCTTCCGCGCCGATCCGCAGGCTAATCCGCTGAAAACGGCGAGCGGTAAAATTGAGATCCACTCGCCGACCATCGCCGCCTTTGGCTACGCCGATTGCCCGCCGCACCCGATGTGGCTGGAGCCCGACGAGTGGCATGGCAACGCTGAGGCGGGGCAGCTGCAGCTGCTGTCGGCCCATCCGGCCCACCGTCTGCACAGTCAACTGAACCACACCACGCTGCGCGAACGCTATGCTGTCGCCGGACGCGAACCGGTGACTATTCATCCGCAGGATGCCCGGGCTCGGGGGATTGCCGATGGCGATCTGGTGCGGGTGTGGAACGCCCGCGGTCAGGTGCTGGCCGGCGCGGTGGTGACGGAGGGGATCCGCCCGGGGGTGATTTGCCTGCATGAAGGGGCATGGCCCGACCTGGATCCGCGGGTGGGCATCTGCAAAAACGGGGCGGTGAATGTCTTAACCAAAGATATCCCGACATCCCGGCTGGGCAACGGCTGTGCCGGGAACACCGCCCTGGCGTGGCTGGAGAAATATACCGGCCCGACGCTGCCGCTTACAGCATTTGATCCGCCGGCCAACGCATAATCCACGTCGGGTGCTGAGTGTCGTCCTGCCATGCGCAGTCTTCAATCCGGAAGCCCTGCGCATGGTAGAAACTGACCGCCGATTCGTTCTTCTGGTAAACCTCGAGACTCAGCCAGGCGTAGTGCTGTTTGACTTCATCCAGCAGCGCCCGGCCAATGCCCTGGCGGATGGCGTCCGGCGCGACAAACAGCGCGCCGACGAAGCGGGAGTCCAGCACGCTAACAAAGCCTTTTAATTCCCCATCGCGTTCCCAGACCCAGGTGCTGGCGGCGGGAAGATAGACATCCCGTACCACCGCGACGCTGTCGCGCCAGTAACTTTCGCTGATAAAAGGATGGGCATGAATCGTGCTGTCCAGCCACAGGGCCAGCAGCGGCGCGGTATCTTTAGTGTCCCACTTGCGGATCATCCTGACCTCCAGGGTGACAGAAGCAGCCGGTGATATGGTCGTTGACCAGTCCACAGGCCTGCATAAAGGAATAACAGATTGTCGAGCCGACAAATTTAAAGCCGCGTTTTTTCAATGCCTTCGACAGCGCATCGGAGGCCGGCGTCGTGGTGGGGATCTCCGCCAGCGTCGCGGCGCAGGTCACCTGCGGCTCATTGTTGACGAAGGACCAGACAAAATCAGTGAACGACTCGCCATTTTCTTCCATCGCCAGATAGGCGCGGGCGTTGCCGATAATGGCCTGGATTTTTCCCCGATGGCGAATGATGCCGGCATTCTGCAGCAACTGCTCGACATCGTCTTCCCCCATCGCTGCCACGCGCACCGGGTCGAACTGGTGAAAAGCCTGACGGTAGTTCTGCCGTTTTTTTAACACCGTGATCCATGACAAACCGGCCTGCTGGCCCTCCAGGCAGATCATTTCAAACAGCTGGCGGCCCTCTTTTTGCGCCACACCCCATTCGGTATCGTGATATTCGATATATAACGGATCCTGACTCACCCATCCGCAACGTTGCATAGCTATTTCTCCCTCTGCGCTAAAAAAGTGGACGCCCCGGCTTGACGGCTGAAAGATAAAGATAATAGTTAATACAGGGAAATCGTATCCCCAAAAAAAACACAGCAATATTGCCGATTCGGCTCTTTTCTGGAGTCGCATTAATGATAATAAAGAAATGCAATGGCCTCCGGGGCTTCTTGTTCCCGGCGAGCGTATCCGTCTGGATGACGTGTGTCTCTGGAGCGAATGCCTGGCAACAGGAATATATCGCTATCGATACAAAAAGTAATACGCCGGAACGCTATACATGGGATAGCGATCACCAACCACGTTACGAAGATATTCTCGCTGAGCGGATGAAGTCCTCAGAGACGCCTGGCGGGCTGGCATTAAACCAGGCGCTGGCGCCACCGGACAGCAGCCGTGGTCAGAGCGTTGGCTGGAATTATCTGCTGGCAAATGGCATGACCTCCGGGCCGGTGGCCAGCCTGCGCAGTGACGTCACCGCGCCAGTGACGAGAAGCGCTGGCGAGACGGGGTATGTCAACACGCTCGGCTGGCGCATGGATTATCAGTCGCTGTGGGGCGTGCATCCCTGGGCTCAGGTGAGCTATAACCAGTCGCTTACCAGCGATGCCTGGTCGCCGACGACCCGCGCCAGAGAGGGCGGCTGGAGTGATGTCACCCTGGGCGCCGATATGCGGTTGGGATCCCATGTTGCGGCATGGGCGACGCTGTCGCAGGCGGACAATGTCCCATCCGGGGAAAATACGCTCTATCTGATGGGCGTCAGCGCCAACTTTTGACCGATATTGTTACGCGTTTGAAACGACGCGGTTATTGTTAAATCTCAGTAATGGCGCATTTCTGTGAGATAGCGCACACTAACTTTTTTCCTGAAATTCGCGGAATGAATGTTTTGCAATGTCATTCGTTCCGCCATTAATGCATTTCATTCCCTGCTGGTGGCAGTTCATGCCTTTTTCCCCACAGGATGAGGGGCCTTCGCTATTGTGGCGGCAGTTAATTTATCAGGACAACTGCTATGAACGCTGCAAACCGTCAATCGACCCGCTGGCTTACGCTAATCGGCACCATCATCACCCAATTTGCTCTCGGTTCGGTCTATACCTGGAGCCTGTTTAATAGTTCGCTGTCTGACAAACTGGGCGAGCCGGTCAGCCAGGTGGCTTTCTCCTTTGGCCTGCTGAGCCTCGGGCTGGCGCTCTCCTCGTCGGTCGCCGGGAAGTTGCAGGAACGCTTTGGCGTTAAGCGTGTGACCATGGCCTCCGGGATACTGCTCGGTTTGGGCTTCTTCCTGACCGCGCACTCCAACAGCCTGATGATGCTGTGGCTGAGCGCGGGCGTGCTGGTGGGGCTGGCGGACGGCGCCGGCTATCTGCTGACCCTGTCGAACTGCGTGAAGTGGTTCCCGGAGCGTAAAGGGCTGATCTCTGCTTTCTCCATTGGTTCCTATGGGCTCGGCAGCCTGGGGTTCAAATTCATTGATTCCCATCTGCTGGCCACCGTCGGCCTGGAAAAAACCTTCGTCATCTGGGGCGCTATCGTGCTGGTGATGATCGTCTTTGGCGCGACCCTGATGAAAGATGCGCCGAATCATACGGCGACCACCGCGGCCAACGGCGTCGTGGAAAATGACTTTACTCTCGCCGAATCGATGCGCAAACCGCAGTACTGGATGCTGGCGGTGATGTTCCTGACGGCCTGCATGAGCGGACTGTACGTGATTGGCGTGGCGAAAGATATTGCCCAGGGGATGGTCCACCTGGATGTCGCCACGGCGGCAAACGCGGTAACCGTTATCTCGATTGCTAACCTCAGCGGCCGCCTGGTGTTAGGCATCCTGTCCGACAAGATCTCCCGCATTCGTGTGATTACCCTCGGTCAGATCGTGTCGCTGGTAGGGATGGCCGCGCTGCTGTTCGCCCCGCTGAATGCCATGACTTTCTTCGCCGCCATCGCCTGCGTCGCCTTTAACTTCGGCGGCACCATCACCGTCTTCCCGTCGCTGGTGAGTGAGTTCTTTGGCCTGAACAATCTGGCGAAAAACTACGGCGTGATTTATCTGGGCTTTGGTATCGGCAGCATCTGCGGCTCTCTCATCGCTTCGCTGTTCGGCGGCTTCTACGTGACCTTCTGCGTGATCTTCGCCCTGCTGATACTGTCGCTGGCGCTGTCCACCACCATCCGTCAGCCGAAAGGCAGTGTTTATAGCGAGGCGCACGCCTGAAACCTGCAGCGCGAAACGTGCCCCTGGTTAATCCCCTAAGCAAATAGTGCCAATCCAGCCAAATGTTTTGTAAATGTTTGGCTGGATCACATTCCCTCCTGATACTTTTCCCGTTCCCTGTGGTCTACTTATCGCGCTTTGTAGAGGTTTCTGATAACCAACCCTAACGCACCCTATTAGCCTACTGACTCGTGCCACAGCGTCAGGCGGTGTTTTATTCTTCTTTTTCCAGGTTTGCTTGCATGAAATATATTAGAACGATGACGCAGCAGAAGCTTAGTTTTTGGCTGGCGCTGTACATCGGCTGGTTTATGAACATCGCCGTTTTTTTCCGGCGTTTCGATGGTTATGCTCAAGAGTTCACTTTCTGGAAAGGGCTTTCCGGTGTCGTTGAACTGGTCGCCACGGTCTTTGTCACCTTCTTCCTGTTACGTCTGCTGTCACTGTTTGGTCGCCGCATCTGGCGCATTCTGGCGACGCTGATTGTCCTGTTTTCCGCCGCCGCCAGTTATTACATGACGTTCCTCAATGTGGTGATTGGCTACGGAATTATCGCTTCGGTGATGACCACCGATATCGACCTGTCGAAAGAGGTCATTGGCTGGCACCTGATCCTCTGGCTGGTGGTGGTGAGCGCGCCGCCGCTGCTGTTCATCTGGAGCAACCGCTGCCGCCATACGCTGCTGCGCCAACTGCGCACCCCGGGTCAGCGGGTTAAAAACGTATTGATCGTCGTGCTGGCCGGACTCATTGTCTGGGGTCCCATCCGCCTGCTTGAGCTGCGTCAGCATGATGTGGAGCGCCATTCGGAAGTGGATATGCCGAGCTATGGCGGGGTGATCGCCAACTCCTATCTGCCATCAAACTGGCTGTCGGCGCTGGGGCTGTACGCCTGGGCGCAGGTGGATGAATCCTCGGATAATAAATCGCTGATTAACCCGGCGAAGAAGTTTACCTACGTCGCGCCGGAAGGCCTGGATGACACCTACGTGGTGTTTATCATTGGCGAAACGACCCGCTGGGACCATATGGGTATCCTCGGCTATAGCCGCAATACCACGCCAGAGCTGGAGAAAGAGAAGAATCTTGTCGCCTTCCGCGGCTACTCCTGCGATACCGCCACCAAGCTGTCGTTACGCTGTATGTTTGTGCGTCAGGGCGGGGCGGAGGATAACCCGCAGCGAACGCTCAAAGAGCAGAACGTCTTTGCCGTGCTTCATCAGTTGGGCTTCAACGGCAATCTCTATGCCATGCAGAGCGAGATGTGGTTCTACAGCAACACGATGGCCAACAATATCGCCTACCGCGAGCAAATTGGCGCCGAGCCGCGCAACCGCGGTAAGAGCGTTGACGATATGCTGCTGGTGGAGGAGATGAAACGCGGTATGGCGCAGGGCAACGCCTCCGGTAAGCACCTGATCATTCTCCACACCAAAGGCTCCCACTTTAACTACACCCAACGCTACCCGCGCAGCTTCGCCCAGTGGAAGCCGGAGTGCGTTGGCGTCGACAACAAGTGCTCGAAAGCGGAGCTGATTAACTCCTACGATAACAGCGTGACCTACGTCGATCACTTTATCGTCAGCGTCCTCGACCAGCTGCGGGATAAGAAAGCGATTGTGTTCTATGCCGCCGATCATGGGGAGTCGATTAATGAACGCGAACACCTGCACGGAACGCCGCGCAAGATGGCGCCGCCGGAGCAGTTCCGCGTGCCGATGATGGTGTGGATGTCGGATAAATACCTGGAGAACCCCGATCATGCCGCCGCGTTTGCCCATCTGCAGCAGCAGGCTGCGATGAAGGTGCCGCGCCGTCACGTCGAGCTGTATGACACCATTATGGGCTGTCTCGGCTATACCTCGCCGGATGGCGGGATCAATGAGAATAACAACTGGTGCCGGTGGAAAAAGTAAGGCACGGGGTTTATTTTCAGATTCTCGGGTCTGTTCTCCCTTCCTGAGCCCAGGATAAGCTAATCCCTCGCCGGCAGACGCCGCGCGAGGGATTTTTTTCGCACAGTGGATGTGTCTGGCAGGTTGCCTCTTCTTCTTTGATTACCCTCCAGTTTTCTCGCTCCCCCTGTGCACGAACTTTTCATGGAGAGAAAGGATGAAGGTGATAAAGGGGTTGGCCTTACTGTGCCTGTTGATGCTCGCGGGCTGCCAGTCTGAGGAAGAGACCAGCCAGTTCCTGCTGGCCTGTAAATACGATGCGCCAGCGACGATCGAAGCCATGCTGAATAACGGCATTGATGTGGATGGTCAGGATAAAACCGGCTTGAGTGGCCTGATGGTCGCTGCCGCGGAAAATCGTCGTGATGTGGTAGCGTTACTGCTTAAGCGTCAGGCGAAGCCGAATCTCCAGACGCGCCAGGGCGTCACGGCGCTGATGCTGGCGGCGGCGCGCGGCAGCGATGCCGCGATTATCGGCGATCTTCTCCAGGCCGGCGCGTCGGTAAATCAGACCAGCGTCGAGAAGAGTACGGCATTGATGTCCGCCATTGCCGACGGCGGGGACGTCAGAAACGACTATCAGCATATTCTGGCGATGAAAAAGCCCGATGCGCCTGTCGAGAAGGAGAGCGCGCTGGATAAAATTGTCGGCGCAACGGCGGCGAAATCGCTGGCGACGGGTAACCGCGCGCTGATGACCGAAGACATGGCGTTACAACTGGCGCCCGGCGCGTTTAAGAAGAACGTCGACGAGATCGTGGCGCTGCTGATCAGGCACGGGGCGGACGTGAAGGCCGTCAATGCGTCAGGGGAATCGGCCTTTTTCCTCGCGGTCGATCACGCGCGTTCGGCGGAAACCATCACGACGCTGGCCAACGCCGGGGCGGACACCAGCCTGGCGGATAAATCCGGCACCACCCCGCTGATGCTGGCGGCGGCGGGGGATGATCCCAATCTGGTGCTGGCGCTGTCGGCCTCCGGTGTGGAGGTGGATAAGCCGAACCGTGAAGGACTCACGGCGCTGCAGGTGGCGGCGGGTCAGGGGTCGCCTGCGGTGATCGCGGCGCTGGTGCAGCGCGGCGCAAAGGTGGACCAGCTCTCCGCCAACGACCTCAGCCCGCTGATGCTGGCGGTCAAAATGAATAATAAAGCCAATGTTGAGGCGCTGCTTGAGGCTGGCGCCAGCGTCAACCTCAGCAATAAGGCCGGCTATTCGGCGATCGGTTACAGCCGGGCCGGCGAGGTTCGCCAGCTGCTGCTGGCGCAGCATGCCGAGCTGAAAGGGCAGGCCGCGCATATGGCGCAAAGCGAACTGCAGTTTTGTGCTAATGCCTTTGCCGACAAGCTGGCATACAGCGACATCGCCCGCGCGGTGAATAACGATACCCGCCCGGATATTATGCGTCATCAGCAATCCTGCCCGGAGCTGGGGGAACTGACGATGCTGCTGGGGGAATTTAAATTCAACCCGGCGGGCTCGACCTATCTCGGTGAGCCGGTGACCTGTAAGGTATCCGAGTATCGCAAAGCGTTTGAGGTGACCTGCCGCTGAAAACGATGACCAACCGGCGATTCGCTGCTCAGGCTGCTGAGTTTCTCGCCGGTTGAGCGATTTTTTGAAAATAAGGCATTGACGGGTAGGCATCCCAGCAGTAAGATGCGCCCCGCATTCGGTGATTGGCGCAGCCTGGTAGCGCACTTCGTTCGGGACGAAGGGGTCGGAGGTTCGAATCCTCTATCACCGACCAAATTCGAAAAGCCTGCTCAACGAGCAGGCTTTTTTGCATCTGTGGCCTGTGAGGATGAGAACCTCCGGGGGCAGGAGGTTCGACTCGAGCGAAGCGAGAGAACGTTGCGTCAGCAACGGCCCGCAGGGCGAGCCACGAAGTGGTGAGTCATCCTCTATCACCGACCAAATTCGAAAAGCCTGCTCAACGAGCAGGCTTTTTTGCATCTGAGGCCTGTGAGGATGAGAACCTCCGGGGGCAGAGTTCGACTTGTGTTCCGTAGGCCCGCGCAAGCGCAGCGCCGCCGGGCATCATCAGTGCGCCACTGGCCAAAAATTCCACCAAAATCACAATAAACGACTTTACCCACGTTTCCAGCCAGCTATTCGCTATTTTGTGACATCTTCCATTGCATTTTTTTATCGATGAACAGATCTTTTTTCGCGAAGCTTATGGCTAAATGTAGCATTTTCCGCTGTGCGCTTTAACGTTCGCGCTATTAATCGCTCACATATTGGTCACACGGCAAGAAATTTTTCTCATTTGTTGGAATTGTTTCCCTCTGCGTGTTGCAAATTATTAAGGTCATTATTCTGCTTATTGACCCGTAGCATAAATTTCTCTGCTGAAAATAGCGCCTTGAAGTTTTTTTAATCTTTGCCTGCCGTTTCTCACGCTGGATGTAAAACCCGGCTGGCTGTATTGACGTTTCCCCATTCTGTTGACAGATTGTAGGGCATGAGGGGCATTTCATGGAGAATCCGTACTGCAACTCAGTCGTTTTTGCGAAAGGAATCCCCATCTCTCTCTACGCCTTCGGGCACCACCGACTGGACCGGGTATATTCTAAATAGTTCGAGCTGCGGAAAGGCGGCAAGTGTACGAGCTCCCCTGAGCATAGATAACGATGTGACTGGGATGATCGAGCGCAGCCAACGCATCCGTTGTTTGAAATAGGACGAATAAAAATAAATAAAGGTCCGGCGGATATATGCAAACAACATCACAGTTTTGGAGCAGAATAATGAGTATTTCCTTGAAGAAATCAGGGATGCTGAAGCTTGGTCTGAGCCTGGTCGCCATGACCGTCGCCGCCAGCGTGCAAGCGAAAACCCTGGTTTATTGTTCTGAAGGCTCGCCGGAAGGCTTTAACCCACAGCTCTTCACCTCTGGCACCACCTATGACGCCAGTTCCGTACCGATCTATAACCGCCTGGTCGAATTTAAAACCGGTACCACGGAAGTTATTCCAGGGCTTGCTGAGAAATGGGAAGTCAGTC
The DNA here is from genome assembly GCF_014192815.1 of Klebsiella sp. RC2. Taxonomy (NCBI): domain Bacteria; kingdom Pseudomonadati; phylum Pseudomonadota; class Gammaproteobacteria; order Enterobacterales; family Enterobacteriaceae; genus Klebsiella; species Klebsiella sp. RC2. The sequence continues at coordinate 247,538 of NZ_JACHYL010000004.1, read as the reverse complement.
CTGATGGCAAAACCTATACTTTCCATCTGCGCCAGGGCGTGAAGTGGCAAGATAATAAAGACTTCAAACCCACCCGTGACCTGAACGCCGATGACATCGTGTTCTCCTTCGATCGCCAGAAGAATACCAATAACCCGTACCATAAAGTTTCTGGCGGCAGCTATGAATACTTTGAAGGGATGGGGTTACCGGACCTGATTAGCGAAGTGAAGAAAGTGGACGATAAAACCGTCCAGTTCGTCCTGACTCGCCCGGAAGCGCCGTTCCTCGCTGACCTGGCCATGGACTTCGCCTCCATCCTGTCGAAAGAGTATGCCGATAACATGTTGAAAGCTGGCACGCCGGAAAAAGTGGACCTCAATCCAATCGGTACCGGCCCATTCCAGCTGCTGCAGTACCAGAAAGATTCCCGCATTCTGTATAAAGCCTTCCCGGGCTACTGGGGTACCAAGCCGAAGATCGATCGTCTGGTCTTCTCCATCACCCCGGACGCTTCCGTGCGCTATGCCAAACTGCAGAAAAATGAGTGCCAGGTGATGCCGTACCCGAACCCGGCGGACATCGCGCGCATGAAGGAAGATAAGAACATTACCCTGCTGGAACAGCCGGGCCTGAACGTCGGTTATCTCTCCTTCAACACCGAGAAGAAACCGCTGGACGACGTCAAAGTTCGTCAGGCGCTGACCTACGCGGTCAACAAAGAAGCGATCATCAAAGCCGTTTACCAGGGCGCAGGCCAGGCGGCGAAGAACCTGATCCCGCCGACTATGTGGGGCTATAACGACGACGTTAAGGATTACACCTACGATCCGGAGAAGGCGAAACAGCTGCTGAAAGAAGCGGGCCTGGAAAAAGGCTTCACCATCGACCTGTGGGCAATGCCAGTACAGCGTCCGTACAACCCGAATGCTCGCCGTATGGCTGAAATGATCCAGGCTGACTGGGCGAAAGTCGGGGTCCAGGCCAAGATTGTCACCTATGAGTGGGGTGAATATCTGAAGCGGGCGAAAGCGGGCGAGCACCAGACCGTAATGATGGGCTGGACCGGTGACAACGGGGATCCGGATAACTTCTTCGCGACCCTGTTCAGCTGCGCCGCAGCGAAAGACGGCTCCAACTACTCGCGCTGGTGCTATAAGCCGTTTGAAGATCTGATTCAGCCGGCCCGCGCTACCGACGACCACAACAAGCGTATTGAACTGTACAAACAGGCTCAGGTAGTGATGCATGACCAGGCTCCGGCGCTGATCATCGCCCACTCCACCGTCTATGAGCCGGTGCGTAAAGAAGTCAAAGGCTATGTGGTGGATCCGCTGGGCAAACACCACTTCGATAACGTCTCCGTCGAATAATAAGCACGATGCCTGACCTCCTCTCCCCGCGCGGGAGAGGTAGGGGGCGTATTCCCGCTATTCCGGGGAATGCTTTTGTGAGCAATACAGACGCCCTGTCGCCAGGCGGGGCGTCACTAGAGAGAATCCGGGTTATGTTGCAGTTTATTCTCCGACGTCTGGGACTCGTCATCCCGACATTTATCGGTATCACCCTTCTCACCTTTGCCTTCGTCCATATGATCCCCGGCGATCCGGTGATGATTATGGCGGGTGAACGTGGTATTTCCCCCGAGCGTCACGCGCAGCTGCTGGCCGAAATGGGCCTTGATAAGCCGCTGTGGCAGCAATATGCCCATTACATTTGGGGCGTACTGCACGGTGATTTAGGCATCTCGCTGAAAAGCCGCATTCCCGTGTGGCAAGAGTTTGTCCCGCGCTTTAAAGCCACCCTTGAGCTGGGCGTTTGCGCGATGATTTTCGCTGTCGCCGTCGGTATTCCGGTGGGCGTGCTGGCTGCGGTAAAACGCGGATCCATCTTTGACCACACCGCCGTGGGTCTGGCGCTGACCGGCTACTCCATGCCTATCTTCTGGTGGGGCATGATGCTGATTATGCTGGTTTCGGTGCAGTTGAACCTGACGCCGGTCTCCGGGCGTATCAGCGATACGGTGTTCCTTGACGATACTCTGCCGCTGACCGGCTTCATGCTGATCGACACCGCCATCTGGGGCGAGCAGGGCGACTTTATTGACGCCTTAATGCATATGATCCTGCCGGCTATCGTGCTGGGCACCATCCCGCTGGCGGTGATTGTGCGTATGACCCGTTCGTCGATGCTGGAAGTGCTCGGCGAAGACTATATTCGTACCGCGCGCGCCAAAGGGCTGACCCGGATGCGAGTGATTGTGGTCCACGCGCTGCGCAACGCGATGCTGCCGGTGGTCACGGTCATTGGCCTGCAGGTGGGCACGCTGCTGGCGGGCGCCATCCTGACGGAAACCATTTTCTCATGGCCTGGTTTAGGCCGCTGGCTGATCGACGCGCTGCAGCGTCGCGATTATCCGGTGGTGCAGGGCGGGGTGCTGCTGGTGGCGACGATGATTATCCTCGTCAACCTGCTGGTCGACCTGCTGTATGGCGTGGTGAACCCGCGTATCCGGCATAAGAAGTAAGGGGCCATCATGTCACAAGTTTCTGAGAATAAAGCTATTGCTGCACCGGTGCCAATGACCCCGCTGCAGGAGTTCTGGCACTATTTCAAACGCAACAAAGGCGCGGTCGTCGGTCTGGTGTACGTGGCGGTGATGATTATCATCGCGGTGTTCGCCAACTTCCTCGCCCCGTATAACCCGGCGGATCAGTTCCGTGATTCGCTGCTGGCGCCGCCGTTCTGGCAGGATGGCGGCAGCCTGGCGCATCTGCTTGGTACCGACGACGTGGGCCGCGATATTCTGTCGCGTCTGATGTACGGCGCCCGCCTGTCGCTGCTGGTGGGCTGCCTGGTGGTGGTCCTGTCGCTGATCCTTGGCGTGGTGCTCGGCCTGGTGGCGGGCTATTTCGGCGGGGTGGTGGATTCCATCATTATGCGCGTCGTCGATATTATGCTGGCGCTGCCGAGCCTGCTGCTGGCGCTGGTGCTGGTGGCTATCTTCGGGCCATCTATCGTCAACGCGTCGCTGGCGCTAACCTTCGTGGCGCTCCCGCACTATGTGCGTCTGACGCGCGCCGCGGTGCTGGTGGAGGTCAACCGCGACTACGTGACCGCTTCCCGCGTAGCGGGCGCCGGCGCGATGCGCCAGATGTTCGTCAATATTCTTCCCAACTGTCTCGCGCCGCTGATCGTTCAGGCGTCGCTGGGCTTTTCTAACGCCATTCTCGACATGGCAGCGCTGGGGTTCCTCGGCATGGGCGCGCAGCCGCCGACGCCTGAGTGGGGCACCATGCTCTCCGACGTATTGCAGTTCGCGCAAAGCGCCTGGTGGGTGGTGACCTTCCCGGGCGTGGCGATCCTGCTGACGGTGCTGGCATTTAACCTGATGGGTGACGGTCTGCGTGACGCGCTCGATCCCAAACTGAAGCAGTAAGAGGTTCGAGATGGCGTTATTAAATGTAGATAAATTATCGGTGCATTTCGGCGATGAGAACGCGCCGTTCCGCGCCGTAGACCGCATCAGCTATAGCGTGAATCAGGGTGAAGTGGTCGGTATTGTGGGGGAGTCCGGTTCCGGTAAATCCGTCAGTTCGCTGGCGATTATGGGCCTGATTGACTATCCCGGCCGGGTGATGGCGGACAAACTGGAGTTCAATGGCCGCGACCTGCAGCGCATCTCTGAAAAAGAGCGGCGTCAGCTGGTGGGGGCGGAAGTGGCGATGATCTTCCAGGATCCGATGACCAGCCTCAATCCGTGCTATACCGTCGGCTACCAGATTATGGAAGCGATCAAAGTTCATCAGGGCGGCAATAAGCAAACTCGCCGTCAGCGGGCCATCGACCTGCTGAACCTGGTGGGCATTCCCGATCCGGCGTCGCGGCTCGACGTTTACCCGCACCAGCTTTCCGGCGGGATGAGTCAGCGCGTGATGATCGCGATGGCGATTGCCTGTCGGCCAAAACTGCTGATTGCCGATGAACCGACCACCGCGCTGGACGTGACTATTCAGGCGCAGATCATCGAGCTGCTGCTGGAGTTGCAGCAGCAAGAGAATATGGCGCTGGTGCTGATCACCCACGACCTGGCGCTGGTGGCCGAGGCGGCGCATAAAATTATCGTCATGTATGCGGGTCAGGTGGTGGAGACCGGTGATGCGAAGGATATCTTCCGCGCGCCGCGTCATCCGTACACCCAGGCGCTGCTGCGCGCGCTGCCGGAGTTCGCCCAGGATAAGGCGCGTCTGGCGTCGCTGCCGGGCGTGGTGCCGGGGAAATATGACCGTCCTGTCGGCTGTCTGCTGAACCCGCGCTGCCCCTATGCCACGGATAAATGCCGGAGCGAAGAGCCCGCGCTCGCGGATCTTACCGGCGGCCGTCAGTCTAAATGTCACTACCCACTCGATGATGCCGGGAGGCCTGGATTATGAGTACGCAAAAGGCCGCCGCGCAACAACCGCTGTTGCAGGCCATTGATCTGAAAAAACACTACCCGGTGAAGAAGGGAATATTCGCCCCGGAACGACTGGTGAAAGCACTGGACGGCGTCTCCTTTACCCTTGAGCGTGGTAAAACGCTGGCGGTGGTGGGGGAGTCGGGCTGCGGCAAATCGACCCTCGGTCGTCTGCTGACAATGATTGAGATCCCCACCGGCGGTGAGCTGTATTATCAGGGGCAGGATCTGCTTAAGCACGACCCGCAGGCGCAGAAGCTGCGGCGGCAGAAAATCCAGATTGTGTTCCAGAACCCGTATGGTTCGCTAAACCCGCGTAAAAAAGTGGGGCAGATTCTGGAAGAGCCGCTGTTGATTAACAGCAGCCTGAGTAAAGAGCAGCGCCGTGAAAAAGCGCTGGCGATGATGGCGAAGGTCGGCCTGAAAACCGAGCATTACGATCGCTACCCGCATATGTTTTCCGGCGGTCAGCGCCAGCGTATCGCTATTGCCCGCGGGCTGATGCTGGATCCGGACGTGGTGATTGCCGATGAGCCGGTTTCCGCGCTGGACGTTTCGGTACGTGCCCAGGTGCTGAACCTGATGATGGATCTGCAGCAGGATTTAGGGCTGTCCTACGTGTTTATCTCCCACGACCTGTCGGTCGTCGAGCACATCGCTGATGAAGTGATGGTGATGTATCTCGGCCGCTGCGTGGAGAAGGGCACCAAGGACCAGATCTTCAACAATCCGCGTCATCCGTACACCCAGGCGCTGTTGTCGGCGACGCCGCGTCTGAATCCGGACGATCGGCGCGAGCGGATCAAGCTGACCGGCGAACTGCCGAGCCCGCTGAATCCACCGCCGGGCTGCGCCTTTAACGCGCGCTGCCGTCGACGCTTTGGTCCCTGCACCCAGCTTCAGCCGCAGCTTAAGGATTACGGCGGCCAGCTGGTAGCCTGCTTTGCCGTCGATCAGGATGAGAATCCGCAAAAACCCCACGCCTGATGGCACACTCCCGGTCCCAGGACCGGGAGTTTCTCTTCCGCCGGAGAGGAAACCTGGCAACACCGTTTATTACCGCAGTTTCTGCCATACTCTCGGAGCATTCTTCGTCGATTATCCGAAAAAATAAGCCTTTCAGTCCATTTTTATAGAATTAAAGAGAAATTAAAATGGTTCAGGTTTATTCTTTCGCTCAACTGACGCTATGATTTCATCATGGCGTAATACTTTTATATAAAAACGACTGGGAAGCGCGATGGTTGCGGGGGTTAAGGATGTACGCATACCTAAAAAATGGGGCTATCCTTCTGAAAGGGAAGTGTTAGTGTAGCGATACTTCTGCCGTGGAATCATCCCAAAAATCAAATTCTAAACTATTATAACCCTGTCAATCGTGTGTATTGGTACGTCACCACCGGCGCTTTATCTGCCATACCAGAAGCGTCACGATATTTTTAATATACCCAGAAAATAACAACAAACTTAATATGAAATTTTTAAAATCATGAGGTTATCAATGAACCATTATGATGATCTGCAGCGCTTTCAAGAAAAAACGCGGACGCAAAACCTCAAATTTCAGGATCTTTCTTCGCAAGCCGCCACGCGGGAACATGGGGATTGGGCGATCCTCAATCAGCTGAATCCCGACGCCGGGAAACCCGCTTCTCTGGCGCTGGGAGGGTCGGTCTCCGCGCCGCTGCCGCAGCCCGTGCCTGCGGATCTCTTCCAGCGTGTCGACCCTGTGGTCGCCGCGCCAGCATCACCTCCGGTTGCGCCAGTCCCCCCAGTTATTGCCGCGATCCCACTGCCGGTCGCAGAACCTGCAATGCCGGAACCTGTCGCTCCGGCGCCGGCGATGACGTCAGAGCCCTTGGCAGCGACGCCAGTACCTGAACCGGTGATGTCCCCGCCGCCGAGGATGGCCCCGCGGCCTGCGCCGGGCGCCGACAACTATGCCCACCTGTTCGCGGCAAAAACCGCGGAGCCGGTGGCGAAAAATAAAGACCAGCCTTTGAAATCTCTTCTGGAAAGGATCGCTACATGCCGTTGATTTGCGTCTGTTCACCGAAAGGTGGCGTGGGGAAAACGACCCTTGCGGCCAATTTAGCTTATTCGCTGGCGCGGACCGGCAGCAAAGTCCTGGCGCTGGATTTTGACGTCCAGAACGCGCTGCGTTTGCATTTTGGCGTGCCGTTGAGCGATGAGCGGGGCTACGTGGCGAAGGCGCTGGAACTGCATGACTGGAGCCAGTGTGTGCTGAGCGCCGGCAGCAATATTTTCGTCCTGCCTTACGGCGAAGTGAGCGAGGCGCAGCGTCAGGCGTTTGATGAGCAACTGACCCACAATGACCATTTTCTCCAGCGCGGTCTTTCGGCGCTGCTCAACTATCCCGGGCTTATCACCATCGCCGATATGCCGCCAGGGCCTTCACCGGCGCTGAAGGCCCTGACGGGGCTGGCGGATCTGCATCTGATCCCGCTGCTGGCGGATACCGCCTCAATGTCGACCCTGGCGCACGTGGAAAAGCAGCGCCTGACCGGCGGGGCGCTGAATCATAAGCACGGGCACTATTTCGTCATAAACCAAAGCGATAGCCGTCGCCAGGTCAGCCGGGACGTCACCAGCCTGATGGAAGAGAAACTGGGCGAGCGACTGCTTGGCGTGATCCATCGTGATGAAAGCGTGGTAGAGGCTAATGCCTCGCAGAAGTCGATCCTGGACTTCAACGCCTCCTCCGCAGCGGCCTTTGATATTGAAATCATGGCTAAAAAAATATCTTCGCTGTTGGGTATCCACATTGGCGATGGCACGGTGCACAGCCAGCCACGCATGTCAGGGCTTTAACTTATTGCAGGGCTGCTGAATGAAAAAATCTCTTTTTTGGTTGCTGGCGCTGGTGCTGTCTCCCGTCGCCGTGCTGGTGGTGATCACGCCGATGGACAGCCAAAAGCAGTATATTTTTGGTCTGCTAAGTATCGGTATTCTCTTTCTGATGGGCTTCAGCAAGCGCCGCAGCGTATCGGTCATTATGGTCGTCACGTCGCTGCTGATGTCCACGCGTTACATGTATTTTCGCCTCACGCAGACCCTGCACTTCAACTCGTCCATTGAAGCCATTCTCGGAATGGGACTCTTTCTGGCGGAGGTCTATATCTGGGTGATGCTGCTGCTTAACTACCTGCAGACGGTCTGGCCGCTGAAGCGCGGCATTGTTCCACTGCCGGATGATATGAGCAAGTGGCCGACGGTCGATATCTATATTCCGAGCTATAACGAACCGTTAGAGGTGGTGCGCGATACCGTCCTGGCGGCACAATGCATTGATTATCCAAAAGATAAAATGAAGATCTATCTTCTGGATGATGGCAAACGCAGTGAGTTTGCCGTGTTCGCCGCCGACGTCGGCGTGGGCTATATCACCCGTAACGACAACAAGCACGCCAAAGCGGGGAACCTTAACCATGCGCTGACCCTGACCCACGGGGAGCTTATCTGCGTTTTCGACTGCGACCACGTCGCCACGCGCGTCTTCCTGCAGGCCACCGTCGGCGGTTTCCTGAAAGATCCGATGCTGGCTCTGGTGCAGACGCCGCACTATTTCTATTCCCCGGACCCGTTTGAACGTAACCTCTCCGTCGGGCGCAACATCCCGAACGAAGGGATGTTGTTCTATGGCCCGATTCAGCAGGGGAACGACAACTGGAACGCCACCTTTTTCTGCGGCTCCTGCGCGGTGATCCGCCGCGAGGCGCTGGCGCAGATCGGCGGTTTCGCTGTCGAAACGGTGACCGAAGATGCCCATACGGCGCTGAAGTTTCAGCGTCTGGGATGGAAGTCGGCCTTTCTCGATATTCCGCTGGCGGCTGGTCTCGCCACCGAACGTCTGGTGGTGCACGTCATCCAGCGAACCCGCTGGGCGCGCGGGATGACGCAGATCTTTCGCGTCGATAATCCCCTGTTTGGTCGCGGCCTGACCTTCCAGCAGCGCTTGTGCTACCTGAGCGCCATGCTCTACTACCAGTTCGCGCTCCCGAGGGTGGTGTTTGTCACCGCCCCGCTGGCTTATCTGCTGTTTAACCTCAATATTATTTACTCTTCAGCGAGCCTGATTGTCTCCTATGCCCTGCCGCATCTGTTCCTCGCTATTTACGTTGGTTCGCGAATGAACGGCCGCTATCGCTACAGCTTCTGGGGGGAGATCTACGATATTGTGCTGGCCTTCCACCTGGTGCTGCCGACACTGGTGACGATGATTTTCCCCAAACGCGGCAAATTCAACGTTACCGATAAGGGTGGGCTGCTTGACGTCGGCTACTTCGATTTCACCGTGGTGCGGCCGCACCTGGTGGTGGCCTGCCTGCTGGCCCTGGGGGTGGTGGTCGGCATCGTCCGGGCGATTGGCCATGACTACTTTGGCTCGGATCCCAACGTTATCGCCCTCAACGTCGGGTGGGGGATCTACAGTCTGATCTTCCTGCTGGCGGCGATTGCCGTAGCGCGCGAAACGCGGCAGGTGCGAAAAACCATTCGTATCGATGTCGACATTCCGGTGGTGATCCATTACGCCAGCGGTATCGTTTCCCGCAGCCATACCGCGGACCTGTCGATGGGCGGCTGCCGCGTGGCCGCGCCGGATATGCGCCATCTGGAGGATGATATCGAAGAGATTGAGCTGATCCTGCAGTCCGGGGCTATCTCCATTCCGGCTCAGCTGGTCACCTCAGACGAGCGCTTCCTGCGCCTCAAGTTTGATGAAGATATTCCTCTCTCGCGCCGCCGTGAACTGGTGCGGGTGGTGCTGGCCCGCGCGGATGCCTGGATTAATCCGCCGCGCCCGCAGGATAACCCGTTTCGCTCCTTCTTCACTATTTTGCGCTGCGTGTTCGAACTGTTCTGGTTGACGTGGAAAACCCGTCGCAGCCAGCGCAGCCGGACGGATGTGGCGAAAACGGCGCAGGAGGATGGGACGTTATGAAGCGATTAACGACGCTGGCGCTGCTGGCAGGGATGTTCTCTGCGCCAGCGCTGCACAGTGAAGAGCCGGCTGCCGGCGCTTCAACCCCGCTGAGTTTTCCGCAGCTCAACGGCGCGGTGGACAATGAGCCCGGTGACGAACCTCCGGCGGCCGCTCCGGAAGAGGCCACGCCAGCGGTAGCGCCCGCCCCCGCAGGCGATGCGGCGTTGACAACGCCTGTGCCTGAGATGCCCGTAGTAACCCCGCCGGTGAGCGACACGGTTGCGCCCGATGTCATCCCCGTCGCCCCGGTTTGGGGAGGCGATCTGAATCTGGCGCAAATGGGGATGCCGGACGGCATTATCCTCAGCGGCGGCCAGCGGCAGGGGGGCGTTAGCTTTACGCTGCCTTCCGACCAGGTGGTGATCCATTCCCAGCTCAGCCTTGCCGTCCGCGTATCGCCGGAAATGGCGAGCCGCAACGCCACCCTGCAGCTGATGCTCAACGGTCAGCCCCTCGGCACTCTGCCGCTGGGTGCCGATGGCGAGGATGTCTCCCATTATCAGTTGGATATTCCGCCCGCGCTGATGGTCTCCAGCAATAACCTGAGCGTGAAGATCAACGATGGCGATATCCTGCAGTGCCAGCGTGACATCCATGATTCGTCGCGGGTGACGGTGCTGCCCACGTCGCATTTCAGCTGGGAAAGCCAGCAACTGAACATCAGCGACGACCTGAGCCACTTCCCACGCCCCTTCTTTGACAGTATGCAGATGACCCCGGCGGACATCGCGGTCGCCTATGGGGCGAAGCCGTCGGCTGACGTCTTCAGCGCCGCGGCGCTGGTCTCTTCATGGCTGGGTATCCAGGCGGACTATCGCGGCATCGCCTTCAGCGCCCTGCGCGATCGCCTGCCGGAACGCCATGGTATTGTGATTGGCCATCCGGGCGAGCAGGTGGGCGGCATGACGCTGCCGGAAACCGATAAACCGTTGCTGCGCGTCATCGCCAACCCCGCCAATCCGGCCTACAAACTGCTGCTGATTGTCGGTAAAAACGATACCGCGCTGCGCATGGCCGCCTGGCGTTTGACCCGCGGCAACTTCGCCCCGCAAACCGCGACGCTGGATGTCGAACCGCAGACCATCCCGGTTGGTAAAGCGTACGATGCGCCGCGCTGGATCCCCACCGATCGTCCGGTCAGGCTCAGCGAGCTGTTGCGTAAGGATCAAAGCCCGACCGTCAGCGGCGTCTGGCATGAGCCTTTACGTATCGCCTTTCGCGCCGCGCCCGACCTCTATCTCTGGGATGGCGAGACGATCCCGCTGCAGGTTGGCTACCGCTTCCCGTCGGAAAGCTGGATTAATGAGGACAAGTCCCTGCTGAGCGTCACGCTCAACGGCACTTTCCTCAATAACCTGGCGATGAACAAGCAGGGGCCGCTGGAGAAAGTCTGGCGCCACCTCGGGGGCGATGCGCGCCAGGAGCGCTTTACCATCCCGCTGGCACCTTACCTGATCTACGGCGATAACCAGCTGTCGATGTACTTCAATGTGGTGCCGAAGGACGATGTTCCGTGCTCGGTACTGCTGAATAACAATATCAAGAGCCGGATCACTGACGATTCCTGGATTGATTTGAGCAAAACGCGACACTTCTCGCTGCTGCCAAACCTCTCCTATTTCGTTGGCGCCTCATTCCCTTTCTCGCGACTGGCGGACTATTCGCAAACGACGCTTATGCTGCCGGCGGACCCGTCTGAGACCCAGGTGGCCACCCTGCTGAATCTGGCGGCGCGCTCCGGAAATGCGACCGGCACTGCGCTGGCGAATAACCGCGTCGTGCTCGGGATGCCGACCGGTGGCGCGGATCTGCAGTCGCTGCGCGAACGTGACGTGCTGGCGGTCACCGCTCTCGATCAGCAGGCCTTTAACCAGAGCCTGCTGGCTGATTCACCGTATCGTCCGGTGGATAACACACTGAGCGTCCGTGAGCCTGACCTGTGGCAAAAAGTGCAGCGTCGGCTCACCGGCGACTGGACCTCGGCCAGCCTCGATGCCGATCGCTACTTCTCGTCCAGCAGCGCCTGGCGCGGGTTCATCAGCTATCGTTCGCCGTGGAACGCGACTCGCCTGGTGGTGGTGGCGATGGCCAGCAATGATGACCAGCTGGCGCGATTGAAGACCGATCTGGACTCGCCGCGTATCAACGCCGGGATCCGTGGCGATACCGCGGTGATCACCAGTGATAACGGGGTGCGCAGCTTCCAGGTCAGCACGCCGTTCCCCAGCGGTCAGATGCCGTGGTACATGATGGCTGTCTGGTATGCCAGCCAGCATTCCGGTTTCCTGGCGGTGCTGGGGCTGATTGCCACCTCGATAATGGGACTGGCGCTGACCGCGATGTTTAAACGTCATGCCCGTAAGCGTCTGGGTTCGGGGGATAACTAATGAAAAGAAAGATAACAATAACGATGAAAACCTCCCGCCGGCTCACGACGTTCTGCCTCACCGGCGCGTTGACTCTCGGTGCTTCTGGCGGCGCGCTGGCGGCAGGTAACGACGCGGCGCTGCAGGCGCTGTTCGCCCAGGCCAACTACTGGCATGAGAAATCCCATGACGAACTGGCGATGGAGTCGCTGCAGAAGGTGCTTTCGGTCGATGCCAATAACACCCAGGCGCTGTATCTGATGGCGCTCTGGTCGCAGCAGGGTGGCGATATGCAGGCGGCGGCGCAGTGGCGCGCCCGGCTGGCGAAAGCGGCGCCGGACAGCCCGGGGCTGCAGGATTTAGACAACGCTAAAAAGATGTCGCAGGTGCCGCAGGGGCAGCTCAGCCTGGCCCGCCAGCAGGCGCGCGGCGGCAATATTCCCGGGGCGCTGGCGACCTGGCGCAGCATGTTTAATGGCAATACGCCGCCTGCCGGGCTGGCGGCGGAATATTACCTGACCATGGCCAGCGACAAATCGCTTTATCCGCAGGCCATCAGCGAACTGCGCCAGTACGTGGCCCAGCATCCGCAGGAGAACGCCCCGCGGGTGGCGCTGGGCAAAGCCTTAACCTGGCGGGAAGAGACCCGCCGGGAAGGGATCGCTCTGCTTGAGCCGATGGCCAGCGGCAATAAAGAGGCGGACAGCGGCTTGCGTCAGGCGCTGCTCTGGCTGGGCCCGCAGGCCGGGGATGAGCAGTATTACGATACCTGGATGCAGCGGCATCCGCAGGATAGTGAAGTCCAGAATTACTTTCGCGAACGGCGCAGCGGTCAGGCGCGCGGCCAGGGCTATGCCAATCTCAACAGCGGCAATACCGCCGCCGCGAAGCAGCAATTTGAAGAGGTGCTGCAGACCAACCCGCAGGATGCCGATGCGCTGGCGGGCATGGGTTATATCGCGCAGCGCAGCGGCGACTACCAGGCCGCGTCACAGTATTTGAGCCGGGCGGCGGATCTCGGCGGCGACGCCTCGGCGACCCGTCGTCAGCAGGCGGCCGATGCGCTGTTCTACGGCCAGCTGGCGCAGGCTCAGCAGGCTTATAAGCAGGGCAATATTAGCCAGGCGCTGGCGCTCTCCGCGCCGCTGGCGCAGCAGAGCGGGGCGCGGGGCGCCTCGGCGAAGCTGTTCCGCGCCGATGTGCTGCGGCATAACAAAGATTTGCCCCAGGCGGAGCAAACGCTACGCTCGCTGTTAAGCGACGATCCGCAGAACGCGGCGGGGCGGGAAAACCTCTATTACGTGCTGCGCGAGCAGAATAAATCCGCCGAGGCGCAGGCGATGCTGCAGACGCTCCCCCAGAGCCTGCAGCAAAAACTGCAGCCTCGGGTGGTGGCCGGTATGCCGGGCGATGCCGTGCGCCGTCAGGCCCAGGCGCAGGTCAGCAGCGGTAATCCAGGCGGCGCGATTGCCACTCTGCGCGAAGGCGTCGCCCGCTATCCGGACGATCCCTGGCTGCGCCTCGATCTGGCCCGGCTGTTGCAAAAATCGGGTAACGGTAGCGAGGCCTCTTCGCTGATGTCGGCGGCCTATCGCCCGGGCGCCAGCAACAATGCGCTGTATGCCGCCGCCCTGTTTGCCAGCGAAAACGGCGCCTGGCAGCAGGCGCAGACGCTGCTGGCGCGCATTCCCGGCGGCAGCCAGACCAGCGACATGCGCGATTTACGCCAGCGGGTGAACTACAACCTGCAGCTGGCGACCGCCGAAAACTATCTGGCGCAGGGCAACCGCACTGCCGCCAGCAATACCCTGCGGGCGATGGCCTCCACGCCGCCGAAAGCCCCGGCGGACGCCGGCAAGCTGGCGCGGCTGCTGGCCGAGAGCGGCGATCTGACTACCGCGGTCTCGCTGGTGCGCAACAATATCAGCAGCGGGGTGTCCGGCAACGCCGGTGATTACGCCGATCAGATTGCGGTGCTGAATCAGGCCGGGCTGACCGGCGAGGCGCAGAACCTGCTCAGCAATCCGCAGCTGCAGGCCAGCAGTACGCCGACGCAGCTGGCGAGCATTCGCAATGGCTATGTGATCAACGAAGCCGATCGCCTGCGTGAGCAGGGCAACTACGCCGCGGCGTATGACAAGCTGATCCGCGCCATGCAAAGCGACCCGCAGAATACCGATCTGATGTTCGCGATGGCGCGGTTGTACCAGAGCGGCAAAATGAATAAAGAGGCCGGGGTGGTTTATGACTACCTGATGACGCGCGATACGCCGAACCAGGATGCGCGCGCCGGGGCCATCGACGTGGCGCTGTCGGCGGGGAATAACGATCGCGCCGAACAGCTGGCCGGCGGCTTGCGCCAGGATAACTCCCCGGATCGCTTACTGCTGCTGGCGAGAGTCGCAGAGGCGCAGGGCCATCATCAGCAGGCGATGACCTACCTGCGTAGCGCCCGCGGCAAACTGCTGGGTATGCAAAGCACCAACAGCAGCGAAACGCCAACCGTCGGCGGGGTGCTGGCGGCGGATAACCCCTTCATCGGCGTGTCGCAAACGTCGGCGCCGACGCGAACGGCCTCCGCCTACGGGCAGTATATGCCGTGGCAGGTCGCCCAGTCGGCCGCCGCGCCCGGTTCCACGCTGCCGGGGATCCAGCGCCCCGATCTGCCAGTGGACACCGCCGAGACGCGGATGCTGCGCCAGGTGGACACCATGATGGAGTCGCTGCAGGAGAAAACCGGCAGCTGGCTGCAGGGCGGTATGGACGTGCGCGGGCGCGACGGCGAATCGGGTACCAGCAAGCTGACGGAGCTCCGGACGCCGCTGACCTGGTCTTCTTCGCCATTTGGCGATTCGCGCTTTGACTTTACCGTCACCCCGGTGTCGTTGAACGCCGGAACCGCCAGCGGCGACGCCTGGCGTCGCTACGGCGCCAACCCGCTGGCTAACGCGGTCTCCAATATGGTGAGTACCGCCACCAGCGAGCAGGCGGCGATCGCCTCGATGACCGAGGCGGAGCGGACGGCCTATTTTGCCAGCAATCCGGGGGCCGAAGCCTTAAGCGGCCTGGGCACCCTGAATGCGGCAGATTTCAATCCGACCACCAGCAGCGGGATGGAAAACCTGGCGAAGCTCGGGAGCTATGATTCGGGACAGGTCGCCAGCTATCTGGCCTCTTCCAGCCTTAAGCCGAACGTTGACCAGACCAGCGGCTCAACCGATTCGCAGAAGGCTAACGGCGTCGAGCTGGCGCTGGCGTTAAGCGGTGACGATTATCGCGTCGATATTGGCAGCACGCCGCTGGGCCAGGATCTCAATACCGTTGTCGGTGGGGTGAAATGGTCGCCTAAGCTGAGCAACTACCTGTCGCTGATCCTGACCGGCGAACGCCGCTCACTGACCGACAGCCTGCTTTCTTACGTTGGTCTGAAGGACACTTATTCCGGTAAAACCTGGGGGCAGGTGACGAAAAACGGCGGCACCCTGCAGCTGAGCTATGACGACGGCGACGCGGGCTTCTATGTCGGCGGTGGCGGATACAGCTATCTGGGGCAGAACGTCGCCAGCAACACCAGCATTAACGCCAATGCCGGGGTCTATCTGCGGCCCTATCATGACGAATACCGCCAGTTACAGACCGGGTTGAGCATGAGCTATATGGATTATTCCAAGAACCTCAGCTACTTCACCTATGGCCAGGGGGGCTACTTTAGCCCGCAAAACTATGTCAGCGTGTCGCTGCCGGTCAGTCTGACGGAGAAATATGATAACTGGACCATGAAGCTTGGCGGCTCGGTGGGCTACCAGTCTTACAGTCAGGATAAGAGCGCCTATTTCCCGACCAATTCGGAGTGGCAGCAGACCCTGGAGACGGCGGTGAGCAATGGGTTTGCCAAGGAAGCCTACTATTCCGCGACCTCGAAGAGCGGCATCGGCTATACCCTGCGCGCCGGGGCGGACTACAAGGTTAACAAACAGATGACGCTGGGGGGCCAGATTGGCTATGACACCTTCGGGGATTATAACGAAAGCACCGCCGGGCTCTATATCCGCTATATGTTGGGAGATCATTGATGATGACGGAGAACAATAACCCGGTGGTCACGACCTGGTTCCAGCAACAGCAGACGCCTGCCGGATGGTTCGATCTGTTGGTTATTATGGTCGAAGGTATGTTAAATAATGCCGGCGAGCTGGAAAGCCAGCCCTTCCTGCGTCAGATGGGCGCCTCGCTGGCGGAGACCCATCCGCTGCCGGCGTCGGAGACGGTGGGAGAGCTGGAGGCGAATATCAACCGGCTGCTGACCCATTTCCACTGGGGCGTGGTGACGATTGATGTCGGTGAGGATGGCCTGCGCCTGCGCCATCAGGCGTTGCCGGTCAGCCGGGACGACGCGGGACGCGTGCGCTGGTGCAACGCGTTCTGTGCCATACTGGAGGGGTTATATTCTCGCTGGCTGCAGAGTCAGGGAGGCAGTGCTCATGTCGTTTTACAACGTGAGCGGGTGTTCTCTGTCTCTGACGTTCAGTTTCTTTACTACCATCCATAATGAGTGAATGTATGCCCCTGCGTGCTTTAGTGGCGGTGATAGTGACAACGGCAGTGATGCTGGTGCCCCGGGCGTGGGCGGATACGGCCTGGGAGCGCTATAAGGCCCGTTTTATGATGCCGGACGGCCGTATCATTGATACCGCCAATGGCAATGTGTCGCATACGGAAGGTCAGGGCTTTGCCATGCTCCTGGCGGTGGCGAATAACGATCGCCCGGCGTTCGACAAGCTGTGGCAGTGGACGGACAGCACCCTGCGCGATAAGTCTAACGGGCTGTTTTACTGGCGTTATAACCCGGTGGCGCCGGACCCTATCGCCGATAAAAACAACGCCTCTGATGGTGATACTCTCATCGCCTGGGCGCTGTTGCGTGCGCAAAAGCAGTGGCAGGACAAGCGCTACGCGATTGCCTCGGATGCCATCACCGCCTCCCTGCTGAAATATACGGTGGTGACCTTCGCCGGTCGTCAGGTGATGCTCCCGGGCGTGAAAGGGTTCAATCTCAACGACCATCTGAACCTTAATCCCTCCTATTTCATCTTCCCGGCCTGGCGCGCCTTCGCGGAGCGGACGCATCTGACCGCCTGGCGGACATTGCAGACCGACGGACAGGCGCTGCTGGGGCAGATGGGGTGGGGGAAATCACACCTGCCCAGCGACTGGGTGGCGCTGCGGGCGGATGGCAAGATGCTGCCAGCCAAAGAGTGGCCGCCGCGGATGAGTTTCGATGCGATTCGTATCCCGCTGTATCTCTCGTGGGCCGATCCGCAAAGCGCTTTGCTCGCGCCGTGGAAGGCCTGGATGCAGAGTTACCCGCGTCTGCAAACCCCGGCGTGGATCAACGTCAGCACCAACGAGGTGGCCCCCTGGTATATGGCCGGCGGTCTGCTGGCGGTGCGCGATCTGACGCTGGGTGAACCGCAGGAGGCGCCGCAGATTGACGACAAGGATGATTATTACTCTGCCAGCCTCAAGCAGTTGGTCTGGCTGGCGAAACAGGATCAGCGTTAGAGACGGTGATTGATTTGCCGCCTTCCCCGCCCGTAGGCATGAGGGTGGGGAAGGGAGAATGGGAACGTCTCACGATGTAAGGCCGCCAGTTTGGGCGGCCTTGTCGCTTATTGCGGATAAGGCACCCAGCTACCGCCATTCAGCTGGACATAAGGCTTGCCCTGATACTGGATGACGATGGCGTTGGCGTTTTCGGACACCGCTGCGCTCTGCGGCAGGTTTGCGACATACTGCTGCCAGTTGACGCTGTCCTCGCTGAACATTTTGCCGTCGAGGGCACGCACCACCAGCTCCGACACCGCCAGGTAACTGCTGGGCTGATCGATGATAATCGGCGCCCCTTCATGCGGCGCTTTCATGCCGAAGAATTTTACCGCCGTCGGGACGTTCGTGATCGACGGGCTCGGGATATCGCGCAGGCCAGAGACCTGCATCTTATCGCCCTTCAGCGCGCCGCCGTGTTCCGGCACCACCACCACCATCACTTTCCGCCCCGATTTCTCCAGCTCGGTGAAGAAGTTATCCAGGTCATCAAACAGCTTCTGCGCACGCACTTTGTAGTCTGCAGTTTTGCTTTGCCCCGGGAAGTGGTTGCCGTCATGCAGCGGCAGGGTGTTATAGAAGGTGGCGCTCCGCGGATTGCTGCTGGCCTCTTCGGTCTTCAGCCAGCGGTTGAGGACCGCCAGATCCTCATACACCGGGGAGCCGTCAAACGCCTGCAGGCTGACCGGCAACCCGGTCTGGTCCATCAGCGGGCTCTGCATGCCGCCCAGCGAACGCAGTTCTTTCAGGAAGTCGCCGAACAGACCGTTATGGCCGAGCATCAGCTGCTGGTTGAAGCCGAGTTTCGCCAGGTTTTCAAACAGGTAGCAATCGGCGCCGGACGGCTGATACAGGTTGGTATGCGACAGCTGGCCGCAGCTGGCGCGCAGCAGGCGCACCGCCGCCGGGCCGCTGTAGGAGGTCGCGGAGTTAAAGTTTTTGAAGACAATATCGAAATGCTTCCACAGCGGATGGTCCATCAGACCGGCGGCTTCAATATCCGACCAGGAGAGCGAGCAGATATTGATCACCAGCAGGTCAAACGGCTGGGCATCCGCCGGCAGCTGGTCCGGGAACGGCGTTTTGCGCTTCTGCTCGGCGGCATAGAAACCGTTCAGCCAGTTGGTGAGATTGGCTGACGTCGGCGGCTCGGTCTGCGGTGGAATATCGCTGCTGGCGGGGCTGGTCGCGGTGCCAGCGGCGGCGTTGGCACCGGTATTGGCCGGCGCGGTCGTGGCGGCGGCCGTGGTGGGCTGACCGGCGGGCCATAGGGTAAAGGCTGGCAGCAGCGGGCTGACCGCCAGCCAGACGACCATCGCGGAGACAAACACGGTGACGCGCAGCCACTGACTGATAAACAGCCACAGGACCAGTAAAACAAAGAAGGCGCCGACCATGCTCCAGTTAATAAACCGGACGATCAGATCCCAGATATAGCTGGCGCTGAAGCCGGCGATTTGCGAACCCTGGCTAAGAAGCGTCTCCGGACCGGGCAGCCAGGTATCGTGCCAGAACAGCGCGAAGCCGAGCGGAATAGCGATCCAGTGGCGGATACGGTGTAGCTTTTCGCGCGGGATCGGCACCAGCAGAAAGGCGAGAAACACCAGGTTCAGCATCGGATGGAAATTGAGATACCCGGCCCACAGCAGGGCAAATTTGACCAGAAAGTAGAAGTTCCAGCCGCCAAGGCCGCGCCAGTACTGCCAGAGCGGAAGCGGTGTCGCGGTCGGTTTAGTGTTTGTCATTTGTTCGCTTTGCCTTGCTTAACCGTGGCTCCCCGGCGTAATACGCCTGCCGGTTTCACGTAACGGGGTTTAAAGAACATCAATCTTAACGTCGTGCGAATACGGCGCTGGTAATGGCGCGTCAGGTAGCCCAGCGGGAAAAACAGCAGGGCGCAGAGCACCACCAGTTGCAGAATATCGGCGATAGACATCATCAGGCTTGTTCCTCACGGGTGGTTAACCGGTGTGGTTCGGGGTAGCGTCGCCAGTGGCGTCCATCGTGGGTGGCGTTGATGGTTTCGTTTTTATCTATCGACAAGGGCAGCGGCGTGTTCCAGTGCGCGGGCTCGACGCCGCGCATGATCACGATTTCCGAGAGGATCTGCTTGTCTTCAAACCACACCATGCGGTTAGAAAAAATATCGCCGGTCGGCAGCGGGAAAATGTGGTTTAGCGCGGTATCGAGGTCATTAATCCGGCAAAACGACAAAAACAGCACCAGCCGGTTATTGCCGATGGTCATGATATCGCCCATCCGGTTGGGTTTGCATAACGTCAGCGCCTGCTCAACGCGCAGCCCTGGCGCCGGGCGCAGGGCCACCATCACGCCTTTGCTGTCGGCGGGCAGGAGGGTATTGGCCATCACGTTCTGTACCGCCTCGCAGAAAGCATCCCACTTCTGATAGCCGCGCAGCTTTAACGGCTGGCTCCAGGTCAACAGCGTGGCGAAATCCTCCGGAATATGGCGGGAGAATTTTTGGTTCTGCACGCTTTCGATCAACGTCAGACAGCGGGAGAGCGACGCGCTGCTGGGGATCACCAGACTGGCGCCGCTGCTGAGCAGTAGCCGCTCATCGGTCGCGCGCAGGCTGGGCGTTTGCTCACGGACAATAATTTTCAGCGCCGTACCGCGCTGGCGACGCAGGGTATGAATATAGCGTCCCAGCTGTTCAATTTGCGTATTCTGGGTGATGGAGAAAAGTACCGTGGCCGCTTGTGCGGTGCGCCCGGCGTTGAAGACCTCGTCGTTGGTATCGAACAGGGTCCAGTATTCCGACAGCGGCGGGGCGCCTTCCAGCACGCGCATATTGCTGAGGATCACCTTCTCATCACTACGTGGCTGAACGCTGGTTTCCGTCTCCTGCGCCAGCCGCCAGCCGGCATCATCGCGTTGCACCATCAGCTGCTGCTGAGCGCTGATGCCTTTGTCGCTTCCCCACCAGGCAATATCAAAGAGATGCCGGTCGCCCTGGTAACGAATACTTGCCAGGCCGGAAAGGGAACGGTACTCGCGTAATAATGGGGTGAGCTGTCGATCGATATCCTGGGCGGAATTGATCGCCAGGAAAGCGCAACGGTGATATTGCGCCCAGCGGCTGGTCTTTTCCACCCACGCGCATAGCTTATCTTTATTTATATTTTGCCAGGTATTTTCAGCGCATAGCAGAATAAACAAGTAATTGCCAGGTTCGAGGGAGCAGACTAAATCACGATGTATTTCTTCCAGGGCTTCCGGACGATTCGGCAGGGTGAACAGCGCGATATTATCCGGGCCACCTTCATTATCTAATGAAATGATATTATTAGGTTTGTCTCCCATTACCAGCGCGGCGATCTTGCTGTTTTTCGCCTGCGCGGCCAGCGTCTGATTAAACAGACTGACGGCATCGGTATAACGGTCAACGTTGAGCCACCATACCCCACCGACCGGCATATGGCACACTTCATCCCATAATGATGAAATACCCAAAGTAAATACACTATCCACGGCATCCCTCGTGCGCCCTGATTGACACTGGATAAGTTTACTAGCGAAACCGGCAGAGTAAACCTAACATTGAAATTAAAGGTCATCAGTTTTAGCATGTACACCTGCTTTTAAGGATGCGCTGTATTCGTCCTCTGGTTTAATAATAAATTTCAAACGGACAGAGATATGCCAGCAAAAGATCCTGCAGTACCCACGGACGCCACGCTGGGGTACACCTTTCAAAATGATTTTCTGGCGCTAAGCCGGGCATTTTCCCTGCCGGATATTGATTATCATGATATTTCCCGGCGCGAGCAGCTGAATGCGGCGCTGAAGCGCTGGCCGTTACTGGCAGAGTTTGCAGAGAAAAAATAAGGAAGCCGGAGATGGCTATTCTGGGATTACAGGGCGTGCGCGGGGGGACTGGCGTCACGTCCATTACGGCTGCACTCGCCTGGGCGCTGCAATTGCTCGGTGAAACGGTGCTGGCGATCGACGCCAGCCCGGATAATATGCTGCGCTTTTTTTTCAATACCGACGTCCATCATCAGGACGGCTGGGCGCGGGCGCTGCTCGACGGCCGGGACTGGCGCGACGCGGGTCTGCGCTATACGCAACATATCGATCTGCTGCCGTTTGGCCAGCTCAGCGCCGGCGAAAGAGAAAATGCTGACCAGCTGCAGCCCGCGCTGGGGGCGATGGCGGAGGCTGTGCAGCGGCTGCAGAGCCAGTACCGCTGGCTGCTGCTGGATCTGCCGAACGGTTATTCGCCATTAACCCGCGAGCTGCTGACGCTGTGCGATCGCACACTGGTGGTGGTTCATCCCGACGCCAATAGCCATATCCGTCTACACCAGCAGCCCCTCCCGGCCAACAGCGACATTCTGATTAACGATCTGCGGGTCGGCAGCCAGCTACAGGAAGATCTCTACCAGCTGTGGCTGGAGAGCCAGCCGCGCATCCTGCCGGTGACGATTCACCGCGACGAGGCGATGGCCGAGTGCCTGGCGGCGAAACAACCTCTCGGGGAGTATCGTCAGGACTCCCTGGCGGCGGAAGAGGTGCTGACCCTGGCGAACTGGTGCCTGATCCACTATTCCGGCGGGAGGGCGGAATGATCCGCCTCAGCACGCTGCTGCTGGCTCCGCCGGTGGGGGAACGGCTGCGCGCGCGCTATGACGACTATCGGCAGCACGGGGCCTCCTGGCTCTCGGCGTCGCTTGGCTGTCTGTGGGCGTCGCTGGTCTGGGCGCTGATGCCGCTGGAGACGCCGCGCTGGCAGGCGATTCTGGCCCACCATGAAACCTATTTTCCCCATATTAATCCGCATCGCCCGCGTCCGCTGGATCCGCTGCGCTACCTGCTGCAATCCCTGTGGTTGCTGGCGACGCGCGTGCCGGAGCCGGAAAAAAAGGTCAACTGGCGCTCGCTGGCGGCCCTGGAAGGGGTGCACGGTCGCTATACGCAATGGCTGGAAAAATTGCCTGAACAGGTGAATGCCCGCACCGGCCATCTGGATAAACAGAAAGAGCTGGCGCACCTTAATCCGAAGCTGCGTCGGGCGATCCTTGGGGGGGTGACCTTCTGCTCGCTGGTGCTGGCGCTAATGTGTATTACGCAGCCCTTTAACCCGCTGTCGCAGTTTATCTTCCTGATGCTGCTGTGGGGCGTGGCGCTGCTGGTGCGTCGCATCCCGGGGCGTTTCTCGGCGCTGATGCTTATTGTACTGTCGCTGACGGTGTCGTGCCGTTATATCTGGTGGCGCTACACCTCGACGCTGAACTGGAACGACCCGGTAAGCCTGGTGTGCGGGATCATTCTGCTGTTCGCAGAGACCTACGCCTGGGTGGTGCTGGTGCTGGGCTACTTCCAGGTGGTTTGGCCGCTGAACCGCCAGCCGGTGCCGTTGCCGGAGGATATGGATCTGTGGCCAACCGTGGACATCTTCGTCCCTACCTACAACGAAGATCTCAACGTGGTGAAAAACACCATTTACGCCTCGCAGGGCATCGACTGGCCGAAGGACAAGCTGAACATCTGGATCCTCGACGATGGTGGACGGGAAGCGTTTCGCCAGTTTGCCAAAGATGTCGGGGTGCACTATATCGCCCGTACCAGCCACGAGCACGCCAAGGCCGGTAACATCAACAATGCGCTGAAATACGCTAAAGGGGAGTTCGTCTCGATCTTTGACTGCGACCATGTGCCAACGCGCTCGTTTCTGCAGATGACCATGGGCTGGTTCCTGAAAGAGAAAGAGCTGGCGATGATGCAGACCCCGCACCACTTCTTCTCGCCCGATCCCTTTGAGCGCAACCTTGGCCGCTTTCGCAAAACGCCGAACGAAGGGACGTTGTTCTACGGCCTGGTGCAGGACGGGAACGACATGTGGGACGCCACCTTCTTCTGCGGCTCCTGCGCCGTTATCCGTCGCGGCCCGCTGGATGAGATTGGCGGGATAGCCGTCGAAACGGTAACCGAAGATGCCCATACCTCTCTGCGTCTGCACCGGCGGGGACACACCTCAGCCTATATGCGGATCCCGCAGGCGGCGGGGCTGGCGACGGAGAGTTTGTCCGCGCATATCGGCCAGCGCATCCGCTGGGCGCGCGGGATGGTGCAGATTTTCCGGCTCGATAACCCGCTGTTTGGCAAAGGCCTGAAGCTGGCGCAGCGCGTCTGCTACGCTAACGCCATGCTCCACTTCCTCTCCGGTATTCCGCGCCTCATCTTCCTCACGGCGCCGCTGGCCTTTTTGCTGCTCCATGCCTATATCATTTATGCGCCCGCGCTGATGATCGCGCTGTTCGTGCTGCCGCACATGATCCACGCCAGCCTGACCAACTCGAAGATTCAGGGCAAATACCGCCATTCGTTCTGGAGTGAAATCTACGAGACGGTGCTGGCCTGGTATATCGCGCCGCCCACCTTTGTGGCGCTGATTAACCCGCATAAAGGTAAGTTCAACGTCACCGCGAAGGGCGGGCTGGTGGAAGAAGAGTATGTCGACTGGGTGATCTCCCGGCCCTATATCTACCTTGTACTGCTCAATCTGGTCGGCGTCGCGGTGGGGATCTGGCGATTTATGTATGGCCCGGAAAACGAAATTCTCACCGTCTGGGTGAGTATTGTCTGGGTGTTCTACAACCTGATTATTCTTGGCGGCGCGGTGGCGGTCTCGGTCGAAAGCAAGCAGGTTCGCCGTTCGCATCGTGTCGAAATGAGCATGCCGGCGGCGATTGCCCGCGAAGATGGCCATCTGTTCTCCTGCACGGTTCACGACTATTCCGACGGCGGGCTGGGGATCAAAATTCACGGCGACGCGCAGGTGCTGGAAGGCCAGAACGCCCGGCTGTTGCTCAAACGAGGACAGCAGGAATATGCCTTCCCGGTAAGGGTCGCGCGGGTCAACGGCAGCGAGGTGGGGCTCCAGCTACTGCCGTTGACCAACCAACAGCATATCGATTTTGTGCAGTGTACGTTTGCCCGCGCTGATACGTGGGCGCTTTGGCAGGATAGCTTCCCGGAAGACAAGCCGATGGAAAGCCTGCTGGATATCCTCAAGCTGGGCTTCCGTGGCTATCGTCACCTGGCGGAGTTTTCGCCGCCGTCGGTGAAGGTGGTTTTCCGCGCGCTCACTTCGCTGGTGGCCTGGATAGTGTCGTTTGTACCCCGACGCCCTGAACGCGCCGCGCCGACGCTCTCCGCAGACCCGGCAATGGCTCAACAATGATGATAATGCGATGAAAAGAAAACTTTCCTGGATGTGTGCAGTAGCGGTGGGCATGTGCAGCTGGTATCCGCTGGCCTCTTATGCGGCGCCGGCCGTCGTGGCGAACGCCGCCCCTGGCGTTCAGCCGCAGGTAGCGACCCCGGGCGCGCCGATCGTGGTGGGCGAGCCAACGGCGGCCCTTGCCGAACCGACCGCCCCGGCGGCGGTGGCCGAGAACGTCCCGCAGCGGGAGGTGAAACTGACTTTTGCCACCATCGCGCCGCCGCCCGGCAGCATCGTGCTGCGCGGCTCACGGCCTGACGCGTCGGTCGAATTCGGCATGCGCAGCGATGAGCTGGTCGCCAACGCGCTGCTCAACCTGGAATACACCCCATCGCCTTCGCTGCTGCCCGTGCAGTCGCAGCTGAAAGTCTATCTCAACGATGAGCTGATGGGCGTCCTGCCCGTGACCAAAGAGCAGCTGGGGAAAAAGATCCGCGCGCAGTTGCCGATTGACCCGCTGTACATCACCGACTTCAACCGCGTACGGCTGGAGTTTGTCGGTCACTACCGCGATGTCTGCGAAAACCCCGCCAGCAGCACGCTGTGGCTGGACGTCGGGCGCGAAAGCTATCTGGATCTCACCTACCAGTCGCTGAAGGTGCATAACGATCTGTCACACTTCCCGGTGCCGTTCTACGATCCGCGCGATAACCGCCCGCTGACGCTACCGATGATTTTCCCGGGCTCGCCAGCGGTGGCCCAGCAGCAGGCGGCGGCGATTGTCGCCTCCTGGTTCGGCAGCAAGGCCGGCTGGCGCGGCCAGCAGTTCCCGGTCTATTTCAACGAACTGCCGGATCGTAACGCCATCGTCTTCGCCACCAACGACAAGCGCCCGGACTTCCTGCGCGATCATCCGCCGGTCAAGGCGCCGACCATCGAAATGATCGACAACCCGAACGATCCTTACGTCAAGCTGCTGGTAATTTTCGGCCGCGATGATAACGATCTGCTGCTGGCAGCGAAGGGGATTGCCCAGGGCAATATTCTGTTCCGCGGCAGCAGCGTCACCGTGGACGGCATCAAAACCCTGCAGCCGCGTCAGCCTTACGACGCACCGAACTGGGTGCGCACCGACCGCTCGGTCACCTTCGCTGAGCTGAAAACCTATGAGCAACAGCTGCAGTCCAGCGGGCTGGTGCCGGATGCCATCACCGTGGCGCTTAATCTGCCGCCGGATCTCTATCTGCTGCGGGCCAACGGCATCGATATGGATCTGAAATATCGCTACACCATGCCGCCGGTGAAGGACAGTTCGCGGATGGATATCAGCCTCAACGACCAGTTCCTGCAGTCGTTCAGCCTGAACAGCGCTCAGGACGTGAACAAACTGATCCTGCGCCTGCCGGTGCTGCAGGGGCTGCTGGACGGCAAATCAGAGGTCACCATCCCCGCGCTGCGTCTCGGGGCGGTCAACCAGCTGCGCTTTGACTTCCAGTACATGAACCCGATGCCGGGCGGCTCCATCGACAACTGTATTACCTTCCAGCCGGTGCAGAACCATGTGGTGATTGGCGACGATTCGACCATCGACTTCTCGAAGTATTATCACTTTATCGCCCTGCCGGACCTGCGCGTCTTTGCCAATGCGGGCTTCCCTTACAGCCGTATGGCCGACCTCTCCGACACGCTGGTGGTGGTGCCGAAAGCGCCGACCCAGGGCCAGGTGGCGACGCTGCTGCAGGCGCTGGGCGGTATCGGTTCGCAGACCGGTCTGGCGGCGATTAATCTGCAGATGACCGACGATGGCAACCAGATCAAGAATAAAGACGCGGATCTGCTGCTGATCGGCGCGATCCCGTCGTCCCTCAAGGACGACACCAAAATCAACCTGCTGGTCGAGGCGACCAAAAGCTGGGTGAAAATGCCGATGCGCCACTATGACCTGGCGAGCATTTATCCCGATGACGATGCCCGCACGCCCAATACCCGCACCGACATTACCTCTTCCGGGCCGATGGCGGCGGTGATTGGCTTCCAGTCGCCGTATAACGATCAGCGCAGCGTGGTGGCCCTGCTGGCCGACA
Organism: Klebsiella sp. RC2; assembly: GCF_014192815.1. Lineage (NCBI taxonomy): Bacteria > Pseudomonadati > Pseudomonadota > Gammaproteobacteria > Enterobacterales > Enterobacteriaceae > Klebsiella > Klebsiella sp. RC2. The sequence continues at coordinate 220,855 of NZ_JACHYL010000004.1, read as the reverse complement.
GCCCGCGCGGTAATGAACTGCTGACCAACGCCCTCAACGACAGCGGTAAGCGGGCAGCAATGTTTGGCTCGGTAGCGGTGATCCGCGAGTCCGGCGTCAACAGTCTGCGGGTAGGGGATATCTACTACGTGGGTCATCTGCCCTGGTTCGAGCGCATCTGGTTCGCGCTCTCTAACCACCCGATACTGCTGGCGATCTTCGCCGCTATCAGTATTGTGCTGCTGGCGTGGGTGCTGTGGCGCATGCTGCGCATCATCAGTCGCCGCCGTCTTAGCCTGGATGATGAATAAACCATGATGAAAGTACTTTGTGGCGCGGTGCTCTCCGCGCTGCTGCTGGCGGCGGGCCCGGTGAGCGCCGCCTGCCAGTGGCCCGCCTGGGAGCAGTTTAAAAAAGCGTACGTCAGCCCTGAGGGACGGGTGATTGACCCCAGCGATGCGCGCAAAATCTCCACCTCGGAAGGACAGAGCTATGGCCTGTTTTTCGCCCTGGCCGCCAACGATCGCGCAGGGTTCGACAAACTACTGACCTGGACGCAGAACAACCTGGCGGAAGGCGACCTGCGGCAACATCTGCCGGGCTGGCTGTGGGGCAAAAAGGACGATGAGCAGTGGACGTTGCTGGACAGCAACTCGGCCTCCGACTCGGATCTGTGGATAGCCTGGGCGCTGCTGGAGGCGGGCCGCCTGTGGCAGCAGCCGCAGTACACCGAGACCGGCAAAGCACTGCTGGCGCGGATTGTCGAGGAAGAGACGGTGGCGGTGCCCGGTCTTGGCACGATGCTGCTGCCGGGAAAAGTCGGTTTTGCCGATGACAGCGGCTGGCGGTTTAACCCCAGCTATCTTCCGCCGCAGCTGGCCACCTACTTTGTGCGTTTTGGCGCGCCGTGGCCTGCCCTGCGCGACAGCAACCTGCGCCTGCTGCTGGAGACCGCGCCGAAAGGCTTTATCCCGGACTGGGTGCGCTATGAGAAAGGGAAAGGCTGGCAGCTGAAAACCGAAAAGCCGCTGATCGGCAGCTATGACGCGATTCGCGTCTACCTGTGGGTGGGCATGCTCCATGATGGCGATAAGCAGAAAGCGCGCCTGCTGCAACGCTTCGCGCCGATGGCGGCGCAGACCACGGAGCAGGGGGTGCCGCCGGAGAAAGTGAATATCGCCACCGGCAAAACCAGCGGCCAGGGGCCCGTGGGCTTCTCCGCGGTGATGCTACCGTTTTTACAGGACGACGAGGCCCGGTCGGTGCAACGCCAGCGCGTCGCCGATAACTATCCCGGCGCGGATGCCTACTACAGCGCAGTTCTGACGCTGTTCGGCCAGGGTTGGGATCAACACCGTTTTCGTTTCACTGCGGGTGGCGAATTACAACCTGACTGGAACCAGGAATGCGCAAGCTCTCACTAAGTTTACTCACGCTGTCCCTCGGCGTGGCGCTGCTGCCGTTAGCGCAGGCGGCGACGACGCCTGCCCAGGAGCATCTGCTGGAGCAGGTCCGCCTTGGCGAGGCCAGTAATCGTGAAGACCTGGTGCGCCAGTCGCTGTACCGCCTGGAGCTGATTGATCCCAACAACCCGGATCTGATTGCCGCGCGGATGCGCTACCTGCTGCGTCAGGGGGATGCCGCCGGGGCGCAAAAAGAGCTGGAACGATTGACGAAGCTGGCGCCGGACTCCCCGGAGCTGAAGGCGTCGCGCAATGAGATGAAAAGCAACACCGGCGAGGGCCGGCAGGCGCTGCAGCAGGCGCGACTGCTGGGCGTGGCCGGGAAGGTCGATGAAGCCATCGCCGCCTATGAAAAACTGTACGGCGGGGTGCCGGATGACGTTGACGTCGCCATTGAATACTGGACGCTGGTGGCGCGCCTGCCCGCTCGCCATAGCGAAGGCGTCAGCCAGTTGAAAAAGCTGAACGCCAGCGCGCCGGGCAACGTCAGCCTGCTGACTTCGCTGGCGAAGCAGATGTTTGCCGATAACAAACCGCAGGAAGGGTTTGCCTATCTGGCGGAGATGGCCCGCTCGGCCTCAGGACGCGGCATCGCCGCCGACATGTGGTTCAGTGAAGTGAAAAGCATGCCGGTGAGCAAGGCCAGCGTGCAGGCGTTGCAGCAATTTCTCCTGCAGTTTCCCACCGGCTCGGTGGCGGCGAACGCCCGCGTTCTGCTCGACCAGCAGCAGGCGCAGCTGCTGGATCCGACCTTCCGCGCCCGCTCGGAAGGGCTGGCGGCGGTCAAGTCCGGGAATGCCTCGCAGGCGGTCGCGGATCTGCAGAAAGCCGTTCAGGCCGACAGCCGCGACAGCGATGCGGTGGGCGCCCTCGGCCAGGCCTATTCCCAGCGCGGCGATCGCGCGCGGGCAGTGGCGCAGCTCAATAAAGCGATTGCCATGGACCCCGACAGCCCGAACCGCGGCAAATGGGACAGCCTGCTGCAAACCAACCGTTACTGGCTGCTGATCAAGCAGGGGGATAACGCCCTGAAAGCCGGCCAGCTTTCGCAGGCGCAGAACTATTATGCCCAGGCGCAGCGGGTCGATCGCACCGACAGTTATGCCGTGCTGGGATTGGGGGACGTCGCGGCGGCGCGCAAAGAGTCGGCAGCGGCGGAGCGCTATTACCAGCAGGCGTTGCGCCTGGATCGCGGTAATAATCTGGCGGTGCGCGGTCTGGCCAACCTCTATCGCGCCGAATCGCCGGAGAAAGCCAGCGCCTGGATCGCCGGCCTCCCTCCCGCTCAGCGGCGGAGCATCGATGATATTGAGCGCAGTCTGACCAACGACCGGCTGGAGAAACAGGCGCAGGCCCTGGAAAGTCAGGGCAACTGGGCGCAGGCGGCGGAAGTCCAGCGTCGGCGCCTGGCGCTGGATCCGGACAGCGTGTGGATAACCTACCGTCTGGCGCGCGATCTGGTTAGCGCCGGTGAACGCCAGGAGGCCGACGCGCTGATGCGGGCGATGGTCAACCGCCAGCCGCAGGATGCTGAACGGGTCTACGCCTCGGGGCTCTACCTGTCGGGAAACGACCAGGACGATCTGGCCCTGGCGCAAATCGCCGCTCTGCCGCGCAGCGCGTGGACGGATAATATTCGTGAGCTCGAAGCGCGTTTGCAAAGCGACCGGGTGCTGCGCCAGGCCAACCAGCTGCGCGACAGCGGTAACGAAGCGCAGGCGATCGCCCTTATCCAACAGCAGCCCGCCTCGGTGCGCTATGACCTGACGCTGGCCGACTGGGCGCAGCAGCGCGGCGACAGCCAGACGGCGATTGCCGACTATCAGCGGGTGCTGCGCCAGGAGGCCGACAATGGCGATGCGCGCCTCGGCCTTGCGGAAGTCTACCTGGCCGAGGGCGATAAACAGGCCGCCCGGGCGCAGGTCATGCAGTTGAAAGGCGCAGAGACCGAATCCATGAATATGCAGCGTCGGGTCGCGCTGGCGCGAGCCGGCCTTGGCGATACCGCTGATGCCCAACAGATTTTTAACCAGATTGTGCCGCAGGCGAAGGCGCAGCCGCCCTCGATGGAGAGCGCGTTGGTGCTGCGCGATGCCGCGCGCTTTGCCACCCAGACCGGGGCGCCGCAGCAGGCGCTGACGCACTACCGGGAGGCGATGTTGGCCTCCGGCATCGCCCCCGTGCAGCCGCAGAATAACGATACCTTTACGCGGCTGACGCGCAACGACAGCCAGGATGACTGGCTGAAGCGCGGGATCCGTAGCGATGCCGCCGATCTTTATCGCCAGCAGGATCTGAACGTCACCCTGGAACACGACTTCTGGGGTTCCAGCGGCACCGGCGGCTATTCCGACCTGAAGGCGCATACCACCATGCTGCAGGTGGATGCTCCGCTGGCGGATGGCCGGATGTTCTTTCGCACCGATCTGGTCAATATGGATGCCGGCAGCTTTTCCACCCACAGCGACGGGAGCTACTCGCCCAGCTGGGGCACCTGCGGGGAGATCGCCTGTACCAGCGGCAGTAAAAACCAGACCGACAGCGGGGCCAGCGTGGCGGTCGGCTGGAAGAATGACACCTGGAGCGGCGATATCGGCACCACCCCGATGGGCTTCAATGTCGTCGATGTGGTGGGGGGGCTGAGCTACAGCAGCGACGTCGGGCCGGTGGGGTACACGGTCAACGTCCACCGGCGCCCCATCTCCAGCTCGCTGCTCTCCTTTGGCGGGCAGAAAGACAGCAGCAGCCATACCGGCACCACCTGGGGCGGCGTCCGCGCCGACGGCGGCGGCCTGAGCCTCAGTTATGACCGGGGCGAAGCGCACGGCATCTGGTCCTCGCTGGGGGCCGATTCGCTGACCGGTAAAAACGTGGCGGATAACTGGCGCGTGCGCTGGATGACCGGGTACTACTACAAGGTCATCAACGAGAATAATCGTCGCGTCACCGTCGGCCTCAACAATATGATCTGGCACTACGACAAAGATCTCAGCGGTTACACCCTCGGCCAGGGCGGCTATTACAGCCCGCAGGAGTATCTCTCATTCGCCGTGCCGGTGACCTGGCGTCAGCGTACCGAGAACTGGTCCTGGGAGCTCGGCGGGTCGGTGTCATGGTCCCATTCGCGCACCCAGACGCAAGCCCGTTATCCGCTGCTGAACCTGATCCCGTCCGACTACCGCCAGCGCGCCAGCGAGCTGACGGAGGAGGGGAGCAGCAGTCAGGGATTCGGTTACACCGCCAGAGCGCTGGTGGAGCGGCGGGTGACCAGCAACTGGTTCGTCGGCGCCGCGGTCGATATTCAGCAGGCGAAGGATTACACCCCGAGCCATGCGCTGCTTTACGTCCGCTACTCGGCGGCCGGCTGGCAGGGGGATCTGGATATGCCGCCCCAGCCGCTGGTGCCCTACGCCGACTGGTAGCAGAATAGGCTGAATTACGTCACAGAGCGCCACTCCACGACGCGCTTCGCGTATACTCGTGAGGCATTGCCCACCGTCGGCCGCCGGGGCGATTTCCCCGGCGTCTGCGCCACCGCGCGGAAATATCCCGTCACTTCATCCCTCGCGGGCGTGGGCGAAGGATTTGAGTATATAATCAGCCTGAAACGACCGGCATTGAAGGATTGATACCGGGTATGCATTCAGTATCAGTGGAGAACACCGTTGCGCGTCAGCCGTTCACTTACAATCAAACAGATGGCGATGGTCGCGAGCGTGTCCATGGCCTTTGTATTGGTTTTTTGCACTATTTTGCTGTTTCACTTTGTGCAACAGAGTCGCTTTACCACGGCCACGCAGTTAGAAAGTATCGCGCGATCCGTTCGCGAACCGCTGTCTGCGGCTATTCTGAAAGCCGATATTCCGGAAGCGGAAGCCATTTTAAGCCGTATCCAGCCTGCTGGCATCGTCAGCCGGGCGGATGTGGTGTTGCCGAACCAGTTCCAGGCGCTGCGGATGCGATTTATCCCCGAGCGGCCGGTGCCGGTGACCGTCACCCGGCTGTTTGAGCTGCCGGTGCAGATTTCGCTGCCTATTTATTCACTGGAACGGCCGGCTAATCCCCAGCCGCTGGCCTATCTGGTGCTGCAGGCGGATTCATACCGCATGTATAAATTCGTCATGAGCGCCCTTGCTACGTTAGTGACGGCTTACTTACTTTTGGTGCTGATGCTGACGGTGGCGCTTACCTGGTGCATCAACCGGCTGATGGTGCGCCCCCTGCGGCGTATCGCCCGCGAGCTGAACGATCTCTCCCAGCAGGATCGTCTCGGCCATCAGCTAACGCTCCCGCGCCTGCACCATGACGACGAGATCGGTATGCTGGTGCGCAGCTATAACCGCAACCAGCAGAGCCTGGTGCGCCAGCATGATGAACTGTCCATCCAGTCGACCCGCTTCCCGGTCTCAGAGCTGCCGAATAAAGCCTTTTTGCTGGCGATGCTGGAGCAGACGGTGGCCCGCCCCCAGAGCGCCGCGCTAATCGTCGTCGCCTGCGAAACCCTGCAGGATGCCGCCGGGGTCCTCAAGGAGAGCCAGCGCGAAATGCTGCTCCTGACGCTGGTGGAGAAGCTGCGAGCCGCCATTCCGCCGCAAATGGTGCTGGCTCAGGTGAGCGGGTATGACTTCGCGATTCTCGCCGATGGCCTTGCCGAACCGTGGCAGGCGGTGACGTTAAGTAAGCAAGTGCTCACTATTATTAATGAGCGTTTGCCGCTGCATGGGCTGCAGCTGCGGCCCTACGCCAGCGTCGGGATCGCCATGTTCCACGCCGGGCTCAGCGCCGAGCAGTTTTACCGGCGCGCGGTGTCGGCTGCCGTCACCGCACGACGTAAAGGCAAAAACCAGATTGAGTTCTTCGATCCCGAGCAGATGGAAAAGGCTCAGCGCCGTCTGATGGAAGAGCACGACATTATGACCGCCCTCGACAACCAGCAGTTCGCTATCTGGCTGCAGCCGCAGGTGGCCTGCGCCAGCGGCGAGATCTGCGGCGCCGAAGTACTGCTGCGCCAGCGGCAGGCGGATGGCAGCTGGTCGCTACCACCGTCGCTGATTGAGCGCATTGAGTCCTGCGGGCTGATTATCCCGGTCGGCTACTGGGTGATGGAAGAGGCCTGCCGCCAGCTGGCGGCCTGGCAAAGCCAGGGGATTATGCTGCCGCTGTCGGTCAATGTTTCCCTGCTCCAGCTGCTGGAACACGACCGTGGCGAGGAGATGCTAAAGCTGATCGCCCGCTACCGTATCGCCCCTGGCACCCTCATCCTCGAGGTGACGGAGAGCTGCCGGATGGACGATCCGCAGGATGTGATGGCGCGGTTGCGACCGCTGCGCGAGGCCGGGGTACAGATTGCGCTGGATGATTTTGGCATGGGTTATGCCGGGTTGCACCAGCTGCAGCAGATGAAAGCTCTGCCGGTGGATATTCTGAAAATCGATAAAGTATTCATCGATATGCTGCCGGAGGATGTCAGCATGGTGCCGGCGATGATCCAGCTCGCGCGCGGCCTGTCGCTGCGTATCGTGGCGGAAGGGGTGGAGAACGACGCCCAGTACCGCTGGTTGCAAGCCGCGGGCGTCGAGGTGCTCCAGGGCCATCTGTTCGGTTGCGCTTTGCCGCTGGAGGCATTCAGCGCGCGCTATCTCTCCCCGGTTCGTGAGGATGAAAATTTGTAAATGTTTTGTTGACTTGTGCGAGTCAGCTCAAAGATTTTAACAATTGCGTTGCACTTTCGGCGTTAGTTATTTCTGAAATGTTTCCAGGGTGTTATTTTTAAGCCACAGACGTCAAATATCCCTTCTTGCTCTGTGGTTATTCCCAAAGGACACCCTATGAAAACCTCTATCTTTAAAAGCCTCTATGTCCAGGTTCTGACGGCCATAGCGATCGGTATTCTGCTGGGCCATTTTTACCCGGAACTGGGCGCGCAAATGAAACCCTTCGGCGACGCCTTCGTTAAGCTGATTAAAATGGTGATTGCTCCGGTTATCTTCTGTACCGTCGTGACGGGGATCGCCGGGATGGAAAGCATGAAAGCCGTCGGTCGTACCGGGGCGGTGGCGCTGCTCTATTTCGAAGTGGTCAGCACCATCGCGCTGATTATCGGTCTGATTATCGTCAACGTGGTGCAGCCTGGCGCCGGGATGAACGTCGACCCGTCAACGCTCGATGCGAAAGCGGTGGCGGTGTACGCTGAGCAGGCGAAAGACCAGGGGGTGGTGGCCTTTTTACTGGATGTGATCCCGGGCAGCGTCATTGGCGCCTTCGCCAGCGGCAACATTCTGCAGGTGCTGCTGTTCGCCGTCCTGTTTGGTTTTGCCCTGCACCGTCTGGGCAGCAAGGGCCAGCTGATTTTCAACGTCATTGAAAGCTTCTCCCAGGTTATCTTCGGCATCATCAATATGATCATGCGCCTGGCGCCGATTGGCGCCTTCGGGGCCATGGCCTTTACCATCGGTAAATATGGCGTCGGCACCCTGGTGCAGTTGGGGCAGCTGATCATCTGCTTCTACATCACCTGTATTCTGTTCGTGGTGGTGGTGCTGGGGAGTATCGCCCGGGCTACCGGCTTCAGCATCTTCAAATTTATCCGCTATATCCGTGAGGAGCTGCTGATTGTGCTGGGAACCTCCTCGTCAGAATCAGCGCTGCCGAGAATGCTTGACAAGATGGAGAAGCTGGGCTGCCGCAAATCGGTGGTGGGCCTCGTGATCCCGACCGGCTATTCGTTCAACCTCGATGGCACCTCCATCTACCTGACGATGGCCGCGGTCTTTATCGCCCAGGCGACCAACAGCCATATGGATATTTTCCATCAGATCACCCTGCTGGTGGTGCTGCTGCTCTCCTCGAAAGGGGCGGCGGGGGTGACCGGCAGCGGCTTCATCGTGCTGGCGGCGACCATCTCCGCCGTCGGGCATTTGCCGGTGGCGGGCCTGGCGCTGATCCTCGGTATCGACCGCTTTATGTCCGAAGCCCGTGCGCTGACCAACCTGGTGGGTAACGGCGTCGCTACGGTGGTGGTGGCCAAATGGGTCAAAGAACTCGATGCCAAACAGATGGATGATGTTCTGAATAACCGTGTTCCAGCGAACAAATCGCACGAATTATCCTCTTAAATCCTCCTCTTAGGCCCGTACTCCCTTGCTGGAGTACGGGCTCCTGCGCATAATTAGAGGTCATTTCCGCTTGGCGGAAATGACACGAAATGATTATTTTGCGTTGTCATGCGACATTTTCGTCTCCGTGTGGTCTAACCGACGTATTTCACTCTCACTTTTTTTCGGCAGCCCGTCAGTGGGGTGCTGTTGTAACCAGGAATGTTCATCAGGGGTTCACATGCAGGGCACAACAATTAAACTCTTAACGGGCGGTTTGCTGATGGTAGCGGCGGCCGGTTATGTGCAGGCAGAAGCGCTCCAGCCTGATCCGGCCTGGCAACAAGGGACCTTAGCGAATGGTTTGACGTGGCAGGTGCTGGCCACGCCGCAGCGTCCCAGCGACCGTATTGAAGTCCGTCTGTCCGTGAATATTGGCTCGCTGAGCGAAAGCACTCAGCAGAGTGGTTTCAGCCGCTTTGTTCCTCGCCTGGCGTTGACGCAAAGCGGCAGCCTGCCGACGATGCAGGCGCGCTCTTTATGGCAGCAGAGTATTGACCCGAAGCGTCCTCTGCCGCCGGCTATCGTCTCCTACGATTACACAATGTTTAATCTCAGTCTGCCCAATAACCGCAACGATCTGCTGAAAGAGGCGCTGAGCTGGCTGGCGGACGCCAGCGGTAAGCTGACCATTACGCCTGAATCGATCAATCATGCGCTGCAGGGCAGCGACATGGTGGCGACGTGGCCGCTGGATACCAAAGAGGGCTGGTGGCGCTACCGCCTGAAAGGGTCCACCATGCTGGGCCATGATCCTGCCGCGCCGCTGAAGCAGCCGATAGACGTGGCGCAGCTGAAAGACTTTTATCATAAATGGTACACCCCCGACGCCATGACGCTGATTGTGGTCGGTAACGTCGACAGCCGCAGCGTCGCTGAGCAAATCAGCAAAACCTTCGGCGATCTGAAGGGCAAGCGGGAAACGCCCGCGGCGGTGCCGACCTTATCGCCACTGCCTACCGTGCCGGTCAGCATCATGACCAGCGCGGTGCGTCAGGACAAACTGTCCATCATGTGGGATGCGCCCTGGCAGCCAATCCGCGACTCCGCGGCGCTGCAGCGCTACTGGCGCGACGACCTCGCCCGCGAAGCGCTGTTCTGGCACGTGCAGCAGAGCCTGAGCAAAAATAACGTGAAGGATATTGGTCTTGGCTTTGACTGCCGGGTGCTCTATCAGCGCGCGCAGTGCGCGATCAACATCGAATCGCCGGGCGAGCGTCTGAACAACAACCTGAGCGTGGTCTCGCGCGAGCTGGCGAAAGTGCGGGACAACGGCCTGCCGCAGGAGGAGTTTGACGCGCTTATCGCCCAGAAAAGCCTCGAGCTGCAGAGGCTGTTTGCCACCTATGCGCGCACTGACACCGATATTCTGATGAGCCAGCGCATGCGCTCCCTGCAGAATCAGGTGGTGGATATCGCGCCGGAGCAGTATCAGAAGCTGCGCCAGGAGTTCCTCAACTCCCTGACGGTAGACATGCTGAATCAGTACCTGCGTCAGCAGCTGTCCCAGGATATGGCGCTGGTGCTACAGCAGCCGAAAGGCGAACCGGAATACAACATGAAGGAGCTGCAGGCCACGTGGGAAAAACTGATGGCGCCGAATCCGGCGGCCGCGGCGGTCAGCGGCAGCGCTGATACAGTTGATGCCCACAGCGAGGCCAGCGACATCCCGCCAGGGCAGTAACTAACGCCTCTCCGGCGCGCCAGCGGCGGCCGGAGAGCGCTTCCTGCGGAGAATTACTGCGGCATCGCTTCCCGCGGGATGATCGCCCCGCGATACTGGATCACCGTGCTGGCGGTCAGGTGTCCGCGTTTGGCGGCGGATTCAGCATCGCCGCCGGTCAGGCGAACGGCCAGGTAGCCGGCGCTGAAGGAGTCTCCGGCGGCGGTGGTATCCACCACCTTCTCTTTGGCCAGCCTGACAGCCGGCACTTCCTGTAGCGGTTGCCCGCTAACCGAGACCAGGCAGGCATCCGCCCCGCGCTTCACCACCACCTCTTCCACGCCGGCGGCATGCGTGCGGGCGATCACCTCAGCAACCGGTTTTTCCCCCCACAGCGCGTCTTCATCATCGAGCGTCAGAAACGCGATATCGGTGCAGGCAAGCATCTCCTGATAGACCTGCTGCGTCTCCGCCTGGCTGGCCCACAGGCGTGGACGATAGTTGTTGTCGAAGATCACCTTGCCGCCGTTGGCGCGGCACTCACGCAGCAGCGTGAACAGCTTGTCGCGGCTGGCTGGGCTGAGAATGGCGAGACTGATGCCGCTCAGATAGAGATAGTCGAAAGTGGCCAGCTCTTCGCAAATCGCCGCCGCGCGATCGCTCTCCAGCCAGAACTTTGCCGCCGCCTCGTTGCGCCAGTAGTAGAAGGTGCGCTCGCCGGTGTCATCGGTTTCAATGTAATACAGCCCCGGCAGGCGGTCGGCCATCCGCTGGATAAGATCGGTGTTGACGTTTTCCTGCTGCCAACTGTCGAGCATCTGCTGGCTGAACGCATCGGTTCCCAGCGCGGTGACATAGTGGACGCTCAGTGCGCTGGCATCGGTCTGCCGCGCGATATAGACCGAGGTGTTTAAGGTATCGCCGCCAAAGCCGCGGTTAACGGCCCCGTTCTTCTCTGACAGCTCAATCATGCATTCGCCAATAACGGCAATTTTTTTAGACATAGCCAGAACCTGCAATGGAATCGATATAAGCGCTAGTGTGCGCTGCGCTGTTTTGCTGGTCAATCATATTAAAACATCGTTCCATTATTTTTTTGACCTGACGCGCGTAATGTGACGAAAAGCGCATTTCCAGGATAAACGCCGCGTTTTGACTATATTCAGGACTGACGTGATGCAAAAGGAGCGGAGTAGGGATGAGCAGAACCCGTAAAACGTTGGTTATCATCACAGGAACGATACTGTTGCTGATCGTTCTCTTCTTTATCGTGCTGGCCACCTTTGACTGGAACCGGCTGAAGCCGACGATCAATCAGAAAGTGTCCGCCGAACTTAACCGACCGTTCGCCATCCGCGGCGATCTCGGCGTGGTCTGGGAGCGGCAGCCGGACGAGCGCGGCTGGCGCAGCTGGATCCCGTGGCCCCATGTGCACGCGGAAGATATCGTGCTGGGCAACCCGCCGGCCATCCCCCAGGTGACCATGATCCACCTGCCGCGGGTGGAGGCGACCCTCGCCCCGCTGGCGCTGCTGAGCAAAACGGTGTACCTGCCGTGGATCAAGCTGGAACAGCCCGACGTGCGGCTGATCCGCCTGGCGGAAGACAATAATAACTGGACCTTTCAGCTGGCTGGCGATCAGCGTACGTCGGGCGACAGCGCCCCCTCCAGCTGGTCCTTTCGCCTCGATAATATTCTCTTTGACCGCGGGACTATCGCCATTGATGACAAGATCACCCGCAGCGATATCACCATCCTTGTCGATCCCCTCGGCAAACCGCTGCCGTTCAGCGAAGTGACCGGCACGAAGGATCAGCATAGCGCGGCGAAAGTGGGCGATTACGTCTTTGGCCTGTCGCTGAAGGGCCGCTACAAGGACCAGCCGGTCACCGGTAACGGTAAAATCGGCGGCATGCTGGCCCTGCGCAGCGCAAGCACGCCTTTCCCGCTGCAGGGCGACTTCCACTCCGGCAACACCCGGGTGGCATTCAGCGGCACGGTCAGCGACCCGCTCAACGTCGGCGGTATTGACCTGCGGCTGAAATTCGCCGGCGACTCGCTGCGCGATCTCTACGACCTGACCGGTGTGCTGCTGCCGGAGACGCCATCGTTCTCTACCGATGGCCGCCTGCGCGCCGACTTTAAGCAGAAAAACCGCATGCGTTTTGACTACCAGGATTTTAATGGTCGGATCGGCGATAGCGACATTCATGGCTCCCTCACCTATACCACCGGCAAACCGCGGCCGAAACTCAGCGGCGATATGGAGTCGAAGCAGCTGCGGCTGGCGGATCTCGGGCCGTTAATCGGCGTCGATTCCGGCAAAGGGACGAAGAAAGGCGCTGCGCGCCAGGCGGGCGACCGACCGCAGCCGGCGGGTAAAGTGCTGCCGGCAGACCGTTTTGAAACCGATAAATGGCAGGTGATGGATGCCGATGTACGCTTTAAGGGCCGGAGAATTGAGCACGGCGGCACCCTGCCGATCAGCGATCTGTCGACCCATGTGATCCTGGAAGATGGCGACCTGCGCCTGCAGCCGGTGCGCTTTGGCCTGGCCAACGGGTCGATTGCCGGCAGCGTACACTTGCAGGGCGATAAAAAGCCGCTGCAGGGTGAGGCCAATCTGCAGGCGCGACGCCTGAAGCTGAAGGCGCTGATGCCGAACGTCGAGATGATGCAGAAAACCCTTGGCGAGATGAATGGCGATGTTCAGCTGCGCGGCAGCGGCAACTCGGTGGCGGCCCTGCTCGGCAACAGTAATGGCAACCTGAAACTGCTGATGAACGACGGCCTGATCAGTCGTAACCTGATGGAAATTCTCGGTCTTAACGTCGGCAACTACCTGATCGGCCAGATTTTTGGTGATGAGGAAGTTCGGGTGAACTGTGCGGCGGCCAATATCGACGTGACCAACGGCGTCGCCCGGCCGCAGATTTTTGCCTTCGATACGGAAAACGCGCTGATCAATGTGACCGGAACCGCCAGCTTCGCCTCCGAGCAGCTGGACCTGACCATCGATCCGGAAAGCAAAGGCTTCCGGGTGATCACCCTGCGTTCACCGCTGTATGTACGGGGCACCTTTAAATCGCCGCAGGCGGGAGTGAAGGCCGGGCCGCTGATTGTCCGCGGTGCGGTAGCGGCGGCGCTGGCGACCCTGGTGACGCCGGCTGCCGCGCTGCTGGCGCTGATCTCCCCGGCGGAGGGCGATAGCAACCAGTGCCGGACCATTTTGTCGCAGATGAAAAAGTAGAGGAGAGCCCTGACGCCAGCGGCGTCAGGGCGAAGGATCACAACGACTGGTGGCGGGTCTCGTGGGTCAGCAGCAGGGCGATCAGCGTCAGCGCCGCCATCGCCGCCAGATAGGTGCCGACCGCCGCCAGGCCGTAGTTGCCCTGCAGCCAGGCGGCAATGTACGGCGCGACCGAGGCGCCGAGAATCGACGACACGTTATAGGAGAACGACGCGCCGGTGTAGCGCACTTCCGTGGGGAACAGCTCCGGGAGCAGCGCGCCCATCGGGCCAAAAGTCAGTCCCATCAGGCTTAAGCCCAGCAGCAGGAAGGCGAAGACCAGCAGCGGGTTACCGGAACCCAGCAGCGGTTTAAAAGCGAACAGGGCGAACAAAATAATCATCGTGGTGATGACAATCATGCTCTTGCGACGGCCAAAGGCGTCCGCCAGCAGGCCGGCGACAGGCACCATCACGCCGAAGCCAATCACCGCCATCATCAGCATCCACAGCACTTCGTTACGCGGCAGGCCCAGGCCATTCGGCGCGGCGCCGGTGCTGAAGGTCATCGAGTAGACGGTCATGATGTAGAACAGGGTATAGGTTGCCAGCATGATGAAGGTGCCCAGCACCGTCACGCGGACGTGTTTGGTCAACAGGGTACCCAGCGGGATTTTGACCTGTTTTTTCGCCGCTGCCACTTTGGCGAAGACCGGCGTTTCGTGCAGCGAGACGCGCACGTACAGACCGATGATCACCAGCACCGCGGAGAAGATAAACGGCACGCGCCAGCCCCACTCCATAAACTGCTGATCGGTTAACAGCCAGGAGAGCAGCAGGAAGGTGCCGTTGGCGAAGAAGAAGCCGATCGGCGCGCCCAGCTGCGGGAAGGAGCCGTACAGGGCGCGCTTGCGCGCCGGGGCGTTTTCCGTTGCCAGCAGCGCTGCGCCGCCCCATTCCCCTCCGAGGCCAAGCCCCTGACCGAAGCGCGCCAGCGCCAGCAGCATCGGCGCGACAATGCCAATGCTTTCATAGCCGGGCAGCAGGCCGATCACCACGGTGGAGATCCCCATGGTTAACAGCGAGGCCACGAGAGTGACCTTGCGGCCGACGCGATCGCCAAAGTGACCAAACAGCGCGGAGCCGATCGGCCGGGCGACGAAGGCGATGGCGAAGGTGGCCAGCGACTGCAGGGTGGCCGCGGCGGCATCGCCCTGCGGGAAAAAGATATGCGGGAAGACGATGACCGCGGCAGTGGCATAGATGTAGAAGTCGAAAAACTCAATGGCGGTGCCAATGAGCGAGGCGACAACGACTTTGTTGCGTGAATTGACCGGGGCGGTTTCCTGCGAGTTTTCGAGTGTGGTGGCTGTGGCTTGCATAGATCTTTCTTATTTTTGCGCGAACGAAAAGCCATATAGCCACAGCCACAGGGACATTTCAATCTGTAACAAACGTGGAAAGTGGGCAAAAAACAGGCAAAAAGCGGATAATTTTTACACCAGTAAAAATGGTTCTATGAAATGCTTCACACAATTAAAAAGATAGAGGATAAAACCAGTTTTTGGTTAAATAAAAGTTAATGGGTGGATTTATCTACTGAAATAAAGCGCGAGGATGAATTTTGCCTCTTCAATTCATCCTCGCAATGCGTTAACGGTGGGTTTTGCCAGGCATCCGCCGGTCGTCTTTATACTCCGCGGTGGCGATCCATGCGGCGCAGAATAGCGTCAGGCGGGCAAAGAAATAGAAAAAGGCCATCAGCCCCAGCACCGAACCGAACGCCGCCCCGGAGGGGGATTTCACCAGCGCCGGCAGCGTCCAGGTCATGACGATTTTGATGATTTCAAAGCCAATCGCCGCGATAAGCGTGCCGCGAAACAGGGCTTTGCGCCGCGGACGATGGCGCGGCAGCCGCCAGAAGATCCAGAAAAAGAGCAGATAGTTGGCAAAAATCGAGATGGCGAGGCCGATCAGCCGCCAGGCGGGCTTCAGCCATTCAATGTTGTCGAGATACAGCGCGGAGATAATCAACTGCTGGGCGGAACCCGCGACAGAAGTGATGGACAGCGTAATAATCAGCGCCACCAGCAGACCGATCAGCGAGATAAGATCGCGGAAGTATTTTATCCAGATTTTCTCTTCGTCCTGCGGCCGGCGCTCCCAGACGTCGCGCGACTGGGCGCGGATCGCTTCGCGCAAATTGCCCATCCAGTTAATACCGGAATAGAGGGCGACCAGCAGGCCGACCAGACCGACGGCGGTGCGCTGCTGCACCGCGGTGTTGATGGTGTTTTTCAACGTCGCCGCCAGCGTCGGGTCGCTGACGTTTTGCAGAATCTTGTCGAAAATGTCCTGCAGCAGGGTCGGGTGCCAGGCCAGCACGAAACCGGCGGCGGCAAAGGAGACCATCAGGATTGGGATCATCGACAGGAACGAGAAGTAGGTGATGGCCGCGCCGAACTGATTGCCCAGCCGGTCATTGAAACGTTCTGCGGCGCGCAGTAAGTGGGCGATCACCGGGTTGCGCTGCACTTTGGCCGCCGTTCCGGTGACGGTCTTCAGCGCCTGGCTGGCTTTTTGCCCGACGGCCGTGTCATTGAGAGCGTCGAGGGGGCTTTTGTTTTTCTCCGGCTGCGTGTCCGGTTCCTGTGGTGGGCGTCGATCGTCGTTTTCCGGCGTCATACGTGATTTCTTCCTTTTTTACCGCGAGATTCAGCAAAAAGTATACCTTAAATGGCGTATCCTGCAGGAACGCATCTACCCGCCACCCGTTCACCATCCGCGGGGATCAATCGACATAATCTTTCATCAACCCGCCCAGCCACTCCATAAACAGATGTACGCGACGGGAGAGATTGCGCCGATGGGGGTAGATAAGCGAGACCGGCAGCGGCTCGGCGCGGTACTGGGGCAGGATCTCCGTCAGGTCGCCGGCGCGTAACGCCTCGCGCACGCCGGTACGCGGCACCTGAATGATCCCCAGCCCGGCGATACAGGCTGCCTGATAGGTTTCCGTACTGTTGACTGTCAATATGCCGCCGGTTTTTACCCAGCGCACCGCACCATCGATCACCACCTCAAAGCCGGGGGGACGGACCCCGAGGGTGCTGGCGTAGTGGATCAGGGCATGATCCGCCAGATCCTCAAGGGATTGCGGATAGCCAAATCGCGCAAGGTAGTCCGGGCTGGCGCAGTTAATTTGCGTCAGCTTGCCCAGTGGGCGGGCGATAAGCCCTGAGTCTTTGAGCGCGCCGACGCGTACCACGCAGTCAAACCCCTCGCGGATCACGTCCACCAGCCGGTCGCTGCTGCTCAGCTCCAGTTCGATGCCCGGATACTGCTGTAAAAAAGTCGGCAGATGAGGGATCACCAGTTTTTTAGCAAAACCGACCGGCATATCCACCCGCAGCCGGCCGCTGATGCTCGCCGGATCGTGCTGGAACATGCCGTCCAGTTCATCGAGGTTGCTCAGCAGATCCTTTGCCCGTTCATAGTAGACCATCCCATCCTGGGTGAGCTGAACCCGGCGGGTAGTGCGGTGCAGGAGCCGCACGCCAAGATGGCTTTCCAGGGCCTGAATCTGCCGCGAGACGCTGCCTTTCGGCAGCGCCAGGGTCTCGGCGGCGCGGGAAAAACTCTCCAGATCCGCTACGCGAATGAATAACTGCATTGCATGAATTTTATCCATGCCGATCGCCTATTGTTGTTATGAATGAAACAGTAAAACGTAATGTAGCGTATTTATTGTTTCACTGGCAGTTAATAAGCTAGAACACAATCACAACGCAACCTGAAAGGGGTCTTCTGATGACACAACGTATCGCTTTAGTGACCGGCGGCAGCCGCGGTCTGGGTAAAAACGCCGCGTTGAAGCTGGCGGCGAAGGGAACCGATATTCTTCTGACTTACCACAGCAACCGCCAGGCGGCCCTCGATGTGGTGGCGGAGATTGAGCAAAAAGGGGTCAAAGCGGCGGCATTAGCGCTGAACGTCGGCGATTCTTCAACATTCGACGCTTTCGCCAGCGAGGTGGCGCAGGTGCTGGCGCAGAAGTGGGGGCGAACCACCTTTGATTATTTACTGAACAACGCCGGGATCGGCCTTAACGTCCCCTTCGCCGAGACCAGCGAAGCGCAGTTTGACGAGCTGATGAACATCCAGTTCAAAGGGCCATTTTTCCTGACCCAGCGGCTGCTGCCCCTCCTGCAGGACGGGGGACGGATCCTCAACGTTTCCAGCGGCCTGGCGCGCTTTGCCCTGCCGGGCTATGCGGCCTACGCCGCGATGAAGGGGGCGATGGAGGTCCTGACCCGCTATCAGGCGAAAGAGCTGGGCGGGCGCGGTATTTCGGTGAATATCATTGCGCCGGGAGCCATCGAGACCGACTTTGGCGGCGGCGTGGTGCGCGATAACGCCGAGGTGAATCGGCATATCGCCGCCCAGACCGCGCTGGGGCGCGTCGGGCTGCCGGATGATATCGGCGACGCCATCGCCGCCCTGCTCAGCGATGAGCTGGCGTGGATGAACGCGCAGCGCGTGGAAGTCTCGGGCGGGATGTTCCTCTGAGCCAGACTGACGCCGGGCGGTGAGCTACGGCGCATCGCCCTCCCCACGCAGCCGACCGAACAGCCAGTCATTGTGCCAGCGGCCGTTCAGCCAGTAGTTCTCCCGCAACTCCCCCTCCAGCCGGAAGCCGGCTTTGAGCAACAACTGCTTAGACGCCTCGTTGCCGGCGGTGACGCTGGCGGTCAGGCGGCGGACGCCGCCGGTGGCAAAGGCGTAGTCGCACAGCGCGCGCAGCGATTCGTAGCCGTAGCCCCGGCCCTGCGCCGCCGGAGCGAAGAGAAAGCCGACCTCGGCAATGTCGCGCTGATGATGCTGGTAACCGGTCAGGCCGAGCGGGGTATGGGTGAGCCTGTCGCGCACCACCAGGCACAGCCAGTGTTCATCCCCCGGCGCCCACGGCGGCAGCCGCGAATCGAACGCCTCGCGGATGGCCGCCTGCGGCCGGGGGTCGGCGACGTAGAGCATGACCTGCGGATCCTGCTGCAGGGAAAGAAAAAACGACCAGTCGTCCAGCTGCAGCGGTGAGCAGCGCAGGCGCGGCGTCAGGAGTTCAGGCATAAGCGTCATTCCAGGCAGGGCGAATCCTCTGAACATAGCAGGAGAAAGCCGCCGGGAACAGCCCGACTAGGTTGGCTCACCGTACAGGCCAATCAGTCGGCGCACCACGCCGTTGGTCCAGCCAAAGCCATCCTGCAGGGGATACTCCCCGCCGCCACCCTCATGCGGGACGCCGGTGGCAATATGGTATTTCTCAATCAGCTTGTGATGCTGCTTGTAAAAGTGATTGACCGTCTGCAGCCAGCTCCAGGCAATCTCATCTCCCAGCGGATCCTGGCCGTAACGTTTAAATCCCTGGATCGCCATCCACTGCAGCGGCGCCCAGCCGTTAGGTTTATCCCACTGCTCACCGCTTTCATATTCGGTGGCCATGATCCCCCCGGGGGTGAGCAGGCGGGCCCGCACCGCATCGGCAAGGCGTTCTGCCTGCTCGTGAGTCGCCAGGCCGACGTAAAGGGTGACGATGCTGGCCGCGGAAAACAGCGCCAGCTGTTCACGGCGCCAGTCATAATCGCGGAAACAGCCGTTCTCATCATCCCACAGATAGCGGTTGACCGCCGCCCGCCGATCCTGAGCCTTCTGGCGGAAGGCCGCCTCTGTCTCGCGATCGCCCTTCAGGCCGGAGAGATTGGCGATGGTCGTCTCCAGCTTGAACAGGAAGGCGTTCAGGTCTATGGGGATAAACTGCGTCGTGCGGATGCTGGCCAGCCGCGTGATATCCCGCAGCCAGCGGCTGGAGTAGTCCCAGCCGGACGCGGCGCCCGCCCGCAGGTCGCGGTACACTTCATTGGCGGGCCGCCCGGAGTGTCGGGCGGTCTCCACGTCCTCGCGCCAGGACTCATCCCGCGGCGTGTCCCGGTCGTCCCAGTAGCGATTGAGCAGGGAGCCATCCGGCATACGCACCACGTGGCGATACGCCTGGTGCGGGATCAACGACTCGGCGCCGTCCATCCAGAAGGCGTGCTCCATCTTCAGATGGTCCAGATAGCGCTTCGCGCCGCGCACGCCATCCTCTTCAAAGAGTTCGACCATCAGGGCAAACACCGGCGGCTGCGATCGGCTGAGGTAGTAGGTGCGGTTGCCGTTCGGAATGTGACCGTAGGTTTCAATCAGCCAGGCAAAGTTATCGGCCATGCATTTCAGCAGATCTTCCCGGCCGCTCTCCGCCAGCCCCAGCATGGTGAAATAAGAGTCCCAGTAATAGGTTTCGCTAAAGCGACCGCCAGGCACAATATAGGCCTGCGGCAGCGCCAGTAGCGACGACCAGGGGATATGATCCTGAGGCTCGCGGGTCAGCACCGGCCACAGCTTATCGATGTGCTCTTTCAGCGTCAGGCTGGGGTCCGAGGTGTAGACGTCGGTCTGGTTCTCCGGCAGCCAGAAGTTGTCTTCCACGAACTGTCGCAGGTCGAAGTCGGGCTGACGTTTGACCTTGCGGTAGTTGCGCAGGATGTCCAGCGGATCGTGTTTCGGCGCGCAGTCGGGGAAGGTTTTGCTGTCGGCAAAGATGCGTGATTTCTGCACGTTGGTAAACAGCTCAAGATAGCGATCCGCCGGGGTAAGGGCATCGGACGCCGGAAGCCCCTCGATCACCTCAGGCTCCGGTTCAGCGTCTATCATCTCATCCAGCTTTAATTCGTACGGATCGGCTTCGTAGCAGGGATCGATGTCGATCCTTAACTCGTCGTCTTCAACGTGGCGTAATTTCTGGCTGAACATAGCGATACGGACCTCCGGATAGCGTGAGTTCGGGGCCGGGCATACCCGGCCTTGTCTATTAAGCGTAGACAGTCGCTTCGGTGAGTGTGAAGCAAACTGTGCGTGAGATCACGCTTTTCCGCCGAGAAGAAAAGCTGTTATTTTAAAGTATGCTGTTGATAAGTAATTAAAAATTGTACATCCTGGCACAGATGAAATTCGGAGCATTCATTATGCAACAAAATTTTATCCCGGGGCGCTCACTCCCACGCCGCCTCCAGCATCTCCAGCAGCTGTTCGCCGCTCAGGCTGACCGGATTGGCCTTCATTGATGAGGAGGTGCTGGCGGCCAGCGCCGCCGGTTCCAGCGCATCGCGCGCTACGCCGAGGTCGCGCAGGGTGCCAAGGCCAGCGCGATGGCTCCATTCCCGCAGACTGTCCCAGACCCGATCCACAGGGACGTCCAGCCCGTCGGCCAGCCAGCGGCGAACGTCGTTGAAGCGCTGGCGCAGGGCAGGGTCGCTTATCTGCGACTCATTGAGCGCCAGGCCAAACGGCAGCAGGCTGCCGCATAAAGCACCGTGCGAGGCGCGGCTCAGGCCGCCCAGCGGGCCGGCAAGGCCGTGGATCACTCCCAGCCCGGCGTTCGCCAGCGCCAGTCCACCGCACAGGCTGACCCAGGCCATCTCGTCGCGGCTGGCCGGACACTCTTGTTCCATCAGGATTTTCAGCGCGCGGATGCCCCGCGGGATCGCCTGCTGGCAGAGGGCATCGGTGAAGGGAGTGGCCCGGCTGCAGAGCCAGGGTTCGATCACCTGGGTCAGGGCATCGAGGCCGGAGCTCAGGGTGATGCTCCGCGGCGCGTTGTCGGTCAGCGCCGGGTCGACAATCGCCAGGTCAGGCAGCATTCGGTCGTCGCGCAGGCTCACTTTCCGCTGTTGTTCCGGGACGTTGATCACCGCATTTTTGGTGACCTCCGCGCCCGTCCCGGCGGTGGTCGGGATCGCCACGAACGGCAGCGGACTGGCTTCCAGCTGACGACCCGTTCCCACCACCTCCAGATAGTCGACCAGCGGGCCGGCGGCGGGGACCAGCGCCGCAATCGCCTTACCGGCGTCAATCACCGCGCCGCCGCCGAGGCTGACCACTGCCCGGACGCCTTTCTCGCGCGCCAGCTGGACGCCCTGCTCGATATCGATAAGCCAGGGTTCGCGGCTTATCGCCAGCATCGTGACCTCCAGCTGCAGCGCCTCCAGCTGATGGCGCAGAAACGCCGCCCGCTGCGGGCTGGCGCCATGCACCAGCAGAATGGGGCCGCCCTGCTGCGCCAGCCAGGGGGCAGCGCTCAGGGCCTGACCACGGCCAAAACGAATATTTGCGGGCATCAAAACGGTAAAAGGGGTCAACATGTCGGGTTCCTTTTCGGCAAACAGGCTGGAATCAACTATACACATTATCCACTACTCTGCCTGGTTGCTGGCTGGCAAGGCTGACAATAGAGTAGAGTGAAAGATCTCTCTTTTATGGCTGAGGAATCGCTGACAATGCTAACAATTCTGGGCAAACGCTCTTCAATCAATGTACGGAAAGTGTTGTGGACCTGCGAGGAAGCCGGGCTGGCGTACCAGCAGGAGGATTACGGTAGCGGATTTAAGCCTCTGGATACGCCTGAGTTTCAGCGCCTGAATCCTAACAGCCTGGTGCCGGTGCTGCTGGACGGTGACTTCGTGCTCTGGGAGTCGAACAGTATCTGCCGCTATCTGGCGCGGAAAGCGGAGCGCTGGGATCTGCTGCCCGCCGAGCCACAGCCCGCCGCCGAGGTGGAGCACTGGATGGACTGGCAGGCGACCGAGTTTAACACTGCCTGGCGCCATGCCTTTATGGGGCTGGTGCGTAAAGATCCGCGCTTTCAGGATCCGGCGGCGATTAAAGAGAGTATTGCCACCTGGACCCACTGCGTGCGCATTGTCGAAGCGCAACTGCAGCGAACCGGGGCGTGGATAGCCGGCGAGCGCTTCACCCTCGCCGATATCGTGCTGGGGCTGTCGGTGCATCGCTGGAAGATGACCCCTTTTGCCCATCCGGAGATGCCGGCCGTGGAACGCTGGTATATGGCGCTCAACCAGCGCCCGGCGTTTATGCGCCACGGCAATAACGGCGTGGCCTGAACATAAAAAAAGAAGCCCCTGGGGCTTCTTTTTATCATCCGGCGATCGCGTCTTAGCGCATGGTGACGAACTCTTCTGCCGCCGTCGGGTGAATGGCAACCGTGTTGTCGAAGTCTTTTTTGGTGGCGCCCATCTTCAGGGCCACCGCAAAGCCTTGCAGCATCTCATCCATCCCGAAGCCAATGCCGTGGATCCCGACAATCTTCTCTTCCGGGCCGACGCACACCAGCTTCATGCGGCACGGCTGGCGGTGCGAGGTGACGGCGGTGTACATCGCGGTGAAAGAGGATTTGTAGACCTTCACGGCATCGTCGCCGTACTGCTCGCGCGCCTGCGGCTCGGTTAAGCCGACGGTGCCGATAGGCGGGTGGCTGAAGACCACGGTCGGGATGTTGCTGTAGTCCAGATGCTCTTCCGGCTTGTTGTTAAACAAGCGTTCGGAGAGGCGACGGCCTGCGGCCACGGCCACCGGGGTCAGCTCGACGGCGCCAGTGTTATCGCCCACCGCGTAGATGCCCGGCACGTTGGTGTTCTGGAACTTATCAACGACGATGTAGCCTTTTTCGTTGGTTCTGACGCCAGTAGCCGCCAGGTTGAAGTTATCGGTCGCCGGTTCGCGGCCAATCGCCCAAATCAGGCAATCTACGGTCTGGCTGCGGCCATCTTCCAGCTCCAGCGTCAGGCTGCCGTCGGCATTCTTGACTACCGCTTTCGGGATCGCGTTGGTGTGGAGCTGCGGGCCTTCGGCGTTCATCACTTCCACCAGGGTCTCCACGATCAGCGGATCGAAGCTGCGCAGCGGCGTGTGTTTACGCACGAACAGGTGCGTTTCGGCGCCGAGGCCGTTAATCACCCCCGCCAGCTCAACGGCGATATAGCCCGCGCCGACCACCGCCACGCGCTTCGGCAGCGCCGGCAGTTCAAAGAAACCGTCGGAATCAATACCGTATTCCACACCCGGAATATTCGGGTGGCTCGGCCGGCCGCCGGTGGCGATCAGGATATGGTCAGCGGTGATCGTCTCGCCGTTCACTTCCACGGTATGGGCATCGACAAAGCGCGCGAAGCCTTTGATCACGTCGACGTTGTTCTTACCCAGTACGTTGTCGTAGGAGGTATGGATGCGGTCGATGTAGGCGCTACGGCTGGCGACCAGCTTCTCCCAGTCGAAATGGTTGATGGTGGTATCGAAACCGTAGTCCGGGCCGTAAAGATGAATCGCTTCGCGGATCTGCGCCGCATGCCACATTACTTTTTTCGGCACGCAGCCGACGTTGACGCAGGTGCCGCCCAGTTCTTTGGCTTCAATCAGCGCGCACTTCTGGCCGTACATGGCCGCGCGGTTAATCGAGGCGATACCGCCGCTACCGCCGCCGATGGCGAGGTAATCATAATGTTTGCTCATGCCCATATGTCCTTAATCGTTGATTGCCGCGATTGTAGCGCGAGGCTTAAAAGGTTCCACCGATGGTTGCGATTACTCCGGTACGATCCAACTGACGGTGGCGTGGCCGGTGCCGGCCGGAACCAGCTTGCTGTGCAGCCACGGCAGCACATTGTTCATCTGCTGCTCCAGCTTCCACGGCGGGTTGATGACGATCATCCCGGAGGCGGTCATGCCGCGCTGGTCGCTGTCCGGACGCACCGCCAGCTCGATTTGCAGAATTTTGCGAATGCCGGTGGCTTCTAACTCTTTGATCATGCGTTTGATCTGTGCGCGCAGCACGACCGGATACCACAGGGCGTAGGTGCCGGTGGCGAAGCGTTTGTAGCCTTCGTGGATCCCGGTCACCACCGCCTGATAGTCGGTTTTAATTTCGTACGGCGGGTCGATCAGAATCAAACCGCGGCGCGATACCGGCGGCAGCTTGGCTTTCAGCTGCTGGTAGCCATCGGCTTTATCGACGCGCGCGCGGCTGTCTTTCTGGAACTCGGCGCGCAGCAGCGGGAAGTCGCTCGGGTGCAGCTCGGTCATCTGCAGGCTGTCCTGCTCGCGCAGCAGCTGGCGGGCGATCAGCGGAGAGCCCGGATAGTAGCGCAGCTGGCCATTACGGTTGAAGTGTTCGACCACGGAAATATACGGCTCCAGCTCTGCCGGCAGGTCGTCCTGCTGCCAGATGCGGGCGATGCCTTCGAGATACTCGCCGGTACGCTCGGCGTGCTCGCCGCTCAGCTGATAGCGGCCCGCGCCAGCGTGGGTGTCCAGGTAGAGAAACGGTTTTTCTTTCTCTTTCAGCGCTTCGATGATCAGGCTCTGAACGGTGTGTTTGAGGACGTCGGCGTGGTTGCCTGCGTGAAAGCTGTGGCGATAACTGAGCATGGATACAGAGATTCCGGGAAGTAAACAAGTTAACCGATAGTTTACCGCAGATCGGCCGAGATTACCGCTGCGCCGCCGCGCTGTTTCATTTCTGCCAAAAGCGTTGCAAAACATAACGCTGTCATAAAAACGTCAAACGGCCGCGCTAGCGTCGGGTGCAGGCAAGGTAATTATCTGAATAAAAGGAAAAATAATGAAAAGGCAACTCTCACTGCTGGCCGTCGCGCTGCTGCTGGCGCAACCGGTTCTGGCCAAAGACATCCCGCTGGACAGGGCGGCGGCCCTCGCCAATAGCGTGACGCCGGCTGCCTCCAGCCAGGCGTATGACGATCTTGAGCAACAGGGGCTGACGCAGCTACGTCACGCTCTGCAGGGGGATGCCGCCACGCTGACCCGCGATCGGCTGGCGCACACGAAACAAAACAAAACTCAGGCCGATACCGCCTGGCTGAAGGCCAGCGGCTATGACTTCCAGACCCGGGCCAACCAGCAGGCGGGTATTGCGCTGTTGTCGGCGTTCAGCACCCTGCCGGAGACCGTCGTGAAGCAGAATCTGGCGACGGTGACTAGCATCAATCGCGATGCCGCGCAGACGACACGCCGTCAGGCGCTGGTAGATGCGGAAGGGATTAGCTACCTCTACTTCCTCAGCGATGCGCTGGGGCCGCGGCTGGGCAAAGCGTTTCTGACCGCCTATGACCAGGGCGCGCTGGGGAAAGCGGCAGCATTGATCAAAGCCTCGGAGGTCAGCACCGGCGAGGCGAAAAAGCACTTCAACAATCCGCGGCCGTTTCTGGTTCAGGGCAACACCATTCACCTGGTGCCGGACGACGTGGTGGTGAAGGATAACCAGCCCTATACCGCCGACGGCGGCTCGTTCCCCAGCGGCCACACCAACACCGGCTATACTGATGCGCTGCTGCTGGCGGCGATGATCCCGGAGCGCTACGACGCGCTGGTAACCCGCGGCGCCCGCTATGGCTACTCGCGCATCGTGCTGGGCGTCCACTATCCGCTGGACGTGATCGGCTCGCGGATGGTGGCCGAGCGCAACGTGGCCCACTATCTTAACGATCCGCACTACCGGGTATTATTTAACGAAGCCCGCGATCAGCTGCGCGCCGCGCTGGCGAAAGCCTGCGGCACATCGCTTGCTGAGTGCGCGAAGAGCAGCGTGAAAGACGATCCCTGGCGCGATCCGGCGATGCGTGATTTCTCTCGTTTCACCATGACCTACGACCTGCCGCAGCAGAAGGGGCCGCAGCCGCGTCTGCAGGTGCCTGAGGGGGCGGAAGTGCTGCTGGAGGCTGCCCTGCCGCAACTGTCAGCGGCCCAGCGTCGGGCGTTGATGGTCAACACCGCGCTGCCGGCGGGTTACCCCCTTTCCGGCACCACCCCCGAACAACAGTTCTGGCAGCGGTTGAATCTGTCGGCGGCCTGGGAGATGGCGCAAAAAAGGCATTAATGCGGTTTCCGGCACGCTGCACCGCGTGTCGGCCTTTTCCCGCAACGGGCGGACTTATCGCAGCAATACCCAGGATGACGCACCGCCCGTCATTGAAATTCCCCCAACTATCCCCCATTCTAGATCTCATGCATAAGCGCCGGACGCGCGCTTCATTCACCCTTTTCAACAGGACAGCGCATATGACCAATCCATTACTGACGCCTTTTTCCCTGCCGCCTTTTTCTGCGATCAAACCGGAACACGTGGTCCCTGCGGTCACCAAAGCGCTGGATGATTGCCGGGCCGCGGTGGAAAGCGCGGTGGCGCACGGCGCGCCGTATAGCTGGGAAAATCTTTGCCAGCCGCTGGCGGAAGTGGACGATGTGCTGGGACGCATCTTCTCGCCAGTCAGCCATCTGAATTCGGTAAAAAACAGCCCGGAACTGCGCGAAGCTTACGAACAGACCCTGCCGCTGCTCTCCGAGTACAGTACCTGGGTTGGCCAGCATGAAGGGCTGTATAAAGCCTACCGCGACCTGCGCGATGGCGATAACTACGCCACGCTGAATACTGCGCAGAAAAAAGCGGTTGATAATGCGCTGCGCGATTTTGAATTATCCGGTATTGGCCTGCCGCCGGAGGCGCAGAAACGCTACGGTGAAATCGCCGCGCGCCTCTCTGAGCTGGGCAACCAGTACAGCAACAACGTCCTCGACGCCACCATGGGCTGGAACAAGCTGGTGACCGACGTCGCCGATCTGGCCGGTATGCCGGAAAGCGCGCTGGCCGCCGCTCAGGCTCAGGCCCAGGCGAAAGAGCAGGAAGGGTATCTGCTGACCCTGGATATCCCGAGCTACCTGCCGGTGATGACCTACTGCGACAACCAGGCGCTGCGCGAAGAGATGTACCGCGCCTACTCCACGCGTGCCTCCGATCAGGGGCCGAACGCCGGTAAATGGGATAACAGCCCGGTGATGGCGGAGATCCTCGCTCTGCGCCATGAGCTGGCGCAGCTGCTGGGCTTTGACAGCTATGCTTTTAAATCCCTCGCCACCAAAATGGCGGAGGATCCACAGCAGGTGCTCGACTTCCTCACCGACCTGGCAAAACGCGCCCGTCCGCAGGGCGAAAAAGAGCTGGCCCAGCTGCGTGCCTTCGCCAAAGCCGAGTTTGGCGTTGATGAACTGCAGCCGTGGGACATCGCCTACTACAGCGAAAAACAGAAGCAGCACCTCTACAGCATCAGCGATGAGCAGCTCCGCCCCTATTTCCCGGAAAACAAAGCTGTTAACGGCCTGTTCGAAGTGGTTAAGCGCATTTACGGCATTACCGCCAAAGAGCGTACCGATGTCGATGTGTGGCATCCGGAAGTGCGCTTCTTCGAGCTGTATGACGAACACAACGAGCTGCGCGGCAGCTTCTATCTTGACCTGTATGCCCGCGAACATAAACGCGGCGGGGCGTGGATGGACGACTGCGTCGGCCAAATGCGTAAACTGGATGGTTCCCTGCAGAAGCCGGTCGCCTACCTGACCTGTAACTTCAACCGCCCGGTCAACGGCAAACCGGCGCTGTTCACCCACGACGAAGTGATTACCTTGTTCCACGAGTTCGGCCACGGTCTGCACCACATGCTGACCCGCATTGATACCGCCGGCGTTTCCGGCATCAGCGGGGTGCCGTGGGATGCAGTCGAACTGCCGAGCCAGTTTATGGAAAACTGGTGCTGGGAGCCGGAAGCGCTGGCGTTTATCTCCGGTCATTATGAAACCGGTGAACCGCTGCCGCAGGAGCTGCTGGAGAAAATGCTGGCGGCGAAAAACTACCAGGCGGCGATGTTTATTCTGCGCCAGCTGGAGTTCGGCCTGTTCGATTTCCGCCTGCATGCGGAATACAAGCCGGAGCAGGGGGCGAAAATTCTTGAGACCCTGGCCGAGATTAAAAAGCAGGTCGCTGTGGTGCCGGGCCCGACCTGGGGCCGTTTCCCGCATGCGTTCAGCCACATCTTCGCCGGCGGCTACGCGGCGGGCTACTACAGCTACCTGTGGGCCGACGTGCTGGCGGCGGACGCCTTCTCACGCTTCGAAGAAGAGGGGATTTTCAACCGCGAAACCGGTCAGTCGTTCCTCGACAATATCCTGAGCCGCGGTGGTTCCGAAGAGCCGATGGTGCTGTTCAAACGCTTCCGCGGCCGTGAGCCGCAGCTGGACGCGATGCTGGAGCACTACGGGATCAAGGGTTAAGTCTGCGGTGAAGATCTGCTTAATTGATGAAACAGGCGCCGGAGACGGCGCCTTATCTGTTTTAGCCGCCCGCTGGGGGCTGGAGCAGGATGAAGATAACCTGATGGCGCTGGTGCTGACGACGGAGCATCTGGAGCTGCGTAAGCGCGATGAGCCCAAACTTAGCGGCATCTTCGTCGACTTTGTCGGCGGGGCGATGGCCCACCGGCGCAAGTTTGGCGGCGGCCGCGGTGAAGCGGTCGCCAAAGCGGTGGGTATTAAAGGTGATTACCTGCCGGATGTCGTCGACGCCACCGCCGGGCTGGGACGCGATGCCTTCGTGCTGGCGTCGGTCGGTTGCCGCGTGCGAATGCTGGAGCGTAATCCGGTGGTCGCCGCGCTGCTCGACGATGGCCTGGCGCGCGGCTATGCCGATGCGGAAATTGGCGGCTGGCTGCAGGAGCGGCTGCAGCTGATCCACGCCTCCAGCCTGACGGCGCTGACCGATATCACCCCGCGTCCGCAGGTGGTGTACCTCGATCCGATGTTCCCGCATAAGCAGAAAAGCGCGCTGGTGAAGAAAGAGATGCGCGTCTTTCAGTCGCTGGTGGGGCCCGATTTAGACGCCGATGGCCTGCTGGCCCCGGCGCGCCAGCTGGCGACCAAACGGGTGGTGGTGAAGCGCCCGGATTACGCGCCGCCGCTGGCGGAGGTCGCCACGCCGAACGCGGTGGTGACCAAAGGGCATCGGTTTGATATTTACGCCGGTACGCCGGAGTAATATTACGCCGTGGTGGTATCTCCCGGATAGCGGCGCAACGCGCCTTATCCGGGCTACCGAATTGTCGCCCGGCTCAGCGTAGCGCAAGCCGGGAACCGCAATATCTGAACAAACGGTGCCAGCGCGGATCGGCCGTCTTAAACGGTTACTCGGCGCTGGCCGGGGTATTAATCATCCGGTTCAGCCACGGCACCATTAGCGCCATCACCACCGTGACGCCCAGCGTCACCAGGCCAATTTTACTGAACACATTGGTATAGACCGGCAAGGTCTGCAGCGGATCGGTGATGTTTTCCGGCACCGCGGTAAAGGTCGCCACATAGCCGCCCAGCAGGAACGCGGCGGCCTGGGTCAGAAACCACATCCCCAGAATAAAGCCCATCAGATGCTGCGGCACCAGCGCGGCAACCATCGCCAGCCCCAGGGCGCTGATCAGCAGTTCGCCCAGGCTCTGGAACAGATAGACCAGCACAATAAACCACGGCGAGGTTAATCCCTGGGCGTCGGCAAACCACATTCCGGCGGCTGCGGCGGTCAGGAAGCCCAGCGCGCAGAGCAACATCCCGAGGGTAAACTTCACCGGCATGGTCAGGTCTTTCCCTTTGTGACCGAGATGGGTGTAGATCGCCGCCAGCACCGGACTGGCAACCACCACCCAGAAGGGATTGAGCGCCTGGAAGCTGACCGGGTTGATGGTAAAGCCCAGGATCTCATGATGGACGTTGTTGATGGCGAAGAAGTTCAGCGAGGTCGGCATCTGGGCATACAGAATGTAGAACAGTACCGCCTCGATCATCAGGATAAAGGCGACGAACATTTTGTTGCGTCCGGTTTTATCGAGGCGAAACGCTTCGCGGAAAAAGAACGCAATGACCACGGTCGACAGGACAATCAGCACCAGGTTGGCGACCATCACGTTATGCATCAGCCAGGCGCAGAGAAAAATCATTACCACCGTCCCGGCCAGCACCAGTGCCAGATTGCGCAGGCTGAGGGGGCGATGATCCGGCTCGGAGCCAATATCTTTCACCATCCCGCGGCAGGCGAAGTAGACCAGCAGCGCGATAATCAGCCCCGCGCCGCACAGGTTATAGGTCACGGCATAGCCAAACTTTTCGGCGATCACCGGCGCCAGCGAGAGCGACAGCAGTGAACCGATGTTTATCGACATATAAAACAGGGTAAACGCCCCGTCGAGACGGGCGTCTTTAGGCGGATAGCATTTTGACAACAGGCTCGCCGGGTTGGCTTTAAACAAACCGTTGCCGACGGCGATGGTGCCGAGAGCGATAAAGATCAGCTGCGGTTTCAGCAGCGACATCCCGGTCATAAAGTAGCCGATAGCCAGCACAATGGCGCCGAGCACCAGCGTGCGTTTGGTCCCCAGCAGATGGTCGCCCACGTAGCCGCCGATGGAGATCAGCCCGTAAACCAGCGCCGCGAAAGCACCGAAGGTGATAAAGGCCTGTTCCTGAGAGAAGCCCAGCTGTTTGACAAAGAAGACCGCCAGGATCCCCTGAACGCCGTAATAGCCAAAACGTTCCCAGAGCTCCACAAAGAAGATCATGAAGAACGGACGAGGTTGCTGCAGCAAGCCCGTAGGTGCAGTTGTATTCATATTCCTTCGCCTTGTTTTACTTTCCCAAAAAGTATGAACGCGTATGCCAGAACGCGCCGAAAATGTCTGATAACTCGCCATGCTGCGGTTATTGGCTTAATGAATAGATTATTATATAGATGTTTTGGCGAATAACTGGTTGATCACACTAATTGAATGGCGATTTTATGGCTTTAATCTCTGCCATGCGGTGAGGAGAAAGCGAAAATAAAGACGCCCGCATCGGCGGGCGTCTTACGCAGATAAAACGGGACGGTTATTCGTCTTCTTCGTCGCGCAGCGGGACGATCAGCATGTCGACATGGACGGTGTTGATCAGCTGGCGGGCAGAAGACATCAGCTTGCTCCAGAAGTCCTGATGGTGGCCGCAGACCACCAGATCCATATCATATTTTTTAATCGCATCGACCAGCACCTGGCCGAGGTCGCCGCTGCCGCTCAGGGTCTCGGTGATCGGGTAGCCCGCGTTGGTGGAGAGCTCGGTCAGCGCGTGATGGGTCTCTTCGGAGATGCGTTTTTGCATGTCGCCGAGGTTAACGTCAATCAGCCCGGTGTAGAGGTCGGAGTAATTCACATCCACGTGGATCAGGGACACTTTTGCGTTATACGGGCGGGCCATAGAAACGGCTTTTTCAACCAGTACTTTACTCTCCGGGGACAGGTCTACTGCAATAAGAATATGTTTGTAAGCCATAGTGTTACTCCTTCCATAAGTTTGTCGATGACCATTGGACCTGACAGCTGGCGCTGCCGTTTCGCCCGCGTCCTGCGTGCTACATTCGCGGGAGGGTAGCCTTTAAGGACTTCATTGTAGAAGATATTTCCTACCTTATAGCGCCCCCCGCACTCCGTCAATGCACTGGGTTCACCTAAAAGTTAAACAAATTTATCCGTCTTACGTATTGATAACGAATAACCTTGTGGTAAAAAAATTAATGGATCTCCTACACTATTTAATGAGCCGGTCGGAAAAATAAATGTGATCGGAATCGCACTCTTTACGGTATCGTCGTGAGTTATTTGGGGAGCGGTAGCCGCGGAGGATTTCTCCGTGGGCGGGTCGCCGGGGAGGAGGTATGATCAGCACTATTGCGCTGTTTTGGGCCCTGTGTGTCGTTTGTGTGGTGAATATGGCACGCTACTTCTCATCGTTGCGTGCATTATTGGTGGTGCTACGTGGTTGCGATCCCTTGCTCTATCAGTATGTTGATGGCGGCGGCTTTTTTACCTCGCATGGGCAGCCCAGCAAACAGATGCGGCTGGTCTGGTATATCTACGCCCAGCGTTACCGTGACCATCACGATGATGAATTTATTCGTCGCTGCGAACGTGTCCGTCGTCAGTTTATCCTGACCAGCGCGCTGTGCGGTCTGGTGGTGGTGAGCCTGATTGCGCTGATGATCTGGCACTAAAGGCATCTTCGGGA
Organism: Klebsiella sp. RC2; assembly: GCF_014192815.1. Classification (NCBI taxonomy): domain Bacteria; kingdom Pseudomonadati; phylum Pseudomonadota; class Gammaproteobacteria; order Enterobacterales; family Enterobacteriaceae; genus Klebsiella; species Klebsiella sp. RC2. The sequence continues at coordinate 188,561 of NZ_JACHYL010000004.1, read as the reverse complement.
TAAAAAAACGGGCCAGCAAGCTGACCCGTTTTGATCGAATGACGTTTAAATCAGTTTCAGGGAGAGCCAGTAAAGGACGCCTGAAAGGATAATCGCTGCCGGAAGGGTCAACACCCAGGCCATCAGGATGCTGGTCACGGTCTTTTTCTGCAGACCACCGCCATCCACCAGCATTGTCCCCGCCACCGAGGAGGAGAGCACGTGGGTGGTGGAAACCGGCATTCCGGTGTAGCTCGCCAGACCGATAGAAACCGCTGCGGTCATCTGTGCCGACATCCCCTGAGCGTAGGTCATGCCCTTCTTACCAATCTTCTCGCCGATGGTGGTCGCCACGCGGCGCCAGCCGATCATGGTGCCGATACCTAACGCCAGCGCGACCGCCATAATAATCCAGATTGGCGCGTACTCGATGGTGCTCAGCATATCGGTTTTCAGTTTCTTCAGCAGACGCTGGTCGTCAGCGCTGACGTCCGGCAGCTTCGCCACTTTATCAGTGGTGTCGGAGATGCAGAGCATAATGCGACGCAGCTGACCGCGCTGATCCGGTGACAGTGAATCGTAGGTTTCAACGCCGGTCAGCATAGTCTTCACGCGGTCAAGCGCGTTGATAGTATTTGCTGGATGGCAATGAAACTCACCGTTGGCCGCGGTATTGGTATCCGGAGACGGAACCAGTTGGTCAACACCGGTGGCTTTCTTCAGCAGGTCAGGGCGCTGCTGGAAGAAGGTTTCCACGTTGTTGACCGCATCGCGGGTACGAGTGATTTCGTAACCGGAGGCGTTCATATTCACCACGAAGCCCGCCGGGGCGACGCCAATCAGCACCAGCATCACCAGACCAATGCCTTTCTGCCCATCGTTGGCGCCGTGGGAGAACGACACGCCGATAGCGGACAGGATCAGGGCGATACGGGTCCAGAACGGCGGTTTTTTCTTACCGTCTTTCTTTTCACGCTCTGCGGGGGTCAGGTGGATACGCGCGCGTTTTTTGGTACCGCTCCAGTAGCGACGGAGAATGAAAATCAGGCCGCCCGCAATCACCAGACCGACGATCGGCGAGATGATAAGCGAAGCAAAAATGCCGATGACTTTCGGGATATTCAGCGCATCAACCACTGAAGTACCGGTCATTAGCGCATTGGTTAAACCAATACCGATGATGGCGCCAATCAGGGTGTGAGAACTGGAGGCCGGGAGGCCGAAATACCAGGTGCCGAGGTTCCAGATGATCGCCGCCAGCAGCATAGAGAACACCATGGCGAGGCCATGTGCGGAACCCATGTTAAGCAGCAGATCGGTGGGCAGCATATGCACAATGGCATAGGCTACGCTGAGACCGCCCAGCAGAACGCCGAAGAAGTTGAAGAGCGCCGCCATCGCCACAGCAAGCTGCGACCGCATTGCGCGAGTGTAGATAACCGTAGCCACCGCGTTTGCGGTATCATGGAAACCGTTAATCGCTTCGTAAAACAGTACAAAAGCTAAAGCAAGCAATAATAATAGTCCGGTATGTAAATCCAGACCGGCAAATAAATGTAGCATAGGACGTTACGCCATTTTGAGGACATGAACGCGGCGCATTATCAGTGACTTTAGCGGCGCGGGCAAAGTGAAATATAGACTTTTTTTGATTTTCTTCCTGTTTAGGTTTTACCCTGTTGGGAGTAATCCTATATCTTTCAATGATGTATCTAATGCGGGATTTTTCCCGCTGGTGTGACCAGAGTGAAATATTTACAAAACCCGACAATTGGGGAACGAGGAACGCGGTGTGGAAAGGTTTGATGCCATTGTCGTTGGCGCCGGAGCGGCGGGAATGTTTTGCGCAGCGCAGGCGGGCCAGCTCGGCTGCCGCGTCCTGCTGCTCGATAACGGCAAAAAGCCGGGACGAAAAATTCTGATGTCCGGCGGCGGCCGCTGCAACTTTACCAACATGTATGTTGAGCCGGCGGCCTATTTGAGCCAAAACCCGCATTTTTGCAAATCTGCCCTGGCGCGCTACACCCAGTGGGACTTTATCGAGCTGGTCGGCAAATATGGCATCGCCTGGCATGAGAAGACGCTCGGCCAGCTGTTTTGTGATGATTCGGCGGAGCAGATCGTCAATCTGCTGCTCGCGGAATGCGAAAAGGGCGACGTGCAGATCCGCCTGCGCAGCGAAATTCTCAGCGTCGAGCGAGATGAACAAGGCTACCGGCTACAGGTGAACGGCGAAACGCTGATGACCAAAAAGCTGGTGATTGCCTCCGGCGGTCTGTCGATGCCGGGGCTCGGCGCCTCGCCGTTTGGCTACAAGGTGGCCGAGCAGTTCGGCCTGAAGGTACTGCCGACCCGCGCCGGGCTGGTGCCGTTTACCCTGCATAAGCCGCTGCTCGAGCAGCTTCAGGTGCTCTCCGGCGTTTCGGTGCCTTCTACCATTACCGCCGAGAACGGCACCCTGTTCCGCGAAAATCTGCTGTTTACCCATCGTGGCCTTTCCGGGCCGGCGGTGCTGCAGATATCCAGCTACTGGCAGCCCGGCGAGTTCGTCACTGTTAACTTGTTGCCGGACTGCAATCTTGAGGACTTCCTTAACGAGCAGCGCAGCGCGCATCCCAACCAGAGCCTGAAAAATACCCTGGCGATGCAGCTGCCGAAGCGGCTGGTGGAGTGTCTGCAGCAGCTGGGACAGATACCTGATGTGACACTGAAGCAACTGAACGTTCGCGATCAGCAGACGCTGGTGGAGACACTGACCGCCTGGCGCGTGCAGCCGAACGGCACCGAAGGCTACCGGACGGCGGAGGTGACCCTCGGCGGCGTGGATACCAACGAACTTTCGTCACGTACCATGGAGGCGCGTAAGGCGTCGGGTCTCTACTTTATCGGCGAAGTGATGGACGTCACCGGCTGGCTCGGCGGCTATAACTTCCAGTGGGCGTGGTCAAGCGCCTGGGCCTGCGCGCAGGCGCTGGTGGAAGGGTAATCCAAGGGCCCGGGTACTGTGGCACCCGGGCTTACTTGATCAGTTCAACCCAAGAAAATACTGGGCTATTTTGAAATAGATAATCAGCCCGGTGCCATCAATCAGCGTAGCGATAAACGGCGCGGAAACCACCGCCGGGTCGATGCCGATCCGCTTAAGCACCATCGGAATGATCGACGAGACAATCGCGCTCCACAGGGTAATACATACCAGCGTCAGGCTGACGATCAGCGTGATTTCCATGCCAATCCCCATCATCCAGGCGCGCAGGCAGCCCGCCAGACCCAGGGTCAGGGCAATCAGAAACGAGGTCGACACCTCTTTGCGGATCACCCGCCCCATATCGCGCAGCCGCACTTCCCCCAGCGCCATCGAGCGCACCAGCGTCGAGGTGATCTGCGTTCCGCTATTGCCGCCGGTGCCGATGAGCAGCGGAATAAAGAAGGCGAGGGCGATGGCCGATTCCAGCGCCTCTTCGAAATGCTGCAGCACGCTGCTGGTATAGGCTTCGGCCACGAACAGCAGCAGCAGCCACACCGAGCGCTTCTTCCACAGCGTCCACGGGCTGATCTCGAGGTACGGTTTTTCCAGCGGCAGCGTCGCCCCCTGCAGCTGGGCGTCTTCGGTGACGTCATCCTCCAGCAGATGGGCGATCTCCTTTTCCATCAGGCAGCCGACCAGCTCGCCTTTATCGACAACCGGTACCAGGTCGAGGCCGCGCTCGCTGAGCTCGGCAATCACCTGCGGGCGCTCGTCGTCAGGTTTGACGCGAAACAGGCAGCTGTCCATCAGGTAGCGGATAGACTGCCCGACATCCCCTTCCTGCAGGAGCTTTTTGACCGACAGGCTGCCGCGCAGTTTCCTGCCGGCGACGACAAACACCTGGCCGGGAATATCATCACTGTCCAGCTGGGAGATAAAGTGTTCGCGTGCCTCATGGACGCTGAGATGTTCCTGCAGCGTAATAAAATCGGTACGCATGTACTGGGCGATCGCATCGCCGTCGAAGCCAGAGGTCGCCTGATGGGCGGCGCAGAGTTGAATGGAAGACATGATTAAAATCCCTATAAAAAATCACTCATAGGGGCGAACAAGACAGGGTTAGCGCAGGCAGATCCCTACGTCCTGGTTTTAGCACTGCATAACGTATCTGAACGGTCATGACCGCCAGAAGTTACCTTGGCAACACCTTGATTCGATGGAAGCCTGTATTTCCCTGAGTGGTCTCTCTCGATACCAACAGGGCGGTAACTTGTATTTATGCAGGAGCCTCGCCATAACGAGATCGTTAAATGAGGCGCCATTATTGGCGAAGAGGGATAATTCACAAAGCGTATAATTTATGTGGTTTATCAACTGTTGATAAACAAACTTCATCAGGATTTGGCTTGACTTCATCTTGTGCTATCATTAGCTTGACTTCAATGGATGAAGTCATGGGGCAGGGCGATGGAGCAGCAGGTTTTATCTTTACGTAATAAACAGCGCCACACGTTGGAGCAACTGTTTAAAACCCCTGTCCCACAGGGCATTAAATGGGCCGACATTGAATCGCTAATCAAAGCGTTAGGCGGGGAGATTAAAGAAGGACGCGGCTCGCGCTGTAAATTTTTGTTGAACCACAGCATTGCCAGCTTTCACAGGCCTCATCCTTCGCCGGATACCGACAAAGGCGCCGTGGAGAGCGTGCGCGATTGGTTAATCACTATAGGGGTAAAACCATGATCAAACCTAAAACGCCAAACTCAATGGAGATTGCCGGGCAACCCGCCGTTATCAACTACGTGCCTGAGCTCAATGCATTCCGTGGTAAGTTCCTGGGATTATCAGGATATTGCGATTTTGTTTCCGATAGCATTCAAGGGTTACAACAGGAGGGCGAGATATCATTACAGGAATATCTCGCAGATTGTCATGAAGCGGGGATTGAGCCTTATGCTCACCCGGAAAAGCTGAAAACCTTCACGCTGCGCTATCCTGAGTCATTTGGTGAGCGTCTTAGCTCCGCCGCTGCGGAGGAACAGGTTTCCGTAAACACCTGGATCCTCGAGACGCTCAATGAACGTCTCAAACAGGCTTAAAACAGTCTGCAGCAGATCGCCATCGTTTTAATTTTCATCCGCTAAACACTGCAAATGCCCATGCCGCACGCCGCGCTGGGCAATCACGTCGTCGGCAAAATGCTGTACCTCGGCCATGTCACCTTTCAGCACCGCAATCTCCAGGCAGTCGTCATGACTGATATGCACATGCAGCGTGGCGACGGAGAGATCGTGATGATGATGCTGGGTGGCCACCAGCCGGCTCGCCAGTTCGCGTTTCTCATGTTCATACACGTACGACAGGACGGCATACCCGCGCCGTGATTCCGGCGACGGAGGATCCTGGTTGAGGGCGTCGCGCAGAATATCGCGTACCGCCTCCGAGCGATTGTGGTAGCCACGGCGGGCGCTGAGCGCATCGAGGGCGGCCAGCAGGTCATCATCAAGGGTCAGGGTTACGCGCTGCATGGCATGGCCTCGTTTAGCAGAGTGGCAGGAAAAGGGGGGAGCACCGCTTGCTGGAGCGCCTGTCCGGCAGGGGAGTGCAGGCGCAGCGGTAAGCTGACCGTCGCGGTTTCGACGATGCGCCCGTGCTCCATCACCAGCACTCGCTGGCAAAAGCGCTCCACCAGCCGCAGGTCGTGGGTGATGAACAGGCAGGCGGTGTCAAACTGCGCCTGCAGACGCTTCAGCAGGGCGATAATCTCCGCCTGCAGCAGCAGATCGAGATTTGAAACCGCTTCATCCAGGATCAACAGCTGCGGCCGTACCGCCAGGGCGCGTGCCAGGCAGACGCGCTGCAGCTGTCCGCCGCTGAGCTGCGCCGGGCGCTTATCGAGCAGCGACGGCGCGAGGTCGACGGCCAGCAGCATCTCTTCCACCCGCCGCGAACGCGCCTCACGCGACAAGCGTAACAGATGGCGTAGCGGCTCGCTGACGATCTCGCGCACCGTTTTGCGCGGATTCACCGCGCTGAAGGCATCCTGAAATACCAGCTGAATATCACGGCGGAAGGCGCCGATGGCCTCGCCCTTGAGGGCAGTCAGCGGCGTGCCGCGCCAGGCAATATCACCGTGCTGCGGCGTTTCCAGACCCACCAGCATCCGCGCCAGGGTGCTTTTCCCACAGCCGCTGCGTCCGAGCAGGGCCACCGTTTCGCCGGGGGCGATGGCGAGATGGATCGCATGCAGGACCCTGCCGTGGTGAGGATAATCGTGACTCACTCCGGTGACGCTGAGTAAATTCATGGTGTTTTCTCCAGGCCGTACAGCGCCAGATGCGCGGCCAGCAGGCGCTGGCTGAGCGGGTGCCGCGGGGCGCTAAATAGCGTATTCACATCGCAGTGTTCAACGAGGCGACCGTTCTCCATGACCGTCACGTGATGCGCCAGCCGCGCCACGACGCCCATATCATGCGTCACCAGCAGCAGCCCCAGACCGCGCCTGGCGACGATATCCGCCAGCAGATCGAGAATGCGCGCCTGGGCGATGGCATCGAGATCGGTCGTCGGCTCGTCGGTGATGATAAAGGGCGCGCGGCTGAGCAGGGCGAGAGCGACCATCATCCGCTGCAGCATGCCGCCGCTCATCTCAAAGGGGTAGCGCTTCAGCAGCGCCCGCGGATTGTCCAGACCGACCTCCTCCATCGCTGCCAGCAGCACGGCGTCATTCGTTTCACGACCCGCTGCCCGGCAGGTTTCCCGGGCGTGCGCGGCCATGGTCTGCAGTGGATTAAAGGCGCTGCGTGGGTTTTGCATGATGGTGGCAATAGTCGAGCCGCGCAGTTGTTCGCCGTGCACCGGAATGCCGTCGAGCAGCACCCGGCCGGCGGTTTGCCTGACGCCAGGCGGCAACATGCCCAGCGCGGCGGCGCAGGTCAGCGATTTTCCGCAGCCACTGCTGCCGAGCAGCGCCAGCACCTGCCCGCGGCGCAGGGTGAAGGAAACGTCGCTGACCAGCGGTCGGTCAGCGGCAAGCGAGATCTGTTCCAGTTGGATCTTCTGCGGCATCAGTGGCTATGCTCCGCGATCAGGTGGGGATCGAGACGATCGCGCAGCGCGTCGCCCAGCAGGTTAAAAGCCATCACGCTGATGAACAGCGCCAGCCCCGGCCAGACCATTTGCAGCGGCTGGGTCCAGATATACTGTCGGGCGTCGTTGATCATTACCCCCCATTCCGCCGTCGGCGCGCTGACGCCGAGACCGAGGAACGACATGCCTGCCACGTGAAGCATCATATGGCCGATATCCAGCGAGGCGAGCACCAGCAGCGAGGGGATCACCGCCCCGGCCAGATGGTCGCTGAACAGCCGCCACTGGCTGGCGCCGCTCAGTCGGGCGGCGAGGATAAATTCGCGCTGGCGCAGGGAAACCACCAGGTTACGCACCATTCTGGCATACCAGGCCCAGTGCGACAGCGCAATGGCGAGGATCACGTTGGTCAACCCGGTACCCAGCACCCCCACCATAAAGAACGACAGGATCGAGGTCGGAAAGGTCATAAACAGTTCGGCGAGGCGCATCAGGCCGCGGTCGGCGCGGCCGCCCAGCAGCCCGGCGCTGCCGCCGACCGCCAGACCGATCAGCAGCACCAGCAGCAGACAAGCCATCACCGCCCCCAGCGAAACGCGGGTGGCGGCCAGCAGGCGTGAGAAAATATCCCGGCCGAGATGATCGGTGCCGAGCCAGTGCGCTGCGCCCGGCGGTAGCAGCCGCTGCTGAAGGTCAATCGCCGCTGGATCCCAGGGTAGCCACCAGCCGCTGCCGATGGCGATGACTGCCAACAGCGCGATAACCAGCATGGCCAGTTTTACCGGCCAGCGAAAGCTTTGTAGCCATCTCATGCGCTCACCTCCTCGTGGCGGCGCAGGCGCGGGTCGAGCGCCGCGTTAAGCACATCTACCGCCAGATTAGCCAGCACGAACACCGTCACCATCATCAGGGTAAAGCACTGGATCACCGGGTAATCGCGATTGAAAATGGCGGAAACTGCGTAGCGGCCGACCCCGGGCCAGGCAAAGATATTTTCGATAATCATGGTGCCGCCGATCAGCTCGCCAATGTGCATGCCCATGGCGGTCACCACCGGCAGGGTGGCATTGCGCAGGATATGTCGGCGCTCCACCTGGCGCGCGCTCAATCCGCGTAGCCGCGCCCATATCACGTGACGCTGGCTGGCGGCGTCCAGCATGCTGGCGCGCAGCAGGCGGGCGTTGATCGCCAGCGACATAAAGGCGATGGAGACGGCGGGCAAAATCAGGTGCTGCCAGTCGCCATACCCCATCGCCGGGAGCCACTGCAGATGCACGGAAAAGAGCATCACCAGCAGAAAGGCCAGCCAGAAGTTCGGCATTGAGACGCCAAGAAAGGCAATCAGCCGTACCACATAGTCCGGCAGGCGATCGCGATGGCGCGCCGCCCAGATGCCCAGCGGCAGCGAGGTGACGAGGATCAGCGCCAGCGCCGCGCCGGTGAGCAGCAGGGTGGCAGGCAGGAAGTGCAGCAGGTCATCCAGGACCGGACGCTGGGTGGCATAGGAGAGACCGAAATCCAGGTGCAGCGCCCGCCACAGCCAGTGCAGATATTGCATAGTGAGCGGCTGGTTGAGCCCCAGCAGCTCGCGGGTCGAGGCAACCATCTCTTCAGTGGGCGGCAGGTTCGACAGACGTAAATAATCCAGCGCCGGGTCGCCGGTGCCGAGCCGCAGCAGCAGAAAGATGATGGCGGAGGCGGCGAGCAGCAGCGGGATCAGCAGCAGCAGGCGGCGTAAAATATAGCGTAGCATTATGGCGTTACCGGGTTAATCTGATCGAAAGGGATCTCGGTGGTCACCGGGGCGAACGGGATCTCCCCGACCTCCTGGTGCGCAACCGACATCAGCGAGACATAGCTGATGGGCAGATACACCGCGTCCTGATGCAGGCGGGTCAGCACATCGTGGTACCGTTTTCTCCGCAGCGCCTCGTCCCCCGTGGTCAGTACTTCGCTAATCTCTTTATCAATCAGCGCCTTGTCCGGCAGGCCTCGCTGGGCCTGGTAATCTGCATGCGACGGGACGCGCATCGAGCTTAAAAAGGCATGCGGATCGTAGGGCGCGCCCCAGGTGCGATTGAAGATCATACCGAAGCGGCCTTCGCGCTGGCGGGCGTAAATGCTGCTCTCCTCCTCACCCACCAGGGTGACCTGGACGCCGACCTGCCGCAGATTGGCCTGAATAATTTCGGCCATTGATTTAGCCAGCGCGTCGGTGCCGATAAACGCCAGCTCAATCGCCAGCGGTTGCCCGGCTTTTTGTCGCCAGGGCTGGCCATCCGGCTGCTGCCAGCCAGCCTGCTCCAGCAGGGCGCGGGCTTTTGCCGGGTCGTAACGGCGCGGCGTCAGATCCTGCGGCGCGTAGGGGACCGAGGGGGCAAACAGGGTGTCGGCAACCTGCTGGGTGCCATACAACACGCTATCGACAAGGGTCTGTTTATCGACGGCGTAGTTGAGCGCCTCACGAACCGCCTGCTCGCGGGTCGGGCCCTGGCTGGCGTTCAGCGCCAGCATCACCGTTTCCACCGGGGCGGACAGGCGCGCCACGTAGCCGGGGTGATGGCGAAAACGTTCGAAGGTGTCCAGCGGCAGCAGCCCTTCGTCACCGTAGAGCATATCGATTTCCCCGGTTTCGAACGCCACCGCCCGGCTGGTGGCGTCGGGGATCACCTTGATGGTGATTTGCTGCAGTGCCGGTTTACGACCCCAGTAGCGCTCATTGCGTACCAGCACATCGCGCTGATTGAGCTGCGAGCTCGCCAGTCGCCACGGACCGGTGCCGATCGGGGCTTTAATGCCCCTGGCGGTGCCGCCATCGATAAACTGCGAGGGCGCGATGAAGCGGAACGGGCGGGGCAGGGCCAGCTCTTGGAGTAAGGGCGCGTAGGCGCTTTTCAGAGTGATCTGCAACTCAGTGGCGCTGAGCGCCCGCACGTCGGTGATCTGGTTGGCGAGCTCAAGCCAGGCATGGCGTTGGCGGTTGGCCAGCACCGCCTGGAAATTGGCCGCCGCGGCCTGGGCGTTAAACGGTTCGCCATTGGAGAAGGTCACATCGTCGCGCAGGGTGAACCACCAGGTTTTACCATCGGCGGCGTGACGCCAGCGGGTCGCCAGCCAGGGCTGTACGCTGCCGTCAGCCTGATACTTCACCAGCGGTTCATAGACCATGCTTTGGGCAAACATCTGGTTGGGTGTATAGAGATGGGGATTCAGCGGGCCGACGTTAACCGGCCAGGCGGTGGTGAGCTGGTGCGGCGCGGCCTGAGCCAGTAAAGGGACGCAGGCAACCAGCGCCAGCAGGGTGAGGCGGATAGTAGACAAGACGGTGATCTCAGCGACAGGAAAGTATGACGATTTTAGTGATTCATCATACTTTGGGAGTAACCTGGATCAATATTGCGCCGGAAAGTATAAGAAAATCGTATCATTACACGCGGGCGGTAAACACCGCCTGCGCTTCTCAGGGCGCCCGGAATAAGCCCAGCAGCGTGGCTACCTGCTCGTCGATCGGCGCCAGGTCCCGCTTAACGATCAGGTGCAGCGGCGTCGCGCGGCGCGCGCCGTGGCTGAGGGGCAGCCGCTTCAGCACGCCCTGGTCGAGATGGGGGCGAATGCGCTCTTCCGGCAGCCAGCCGAACCCGACCTGATACATCACCGCATCAATGGCGGCGTCAATGGTGGAGAAGGTCCAGGCGTCACGCGTCGCCTGGCCATCGCCGGTCTGATCGGCAATGCGCACCAGCGGCCACGGCGCCAGCGTGCTGTCCTCCAGCGGCCCGTCGAGCGTGGCGAGAGGGTGGTCGCGGTGGGCGACGGCGATAAAATCAATATTCATCAGCCACTCTCCGCGGCCGGTAATATCCTGGCGGCGGGTCAGCACCATCACATCAGCTTCTGTCCGCGCCGCGCTCTCGTCATCAACGTTTTCCAGCACTTCGGTGAGTCTGACCTGGGTCTGGGGATAGCGCTGCTGAAACTGGCGTAAAATCGCGAACAGCCGCTGGCGCGGGAAAATGCTGTCGACCACCAGATCCAGGCGGGTACGCGCCCCGTTGCGTAAGGTGGCGGCGTGGGTCTCGACGTAGGCGAAGGCCTGCAGCAGCGGTTTGACCTGATTCAGCAGCAGTTCGCCGGCCGGGGTCAGCACCGCCCGCCGGCCGGACGGCGCCAGCAGCGCCACGCCTAAGCGCTCCTGCAGCAGCGCGAGGTTATAGCTCACCGAAGACTGACTGCGGTTGGTCTCCTCCGCCGCTCTGGCAAAGCTCCCCAATTCCACTACCTTTTCGAGTAACGCCCATTGCTCCAGGGTTGTCTTGTGCATAATCAATCTAAAATTTGGATGTATTTAATCCAAACATAGCGTTATTCATTCATTTTTTAAAGACGTATGCTGTCCTCAACAAAACAGAGGAGAATAAATGATGAGCACTTTCGACAAACATGACCTCAGCGGCTTTATCGGTAAACATCTGGTCTATACCTACGACAACGGCTGGAACTACGAGATTTACGTCAAAAATGGCCACACCCTCGACTACCGTATTCACAGCGGCATCGTCGGCAATCGCTGGGTGAAAGATCAGGAAGCGTACATCGTGCGGGTGGGGGAAAGTATCTACAAAATCTCCTGGACCGAACCGACCGGCACCGACGTCAGCCTGATCGTCAACCTGGGCGACAAACTGTTCCACGGCACCATTTTCTTTCCGCGCTGGATCATGAATAACCCGGAAAAAACCGTCTGCTTCCAGAACGACCATATTCCGCTGATGAATTCGTACCGTGATGCCGGCCCGGCCTATCCAACGGAAGTGATTGACGAGTTCGCCACTATCACCTTCATTCGCGACTGTGGCGCCGATAATGACGAGGTCATTAATTGCCCGGCGAGCGAATTACCTGCGGATTTTCCTGCAAATTTGTAATTCAGCAGAAATAACTTTGTGATCTGCGCTAACATTTTGTCATTAAGCGTGACGATCGCTAATTTAAGTATTGTGTATTGGTTTAATTCCCGTTTACTTTTTGCTATTGCGTTCCTGTTTCTTGCCGCTTAACAGGAACGCTTTCCTGTCATACCCCTGCCATAAAAAATTCCTATCATACTGTTTAGTAATGAGTTATTACTTATTCTGAGAAAATATTAATTTCTTAATATTATCCTAAGCAAGGTCGACTACATTAATAGTGGTCGAAATACCCTGAAATGGAATGCCGCGCTGAACTCACTTCATTTTAATTTCGTTTAAGTCCGCAGGCGCAGGATATTTTATTCTAACGACCCTGATTTGTGCGTGGGTCAACTACAGAACAGGATGATGATGAGCGATTTTTTGCCGTTTTCGCGCCCGTCGATGGGCGACGCAGAGCTGGCTGCGCTGCGTGAAGTTTTAGCGTCGGGCTGGATCACCACCGGACCGAAGAATCAGGCACTCGAAGCGGCATTCTGCCAGCTGACCGGCAACCGCCACGCGATTGCCGTCAGTTCAGCGACCGGCGGGATGCATGTGACCCTGATGGCGCTGGGTATTGGCCCCGGCGATGAAGTCATTACGCCTTCCCAGACCTGGGTCTCCACTCTCAATATGATCTGCCTGCTGGGCGCTACGCCGGTGATGATCGATGTCGATAACGACAATCTGATGATTACCCCTGACGCGGTGGAAGCGGCGATCACTTCGCGTACCAAAGCGATAATTCCCGTGCACTACGCGGGCGCGCCAGCCGACATCGACGCCATTCGCGCGGTGGGCGAGCGCCACGGCATTCCGGTGATTGAAGATGCCGCCCATGCGGCGGGTACCCATTATAAAGGCCGCCACATTGGCTGGCAGGGGACCGCCATTTTCTCGTTCCACGCGATCAAGAACATGACCTGCGCCGAAGGCGGGCTGATTGTCACCGACGACGACGAGCTGGCCTCCCGTATCCGCAGTCTGAAATTCCATGGTCTGGGCGTGGACGCCTATGATCGTCAGACCCACGGCCGCGCGCCGCAGGCGGAGGTGATCACCCCGGGCTTCAAGTACAACCTTGCCGATATCAACGCCGCTCTGGCGCTGGTCCAGCTGGAAAAACTGAGCCACGCCAATCAGCGCCGGACGGAGATTGCCCAGCGCTACCTGCGCGAGCTGGCGGACACGCCGTTTAAACCGCTGACCGTCCCGGCATGGGATCACCAGCACGCCTGGCACTTGTTTATCATCCGCGTCGATGAGGCCGCATGCGGCATCAGCCGCGACGCGCTGATGGAAAAGCTGAAGGCGATGGGTATCGGCACGGGTCTGCATTTCCGTGCGGCTCATACGCAAAAATATTACCGCGAGCGCTTCCCTGAGGTTTCCCTGCCAAATACCGAATGGAACAGCGCCCGCATCTGTTCTCTCCCGTTGTTCCCGGACATGACCGATGACGATGTCACTCGCGTCATTTCCGCACTGCGCCAGCTGTCAGGACGTTGATATGCTTACTTACCCTCCCGTGAAGAAGGTCTCGGTGGTTATCCCGGTTTATAACGAACAGGATAGTCTGCCGGAACTGCTTCGTCGTACGGATACCGCCTGCGCCACGCTGGGGCGGCAATATGAAATTCTGCTGATCGACGATGGCAGCAGCGACGATTCTGCGCGCATGCTGACCGAAGCCGCCGAGGCGGAAGGCAGTCACGTCGTCGCCGTGCTGTTAAACCGTAACTACGGCCAGCACTCGGCGATCATGGCCGGCTTTAGCCATGTGACGGGCGATCTGATTATTACCCTTGATGCCGATCTGCAAAACCCACCGGAGGAAATTCCGCGGTTAGTAGAGAAGGCTGATGAAGGCTACGACGTGGTGGGCACCGTCCGCCAGAACCGTCAGGACAGCATCTTCCGCAAAAGCGCCTCGAAGATGATCAACCGCCTGATCCAGCGCACCACCGGCAAAGCGATGGGCGACTACGGCTGCATGCTGCGCGCTTACCGCCGCCATATTATCGACGCGATGCTCAACTGCCACGAGCGCAGCACCTTTATCCCGATCCTGGCGAATACCTTCGCCCGTCGCGCGGTCGAGATCCCGGTGATGCATGCCGAGCGCGAATTCGGCGACTCCAAATACAGCTTCATGCGCCTGATCAACCTGATGTACGACCTGGTGACCTGTCTGACCACCACGCCGCTGCGTCTGCTCAGCATTTTCGGCAGCGTGATTGCCCTGCTGGGCTTCGCCTTCGGCCTGCTGCTGGTGGTGCTGCGCCTGGCCTTTGGGCCGCAGTGGGCTGCAGAAGGGGTGTTCATGCTCTTCGCCGTGCTGTTTATGTTCATCGGCGCCCAGTTTATCGGTATGGGCCTGCTCGGCGAGTATATCGGACGCATCTATAACGACGTTCGCGCTCGTCCCCGCTACTTTATTCAACGTGTTGTTCGCCAGCCGGAAACGGCATCTAAAGAGGAAGATCGTTCATGAAAGCCGTAGTCTTCGCTTATCACGATATGGGCTGCACCGGTATCCAGTCCCTGCTGGACGCCGGGTATGATATCGCTGCTATTTTCACCCACCCGGATAACCCTGGCGAAAACCATTTCTTTGGCTCCGTGGCGCGCCTTGCCGCCGAGCAGGGCATTCCAGTGTGGGCGCCGGAAGACGTGAACCATCCGCTGTGGATTGAGCGTATCCGCGAGATGAAGCCGGACGTGCTGTTCTCCTTCTACTACCGCAACCTGCTGGGCGATGAGATCCTCAATCTGGCGCCGAAAGGGGCGTTCAACCTGCACGGTTCGCTGCTGCCGAAATATCGTGGCCGTGCGCCGCTGAACTGGGTGCTGGTCAATGGCGAAAGCGAAACCGGCGTCACCCTGCACCGCATGGTGAACCGCGCGGATGCCGGCGATATCGTCGCCCAGCAAACCGTGGCGATTGGCCCGGATGACGCGGCCCTGACGCTGCATCGTAAGCTGTGCGCCGCCGCCACTGAGCTGCTGGGCCAGGCGTTGCCGGCGATCCTTGAAGGAAAAACCGCAGAGCGCCCGCAGGATCACAGCCAGGCGACCTACGTGGGGCGTCGTACCCCGGAGGATGGCCGCCTCGACTGGGAGCAGCCGGCGCAGACCCTGCACAATCTGGTGCGTGCCGTCTCGGATCCGTGGCCGGGCGCCTTCGGCTACGCTGGCGCGAACAAGTTTATCGTCTGGAAATCCCGCGTCCGCCACGATCTGCCGGCAGCCAAACCGGGTACCGTTATCTCCGTTGCGCCGCTGATCGTGGCGTGCCAGGACGGGGCGCTGGAAATTGTCACCGGCCAGACCGAACGCGGTGTGTACATGCAGGGCGCTCAGCTGGCGCAGGCGCTGGGCCTGGTGTCCGGGGCAGTGATCAGCAGCAAACCGGTGGTGGCGATTAAGCGTCGCACCCGCGTGCTGATCCTTGGCGTCAATGGCTTTATCGGTAACCATTTGACCGAGCGCCTGCTGCAGGACGACAACTATGAAATTTACGGCCTGGATATCGGCTCCGACGCCATCAGCCGTTTCCTTGAGAGCCCGCGTTTCCACTTCGTGGAAGGCGATATCAGCATTCACTCCGAGTGGATCGAGTATCACATTAAGAAATGCGACGTGGTGTTGCCGCTGGTGGCCATCGCCACCCCTATCGAATACACCCGCAACCCGCTGCGCGTGTTCGAGCTGGATTTCGAAGAGAACCTGAAGATCATCCGCGATTGCGTGAAATACAATAAGCGCATCATCTTCCCGTCGACCTCTGAAGTGTACGGCATGTGCACCGACAAAAACTTCGACGAAGATACCTCCAATCTGGTGGTCGGGCCGATCAACAAACAGCGTTGGATCTACTCGGTTTCTAAACAGCTGCTGGACCGCGTGATTTGGGCCTACGGCGATAAGTACGATCTTAAGTTCACCCTGTTCCGTCCGTTCAACTGGATGGGACCGCGCCTGGATAACCTCAACGCCGCGCGTATCGGTAGTTCCCGCGCCATCACCCAGCTGATCCTCAACCTGGTGGAAGGGTCGCCGATCAAGCTCATCGAGGGCGGCAAGCAGAAGCGCTGCTTCACCGATATCAGCGACGGTATCGAAGCGCTGTTCCGCATCATCGAGAACAAAGACGGCCGCTGCGACGGGCAGATCATCAACATCGGCAACCCGGAAAACGAAGCGAGCATCAAAGAGCTGGCCGAAATGCTGCTCGCCTGCTTCGAACGCCATCCGCTGCGCGATCGCTTCCCGCCGTTTGCCGGCTTCCGTGAAGTGGAAAGCAGCGATTACTACGGGAAGGGCTACCAGGACGTTGAGCATCGTAAGCCGAGCATTCGCAACGCCAAACGCTGCCTGAACTGGGAACCGAAGGTGGAGATGGAAGAAACGGTCGAACACACGCTGGACTTCTTCCTGCGTACAGTTGAACTGGTGGACGATAAAAATCCATGAAACAGGTCGGCTTACGCATAGATGTCGATACCTTTCGCGGAACGCGGGACGGCGTTCCACGGCTGCTGGACCTGCTGGGCCAGCACGGGATCCAGGCAAGCTTCTTCTTCAGCGTCGGGCCGGACAATATGGGGCGCCATCTGTGGCGCCTGGTAAAACCGAAGTTTCTGTGGAAGATGCTGCGTTCCAGAGCGGCTTCGCTGTACGGCTGGGATATTCTGCTGGCTGGCACCGCGTGGCCGGGACGCCGCATCGGCGCGGGTAACGAAGCGGTGATCCGCGCGACCGCCGAGTCTCATGAAGTCGGGCTGCACGCCTGGGATCACTACAGCTGGCAGGCGTGGAGCGGCGTCTGGCCGCAGGAACGGCTGGCGCTGGAGGTTGAGCGCGGCCTGCTCGAACTGGAACGCATCATCGGCCGGCCGGTCACCTGTTCGGCTGTCGCCGGCTGGCGCGCCGATCAGCGGGTGGTCAAAGCCAAAGAATCCTTCGATTTTCTCTACAACAGCGACTGTCGCGGCACGCGGCCGTTCCTGCCCCAGCTCGGTAGCGGCACGTTTGGTACGGTGCAGATCCCGGTCACGCTGCCGACCTGGGATGAGGCGGTGGGCACGGCGGTCGATATCGCCGGCTTTAACCGCTACCTGCTCGACTGCATCCATCGCGACCCGGGCGTGCCGGTCTATACCATTCACGCCGAAGTGGAAGGTATTGCTTACGCCGATCAGTTCAATGAACTGCTGACCATGGCGGCGGAAGAGGAAATTCAGTTTTGCCCACTGAGCCAGCTGCTGCCCGCTGACTTTAGCGAGCTGCCGTCTGGCAAAGTGGTTCGGGGTGAACTGGCTGGCCGGGAAGGCTGGCTCGGACGTGAACAATTACTGACTTCGGGTGTTTGATGAAAAGCATTCGCTATGGCGTCTCTCTGATTGCGCTGTTTGCGCTGTATTACCTGCTGCCGCTTAATTTTCGTTTGCTCTGGCAACCCGATGAAACCCGCTATGCGGAGATCAGCCGTGAAATGCTGGCCACCGGTGACTGGGTGGTGCCGCATTTTCTCGGATTGCGCTACTTCGAAAAGCCGATTGCCGGTTACTGGATCAACAGTATCGGTCAGTGGCTGTTTGGCCATAATAACTTCGGCGTACGCTTTGGGTCGGTCTTCGCTATCACCATGACTGCCCTGCTGGTGGCCTGGCTGGCGTGGCGCGTCTTTCGCGACAAAAAGGTGGCTGTCCTGTCGCCGGTGATTTTCCTTACCGCGATGCTGGTGTATGCGATTGGCACCTATGCGGTGCTGGACCCGATGATCACCCTGTGGCTGGCGCTGGCGATGTGCAGCTTCTGGGGCGCGGCGCAGGCGCAGAGCCGCAGCGGCAAAATACTGGGCTACGCGCTGCTGGGCGTCGCCTGCGGTATGGGGGTGATGACCAAGGGCTTCCTGGCGCTGGCGGTGCCGGTGGTGGGCGTGCTGCCGTGGGTGATCGCCCGTAAACGCTGGCGTGAAGTGCTGACCTACGGCTGGCTGGCGGTGATCGTCTGTACGCTGGTGGTGCTGCCCTGGGGGCTGGCTATCGCCCAGCGCGAGCCGGACTTCTGGCGCTACTTCTTCTGGGTCGAGCATATTCAGCGTTTTGCCGAAAAAGATGCCCAGCACAAAGCGCCGTTCTGGTACTACATTCCGTTCCTGATCGCCGGCAGCCTGCCGTGGCTGGCCCTGCTGCCGGGGGCGCTGAAGCGCGGCTGGCTTGAGCGCGATGAGGCTCGCGGCGCGCTGTATCTGCTGGGTTGGGTGGCGATGCCGTTCCTGTTCTTCAGTATCGCCAAAGGCAAACTGCCGACCTATATCCTGCCGTGCTTTGCGCCGCTGTCGATTCTGATGGCCCGCTACGCGCTGGAGGCCGCAAAGACCGGCGCAAAAGCGCTGCGCATCAACGGGATGATCAACCTGGGCGTTGGCCTGCTGGGGCTGATCGCCGTGCTGGTGGTCTCACCCTGGGGCGTGATGCACAAGCCGGTGTGGACCAAGATTGAGCTGTATAAATGTCTGCTGGCGGCGATCGCCTTCGCCGTCTGGGCGCTGATGGGCTGGCTGGCGATGAAAAACCCTGGCCGCCGCTGGAGCCTCGCCGCGCTCTGTCCGCTCGGCCTGGCGCTGCTGGTGGGCTTCGCCATCCCGGACCGGGTTATCGACAGCAAACAGCCGCAGTTCCTCGTGGATATCGTCAGTGAATCCCTGCAGCCCAGCCGTTACGTCCTGACCAACAACGTTGGGATCGCCGGCGGCCTGGCCTGGGAGCTGAAGCGCAGCGATATTATTATGTTCGACAAACAGGGTGAGCTGAAGTACGGTCTCGACTGGCCGGATGCTCAGGGAAGCTTTGTCAGCCAGGCCGGTTTTGCCGACTGGCTGGCCACGCACCGTCAGCAGGGGCCGGTCTCGCTGGTGCTGTTGATGGATAAAGGAGAGAGTATGGTTGACTTACCGTTACCGAAGCCAGATAACGCCTACGAGCTGGGTCGGGTGGTCTTCCTTCAGTATCTGCCGCAATGAGCGTCTGGATCTGTCTGGTGTTCGCCAGCCTGCTGAGCTGCGCCGGGCAACTCTGCCAGAAACAGGCGACCCGCCCGTCCCGTCGCGGACGGCGGAGTCGCCATATACTCTTCTGGCTGGGGATGGCGCTGTTATGCCTGGGCTGCGGCATGCTGCTGTGGCTGAGCGTGCTGCAGTCTATTCCGGTCAGCATCGCCTATCCGATGCTGAGCCTGAATTTCGTCTGGGTTACCCTCGCGGGCTGGGGCATCTGGCATGAGCCGGTCGCTCGCCGTCACTGGCTTGGCGTCGGGTTGATCGTCGTGGGCATTGTCATTCTGGGGACCAGCGTCTGATGGGCTTTCTCTGGGCATTATTCAGCGTCGGCCTCGTCAGCGCCGCGCAGTTGCTGCTGCGCAGCGCCATGGTGGCCTTGCCGCCGCTGACCGATATTGTGGCATTTCTCCAGCATCTGCTGCATTTCCAGCCCGGGACCTTCGGCCTGTTTTTCGGCCTGCTGGGCTACCTGCTGTCGATGGTCTGCTGGTACTTTGCCCTGCATCGCCTGCCGCTGTCGAAAGCGTATGCCCTGCTGAGCCTGAGCTATATCCTCGTGTGGGCCGCCGCCATCTGGTTGCCCGGCTGGCATGAGCCGTTCTACTGGCAATCGCTGCTGGGCGTGACGATCATTGTCGCCGGCGTGTTGACCATCTTCTGGCCGGTCAAACGCCGCTAGCCGGGGAGCCGGCTTTTGGGACGGCCCGGGCCGAGCAGGATCGCCAGCTTGCTGCCTCCGACGGTGGTCTCCATCCAGATTTTACAGACGCTGGTTAACGGTACCGAGAGCAGCATCCCCACCGGCCCCAGCAGCCAGCCCCAGACCAGCAACGACAGGAACACCACCAGGGTCGACATTCCCAGCCGATGGCCCATCATGCGCGGCTCCACCATGTTGCCCAGCACCATATGCACCACCAGAAACAGCGCCCCGACCAACAGGCACTCATAAATGCCGCTAAACAGCAGCGCCTGCAGCATCGGGGGGATAGCGGAGATAGCGGAGCCAATGTTCGGCACATAGTTCAGCAGAAACGCCAGCACTCCCCACATCAGGGCGAACTGTACCCCCATCGCCAGCAGCCCTAGCCAGACAATCAGCCCGGTCCACAGGCTAATCAGCGTCTTCAGCGCCAGATAATGGGTGACGCCTTTCAGCGCCCGGTGCAATCCGGCGATATGCAGGCGAGGGTTATTGAGGGCAAAACGCAGTTTGTAGGGCAGGTGGCGAACCTCAAACAGCATAAAGATCACCGTCATCACCAGCAGCACGATGCTGGCCATCGCCCCGGAAAGCTGAGTCATTAGCGTCGTGGCCCAGGTCATCAGCCGTTCTGAATCCATGCGCCGCAGCATGCGCTCCGGATTGATATGCAGATTAAGGAAGGGGAGATACTCCTGGAGCTGGAGGATCTTGCGCGTCAGGGCGCGGTTGAAATCGGGGAGCATGGCGACAAAGTCATTGAGCGACGCCGCCAGTACGCCAAGCAGCGCGGTGAGCATCACCAGCATCGCCGTCACCACCAGGGTAATGGCGAACGGACGCCGCACCCCGCGGCGAATGAACCAGGTGACCAGCGGGTTGAGGACAATAGCGAAAAACAGCGCCAGCAGCAGCTGCACCAGAATATCGGCGGCGGCGTGGATCCCGGCGAGGATAATCACCAGCGCTGCCAGCTTAAGTAAAATATGGAGCCCGGCTTTATCAGCCTGCGGAGAGGACATAGGGATTCCTTTTATGAGTCGCGCCAGATAAGTGTAGCGGTTCGCCGACTGCCAATATTCTGAAAGGAGGGCTGCTTTTCCGCCATCATCTTTTGACCGCTTAAACCGCGACTCTGAAATGTTGAATGTGCGCGTCTGTCAGCGTGAACGGCGTGGGCGTACAGACCGCAATACTTAACCCTTCATACTGAACCTGGCTCAATGACAGCGCGCCGCGAAAGGCGCTGTCAACAGAGGCCATCTGCCAGGCGCTGCCGCCGCGCTGTTTCACCAGGGCCTCTTTGCGCGTCCAGATACGCCAGAAGGCGACTAACCGTTGCTCCGGTGGTTCGCGCTCCAGTTCCTGATGCTCGCCCTCGCTGAACAGGGCGTTAGCCAACCGTTGCCAGCCTTCGCGCGGGCGAATCACTTCTATGTCGCAACCAACCTCGCCTTCATCGCTCAGCAGCAAAGCAATATGGTCGCCGCTGTGGCTAAGGTTAAACCACAGCCCGCTATCGGGCGGGAAAGCTGGTTTACCCTGTTCGCCATACTGAATATCCATTAGCGGGGTAGTCGCATGCGCCAGCAGCGCGCGGCCGGCAAGCCAGCTGGCCCGCCGCGGGCCGTCCGGCGCCTGCGCCATCAGCGCAGACGGTAGCGGCAGGGCGCTAAGGGTTGAGATGTGGCCGAGGATAAGCTGATACATCTCACGGCCAGCGCTGAATAATGATTGAGGTGTTAATGCCGCCGAAGGCGAAGTTGTTGCTCTGCAGGAATTCACAATCAATCTTGCGCGCTTCGCCCATGATGTAGTCAAGATTGCCGCAGTTAGCATCCGGATTATGCAAATTCAGCGTTGGCGCGAACCAGCCCTCGCGCATCATCTGCAGACTCATCCACGCCTCCAGCGCCCCGCAGGCGCCAAGGGTATGGCCGAAATAACTTTTCAGCGAGGAGATCGGCACGCTGTCGCCGTAAATCGCCGCCGTCGCCTGGCTTTCGGCGATATCGCCGCGGTCGGTCGCGGTGCCGTGGGCCGAAATGTAGCCAATATCCCGGGCGCTTAATCCCGCCATTTTTAACGATTGTTCCATGCAGATCTGCATAGTTTCGCGCTGCGGTTGGGTGATATGCGTGGCATCGCAGTTGGTGGCGAAGCCGATGATTTCGCCGTAGATAGTCGCGCCGCGCGCTTTGGCGTGCTCCAGCTCTTCCAGTATAAGGGTACCGGCGCCTTCGCCGATCACTAGCCCATCGCGCTGTTCATCGAACGGGGCGGGAGTGATCTCGGGCCGTTCATTACGTTGGCTGGTAGCGAACAGGGTATCAAATACCGCGGCTTCCGACGGGCATAGCTCTTCCGCGCCGCCGGCGACCATCACCGTTTGATAGCCGTGACGGATCGCTTCCCAGGCGTATCCGATCGCCTGGCTACCGGAGGTACAGGCGCTTGACGTTGGAATAACGCGGCCGCGCAGGCCGAAAAACAGCCCTGTATTAACGGCGGTGGTATGCGGCATCATCTGCACGTAGGTGGTGCCGGTAATATTGTTGGTGTGCTTTTCCGTCAACATGGTAGCGAACTCGCTCACCGGGCCGGTACTGCCGGTTGACGAGCCGTAAGCGATGCCGGTTTCGCCGTTGCTCAGCACGGCATCGTCGATAAGCCCGGCCTGCTCGAGCGCCAGTTCAGTGGCGCGGGTGGAGAGGAGCGACACGCGCCCCATCGCGCGAATGCGCTTGCGGGTATAGTGAGCGGGCAGAGTGAAGTCATCGATCGGCGCGCCCAGTAGCGTATGCAGACCCTCGTAAATACGCCACTCCGGCATGGCGCGCACGGCGTTTTTATAACGCTGCAGGCCAGCGGAAACATCGCGCCAGGTGTCGCCAAAGGCGGTGACGCCGCCCATCCCGGTAATGACCACACGACGTGTCATAACATCCCTCCATTGATTGAAATGACCTGTCGGGTGACATATCCCGCCACATCCGACATTAAATAACTGGCAAGCCCGGCCACTTCGTCCGCTTGTCCCATACGTTTCATCGGGATCATCAACATCGCCTCTTTTAGCGCAGTCTCTTCCATTTCGATCATCCCGGTGTCGATAAGCCCCGGGGCGATGCAGTTCACGGTGATTTTACGTTTCGCCAGTTCAATGGCCAGCGCTTTGGTGGCGCCGATGATCCCCGCCTTAGCGGCGCTATAGTTGACCTGACCGCGGTTGCCCATGACGCCGGATACGGACGAAAGCGTGATGATACGCCCGCCCTGACGCGCGCTAATCATCGGCATGATGCAGGGATGAATGACGTTGTAGAAACTGTCGAGGTTGGTGTGGATCACCGCGTCCCAGTCCTCTTCGCCGAGCGCCGGGAAAGCGCCGTCGCGGGCGATGCCGGCGTTGCTGATAATGCCGTACCATGCCCCGTGTTCAGCCATATCCTGCTCAAGCACGTCGCGACACTGCGCGCGGTTGGCGACATCAAAGCTCAGCAGACGGCCCGAGCCGCCGGCGGCGGTTATCGCCTCCAGAGTTTGCTGTGCGCCCGACACATCGCGATGATAGTGGATGCCGACCACAAAGCCATCCGCCGCCAACTGACGGGCGATAGCGCGACCGATGCCTTTACTGGCGCCGGTGACCAAAACTGAACGACTCATTCTGACGCTCCTTGTTGAAATAGGGTGTTAAGTTCTGTTGGCGTCGGCTGGAAAGTATTGACCCGTCCGCTTGCCAGTTCTTCATCGTCTGCCGTAATGGCGCATTCAAAGCTGCCGAAACGCTCGTCCTGCACTAACAGCTTCACGGTGATGGACAGCGCCTTGCCGCCCGGCAGGCAGCCTGCCGCGCAGACTAACTCGCGCGCACCAAGCACCATACCAAGTGAGATGGACTCCTGCCCCTGTTGTTGGCGGTGCCAGCCGGACCAGACGCCAATGGTTTGCGCCATGAGTTCCAGGGCGAACCAGCCGGGGAGGTTGCCCTCGGCATCAATGAACGGCGCCAGGACGCCATGGGTTGAGACCGTGACCCGGCAGGTAGCAGTTTCATCGGTGACATTGAGGACCTCTTCCAGCAGCAGCATTGGCGGCTTGTGCGGCAGATAAGCGCCAGGCGATAAATATTGGCTCATTAAATGCTCCCGAGCAGAATGCTGGCGTTATTACCGCCAAAGGCAAACGAGTTCGACAGGATAATCGGCCGCGGCAGCGGCTGGGGACGTTCGATAATCCCGCACGGCGGAAGGGTGGCGTCGTGCGGCGACTGGCTGAAATCTTGCGCCGGCAGCAACAGCTTACGTTGCAGGATCAGCATGCCGATGGCGGCTTCGGTGATCCCCGCCGCGCCCAGCGTATGCCCGGTCAGATGTTTGGTGGAGCTGCATGGCACCTGCTCGCCAAATAGCGCGTTGACGACGTGAGACTCTATCCGATCGTTCAGCGGCGTGGCGGTGCCGTGCAGGTTGATATAGCCCACCTGTTCAGGGGCGATGCCCGCATCGTCCAGCGCCTGCTGGATAGCGCGAATTGCCCCTTCTCCCTCAGGATGCGGGGCGGAAATATGCCAGGCGTCGCTGGACTCGCCGATACCCAGCAGCGCGATAGGCTGCGGCTCGCGGGTCAGCAGCATCAGCGCCGCCCCTTCGCCGATAGTGATGCCGCAGCGATCGCGGCCAAACGGCTGGCACTGAGTCGTGGAGAGCGACTCCAGGCTGTGAAAGCCGTTGATCGGCATTCGGCTGAGGGTATCCGCGCCGCCGACAATCGCCACATCCGCCAGCCCGGCTTCAATCAGTCGGCGTCCGCTGATAATGGCTCTGGCGCTGGATGAGCAGGCGGTTGACAGCGTAAATGCCGGGCCATCCAGCGCCAGCCAGTGGCTGAGAAAACGCGACGGGTCTCCCAGCTCCTGCTGCGGATATTGCCAGGCCGCGCTTTCCGCGCCGCTAAGGGTCAACGTGACGTGCGCGTCACCTTCGTCGAGCCCCGAGGTGCTGGTGCCAAGCACTACGGCAACGCGTTCACGCCCGTATTGGGCGATAGCGTCATCCACCTGCGGCTGAATTTGCGCCAGCGCCGCCAGCAGCAGTTGATTATTGCGCGAACGATGGGCGCTAAAGGTATCGGGAATGGCGGGTAATTCGCCGTCCACGCCCGCGAAAACCGCCTGCGGATGTCCCTGTAGCCACCCCTCGCGCGGGCGCATGCCGGGCGCGATACCGCGAGCCAGATTGGCGGCGACTTCATCATTATCGCGACCCAGCGCGTTAATCATGCCGACGGCAGAAATGTAGATCATCTCAGTCACCCAGGTATTGAATGGTGATGTGGTATTTAAAGACGTGCTGTTCGATGCTAATCGGCACGCGCTTGCCTTTGCGGTTGATATAGGTGATTTCCGTGACCAGCTTCCCGCGCGCGTTACGCAGTTCGCGTTTGTCGCCGCGGTTGGTTAGCGTCCAGCCTTTCGGCAACTGCGGCAGCCATGCGCTAACCGGCCAATGGCTGAGCATGACATCGGCCAGCACCTGGCTGGCTGGCGGCAGTTGCGGAACCACGATTGACTGTTCAGCGCGCAGCCCTTTTTCATCGTAGGTCACAAGAAACAGACGGATACCGACGGACGACAGGCCCGCCAGCGTGAGCTTTTTATCATCGGCATTGAGCATGACCAGCAGCGATTGGGTTTGGCCGTTGAAGCTGCCGGTGAGCAACTGTTGCGAGCTGATAGCCGGCGAGATGCCAGGCGGCGGTAACGTGACGCGCGTACCCGGCTCAAGCCATGCCTGCGGGCGGCCTTGCGGCTCCGGCTGCGAATGGCTGCAGCCGGCCAGTACTAAGGCGGCGAGTAGCGCGAAGGCGCGCCAGAATGATGGTCTTATCATCGTCTTTTTTTCTCTTTTTTGGTCGGCATCGCCAGCGGCGAAAGCAGGAAAGCGGTGAAAATGCCGCTCACCAGAACAATGCCAAAACTGCTAATGGCCTGAGTGGCGCTAAAGACCAGCATGCCAAGCGTTAATAAGGTGGTCATCATCGCCAGCGTGACCGCCAGCAGCGATGTCAGCGGCGTGCCGCGCGGGTTGCTGAAAAACAGCGTGTAGTTAATGCCGATGCCCAGTACCAGCACCAACGCCAGCAAGGAGAACAGGTTAACCGGGTGGCCGCTAAGCGCCAGCGCCGCCAGCCCGCAGCCCAGCGACAGTACCGACGGCACCAGGCTTATTAGCCCTTTGCGCCAGCCAAGGCGGAGAACGGCGCCGCAGGCAATCACCGCCAGCGCAACGCACAACAGTCCGGTTAAAATATGGCGGTAGAGCGCGAAAAGCTGGTCGAAATCGCTTTTACGATCGACCCACGCAACGCCAGCCTGCTTTGCGCTGAGCGCCTTCAGCGCCGCGCTGTCTTTCACGCCGCTCACCGGGACCAGTACGCCGCTTTCGCCATCCTGCAGCGTCAGCCATAGCAGCCGCCAGCCTTCGCTGGCCGGGCTGGCAAGCCAGTCGTCGACCGTTACCGGCATCGGGTTGAGAACGGGATTAACTTTCGCCAGCCCGGCGTGACTTAGCGCCTGGCCGACGACGGGTGCGGCGCGTTGCAACAGAGTAAGATCCTGCTGCTGTCGGGCGAGCGAATTCAGCGGAATGGCGCGATATCCGTCGAGTATACCGTCGGTTTGCGCCTTAGCCAGCGCGGGCATAAATGCTTCCAGCCGTTCCAGCGTTTGCTGGGCGGATTCGCCGTACACCACAAACCACTTCTGGTCGACGCTTTGTCCGGTGAGCGCGGTAATCGCTTTTTCCTGAGCCAGAATATCCTGCGGCAGCGCCTGGAGCTGCGAAATATCATCATCCACCCGCAGCGTCGCTAGCCCCGCCAGCGACAACAGCGCCAGCGCAACGGGGAGGCCGATGGACAGCTTTTTATTGCGCCGCCAGGCGGCGAGCCAGCGTAACAGCAGCGCCATCGCCGGCACCGGGCGCACGGGGAGCCCGCGGCACAGCCATGGATGCCAGAAAATCACCGTCAGGCAGGAGGCGCTTAATCCTACCGCCGCGAAGAGCGCCATCTGGCGAATCGCCGGGAAGGGGGCCAGCATCATGATGACATAAGCCGCCACGGTAGTGAGCAGCGCCAGCAGCAGCGCTTTCCGGACTTTGACAAGGCTTTGCCACGGTGAAGACGCTGCGCCATGGACCATGCGCTCGGTCAGGTAATAGAGCGTATAGTCGGCGGAAATACCGATGATGCTCATGCTCATCACCAGGGTCATCAGATGCAGCTCGCCAAACAGCAACAGCGTGGCGACGGTGCCGGCCAGCGCGCCGATGGCGATAGAGATCGCGCACAGCAGCAGCGGGCGCAGGGAGCGGAACACCGCCACGATCAGCAGGATAACGCCGAGCAGGGTGGCCGCGCCGAGGGTGGAGATATCGCGCTTCGCCTGCTGGCTGGCGTAATCGCTATAGAATACAGTGCCGCGTGATAATAGCTGCGCCTGCGGGTGATGGGTTTTCCACTCCTTCTCCAGCTCGCCGAGCGTAGTGACCAGCCGGTGCGTCTGCTGCATATCAAACGACGAACCCGCCAGCTCGCCGTGCAGCAGATACCAGACGTTGCCTTCTGCGTCTTTGCTGGTCAGCCAGCCGTCCTGCAGCTGCATCCGCTGGCCGCTATTCGCCATCGCCAGCTGCGAGCCGCGCATCAGCATCAGCGGGTCGTTTTGTAACTCTTTACCGCTGACCCCGGAAAACGCCGAATAGAGCTGCGAAAGGATCCACTGGGCCTGCGCTTCGCCGCCGTCCTGCAGACGCGCGCGGGTGGCGGGGTCGATTAACGCATTGCGATGTTGCCAGAAAAACATTCCCCAGGCCTGCTGGCTGGCGGCATCCATTGGGCCTTTGACCTCGGCCAGCGCGTCTGAGGTTTGCAGCAACCGCAGCCAGTCGCGAGCCACCTGCGGGTCGGCCTGTTTACCGGGGCTGACCAGCCAGACCAGCTGGCGATCCAGACGCTGCATAAAGCCGTCGTTCAGTGCGGGGGGGATCGCGCCGAGCGTCTGTTTTGGCAGCATCGCCAGCACGCTGCTGTTGAGCCGGGCCTGGGGCAGCAGGGCCAGCAGCGCGCTCGCCAGTATCAGGCAGACGACGCCCCAGATCAGCGCAGGACGTTTACTGGGCGGCAAAGCGTTGGCGTTCGTCATCGGTCAGTTGCGCTGGCGTCAGTTGATGTTGGGAAAGGGCGATATCGGTGCGATCGCCTTGTTTATCGTTGAGCTGAATCTGCTCCAGATAGGTTTTTCCGGCGAGGTCGATGCTGGCGAAAATCTTATCCAGCGGTGTGGTGACAGGCGTCAGACGCAGCGTCCATCGCCCTTCGCCTTTATCGGCGAATTCCACGCGGAAGTTCTCCTCCAGCACGTGACGATCCGCCTGGAACAGCGCGCGCAGCAGATGGTTGAACTGGAACATCTGCGGGTTGTTTTCGGCGGTGATGGTCTGCGGCGGTTGGCCGTTGATCGCCTGCACCATCCGTTTGTCATCCAGCAGCAGCTGCATCGGGAACGGCGAGGTTTGATCCCACAGCAAGCCCTGGTCGCGGGCGATCAACATCCGCCCCTGGGATCGCAGCGGCTGCGGCAGATCCTTAATCGTTCGAACTTGATCGAAGTGGGCGCGCACCACCGGCTGTTCGCTAAATTGTTTTTGCAGGTCATCGAGCGTCAGGGCGTTCACCAGCGGGCTGATGAACAGTCCCAACAACAGCAGCAATCTCATGGCGTGACCCCCATGCGTTCAAACAGAATATCCGGGCTGACGAAACACATCTCGCGGCTATTTTCGTCCACCGCGACCTGGATGGTGTAGCCGGTGGTGGTACGTTTGCCGCTGACGGCATCAAAAATTTCGTAGCCGATGCGCAAGCGGTTCTCAAACTCTTCTATCCGCGCGCGTACGCGAATGCGCTGTTCGAAGGTGATAACGTCGCGGTATTTCACGCGGGTATCCACCACCGGCCACAAATAACCAGAATCTTTCATCTGCCGGTAGCCGTAGTTGAACTGGTTAAGCAGCGCCTCACGGGCAATTTCGAAGTAGCGAAAATAGTTGCCATGCCATACGACGCCCATCATATCGATGTCATGAAACGGAATAGTCAGCTCTACTTCAGCAGTAAAACGGGGATCGTTAAGCACCCTTTACTCCTTGTCTTTGGGATCCGGCAGACGCCAGAAATCGAAAAAGTTAAACCAGTCGAGCGGCGACTGCAGCGCGTAGTGTTCCAGCCGTTCGGCGTAGCGGTCGATGATGTGTTGCAATGCCTGCTGGCGTTCGGCGCGCGGCAGCAGCAGCGGATCGGCGAACGGTTCGCAGTAAATACGTAGTTTGCCCTGTTGGCGGAGAGCGAAAATCAAATTCACCGGGCAGCGCAAAATAGCTGCCAGGATAAACGGCCCTTGTGGAAAGGGGGCGGTTTGCCCCATAAAACGGCTCCAGCAGACGCGCCATTCACCGCCGCGCTGCGGGTTAACCGCAATACGGTCGCCGACAATAGCGATCCATTCGCCGCGATCCAGCTTTTCTTGCAACAGCATGGCGGTTTCCGGGCCGATATCGGTCACCGGCATCAGGTTGAGTCCGGCCTGAGGCGCCATCTCCGCCATAATTTGTTTAAAACGTTGCGCGTTTTCGCTGAATACCAGGGCGTTGATGGTTTTGCCGCCCTGCAGCTGCGCCAGCGCGCGGCAGGCTTCGACATCGCCAAGATGCGAGGCCAGCAGCAGTTTGCCGCGCGGATCGTCGAGACTGAGCGTCTCCTCGGCGCCTGCGGCAAACACCACATCGCGGCCGAACTGCAGCTCGCCGCGCCAGCTGGCGATTTTATCCAGCATCGCCTCGCCGAAGCGCAGAAAGTGGCGATAGCTGTTCAGTCTGGCGGGTACCGGCAGCTGACGGACGGCTAACTGGTCGCGCACGCGGGCGAGCCAGTTTCGTGAAGCGCGGCGCGCGGTGCTGGCCGTCAGCCAGTAGACGCCGACCACCGGATAGAGCAGCAGCGAGAACGCCTTGCGCCCCAACAGCCGCCACACCAGCAGCATCAGGCGCATCCCCCATAATCCTTTGACCTCCTGCTGACGCGCCCAGTGCGGCGAGGCGCGGCGAAGCAGCAGCGAGGGGATCCGCGGCAGCATGCCGAGGAACAGATGGGTATGCATCAGCGAGATGCGGCAGTTATCTCTGAAGGCATCGAAATGCGATACGCCGTCCGGGGGATAGGTCACGCGGGTCGGGACAAAGTAGCTGGCGTTTCCTTGCCAGTAGAGGCGCACCATCACTTCGGTATCAAAATCCATCCGCTTGCCGAGCGTCACGCGCTTAGCCAGGCGCAGCGTCGGCGCCAGCGGATAGACGCGAAAGCCGCACATGCTGTCTTTCAGCTGCAGCGACAGCGTTTCAATCCATACCCAGACGTGGGTGATCCAGCGTCCGTACAGGCGCGAGCGCGGGATAGAGTCGTCGTAAACCGGCTGGCCGGAGATCAGCGCTTCGGGATGCTTCTGCGCCAGCGCCAGCAGCTGCGGAATATCTTCAATGGCGTGCTGTCCGTCGGCATCGACCTGTACCGCGTGGCTGAACCCGGCTTGCGCTGCGGCCTGTAAGCCGCGGATCACCGCAGCCCCTTTGCCCGCGTTCTGTGGTAAGCGGATTAAGGTCAGACTGGCGATTTCCGCTGCCAGTCGCTCCAGCTCCTGCCGCGTACTGGAATCGCTGCCGTCGTCCACCACGATGCACGGAAGATTAAACGGCTCAAGGCGCGCCAGTACCCGCGGCATCATCGCGCCGTGGTTATAGCAGGGGATCAGCACGCAGGGAGAGAAATTTAGCGGCATAAGTGAATTTTCCCGCTGCTGGCGGTGTGCCGCGCTTCACCGTCGTGGCGCTGATAGCTGAAGGTGATGAGCTGGCGCGCTTCCTGCCAGCTCAGGGTCAGCGTGACGATCGCGCCCGGCAGCAGCGGCGACTGGAATTTCACATTTTGAATATCGTGAAAGCGCCAGCCGGGCGCGAGCAGGGTGGTGGCGTAATGCATCGCCCAGTCAATCTGCGCGACGCCGGGCAGCAGGGGCTGGACGGCAAAGTGGCCGCGAAACCAGGAGAGCGCCGGATCCAGAGATAAAACAATTTCAAGCCGATCGGCTTGCGGCTGACGGCGCTCAATTTCATGGGGCTGCATGAAATAACTCCTGTAACTGCGCGTAGACACGCTTGTTCATACTGTTAAGGGGGATCTCGTCAACCACCCGCCAGAAGCGGGGAATGGCGACCGGTTCCAGCAGGGGGCGCAGCGCTTTCCGCCATTGCAGCTCCTGGCTTTTTCCCCAGCGCCGGCGAGCGTCATGATTAAGTACCAGCAATACGCCGATACTCTGGCGGCTGCCGCGGGTGATGGGCAGGACGGCGGCGTCGATAACGCCTTCAAGTTCCAGCAGGCGCTGCTCCACTTCGCTCAGCGATATGCGCTTCTCTTCAATTTTGACCACGCGATCCCGACGGCCAGCCAACTGGAAGTGACCACTTTCAGTGAAATGCAGGATGTCGTCGAGCAGCAGGCCGCGATTGTCGGCGACAAGCGGAGAAAACAGGCGAAACGTGTCGCCTTCTGGCTGAAAGCGGATGCCTGGGAATGGCTGCCACGGCGCCTGATCCTGCAGGCGCGGGCGGCAGGCGATGACGCCGCTTTCGGTGCTGCCGTAGATTTCATCCGGCCAGGTATTGCACCAGCTGGCGGCCTGCATGGCATCCCGCCAGAGCAGCTGGCCGCCGGCGGACACAATCATCGCCATCGGCGGCGGGGGCAGCCGGTGGTCAAGCCGTTTGAGGAAGGCCGGGCTGCTAATAAACAGGTAGCGATGCTGGTGGCTTAATGCCGTTAGCTGTTCGGGGTATTCCAGCATTGCGGCGTGCAGCGGCAACCCCAGCGCCATCGGCAGAAACAAGCGGAACGTCAGGCCATACAAATGCTGCGGCGCCACGGAGGCCACCACCCGACAGCCCGTCAGACGCCCGGCATAGTGCGCCGATAACAGCGCCGCCTCGTGGTCGAGGGAGTCAATTGGTTTGCTAATTGGCTTCGGCTGGCCGGTGGAGCCGGAGGTGAACAACTCGATGCGCGCGTCTTTGCCTGGCGCCGGAAAATCTGTCTCGTCGCGCATCGGTGTCATGGTGGACTCGACCTTCAGCAGCGGCCCATCCCATGCCAGCGCTTTATCGCTGAGCAGGCCGTCAAACAGCGCTTTTTGCTCATTTAACAGCGACAGGCGACCGTGGCCGGGGAGCACGGGCGTTTTGCCGGCATGCAGCGTTGCCAGCAGGGCGACGATAAACAAGTAGCTATTTTCAATGCACAGCGCCCAGCGCGCGCCTGGCTGCTGTCGCAAGTGCGTGAGCAGGCGGACAACGTCATGGCGCAGATGCGCGAGCGTCCAGACTTGGGCGTCCTGCCACGCGATCGGCGTTTCCGGCGAACGCGGGGCGCTGAGCCACTGGTCCAGCGGGAGAGGCTGCTTCATGGTTTATCTCGTTTTATCACCCGCTGGCGCACCAGCCACTCGCTGGCCATTAGCGTGCCCATCAGCAGATAGGAAATCATGCCGTTCCACGCCGTCCACAGGGACAGATCGCCATACAGCGCGGTAAACAGCGCAATGCTGCCGTTAATGATGAAAAAGGCGCACCAGATCTGGGTGACGCGTCGGGTGTAGCGCACGGCTCTGTCCGGGAGAGTGGGGTCACGCAGTCGCGCCAGGCGCTCGACGATCGGCATCGTTGACCATAGCGAACCGCCAAACACCGCCAGCATCACGCTGTTCACCACCACCGGATAAAACAGCAGCAGCTGATGGGTTTTCAGCAGGTAGCTGGCGATACACAGCGTCATGCCGGCCACCGCCACAATCTGAGTGACCACGCTCAGCGCTCCCGCTTGTCGCCGGGTCTGGCGAAAGCGTAAAAACAACATCAGCGCCATGAGCGGCAACAGCCCTTGCAGGCTGTTATGCGCGAGGCCAAACCAGACTAAGAACGGCCAGGCCAGCAGCAATACCCCTGTCAATAACGGAACGACCGGCAGCGAGCGTATGCCCGACATGGTGAATTACGCTTCTTTCAGTAAGTGTTCTACCGCATCGACGACATCCTGCACGGTGCGTACGGTTTTAAACTCTTCTGGCTTGATTTTCTTGCCGATTTTCTTTTGCAGATGGACGATCATGTCGATGGCGTCGATGCTGTCCAGTTCGAGATCTTCGTACAGGTGGGCCTCAGGTTTAATATCCTGCGGATCGATTTCAAATACCTTCACCAGCAGCGAGGAGACTTCTTCGTAAATGGCTTGTTGTTCGGTCATGACGGTTCTCCTCAGGCACGCTGCGCTTGAATAAATGATGCCAGCGTGGCGACGGAGAAAAAGTGCTGACGCATCTCTTCGCTCTCAGCCGACAGCACCACGCCGTACTGATTTTTCACCGCCAGGCCCAGCTCCAGCGCATCGATGGAGTCCAGACCCAGGCCATCGCCAAACAGGGCGGCATCGGTGTCGATATCATCAGCGGACAACTCGTCCAGGTTCAATGTACTGATTATCAGATTCTTAATTTCAAGATAAAGCGCTTGCATCATTAATTCCTGTTTCAGGTGTAGTGCCTGATTCTAATTTAAGCAAAATATGCCGGTTTAACTGCCGTGCGGCCAGCGCCGGTTCTTGTTTATTTGCCTCGTAAAACTGGTCTATTCGCAACCGTTCTCCGACTTCGACGGTAAATAACGGCTTCGTTCGCGGCGCGTCGTACCACTTGCTCTGTTTACCCAGCATATGCTCGGTGCAGCGGATGATGACGACGCGCAAGTCGCTGCCGCAGCGCACGGCGATATTGGCCGCGCCGCGCTGCAGCTGCATTTTTTCTCCCGGCACCGTTCGGGTTCCTTCCGGGAAAATCAAAATGGTATCGCCCTGCTGTAAGCGCTGCCGGCTGGCCGGGAGCAGGGCATCGGCGCGATCGTTAATCAAATAATCCGCCGCGCGGATCACGCCGCTGACAAATGGGTTTTTCAGCAACGCGCTTTTCACCAGGCAGTCGGTCTCCGGCATCACCGAGGCCAGCATAACGTAGTCGATAAGGCTGGGATGGTTGGCGACCACCAGGCAACCGCGCTCCTGACGTAAAATATCGCGCCCTTTAATCTGGTAATCGAGTACGCCGACGCCTTTCACCACGCTGAGAAAACAGCGGAAACTGAGCGAAATACTGCGCCGCGCGATGCGGCGGCGGCGGGCCTTATCGCGCACCAGGAGCAGCAATAGATTGAACCAGACAACAGAGAGCAGCAGCCCGCCAAGGCCAAACAGCGCGAAACAAAAACCGGTCATCGCCGCGCGCCAGAGCCGATTAAGGCGACACAGAAGAGAGGTCATGAACGGCTCCACTGCCATTGCACGCGTTCGCCGGGCAGCGTGAATGCGCGCGCATTCTGCAAATAATACTGTAAAAACAACAGGCTTTGCGGCAGCGTGCTCTCTTCGACTGCGTCATGACGTTGCGCTTTGCAGCGCCATTGGCTTCCCGTTTCAATGACCCACGCCACCGCGTAGGGCCAGGTTGGCATCGCCGGTGGTAGCTGCGAGTGATAAAATTCAGGCAGAAAACCATCGAAATCAACCATCAAGACGCGCTGATAGCCCGCCTGTAGTAGAGCCATCACTTCATATAAACCCTGTTGGAAAGTATCGCGTCCAGCGGAGAGCGATGACGATGCAATGGGTTTTTTCGCTGCAATCGTCAGATTGCCGACGGCGGAGTTATGTACCGATAGGGCGAAATCGGTAGGCGAGAGCGCCTGCTCCATCGCCAGGGCGTGCAGGATGCGATAGTTACGTTCTAGTTCGCCGTGACGGCTGGTATAGAGAACGGCGTCGATCTCATGGCGGCGCAGCATCGCCAGCCCGCACTCCACGGCCAGCCTGCTGCCTGAACTGAGTCGACGGGCGGTCATCATCGGTAATTCGCTAAGTTTGGCCGGCGCCGCGGTTGGATCGATGGCGTGCAAATGCTGTGACCACCGTTGCCACTGCTCGGTGCCACTGACTCCAGGCGCGAAGGCCTGCCAATCAACTATGTTAAATGCAAATGTCATCTACACGCGTCCGCGAAAAATCAATTATTCTTCTCACATATCAACAAGGTATGCCCAACGCCTAAATTATCGTGGCGTTGTTCTACCCGGAAACCCGCCATTTCCAGATAGCGATAAAACTTCTCTACGCTGTAGAAACGACTGTTGCCGTTGGCCATACAGGTAAAGTAGAGCGAAGACGCATTCAGACTAAATGATGCTGCTTCAAACTTCTGCGCATCCCAGAACAGCTCCAGAATACACAGGCGCGCGCCAGGTTTCATGACCTGCGCGACGTTACTGAGTAGGGTGATAATTTGTTCCGGGGAAAAACAGTCAAGGAACTGGCTCATCCACCAGATATCCGCCTCTCCTGGTAAGGGGGCGTCACTCAGCATATCCACAGCATGACAGTCAATGCGATGGGTAAGGCCCGCATTTTCTATATTTTCGCGGGCCAGCGCAATTTGTTGCGGCAAATCTAATAACGTAATTGCGATATTTTCATCATACTGGCAGCAGCGCAGCGCCCACTTGCCGGTATTCCCGCCGACATCGTACAGGGTTGCGGGCCGGCTGGCGAATACATATGGTAGCGCGGCGCTGAAGGCGCCGTCGGAATAGTAATGATCGAAAGCAAACCAGCTTTTACGCGCCGCTTGCGGAAGTTGCGACAATGCTGGGTAGATCGTTGGCCACTCACCAAAAACTTTTAACCCTGAAGGCTTTCCTTCCTGGAGGGCATTTTCCAGAAAGAATAATCCCTGATAACAAACGTCTTGAGTAAAATCCATATTTACTCGCGTCATCGTATCATGAAGTAAGAAATGTCCTATTTTAGAAAGGTAATAGCGCTCTTCTTTACAGGTAAGGATACGACCGCTTAACCCCATATCCAGCAAAACGCTAACGGCATATTCTTTTCCCTCGAAAATTTCGCTGATGGCTTCAAGCGTCGCGCCGAGTTTACCTTGCTGGTCCAGAAAAGCCAGAATGCCTGAGTTTCGTAGACATAATGCGCTTTGAAAGAGCATAGGAGCAAAAGCAATACGCTGCGCTTCAGTGATGGCATCAAGCGCGCTGAGAGAATCCTGTTGGTACACGTTTGGTACAACCTTTTACATATAATCGGAGGAAACGGGCCATTAGTGACCCGTATGTATATTTATTGTTGCATTGCGGTGTTTGCCGCCAGGGTAACCTGGATATCTTTATCGAGGTTGTGTACCCAACGGTTATAGTTTCTATGAATTTTTCCGTTGGCGGCCATTAGATTCAGACTACTCATATAAACAATAGAATAACTTGTTGCGGAGTAGTTAATTTTAATGTCAGCAACATGGTCGCGATTTTGTAAGTGACCTTTAATAACGCCAGGGCCCGCATCAGACATAATCCATTCGCGCTGTGCACCCGCTTTGATAATCGCATCCTTCACCTGCGCCGCAGTATGACCGGCACTCACTATCGTATTGACTTGTTCAATAGGGGCGGTACGCGCGCAACCGGCAAGCGCGCTGACAACCGTTGCGGCAATCATCCAATGAATAATTTTTTTCATGAATACTCCATATCAATTTATTAGCTACAGGGCATTGGTTTATGCCACGTGAGAAAAATTTAAGCAGGCTGATATGCTGTGGTTGTTCTGTCAGATTCAAATCTTCATCTGTATTTATAAATATGACAGATGAATACTCCAATGTTATTGAAATATTAAAATTCTGATAAACAATAAGGCGCTATCAGGGCAGCGATGAAGTATATGTAATTTAATCCTGACCAGGCAATAGCGACAATCATTAATATGCATGTATATATTTCAATTGAGTAAAGCCGACAAATCGTCGCGGAATTTGCGGTGATGGGCATGGCGATGTCGCCGGTCCGGCTATTACTATCGGAAGGCTGCTTTTCAACGGAGGTCGTGGTAATAGTGGTTCTATGTTATAAAACTCTGGTGGAACCTGATGCCCGAACCCGTCGCCGAGCCGGCGCTCAATGGACTGCGCCTCAATCTGCGGATTGTCTCTGTCGTTATCTTTAACTTTGCCAGCTATCTCACCATCGGCCTGCCGCTGGCGGTGCTGCCCGGCTATGTGCATGATGTCATGGGCTTTAGCGCTTTCTGGGCCGGGCTGGTGATTAGTCTGCAATATTTCGCCACGCTGCTCAGCCGCCCGCATGCCGGGCGCTATGCCGACCTGCTGGGGCCTAAAAAGATTGTCGTCTTCGGTCTCTGTGGCTGTTTTTTGAGCGGTTTGAGCTATCTGTTGGCGGCCTGGAGCAGCGGCTGGCCTCTGGTTAGCTTGCTGCTGTTATGCCTCGGACGGGTGATCCTTGGTATCGGCCAGAGCTTCGCCGGCACAGGCTCGACGCTGTGGGGCGTCGGCGTGGTCGGTTCGCTGCATATCGGGCGGGTGATCTCGTGGAACGGGATTGTGACCTACGGGGCGATGGCGATGGGCGCGCCGCTCGGCGTGCTGTGCTATTCACACATTGGCCTCAGCGGCCTGGCGGTAGTCATTATGGCGGTGGCGCTGGTGGCGATCCTCTGTGCGCTGCCCCGCGCGGCGGTGAAGGCTACCAAAGGTAAAGCGATGTCGTTTCGCGCGGTGCTTGGCCGGGTCTGGCCCTACGGTATGGCGCTGGCGCTGGCCTCCGCCGGCTTCGGGGTGATCGCCACCTTTATCACGCTGTTTTATGACGCCAAAGGCTGGGACGGCGCGGCTTTCGCTCTGACGTTATTCAGCTGCGCGTTCGTTGGCACGCGGCTGCTGTTTCCTAACGGCATTAATCGCCTCGGTGGACTGAACGTGGCGATGCTCTGCTTTAGCGTGGAGATTATCGGACTACTGCTGGTCGGCTTTGCCGATACGCCGTTGCTGGCGAAAATCGGTACCTTCCTTACCGGGGCGGGGTTCTCGCTGGTCTTCCCGGCGCTGGGGGTGGTGGCGGTCAAAGCGGTGCCGCAGCACAATCAGGGGTCGGCGCTGGCGACCTATACCGTGTTTATGGATTTGTCGTTGGGGGTCACCGGGCCGCTGGCCGGATTGCTGATGGCGTGGACCGGGATCTCGATGATTTATCTCGCCGCGGCTGGGCTGGTGATGGCGGCGCTGCTGTTGGGCTGGCGGCTAAAAAAACGGCCCCCGGTTAGCGAACCGGAGGCCATCGCACCAGGCCAGTAATTACTGGATGGTGAGGGTGTTGATGATGCTTTCTGCTTCGGTCTGCGCCTGCTGCTGGTTGTCCGCCGGCAGGGTCACCTGCAGGGTCAGCAGTTTGTCATCCACTTTGCCGAGGATCACGGAAGACCAGGCGGTCTGCCCCTTGGCAGAGATGATGCTGTCCAGCTGCTGCAGGGTATGGCCTTTCATCTCCAGCGATTTGTTGCTCACCACCTGCAGCTGCGGGTCGCGGCTACGCTGCTGATCTTCCAGTCGTTTCGCCAGTACCGCCAGATCTTCATTGGTGCTGTCGCCGACGATGACGATGACCGCTTTCTGGCCGGTAGCGTCAGAGTAGACGTGCATGTTGTTCGCCTGGGTACCCAGTTTGCCGCTCTGGTCGGCCATGCCCGCAGGCAGGGTGAAGCTCAGTTTGCCATCCAGCAGGCTGATTGCCTGGCCGCTGGCATTGCTCTCCGCTGCTGCGCCAACGGTTGGCGCTTTTGAATCGCTGTTATCGCAGGCGGCAAGCCCCATTACCAGCAGGCCAATACCGACATATTTAACCAAATTGCGCATTGACATCTTCCTTTCGATAAACGGCCACTAATGGCTCATCCGGCTATCTTAACACATCGGCCCGCGAGTACCTTTAACTCGGCTGTAATGCCGACAAATCAGATTTATCCGCCAGTCTTTTCAACAGCATATTTAACAGCACGCCGTACATCGGCAGGAAGAAAATAATGCTGATAAGCACTTTAAAGCTGTAGTCGACGAGGGCGATTTCCCCCCAGTGGGCGGCCATAAACGGGTCCGGGCTGCGCCAGAAAGCGATAAAGAAGAACGCGACGGTATCGCTGATGTTGCCGAACAGCGTCGAGGCGGTGGGGGCCAGCCACCAGTGGCGACTCTGCCGCAGGCGGTTGAAGACGTGGACGTCGAGGATCTGCCCCAGTGCATAGGCCATAAAGCTGGCGATGGCGATGCGCGCGACGAAGAGATTAAAGGTGCCCAGCGCGGCAAAGCCCTGCCACTCGCCCATGTAGAACAGCGCAGAGATGCCGTAAGAGATAACCAGCGCCGGGACCATCACCGCGAAAATGATGCGTCGCGCCAGCGGTGCGCCAAAAATGCGTACCGTCAGATCGGTGGCGAGAAAGATAAACGGAAAACTAAACGCGCCCCAGGTGGTATGGAAACCAAAAATGGAGATCGGCAGCTGAACCAGATAGTTGCTGGAGGTGATGACCAGCAGATGAAATAGCGAAAGCCAGACGAGCGCTTTTTTGCGCTGTACGGTAGTAAACGGATTCATATTGTGACCTTTTTATGCCCGTCATGCTTCAGGTTAAGGAGCAATCGGCAGCGGAACGTTGGGGTGAGGGAACCCAATAAAAAACGGCTGCATGATACTGCGTTGTCGGCGTAATGCAATGGTTGTTTTTCGCGCAAACGTTAACCTGGCTTGCGTACTGGCGAACTGGGGGTAAACTAGGGCCGTTTTGTTAACGTGAGACTAAAATGAGCGAACTTTTCTCCACTCCTGACCATACCCTGGATGCCCTGGGGCTCCGCTGCCCGGAGCCGGTCATGATGGTGCGTAAAACCGTGCGGACGATGCCGGTCGGCGAGACGCTGCTGATTATTGCTGACGATCCGGCCACCACCCGCGATATCCCGGGATTCTGCCGCTTTATGGAGCATGAGCTGGTGGCCCAGGAAACCGAAGCCCTGCCGTACCGCTATCTGATCCGCAAAAGCCACTGAGCTTTTCCCGGATAGCGGCGCGTAGCGCCTTATCCGGGCTACCCGACGGTCCGGAATCGTAGCCCTGCTAAGCGCAGCGCGAGCAGGGAATATCCCGGATGGCGGCGCGTAGCGCCTTATCCGGGCTACCCGACGGTCTGGAACCGTAGCCCTGCTAAGCGCAGCGCGAGCAGGGAATACCCCGGATGGCGGCGCGTAGCGCCTTATCCGGGCTACCCGACGGTCCGGAATCGTAGCCCTGCTAAGCGTAGCGCGAGCAGGGAATATCCCGGATGGCGGCGCGTAGCGCCTTATCCGGACTACCCGACGGTCCGGAACCGTAGCCCTGCTAAGCGCAGCGCGAGCAGGGAATACCCCGGATGGCGGCGCGTAGCGCCTTATCCGGGCTACCCGACGGTCTGGAATCGTAGCCCTGCTAAGCGCAGCGCGAGCAGGAAATACTCCGGATGGCGGCGCGTAGCGCCTTATCCGGGCTACCCGACGGTCTGGAACCGTAGCCCTGCTAAGCGTAGCGCGAGCAGGGAAGCCGGTATCTATGCTACAACTTCTTACGCAATAACCGCAGCGCGTTAGCCGTTACCAGCACGGTGGCGCCGGTATCCGCCAGCACCGCCAGCCACAGGCCGGTCAGGCCAAGCAGGGTGGTGACGAGGAAAATCCCCTTCAGCCCTAAGGCTATCGCGATGTTCTGGCGAATATTGGCATGGGTGGCGCGCGCCAGAGAAATCATCTGCGCCAGGCCGGTCAGACGGTTATGGGTCAGCGCGGCGTCGGCCGTCTCCAGCGCCACATCGGTGCCGCTGCCCATGGCGATGCCGATGGTGGCCGCTTTCATCGCCGGGGCGTCGTTGATTCCGTCCCCGACCATCGCCAGCGGCGCATCGGCATTCAGCGCCATGACGGCTTTCACTTTGTCCGCCGGCAGCAGACCGGCGCGGAATTCCAGCCCCAGTTCGCTGGCGATGGCTGCCGCGGCGCGCGGGTTATCCCCGGTAAGGATCACCCCCTGAACCCCCAACTGATGCAGAGCATCCACCGCCTGACGCGCGTCGTCGCGCAGGGTGTCGCGCAGCGCCAGAATACCGAGCAGCGTCTCGCCGCGCATCACCAGCACTACCGTTTGCCCGGCGCTTTCCAGCTGCTGGATCTGCGCCTCATGTTCTGCCGGGGCGGCTTTGCTGGCGGCGCAGATCAAGATGCGGCTGCCGTTCACCTCGGCTTCGATGCCAGAGCCCGCCAGCGCCCGCTGGCCGCTGGCAAGCGGAATACTCAGCTGACGCCGCTGTGCTTCACGGACGATGGCCTGCGCCAGCGGGTGGCTGGAGCCTTGCTCCACCGCCGCCGCCAGCGCCAGCAGCGCGTTGTCGTCAACCTCAGCTGTGGCGATCACCGAAGTCACCTGCGGCTGGCCGACGGTCAGAGTGCCGGTTTTATCGAACGCCACCTGCCGCACCTGGCCCAGCTGTTCCAGCGCCGCGCCGCCTTTGATTAGCGCCCCGCGGCGGGCGGCGACCGCCAGGCCGGAGGTGATGGCCGCCGGCGTGGAGATGACCAGCGCGCACGGACAGCCGATCAGCAGCAGCGTCAGCCCTTTATAAATCCACGGCAGCCAGGCACTGGCGAAGAACAGCGGTGGGACAATGGCGACCAACAAAGCTACGACCATAATGGCCGGGGTGTAGATCCGGCTGAAGCGATCGATAAAACGCTCGATTGGCGCCCGACGTTCCTCTGCCTCTTCAATCAGCTTCAGGATGCGGTCGATGGCGCTGTCGCCCGGTTCGGATATCACGGTAAGCTGCACCAGGCGATCGACGCTGGTGGCGCCCGCCGCGACTCGTTCCCCGGCCTGACGCTCCACCGGCACCGACTCGCCGGTCAGGGCGCTTTCATCAAAGCTGGCAAACGGCGACAGCAGCTGGCCATCCGCCGGCAGACGCCCGCCGGCGGCCACTTCAATCACATCTCCGGGACGCAGGTCGCGCTGGGCGACGGTTTCCCGCACACCGTTGCGCAGACGGATGGCGGTGTCGGGCTTCAGCGCCATCAGCGCGCTCACCCCCTGCCGTGCGCGGCTGGCGGCCCAGCCTTCGAGACGCTCGCCGATCAGGAACAGCAGCAGGACCATCGCCGCTTCCGCAGTGGCGCCGATAAACAGCGCCCCGATGGCGGCGACGCTCATCAGCGTTTCAATGGCAAACCAGCTCCCGCTCTTGATCAGGCGCAGCGCCTGGCGAGCAACCGGCCAC
The DNA here is from genome assembly GCF_014192815.1 of Klebsiella sp. RC2. NCBI lineage: Bacteria > Pseudomonadati > Pseudomonadota > Gammaproteobacteria > Enterobacterales > Enterobacteriaceae > Klebsiella > Klebsiella sp. RC2. The sequence goes on along the minus strand of NZ_JACHYL010000004.1, from coordinate 146,439 downwards.
AGGCCAACCAGGGTGGTGGCAATAAAGGCCAACTGACCGGCAGGGTGGTTGGCCTGCTCCAGCCCCCAGCTCAGGGCCATCATGATAACCAGCGTCAGTAACGGCAGATTGTCGCGCAGCAGCGACCCTCGGGTTTTCTCTGCTGCGGGAGCATCGGCATCGCGCAGCGTATAGCCCGCCTGGCGGACCGCGTTCTCAACCTGAGCGCGGATATCGCCCTCGGCGTTAACCAGCAACTTTTCTGTGGCGAACAGCACCTGGACCTGACTGACGCCGGGTACCTGGCGAACCGCGGTTTCCACCTTGCGGGCGCAGGCGGCGCAGTCCATGCCATCAACCTGCCAGCTATAGCGGGCGTCGTCGAGCGCTTCGGCGGCAGGGGCGGATTCTGTGGCGCAGGCGTGATCTGTACAGCAGCTCTCCGCCGGCGCGGTCGCTGGCCGCATGGTGAATGACGAGAATTGTGGGACTTTTTTATCCTGCGCGTCTGGAGTCGACATGGCACCCTCCGGGAAATGATAATTTTCTCATTAGCCGTAGGATACACTCTGGAGTCGACTCCAGAGTCAAGGACTAAATTACAGGTATAGCGCGCGCACGATCAGGAAGTGGCCGGCAAAGTAGAACGCGGCGGCAATGGCGTTATCGGCGCGGAAGCGGCGACGATAGTGGCTCACCAGCCACACGGCATTGCTCAGCAGCAGCAGGGCCGCGCCAGCGAAACCGGACAGCGCGGTGTTGGTGGGGCGGGCAAACCACAGCTCACCGGCCAGCCAGACCATCACCAGCGTCATTCCAATAAAGGTCAGCACCGGCATTTTCATCTCTTCCAGCCGACTCCAGATCACCGCCATCAGCAGGGCGCCGAATACCAGCAGCACCAGCGGCAGCGGCCAGAAGAACGACAGCGTCAGCTGGCTGGCGAACCAGATGGTATACAGCAGATGTGACAGGAAGAAAGCGCCCACCGCGTACATCACCCGCTGGCGCGGCAGCAGGGTCAGGGCGTCGCCGAGCAGCGAGGCGCACAGGCCGGCCAGCACCAGATAGCTGATGGCATTGAACATCGGCGCCTGCCAGGCCAGTAACAGCAACAGAATCAGGGTGACAGGTTTAAATACCCAACGTCGCCAGGCCGGCCCACGATAGGATGCATCGACATAAAGCCATGCGGAGAAACAGACAGCAATAAATGACCAAAGCATAGTAAGTCCCTGTATCTGTTATCATAAAGAAAGTTACGGATGCGTGATGCTACAACTCAGTGTAGTGGTTTGGCGTAGCAGATGACAATGTTATTCCCGACGCAGTATGCTGAATCCTGATATTTTTTATGGGTAACCTTGATGAGTAAAATGCCCCTCTTTTTTGTTCTGGTCGTCGCGGTGATTGTGGTGGCGGCTTCGTTTCGCTATGTCCAGCAGCGCCGTGAGAAACAGGCGAATGACGCCGCGCCGTTGCTACAAAAGCGGGTTATCGTCAGCAATAAACGGGAAAAAGTGATTAACGATCGGCGCTCGCGGCAGCAGACGGTGACGCCCGCAGGCAGTGAGACGCGCTATGAAGCGAGCTTTCGCCCCGAAAACGGTGGACTGGAGGTGATGTTTCGCCTCGACGCGCCGCAATATCATGCGCTGAGCGTGGGCGATCGCGGGATGTTGAGTTATAAGGGCACAGCGTTCGTGGCGTTTACGCCCGATCCCTGAGCCCTTTTCAGGACTACTTTTTCAGCGTCGCCTTCAGTTTTTTCTGCCAGGCGACGAGCTCAAACACGCCGAAGATAAAAATGCGGATTTGCTCAAAGCGGCTCAGCGGCGGCGCCTCTTTCGGCTGCGTCGCCTTCAGCAGCGTCAACTGCAGCCCGTGCATCAGGATCATGAAAATCAGCGCGACGTTGACGAAAATATTCAGCGGCTTCGGGAAGGGCTGAAACAGGTTCAATAACAGAAAGGCCCAGACGCACAGCATCAGCAGGCGGCCTAAATTAATCAGCATGGTGCTCTCCTTGGGCCTCACGTTGGTAAAGACGGTAGGCGACCTGTCCGGCCACTTTTTCACGATACAGCTGCCAGTTAGCTGGCACCGGCGGTAAACCGTTTTCGACTTCGCTTTCGACATACACCAGGGCCTCATCGGCCAGCCAGCCTTGTGTCTCCAGCAGACGTAGCGTCTCTTCCAGTAGCCCCTGACGGAACGGCGGGTCGACGAACACGATCTGGTGCGGTGTCCCCGGCTGGCTCAGGAAGCTGAGGGTGTTGGTGGTGATCACCTTGCCGCGATCCGCTTTCAGGGTGGCGAGATTTTTTTGCAACTGCTGGGCTACGCCGCGCTCCATCTCCAGTAGCGTGGTGCTGGCCGCATAGCGGGACAGCGCCTCCAGCCCCAGCGCGCCGCTGCCGGCAAAGCAGTCGAGGCAGTGCGCGTCAACGATGGACGGCGCCAGCCAGTTAAAAAGGGTTTCGCGAACCCGGTCGGTGGTCGGCCGCAGGCCCGGGCTCTCCGGCACCGGTAATTTACGGCCGCGCCATTGCCCACCGATAATGCGGATCTGGCCGCTGCCCGCGTGGTTTGGTTTTTTCATCTCTCTGCTCAAGTCTCAACTTCCGGCCTGCTATTCTAGCGATCGACGGCGGTTGACGAAACCTTAATCCGGGGGCGGTGCTGCGAGTTAAGTTAAGTGATAGACTATCCGACTAATTTCATCATTTTTTCAGCTTCTGATGAAGCTGCGCCATGAATAAAACAGCGAGGAGTGTGGTCGCAAATGGCAAAAGAGAAAAAACGTGGCTTCTTTTCCTGGCTGGGCTTTGGACAGAAAGAACAGGCACAGGAAACCGAGACTGAACAAAAAGTAGAAGAACAACAAGCGGTTGCCGATGAGTCGCCGGTAGCGGAAACCCCTGCTGAGCCGAGCGCGCCGAAAGCAGACCCGGAGGCGTTTGCCGAAGATGTCGTCGAAGTGACCGAGACGGTGGTCGAAAGCGAAAAAGCGCACCTCGCGGAGCCTGCCAGCGTGCAGGAAAAAGAGTGGGTGGAAACGCCTGCTCTGGTCGAAGACGCGCCTGTTGTTGAACCGGAGCCCGCGGTCAGCGAACCGCCTGAACAGCCTGCGGTGGTTGAGCCGCTGGCGGAAGAGGTGATCGCCGAACCGGTGGTGGCGGAAGCCGTAGCAGAGCAGCCTGTGGCAGACGTTATCGCCGAGCCGCAGGAGACGGAGGTCCCTGAAGAGGACGCCCCGTTAAGCGATGAAGAGCTGGAAGCACTGGCGCTGGCGGCCGAGGCGGCCGAAGAGGCGGCGGTCGTGGTGCCGGAGCCCGAGGACGAGGCGCCGGTGGAAGCGCTGGCTCAGGAGCAGGAAAAACCGACGAAAGAAGGCTTTTTCGCCCGCCTCAAGCGTAGCTTGCTGAAAACCAAAGAAAATCTCGGTTCCGGATTTATCAGCCTGTTCCGCGGCAAGAAGATCGACGATGATCTGTTTGAAGAGCTGGAAGAGCAACTGCTGATCGCCGACGTCGGGGTGGAAACCACCCGCAAGATCATTACTAACCTGACGGAAGGCGCCAGCCGTAAGCAACTGCGCGATGCGGAAGCGCTGTACGGCCTGCTGAAAGAAGAGATGGGCGAGATTCTCGCCAAAGTGGATGAGCCGCTGAACGTAGAAGGCAAAACGCCATTTGTTATTTTGATGGTCGGCGTAAACGGGGTGGGGAAAACCACCACCATCGGCAAGCTGGCGCGTCAGTTTGAGCAGCAGGGTAAATCGGTGATGCTGGCGGCGGGTGATACCTTCCGCGCGGCGGCGGTGGAACAGCTGCAGGTCTGGGGTCAGCGTAACAATATCCCGGTGATCGCCCAGCATACTGGCGCGGACTCCGCCTCGGTGATTTTCGACGCCATTCAGGCGGCGAAGGCGCGCCATGTTGACGTACTGATTGCCGACACCGCCGGGCGTCTGCAGAATAAATCGCACCTGATGGAAGAGCTGAAGAAGATTGTCCGGGTGATGAAAAAACTGGACGTCGACGCGCCGCATGAGGTGATGTTAACTATTGACGCCAGCACCGGGCAGAATGCCATTAGCCAGGCCAAACTGTTCCATGAGGCGGTAGGATTGACCGGGATCACCCTGACCAAGCTGGACGGCACCGCCAAAGGCGGCGTGATCTTCTCGGTGGCCGATCAGTTCGGCATTCCGATTCGCTATATTGGCGTCGGCGAGCGTATTGAGGATCTGCGTCCGTTTAATGCGGGCGACTTTATTGAGGCACTTTTTGCCCGAGAGGATTAAGAATGATTCGCTTTGAACAAGTCAGCAAAGCCTATCTCGGTGGGAGACAAGCGCTGCAGGGGGTGACCTTCCACCTGCAGCCGGGCGAGATGGCGTTTCTGACCGGCCATTCCGGCGCAGGGAAGAGTACCCTGCTGAAGCTTATCTGTGGTATTGAACGGCCCAGCGCCGGGAAAATCTTCTTCAGCGGTCATGAAATCAGCCGCCTGAAGAGCCGTGAGGTGCCATTCCTGCGCCGCCAGATCGGCATGATTTTCCAGGACCACCATTTGCTGATGGATCGTACCGTGTATGACAACGTGGCGATCCCGCTGATTATCGCCGGCGCCAGCGGCGATGACATTCGTCGCCGCGTCTCGGCGGCGCTGGACAAGGTCGGCCTGCTGGACAAAGCGAAGAACTTTCCGATTCAGCTCTCCGGCGGTGAGCAGCAGCGCGTCGGTATAGCCCGCGCGGTGGTCAACAAGCCGGCGGTGCTGCTGGCGGATGAACCGACCGGTAACCTCGACGAGGCGCTCTCGGAGGGGATTTTACGTCTGTTTGAAGAGTTTAACCGCGTTGGGGTGACGGTACTGATGGCGACGCACGATCTGGGGCTTATCTCCAGTCGTCCGTACCGCGTGCTGTCGCTCAGCGACGGCCATCTGCATGGAGGCATTCGGGGTGAATAAGCGCGACGCAATGAACCAGATTCGCCAGTTCGGCAGTAAGTTCGATCGCCTGCGCAACGCGGCGGGTGGCAGCGGCGGCGGGCGCAATGCGCCAAAACGGCCGAAAGCGGCGCCTAACCCGGCCTCGCGTAAGAGTAACGTGTTCAACGAACAGGTGCGCTATGCCTGGCACGGCGCGTTGCAGGATCTCAAAAGCACGCCGCTGGCGACCTTCCTGACGGTGATGGTCATCGCCATTTCGTTGACCCTGCCAAGCGTCTGCTACATGGTCTACAAAAACGTCAGCAGCGCGGCGTCACAGTATTATCCATCGCCGCAGATCACCGTTTATCTGGAAAAAACGCTGGATGACGACGCCGCGGCGCGGGTGGTGGGCCAGCTGCAGGCGGAGCAGGGCGTCGACAAGGTAAACTATTTGTCCCGTGACGAGGCGCTGGGTGAATTCCGTAACTGGTCAGGCTTTGGCGGCGCACTGGATATGCTGGAAGAGAACCCGCTGCCGGCGGTCGCCATCGTGGTGCCGAAGCTGGATTTCCAGAGCACGGAAGCGCTCAATACCCTGCGCGAGCGGGTATCGCGGATCCAGGGGGTGGATGAGGTGCGGATGGACGACAGCTGGTTTGCCCGTCTCTCCTCGCTTACCGGGCTGGTAGGCCGCGTGTCGGCGATGATCGGCGTGCTGATGGTGGCGGCGGTGTTCCTGGTGATCGGCAACAGCGTGCGCCTGAGCATCTTTGCCCGCCGCGATACCATTAACGTGCAGAAGCTGATCGGCGCCACCGACGGCTTTATCCTGCGTCCGTTCCTCTACGGCGGGGCGATGCTGGGATTCTCCGGCGCGTTTTTATCGCTGATCCTGTCGGAGATTCTGGTGATGCGCCTCTCGTCGGCAGTGACCGAAGTGGCGAAAGTGTTCGGCACCCAGTTTGAGCTGAGCGGCCTGGGCTTCGACGAGTGCCTGTTGATGCTGATTGTCTGCTCGATGATCGGGTGGGTCGCCGCCTGGCTGGCGACAGTGCAACATTTACGTCACTTTACTCCCGATTAAAAAAAGCGTGATATAATCTTTCCCTGCTGCAATGAGTTCCTGTTCGCAGGGAAAGATACCGCAAGCTTGTTCTCCTTTTCCTGCCCTCACTTGTTCATCGTGGTGTCACATTTTGTGCGTAATTTATTCACACCGTTGCATGGAACTTGTGGATAAAATCACTGTCTGATACTAATGTGAGTGATATTCTCGTTGCTCATGAATGCTGGCATGCTTGTTGCCTGATGGGGACAAGAACGCGTCAGAAGATATCAATTGAGAGGATTTGAATGACCAAAGAAATGCAAACTTTAGCTTTAGCCCCCGTTGGTAACCTGGAATCGTACATCCGGGCCGCTAACACTTGGCCGATGCTGTCGGCTGATGAAGAGCGGGAGCTTGCTGAAAAGCTGCATTACCAGGGCGATCTGGAAGCAGCGAAAAAGCTGATTCTGTCTCACCTGCGCTTTGTTGTTCACATTGCTCGTAACTACTCGGGCTATGGCCTGCCGCAGGCGGATCTGATCCAGGAAGGCAATATCGGCCTGATGAAAGCCGTGCGTCGCTTCAACCCGGAAGTGGGTGTGCGCCTGGTCTCCTTCGCCGTGCACTGGATTAAAGCTGAAATTCACGAATACGTGCTGCGTAACTGGCGTATTGTGAAGGTCGCTACCACCAAAGCACAGCGTAAGCTGTTCTTTAACCTGCGTAAAACCAAACAGCGTCTGGGTTGGTTCAACCAGGATGAAGTGGAAATGGTGGCCCGTGAGCTGGGCGTGTCGAGCAAAGACGTCCGCGAGATGGAATCCCGTATGGCGGCCCAGGACATGACCTTCGACATGTCTTCCGACGATGAGTCCGACAGCCAGCCGATGGCGCCGGTCCTTTATCTGCAGGACAAAACGTCTAACTTTGCCGACGGCATCGAAGACGACAACTGGGAAGAGCAGGCGGCGAATAAGCTGACTGATGCGATGCAGGGCCTGGACGAGCGTAGCCAGGACATCATCCGCGCCCGCTGGCTGGACGAAGACAACAAGTCCACGCTTCAGGAACTGGCCGACCGCTACGGCGTCTCCGCAGAGCGTGTGCGTCAGCTGGAAAAGAACGCCATGAAAAAACTGCGTGCCGCTATCGAAGCCTGATACGCCACGCCTGCCTGATACCTGATATCAGGCTCCCCGATAACGCCCCGCCTCAGGTTGGGGCGTTTTGTTTTTCTGCGTCCTCCCGGGGCAGGAGCATCTGCGGGCAGTGCGTCTGCAGGCAGCCGAGTAAGACGCTGAACGCCGGCGCCATCTGCTCTTCGGGCTGGCTGGCGAATCCCATCAGTAATCCTTTCTTCCGCGCCGCCGTCAGGTAGTAGCGCGACAGCGGCCGCACCAGAATGTGGCGCGCATTAGCCTCTTTGGCAATCGCCACATCGTCAGCCTCTGCGGGCAAATTGAGGATCAAATGCAGCCCGGCATTATCGCTGAAGTCAGACAGGGCGTACGGCATACAGTGCCGCTGGATAAGCTCAGTTAAAAAGGCGCGGCGACGGCTGTAGAGCAACCGCATACGGCGGATATGGGCCGAATAGTGGCCGGCGGTAATAAACTCCGCCAGCGCCATCTGGATCAGCGAATGGCCGCCGCGGTAAAGCTCGGCATGGGCGTGCTTCAGATCGCTGACCAGCGGACGGGGGATCACCACGTAGCCCAGGCGCAGGCCGGGATAGAGCGTTTTGCTGAAGGTGCCGATATAGACCACCGGGGCATCGGGGACCAGACCCTGCAGGGCAGGGATCGGCTGGCCGGAAAAGCGAAACTCACTGTCATAATCATCTTCGACGATCCAGCTCCCCTGCTGACGGGCGAGCGCCAGCAGTCGCTGGCGGCGCTCAAGGCTCATCACCGCGCCCAGCGGGTACTGGTGGGAAGGCGTAACGAAGATGAGCCTCGGCGCGTCGTCAACCGTTTCCGGCGGGCACAGGCCGTTGGCATCGACGGTCAGGGGTTCCACCCGAACGTCGTTCATCGCCAGCACGTGGCGGATCCCCCAATAGGAAGGCTCCTCCACCCACGCCAGATCGCCGTTATCACACAGCATGCGGGTGACCAGATCGATCGCCTGGTGGATCCCCTCGGTGATAAGAATTTGATCTGCCTGACAGTGGACGCCGCGCGACACGCGCAGATAATCCACCAGCGCCTGCTGCAGTTCCGGGGTGCCACCGTTGCAGCTATAGCTGAGCCGCTCCGGCTTGGGCCGACGGCTGATACGGGCCTGGATCTTACTGAACAGCGGGTGGGGAAAGGCGTTAACGTCCGGCACGCCGGGTATAAACGCCCCCCACTGGCGCGGGCTGGCGCTGACCTGGCCGAGCAGATGTTGGCCTCGGCGTGAAAGATGCACCGTCGGTGCCGCGATACTGCTGTTTTCTTGCTGACCTTTAGCCGTCAATGAGCTCTCAGGGGCGGTTTGGGCAACGAATGTTCCACTTCCCCGGCGGGAAACCACATATCCTTCCGCCAGTAATTGTTCATAAGTTGTTAATATGGTGTTTCTTGATACGCCGAGTTCACCCGCCAGATCGCGCGACGGCGGCAGGCGGCTTTGCGGCGCCAGCGAACCATCGAGGATCGCGCGGCGCAGCGCGTTATATAAGCGTTTGTGCAGAAGAGGATCCCGCTCTTCCTGCAGACGGACCAGCACCAGGTCACCCACCAGCGAACGCAATTGGATCCCTCAGATATTCTAAATTGGTACTCGATTATAGGGCCAACTCCTGTGTAAATAAACGACATCGTTTCTAATTTGTTGCGATAACGTGACATACACGACAGGAGATTCGCAGGTGAAAAGCTCAGAACTGAATCAACGTCGCCAGCAGGCGACGCCGCGCGGCGTAGGCGTAATGTGTAACTACTTTGTCGAGAAGGCGGAAAACGCCACGCTGTGGGATATCGAAGGCAATGAGGTGATCGATTTCGCCGCCGGGATCGCCGTGTTAAATACCGGTCACCGTCATCCGAAAGTGGTCGCCGCGGTCGCCGATCAGCTGCAGGCGTTCACCCACACCGCCTATCAGATTGTGCCGTACGAAAGTTATGTTTCGCTGGCGGAGCGTATCAACGATCTGGCGCCAATTGACGGGCCGGCAAAAACGGCTTTCTTCACCACCGGCGCGGAAGCGGTTGAGAACGCAGTGAAAATTGCCCGCGCTTACACCGGCCGCCCGGGGCTGATTACTTTCGGCGGCGGCTTCCACGGCCGTACCTTTATGACCATGGCCCTCACCGGTAAGGTCGCGCCCTACAAAATCGGCTTCGGGCCCTTCCCGGGATCGGTCTATCACGGCGTTTATCCCAATGAGGCGCACGGCGTGACCACCGCGGATGCGCTGAAAAGCCTGGAGCGTATTTTCAAAGCGGATATTGCGCCGGATCAGGTAGCGGCCATTATCCTCGAGCCGATCCAGGGGGAAGGCGGCTTTAACGTCGCGCCGGCCGATTTTATGCAGGCGCTGCGCGATCTGTGCGATACCCACGGTATTCTGCTGATCGCTGATGAAGTGCAGACCGGTTTCGCCCGCACCGGCAAGCTGTTCGCTATGCAGCACTATCAGGTGAAACCGGATCTGATGACGATGGCGAAAAGCCTCGCCGGCGGCTTCCCGCTGTCGGGCGTTGTCGGTCGCGCCGAGGTGATGGATGCGCCAGCCCCAGGCGGGCTGGGCGGAACCTATGCCGGTAACCCGCTGGCGGTGGCCGCGGCGCACGCGGTGCTGGATGTCATTGCCGAAGAGCAGCTGTGTCAACGGGCTGAACAGCTGGGTAGCCATCTGCAGGAGGTGCTCAACCAGGCGCGCGCCACCTGCCCGGCGATCGTTGATGTCCGTGGCCGGGGGTCGATGGTGGCGGTGGAGTTTAACGATCCGCAAACTGGCGAGCCGTCGCCGGAGTTCACCCGCCAGGTGCAACAGAAAGCGCAGGAAAACGGCCTGCTGCTGCTGAGCTGTGGCGTCTACGGCAACGTGATCCGCTTCCTGTATCCGTTGACTATCCCCGACGCCCAGTTCTCGAAAGCGCTGGATATTCTGGCGCGCATCCTGAAGAGCTAACGTCTCCCCGGCGGGCTGCGGCGGCAGGGAAGCCGAACAGAAACAGGACGCCGCAGCCAGCTGTTCATGCTCAGCGTGAGTGGTTTATCACCCTGATATCACCTTTTTTCCGGCGGTAAAAACCGCCGGAGTAAAACGGAAAGTATTATGTCTGAAAACTCCACCTTTTCTCCCGTCCTCACCGGCCGGGAACGTACGGCTGTCCCTACAAAATCTCTGAGCTTCATCGAAGGGGTATCGATGATTGTCGGTACCAATATCGGTGCGGGTGTCCTCTCTATCGCCTATGCGTCGAGCAAAGCGGGCTTCTTACCGCTGCTGTTCTGGCTGGTGCTGGTGGGCAGCCTGACGACGGTGACTATGCTCTATGTCGCGGAATCCACGCTCCGCACCCGTAAACATCTGCAGCTCAGTGGTTTATCGAAGCGCTACGTCGGCGGCTTTGGCGCGCTGATGATGTTCCTCTCCGTTTGCGTTAACAGCGTCGGCGCATTGACGGCTTATATGACCGGCAGCGGCAAGCTGTTGCACTCGTTGTTTGGCATCTCGCCGGCGCTGGGCAGCGTGCTGTTTTTCGTCCCGGCGGCAGGGGTGCTCTACCTGGGCCTGAAGGCGATTGGCCGCGGCGAGAAATTTATCAGCATCGGTATGGTGGTGATGATCTCGGTGCTGGTGATTGCCACGCTGTTGAAAGAGACCACCCGCGTGGGCTATCTGCTCGACGGCAACTGGCTGTATATGGTTCCGGTCTTCAATGTCGTGGCATTCTGCTTCTCGGCACAGTATATCGTGCCGGAGATGGCGCGGGGCTTCGCCGACAAACCGGAAAAATTGCCCAGGGCCATTATGGTCGGTATGGCTTTGACCTTTGCCCTGCTGGCGCTGGTGCCGCTATCGGTTATCTCGCTTAATGGCCTGGACAATATCTCGGATGTGGCCACCATCTCCTGGGGCCGGGCGCTTGGCGAATGGGCGTTCTTCTCGGCCAACCTGTTTGCGCTGTGCGCCATGCTGACCTCTTACTGGGGGCTGGGCGGCAGCTTTCTGACCAATATCTTCGATCAGTTCCGCCTGGGGAATGACGAACAGCCCGCCCGGCGCCTGATGGTGCTGTTGGTGGTGGCGATCCCGCCGTTCGTGCTGGCCTATAGCGGCATGGTTTCTTTCGTCAACGCGCTCTATTTTGCCGGAGTGTTCAGCGGCGTCATTTTATCAATTATGCCGATCCTGATGCTGAAGGGCGCCCGCCAGCGTGGCGACCTGACCCCAGGCTGGACCTGTCCGGCCTGGATGACCCATCCGCTTATCCAATGCTTCATTGTGTTGTTGTATCTTTGCAGCGCCGTCTACGCGATAGCGTCCGCGGTAGGCTACCTGCCCGCTGGCTGGTAATCAGGGCCTGTTTTGCACCGCGTCCGGTTCATGCTGGCGCGGTTTTTTTATTTGTCACTTATCTGTTACATAGCCCGCAATTTAGTCGTTTCAAATTCCTCAGAATGACGGTATGTTTAGCATAGTGTGCTGCAAAAGCGCGAGCAGCCCCCGGTGAATTAGCTATCATATGCTTTTCCTATCGATATAAACAAAATAATGCGCTAACAAACAACATCACAACAAATGCAAAAACCATAATAATGGGGAGCCTCAGGATGAATATGAAGGGTAAAGCGTTACTGGCAGGATGTATTGCCTTAGTTATGAGCAGCGCGGCGCTGGCGGAAGACATCAAAATCGCGGTCGTCGGGGCGATGTCCGGCCCGGTGGCTCAGTACGGCGACCAGGAGTTTACCGGTGCCGAGCAGGCGGTAGCGGATATCAACGCTAAGGGCGGCATCAAGGGCAATAAGCTGCAGATCGTCAAATATGATGACGCTTGCGACCCGAAACAGGCGGTAGCGGTCGCCAACAAAGTGGTCAACGACGGCATCAAGTACGTTATTGGCCATCTGTGCTCCTCTTCCACTCAGCCGGCGTCTGACATCTATGAAGACGAAGGCATTCTGATGATCACGCCGGCAGCGACTGCCCCGGAGCTGACCGCGCGCGGCTATAAGCTGATCCTGCGCACCACCGGCCTGGACTCCGATCAGGGACCCACCGCAGCGAAATACATTCTCGACAAAGTGAAGCCGCAGCGTATCGCTGTGGTACATGATAAACAGCAGTACGGTGAAGGTTTGGCCCGTGCGGTGCAGGATGGCCTGAAAAAAGGCGGGGCGAACGTGGTCTTCTTCGACGGCATCACCGCCGGTGAGAAAGATTTCTCCACCCTGGTGGCGCGCCTGAAGAAAGAGAATATCGATTTCGTTTACTACGGTGGCTACCACCCGGAAATGGGCCAGATCCTGCGTCAGGCCCGTGCTGCCGGTCTGAAAACCCAGTTTATGGGCCCGGAAGGCGTAGCGAACGTCTCCCTGTCTAACATCGCCGGCGAGTCGGCGGAAGGCCTGCTGGTGACCAAGCCGAAGAACTACGACCAGGTTCCGGCGAACAAACCGATCGTGGATGCGATCAAGGCGAAGAAACAGGATCCGAGCGGCGCCTTCGTGTGGACCACCTACGCGGCGCTGCAGTCGCTGCAGGCGGGCCTGAATCAGTCTGACGATCCGGCGGAAATCGCTAAATACCTGAAAGGCGCGACGGTAGACACCGTGATGGGCCCGCTGTCGTGGGATCAGAAAGGCGACCTGAAAGGGTTCGAGTTCGGGGTCTTTACCTGGCATGCTAACGGTACGGCGACCGACGCCAAATAATTTAACCGGCGCCTTTCACGCTGCAAATGCGTTGTCTGCGGCCCTCAACCCCGGTCACTTACTGATGTAAGCTCCCGGGGATTTCGGGTCTTGACGCCTTTTTGCAACGCGAAATGCTGGGTTAAATGGGTGGGGGGCGCCTTTCCCGCTGCCGATGCGTTGTCTGCGGCCCTCAACCCCGGTCACTTACTGATGTAAGCTCCCGGGGATTTCGGGTCTTGACGCCTTTTTGCAACGCGAAATGCTGGGTTAAATGGGG
>NZ_JACHYL010000004.1:0-133238 GCF_014192815.1 Klebsiella sp. RC2 | reverse complement strand
TGTCTGCGGCCCTCAACCCCGGTCACTTACTGATGTAAGCTCCCGGGGATTTCGGGTCTTGACGCCTTTTTGCAACGCGAAATGCTGGGTTAAATGAGTGGGGCCTTTCACGCCGCAGATGCGTTGTCTGATCCCGGTTGCGCTGCGCTTACCGGGGCTACAATTTCCAGGTAGCCCGGCTAAGCGAAGCGCCGCCGGGTTCTTCCTTGGTCATGCTCCGCATATTGGGGCTACGGCTTAATGCTTTTCCCAACCGGTCTGCTGGGCGCTAAAGCCGAGCGCCTGCATAAATGCGGCCATCACGCCGCGGTCCTCCACCCCTTGGTCGGCGACGCGCCAGCTATTGATGGCCGGGTTATCACGCAACGTCTCTTCCACTAAGTATTGCCCGACGCCGCGGCGGCGGGTCACTTCACGCACGCACAGATCGCTGAGCTCGGCTTCGACGCCGCGCAGGGTGACGCGCACGGCGCCCAGCAGGCGTTCGTTAAAGCGGGCGGCGTAGAGACGATGATTCTCGTCCAGGGTTAGGGTCGACAGATCCTGCGACGGCCAGATTTTCCCCAGGTCGATGCGATCCTGATCGCTGAAGTGCTGTAAACGGATAATGGTCAGTTTCATGGGCGGCAAATCCAGTGCAAAACAGAGGCGCCAGTGTACCCAAAATTGCTGTCTGGCGGAGCGCTGTTTTTTGCGCATACATCAGGGGATTCGTTTTCCGGATGTAGTCAGGGTAGCGCAATCCGTCATGGATCGAAAAATAAGCAGAGTTTTAACCTAATGTGCAGCGTTTTATTCCGCCTTATGTATCGTTATTTTATGCTGCAGGATGGACTTTTTTTTGTTTATCTTCACCAAAATACAGAATATTATCTTTGCTTAATCGACTGAAAAATAGAGATTTTAATCTGTTTTTTAGTGAAAAGCTGCGCTAAACCATTAAACTCAATGGTAAAAATGGCGTTGTTTAATAAAAGCACAGAATGCTTTTTAACCATAAAAATACAAAACATTTACACCACATCACGAACGGGGTTCTGCAGCATGAAAAGGAACGCGAAAACCATCGTCGCGGGCATTGTCGCATTAGCGATGTCGCACGCGGCGATGGCCAAGGATATTAAGGTCGCCGTGGTCGGCGCGATGTCGGGTCCGGTGGCCCAGTGGGGCGACATGGAGTTCAATGGCGCGCGTCAGGCGATTAAAGACATCAACGCCAGCGGCGGTATTAAGGGTGACAAGCTGGTGGCCGTGGAATATGACGACGCCTGCGATCCGAAGCAAGCGGTCGCGGTGGCCAACAAAATCGTCAACGACGGCATTCAGTACGTTATCGGCCACCTGTGCTCGTCTTCCACCCAGCCGGCTTCCGACATCTATGAGGATGAAGGCATCCTGATGATCTCCCCCGGGGCGACCAATCCGGAGCTGACCCAGCGCGGTTATCAGTACATCATGCGTACCGCCGGCCTCGACTCCTCGCAGGGGCCGACCGCGGCGAAATATATCGTCGAGAAAGTGAAACCGCAGCGTATCGCCATCATTCATGACAAGCAGCAGTACGGCGAAGGGCTGGCGCGTTCGGTGCAGGACAACCTGAAGAAAGCCGGGGCCAATATCGTCTTCTTCGACGGCATCACCGCGGGGGAAAAAGATTTCTCCGCCCTGCTGGCGCGCCTGAAGAAAGAGAACATCGACTTCGTCTACTACGGCGGCTACTACCCGGAAATGGGCCAGATGCTGCGCCAGGCGCGCTCCGTCGGGCTGAAAACCGTGTTTATGGGGCCGGAAGGGGTCGGCAACGCCTCGCTGTCCAATATCGCGGGCGCCGCGGCGGAAGGCATGCTGGTGACAATGCCAAAACGCTACGATCAGGACCCTGCCAATAGCGCCATCGTCAACGCGCTGAAAGCGGAGAAGAAAGATCCGAGCGGGCCGTACGTCTGGATCACCTATGCCGCCGTTCAGTCGCTGGCGCAGGCGATGGACAGAACCGGCAGCCAGCAGCCGCTGGATTTAATCAAAGATTTGAAAGCGCACGGGGCGAAAACCGTGATTGGGCCGCTGACCTGGGATGAAAAAGGCGATCTGAAGGGATTTGAGTTTGGTGTCTTCCAGTGGCACGCCGACGGCTCTTCGAGCGCGGCGAAATAAGCGCTGAAGACGAGTTATCCCTCCGCCCGCGAACCGCGGGCGGTTTGAAAAAGGTTACCTTATGTCCGAGCAGTTTCTCTATTTTCTGCAGCAGATGTTTAACGGCGTCACGCTGGGCAGTACCTACGCGCTGATCGCGATCGGCTATACGATGGTGTATGGCATTATTGGCATGATCAACTTCGCCCACGGCGAGGTCTACATGATTGGCAGCTATGTCTCCTTCATGATCATCGCCGCGCTGATGATGATGGGCATCGACACCAGCTGGCTGCTGGTCGCCGCCGGATTCGTGGGCGCCATTGTGATTGCCAGCGCCTACGGCTGGAGTATCGAGCGCGTTGCCTATCGGCCGGTGCGTAACTCTAAGCGTCTGATTGCGCTGATCTCCGCTATCGGGATGTCTATCTTCCTGCAGAACTACGTCAGCCTGACCCAGGGGTCGCGCGACGTGGCGCTGCCAAGCCTGTTTAACGGCCAGTGGATCGTCGGCCACAGCGACAGCTTCTCCGCGACGATCACCACCATGCAACTGGTGATCTGGGTGGTGACCTTTATCGCCATGCTGGCCCTGACGCTGTTTATTCGCTACTCGCGGATGGGGCGCGCCTGCCGCGCCTGTGCCGAAGACCTGAAAATGGCCAGCTTGCTCGGGATTAACACCGACCGCGTCATCGCCCTGACTTTTGTCATCGGCGCAGCGATGGCGGCGGTGGCGGGCGTGCTGCTCGGCCAGTTCTACGGCGTGATTAACCCCTACATCGGCTTTATGGCCGGGATGAAGGCCTTCACCGCCGCCGTGCTTGGCGGTATCGGCAGTATCCCTGGCGCAATGATCGGCGGCCTGATCCTGGGTATTGCCGAGGCGCTCTCTTCTGCCTATCTCAGCACCGAATATAAGGACGTCGTTTCCTTCGCGCTGCTGATTCTGGTGCTGTTAGTGATGCCGACCGGCATTCTGGGCCGCCCGGAGGTAGAAAAAGTATGAAACCGATGCAAATTGCAATGGCGCTGCTGTCTGCCGTGATGTTCTTCATTCTGGCGGGCGTCTTTATGGGCGTGCAGCTGGAGCTGGACGGCACCAAGCTGGTGGTCGATACCGCCGCCGATATTCGCTGGCAGTGGATCTTTATCGGCACCGCGGTGGTCTTTTTCTTCCAGCTGCTGCGGCCGCTGTTCCAGAAAGCGGTTAAGAACGTCTCCGGGCCGAAGTTTATTATGCCGGCGATTGACGGCTCAACGGTGAAGCAGAAGCTGTTCCTGATAGCCCTGCTGGTGATCGCCGTGGCCTGGCCGTTTATGGTGTCGCGCGGCACGGTGGATATCGCCACCCTGACGATGATCTATATCATCCTCGGCCTCGGGCTGAACGTGGTGGTCGGCCTTTCCGGCCTGCTGGTGCTGGGCTACGGCGGGTTCTACGCCATCGGCGCGTATACCTTCGCGCTGCTGAACCACTATTACGGTCTCGGCTTCTGGACCTGTCTGCCGCTGGCTGGCCTGGTCTCCGCGGCGGCCGGCTTCCTGCTGGGCTTCCCGGTGCTGCGTCTGCGCGGCGACTATCTGGCGATTGTGACCTTAGGCTTCGGTGAAATTGTGCGTATTCTGCTGCTCAACAATACCGAGATCACCGGCGGGCCGAACGGCATCAGCCAGATCCCGAAACCGACTTTCTTCGGCCTTGAATTTAGCCGTACCGCCCGCGAAGGCGGCTGGGATACCTTCAGCAACTTCTTCGGCGTCAAATACGATCCCTCCGATCGGGTGATTTTCCTCTACCTGGTGGCGCTGCTGCTGGTCGTGCTCAGCCTGTTCGTCATCAACCGCCTGCTGCGAATGCCGCTGGGGCGGGCGTGGGAAGCGCTGCGTGAAGATGAGATCGCCTGTCGTTCGCTGGGCCTGAGCCCGACGCGCATCAAGCTGACCGCCTTTACCATCAGCGCCGCGTTTGCTGGCTTCGCCGGGACGCTGTTCGCTGCGCGCCAGGGCTTCGTCAGCCCGGAATCCTTCACCTTCGCCGAGTCGGCCTTCGTGCTGGCGATCGTGGTGCTGGGCGGGATGGGCTCGCAGTTCGCGGTGATCCTCGCGGCTATTCTGCTGGTGGTCTCGCGCGAGCTGATGCGTGACTTCAACGAATACAGCATGTTAATGCTCGGCGGCCTGATGGTGCTGATGATGATCTGGCGTCCGCAGGGGCTTCTGCCAATGACGCGCGTGCAGTTGAAGCTGAAAAACGGTCAGGCGAAAGGAGAGCAGGCATGAGTCAGCCATTATTATCCGTCAGCGGCCTGATGATGCGTTTCGGCGGCCTGCTGGCCGTCAACAATGTGTCGCTGGAGCTCAGAGAGCGCGAGATTGTCTCGCTGATCGGCCCCAACGGCGCCGGGAAGACCACCGTCTTTAACTGCCTGACCGGTTTCTACAAGCCCACTGGCGGCACCATTATGCTGCGCGACCAGCACCTGGAAGGGCTGCCGGGCCAGCAGATTGCGCGGATGGGCGTGGTGCGGACCTTCCAGCACGTGCGTCTGTTCCGCGAAATGACGGTGATTGAAAACCTGCTGGTGGCGCAACATCAGCAGCTGAAAACCGGGCTCTTCTCCGGCCTGCTGAAAACGCCGGCCTTCCGTCGGGCGCAGAGCGAAGCGCTGGACCGGGCCGCCACCTGGCTGGAGCGTATCGGCCTGCTGGAGCACGCCAACCGTCAGGCCAGCAACCTGGCCTACGGCGACCAACGCCGGCTGGAGATTGCCCGCTGCATGGTGACCCAGCCGGAAATTCTGATGCTGGATGAACCGGCGGCGGGGCTGAACCCGAAAGAGACCAAAGAGCTGGACGAGCTTATCGCCGAGCTGCGTAACCATCACAACACCACCATTCTGCTTATCGAACACGATATGAAGCTGGTGATGGGCATTTCCGATCGTATCTACGTCGTGAACCAGGGGACGCCGCTGGCCAACGGGACGCCGGAAGAGATTCGTAATAACCCGGACGTGATCCGCGCATACCTTGGTGAGGCATAAGATGGAAAACGCGATGTTAACTTTTGACAACGTCAGCGCCCACTACGGCAAGATTCAGGCGCTGCACAACGTCAGCCTGCATATCAAACAGGGTGAAATCGTCACGCTGATCGGCGCCAACGGCGCGGGGAAAACCACCCTGCTCGGCACGCTGTGCGGCGATCCGCGCGCTTCCAGCGGGCGCATTGTCTTTGACGGTAAGGATATTACCGACTGGCAGACGGCGAAGATCATGCGTGAAGCGGTGGCGATCGTCCCGGAAGGGCGGCGCGTCTTTTCGCGTATGACGGTGGAAGAGAACCTGGCGATGGGCGGTTTCTTTGCCGACCGCGATCAGTTCCAGACCCGCATCAAATGGGTGTATGAGCTGTTCCCGCGTCTGCATGAACGCCGTATTCAGCGCGCCGGCACCATGTCCGGCGGCGAGCAGCAGATGCTGGCGATCGGTCGTGCTCTGATGAGCCAGCCGCGCCTGCTGCTGCTTGATGAGCCCTCATTAGGGCTGGCGCCGATTATCATTCAGCAGATTTTCGACACCATCGAGCAGCTGCGCGAGCAGGGGATGACGATCTTCCTGGTTGAGCAGAACGCCAACCAGGCGCTGAAGCTGGCCGATCGCGGCTACGTACTGGAAAACGGTCACGTGGTGCTGGAGGATACCGGCGACGCGCTGCTGGCCAACGAGGCGGTGCGCAGCGCCTATCTCGGCGGTTAATTCATCGCAACCCGGCGTCGTTCGCTTCGCCGGGTTGTAGCCCGGGCGAGGCGCTTGCGCCGACCCCGGGAGCCGATCGCATAAATACCTTTAAAAGAGCCTGATGGCTCTTTTTTTGTACATGTATGTTGTACAATAAAAGAGTACAGCTTTGGAGGTATTTATGAGAACGGTTAACTATAGCGAAGCCCGACAAAATCTGGCCGATGTGCTGGAAAGCGCAGTGACAGGTGTACCTGTGACCATTACCCGTCGTGGGCATAAATCTGCGGTCATCATTAGTGCAGAAGAATTTGAACGCTACCAGGCGGCCAGAATGGATGATGAGTTCGCGGCTATTATGGCGGTTCATGGTGATGAGATCAGGGAGCTTGCGGATAAATGACGCTGCAGATTATCTCAGCGGAAGAGATAATACAGTTTCACGACAGGCTGCTCCGCGTCACGCCTGGCGTTGCCGGTATGCCCGACCCGGGGCGTGCCGAAGCGATAATGTATAGGGTGCTAAACAAAATTGAATATGAAGGTGTGACAGACGTGTGGCGACTCGCTGCGATGCACCTGCTGGCGATTTCTCGCGGCCATATTTTCAATGATGGAAATAAGCGTACGGCACTGTTTATTACCCTGCTTTTTTTAAAGCGAAATGGAATTATATTGCCGGCGAACCCGGACTTCGTCGGCATGACCGTCGAGGCGGCAGCGGGGCAACTTACCCTGGAACAGATTGTCGCGCGTTTGCGCGGATGACGGTTAAATCGTTGCAACCCGGCGGCGCTTCGCTTGGCCGGGCTACCCAAGCCGTTGTAGCCCGGGCGAGGCGCTTGCGCCGACCCCGGGAGCCGATCGCGCAAATATTATCCGTGTCTCAGCTCCCACTTTACTTCCCCCGTCCTTTCATCGGCTTGTCATCTCTCTGACCCGTTACTATCTTTTTTTTGTAATAAAAAAGTTATTTTTCTGTAATTCGAACATGTCATGTTACCCCGCGAGCATAAAACGCGTGAAATCGCGCATCCGGCACAACAAGAGAGATAACCGATGATATCGTTACGACATACAGCTTTAGGACTGGCGCTGAGCCTGGCTTTTGCCGGTCAGGCCCTGGCGGTTACCACCATCCCATTCTGGCACTCAATGGAAGGCGAGCTGGGTAAAGAAGTGGATTCTCTGGCGCAACGCTTTAACGCGGCCAATCCTGATTACAAAATCGTTCCGGTATACAAAGGCAACTATGAACAGAGCCTGAGTGCTGGTATCGCCGCTTTCCGTACCGGCAACGCCCCGGCGATCCTGCAGGTGTATGAAGTCGGCACCGCCACCATGATGGCGTCAAAAGCCATTAAGCCGGTGTACCAGGTGTTTAGCGAGGCGGGCATCAAGTTTGATGAATCGCAGTTCGTGCCGACGGTATCCGGGTATTACACCGATTCGAAAACCGGCCATCTGCTCTCCCAGCCGTTTAACAGCTCTACGCCGGTGCTGTACTACAACAAAGACGCCTTCAAAAAAGCCGGCTTAGATCCGGAGCAGCCGCCGAAGACCTGGCAGGATCTGGCGGCCTATACCGCGAAGCTGAAAGCCGCCGGGATGAAGTGCGGGTACGCCAGCGGCTGGCAGGGCTGGATCCAGATTGAAAACTTCAGCGCCTGGCATGGTCTGCCGGTGGCCACGAAAAATAACGGCTTCGACGGTACCGATGCGGTACTGGAGTTCAATAAGCCGGAGCAGGTGAAGCATATCGCCCTGCTCGAAGAGATGAACAAGAAGGGTGATTTCAGCTACTTCGGGCGCAAAGACGAGTCCACCGAGAAGTTCTATAACGGTGACTGCGGGATTACTACCGCGTCATCCGGCTCGCTGGCCGATATTCGTCAGTACGCCAAATTCAACTACGGCGTCGGCATGATGCCATACGATGCCGACGTGAAAGGCGCGCCGCAGAACGCCATCATCGGCGGGGCCAGCCTGTGGGTGATGCAGGGTAAAGACAAAGAGACTTACACCGGCGTGGCGAAGTTCCTCGATTTCCTGACCAAACCGGAAATCGCCGCCGAATGGCACCAGAAAACCGGCTATCTGCCGATCACCACTGCGGCCTACGATCTGACGCGCCAGCAGGGCTTCTATGATAAGAACCCGGGCGCCGATATCGCCACCCGCCAGATGCTGAACAAGCCGCCGTTGCCGTTCACCAAAGGCCTGCGTCTGGGCAACATGCCGCAAATCCGCACCATCGTCGATGAAGAGCTGGAGAGCGTGTGGACCGGCAAGAAAACCCCGCAACAGGCGCTGGATTCCGCTGTTCAGCGTGGGAATCAGCTGCTGCGTCGCTTCGAGCAAGCGACCAAATCGTAATCTGTAACTTGCCCGGTGGCGCTGCGCTTACCGGGCCTACGATGTGCCCTATGTAGGCCGGGTAAGGCGTAGCCGCCTCCCGGCATTGTTCAGGAACCCAATCTCAATGTCATCATCCCGTCCGGTATTCCGCTCGCGCTGGCTGCCCTATGTGCTGGTCGCGCCGCAGCTGATTATCACGCTGATTTTCTTTATCTGGCCCGCGGGCGAAGCGCTATGGTACTCGCTGCAGAGTGTCGACCCGTTTGGCCTTTCCAGCCAGTTTGTCGGCCTGGATAACTTCGTTGCGCTGTTTCATGACCCGTACTATCTGGACTCGTTCTGGACCACTATAAAATTCAGCACCCTGGTGACTGTCAGCGGCCTGCTCGTTTCGCTGTTTTTTGCCGCGCTGGTCGACTATGTGGTGCGAGGCAGCCGCTTTTATCAAACGCTGATGCTGCTGCCGTACGCCGTGGCCCCCGCCGTCGCGGCGGTGCTGTGGATCTTCCTTTTTAACCCCGGGCGCGGGCTGATCACCCATTTCCTCGGCGAGCTGGGCTACGACTGGAACCACGCGCAAAACAGCGGCCAGGCGATGTTCCTGGTGGTCTTCGCCTCGGTATGGAAGCAGATAAGCTATAACTTCCTGTTCTTCTTCGCCGCGCTGCAGTCGATCCCGCGTTCGCTGGTTGAGGCCGCCGCCATTGACGGCGCCGGGCCCATTCGTCGCTTCTTTAAGCTGGCGCTGCCATTGATTGCGCCGGTGAGCTTCTTCCTGCTGGTGGTCAACCTGGTTTACGCCTTCTTCGACACCTTCCCGGTGATCGATGCCGCCACCGCCGGCGGCCCGGTGCAGGCCACCACCACCTTGATCTACAAAATTTATCGCGAAGGTTTTGCCGGACTCGATCTTTCCGCTTCCGCCGCGCAGTCGGTGGTGCTGATGTTCCTCGTTATTATCCTGACGGTGGTGCAGTTCCGTTACGTTGAAAGTAAGGTGCGTTACCAATGATTGAGAACCGTCGCGGGCTGACGATTTTCAGCCACACCATGCTCATTCTGGGTATTGCCGTCATTTTATTCCCGCTGTACGTCGCCTTCGTGGCGGCGACGCTGGATAACCAATCGGTGTTTGAAACGCCGATGACCCTGATCCCCGGCGGCCATCTGCTGGAGAACATGAAGACCATCTGGGTGAACGGCGTCGGCGTCAACAGCGCGCCGTTCTGGCTGATGATGCTCAACAGTTTCATCATGGCGTTCGCCATTACGGTCGGCAAAATCGTGGTGTCGATGCTTTCGGCGTTCGCCATCGTCTGGTTCCGCTTTCCGCTGCGTAACCTGTTCTTCTGGATGATCTTTATTACCCTGATGCTGCCGGTCGAGGTGCGGATTTTCCCGACGGTGGAGGTCATCGCCAACCTCAAAATGCTCGACAGCTACGCCGGGTTAACGCTGCCGTTGATGGCTTCGGCCACCGCCACCTTCCTGTTCCGCCAGTTCTTTATGACCCTGCCGGACGAACTGATTGAAGCGGCGCGTATTGATGGCGCTTCGCCGATGCGTTTTTTCCGCGACATCGTGCTGCCGCTGTCGAAAACCAATCTTGCGGCGCTGTTCGTCATCACCTTTATCTACGGCTGGAACCAATATCTGTGGCCGCTGCTGATTATTCAGGATGTGAATCTTGGCACCGCCGTCGCCGGTATCAAAGGCATGATCGCCACCGGCGAAGGTACTACCCAGTGGAATCAGGTGATGGCGGCGATGCTGCTGACCCTGATCCCGCCGGTTGTCATCGTTTTAGCCATGCAGCGCGCCTTTGTGCGTGGCCTGGTCGATAGTGAGAAATAAAATGGCTGGTTTAAAACTACAGGCAGTAAGCAAAAGCTGGGATGGCAAAACCCAGGTGATTCAACCGCTGACGCTGGACGTGGCGGACGGGGAATTTATCGTCATGGTCGGCCCGTCGGGCTGCGGGAAATCAACGCTGCTGCGGATGGTTGCCGGACTGGAGCGGGTGACCAGCGGCGATATCTGGATCGATCGCAAACGGGTGACTGAGATGGAACCGAAAGATCGCGGCATCGCGATGGTGTTCCAGAACTATGCGCTTTATCCGCATATGAGCGTGGAAGAGAACATGGCGTGGGGGCTGAAGATCCGCGGCATGGGTAAGGGATTGATTGCCGAGCGGGTGCAGGAGGCGGCGCGTATTCTGGAGCTGGATGGTCTGCTCAAGCGTCGCCCGCGGGAGCTCTCCGGCGGTCAGCGCCAGCGCGTGGCGATGGGCCGCGCTATCGTGCGTGACCCGGCGGTATTCCTGTTCGACGAACCGTTGTCAAATCTCGACGCCAAGCTGCGCGTGCAGATGCGTCTGGAACTGCAGCAGCTGCATCGCCGCCTGAAAACGACTTCGCTGTATGTCACCCACGATCAGGTCGAAGCGATGACTCTCGCCCAGCGGGTGATGGTGATGAATAAAGGCGTTGCCGAGCAGATCGGCACGCCGGTGGAAGTGTATGAGAAGCCCGCCAGCCGCTTTGTGGCAAGCTTTATCGGCAGCCCGGCCATGAACCTGCTGGAAGGGCGGGTGAGCGATGACGGCGGCCGCTTCGAGCTGGCCGGTGGCATGGCGTTGCCGATGAATCACGAGCATCGGCGCTACGCCGGGCGTAAAATGACGCTCGGTATCCGCCCGGAGCACTTTATTTTAAGCTCGCAGGCGCAAGGCGGCATCCCGCTGCTGATGGATACCCTGGAAATTTTAGGTGCCGATAACCTCGCCCACGGGCGCTGGGGCGAGCAGAAGCTGGTGGTCAGACTGCCGCATCAGCAGCGCCCGGCGGGCGGCAGTACGCTATGGCTGCATCTGCCCCTGGAACATCTGCATCTCTTTGATGGTGAAACAGGACAACGCGCATGAGTAACTGGCCTTATCCCCGCATCGTCGCCCATCGCGGCGGCGGTAAACTGGCGCCGGAGAACACCCTGGCGGCTATCGACGTTGGCGCCCGCTACGGGCACACGATGATTGAATTTGACGTCAAGCTGTCGAAGGACGGGCAGATCTTTCTGCTGCACGACGATAATCTCGAACGCACCAGCAACGGCTGGGGCGTGGCGGGCGAGCTGGCGTGGGACGATCTGCTGAAGGTCGATGCCGGCAGCTGGTTCAGCCGTGAATTTAAGGGCGAGCCGCTGCCGTTGCTCTCTCAGGTGGCGGAGCGCTGCCGCCGTCACGGTATGATGGCGAATATCGAAATTAAGCCGACCACCGGGCTGGGGCCGCAGACCGGCAACGTGGTGGCCCTGGCTGCGCGCGATCTGTGGCAAGGCATGGCCGCGCCGCTGCTCTCCTCTTTTGAAATCGATGCTCTGGAGGCGGCGCAGGAAGCCGCGCCCGAGCTGCCGCGCGGGCTGCTGCTGGATGAGTGGCGCGATGACTGGCGCGAATTGACCACCCGGCTGGGCTGCGTGTCGATTCACCTCAATCACAAGCTGTTGGATGCGGCGCGGGTGGCGAGCCTGAAACAGGCCGGCCTGCATATTCTGGTGTACACGGTCAATAAACCCCAGCGCGCCGCCGAGCTGCTGCGCTGGGGTGTAGATTGCATCTGCACCGATGCCATTGACGTCATCGGGCCGAATTTCCACCCTTAAGACGGATTTGCGGCGGCTGACCTTTACGGGTTGGTCTGCCGCAGCATTCCACCGTTGTTGTTCGGTAGCACCTGCTGCGGCGGATTGAGATTGCCGCCCTGGGCCGCGCGCTGCTGATTCGTCTGCAACTGGTTTTGCAAATGCTGCTGCTGCGAGCGGGTCTGATTGTTCAGATCCTGCTTCAGCATGCTCTGCTGCTGCTGTTGCTGCACCTTCATCTCATTTTGCATGCGCTGCTGGCTGGGCACCACGTAACCCGGCTGGTTAGGGTTGTTATTAATATTGATCGGCTGGGCTAATACGCCAAGCGGCATCAGCGCCGCCAGAAACAGAATCGCTTTCATGGTTTTCTCCTCCCGTGCGTGGGATCACTTAAGTGTACCTCGAATCCGCCATAACAATGATTTTTTAGGTGTTATCAACCAGGCTTAAGCGGGGAATGAAACCTACCTTTCAGGAGTAAGACAATGATAAAAACAACAATATGGCGCCAGGTGGTCATCGCTGCGTTGCTGGCGGGCGGTAGTTTCACCGTCGCCGCCAATCCGCCACCGCCGCCGCCGGTCTCTTATGGCGTAGAGGAAGATGTGTTCCACCCGGTACGCGCCCGGCAGGGGATGGTGGCGTCGGTGGACGCGCTGGCGACCCGCGTCGGCGTGGATATTCTGCGCCAGGGCGGCAACGCTGTCGATGCGGCGGTGGCGGTTGGCTACGCGCTGGCGGTCACGCATCCGCAGGCCGGGAATATCGGCGGCGGCGGTTTTATGATGCTGCGGACTAAAGACGGCAAGACCACGGCGATCGATTTCCGCGAAATGGCGCCGGAACAGGCCACCCGCGACATGTTCCTTGACGACCAGGGCAACCCGGACAGTAAAAAATCACTGACTTCGCATCTGGCCTCCGGCACGCCAGGCAGCGTCGCCGGTTTCTCTCTCGCCCTGGAAAAATACGGCACCATGCCGCTGAACAAAGTGATCCGCCCGGCGATTAAGCTGGCAGAAGAGGGCTTTATCGTTAACGATGCGCTGGCGGACGATCTGAAGACCTATGGCAGCGAAGTGATCCCGCAGCATGAAAACAGTAAAGCGATCTTCTGGAAGAACGGCGAGCCGCTGAAAAAGGGCGACCGGCTGGTGCAAAAGAATCTCGGTAAGAGCCTGGAGCTGATTGCCGAGCACGGCCCGGAGGCCTTCTATAAAGGGGCCATCGCCGACCAGATCGCTGACGAGATGAAAAAGCACGGCGGGCTAATCACCAAAGCCGATCTTGCCAGCTATAAGGCCGTGGAGCGTACGCCGGTTAGCGGCGAATATCGCGGGTATGAGGTTTATTCCATGCCGCCGCCGTCTTCCGGCGGGATCCACATCGTGCAGATCCTCAATATCCTCGAAAACTTCGATATGCAGAAATATGGCTTTGGCAGTGCCGATGCTATGCAGGTGATGGCGGAGGCGGAGAAACACGCCTATGCCGACCGTTCTGAATATCTCGGCGACCCTGACTTCGTCAAAGTGCCGTGGCAGGCGCTGACCAGCAAAGCTTACGCCAAAGCAATTGCCGCCGAGATTGATGTCAACAAGGCCAAACCTTCCAGTCAGATCCGCCCGGGCAAGCTGGCGCCGTATGAAAGTAACCAGACCACCCACTTCTCGGTGGTCGATAAAGAGGGTAATGCGGTGGCGGTGACCTATACGCTGAATACCACCTTCGGTACCGGCATTGTGGCCGGCGATTCCGGTATTTTACTCAATAACCAGATGGATGATTTCTCGGCGAAGCCCGGCGTGCCTAACGTCTATGGTCTGGTGGGCGGCGACGCCAATGCGGTGGAGCCGAAAAAACGCCCGCTGTCGTCGATGTCGCCGACCATTGTGGTGAAAGACGGCAAAACCTGGCTGGTGACAGGCAGCCCGGGCGGCAGTCGGATCATCACCACCGTACTGCAGATGGTGGTCAATACCATCGATTTCGGGATGAACGTCGCGGAAGCCACCAATGCGCCGCGTTTCCACCATCAATGGCTGCCGGATGAGCTGCGGGTGGAGAAAGGCTTTAGCCCGGATACCCTGAAGCTGCTCGAGACGAAGGGGCAGAAAGTGGCGCTGAAAGAGGCGATGGGCAGTACCCAAAGCATCATGGTAGGGCCGGACGGCATGCTGTATGGCGCCTCCGATCCGCGTTCGCCGGATGATTTAACGGCGGGGTATTGATGTGTTGCCCGGTGGCGCTGCGCTTACCGGGCCTACAACTGTGCGAACGTAGATACTGTTATCGGTTTTCAACTTTTTGGTCCGGGAAAAATATGTGCTTTGTGTTAATTCAGAGCACATTGCGCTCCCGATATTTCTTCTGCGTTATGACTCTCATGGCGCAGGGAGCGCACAGAGGGCGGCCAGTCGCCGCCACCCGGCAACACGCTACTTCATTCTCGCCATATAATACGCATCCACATACTCACCGTTGCGCAGCGCGTAACGCCTGCCGGTGCCTTCGATCTCAAAGCCGTACTTCTTATACACCGCAATCGCCGGGGCATTATCGGCGAACACCGTCAGCTCAATACGTTCAACCCGCAGCCAGTTGTCGCACATATCAATCATAGTACGCATCAGCGCGCTGGCGACGCCGCGGTTGTGCCAGCGCGAATCCACGCTGACACCAAAATCGGCGACGTGGCTACGGCGGGGACGTTGGACGACGGCAATGCTTAAATGGCCGACGACTTGCTCATCGATACAGGCCACCAGCTGCTTCACGCCGGGCGTATCGGTTAGCCGCTCCCGCCACATATGTTCGGATGGATGAGGGACCTGTAGCGTGTTGTGATACACCTCCGGCTGGGCGTGAATTTGACGAATCGCGTCAATATCTTTCGGTTCAGCATGGCGTATCACGATGTCACTCATTCCTTGTTCCTCATTCAGGTGAAAAGTCCCTTTAAACATCACTGACTACGGCGTTCGAGTCAACACGCATTATTTGCAAAAAAAAGTAGACAAGTGCGAATGAGAATGATTATTATTGTCCTGCATTCAGGGAGACCCTTGCGGAAAGCCTGAAAGCACGACATTGCTCACATTGCTTCCAGTATTACTTTAGCCAGCCGGGTGCTGGCTTTTTTTTTGCCGCTATCTCAGGCGCTCTGCGGCCTGGCGGGCTCCGCGTCGGCTTTGGATGGCGTGTCTGCTACCAGACCGAGAATATGACTTTTGTTCTCCGCTGCGGCCAGCATTTCAGCGCGACCGCTAAAAACCCCGCCTTTCTTGATCGCCAGCGCGCGATAGGCGAGGGTACCATCCAGATGGCCGTGCTCCTCGATGGTGATGCTATCGCCATGACACTGGCCCTGCACCTTGCCGTCAATAATCAGCTCCCGGCAGCTGATGTTGCCCTCCACCTGGCCTTCACGCATTATCTTAATCAGATGCTCTTTGGCCTCAATGTTGCCGGTCAACTGGCCGTGAATATAGACATGGCCGCTGGCGACGATATTGCCGACGAAATGTACCCCGCTGGCGATGATCGTGGTCTCGTGTTTTTTGCTGGCGACCGCTTCGGGTTCTGGGTTTATTGCCGGAAATGTGGCTGCTTCTGACGCTTGAGGTTCCGTTTTATTTTTCTTAATAAACATCGCGTTAATCTTGTTCCGTTGGCTATGGAGGAGGAAAGCGACAAGCGCGCAGGCGGCCGCCAGGCGCGCCAGCGCGATGGCATCGACAGACCAGGCGATCAGTCCAAGAAGCCAGAAAAAAAGGGTGCCGTTTATGGCGAAATACTGTTTGTCCATTAGCAGCGGCTGGCTACTCCGTTAGTCATCAGCAACGTCCTGGTTTGCCCTCCACTTATCCGTAGTTTCGCCGTTAGGATCAAGTTTTTTAGCTGGAAAATGGCGAATTAATTCCTGGTTAATCAATTGGTTATTAATATTTTCGTATAAGTGATGCTTGAACTATTTTGCTGGCGAATCTTCCAGGAAAGCGGACAGAGAGGATGAAGTGATGGCCCGGCTTGCGCTATGGTTGAAGGTAGCTCATCAACTAAGGACAGCGTTATGACTCTGCACTGCGCATTTATTGGCTTCGGCAAAAGTACCACCCGCTACCATCTTCCTTACGTTTTGCACCGCAAAGACCGTTGGCATGTGGCGCATATCTACCGCCGCCGGGCGA
The DNA here is from genome assembly GCF_014192815.1 of Klebsiella sp. RC2. Taxonomy (NCBI): domain Bacteria; kingdom Pseudomonadati; phylum Pseudomonadota; class Gammaproteobacteria; order Enterobacterales; family Enterobacteriaceae; genus Klebsiella; species Klebsiella sp. RC2. The sequence goes on along the minus strand of NZ_JACHYL010000004.1, from coordinate 117,168 downwards.
AGCCCGAGGAGCAGGCGCCGCAGTATTCCCATATCCATTTCACCAGCGATCTTGATGACGTGTTAAACGACCCACAGGTCAATCTGGTGGTGGTCTGCACCCACGCCGACAGTCATTTCGAATATGCGAAAAAGGCGCTGGAGGCGGGGAAAAACGTGCTGGTGGAAAAGCCGTTCACCCCGACGCTTGAGGAAGCAAAAACCCTGTTTTCCCTGGCAAACAGCAAAGGTCTCACGGTGACGCCCTACCAGAATCGCCGTTTCGACTCCTGCTTCCTGACCACCAAAAAGGTGATTGAGAGCGGGAAACTCGGCGAACTGGTGGAGATCGAAAGTCATTTTGATAACTACCGCCCGGTGGCGGAGACCAACCCCGGCGGCCCGCAAAACGGCGAGTTCTATGGCCTTGGCGTACATACCCTGGATCAGATCATTTCGCTGTTCGGCCGTCCGGACCATGTCTCTTACGATCTGCGCTCGCTGCGCAATAAAGCCAACCCGGATGACACCTTTGAGGCCCAACTGTTCTACGGCGATCTGAAGGCCATCGTCAAAACCAGCCACCTGGTGCAGATCGACTACCCGAAATTCATCGTTCACGGCCATAAAGGTTCGTTTGTGAAATACGGCATTGACCAGCAGGAGACCAGCCTGAAGGCCAATATCATGCCGGACGAGCCGGGTTTTGGCGCGGACGACAGCGTCGGCGAGCTGGTGTACGTCAACGAGGCGGGGGAGACGGTGCGTGAAGCGGTGCCGCTGGAGACCGGCGACTACGGTCGGGTGTACGACGCGCTGTATGAAACTCTCGTCAACGGCCAGCCGAATTACGTCAAGGAATCTGACGTTCTCACCAATATGGAGATCCTGGAGCGCGGCTTTGAACAGCCTTCTCCGGCCACCATCACCCTGGCAAAATAAGCAAAACGGGCTCCTCGACGCTTGTTCATATTTTTTGAACAGAGGAGTCAATTTTCACCCTCTATGATCGACGGCGAAATGGGTCCACACTGACTCCATCGAAAACATACGGGGGTGCAACATGATCTACTTACGCAAAGCGAACGAACGTGGCCACGCTAACCATGGTTGGCTGGATTCCTGGCATACTTTCTCTTTCGCCAACTATTATGACCCGAATTTTATGGGCTTCTCTGCCCTGCGGGTGATTAACGACGACGTCATCGACGCCGGTCAGGGCTTCGGTACCCATCCACACAAAGACATGGAAATCCTGACTTATGTGCTGGAAGGGGCGGTGGAGCACCAGGACAGTATGGGCAACAAAGAGCAGGTGCCGGCAGGCGAGTTCCAGATCATGAGTGCGGGTACCGGGGTGCGCCACTCTGAGTACAACCCGAGCAAAACCGATCGTCTGCGTCTGTATCAGATCTGGATTATTCCGGAAGAAACCGGCATTACCCCGCGCTACGAGCAGCGCCGCTTCGACGCCGCCCAGGGCAAACAGCTGGTGTTGTCGCCAGATGCGCGAGATGGCTCGCTGAAGGTGTACCAGGATATGGAACTCTATCGCTGGGCGCTGCTGAAAGATGAGCAGTCGGTTCACCAGATTGCCGCGGAACGCCGCGTGTGGATCCAGGTGGTCAAAGGCGAAGTGACCATCAACGGTACCAAAGCCACCACCAGCGACGGTTTGGCCATCTGGGACGAGCAGGCGATTTCGGTTCATGCCGACAGCGATAGCGAGATCCTGCTGTTCGATCTGCCGCCGGTTTGATAGTTATCTGAGCCAGGTTAAATAAATTGCGCAACCTTCTCCAACATCGGCGAAGGTTGCGCTTTGTCCGTGATAAACTGAGAAAATGTTTCCCCGTTGATCACAGTCAGGACGATGAAAAAGAAAAGACCCGTACTTCAGGATGTAGCCGATCTTGTCGGCGTGACCAAAATGACGGTCAGTCGCTATTTACGCAACCCGGAGCAGGTCTCCGAAGCGCTGCGTGGCAAGATTGCCGTTGCCCTCGATGAACTGGGTTATATTCCCAATCGCGCCCCTGACATTCTCTCCAACGCGACCAGCCGCGCCATCGGCGTGCTGCTGCCGTCGTTAACTAACCAGGTCTTCTCGGAAGTGCTGCGCGGTATCGAAAGCGTCACCGACGCCTTCGGCTATCAAACCATGCTGGCGCACTACGGCTATAAGCCGGAAATGGAAGAGAAACGCCTGGAATCGATGCTCTCCTGGAACATTGACGGCCTGATCCTCACCGAACGAACTCATACGCCTCGCACCCTGAAGATGATTGAAGTCGCCGGCATTCCGGTGGTGGAGCTGATGGACAGCCGGTCGCCGTGCCTCGATATCGCTGTCGGGTTTGATAACTTTGAAGCCGCCCGGCAGATGACCGCAGCGATTATCGCCCGCGGCCACCGCCACGTCGCCTATCTGGGGGCGCGTCTCGATGAACGAACTATCATCAAACAGAAGGGGTACGAGCAGGCGATGCTCGACGCCGGGATGACGCCCTATAGCGTGATGGTGGAGCAGTCTTCGTCCTACTCGTCGGGTATTGAGCTGATGCGTCAGGCGCGCCGCGAATATCCGCAGCTTGACGGTATCTTCTGTACCAACGATGACCTTGCGGTCGGCGCGGCGTTTGAATGCCAGCGTCTGGGGCTGAAGATCCCCGATGATATGGCGATCGCCGGGTTCCACGGCCATGATATCGGCCAGGTGATGGAGCCGCGGCTGGCCAGCGTCCTGACCCCGCGCGAGCGGATGGGACGCATCGGCGCCGAACGGCTGCTGGCGCGCATTCGTGGTGAAGCGATTACCCCTAAGATGTTAGATTTAGGTTTCACATTGTCACCGGGCGGATCAATTTAAACTGACAAGTTTGAAGTAGATCACACATATTCACATCTGGCACGAATGGATATTGCTTCTCCACAGGTCCGGCATGACAATGTTACCGATAACAGTTACCCGTAACAATTAACCGATACGCCGCCTTCGCGCTGGATGAGTCAGCCATGGCGCGGCGTACCTGTCCGGTGGGAGGATGCTTTGAGCACGACTAATCATGATCACCACGTCTATGTTCTGATGGGCGTTTCCGGCAGCGGGAAATCCGCTGTCGCCAGCGAAGTGGCGCATCAACTGCATGCCGCGTTTCTCGACGGCGACTTTCTGCATCCGCGCAGCAACATCACCAAGATGGCCTCCGGTGAGCCGCTGAACGATGATGACCGCACGCCGTGGCTGCAGGCGCTGAATGACGCCGCGTTTGCTATGCAGCGTACCAACAAGGTGTCGCTGATCGTCTGCTCGGCGCTGAAGAAGAGCTACCGCGACATTCTGCGTAAGGGCAACCCGAACCTCTCCTTCATCTATCTGAAAGGCGATTTCGACGTGATCGAAAACCGTCTGAAGGCACGCAAAGGACACTTCTTCAAAACCCAAATGTTGGTGACGCAGTTTGAAACGCTGCAGGAACCAGGCGCCGACGAGAGCGATGTGCTTATCGTCGATATCGACCAGCCGCTGGAAGGCGTGGTGGCCAGCACCATCGAGGTGATCAACAAAGGCAGTCACTAGTGAGTACTTTAACGCTTGTTTTAACAGCAGTCGGCTCGGTATTGCTGCTGCTGTTTTTAGTCATGAAAGCGCGGATGCACGCCTTCGTGGCTTTGATGGTGGTTTCTATTGGTGCAGGTCTTTTCTCCGGCATGCCGCTGGATAAAATCGCGGCGACGATGGAGAAAGGGATGGGCGGTACGCTGGGCTTCCTGGCGATCGTCGTCGCGCTCGGCGCGATGTTCGGTAAGATCCTGCATGAAACGGGGGCGGTCGATCAGATTGCCGTCAAGATGCTCAAATCCTTCGGCCACAACCGCGCGCACTATGCGATTGGTCTTGCCGGTCTTATCTGCGCGCTGCCGCTGTTCTTCGAAGTGGCCATTGTCCTGCTGATCAGCGTCGCTTTCTCGATGGCGCGCCATACCGGCACTAACCTCGTGAAGCTGGTGATCCCGCTGTTTGCCGGGGTGGCCGCCGCCGCCGCGTTCCTGCTTCCCGGGCCGGCGCCGATGCTGCTGGCGTCGCAAATGCACGCCGACTTTGGCTGGATGATCCTGATTGGCCTGTGCGCCGCGATCCCGGGGATGATTATCGCCGGTCCGTTGTGGGGTAACTTCATTAGCCGCTACGTTGAGCTGCATATTCCTGACGATATCAGCGAACCGCATCTCGGCGAAGGAAAAATGCCCTCCTTCGGCTTTAGCCTGTCGCTGATCCTGCTGCCGCTGGTGCTGGTGGGTCTAAAAACCATCGCCGCGCGCTTTGTGCCGGTGGGTTCCACTGCCTACGAATGGTTCGAGTTTATCGGCCATCCGTTCACCGCGATCCTGGTTGCCTGCCTGGTCGCGATCTACGGCCTGGCGATGCGCCAGGGGATGGCGAAAGACCGCGTGATGGAGATCTGTGGCCACGCGCTGCAGCCGGCGGGGATTATCCTGCTGGTGATCGGCGCCGGCGGCGTCTTCAAGCAGGTGCTGGTTGACTCCGGCGTCGGCCCGGCGCTCGGCGAAGCGCTGACAGGCCTGGGTCTGCCGATTGCGATTACCTGTTTCGTACTGGCGGCGGCGGTGCGTATCATTCAGGGCTCTGCCACCGTGGCGTGCCTGACGGCGGTCGGCCTGGTGATGCCGGTGATTGAGCAGCTGAACTACAGCGGCGCGCAGATGGCGGCATTGTCTATCTGTATCGCCGGCGGCTCGATTGTGGTGAGCCACGTGAACGATGCCGGCTTCTGGCTGTTCGGTAAATTTACTGGTGCGACGGAAGCCCAGACGCTGAAAACCTGGACCATGATGGAAACCATCCTGGGTACCACCGGGGCGATTGTCGGTATGATCGCTTTCCAGCTGCTGAGCTAAGCCCGCTCACCTCCCGCTCGCGGGGTATAAAAAGCCAGGGTAACGCTGCTTACCCTGGCTTCTTTGTAATAAGCCGCCCTTTTTCCCCCTTTTCCTTGCCTGCTATTCGCCCTTATTAGCGCTACGACGATACTCGTATCCCTCGTCAGCCCTTGCTGTGCCTGGGTTTGATGCGTTTATTTGGCAAGCGGTAAATCACCTGATTTCGCGCTCAATCCATAATCAGGATCAATAAAATAGCAACGGAAAATATTCCATTGCGCAGGGGATTTCCCCGATAATCGTTGCGTTTTTGACGACGACCAGCGACGGTGGACAATGTGCAGGATAAGTTGCTTTTCTGATTGTTCAGCAATCATTGATTAATTTCACTTGCGACTTTAGCTGCATTTTGTAAGGTGAGGGATAATCCAGTTGGAAACTGGCCAGGCACAAACAGCACACACCTCGCAGGAATACGTTATGAAAAATGTTGGTTTTATCGGCTGGCGCGGAATGGTCGGCTCTGTTCTCATGCAACGCATGGTTGAAGAGCGCGATTTCGACGCCATTCGCCCGGTGTTCTTCTCTACCTCCCAGCTGGGACAGCCAGCGCCGTCATTCGGCGGTAGCACCGGTGGCACGCTTCAGGATGCGTTCGATCTGGACGCGCTGAAGGCACTGGACATTATTGTCACGTGCCAGGGCGGCGATTACACCAACGAGATTTACCCGAAGCTGCGCGAAAGCGGCTGGCAGGGTTACTGGATTGACGCCGCCTCTTCGCTGCGCATGAAGGACGATGCGATCATTATCCTCGACCCGGTTAACCAGGACGTGATCACCGCCGGCCTGAATAATGGCGTCAAAACCTTTGTCGGCGGCAACTGTACCGTTAGCCTGATGCTGATGTCCCTCGGCGGCCTGTTTGCCCAGGATCTGGTGGAGTGGGTCAGCGTGGCAACGTACCAGGCGGCTTCCGGCGGCGGCGCGCGTCATATGCGCGAGCTGCTGAGCCAGATGGGTCAGCTGCACAACCATGTTGCGGCAGAGCTGGCGAATCCGGCTTCCGCCATTCTGGATATCGAGCGCAAAGTGACGTCGCTGACCCGCAGCGGCGAGCTGCCGGTGGATAACTTCGGCGTACCGCTGGCGGGCAGCCTGATCCCGTGGATCGACAAACAGCTGGATAACGGCCAGAGCCGCGAAGAGTGGAAAGGCCAGGCGGAGACCAACAAGATCCTCGCCACCTCGTCCGTTATCCCGGTAGACGGCCTGTGCGTCCGCGTTGGCGCGCTGCGCTGCCACAGCCAGGCGTTCACCATCAAGCTGAAGAAAGATGTGTCTATCCCGACCGTTGAGGAGCTGCTGGCCGCGCACAACCCGTGGGCCAAAGTGGTACCGAACGATCGTGAGATTACCATGCGCGAGCTGACCCCAGCCGCGGTGACGGGCACCCTGACCACCCCGGTAGGGCGCCTGCGTAAACTGAATATGGGGCCGGAGTATCTGTCGGCCTTTACCGTTGGCGACCAGCTGTTGTGGGGCGCTGCGGAGCCGCTGCGCCGGATGCTTCGCCAGCTGGCGTAAGCGCAGGATGAACATAAAGGGGGTCTTCAAGCCCCCTTTTTTTTTGCGTAATACAAGGAGTAAACGCGGATGTTAGATTTTTCCCCACGGAGGTAACTCAGCCTTGGCTATGCTTTAAGTAAGGAATTCCTTACCTGAAGGTGGGACGGAGCAGGAGGATGCTGAGAGCACTGCGCCGTTCAGGTCAAAAAAAGTCGCCAGTTACAGGAATGAGCGACACTTACAACAGGATGAAAGCATGTCTAATCATATTGATAGAGACGTGATTAATGCGCTAATCGCCGGTCATTTCGCGGATCCCTTTTCCGTGCTCGGCATGCACCGAACTGACGCCGGGCTGGAAGTGCGCGCATTATTACCCGATGCCACCGACGTGTGGGTTATTGAACCGAAAACCGGACGCAAAGTCGGCAAGCTCGAATGCCTCGACTCGCGTGGTTTCTTCAGCGGCGTCCTGCCACGTCGCAAAAACGCCTTTCGCTATCAGCTGGCCGTCACCTGGCACGGGCAGCAGAATCTGATTGATGACCCTTATCGCTTTGGTCCGCTGTTGCAGGATCTTGACGTCTGGCTGCTGTCCGAAGGGACCCACCTGCGTCCTTACGAAACGCTGGGCGCGCACGCTGCCACCATGGACGGCGTCACCGGTACCCGTTTCTCGGTGTGGGCGCCGAATGCCCGCCGCGTGTCGGTGGTGGGGCAGTTTAACTACTGGGATGGCAGACGCCACCCGATGCGATTCCGCAAAGAGTCCGGGATCTGGGAGCTGTTCGTTCCCGGCGCGCATAATGGCCAGCTGTATAAATTCGAACTGATTGACGCCCACGGCCATCTGCGGGTCAAAGCCGACCCTTACGCCTTTGAGTCGCAAATGCGTCCGGAAAGCGCCTCGCTTATCTGCGACCTGCCGCCCAAAGTGGAACAGCCGGCGGACCGCAAAGCGGCGAACCAGTTTGATGCCCCGATCTCTATCTATGAAGTGCATCTCGGCTCCTGGCGCCGTCATACCGATAATCATTTCTGGCTGAGCTACCGCGAGCTGGCCGACCAGCTGGTGCCCTACGCGAAATGGATGGGCTTCACCCATCTCGAACTGCTGCCGGTTAACGAGCACCCGTTCGACGGCAGCTGGGGCTATCAACCCACCGGGCTCTATGCGCCGACCCGCCGTTTCGGCACCCGCGACGATTTCCGTTACTTTATCAACGCCGCGCACGCCGCCGGGCTGAACGTCATTCTTGACTGGGTGCCCGGCCACTTCCCGGCGGATGATTTTGCCCTTGCCTCGTTTGACGGTACTTCGCTGTATGAGCACAGCGATCCACGCGAGGGATATCACCAGGACTGGAATACCCTGATCTACAACTATGGTCGCCGCGAAGTCAGCAACTTCCTCGTCGGTAACGCGCTGTACTGGATCGAGCGCTTCGGTATTGATGCCCTGCGGGTCGACGCGGTGGCCTCAATGATCTATCGCGATTACAGCCGCAAGGCAGGTGAGTGGATCCCCAACGAATACGGCGGCCGGGAAAATCTGGAAGCTATTGAGTTTCTGCGCAGCACCAACCGCATCCTCGGCGAACAGACGCCGGGCGCGGTGACGATGGCGGAAGAGTCCACCGATTTTGCCGGGGTGACCCGTCCGCCAGCCGGCGGCGGCCTCGGTTTCTGGTTCAAATGGAACCTCGGCTGGATGCACGACACCCTGGATTACATGAAGCTCGATCCGGTGCATCGCCGCTACCATCATGACAAAATGACCTTCGGCATGCTCTACAACTACACCGAGAATTTTGTGCTGCCGCTCTCCCACGATGAAGTGGTGCACGGCAAAAAATCGATTCTCGACCGCATGCCGGGGGATGCCTGGCAGAAGTTTGCCAACCTGCGCGCCTACTACGGCTGGCTGTTCGCCTTCCCGGGTAAAAAACTGCTGTTTATGGGCAATGAGTTCGCTCAAGGCCGCGAGTGGAACCACGACGGCAGCCTCGACTGGCATCTGCTGGAGGGCGGCGACAACTGGCACCATGGCGTCCAGCGACTGGTGCGTGACCTGAACCATACCTACCGTCACCATAAAGCGCTGCACGAGCTGGATTTTGACCCCTACGGTTTCGAATGGCTGGTGGTCGACGACCATGAGCGTTCGGTGTTTGTCTTTGTGCGCCGCGACCGGGCCGGGAATGAGATTATCGTCGCCAGCAACTTCACGCCGGTGCCGCGCCATGACTACCGCTTCGGCATTAACCAGCCGGGACGCTGGCGCGAGGCGTTGAATACCGACTCCATGCACTATCACGGCAGCAACCAGGGTAACGGCGGTGTGGTGGAGAGCGACGCGATCGCCAGCCATGGCCGCGAACATTCGCTATCGTTGACCCTGCCTCCGCTGGCGACGATCTGGCTGGTCCGGGAGGCGCAATGACCTCACTTGCGGCAGGCAAACCTGCGCCGTTGGGCGCCAGCTATGACGGCAAGGGCGTGAATTTCGCCCTCTTCTCCGCCCATGCGGAGCGGGTGGAGCTGTGCGTATTCGACGAGCAGGGCAACGAGCAACGCGTCGATCTCCCGGCGCGCAGCGGCGACATCTGGCACGGCTGGCTGGACGCTGCCGGGCCGGGCCTGCGCTACGGCTATCGGGTGCATGGTCCCTGGGACCCGGCGCAGGGGCACCGCTTTAACCCGGCGAAGCTGCTGCTCGATCCCTGCGCGTATCGGGTCGAGGGCGATCTGCCGGATGACGAACGCCTGCATGGTGGAATGTGGGAGCCGGATCATCGCGACAGCGCCGCAATCGCGCCAAAATCGCAAGTGGTGGATCTGCATTACGACTGGCGGGGCGATAAGCCGCCGCGTACCCCGTGGGGGGAAACGGTGATTTATGAAGCGCACGTGAAAGGGCTCACCCTGTTGCACCCGCAGCTGCCGGAAGCCATTCGCGGAACTTATAAGGCGCTGGGCCACCCGGTGATGATCGCTTACTTCAAATCGCTGGGCATCAGCGCCCTCGAGCTGTTGCCGGTAGCGCAGTTCGCCAGCGAGCCGCGACTGCAGCGGATGGGCTTGAGCAACTACTGGGGCTACAACCCGCTGGCATGGTCCGCGCTGGATCCGCGCTATGCCAGCGATCCCGCGCGTGCCCTCGATGAGTTTCGTGATGCGGTTAAGGCGCTTCATGCCGCCGGCATCGAGGTGATTCTGGATATCGTGCTCAACCATAGCGCGGAAATTGATCTCGAAGGGCCCACCGTCTCCCTGCGCGGAATCGACAACCGTAGCTATTATTGGGTAAGGGAGGATGGCGATTATCACAACTGGACCGGCTGCGGTAATACGCTCAATCTCAGCCACCCCGGGGTGGTGGAATGGGCGCGCCAATGTTTGCGCTTCTGGGTGGATGAGTGCCATGTTGACGGCTTTCGCTTCGACCTCGCCTCAGTGATGGGGCGGACGCCGGAATTCCGCCAGGATGCGCCTCTGTTCGAGGCTATCCGCCGCGACAGCGTGCTGTCGCAGGTGAAACTGATTGCGGAACCCTGGGATATCGGCCCGGGCGGCTATCAGGTGGCTAATTTCCCACCGCTGTTCGCCGAATGGAATGACCATTTTCGCGATATTTCCCGTCGTTTCTGGCTGCAGCAAAACGTCTCCCTCGGTGACTTTGCGCAACGCTTCGCGGCCTCCAGCGATCTCTTTGCTCGCGATGGCAAACGGCCATCGGCGACGGTGAACCTGGTGACGGCCCACGATGGCTTCACGCTCCGCGACTGCGTCTGTTTCAATCAGAAACACAATGAGGCAAACGGGGAGGAGAATCGCGATGGGACTAACAATAACTACAGCAACAATCATGGTATAGAGGGATTAGACGCCAATCTTGCGGTGATTGAACGGCGGCGCGCCAGCGTGCATGCGCTATTGACGACGCTGCTGCTGGCTCAGGGGACGCCAATGCTGCTGGCGGGCGATGAGCAGGGCCACAGCCAGCACGGCAACAATAATGCCTACTGCCAGGATAACGCGTTGACCTGGCTGGACTGGCGTCAGGCGAACCCGGGATTAACCGCGTTTACCGCGGCGCTGATCCACCTGCGCCGTCGCATTCCAGCGCTCACCCGCAACCGCTGGTGGCAGGAGGGCGATGGCAATGTCCGCTGGCTTAATCGCAACGCCCAGCCGCTGACTGCCGGGGAGTGGCAGCAGGGCGCAGCGTGTATGCAGATCCAGTTGTCTGATCGCTGGCTGCTCACGCTGAACGCCACCGCAGAGGTGGTCGATATGGTTTTACCTGAGGGGGAATGGCGCGCCGTTCCTCCCTTCGCCGGAGAGGATAATCCGGTCATCATGGCTGTCTGGCATGGGCCCGCGCACGGAGTGTGCGTATTTCAAAGGTCGTAATCCCTGAAGCTTCCGGTTGAACTCGTGGCGGCGGCGCGGCGGGATGAGAAGGAAAGCTGGGGTGTAAAAAGGAGTTAATCATGGTTAGGCTTGAAAAAAACGATCCGCTGATGCTGGCGCGTCAATTACCCATCAAATCCGTGGCGTTGATCCTCGCGGGCGGGCGTGGCACCCGGCTCAAGGATCTCACCATTAAGCGTGCGAAACCTGCCGTTCACTTCGGCGGCAAGTTCCGTATTATCGATTTCGCATTATCTAACTGCATTAACTCAGGGATCCGCCGTATCGGCGTCATCACCCAGTATCAGTCGCACACGCTGGTGCAGCATATCCAGCGCGGCTGGTCGTTCTTCAGCGAAGAGATGAATGAGTTTGTCGATCTGCTGCCAGCCCAGCAGCGCGTGCACGGCGAAAACTGGTATCGCGGCACGGCGGACGCAGTGACGCAGAACCTGGACATCATCCGCCGCTACAAAGCGGAGTACGTGGTGATCCTCGCGGGCGATCATATTTATAAGCAGGATTACTCGCGCATGCTGATTGACCATGTCGAAAAAGGGGCGCGTTGCACCGTGGCCTGCATGCCGGTGCCCATTGAAGAGGCATCCGCCTTCGGCGTCATGGCGGTCGATGAAAACGAAAAAATCATTGAATTCGTCGAGAAACCCGCTAACCCGCCGGCGATGCCAACCGACCCGACCAAATCACTGGCCAGTATGGGCATTTATATCTTTGACGCCGCCTATCTTTATGAGCTGCTGGAAGAAGACGATCGCAACGAAAACTCCAGCCACGATTTCGGCAAAGATATCATTCCGAAGATCACCGAAGCTGGCATGGCTTATGCACATCCTTTCCCGCTCTCCTGCGTGCAGTCTGACCCGAACGCTGAGCCGTACTGGCGCGATGTGGGAACGCTGGAGGCCTACTGGAAGGCCAACCTCGATCTGGCGTCAGTCACGCCGGAGCTGGATATGTACGACCAGAACTGGCCGATCCGCACCCATATGGAATCGCTGCCACCGGCGAAGTTCGTCCAGGACCGCTCCGGTAGCCACGGCATGACCCTGAACTCGCTGGTTTCCGGCGGCTGCATTATCTCCGGGTCGGTGGTGGTGCAGTCGGTGCTGTTCCCGCGCGTGCGGGTGAACTCATTCTGTAACATTGATTCGGCAGTCTTGTTGCCAGATGTCTGGGTGGGGCGCTCATGCCGCCTGCGTCGCTGCGTGATTGACCGCGCCTGCGTCATCCCGGAAGGTATGGTGATTGGTGAGAACGCGGAAGAGGATGCACGCCGCTTCTATCGCTCAGAGGAAGGTATCGTGCTGGTGACCCGCGACATGCTGCGGAAATTGGGGCACAAACAGGAGCGCTAATGCAGGTCTTACATGTATGTTCTGAGATGTTCCCGCTGTTAAAGACGGGCGGTCTGGCGGACGTCATCGGCGCACTGCCGGCGGCGCAAATTGCGGAGGGTATCGACACCCGCGTGCTGTTGCCGGCGTTTCCCGATATCCGCCGCGGCGTGGTGGATGCCCAGGTGGTAACCCGCCGCGATACCTTCGCCGGGCGGATCACGCTGCTGTACGGCCACTTTAACGGCGTGGGGATCTACCTGATAGACGCCCCGCATCTCTATGACCGGCCGGGGAGCCCATACCACGATACCAACCAGCACGCTTATACCGACAACGTCCTGCGCTTTGCGCTGCTGGGCTGGGTGGGAAGCGAAATGGCCAGCGGACTGGATCCGTTCTGGCGCCCGGATGTGGTGCATGCCCATGACTGGCACGCCGGCCTGACGCCGGCCTACCTGGCGGCGCGCGGACGCCCGGCTAAATCGGTCTTTACCGTGCACAACCTGGCCTACCAGGGGATGTTTTACTCCTGGCATATGAATGATATCGAGCTGCCGTGGTCGTTTTACAACATGCATGGCCTCGAGTTTAACGGTCAGATCTCGTTTCTGAAGGCCGGTCTTTACTACGCCGACCATATTACGGCGGTAAGCCCGACCTACGCGCGCGAGATCACCGAACCGCAATACGCCTACGGCATGGAAGGGCTGCTGCGCCAGCGCCATCATGAAGGACGGCTGTCGGGGATCCTCAACGGCGTTGACGACGGTATCTGGAGTCCGCAAAACGATCTGCTGCTGCCGATGCGCTACGATCGCGACACGCTGGAGGAGAAGGCGGAGAACAAGCGTCAGCTGCAGATTGCGATGGGCCTGAAGGTCGATGACAAAGCGCCGCTGTTTGCCGTGGTCAGCCGCCTGACCAGCCAGAAAGGGCTGGATCTGGTGCTCGAAGCGCTGCCGGGTCTGCTTGAGCAGGGCGGCCAGCTGGCGCTGCTGGGCGCCGGCGATCCGGTGCTGCAGGAAGGTTTCCTCGCCGCCGCCGCCGAACATCCGGGCAAAGTGGGGGTGCAGATTGGCTACCATGAGGCCTTCTCCCATCGCATTATGGGCGGCGCCGACGTCATTCTGGTGCCGAGCCGCTTTGAACCGTGCGGCTTAACTCAGCTGTATGGTCTGAAGTACGGCACGCTGCCGCTGGTGCGCCGCACCGGGGGGCTGGCGGACACGGTCTCTGACAGTTCGCTGGAGAACCTTGCCGATGGTCTGGCGACAGGGTTTGTCTTTGAGGACAGCAATGCGCTGTCATTGCTGCGCGCTATCCGTCGCGCCTTTGTTCTCTGGTCGCGCCCGTCGCTCTGGCGCTATGTGCAGCGTCAGGCGATGAATATGGATTTTAGCTGGCAGGTTGCCGCGAACTCCTATCGCGAACTTTATCAACGCTTGATGTAACCACTGGAGTCATTGTTATGAATGTACCCTTTAGCTATGCATCACCGACGCTGAGCGTTGAGGCGTTAAAGCACTCTATTGCCTATAAGCTGATGTTTATCATCGGTAAAGATCCGGCCATCGCCAACAAGCATGAATGGCTTAACGCCACGCTGTTTGCCGTCCGCGATCGCATGGTGGAGCGCTGGCTGCGCTCCAACCGCGCGCAGCTCTCGCAGGAAGTGCGCCAGGTATACTATCTGTCGATGGAGTTCCTGATTGGCCGTACCCTCTCTAACGCGCTGCTGTCGCTGGGCATTTATGACGATGTGAGCAGCGCACTGGCGGAGATGGGGCTCGATCTGGAAGAGCTGATCGATGAAGAGAATGACCCCGGTCTTGGCAACGGCGGTCTGGGCCGTCTGGCGGCCTGCTTCCTGGATTCCCTGGCGGCGCTGGGTCTGCCGGGACGCGGTTACGGGATCCGCTACGACTACGGGATGTTTAAACAGAATATCGTCGATGGCCGACAAAAAGAGTCCCCTGACTACTGGCTGGAGTACGGTAACCCGTGGGAGTTTGAGCGCCACAACACCCGCTACAAAGTGCGTTTCGGCGGCCGCATTCAGCAGGAAGGAAAGAAAACCCGCTGGATTGAGACGGAAGAGATTATTGCGGAAGCCTACGACCAGATCATCCCCGGCTTTGACACTGACGCCACCAACACGCTGCGTCTGTGGAGCGCGCAGGCCAGTAGCGAAATTAACCTTGGTAAATTCAACCAGGGCGACTACTTCGCTGCGGTAGAGGATAAAAACCACTCCGAAAACGTCTCCCGCGTGCTCTATCCGGATGACTCGACCTACTCCGGACGCGAGCTGCGTCTGCGCCAGGAGTATTTCCTCGTGTCGGCGACGGTACAGGATATTTTGAGCCGCCATTACATGTTGCATAAGACCTTTGACAACCTGGCGGACAAGATTGCCATTCACCTCAATGACACCCACCCGGTGCTGTCAATACCGGAGCTGATGCGCCTGCTTATCGACGAACATAAATTCAGCTGGGACGAGGCGTTCGAGGTGACCTGTCAGGTCTTCTCCTATACCAACCATACGCTGATGAGCGAGGCGCTTGAGACCTGGCCGGTGGATATGCTGGGCAAAATTCTGCCGCGCCATCTGCAGATTATCTTCGAGATTAACGATTACTTCCTCAAGACCCTGCAGGAGCAGTATCCCAATGATACCGCGCTGCTCAGCCGAACCTCGATTATCGACGAGTCCAACGGCCGTCGCGTGCGGATGGCCTGGCTGGCGGTGGTGGTCAGCCACAAGGTCAACGGCGTGTCGGAGCTGCATTCGCGGCTGATGGTGGAGTCGCTGTTTGCCGAATTCGCTAAAATCTTCCCGATGCGCTTTACCAACGTCACCAACGGCGTCACGCCGCGCCGCTGGCTGGCGCTGGCCAACCCGCCGTTGTCGAAAGTGTTGGATGAGCATATCGGCCGCACCTGGCGGACCGATCTGAGCCAGCTTGACGAGCTGAAGCAGCATATCGACTATCCGACGGTCAATCAGGCGGTGCGTCAGGCTAAACTGGAAAACAAACAGCGGCTGGCCAGCTATATTGCGCAGCAGCTTAATGTGGTGGTGAATCCGAAGGCGTTGTTTGATGTGCAGATCAAACGCATCCATGAGTACAAACGCCAGCTGATGAATGTGCTGCACGTCATTACCCGCTATAACCGGATCAAAGCCGATCCGCAGGCGGAGTGGGTGCCGCGAGTGAACATTTTCGCCGGTAAGGCGGCCTCGGCTTACTACATGGCCAAGCATATTATTCACCTGATCAACGATGTGGCCGCGGTGATCAATAACGATCCGCAGATTGGCGACAAGCTGAAGGTGGTCTTTATCCCCAACTACAGCGTCAGCCTGGCGCAGCTGATTATTCCGGCGGCAGACCTGTCGGAACAGATCTCCCTCGCAGGCACTGAAGCTTCCGGCACCAGCAATATGAAGTTTGCCCTTAACGGAGCGCTGACTATCGGCACCCTCGACGGGGCGAACGTGGAGATGCAGGAGCACGTGGGCGAAGAGAATATCTTTATCTTCGGCAACACCGCGGAAGAGGTGGAGGAGCTACGTCGCAGCGGCTATAAACCACGCGAATACTACGAGCAGGATGAAGAGCTTCACCAGGCGCTGACGCAGATCGGTACCGGCGTGTTCAGCCCGGCGGAACCGGGGCGCTACCGCGACCTGCTGGATTCGCTGATTAACTTTGGCGACCACTACCAGGTGCTGGCGGACTATCGCAGCTATGTGGACTGTCAGGATCGCGTCGACGAGCTGTATCAACATCCGGAAGAGTGGGCCTATAAAGCGATGCTGAATATTGCCAACATGGGCTACTTCTCCTCTGACCGGACGATCCAGGAGTACGCGAAATATATCTGGCATATCGACCCGGTAAGGCTGTAAGCCAGTCAATGCAACTCAACGGGGCCATTTGGCCCCGTTTCTGTCTGTGCGGAGAACGTTTTATTCGGAAAAGTGCCGGGGAGGATTCAGGCTATTGCGGGAATATACTATTGACGTGAATTCGCCAGCAGTACGATAAATGCTCAATAAGTTTACGTTCATAGCCTAATGGCTATAATATGGATGATAGCCTTTAGGCTATGAGGGATCGCCTATGTGGGATGTAGAAACGACGATACGTTTGATGCCTGGTTCGAATTACAAAGTAGAGCTTTAAAAGAGGATATGTTGGTCACGATGCTCATCTTGTCTGAGTTTGGTCCGCAGCTTGGGCGCCCGTATGTTGATACGGTGAAAGATTCAACGTTTCAGGATATGAAAGAACTCCGGGTTCAGCATCATGGGCTCCCCATCCGCGCCTTTTTTGCTTTTGCTCCACTGCGGAAAGCTATCGTTTTATGTGCGGGCAATAAGGATGGCATGAATGAGAAACGTTTTTACAAAGAGATGATTACTCTGGCTGACAGAGAATTCAGCCAACACCTGACTAAGGAGCGATAATGGCCACGCTAAAAGAACTCATGGCGAAACAGAGTCCTGAAAGCCAGCAGCGTATTGCAGCGAAAGCGGCAGAGATACGCCAGTCTGTCGCTTTAAACTTGCTTCGAGAAGAGTTGCAAATGTCGCAAACAGAGATGGCTGCGGCTATGGGGGTAAAGCAGCCAACGATCGCTAAAATGGAACAGGCTGATAACGATCCGCGGCTTTCGACCCTAAAACGCTACATTGCGGCATTGGGGGGAGAACTCAGTATAAATGTCACGTTGCCGACTGGAAAAAAAGTCTCGTTTAATTTGTGAACAGGTATCCGGGCCAAGCGCAAGCCATAGCCCGGGTATTTCTCTCCTGGCGCCGCGCGATGTCAGGACGCTAACGACAGTTCAGACTTTCCCGCATGCTGCGCCAGCCATTCGCTGATGCGCGCTTGCTGCTCGGCATTCAGCCACATGCCCTGTTTGGTACGACGCCAGATGGCGTCATCCAGGCTGCGCACCCATTCGTGCTCAACCAGATATTTCAGCTCGGCTTCATAAAACTCATGGCCGAAATCTTCCCCCAGATCGCTCAGGGCGCTGGCTTCCTTCAGGATCCACTCGCTGTTGCTCCCGTAGGTGCGGGCATAATGGCGGGCCAGTGATTCGCTGATGAACGGGAAGCGACGGCGTAGTTTTGCTGCATAGTCGTCGCGGTCGCCGCCGATATCGCCGCCGGGGAGCACCGCGGTTTTGGTCCATGCCGGGCCGATCCCTTTGTAATAGGGAGTCAGTTTTTCCAGCGCATGCTCGGCCAGTTTGCGATAGGTGGTCAGCTTCCCGCCGAAGACGGAGAGCAGCGGCGCCTGGCCGTTCTCATCGTGAATATCCAGCGTGTAGTCGCGGGTGATCGCCTGCGGCGAATCCGACTCGTCATCACACAGCGGACGGACGCCGGAGTAGGTCCAGACGATATCGTCCCGGCTGAGAGTCTTTTTAAAGTGCGCGTTATAGACGTTCAGCAGGTAATTAATCTCTTTATCATCAATGGCCACCGCTTTCGGATCGCCCTTATACTCGACGTCCGTCGTGCCGATGATGGAGAACTCATCCATCCACGGGATAACAAACACAATACGTTTATCTTCGTTTTGCAGAATATAGGCCTGCTTCTGAGTATGCACTCGCGGCACCACGATGTGGCTGCCCTTGATCAGGCGGATACCGTAAGGCGAGCGCAGATGCATCCCTTCGTCGAAGAACTGTTTGACCCATGGACCGGTGGCATTGACCAGACCGCGCGCCTTCCAGGTAAACTTCTCGCCGCTATCGATATCTTCCGCTTCCACCACCCACAGGCCATTCTCTCGTTTTGCCGAGATGGCGCGAGTGCGGGTCCGCACTTCGCCGCCTTTGCGGACAACCATCTGCGCGTTGGCCAGCACCAGGCGGGCATCGTCGACCCAGCAGTCGGAATATTCGAAACCGCGCACAATTTCCGGCTTAAGTACCGACTCTGCGCCAAAACGCAAGCCGGTGGAGCCCGGCAGGCTGGTGCGTTTGCCCAGATGATCGTACATAAACAAGCCGATACGGATCATCCATGCCGGACGCAGATGCGGACGATGCGGGAGACGAAAGCGCATCGGGAAGGCGATATGCGGAGCCATTTTTAACAGCACTTCACGCTCGGCCAGCGCTTCGCTGACCAGGCGGAACTCATAGTGTTCGAGGTAGCGTAGCCCGCCGTGGATAAGTTTGGAACTGGCGCTGGAGGTAGCGCAGGCGAGATCGCGCGCTTCCAGCATCAGTACGGATAAACCCCGCCCGGCGGCATCTGCCGCGATACCGGCACCGTTGATGCCTCCGCCTATCACAATCAGATCTTTGGTTTCCACGTTCTTACCCTCTCACACTTTCGTTTAAGCTCACAAATGCTCGATATCGCTCACTATAGCAAACAAACGCGCTTTTGGTAACATCAAAAAAACATTTTGGAGTGATGGGTGTAACATATTGGCGTTTCTTTACCGCCTGACGGTACACTACAGGGTAAAATTGGGCCGGCCATCGCCCGTCATGACGAGAAAGAGAAGAGAACCATGGAACAGTTTGAATGTATCAACGTTGAAGAAGCGCACCAGAAGCTGCATCAGCAGACGGCGGTGCTGGTGGATATCCGCGATCCGCAAAGCTATGCGATGGGCCATACGCCGGGCGCGTTTCATCTGACCAACGATACGCTGGGCGCGTTTATGCGTGACCACGACTTTGACACGGCGGTGATGGTGATGTGCTATCACGGCAACAGCAGCAAGGGCGCCGCGCAGTATCTTCTGCAGCAGGGGTTTGATAAGGTCTACAGCGTTGATGGCGGGTTCGACGCCTGGCATCGCCATTTCCCGGCGGAAGTGGCGCACGGGACGTTTTAACGGCTGGCAGGTATACTATCCCCCTTTGTGTGGAATAAGCGATTCGCTGCATGTTAATGATTACCTCTTTTGCCAATCCACGGGTGGCCCAGGCGTTTGTCGATTATATGGCGACGCAGGGGATTATCCTGACCATTCAGCAGCACGCCCAGAGCGACGTCTGGCTGGCTGATGAGAGTCAGGCCGGGCGTGTCAGGGCTGAGCTGGCCCGCTTCCTTGAGAACCCGGCGGATCCGCGTTATCTGGCGGCGAGCTGGCAGTCCGGACAGACCAATAGCGGGTTGCGCTATCAGCGCTTTCCTTTTTTTGCCACGCTGCGGCATAACGCCGGCCCGTTCACCTGGGCGATTCTGCTCATCTGCATCGCGGTGTTTATCCTGCAAAATCTGCTGGGCGATCAGCCGGTGATGATTTGGCTGGCCTGGCCCTACGATCCTTCGCTGCAGTTCGAAGCCTGGCGCTATTTCAGCCATGCTTTCATGCATTTCTCGCTGATGCATATTCTCTTCAACCTGCTATGGTGGTGGTATCTCGGCGGCGCGGTGGAAAAACGCATCGGCAGCGGCAAACTGGTGGTGATCACCGTTATCAGCGCCCTGTTGAGCGGCTTCGTGCAGCATCAGTTTAGCGGCCCGTGGTTTGGCGGCTTATCGGGCGTGGTCTATGCGCTGATGGGCTACGTCTGGCTGCGGGGCGAGCGCGATCCGCAGAGCGGTATTTATCTGCAGCGCGGGTTGATACTCTTTTCTTTAGTGTGGTTAATTGCTGGCTGGTTTGACGTTTTCGGCATGGCGATCGCTAACGGCGCGCATGTGGCTGGTCTGGCGACCGGCCTGGCGATGGCGTTTGTTGATACCTTGCATGGGCGAAAACGCGCATAAAGACTTACCGACAGGGGTCGGGTAGGCGACATTTTTCCAGGGATATTTCATGAAACAAACACAACGTCATGACGCGATTATCGAGCTGGTAAAAAAACAGGGTTACGTCAGCACGGAAGAGCTGGTTGAGCAGTTCGCGGTCAGCCCGCAGACCATCCGCCGCGACCTGAATGATTTAGCCGAACAGAAAATGATCCTCCGCCATCACGGCGGCGCGGCGCTGCCCTCCAGCTCGGTGAACACCTCCTGGCATGATCGCAAAGCGACCCAGACGGCGGAAAAAGAGCGTATCGCCCGGCGGGTAGCCAGCGAGATCCCCGACGGGGCGACGCTGTTTATTGATATCGGCACCACGCCGGAAGCGGTGGCGCACGCCCTGCTCGATCACCACGATTTGCGCATTGTCACCAATAACCTGAACGTGGCCAACACGCTGATGGTTAAAGAGGATTTCCGCATTATTCTCGCCGGTGGTGAACTGCGTAGTCGCGACGGCGGGATCATTGGGGAAGCAACCCTGGATTTTATCTCGCAGTTCCGTCTCGACTTCGGCATTCTTGGCATCAGCGGCGTCGACAGCGATGGCTCGCTGCTGGAGTTTGATTATCATGAAGTGCGCACCAAGCGCGCGATCATTGAGAATTCACGCCACGTGATGCTGGTGGTGGATCATACCAAGTTTGGCCGCAATGCGATGGTCAATATGGGTAGTATCAGTATGGTCGATGCGGTCTATACCGACGTGCTGCCGCCGGCGGGCGTGCTGAAGGTCATCACCGATAACAACCTCCAGCTGGAGCTGTGCTAAACGGCAACGGCGTCGTCAGACGCCGTATCCCATCATTTTGAGTAACTGCTGAGCATGCTGCACCGCGTCTTGCCGGTGGGCGACGCCCAGTTTCTGATACAGGTTGCGAATGTGGGTCTTGATGGTGGTAGCCGCCACGTCAAGCTCGCCGGCAATCTGCTCGTTGCTGTAACCGGAATAGATTAAGCCAAGCACCTGCCATTCGCGCTGGGTCAGCGGGCTGGTGCGGATAAGCTCCGGCACCTCCGGGTGATTCAGCAGCCGCTCGACGAACCCTTCGTCAAAGTGGGCGAATTTGTGGCGATGATGCTGGTTGATGTCGCGCAGAATACGCTGGGCGCGGTGTTGCTCCAGCTCCGGCAGAGTGTTCAGCTGGATCAGCTGGCGCAGCTGCTGAGCCATCGCCTCGCCTTCAATCACAAAGTGGTTGATAAAGCCGGTGCGGTTGGCGAGCGTCAGGGCTTCGAGCAAGGCTTTCTGCGCTTCGCTCTTGCGTCCTGCCTGCCAGTACAGTTGGTTGAGCAGCAGCAGGTTGCGGTTGAGATCGCTCATCAAACGCAGCGAACGCGCATTTTCGTTCAGCTCTTCCAGCACCATTTCCGCCGGTTCGAAATCGCCCAGCAGGATCTGCGCCCGGGCAATGTTGCGCCACTGGCTCTGCAGGAAGTGGTTGTTGGCGAATTCCGGCTTCGGCGTCTGGCGCAGCCAGTTGGCCGCCGCGGTTTTATCGCCGGTCATCTGCCAGTAGATCACCCGCACCTTATCGGCGTTGGAGACCCAGTCGCTGTGATAATGACCGTTACCGAGCAGGTTTTCCAGCCGGTTCAGGTGGCTGCGGGCATTATCGAGATCGCCGCGCGCCAGCGAGCACTGGACCATCAGCGCCAGACACTGCAGCTGCTGCTGCGGCTGATAAGTTGAGAGAACGTCCATTCCCTGGCGGGCGCAGGCTTCAGCTTCGTCGAGGCGCGCCCATGCCCACAGCAGCTGAGAACGGATGCGCAGCAGGAACTCATGCATCGGCAACTGCTCAAGGTGCTGTTCACGCACCAGCTGGAAGGCTTTCTCCTGGCTCTCCCAGGCAGCCTGCAGGAAGCCTTGGGCAAAGAGAATTTCACTTTGCTGAATAATGCTCCACAGCGCGTAATGCCACACGTCGTGACGGCGGGCCATCTGTTCGGTCTGCTGCATCACGGCGAGGGATTTGGTCAGTTTCCCCTTGCAATGGAGGACTTCGCCATGCACCGAGGTGGCGACGATGCGGCTGTAATAGTTGGCCAGCGGCAGCTCTTCCAGGGCCACCATCGACAGACGTTCCGCTTCGTCCTGGTCGCCGTCGTTAATCGCTACCTGTGCGCGCAGCGCGTTGAAATCGCCATGCATCGCGGTGTCCATTTCCACACTCATTTCCTGCTCGGCGCGCGCCAGCAGGGTGTTGACTTCGCTGTAACGATGCTGGCTCTGCATCAGCCAGGCCTGCAGCAGGATCAGGCGCGGATTTTCCAGCAGATTTGACCAGGGCAGCGCCGACAGCGACTGCTCCAGCAGCCCCAGTTCGCTATGGTTAAACATGCCCCAGGCGTGGTTGAGTAAGATATCGCGCAGCATTTTGGCATCGCCAGCGGCCAGAGCATGATGAATGGCCTCGCTGGGGAACCCTTGCGCCATCCAGCTTTCCGCCGCAGCGCGGTGGATCTCCGGCAGTTCAACCGACAGCTCCCACTGACAACGCTGGCGCAGGAAGCTGCCAAACAGCGGGTGATAGCGGAACCATTCACCGGAATCATCCATCCGCTGCAGGAACAGCCCCTGGCGTTCGATCTCCTCCAGCTGCATCTGGCCATTCTCTTCGCCGGTGACGCGCACGATTAACGCGTCGTTCATCGAGCGCAGCAGAGAACTCTTCAGCAAAAAGTTACGCGTGCGGGCGTCGACGTTATCCAGTACTTCATCCACCAGATAATCCGACAGATGGCTGGCGTTAATCCCGGCGAGGCGGCGGGCGGAGTGTTGGGCGGAAGAGTTATTCTGGCGGGCGGAGAGGGCGATGAGCTGCAGCGCGGTGGCCCACCCGGCGACATCGTCGCACAGCCGGCTGCTGTCGTCGGCTTCGATTGGCGACGTCAGACGGCAGTCGAAAAATTGTTTCGCTTCCTGGTGGGTAAAGGCCAGCTGCTGGCTGCCAATCTCCAGAAGCTGATCGCGGACGCGCAGGTTGGCAATGCCCAGCTGCGGCAGGTTACGCGACAGCACCACCAGGGTCATATTCTCCGGCTGATGGCGCAGGAAAAAGCGCATCGCGTCATGGATCGCCGGATTATTGATCAGGTGATAATCATCAATGACGAGGTACAGCGGGCGCTGCCAGTCGGCGAGTTCAATAAACAGCTGCGCAAAAAGAGAGGAGAGGCTGGCGTACTGGCGCTTTTGCACCATCGCTTCACTGGCCCCGCAGTGGTTGCCGGTGGCCTGCTGGATCGCCGCGATCAGATAGCTGGCAAAACGCTCCTGCTGATTGTCGCCTTCGTCCAGCGAAAACCACCCGAGATCGTTTTTACCCGCGGCCCACTGAGAAATGAGCGTTGTTTTACCGTACCCGGCAGGGCTGGTGATCAGCACGAGACGATAATTGTTCGCGCCGGAAAGTTTCGCCAGTAAACGCTCACGAACCACAGTGTGTTCAAGGCGGACCGGACGACTTAATTTGGACGGAATCAACATAGTTCTACATTTCGCTGTGCAAGAGAGAGGTTGCGATTTTTTTTGCGCTTCGTAATTAATATCTAATAAGGTCGGTGATTATGAAATTTATTGCAAGTTATGTCCGAACTTTATGCTCTTGAATTTGCTCTATGTCACAAATTTTGACATTGGTTGAGAATGGGGAAAAATCGCAGGCAGAACTCGCCGCCAGCGGTTTTCAGGCGGCGGCTGGCGGAGCGGGGAGAGATTTATTTTATGTGAAGAGTAGTTGTTTGTTTTTATTAAATTATTGTCAGTGATTTCTTAGAAGTAATCTTTTTTGCGGATCAATGTGATGAAATGTGCTTATTTCTCCAGAGCTCTCTATTTATTCTTTTAATAACCTGGCGAGAGGCGGAA
This sequence comes from Klebsiella sp. RC2, assembly GCF_014192815.1. NCBI lineage: Bacteria > Pseudomonadati > Pseudomonadota > Gammaproteobacteria > Enterobacterales > Enterobacteriaceae > Klebsiella > Klebsiella sp. RC2. The sequence continues at coordinate 93,273 of NZ_JACHYL010000004.1, read as the reverse complement.
AGATTTTTAGCGCGTATTGGCCTGTAACAAATTTTTTCCCTGCGGACGTAACCTCTCGATTGTCATATCGCGGTGATTTTTACAGCATATTTTTGCCTTCTCACCCACACTATAGTGTCCAGGATCACACTTTTCGCTCATCCCCGCCACTCCTCCCTGTCTAATCCCCGTCGGGATGAGGACGATGAATCGGGAGGTCGGCACACTAGCGCCATCGTTTTAGTAAAGGACCCGGATCTCATTATGTCACAGACTTCATTTAACAAAGCTCAGTTTCAGGCTGCACTGACGCGTCAGTGGCAGCATTTTGGTTTACAGTCCGCTTCCGAGATGACACAGCGTCAATGGTGGCGCGCGGTCAGCGGAGCGCTGGCGGAACTTCTGGCGGCGCAGCCGGTAGCGAAACCGGCGCAAGGACAGCGTCACGTTAACTACATCTCGATGGAGTTTCTGATTGGTCGCCTGACCGGCAACAACCTGCTCAACCTGGGCTGGTACGAGGGCGTCAGCGACGCACTGAAAGGCTACGACGTCAACCTCACCGATCTGCTGGAAGAAGAGACAGACCCGGCGCTGGGTAACGGCGGCCTGGGACGTCTGGCAGCCTGCTTCCTCGACTCCATGGCGACGGTGGGGCAGTCGGCGACCGGTTACGGTCTCAATTACCAGTATGGCCTGTTCCGCCAGTCATTTGACGATGGCCAGCAGATGGAAGCCCCGGACGACTGGGGGCGTAACAGCTACCCGTGGTTCCGTCATAACGAAGCGCTGGATGTCCAGGTAGGTATCGGCGGGAAAGTCAGCAAAAACGGCGAATGGCAGCCGGCGTTCGTCATTACCGGCGAAGCCTGGGACCTGCCGGTGCTTGGCTATCGCAACAACGTCGCCCAGCCACTGCGTCTGTGGCAGGCCAAACACGCTCATCCGTTCAACCTGACCAAATTCAACGATGGCGATTTCCTGCGCGCCGAGCAGCAGGGCATCGACGCGGAAAAACTGACCAAGGTGCTGTACCCGAACGACAACCATCAGGCCGGTAAAAAACTGCGCCTGATGCAGCAGTACTTCCAGTGCGCCTGCTCAGTGGCCGATATCCTGCGTCGTCATCATCTGGCAGGCCGCAAGCTGGCCGAGCTGGCGGATTACGAAGTGATCCAGCTGAACGATACGCACCCGACCATCGCCATTCCGGAGCTGCTGCGCGTGCTGATCGACGAGCACCAGCTGAGCTGGGACGACGCCTGGGCGATCACCAGTAAAACCTTTGCTTACACCAACCACACCCTGATGCCGGAAGCGCTGGAGTGCTGGGATGAGAAGCTGGTGAAAGCGCTGCTGCCGCGCCATATGCAGATCATTAAAGAGATCAACGACCGCTTTAAACAGCTGGTGGACAAAACCTGGCCGGGCGATAAGCAGGTCTGGGCGAAGCTGGCGGTGGTGCATGACAAGCAGGTTCGGATGGCCAACATGTGCGTGGTGGGCGGCTTTGCTGTCAACGGCGTGGCGGCGCTGCACTCGGACCTGGTGGTAAAAGATTTGTTCCCGGAATATAACCAGCTGTGGCCGAACAAATTCCATAACGTGACCAACGGTATCACGCCGCGCCGCTGGATCAAGCAGTGCAACCCGGCGCTGGCCTCGCTGCTGGATGAGACGCTGAAAAAAGAGTGGGCCAATGACCTCGACCAGCTGATTAACCTGGAAAAATATGCTGACGATGCGGCGTTTCGTCAGACTTATCGCGATATCAAGCAGGCCAACAAAGTTCATCTGGCTGAGTTTGTGAAGCAGCGTACCGGGATTGAGATCAACCCGCAGGCGATTTTCGATATTCAGATCAAACGCCTGCACGAGTACAAGCGTCAGCACCTTAACCTGCTGCATATTCTTGCGCTGTACAAAGAGATCCGCGAAAACCCGCAGGCGGACCGCGTACCGCGCGTCTTCCTGTTCGGCGCGAAAGCGGCGCCGGGCTACTATCTGGCGAAAAACATTATTTTTGCCATCAATAAGGTAGCGGAAGCGATCAACAACGACCCGAAAGTCGGCGATAAGCTGAAAGTGGTCTTCCTGCCGGACTATTGTGTATCGGCAGCGGAAAAACTGATCCCGGCGGCGGATATCTCCGAGCAGATCTCCACCGCGGGTAAAGAAGCCTCTGGCACCGGCAACATGAAGCTGGCGCTGAACGGCGCGCTGACCGTCGGGACGCTGGATGGCGCTAACGTGGAAATCGCTGAGCAGGTGGGCGAGGAAAACATCTTTATCTTCGGCCACACGGTTGAAGAGGTGAAAGCCCTGAAAGCGAAAGGCTACGATCCGCTGAAATGGCGTAAAAAAGACAAACTGCTCGATGCGGTGCTTAAGGAGCTGGAGAACGGCACCTACAGCAACGGCGACAAGCATGCCTTCGATCAGATGCTGCACAGCCTGCTGCAGGGCGGCGATCCGTACCTGGTGCTGGCCGATTTCGAAGCCTACGTAGCGGCGCAAAAACGGGTAGATGAGCTGTATCGCGACCAGGAGGCCTGGACCCGCGCGGCTATCCTCAACACCGCGCGCTGCGGCATGTTCAGCTCCGACCGCTCGATCCGCGATTATCAGCAACGTATCTGGCAGGCGAAACGCTAAAGGAAGGCCTATGGAGAGTAAACGCCTCGATAATGCCGCGCTGGCGGCGGGCATCAGCCCCAGCTATATCAACGCGCACGGTAAGCCGCAGTCTATCGCGGCTGTCACCAAACAGCGCCTGCTGGATGCGATGCATCGCTCTACCGCCGCCACGAAAGTGGCGGTTAACCCGCTGCCGAACGTGAAAATTTTCACCCACGGCAAAAAAATGTCGCTGCCGGTGGCAGGACGCGGTGAGTATCAGTGGATCCTGACCACTGAGGACGGTAAGCAGTATCAAGGGAAAACCCGCGGCGGCGAGACGCTGCCGCTGCCGGCTAAACTGCCGGAGGGGTACCACTCCCTGACGCTCACCCAGGAGGGAGAGCGTTGGCACTGCCGGACCATTGTCGCGCCGGCGCGCTGCTATGAACCGCAGCCGCTGAAAGAGGGGAAAAAGCTGTGGGGCACCTGCGTGCAGCTTTATACCCTGCGCTCGGAGAAAAACTGGGGGATCGGCGATTTTGGCGATCTGCGGGCCATGTTGCCGGAAATCGCCCGCCGCGGCGGGTCGTTTATTGGCCTTAACCCGATACATGCTCTCTATCCGGCGAACCCGGAGAGCGCCAGTCCGTATAGCCCGTCTTCACGTCGCTGGCTGAACGTCATCTACATCGACGTTAATGCGGTTGAAGATTTCCAGCGTAGCGAAGAGGCGCAGGCGTGGTGGCAGTCCGCAGCGACCCAGCAGGCCTTGCAGGCGGCGCGGCAAACGGATGATGTCGACTATACCGCGGTCACCACGCTGAAAATGACCGCGCTGCGTATGGCGTGGAAACGATTCTCTCGTCGTGAAGATGAGCAGATGACGGCGTTCCGCGAGTTTGTTCTGCGCGAAGGGGAAAGCCTCTACTGGCAGGCCGCTTTCGATGCGCTGCACGCCTGGCAGGTACAACAGGACCCGCTGCGCTGGGGCTGGCCGGCCTGGCCGAAGGCCTTTCAGGATATCGACAGCCCGGAGGTGAAAGCCTTCTGCATTGAGCATGAGGACGACGTCAGTTTCTATCTCTGGCTGCAGTGGCTGGCCTGGAGCCAGTTCGCCGCCTGCTGGGAAACCAGCCAGCGCGACGGGATGCCGATTGGCCTCTACCGCGATCTGGCGGTGGGCGTCGCCGAAGGCGGGTCGGAGACCTGGTGCGACCGTGAGCTGTACTGCCTGAAAGCGTCCGTGGGCGCGCCGCCGGATATTCTGGGCCCGCTGGGCCAGAACTGGGGCCTGCCGCCGATGGATCCGCATATTATTGCCGCTCGCGCCTATGAGCCGTTTATTGATCTGCTGCGCGCCAATATGCAGAACTGCGGCGCGCTGCGCATCGATCACGTGATGTCGGTGCTGCGTTTGTGGTGGATCCCCTATGGTGAAACCGCCGACCATGGCGCTTACGTTCAGTATCCCGTCGACGATCTGCTGTCGCTTCTGGCGCTGGAAAGCCAGCGTCATCGCTGCATGGTGATCGGCGAAGACCTGGGCACGGTACCGGTGGAGATTGTCAGCAAGTTACGCAACAGCGGCGTCTATTCTTATAAGGTGCTCTATTTTGAGAGTGATGCAGAGAAAACGTTCCGCGCGCCGGCGCTGTACCCGGAGCAATCAATGGCTGTGGCGACGACGCACGACCTGCCCACCCTCCGCGGCTACTGGGAAAGCGGCGATCTGACGCTAGGTAAAGCGCTGGGGCTCTATCCTGATGAGGTGGTGCTGCGCGGGCTGTACCAGGACCGCGAGCTGGCGAAGCAAGGGCTGCTGGATGCGTTGCATAAGTACGGCTGTCTGCCCAAACGTGCCGGGCATAAGGCCTCTCTGATGAGCATGACCGGGATCCTCAACCGGGGGATGCAGCGTTACATTGCCGACAGTAACAGTGCGCTACTGGGCCTGCAGCCGGAAGACTGGCTGGAGATGGCGTCGCCGGTTAACATTCCGGGCACCAGCACTGAGTACCCGAACTGGCGCCGGAAGCTGTCCGTCACCCTGGAGCAGATGTTTGCCGATGAACAGGTCAATAAGCTGATTAAGGATCTGGATAAACGGCGCAAGGCGGCGAGCAAGAAAGCCGCCGCCAGATGACTTCCCGCCGCGTCGTTTGCTGCGCGGCGATGAGCATGTCCGATAAAAAAGGCCGGTCCGCATTATGCGGACCGGCCTTTTTCTGTGGCGGGAGTCTCCTTACACCACCATCCCCAGCAGCAGACAGCCTACCAGGCCGCATACTGAGATAATGGTTTCCAGCACCGACCAGGACCTGATGGTCTCGCCGATGGTCAGGTTAAAGTACTCTTTGAACAGCCAGAAACCCGGATCGTTGACGTGAGAGAAGATAACGCTGCCGGAGCCAACGGCGATAACCATCAGTTCCGGGCTGACGCCGGTGGTGGCGATCAGCGGCGCGGCAATCCCGCCTGCGGTGATGGCGGCAACGGTCGCCGAACCCAGCGCGATACGCAGCACTGCGGCGATTGACCACGCCATAAACAGCGGAGACATGTTCGATTCGTGCATGATAGAGGCGATGTATTTATCCATGCCGCTATCCACCAGCACCTGTTTGAAGGCGCCGCCGCCGCCGATGATCAACAGCATCATCGCGATGATTTTAATAGAAGAAGTCAGGGTATCGTTGATCTGCTCCATGGAGCGGCCGCGGTTCAAACCGAAGGTGAACAGGGCGATCAGTACCGCAATCAGGGTGGCCATCACCGGGTCGCCGAAGAACTCAGCAATCGGCAGGAAGGCGTGGCCCTTCGGCAGGATCATCTCGGCCACGGCGCGCATCGCCATCAGGATCACCGGTACCAGCGAGGTCCAGACGCTGACGCCAAAGCCAGGCATCTCTTCTTCAGTGAATACTTTCGGGTTATGCAGGCCTTCCGGGATCGGCTTATCAATGCCTTTCAGGAAGCGCGCAAACACCGGCCCTGCCAGGATAACCGTCGGGATAGCCAGAATGGTACCGTAGAGCAGCGTTTTGCCCATATCGGCATGGAAGATGGTGGCAATCGCGGTCGGACCCGGGTGCGGCGGCAGGAAGCCGTGGGTGACGGAGAGTGCAGCAGCCATCGGTACACCGACGTACAGCAGCGGGATGCGGGCCGAGGCGGCGATGGTAAATACCAGCGGCAGCATCAGCACGAAGCCTACTTCATAGAACAGCGCGAAGCCGACGGTGAAGCCGGTCAGGACCACGGCCCACTGAATATGCTTCTTACCGAACTTATTGATAAGGGTAGTGGCGATACGCTGGGCGCCGCCGCAGTCTGCCAGCAGTTTACCGAGCATAGCCCCGAAGCCCATGATCAGCGCGAGGCTGCCAAGGGTGCCGCCAACGCCGTTCTTGATAGAGACGATCACTTTATCCAGCGGCATACCCTGCATTAATCCGACGGCGAGCGCCACCAGAACCAGCGCAATGAAGCCGTTCATTTTGAAACGGATCATTAACAGCAATAACAGGGCAACCCCGATAGCAACGATGATTAATGGCATGATTTACCTGGCCTTAATTTGTTATGGGTAACGTCAAAGATTCAACCTGTAAGACATCTGCCCCATGTGGGAGCAAAATAGTCTGGCACCGTAAATACTTGCATTATCCTTACCCAGAGAAAGGATAGCTGGCTATTTTTTTGCCGGTGGTGCCTGAAGTGGATGATACGGGTAACATGTGAGGGTTGAGAATCACCTGACGGGGGAAAATGTTAAATATGAGACTTAAGTCATACTCTTTCCCCGGTTTTTGCCGGTCATTTAGCGGGAGATGTTGCGCGGTAACACAGAAAGGGCCAGGGAGGACCGGCGGCAGGGTGCCGCCGGAGGAAGGGCTTAGTAGTAGGAGTGCTCGCCGCGCTGATGCTCGGTCAAATCGCGAACCCCTTTCAGCTCCGGAAACTCGTTCAGCAGCTGCTTTTCAATGCCTTCTTTCAGGGTCACGTCAACCATCGAACAGCCGTTGCATCCGCCGCCGAACTGCAGAATAGCCAGACCGTCGTCGGTGATCTCCATCAGCGACACGCGGCCGCCGTGGCCCGCCAGCTGCGGGTTAATCTGCGACTGCAGCAGGTACTCGACGCGCTCCATCAGCGGGGCATCGTCAGAGACTTTGCGCATCTTGGCGTTCGGTGCTTTCAGCGTCAGCTGCGAGCCAAGCTGGTCGGTGACGAAATCAATTTCAGCGTCTTCCAGATAGGGCGCGCTGAGCTCATCGACATAGGCGGTCAGCTGTTCAAATTTCAGCGCCGTGTCGGTGTCTTCCACCGCATCCGGTGGGCAGTAAGATACGCCGCACTCAGCGTTTGGGGTGCCGGGATTAATCACAAATACGCGAATTTGCGTCCCTTCTTCCTGATTTGCCAGCAGTTTGGCAAAGTGCGCTTGTGCAGCATCGGAAATACGGATCATAGCGTTGGCCTAATAGTTGACTATTTTACTGGGTTATAATACGCCCATCAGCGGGGGTCTACAAGGTACGGCACAAACACCATACCTGAACCGTCGCGGCGCCGTTTCGCAAAAGCAGGCGGGATATCTCGGCGACGGTGCTGCCGGTCGTGACGACATCATCCACGATAGCGATATGGAGTCCCTCCACGGCAAATTCAAGCTGAAAGGCATTTTTCAGGTTCTGCCTGCGCTGGCGGGCATTGAGCGAATGTTGGACGGCGCCGGCTCGCTGGCGCGTCAGGCCTTCCCGATGCCAGACGCAACCTCGCCAGCGGGCTAACGGTCGGCACAGTTCGTCACACTGATTATAACCCCGGCGCCAGCGGCGGCGATGCCACAGCGGTACGCCGACCATACCGTCCACCGGCGGCAAATCGTCACACTGCAGAAGACGCAGCAGCAGCAGGCGCGCCAGGGCGGGCCCCAGCTCCGGACGATGGTGAAACTTCAACTGCTGGACCAGACCGCTCAGCGGCGGGCGATAGTCATTGACTGCCACCAGCCAATGCCAGGGAGGTGGTTTTTGCAGGCAGCGGCCGCAGGGGTGATGGGATGTCGCCGCCGGCAGGCCACACTGGGGGCAGAGCGGGGGGCAGGCGAGCAGGGCGCGGCTGCAGCGGGAGCAGATCCCCCAGCAGGCGACCGCCAGCGGCATTTGGCATAGCCAGCATAAGCTGTGTGCTGTTAGCATATTTGGCCTTCTGTCCAGTAAAAAGAGAACGGTAACGGATGAACGACATCTGGTGGCAAACAATCGGCGAAGGTGATTGTCATCTTGTGCTGCTGCACGGCTGGGGGCTGAACGCTCAGGTATGGGATTGCATCACGCCGCAGCTGGCTTCGCATTTTACCCTCCACCTGGTGGATCTGCCGGGCTATGGCCGCAGCGGCGGATATGGGGCGATGTCGCTCGAGGCGATGGCGCAGCGGGTGCTGGAGCAGGCTCCTCCTCAGGCGGTGTGGCTGGGCTGGAGCCTGGGCGGGCTGGTGGCAAGCCAGGTGGCGATGATGCACCCGGAACGCGTGCAGGCGCTGGTGACGGTTGCCTCTTCCCCCTGTTTCGCGGCCCGTGACGACTGGCCCGGCATCAAGCCCGAGGTGCTGGCCGGGTTTCAGCAGCAGCTGAGCGACGATTTCCAGCGCACCGTCGAGCGATTCCTCGCCCTGCAAACCATGGGCACAGAGAGCGCGCGTCAGGATGCGCGGGCGTTAAAGCAGGCGGTGCTCTCGCTGCCGATGCCTTCCGCCGAGGCGCTGAACGGCGGACTGGAGATCCTCAGAACCGTCGATCTGCGCCAGGCGCTGGTTGGGTTGCCGATACCGTTTCTGCGGCTGTATGGCCGGCTGGACGGACTGGTGCCGCGCAAGATTGTCCCGCTGCTGGATGAGCTGTGGCCGGAAAGCGAGTCAATCCTCTTCGATAAGGCGGCGCATGCGCCGTTTGTTTCCCATCCCGCGGCCTTCTGCGAGCCGCTGCTGGCGTTGAAAACGCGGCTGGGGTAATTTTTTTTGCCGCGCCATGGTAAAAGGGCCATTCCTAGCAATACTTAGGTTGTTACGGTGGTTGATTATTTCATTCCGCCACCGTGACCTACAATAACAACCTTATGGAGAGTAGAGGCTATGAAACTTGTTACAGGAATGGTTGCATCTCTGGTGATTGGCACCCTGTCTTTTGGCGCATTTGCCGCGAAAGAGATCCAAAAAGAAGACGTGGCGAAGATGAATCTGACCAAGGTCGGTAGCATTACGACCTCCAGGACGACGTCACCGATGGACGCCCGACGCGATCTGTCGAAAAAAGCCGATGAGCTGGGTGGGAAATACTTTGTGGTGATTGCCGGGCAGAAAAACGAAAAAACCGTACACGCTAACGCTGACGTTTATAAATAATCCAGTCATAAAAAAACGGGCCTGCTGGCCCGTTTTTCACTGCTGTCTTACTCGTTTTACCCGCTGCGCGATCTGGCCTGACTCTTTTCATCGCAGCGCCCACCACTCCTGCTGGCACGCCGCTTTCCCTTCAGGACAGCTTTTACAGCTGCCTGAGAGACAGCCCTCGCTCGTTTCGCTGATCCGTACCACCTTACCCATGGCTTCCATCCGTTCCAGCATCGCGTCAATCAGCGGCTGAGGCGTCCGCAGGCGGGCGCTGAGCTGTTTCGCCTCCATGCGGCCCTGCAGGGCCAGCATATCGCGGACTTCCATTAACGACGCCACAGACCCTCCTTAGTGGCAATCGCCAGCCGGGCTGGAACAGCAGGAGGCCGGCGTTTTTCGGGTGGCCAGCAGCGAGACGTCCACCCGGCTGCGCGCCCGGCGCAGCAGGCCGAAGAGCACCACGTTGAACAACACCACTGCCAGGATACACACCAGGCTGTAGCGCGGATGGTCGCTAAAGCTGACGGTCTGGTAATAGAGCGTCGAGAGCGAATAGGCGATATTCAGCCCCCACAGGATGGAGAAGGTCATCCAGCCGCGGCTCGATTCGCGGGCGATGGCGCCCATCACCGAGATGCAGGGGATATAGAGCAGAACGAAGATCAGGTAGCTGTATGCCGCCGCCGCGCTGCCAAATTTACTGCCCATCACGCCCATGGCGCCGGTGGCCATCTCGCCATCGCCTTTGCTGGCTTCGATGGGGTTGGCCAGGACGCTGAGGCTGAAGGTGTCTTTCAGTCCCTGCCATGTTTCGTCGACGGCGGCGAGCAGTTCTTCGCCGAGGCTGAAGGTCTGCGGATTGAATTCCTCATTCTGGATATCTTCGGCGGTATAGAGGGTGTTCAGCGTACCGACCACCACCTCCTTCGCCATCGCGCCGGTAAACAGGCCGACGGTGGCCTGCCAGTTATCTTCATGCACGCCGATCGGTTTAAACACCGGCGTAATGACCCGGCTCACCGAGGCCAGCGCGGAGTCGTTGATGTTGTCGACGACCTTACCGCTCAGCGAGAAGCTGTTCAGCGCGCTGAGGAAGATGCTGACAATGACGATCACCTTCCCGGCGCGCAGCACAAAGCCTTTCAGGCGCTGCCAGGTCTGGATAATCAGGCTCTTGATGTGCGGGACGTGGTACACCGGCAGCTCCATCACGAACGGCGAGGCTTCGCCACGCATAATGGTGTGCTTCAGCATCAGGCCGGTGAGAATGGCCATCACAATGCCCAGCACGTAGAGCGAGAAGACCGCCAGCGCACCGTTCTGACCAAAGAACGCGGCCGCGAAGACGGCGAAGATCGCCAGCCGCGCGCCGCAGGACATAAACGGCGCCATCATAATGGTCATCAGACGCTCGCGCGGTGCGTCAAGGGTGCGGGCGCCCATCACCGACGGCACGTTGCAGCCGAAACCGACAATCAACGGGACAAAGGATTTCCCCGGCAGGCCGAGGGCTTGCATCAGGCGGTCCATGACAAAGGCGGCGCGCGCCATGTAGCCGGAGTCCTCGAGGAAGGAGAGGAACAGATACATCATGCCGATCTGCGGCACCAGCGGCAGTACGGTGTTGATACCGCCGCCGATCCCCTGGGCGAGGAACACGGTCAGCCAGTCCGGGAAGTGCAGGGTGTAGCCCAGCCATTGAATACCGTGAATAAAGACCGCGACCGAACCGGCATCAAAAATCGGCTGCAGCGCGCCGCCGATGTTTATCGCCAGCAGGAACATCAGGTACATGACAAAGAGAAAAATCGGCAACCCGAGGAAGCGGTTGAGGATCACTTTGTCCATCGCCGCGGTGAAGCGGCTCGGCTCGGCGGTCAGGGTGTTGCTGACGGCGTCGCAAATGGCGGCGATGGTCTGATAGCGTGCGTCTGCGATATGCAACGCCGGGTCGTCGATCTCGTCGCTGAGATTCGCCAGAGCAATATCCAGTTTATCGGCGGCGTCGCCGGCATAGGCCCGGCTGTAGATATCGCCCTCCAGCATCTGCAGACCCAGCCAGCGCCGCTGCCGGGTCGGGATCTGCGCTGACATCTGCTGCGCCAGCAGGTCAGCTTCGCGCAGCAGCGGCTGCGGATAGTGAACCAGCTCAATATCGCTGTTCGCCTGATGACGGTCGAGGGCAATCTTCAGCGCTTCGATCCCGCGTCCGCGGGTTGAGACCAGCGGAATGACCGGGCAGCCGAGACGGGCGGCGAGGGCGTCGATATCGATACGCACCTGCTGCTTTTCGGCGATATCCAGCATGTTCAGCGCGACGACGCAGGGGATCCCCAGCTCGAGCAGCTGCAGCGTCAGATAGAGGTTTCGCTCAAGGTTGGAGGCATCAACCACGTTAATCAGCATGTCGGCGTCGCCGCTCAGGATGTAGTGGCAGGCAATCTGCTCGTCCAGCGAGGTCTGCGAAGAGATGGTGGTCAGGGAGTAGGTCCCCGGGAGGTCGACCAGCGTGATCTGATGGTCAGTGGTGGCGAAAACGCCCTCTTTACGCTCAACGGTGACCCCGGCCCAGTTGCCTACGCGCTGGCGGGCACCGGTCAGCTGATTAAATAAGGTGGTCTTGCCAGAATTAGGATTACCAATTAAACCAACGGTTAATTTTTTCATATTTCAGACTCTTGTGCCGGGCCAGCCGTTATTGTGCAACCGCTTCCAGTTCGATTAAGGCGAGATCTTTTTTGCGTAATACCAGACTGACGCGTCGGGTTTCAATATGAACAGGATCGCCGAGTGGCGCTACGCGAACCACATGAAATGAGGAACCGGGCAGCATGCCGAGGGAGAGTAATTTCTGACGGTATGCTGGGCTAATATCGCGGGAGAATCCGGTAATTTTCCACGCACTATCAGGTGTGAATTGCATAGGGCCTACTTGTCTATCGCTAACCGAAGAAGAATTTTCCGGACGCCTGGAGGCAGCTGCGCCGGGGACCGTAGCCAACGAAAAAGGAAAAAACGTTCTGAAAGTGATGATAATGAGAATGGTTTTTATCATCAATACATATGATGCGCTTCGCGCTATTTTTATAGCGAAAATCACCTTTTTATTGATATGCCGCAAAATCCAGTCGGTGATCAAATAGCGCAAAATATTATTTCGGCGATCTAATGTTTAATTAAGGTTTCTTAAGTTAACGAAATGAAAATAATAATTTCGCGACCTTTCCTTAACGGAATTAATGCAGATTATCAGAAATGACTGAACCCGTTTTGCGCGTAATGGCGGCCGTATCGCCAGGGGATAAAAAATGAAAACTGCCCCTGAAAAGGGGCAGGGAGAGATTAGCGTTTTTTACCCATCGCCGCAGCGAGGGCATCCATCATTGCGCTGTTACCGGCAGGCTGTGCCTCGCGACCGCGGGGTTTGGCGGCTTTCGCGGCCGGGCGGTTGCCCTGGGGGCGATCCTGACCGCCGCCGCGGCGGGCGTTGCTGTCGCCTGGCTGCTCGTCGAGACGCATGGTCAGAGCGATACGTTTACGCGGCAGATCGACTTCCATGACTTTGACCTTCACGATGTCGCCCGCTTTCACCACGGTGTGCGGATCTTCAACAAACCGGTCAGAAAGCGACGAAATGTGTACCAGTCCATCCTGATGGACGCCGATATCGACAAACGCGCCGAAATTGGTGACGTTGGTGACGGCGCCTTCCAGGATCATCCCCGGCAGCAGATCGTTCATGGTCTCTACGCCGTCGGCGAACTTCGCCGTCTTAAACTCCGGACGCGGATCGCGGCCCGGTTTTTCCAGCTCTTTGATAATGTCGGTGACGGTCGGAACGCCGAACTTCTCATCGGTGAAATCCACGGCCTTCAGATGACGCAGTTCGCTGCTGTTGCCCATCAGATCTTTCAGCGCCTGCTGGGTGGCGGCCAGAATGCGCTCGACCACCGGATAGGCTTCCGGGTGCACGGTGGAGGCATCCAGCGGGTTGTCGCCGTGGTTGATACGCAGGAAGCCGGCGCACTGTTCAAAGGCTTTCGGCCCCAGACGGCTGACCTTCAGCAACTGCTGGCGATTCTGGAACTGGCCGTTCTCGTCGCGCCAGGCAACGATGTTCTGCGCCATCATGCGGGTCAGGCCGGCGACGCGGGTCAGCAGCGGAACGGAGGCGGTGTTCAGGTCAACGCCGACGGCGTTCACGCAGTCTTCCACCACCGCGTCCAGCTTACGCGCCAGCTGGGTCTGGCTGACATCGTGCTGATACTGGCCGACGCCAATCGATTTCGGGTCGATTTTCACCAGCTCGGCCAGGGGATCCTGCAGACGGCGGGCGATGGAGACCGCGCCGCGCAGCGACACGTCGAGGTCCGGGAACTCCTGGGCCGCCAGCTCGGAGGCGGAGTAAACGGAAGCCCCGGCTTCGCTGACGATCACCTTCTGGGCGGTGACTTTCGGGAACTGCTTCTGCACGTCGAGGAAGAAACGCTCGGTTTCACGCGAGGCGGTACCATTGCCGATGGCCACCAGCTCAACATTGTACTTTTCACACAGCGCGGCGACGACGACGGCCGCTTTGGCGGCCTGGCCGGTATGGGGATAGATGGTATCGGTGGCGACCAGTTTACCGGTGGCGTCGACGACGGCCACTTTCACCCCGGTGCGCAGGCCCGGATCGAGTCCCATGGTGGCGCGCAGCCCGGCGGGCGCGGCCATCAGGAGGTCGTGCAGGTTACGGGCGAAGACGTTGATGGCTTCGTCCTCCGCGCGCTCGCGCACGGTGCCCATCAGCTCGGTTTCGAGGTGCATCAGGACTTTGATACGCCAGGTCCAGCTGACGACACCTTTACGCCAGCTGTCCGCCGGGGCGTTATTCAGGCGCAGGCCAAGGTGGTGGATAATAATTTGCTCGCCGTGGCTCTCTTTCGGCGGCTCGTCAAACTGCGGATCGGCGTTTAAAGAGAGCTGCAGCACGCCTTCGTTGCGACCGCGGAACATCGCCAGCGCGCGATGCGACGGCACGGTGGCGATCGGTTCATGGTGATCGAAGTAGTCGCGGAATTTGGCGCCTTCCTCTTCTTTGCCGCTGACGACGGTGGAGACCAGGTGGGCGTTTTTCCACAGATAGTCACGGACCTTCGCCAGCAGCGCGGCGTCTTCGGCAAACCGCTCCATCAGAATATAGCGCGCGCCGTCCAGGGCCGCTTTGCTGTCGGCGATGCCGTTGTCAGCGTTAATATATTTTGCGGCTTCCGCTTCCGGATCGTGGGCCGGTTCGTTCCACAGCAGGTCAGCCAGCGGCTCCAGCCCGGCTTCGATGGCGATCTGCCCGCGGGTACGGCGCTTCGGCTTGTACGGCAGGTAGAGGTCTTCCAGTTCGGTTTTGCTCAGCGTGGAGGTGATGGCTTTTTCCAGCGCGTCGGTCAGTTTGCCCTGTTCAGCGATGGATTTGAGGATCGCCTGACGACGGTCTTCCAGTTCGCGCAGATAGCCAAGGCGAGTTTCCAGATTACGCAGCTGCGTGTCATCCAGACCGCCGGTGACTTCTTTACGATAACGTGCAATAAACGGCACGGTGTTCCCTTCATCAAGCAGGCGAACGGCAGCTTCTACCTGTTCGGCTCTGGCCTGAAGTTCACCCGCAATAATGCGGCAGAGCGAATCATTCATCATGGCTTTTAATTCATCTTTAGGGTCAAAAATCAGGGACTAGTTATACGGACTGACGGCTGAAAATGCCAGTCGCGCCCGGTGTCTCTCGGAAAGTTCTTGTCTATTTTACGTATTCGATCTCGTTGACATACCAGCTGGCTTCGCCCGCCGGCGTGTTAACGATAGCCAGATCGCCGACCTCTTTTTTCAGCAAGGCCCGCGCCATCGGTGAGTCGATGGAGATGTAGTCTTTGCGGCCAAAAATTTCATCGTAGCCGACGATGCGAAAGCGTTTGGTATCGCCCTCGTCGTTTTCGATCTCTACCCAGGCGCCGAAGAAGACTTTGCCTTCCTGCTGCGGGGAATAATCGACGATCTTTAACTGTTCCAGACATTTGGTCAGATAGCGGACCCGGCGATCGATCTCCCGCAGGCGCTTTTTGTTGTACTGGTAGTCCGCGTTCTCGCTGCGGTCGCCAAGGCTGGCGGCCCAGGTGACCTTTTTGGTCACTTCCGGGCGCTCCTGGCGCCACAGGTAGTCCATTTCCTGCTTCAGTTTTTCATATCCCTCGCGGGTGATCAGCGGCGTTTTCATCGTGAGTTCAACCTTCTGACAGTCTGTCGTTGCGCACAATTTGTAGCGCGTAATAATACCGACAGGATAAATACTGTGTCTTATGATTAAATGTATACTTAACCTGCTGTTAAATATGCTTTGTAACAATTTAGCCTGGAATATATACCAGATTTAGCTGGTGAGCGCGCCGGGCTTTTTTGAGAATACGCACTGACTATTGCAGTGAACCTTTGGGAGTACAAACAATGCAAGAGAATTATAAGATTCTGGTTGTGGATGACGACATGCGCCTGCGTGCGCTGCTCGAACGTTATCTGACCGAGCAGGGCTTCCAGGTTCGTAGCGTGGCGAACGCCGAACAGATGGATCGTCTGTTAACCCGTGAATCCTTCCACCTGATGGTGCTGGATCTGATGCTGCCTGGGGAAGATGGTCTCTCGATTTGCCGTCGTCTGCGCAGTCAGAGCAACCCGATGCCGATCATTATGGTGACGGCGAAAGGTGAAGAGGTTGACCGGATCGTTGGCCTGGAAATCGGGGCTGACGACTACATTCCGAAGCCGTTTAACCCGCGTGAACTGCTGGCCCGTATTCGGGCGGTGCTGCGTCGTCAGGCGAATGAACTGCCGGGCGCGCCATCGCAGGAAGAGGCGGTTATCGCCTTTGGTAAATTCAAACTGAACCTGGGCACCCGCGAGATGTTCCGTGAAGACGAGCCGATGCCGTTGACCAGCGGCGAATTTGCGGTCCTGAAGGCGCTGGTGAGTCATCCTCGCGAACCGCTGTCGCGCGATAAGCTGATGAACCTCGCCCGCGGGCGCGAATATTCTGCGATGGAGCGCTCCATCGACGTTCAGATCTCCCGCCTGCGCCGCATGGTGGAAGAGGACCCGGCGCATCCGCGCTATATCCAGACCGTCTGGGGTCTGGGCTACGTCTTCGTCCCGGACGGCTCTAAGGCATGAAACGCGTGCGCTTTTCGCCGCGCAGCTCCTTTGCTCGCACGCTGCTCCTGATCGTCACCTTGCTGTTCGTCAGCCTGGTGACGACCTATCTGGTGGTACTGAATTTCGCGATCCTGCCGAGTCTCCAGCAGTTTAATAAAGTATTGGCCTACGAAGTCCGTATGCTGATGACCGACAAACTGCAGCTGGAGGATGGCACCCAGCTGGTGGTGCCCCCGGCGTTTCGTCGTGAAATTTATCGTGAGCTGGGGATTTCGCTCTATTCCAATGAAGCGGCGGAAGACGCAGGGCTGCGCTGGGCGCAGCATTATGAATTCTTAAGCCAGCAGATGGCGCATCAGCTCGGCGGCCCCACTGAGGTGCGGGTGGAGGTCAATAAAAGCTCCCCCGTGGTGTGGCTGAAGACCTGGCTGTCGCCCAATATCTGGGTGCGGGTACCGCTGACCGAAATTCATCAGGGCGACTTCTCGCCGCTGTTCCGCTATACCCTGGCGATCATGCTGTTGGCGATAGGCGGCGCCTGGCTGTTTATCCGTATTCAGAACCGTCCGCTGGTAGATCTCGAACACGCGGCGCTGCAGGTCGGGCGCGGTATTATCCCGCCGCCGCTGCGAGAGTACGGCGCCTCTGAGGTGCGCTCGGTGACCCGCGCCTTTAACCATATGGCCGCGGGCGTGAAGCAGCTGGCTGACGACCGTACGTTGCTGATGGCCGGGGTCAGCCACGATTTACGTACTCCGCTGACGCGCATTCGTCTGGCCACCGAGATGATGGGCGAGCAGGACGGGTATCTCGCTGAGTCGATCAATAAAGATATCGAAGAGTGCAACGCCATCATCGAGCAGTTTATCGACTATCTGCGCACCGGGCAGGAGATGCCGATGGAGCTGGCGGACCTCAATGCTGTACTGGGCGAAGTGATCGCCGCAGAGAGCGGCTATGAACGTGAGATCGCCACCGCCCTGCAGGCCGGTGAAATCCCGGTACGCATGCACCCGCTTTCTATCAAGCGTGCGCTGGCGAATATGGTGGTGAATGCGGCTCGCTATGGCAATGGCTGGATCAAGGTCAGCAGCGGCAGCGAAGCGAGCCGGGCCTGGTTCCAGGTGGAAGATGACGGGCCGGGGATCAAACCTGAGCAGCGCGAACATCTGTTCCAGCCGTTTGTACGCGGCGATAGCGCCCGCAGTACCAGCGGCACCGGGCTGGGGCTGGCGATTGTTCAGCGTATTATCGACAATCACAACGGCCGGCTGGAGATTGGCTCCAGCGAACGCGGCGGATTACTGATCCGCGCCTGGCTACCGGTGCACCGGATGCTGGCGCCGATGAAACCCGCCAAAGAGAGCTGAGTGCGGCCGAGGTTGGCCGATCAGGACGTTGCACAACAAAAAGCCGGGCAAGCCCGGCTTTTTCACCTCTGCGCCCGTTAGCGCTGCGGCCCTGCCGCCACCAGCGTGGCGCCCGCTGGCGTATCGGTATACTTCTCAAAGTTCTTGATAAACAGCTTCGCCAGCTGATCGGCTTTTTCCTGCCACTGCTCCGGGGAACCATAGGTGCTGCGCGGATCGAGGATCTGGGTATCCACACCCGGGAGCGCCGTTGGGATCTGCAGGTTAAACATCGGCAGGGTAAAGGTCTCCGCGTTGTCCAGCGAGCCATTGAGGATGGCGTCGATGATGGCGCGGGTATCTTTAATCGAGATACGCTTGCCGGTGCCGTTCCAGCCGGTATTGACCAGATAAGCCTGCGCGCCGGCCGCCTGCATACGTTTAACCAGCACTTCGGCGTACTGTGTCGGATGCAGCGACAGGAAGGCGGCGCCAAAGCAGGCGGAGAAGGTTGGCGTGGGCTCGGTCACGCCGCGTTCGGTGCCGGCCAGTTTGGCGGTAAACCCGGACAGGAAATGGTACTGCGTCTGATCGGCGGTCAGGCGGGAGACCGGCGGCAGGACGCCGAACGCATCGGCCGTCAGGAAGATCACTTTGGTGGCGTGACCCGCTTTGGAAACCGGTTTAACAATGTTGTCGATATGGTCGATGGGGTAGGAGACGCGGGTGTTTTCAGTCTTCGAACCGTCATCGAAATCGATCGTGCCATCGGCGCGCACCACCACGTTTTCCAGCAGAGCATTGCGGCGAATGGCGTGATAGATATCCGGCTCGGCCGCTTCAGAGAGCTTGATGGTCTTGGCGTAGCAGCCCCCTTCGAAGTTAAACACGCCGTCGTCATCCCAGCCATGTTCATCATCGCCAATCAGGCGGCGTTTTGGATCGGTGGAGAGGGTGGTTTTGCCGGTGCCTGAGAGGCCGAAGAAAATAGCGACATCGCCTTTTTCGCCGACGTTGGCTGAGCAGTGCATGGAGGCGATGCCCTTCAGCGGCAGCAGGTAGTTCATGATCGAGAACATCCCTTTCTTCATTTCGCCACCATACCAGGTGCCGCCGATCAGCTGGATGCGTTCGGTGAGGTTGAAGGCGATGAAGTTTTCTGAGTTCAGACCTTGCTCTTTCCACTGCGGATTGGTGCACTTCGCGCCGTTCATCACGATGAAGTCGGGCTCGAAGTCCGCCAGCTCTTCATCGCTCGGGCGGATGAACATGTTTTTAACGAAGTGCGCCTGCCAGGCCACTTCGGTAATAAAGCGCACGCTGAGACGGGTATCGGCGTTGGCGCCGCAGAAGGCGTCGACGATAAACAGCCGTTTACCGGACAACTGCTGGGTCACCAGCCCTTTCAGATGCTGCCAGGTTTCCTGTGAAAGCGGCTTGTTGTCGTTTTTACCTTTGCCTTTATCGGACCACCAGACGGTATCGCGGGTGGTGTCGTCGCGAACGAGATACTTATCTTTCGGAGAACGACCGGTAAAAATGCCCGTGTCGACGGCGATAGCACCCAGACTGGTTAATACGCCACGTTCGTAACCTTCCAGGCTGGGGTCGAGCTCTTCCTGAAACAACATATCGTAGCTGGGGTTGTGGACGATATCCTGAACGTCATTGATACCATAAGCCTTGAGATCCTGCGGGGTTAAACCATGATTAACGCGCATGTCACTGCTCCTTAGCCAAGATGTACTGCTGTAAATTGTAGGGTTTCTTACCGGGTATTGACCGCGACCAGGCTCATAGATTTACGTATCTCGACATTCCTCAGAATGACGAAAAAAACGGTGACTCCTGTCACGAAGTGAAGTGGATTATCTCAGGAAATGGGCGGATGTTGGGGGTAGATGTTTATTAATGGTTAAAAAGTAATTAAAAAAACTACTGAATTGTGAATGTAATCGCTTTCCTGGAATAAAATTACGTAACTCTTTCAGGGAAAATCGATTCAACTCGTGAATAAATAAAAGTCAGGCACAAGGCGACGAACAACATCGCCACCCTGTACCTGTGGAAGACGCGGGGATTAATGGACCTGTGGGTCGGCCGGAGAGGCGTTATTACGGATCTCGGCAATATCCATGGCATTGAAGATATAGTGGTTACCGCAGTAGTCGCAGTGCATATCAATCTCGCCTTCATCGGCGAGGATGCTATCTATCTCTTCATCCGGCAGGGTCTTCAGCGCGCCAGCGCAGCGTTCACGAGAACACGTACATTTGAACTCGACGCTCTGCGGCTCGTAGACCGTGACCTCTTCCTCATGGTACAGGCGCCACAGCACATCGTTCGCCGGCAGGGTGAACAGCTCTTCCGCCTTGATGGTCTCGGTGAGCGTCGCCAGGTGCTCGAAGTCGGTTGTCTGGGTATCCTGCGCCGGCATCACCTGCAGCAGCATCCCACCGGCCATCGGCTGACCTTCATGTTCCCCGGTGCGAATGATGAGGCGCGTCGGCAGCTGCTCTGAACGCTGGAAGTAATCTTCCAGGCAGGCGGCCAGCGTATCGCCTTCCAGACCGACCACACCCTGATAACGTTCACCCTCTTTCGGGGAGATGGTAATGACCAGATAGCCGTTGCCGACCATCGTTTTCAGATCCGCATCGTCCGCAATATCGCCCTGCACGCGCGCGACGCCGCGCAACTGCTGCTGGTTATTGCCGTTGATCACCGCCAGCTGTAAAGGGCCATCGCCCTGCAGCTGAACGGTAATATCACCAGCAAACTTCAGCGTCGCGGTCAGCAGGCTGGTGGCGACCAGCAGCTCCGCCAGCACCGTTTTCACCGGCTGTGGATAGGTGTGATTGGCCAGAATCTGTTCCAGGGTTTCCGACACCGTCACCAGCTCGCCGCGTACGGCATAGTTTTCAAACAGATAACGATGTAATTGATCGTGTTGAGTCATAATCATCTCTCTTTCTGGCGCGAGTTACTCACTCTCGCCGTGTTTAAATCTCATCAGGTCGCGGCGCTCTTTCTTGTCCGGACGTCTGTCAGGGTGCGGCATGGTCAGGGCGTTCATTTTGCGCGCCAGGGCCACTTTTTCACGCTTCTCGATACTTTCCGCTGTCTCTTCATACAGGGCGACGGCTTCACTTGCCGGGCGGCGCTGTTCGGTAATACCGACGATCCGTACCGTACGCTCGTCATTGCCCTGGCGCAGCGTCAGCATGGCGTCCAGCTCGACAATTTTCCCGGGTTTGCTGCGTTGTCCGTTGTAATGCACCTTGCCGCCTTCAATCATCTCCCGCGCCAGTGCGCGGGTCTTGTAAAAGCGGGCGGCCCAAAGCCATTTGTCCAGTCTGACGGTTTCGCTGGGCTTCTCTTTCATCGCCTCTCCTTCGGGGTAAGCGAAGGGATCAGTCGCCGGTAATCATTCAGCCCTGGGTGGCGCAGATACTGCTTTTCCGCCAGCCCGGAGTCGGGATTGGTAATGCCCAGGCAGTAACGAATGCCAAATTCCCTCGCGGCATCCAGAATCGCCTCGCTGTCGTCGACAAACAGCGTTTTATGGGCCTCAAGGCCAGTCTCCTCCGCCACGACGCGCCACAGGCGCTGATCCTCTTTCGGATAACCAAATGTGTGGGTGGAAAGTAATAAATCAAGGTGCGCATCCAGGCCGGTGTGTTTGAGCTTCACCGCCAGATTGTGGGGATGGGCATTGGTCAACAGAATGCGTCGCTTACCGCAGGCCTTGAGCGCATCAAGGAACGGCACCGTATCCTCGCGCAGCGTGGCGCGCGGACCCTGTTCGCTGGTCATCGCACAAATATCCAAACCCAGGCGCTCGCTCCAGTAATCCAGACAGTACCAGTTTAGCGTATGCTGCACGGCGTGATACTCCTGGCGCATGGCGTCTTTCGCCTCCTGCAGATTGAGGCCGCGGGCGGCTCCCCAGGTTTCAGGCACCAGCGTTTGCCAGAAATAGTTGTCAAAAGCGAGGTCCAGGAGCGTGCCGTCCATATCCAGCAGAACGGTATCAACCTCCTGCCAGGCGATATCAAAATGCATGATGACTCTCCAGCGAGCAGAAAATGGGCGACAGGGTATCATACCCTGTCGCCGGGAAAATTAATCTTGCGGGTCAGACGCGGGGAGCAGTACCGGGTTCAGGCAGCTTTCGTAATATTTCTGAATCTCTTCCATACGCTGGCGATGGCGTTGATAACGACGCAGCGCCTGTATGCCGTGGTAAGCCATGCATCCCAGCATCGACAACAGCAGCAGCGTAATGCCCAGATAGCGCCACAGTCCGCTGCGGTCGGGGATGCGGTGCAGATTGATATGCTGGGTGCCGTTGGCGTCGGTAAACAGATTGGTGACGATCCCTTCGGCGTGGAAAGGGGTATGCATGAGCATACCGGCCAGCCGCCGCAGCTCGCTCCACTGCTCATGTGCCGGATAATCATACAGGCTCACCGCCGGCCACGGCTGATTGACCAGCACGCTGCCTTCATCGCTGGCGATCAAGAAACCGCCGGGCGCCGGGCTGTTTAGCGCCTGCGCGGCTCGCGAAGTTTCACGCATTACAAAGGGGGCGGTGGAAGTGGTCACCAGATTCTCCAGCGACTCCGCGCTGACCGGGCGCAGCAGCACGTTCACGCCGTCCAGTTTTCCGGCGGTGGCGCGCTTGGTTAATGCCTCCCAGTTACGGGTATTCCCGAGATTGACCAGCGCGTTTTTCAGGCGCAGGCAGTCATCCTTTGCCGAGCAGAGATCGTTGGTTTTCAGGACGATATCGCCGAAATCATCCAGCAGCACCATGCCTGATTTCTGAATCGCGGAGCGCAGCGCCGGGCTGACGCGGGAGTCATCGTCGGTTTCCGGGTGCAGCTGGCGCTGGACGGACTGCATCAGGGCGGTCGCTTTGCTGACAATATCAGACTCCGGCAGCGGCAGAGGAGGGGCGTCGTTCCATACAATCTGTGAACAATCGAAAGGCAGGAACGGCGAATCCTCTTTGGCCGACCAGCTACCCGGCGTACGGATATTACACATCCCGGTGCCTGTCAGGCGCAGCGTATCGCCAATGCGCACATGGGCTTTTGCCAGCTGGTCGACGGTTGTCGCTTCAATCGTCTGGGCGCCCTTCAACCACGACAGGGTGAACTTAAACGGCATATTTAGCGGTACGCTGACCCACAGCATGATCACCACTACCAGCGCGCCGGCGGCGATAATCGCGCTGCGCAGCCAGTACTGTAGCGGGAAGTTTTTCACTTCATCATGGAGCGACAGGTAGCGTCCCTGGCGGGCCACGTGACGGTTGAGATAGATATCAATATCGGTCTGCTGTCCCAGGTCCTGGGCGATCCATGGCTGCCAGTGGCGCGGATAGATGAGATCGATAATACCCAGCGAAATGTTATTGATATGTTCCTGATCGTTTTCGCCAAACAGACCCCAGCGTTTGGGAACGCCCCGCAGGCAGTGAATTTCGCGCAACGCGGCGCGGCGCGGCGGGGCATAGATCCCCCCCACGCCAGCGGCGAGAAGCAGTACCCCCGCGGCCACCAGCCAGGGGGTAAAAACGGCTGGCCCAATCAGGCTGAAATAAAAGAACAGGAAGGAGGCGACGATCAGGATCGCTTCGCGCAGCCCATCCGGCCGGTTGAGGGCGTGTTCTTCCCGACTTTCCCGACGGATCTGCCGTAGCTCTACCTGTTCGCTCTCTTCGCCGCGAATGGAGGCCTGGGTGGCCGATGCGCGTTCCAGGGCGTAGCTTTGCGCCTCCTGACGATAGTCGCTCAGGCTATGTCCGTTAAGGGTGATAACCAGCGGCAGGCTGTCGGTGGGGATCAGCTCAACGCTGTTTTCGTCGTTGATATGCTGTTCCCAGAACGGCGGCAGATGGACTTCCACCGAATCGAGAAAGTAGCGCCATTTATTCGGCGCGTCGGTAGTGATCCCGTAGCGAGTGATGGCTCGCGTCACCGCGTAGACCGTATCACTCTGTTCATTCAGCGCCAAAGCGACGGGTGCGGTCGTTGCGCCGGACGCCGGGACCTGCAGGGTGCGACTGAGCTCCGCAAGATACTTTTCGATAGCCTGACGCTCATCGGCAGGAAGCGGCCGCGTAGTGGCGTCGCTAAAGGCGTGCAGTAGAGGAAGGCGTCGGCGTCTGGCGTGAGCGCGGTACCACCATCCGATGAGCAATACGCAGATTAGCAGAGCTGTAAGGAAAATCAGAAAGGTGCCCATGCCCATCCCATCATAGTTATTTTTTCTTACGATATCGTCGGTGAACGTGAAGACTAACGTCAAGCTGCAGTGTTAGTGGCGCACCTGGTTACAGGGTAGTGAATATGTCATGCAGCAACGCATAAGCTTACCAAAAACGTTAATGCGCAGAAATCGGTAAATTCTCAAACAGAATTCAAGCTATTGACTTTTTTATCTTTATTACTTTCCCCTTTGCCGGTAAAAGGTTACAACTCTGTAAATAAGTAGCGATTTGGATTGCCGAAAGCGTGTTGCGTATCGCACAATGACTGCTTAATCACAGCATAGACCGATGACAATGAGCAAATCATTACAAAAACCCACCATTCTCAATGTTGAAACTGTCGCCCGTTCGCGCCTCTTTAATGTCGAAAGCGTCGATCTGGAATTCAGCAACGGTGTGCGTCGCGTTTATGAACGTATGCGGCCATCCACCCGTGAAGCGGTGATGATTGTGCCGATTGTTGATGATCACATTATTTTGATTCGCGAGTATGCCGTCGGCACGGAATCCTACGAGCTGGGTTTCTCCAAAGGGCTGATTGACCCGGGTGAAACCGTGGATGAAGCAGCGAATCGCGAGCTGAAAGAAGAGGTTGGCTTTGGCGCCAATAAGCTGACGTTTCTGAAGAAGCTCAGTATGGCCCCCTCTTACTTCTCCAGCAAAATGAATATCCTGGTGGCGGAAGACCTCTATCCTGAGTCACTGCCGGGCGATGAACCTGAGCCGCTGCCGCAGGTGCGCTGGCCGCTGGCGCAGCTGATGTCGCTGCTGGATGAAGAAGATTTTAACGAAGCCCGTAACGTCAGCGCGCTGTTTTTAGTGCGCGAGTGGCTGCTGGCTCAGGGCCGACTCTGAGAGAAAGCGCGCCGTTAGCAGCAATAAAAAAGCGCCCGCAGGCGCTTTTTTTGTCAGAACAGTTCGTGGGTTTCACCACCGCCGTCAGTCAGGGTGGTGCCCACCTCATGGACCGCCTGCTGCGTGGGCTGGGTTCCTTCAATGAAGTATTCCGCGCGGCTGTTGCCCCCGTTAGCCAACTGACCAGTGCTGCGGTCGATATTCACCGTGACGATCCCCGGCGGCGGGGTTAACGGTTCTTCCGGCACCCCCTCCAGCACGCTCTTCATAAAGCTGTCCCAGGCCGGCTGGGCACTTTTAGCACCGCCCTCATAGCCGGAGATCTGATCTTTAATCGCCCCGGAGGCGGTGGTGCGGCCAAGATCGCGACGATGATCGTCAAAGCCGATCCATACCGAAGTCACTACACCTGGGCCGTAGCCTGAGAACCAGGCATCCTTCGAGCTGTTGGTGGTCCCGGTTTTCCCGCCGATGTCATGCCGCTGCAGATCGCGTCCGGCACGCCAGCCGGTTCCCATCCAGCCCGGTTCGCCAAAGATGTTGCTGTTCAGTGCGCTTTTTATCAGGAACGACAGCGGCGTGTTAATCACATGCGGCGCGTATTCCTGGGCGCCGCTCTGTGCAACCAGCGACTGGTTGGCCTGCTCCAGCTGCGGCTGTGGCGGCACGTTGCCGTTCTGCGGTTCCGTCGAGGTGGCGACATCTTCCACATCTTTATTTTCCAGCACGTTGGATTTTGGCGTATCACCGTAAATGACCGGTAAATCACACTGCGGGCAGGCGATTTTCGGACGTTCTTCGAAGAGAACGCCGCCCTGATCATTCTCAATCTTACTGATAAAGAACGGGTTGACCAGGAAGCCGCCGTTGGCCATCACCGAATATCCGCGGGCAACCTGCAGGGGCGTAAAGGAGGCGGAGCCCAGGGCCAGCGATTCTGTGTGGACAATGTTTTGCGCCGGGAAGCCAAAGCGCTGCAGATACTCGGCGGCATAGTCAACGCCCATGGCGCGCATAGCGCGCACCATCACCACGTTTTTCGACTGTCCAAGCCCCTGGCGTAAACGAATCGGACCGGCATACTGCGGCGGCGAGTTCTTCGGCCGCCAGTCGGATCCTGCGCCTGCGTCCCAGCGCGAGATCGGCACATCGTTGAGCATACTGGCCAGCGTTAAGCCTTTATCCATCGCGGCGGTATAGAGGAACGGCTTAATGTTGGAGCCGACCTGACGCAGCGCCTGAGTGGCGCGGTTGAACTTGCTCTGGTTAAAGTCAAACCCGCCGACGAGAGCAATAATCGCGCCGTTTTGCGGATTAATGGAGACCAGCGCTGAGTTGACGTCCGGGACCTGTGACAGCCACCAGCCGTCAGCCACTTTACGAACCCAGATCTGCTGCCCGGCCTGCAGGACGTCGTTGACTTTACGCGGGGTCGCCCCCTGCTGCGTATCCGAGATAAAGCGCCGGGCCCAGCGCACGCCGTCCATCGTCAGAGAAACCGAGTCGCCGTTAGCCAACAGCGCGACGGCCTCCTGGGCATTCGCGGAAGTGACCACCGCCGGGAAAAGCGGGCCGTAGCCAGACTGACGCTTCAGCGAGTCGATGATTTTCTTCGTCTCCCACGGCGTTTCACCGACTTTCCATAGCACGCTGGCCGGGCCGCGGTAGCCGTGACGCATATCGTAATCCAGCACGTTATTGCGTACCGCCTGCTGGGCTGCCTGCTGATTCTTGCGAGTAATGGTGGTGTAAACCCGGTAGCCATCTTCATAGGCCTGCTCGCCGTAGCGATTCACCATCTCCTGGCGCACCATTTCGCTCAGGTAAGGGGCGGAGAAAGCGATTTTCGGCGCGTGATAGCTGGCGTCGATCGCTTCGCTGCGCGCCTCATCATATTGCGCCTGGGTGATGTACCCCTCGCTCAACATACGCGACAGCACCACGTTGCGACGGGCGGTCGCGCGATCCATGGAATAGAGTGGGTTAAAGGTAGAAGGCGCTTTCGGCAGACCGGCAATCACCGCCATCTCACTCAGGGTCAACTGGTCGATAGGTTTGCCAAAATAGACCTGCGCCGCGGCGCCGACGCCATAGGCGCGGTAGCCGAGGTAGATCTTGTTCAGATACAGCTCAAGGATTTCATCTTTGTTCAGCAACTGCTCGATGCGGATAGCCAGAAAGGCCTCTTTAATCTTACGCATCAACGTCTTCTCGGGGCTGAGGAAGAAGTTACGTGCTAACTGCTGGGTGATGGTGCTGGCGCCCTGGGAGGCATGGCCTGAAAACATCGCCACGCTGGCGGCGCGGAAAATACCCACCGGATCGACGCCGTGGTGCTCATAGAAACGGCTGTCTTCAGTGGCGATAAACGCTTTCACCAGCTCGGGGGGAATTTGCTGCAGCGTCACAGGGATACGGCGTTTTTCGCCATATTGCGCAATAAGCTCACCGTCGGCGCTATAGACCTGCATCGGGATCTGCAAACGCACATCCTTCAGGGTTGCGACGTCGGGGAGTTGCGGCTCTATGTATTTGTAGAGGCCAAAAATCGAGCCTGCTCCCAGCAGTACGCAACAGACTGCAAGGATCAATAGATACTTTACGAACTTCACCGGTGTTTTCCCATTTAGTTTTATTTGGGCAGTTTATAAACAAACGCGCGGTAGTATAAAGGCAAGCCAGGTGCATTGATATAGCCGGACAGTTTTGCCGGATAAGGAGATCGTAAGCATGGCTTTCAGAAACTGGCGGATCGGAATGCATATCCAGCAGGATAGCATCGCCATTGTCGCGCTATTGCATGAACGCTCACACTGGGCGCTGCGCCGCTGGTGGCGTATTCCGCTGCCGCCAGGCCTGGTACGGCAGGGGATGGTGGTGGACGTCAGCGCCCTTGGCGCACAGCTTAGCGCCTGGCGGCGGGAGCTACCGGTGCAGCATCAGGTCAGTATCGCTTTCCCCGCCGTTCGCACGCTGCAAAAGCGCCTGCCGTATCCCCAGTTCGCCCTGCGGGATCGTGAACAGGCGACGTGGATAGCCAGCGCGATGACCCAGCAACTGGCGATGCCCGCCGCCTCCTTAAGCATTGATTATGCTCCCACCTCGCGGGATGACGGTTGGCAGGTCACGGCGGCGCAGCGGCTGGACATCAATGTCCTGCGGGCGCTGGCAGGACGGCTACGACTGCGGGTAGCGGCCATCGTGCCGGATGCCAGCGCGCTCGGCGCGTTTGTCCCCTTGCTGAACCCGCAGTCGCAGGGCCTCGCGTGGCGGGATGAAAATCACTGGCTATGGGCGACGCAGGAGGCCTGGGGTTGTGTCACCTGCGATGAGGTGAAGTCGTTAAGCCAGCTGGCGGAGCAGCTTCAGGTTCCTTTGCGTCTGTGCGCTGACGCTGGCGACGAGGCCAGCAACTTAGATGTCTGGCAGGTCATTCACCGCCGGCAGCCTCCTCTGCCGGTCGATGGCGATCGCTACGCTATCGCCCTTGGGCTGGCGCTGGGGAGTGAACACCATGACGCATGCCGTTAATCTTCTCCCCTGGCGCGACCTGCGGCGGCGCCAGCGCCTGCGCTTCATCCTGCTGATTGCTACCGGCATTATGCTGCTGGGATTGATGATCCTGCAGGTATGTCGCACGGTCCGTCTGCAGCATCTCGCCCTGGCGACACTCCACGCGACGGCCGACGCGCAGTTGCTCGCCTCGCTTAAACAGCGCGAGCTTCCAATGCGCGAGGCGTGGCAGCAGCACCAGCGTCATCGTCAACAGCAACGGCGTAGAGCGGCGATCGCCGCCTGGCAACCCAGGCTGCTGGCGCTGGCGGCAGATCTGCCCGCGCAGGCGTGGCTGACGCGGCTGGATTACCAGGGCGCGGTTCTGACCGTGAACGGCCTGGCCCTCAACCTTCAGGCGCTGGCCGGACTGGAGCGCATTCTGACCAATGTGGCGGGATTCGCGCCGGCAAAAGCGGGCGGAACGCAGCGCGACGCCGAGGGACGCTGGCAGTTCAGTTTTACCCTTGCAGAAGAGCGTGCCGATGTGGATTAGCAGCCGGCGCAGCCAGGCGGTGCTGCTGACCCTGCTCGCGATGGGGGGGCTGGGCTTCGGCGTTACGCTCTGGTGCGCTGCCGGGCCGCCGCTGGCGGCAGTGTCCCGCGACCCCGTCCTGCAAACGCAGTGGCGCCGGGTGATGGCATTGCGCATGCCTGCCGGTGAAACACCCGGAGGGCGCATCGACAAGCAGCCGTTTTCGCCGATAGCCATTCCGCTTGCCGGGGTGAAGCTTATCGCCTGGCGACCTCAGGGAAGCGGGGGCGAGATGGAGCTGACCCTGCCCTGGCAGACGCTGCCCGCACTTTTTTCCTGGCTGGCGCGCTGCGGGATGAACCCGCGATCGTTCTCGCTGGAGCGTGAGGCGCAGGTGCTCCGCCTGCGTTTGCAACTGGAGGCGGCAGATGGGACGTAAACGCTGGGCTTTACTGTGGCTGCCGCTGTCGCTGCTGGCGGCCGAGCGCGATCCTTTTCAGCCGGTAGAGGATCCCTGCCGCACGGTGCAGTTATCACAATGGCGCTATGGCGGCGCGGCCGGGGATGGCGCAGGCTGGACGGGGTTTCTGCAGGACGGGAGCGGCAAATGGCGGCGGGTGCGCATGGATGATCAATTGCCCACGGGCTGGCGGGTGAGCCGGCTGACGGCCGGTGAGCTGGAGATCGCCACACCTGCGGGGTGTGAACCGCCAGCGTGGCGCTGGCAACGTGAAGGGAAACAATATGATGCGATGGATAAGCCTGCTGCTTCTGCTGCTGCCGCTGGCGGCGGGCGCCGCCCGAAATGAAAAGACAATTTCGCTGGTGGTCGATGACGCGCCGGTGGCTCATGTGCTGCAAGCGCTGGCCGAAATGAACCACAAGAACCTTGTTGTGGCGCCGGACGTTAGCGGTACGCTCTCCCTGCATCTGCAAACGGTTCCCTGGACCCAGGCGCTGCGGGCGGTGGCGGATAGCGCAGGCCTCTCTTTGCAACAGCAGGGAACGGTCATCTACGCGCATACCCAGGCCTGGCAAAAGGCGAATCAGGCGCAGCGTGAAGCGGAACAGGAGAAACGCCTGCAGAACCTGCCCCTGCAGGCCGAGAACGTGACCCTGCACTATGCCGATGCCGAGGAGCTGGCTAAAACGGGCGGTAAGTTGCTGAGCGCCAGGGGGCACCTGATGGCGGACAAACGGACCAACCGTCTGCTGATCCGCGATGATGCCCGGCATCTGCCGGCGTTGAAAGCCTGGGCGCAGGAGATGGATTTGCCCGTCGGACAGGTGGAGCTGGCCGCTCATATCGTGTCGATGAGCGAAACCAGCCTTCGCGAGCTGGGGGTGAAGTGGCGGCTGGCGGAGGCCGGAGGCTCGCCGGGATCAGGACAAATCACCACCCTGAGCAGCGATATGTCGGTGAACGATGCCAGCACCCGTGCGGGGTTTAACATCGGCAAGATTAACGGTCGCTTACTCGAACTGGAACTTTCCGCGCTGGAGCGCAAGCAGCAGGTCGATATTATCGCCAGCCCTCGTTTGCTGGCCTCGCATATGCAGCCCGCCAGCATCAAGCAGGGGAGCGAGATCCCCTATCAGGTTTCCAGCGGTGAAAGCGGCGCCACGTCGGTGGAATTTAAAGAGGCCGTGCTGGGCATGGAGGTGACGCCGACGGTGCTGCAGCAGGGGAGAGTGCGGCTGAAGCTGAGGATCAGCGAAAATACGCCGGGTCAGGTGCTGAAGCAGGATAATGGCGAGGCGCTGGCCATCGATAAACAGGAGATAGAAACCCTGGTGGAAGTTCGCAGCGGCGAGACGTTAGCGTTGGGCGGCATCTTTTCGCAGAAAAACAAAACCGCCCGCGACAGCGTCCCGCTGCTTGGCGATATCCCGGTGCTGGGGCGTCTGTTTCGTCGCGACGGGAAAGATAATGAACGCCGTGAACTGGTTGTCTTTATTACGCCACGGATTCTGGCGGTACGTTAAGCAGGTTTTTCATGCTAAACACGTTTCAGGTGTTTGACGTGAGGACGGATTTAGCATACAAGGGGTACCGATTTGAGAGTCGGGTACGACATCAATCCTCCCTTTATTGTCCGGCGATTTTATTCAGTTGCCAAACCAGCCGGAGTATTGAGATAATTTTTAGTCTGACTCTCGCTCTATTGCATATGAGGTTTCAGTTCATGCCCTGCGGCGCTGGGTGTCTGCGAAGCGGGTTTATCATTAACGAATAGTCTTAGTAGTACCGAAAAAATGGCAGAGAAACGCAATATCTTTCTGGTTGGGCCTATGGGTGCCGGCAAAAGCACTATTGGGCGTCAGTTAGCCCAACAGCTCAACATGGAATTTTACGATTCCGATCAAGAAATTGAGAAACGCACTGGCGCTGATGTGGGCTGGGTCTTCGATGTTGAAGGCGAAGAAGGCTTCCGCGACCGTGAAGAAAAAATTATCAATGAGTTGACGGAAAAACAGGGGATTGTGCTGGCGACTGGCGGCGGCTCTGTAAAATCCCGTGAAACGCGTAACCGTCTCTCCGCCCGCGGCGTGGTGGTCTACCTGGAAACGACAATCGAGAAGCAGTTGGCCCGTACGCAGCGCGATAAAAAGCGTCCTTTGCTACAAGTCGATGCGCCGCCTCGTGAAGTGCTGGAAGCGCTGGCTGACGAGCGTAACCCGCTGTATGAAGAGATCGCCGATGTGACTATCCGCACAGACGATCAGAGTGCGAAAGTCGTCGCGAACCAGATTATTCATATGCTGGAAAGCAATTGATTCTGGCTTAATAAAAGTGCGTCAGAGTAAAAGTCACTGAGGTGGACGTCGCGTTATGGAGAGGCTTACTGTTACCCTCGGGGAACGTAGTTACCCGATTACCATCGCGGCTGGTTTGTTTAACGATCCAGCTTCCTTCCTGCCACTCAAGTCGGGCGACCAGGCTATGCTGGTCACCAACGAAACGCTGGCGCCGCTTTATCTGGATACCGTCCGCTCTGTGCTGGAGCAGGCAGGGGTCAACGTTGACAGCGTGATCCTGCCCGATGGCGAGCAGTATAAAAGCCTGGCGGTGATGGATACTGTTTTTACCGCGCTGTTGCAAAAACCGCATGGCCGCGACACCACGCTGGTGGCGCTTGGCGGTGGCGTAATCGGTGATTTAACCGGTTTCGCCGCGGCAAGCTATCAGCGCGGGGTGCGTTTTATCCAGGTCCCTACCACTCTGCTGTCACAGGTCGATTCGTCGGTCGGCGGCAAAACCGCAGTGAACCATCCTCTCGGCAAAAATATGATTGGCGCCTTCTGGCAGCCGGTTTCGGTGGTGGTTGATCTTAACTGTCTGAAGACCCTCCCGGCGCGTGAACTCGCTTCCGGACTGGCTGAGGTCATCAAGTACGGTGTGATCCTCGACGGCGAATTCTTCAGCTGGCTGGAAAACAACATTGATGCGCTGCTGGCGCTGGATGAAAAAGCGATGGCGTACTGTATTCGCCGTTGCTGTGAGCTGAAAGCGGAAGTTGTGGCTGCTGACGAGCGTGAAACTGGGTTACGTGCTTTACTCAATCTTGGACATACCTTCGGCCATGCTATCGAGGCGGAAATGGGCTACGGTAACTGGCTGCACGGCGAAGCGGTGGCGGCAGGTATGGTGATGGCGGCGCATACGTCCGAACGGCTGGGGCAGTTCCGCGCGCAGGATACACAGCGCATTATCGATCTGCTCAAGCGTGCAGGCTTACCGGTACGCGGCCCGCAGGAGATGAGTGCGCAGGCGTATTTGCCCCATATGATGCGCGATAAAAAAGTACTGGCGGGCGACATGCGGCTGGTGCTCCCGCTCGCAATAGGAAGCAGCGAGCTGCGCGGCGGAGTGCCGCATGATGTGGTTCTTGGCGCGATTGCTGATACTCAGCAGGCGCAACAATAAGAAGGTCTGGCCGCGTTCGCGCGGCGTTATCATTTCGGGTGATGTGCAATAATCGTGAGCATAAGCCTTTTAGTGGGGTGTTAAATGGATGATTTCAAACCAGAAGACGATATGAAAGCCGATCGCAACGATCGTCGTGCTGGTCGTTCCCGTCAGTCTTCCGAGCGTGATGCCGATCCGCAGATCAATTTTGACGACGTCGATCTTGATGCCGATGAAGGCCGTCCGACGCGCGCCGGTAAGGCCCGTCGCGAGCGTGAAGAGGAAGAGTTCGAAGAAGAACTGGATGCGGAAGACGAGGAGCTGCTCGAAGAGCAGCCTGTAGAGCGTCGTCCGCGCAAGCGTAAAAAAGCGCCGGCCAAACCTGCCTCCCGTCAGTACATCATGATGGGCGTGGGGATTCTGGTGCTGCTGCTGTTAATCGTGGGTATTGGTTCTGCGCTGAAATCGCCATCCTCGTCCAGCCAGCAGACCGCTTCCGGCGAGAAGAGCATTAATCTGTCTGACGATCAGTCCACCAGCACGCCTGCTGCCGGTCAGGATCAGACTGCTGCTGTCAACACCACCCCACAGCAGGACGTAACGGTTCCGCCTATTGCCGCGAACCCGACGCAGGGCCAGGCAGTATCAGAGCCGCAGGGCCAGCAGCGTATTGAAGTTCAGGGCGATCTGAACAATGCGCTGACCCAGCAGCAGGGCCAGCTGGACGGCGCCGTGGCTAACTCGACGCTGCCAACTGAACCGGCAACCGTCGCGCCGATCCGTAATGGCGCCAATAGCACTGCGGCGCCGCGCCAGGCGACCGAGCGTCAGACGGCTGCAACGCCGCGTCCGGCAGAGCGTAAGCACACCGTTATCGAAGCGAAGCCGCAGACGAAGCCTCAGGCCGTGGCAAAAGCGCCGGTAGAAACGAAGCCGGTTCAGCCGAAGCATGTTGAAAGCGCGGCGACTACCGCCCCGGCGAAAACCACCGTAACCGAAAGCAAACCGGTGGCAACAGCGCAGAGCAAACCGCTAGCAACAGCGTCCACCACCACCACCACTGCCGCGCCAGCCGCAACGGCAGCGCCAGCCGCGAAGAGCGGTAAAACGGCAGGTGACGTGAGCTCAATGAAATCTGCGCCGTCGGGTAACTATACCCTGCAGCTCAGCAGCTCCTCTAACTACGACAACCTGAACAACTGGGCGAAGAAAGAGAAGCTGGATAGATATGTTGTCTATGAAACGTCGCGTAACGGCCAACCGTGGTACGTGCTGGTGAGCGGTATCTATGCTTCGAAAGAAGAAGCGAAACGCGCTGTCACCTCGCTGCCGGCGGACGTGCAGGCGAAAAATCCATGGGCAAAACCACTGCATCAGGTACAGGCTGACCTGAAATAATGCCGTGGGGTAGTCTTAAGCGCAGGATGCTGTCGGAGCTTTCTCCACAGCCGGAGAACGTGTAATTAGTTAGGCAGCATGAAAAAGAATCGCGCTTTTCTGAAGTGGGCAGGGGGGAAGTACCCCCTGCTTGACGATATTAAAAAGCATTTGCCGGAAGGCGAGTGCTTAATCGAGCCCTTTGTGGGCGCCGGGTCGGTATTTCTCAATACCGACTTTTCTCGTTATATCCTCGCGGATATCAACAGTGACTTAATTGGCCTGTACAACATCGTTAAATTGCGTACCGACGAATACGTCGCCGCTGCGCGTGAGATGTTTGTCCCGGAAAACAACGTCGCTGAGCGCTACTACCAGTATCGTGATGAATTCAACCAAAGCCAGGATCCGCTGCGTCGCGCGGTGCTGTTCCTGTATCTGAATCGCCACGGCTACAACGGCCTGTGTCGCTACAATCTGCGCGGCGAGTTTAATGTGCCGTTTGGCCGCTATAAAAAGCCCTATTTCCCCGAGGCAGAGCTCTATCATTTCGCCGAGAAAGCACAAAACGCCGAGTTTTACTGCGAATCGTATGAAGAGTGCATGCAACGTGCAGATAGCCGCGCGGTGGTATATTGCGATCCACCCTATGCGCCGCTGACGGCGACGGCGAACTTTACCGCCTACCACACCAACAGCTTCAATCTGGAACAACAGGTACTGCTGGCGCAAAAGGCGGAATCGCTGATGAAAAAGCGGATCCCGGTGCTGATTTCCAACCACCGCACACCGTTGACGCAGGAATGGTATAAAAACGCGGCAGAAACACATATTGTGAAGGTTCGGCGCAGCATCAGCAGCAACGGTGGTACGCGTAAAAAGGTGGATGAGCTGTTAGCGCTCTACCGTCCGCCTAAGACCAAATAAATTTCAAGGAGATGCGGATGAAGCAGTATTTGATTGCCCCTTCGATTCTGTCAGCTGATTTTGCCCGTCTGGGTGAGGATACCGCGAAGGCGCTGGCGGCGGGTGCGGATGTCGTGCACTTCGACGTCATGGACAACCACTACGTGCCGAATCTGACGATTGGCCCGATGGTGCTGAAGTCGCTGCGCAATTACGGTATTACCGCGCCAATCGACGTCCACCTGATGGTAAAGCCGGTCGACCGCATCATTCCTGATTTTGCCGAAGCCGGCGCCAGCATCATCACCTTCCATCCTGAAGCCTCCGAACACGTCGATCGCAGCCTGCAGCTGATTAAAGAGCACGGCTGTAAAGCGGGCCTGGTGTTTAACCCGGCGACGTCCCTGAGCTACCTCGATTACGTGATGGATAAGCTGGACGTGATCCTGCTGATGTCGGTTAACCCGGGCTTTGGCGGCCAGTCCTTTATTCCCCAGACGCTGGATAAACTGCGTGAAGTACGCCAGCGCATCGATGCTTCTGGCTACGATATTCGCCTGGAAGTGGATGGCGGCGTGAAAGCCAGCAATATTGGCGAAATCGCCGCGGCGGGTGCGGATATGTTTGTTGCCGGTTCGGCGATCTTCGGTCAGCCGGACTACAAGAAAGTGATTGATCAAATGCGTAGTGAATTAGCGAAGGTGAGTCATGGATAAATTACAGGCGATCCGCGGCATCGCGTTTGATCTCGACGGCACGCTGGTGGACAGTGCGCCGGGTCTAACCTCGGCGGTTGATAACGCCCTCTACGCCCTGGAGTTGCCGGTGGCGGGAGAAGAACGCGTTGTCACCTGGATCGGCAACGGCGCCGATGTCCTGATGGAGCGGGCGCTGACCTGGGCTCGTCAGGAGCGTGCGACGTTACGGGCGGCGATGGGTAAGCCTTCCGTCGACGATCATGATATTCCGCAAGACGAACAGCTGCGCATTTTGCGTAAACTGTTTGACCGCTATTACGCCGAAACGGCGGAAGAGGGTAGCTTCCTGTTCCCGGCGGTGGCCGATACGCTCGGCGCGCTGCATGCCAAAGGCCTGCCGCTGGCGCTGGTCACCAATAAGCCGACGCCGTTTGTCGCCCCGCTGCTGGACGCGCTCGATATCGCGAAATATTTTACCGTGGTGATTGGCGGCGATGACGTGCAGAACAAAAAGCCGCATCCGGAACCGCTGCTGCTGGTAGCGGAAAAGCTCTCTCTGGCTCCTGCCGAGCTGCTGTTCGTCGGCGATTCGCGCAATGATATTCAGGCGGCCAAAGCGGCAGGCTGCTGCTCTGTCGGCCTGACCTACGGTTATAACTATGGCGAACCGCTTGCGCTGAGCGAGCCGGACTATCTCTTCGACCAGTTTAATGAACTCTTACCCGCTCTCGGGTTACCGCACAGTGAAACTCAGGAATTGAAACATGACTAAGCCCATCGTTTTTAGTGGCGCACAGCCCTCAGGTGAACTGACCATTGGCAACTACATGGGTGCGCTGCGTCAGTGGGTAAACATGCAGGACGATTACCACTGCATCTATTGCATCGTGGACCAACACGCCATTACCGTGCGCCAGGATCCGCAGCAGCTGCGCAAGGCGACCCTGGATACCCTGGCGCTGTATCTGGCCTGTGGCATCGATCCGCAAAAAAGCACCATCTTCGTTCAGTCGCACGTGCCGGAACACGCCCAGTTAGGCTGGGCGCTGAACTGCTACACCTATTTCGGCGAACTGAGCCGCATGACCCAGTTTAAAGACAAGTCCGCACGCTACGCGGAAAACATCAACGCCGGTCTGTTTGATTACCCGGTACTGATGGCCGCTGACATTCTGCTGTATCAGACCAACCAGGTTCCGGTAGGGGAAGATCAGAAACAGCACCTGGAACTGAGCCGCGATATCGCCCAGCGTTTTAACGCCATCTATGGCGATGTCTTTAAAGTGCCTGAGCCGTTTATTCCGAAGTCCGGCGCACGCGTGATGTCGCTGCTGGAGCCGACCAGGAAGATGTCCAAGTCCGACGACAACCGCAACAACGTCATCGGCCTGCTGGAAGATCCGAAATCGGTGGTCAAGAAGATCAAACGCGCGGTGACCGACTCCGACGAGCCGCCGGTGGTACGCTACGACCTGAAAGAAAAAGCGGGTGTCTCCAACCTGCTGGATATCCTCTCCGCGGTCACCGGGAAAACCATTCCTGAGCTGGAGCAGCATTTTGAAGGCAAAATGTATGGCCACCTGAAAGGCGAAGTCGCTGAAGCGGTGTCGGGCATGCTGACTGAGCTGCAGGAGCGCTATCACCGTTTCCGTAACGACGAAGCGTTTCTCAACCAGGTAATGAAAGACGGCGCAGAGAAAGCCAGCGCGCGCGCTTCTCAGACCCTGAAAGCGGTATACGAAGCGATTGGTTTTGTCGCCAGGCCGTAAGCGACGCAACAGCTAAAAAGGCGGGATATTATCCCGCCTTTTTTATGTCTGTCGTCCACGCGGGGGAGGCGAAGATTAGTGGTTCGAGAACCAGTTCAGTTTATCCCGCAGGCCGACCACGCGGCCGACGATGATCAGCGCCGGACTAGCCATCTGCTGCGCCAGGATATCCAGTTGCCCTAAGGTGCCGCTGACCACTTTTTGCGACACGGCGGTGCCGTTCTCGACGATGGCGGCGGGCATATCTTCCGCCATGCCGTGAGCAATGAGCTTCTCGCGGATCGCCGGCGCCTGGTTCAGGCCCATGTAGAACACCAGGGTTTGCTTCTCCACTGCCAGGTTTGCCCAGTCCAGCTCGCCGCCGGTTTTCAGATGGCCGGTGACCAGGCGGACGCCCTGGGCGAAATCGCGGTGTGTTAACGGGATCCCCGAGTAGGCGGAGCAGCCGGAGGCGGCGGTGATGCCTGGAACAACGGAGAAGGGGATGCCCGCCTCACAGAGGGTTTCCAGCTCTTCCCCTCCGCGGCCAAAGATAAAGGGATCGCCGCCTTTCAGCCGGACCACGCGTTTTCCTTTTTGCGCTTCACGCAGCAGGATCTGGTTGATCTCCTCCTGCGGGACGCAGTGGTAGCCAGAACGTTTGCCGACGAACACCCGGTCGGCATCGCGACGCACCAGATTCATGATGTCGTCGGAAACCAGCCGGTCATAAACCACCACGTCGGCCTGCTGGATCTGCTGCAGGCCTTTGAGCGTGAGCAGCCCGGCGTCGCCGGGGCCGGCGCCAACCAGCACCACCTCGCCGCGATGCTCCAACGGCTCCGTCAGCAGCTGCTCGGTGGTATCCGCCACCGCCTGCCGATCGTCATTGGCCAGCGACTGCGCCAGCCGGTCGTTCACAAACAGCTTCTCCCAAAAGCGGCGGCGTTCGCCCACGCTGGCAAACTGCTGCTTAACGCGCGCGCGCAGATGGCCGGCATAGCGGGCCAGCTGGCCGAGATGCAGGGGTAAGACTGACTCCAGCTTCTCGCGCAGCAGGCGCGCCAGCACCGGCGATGTCCCGCCCGAAGAGACGGCGACCATCAGCGGCGAGCGGTCGATGATGGACGGCATAATAAAGCTGGCCTGGCGCGGGGCATCCACCACGTTACAGAAGATACGCCGCGCTTCGGCTGCGTCGCTGACCTGCTGGTTCACCGTCTCATTATCGGTAGCGGCGATGGCCAGCCAGCAGGTGTCCAGCAGCGAGGGGATAAACTCACCCTGCACCAGGGTTAGCATCTGTGAATCGGCCCACACCTGAAACTGCGGGGTGAAGTCGAGCGCATTGACCGTGACGTTTGCGCCAGCATCCAGTAGCAGACGGGCCTTGCGTTCGGCGACATCCCCGCCGCCAACCAGTAAACAATCCCGCTGGCGCAACTGGCAGAATATGGGTAAGTGATCCACAGAATAACCTCATGAAAATAAGGGGTAGAAAATGCGTGGTCGTAGAATAGCAGCAAAGGTAATACAAAACATGCGACTTATCCCGCACTCATGCGTTGTCGGTCAGAAGTGTTGCTTATGTCTCCCCCCGTAGCCGGGGGGAGGAAGAGGACTTACGCTTTAAGCTGCACCTGGCCGTCTTTCACCCGGGCGTCGAAGCGGGCGATGGAGTGGCTGGCATCTTCCATGCACAGGCCGTCGCTCAGGCGGAAGCGCTGCTTTTTCAGCGGGCTGGCAACCCATAGCGCGCCGTCATGTTCGCCGATAATCCCGCGAGACAGCACGCTGGCGTTGAAGAACGGGTCAATGTTGCTGATGGCGAATACCCTGTCGTCCTGGTAGGGACGGAAGACTGCCACCTGCTGCTGGCCGAGCAGCGCGCAGACGCCGGTGGCCGGCAGGATGTCGTCAATTTTGCAGATGTTTACCCACTGGCTCATACGTTTTCCTCCACCAGCGTGACCGGGATGCGCTCATAGGGCGTGGCCGGGCGGTGCTGGTCACGTTCCGGCACCACCTGTACGTTCGGGTCGCGCTGGTCGCTGTTGATAAAGTGTTTGAAGCGGGTCTGCGCCGCCGGGTTGTTGACGGTTTCGGTCCACTCGCAGGCGAAGGCGGCGCGCAGGCGAGCCAGCTCCTCTTCCAGATGGTCGTTCAGGCCCAGCTTGTCATCGATGATGACGCTGCGCAGATAGTCGATGCCGCCTTCCATGTTGTCCAGCCACGGCGCGGTGCGGGTCAGCTTATCGGCGGTGCGGATGTAGAACATCATAAAGCGGTCGAGATACTTAATCAGCGTCTCGCGATCAAGGTCCGCGGCCAGCAGATCGGCGTGGCGCGGCTTCATCCCGCCATTACCGCACACGTACAGGTTCCAGCCTTTCTCGGTGGCGATGATCCCCACGTCTTTGCCCTGGGCCTCCGCACATTCGCGGGTGCAGCCGGAGACGCCGAACTTCATTTTGTGCGGGGTGCGGATGCCTTTGTAGCGGTTTTCCAGTTCCACGCCGAAGCCGACGCTGTCGCCGACCCCGTAGCGGCACCAGGTGCTACCGACGCAGGTTTTCGCCATCCGCAGCGCTTTGGCGTAGGCGTGGCCGGTTTCGAAGCCCGCTTCAATCAGCTGACGCCAGATCTCCGGCAGGTCGTCTTTCTGCGCGCCAAACAGGCCGATGCGCTGGGAGCCGGTGATTTTGGTGTACAGATTGAATTCACGCGCGATACGGCCCACGGCGACCAGCCCTTCCGGCGTGATTTCGCCGCCAGCGGAGCGCGGGATCACCGAGTAGGTGCCATCTTTCTGAATGTTGGCAAGGAAGTTGTCGTTGGTGTCCTGCAGCGGCGTGTGCTGCGGTTTGAGGATGTACTCATTCCAGCAGGAGGCCAGCAGAGAGCCGACGGTCGGCTTACAGATCTCGCAGCCATAACCCTGACCGTGTTTTTCCAGCAGTTCGTCGAAGGTTTTAATGCCTTCCACGCGGATCAGGTGGAACAGCTCCTGGCGGGAGTAAGCGAAGTGTTCGCACAGGTTGTTGTTGACCTCGATGCCCTGTTTCGCCAGTTCGGCATTGAGCACCTGCGTCACCAGAGGGATACAACCCCCGCAGCCGGTTCCGGCTTTGGTTTCCGCTTTCAGCGCCGCGACGGTGTGGCAGCCTTTGTTGATGGCGGCGATCAGGTCGCCTTTACTGACGTCAAAGCAGGAGCAGATCTGCGCGCTGTCCGGCAGTTTATCGACGCCGATCGACGGCTTGCCGCTGCCGGCGTGGGCCGGAAGGATCAGCGAATCCGGATTTTCCGGCAGCTCGATAGCGTTGAGCACCAGTTGCAGCAGATTGCCATAGTCGCTGGTGTCGCCGACCAGCACCGCGCCGAGCAGCGTTTTATTGTCGGCGCTGACGATCAGGCGCTTATAAACTTCTTTGCTTTCGTCGAGATAGACGTAGCTGCGGGCGCCCGGCGTACGGCCGTGGGCATCGCCGATCCCGCCCACGTCCACACCCAGCAGCTTCAGCTTGGCGCTGAGGTCGGCGCCGGTGAAGCTGTTTTCACTGCCGAGGAGATGGTCGACGGCCACCTGGGCCATTTTATAACCCGGGGCGACGAGGCCATACACGCGGTTGTTCCAGCTGGCGCATTCCCCGATGGCGTAGATGTCCGGGTCGGAGGTCTGGCAGCTATCGTTGACCATGATGCCGCCGCGCTGGGCGACCGCCAGCCCGCACTGGGTGGCCAGCTTATCGCGCGGGCGGATCCCGGTTGAGAAGACGATGAAATCGACCTGCAGCTCGCTACCGTCGGCGAAGTGCATGGTTTTACGAGCCTCGGTGCCCTGCTGGACGATCTCTTTGGTATTTTTACTGGTGTGAACTTTCACGCCCATGCTTTCAATTTTGCGCCGCAGCTGCTCGCCGCCCATCTGGTCGAGCTGCTCGGCCATCAGCATCGGCGCGAACTCGATCACGTGGGTTTCCACGCCGAGGTTTTTCAGGGCGCCTGCGGCTTCCAGGCCTAGCAGGCCACCGCCGACCACCGCGCCGCGTTTGCTGCGACGGGCGCAGGATTCAATCGCGTTAAGATCTTCAATGGTGCGATAGACGAAGCAATCCTGAGTTTCCGCGCCTTTAATCGGCGGGATCCAGGGATACGAGCCGGTCGCCATAATCAGCTTGTCGTAGAACACGGTGCGCCCGGCGCTGGAATGGATCACCTTCTCCTGGCGGTTGATGGTGATGGCCCGTTCGCCGACCAGCACCTTGACGCCGTGTTTCTCATAGAAACCTTCGCGCACCAGCGACAGCTCTTCTGCGGTATGGTGGGAGAAATAAGACGACAGGTGGACACGGTCGTAGGCGATACGCGGTTCTTCACAGAACACGGTAATGTCGAACTGTCCGGCAGGCGCCTTATCGAGAAGCTCTTCGATAAAGCGATGGCCAACCATGCCGTTACCGATGATAGCGATTCTGACTTTGCTCATTTTTGCCTCGATTTCTTTTCTATTACCGCCTACCTTAACGATTCAGCCATCAGGCTTATTGATGCAAATCAATGACAACTTCGCCTACCACTTAATGGGTATATAATTGATTTGTCTGTATTTTTCTAAGTTATGGAAAACGCTGGCTTTTCCTTTTTGCTGATTTTGTGTACAAGAATTGGATGGGCCGCGATTGGGGTTGGGCAGAAAACTAGCCATATTGAATGGAGAAGGTGATATGACAGCAGCGCCGCTTTGGTTAATTCAGAACGTACGCCTGGCAGACCGCGACGGCCTGTGGCAAATAGCGATTGATAAGGGCCGCTTTGGCGAGATCACGCCGATGGGCGAGGCGCGCGACGAAAGCTACGAGGTGTTGAACGCTCGCGGCGGGCTGACGATCCCGCCTTTTATTGAGCCGCATATCCACCTGGATACTACCCAGACGGCCGGCGAGCCGCACTGGAACCAGTCCGGCACCCTGTTCGAGGGGATTGAGCGCTGGGCGGAGCGAAAAGCGTTGCTCAGCCATGAGGACGTCAAAGCCCGGGCGTGGAAAACCCTGAAGTGGCAGATCGCCAATGGCGTGCAGTTTGTCCGCACTCATGTCGACGTCTCCGATCCCACGTTAACGGCGCTGAAGGCGATGCTGGAGGTCAAACGGGAGGTGGCGCCATGGGTCGAGTTGCAGATAGTTGCTTTTCCACAGGAGGGGATCCTCTCTTACCCCAATGGCGAGGCGCTGCTGGAGGAGGCCCTCAAGCTGGGGGCGGACGTCGTTGGGGCCATCCCGCATTTTGAGTTCACCCGTGAATATGGGGTGGAGTCGCTGCATATCGCCTTCCGGCTGGCGCAAAAATATGATCGCCCGCTGGATATTCACTGCGATGAAATTGACGATGAACAGTCGCGCTTTGTTGAAACCGTTGCCGCGCTGGCGTTAAAGGCGGGGATAGGGGCGCGGGTGACGGCCAGCCATACCACCGCCATGCACTCCTATAATGGCGCTTATACCTCGCGCCTGTTCCGCCTGCTTAAGCTCTCCGGTATCAACTTTGTCGCCAATCCGCTGGTGAATATTCATCTGCAGGGCCGGTTTGATGACTACCCTAAGCGACGGGGGATTACCCGGGTGAAGGAGCTGATGGCGGCGGGGATCAACGTGTGCTTTGGTCATGATGACGTCTTTGACCCGTGGTACCCGCTGGGGACCGGCAATATGCTGCAGGTCCTGCATATGGGCCTGCACGTCTGCCAGCTGATGGGCTACCAGCAGATCAACGACGGTCTGAAGCTTATCACCGCCAACAGCGCCCGCACGTTTGGCCTGGAGGATTACGGCATTGTCAGCGGCAACCCGGCTAACCTGATCATTCTCCCGGCGGAGAATGGCTTTGAGGCCGTCCGCTGCCAGGTGCCTGTGCGCTGGTCAATTCGTCAGGGAAGGGTGATCGCGACCACCCAGCTGGCGCAAACCTGGATCCAGACCGACCGCGGTGGCGAGGAGCTCTCTTTTATGAGGAACAGCCCCCTTGCGGACGCAAAGGGGCCGAAGGCTTAGTGAGACGCCGCCTGAGCGTTGTTCTGGCGGTGACGGGAGACGAAGCCGAGGATAAAGCACATCACGAATACCACGGCATAGAGGCCGTTAGCGGTGTGCAGCGCTGCCAGTGGACCGCTGGCAGCCACAATCGGGCCGGTGACCACGAAAGTGAGCATGGTGCCGATGGTGCCGCAGGTGAGGATAAAGTTCACCAGCTTCGGCGAAGCGACCCGCGTCTGCTGCGAGCCGAGCGTAATGATCGAGGTGTAGATGGCGCTGGAGAAGAAGCCCAGGGTCAGAATAAACCACGGCATATGCTCCGGGGAACCATTG
Organism: Klebsiella sp. RC2; assembly: GCF_014192815.1. Taxonomy (NCBI): domain Bacteria; kingdom Pseudomonadati; phylum Pseudomonadota; class Gammaproteobacteria; order Enterobacterales; family Enterobacteriaceae; genus Klebsiella; species Klebsiella sp. RC2. The sequence goes on along the minus strand of NZ_JACHYL010000004.1, from coordinate 49,590 downwards.
ATAAACAGGTACATCAGCACCGTCGCGAGCCCGGCGAGGACGGTTAAGATACGCTGCAGGTCGAAGAAGCGCAGGATGAAGCTGAATGACCACATGCCGATCATGTAGGACATCCAGAAATCGCTCACCAGTTTACCGGCATCCCCGAGGCTCATGCCCAGGCTCTTCGCATATTCCGGTACCCAGGAGATAAAGCCCAGCTGACCGAGGATGTAGCACAGCGCCGCAACGGAGAGGAACAGCACGCCGATGCCCCACTTCTCTTTCACTACCGGCTGGCTGTTTTCGCTCTGCGCTTTTTTGCCCAACACCGGAAAATCACAGCCGAAAGTCAGGACGAAAATGGCGACATACACCAGACCAATACAGGCGTAGACCCAGTACCACTCGATGCTGCGCGCCAGCAGGACGGCGGCGACCATCGGGAAAATCATTCCCGCCATGCTAAAGAAGGAGTCGGTAAACAGCAGACGCGCTCCGCGCTGACGGCCTTCATACATATGGGTGATCAGGAAGGTCCCGATCGACATGGTGATCCCGCTCACCAGCCCGAGAACGAACATCGACGCGGAAAACAGCGCCAGGCTGTGGCTGAGCATCAGGCCGGCCACCGCCAGCACCATCAGAATAAAGCCAAAGCGCAGCTGAGTTTTCAGCGGCACGATTTCCATCAGCCAGGCATTGAGGAAGATAGAGATCAGAATACCGGCGTTCAGAAAGGTAAAGGTGTTGCTCATACTGGAAACGGGCAGATGGAAATAATCCGCAATGTTACCCATCACCATCCCGGTGACGATCACCAACGCGCCGGTCAGGGCGTAGGAGAAGAAGCTGATCCATGTGAGCTTAATACGGTTGCTGTTAGTCATGACTGGCCTGTGAATAGAAAGGTAAAGCGCGTTGACGCTGCGCCGGGCGGACAGATTTTATTCGTTCAGGTGATGTAATCAAATGTTTATTGTGAAAGTGGTTATCTTTTGCATGGTTTAATGTGACATGCATCACACTTTATTCGCCGCACAGGAGAACGTTTGCGCGGTTACAATTATTACAGCTAAGTAAAATTTGGTAAAAGGCTGGCCCAGGATGCAAAGGCTCTTTAGAATCAAGGCACTCGCTTTTATTCTGCTCCGTTAAGGAATTTCCATGCTCAAATCAACACTGGCGGCGATGGCTGCCGTTTTCGCCATTTCAGCGTTCTCCCCGGCCATGGCGGCAAAGGGCGATCCGCATGTGCTGCTGACCACCTCGGCAGGGAACATTGAGCTTGAGTTAAACAGTCAGAAAGCCCCGATTTCCGTGGATAACTTCCTGAAGTACGTCAACAGCGGCTTCTACAACAACACCACCTTCCACCGCGTGATCCCGGGTTTCATGGTGCAGGGCGGCGGCTTTAACGAGCAGATGCAGCAGAAACAGCCTAACCCGCCGATTAAGAATGAAGCAGACAACGGCCTGCGCAACACCCGCGGTACCATCGCGATGGCGCGTACCGCCGACCAGGATAGCGCCACCAGCCAGTTCTTCATCAACGTGGCGGATAACGCCTTCCTTGACCATGGTCAGCGCGACTTTGGCTATGCGGTGTTTGGCAAGGTAGTGAAAGGTATGGACGTCGCGGATAAGATCTCCCAGGTCCAGACCCATAACGTCGGCCCATACCAGAATGTGCCGACCAAACCGGTTGTTATCCTCTCTGCGAAAGTGCTGCCCTAATCCTTCCACGGCGCGGTGTGCTATCGCCGCGCCCGGTTGCCTCCCGGCATAACCTGAAATTGCTGCTTATACTTGTGGCACACAGGGGACGATAAGGGGGGCGACGATGCGTCCACTCACCGAAAAGCAAAAATCCCGACTCTGGGAACAGACACGCAATACCAATTTTCAGGCCAGTCGTCGCCTTGAAGGCGTGACGGTGCCGCTGGTTACGTTGACTGCCGAAGAGGCGCTGGCGCGTCTGGCGACGCTGCGGAGGGAGTATGAGCGATAAATTCGGCGATGAACGCGATCCTTACCTCTACCCGGCGCTGAATGTCCTGCGCAACCGCCTCGGCATCCGGCAGGCTAAAAATCTGCAACAGGCCGCCTTTGAGATGACGGCGTTGCGGGCGGCAACCTTGCCGCTGGGGCCGCGGGTGCGCGGCTTACCCTATCTGTGCGCGATTCATCATCAGCTGTATCAGGATCTGTTTGACTGGGCCGGCCGGTTACGTGAAGTGAACCTCTACCTGGGCGATACGCCGTTCTGCCACTTTGCCCGGATCGAGGAGGAGGGGAACGCCCTGATGCAGGCCCTTGAGCAGGAGGATTATCTCAATGGCCTGCCGCGCGAGATCTTTATTGAACGCCTGAGCTGGTTCTATGGCGAAATTAATGTGCTGCACCCTTTTCGTCTTGGCAATGGCCTGACCCAGCGCATTTTCTTTGAACAGCTGGCAATACATGCCGGCTACCTGCTTGACTGGCGTGACGTCGACCCCGCCGGCTGGAGCGCGGCCTGCCAGCAGAGCGCGATGGGCGATCCGGCTCCGCTGGTGGCGATCTTTCGCAAAGTGGTAAGCGAAGCGCGGGAATCTGAGTAGAATAGCCCGGTTTTGATTGTTCCGGAGCCGCTATGATCCTGCTTATCGATAACTATGACTCTTTCACCTGGAATCTGTATCAGTACTTCTGCGAACTGGGTGCGGAAGTACTGGTCAGGCGCAATGATGCGTTGACGCTGGAGGAGATAGCGGCGCTGGCGCCGGAGAAAATCGTGATCTCGCCAGGCCCCTGCACGCCGAATGAGGCGGGGATTTCCCTCGCGGTTATCCGCCACTATGCGGGGAAAACGCCGCTACTGGGCGTCTGTCTCGGGCACCAGGCGATAGCCCAGGCGTTTGGCGCGACCATCGTACGGGCGGCACAGGTGATGCATGGTAAAACCTCGCTTATTGAGCATAACGGCGAAGGGGTGTTTCAGGGGCTGAATAATCCCCTGACGGTGACCCGTTATCACTCGCTGGTGATTGACCCGCCGACGCTCCCGCCCGAGTTTATCGTCACCGCCCGCAGCGCCAGCGCTGAGATTATGGGGATCCGCCACCGCGCCTGGGATCTTGAGGGCGTGCAGTTTCATCCGGAAAGCATCCTCAGCGAGCAGGGCCATCAATTGCTGGAAAACTTTCTGAAGCGGTGATTTTCAGTTGCCATTGACTGATTTTTTATGCATATTTTGTGATTATATTTTCATGATTACATCTGCATAACGAAGAGGGATGGGCAAGACATGGCAACTGAACAACCGGCAATCACCCGCGCCACATTCGATGAAGTTATTTTGCCGATTTATGCACCAGCAGAATTCATCCCGGTGAAAGGGAAAGGCAGCCGCGTCTGGGATCAGCAGGGCAAAGAGTATGTTGATTTTGCCGGCGGTATCGCGGTGACGGCGCTCGGCCATTGCCACCCGGCGCTGGTGGCGGCGCTCCACGAGCAGGGCGAAACGCTGTGGCACACCAGCAACGTCTTTACCAATGAGCCAGCGCTGCGTCTGGGACGTAAACTTGTCGAGGCCACCTTCGCCGAGCGCGTGGTGTTTATGAACTCCGGTACGGAAGCCAATGAAACGGCCTTTAAGCTGGCGCGTCACTATGCGGTGACCCGCCATAGCCCGTATAAAACCAAAATCATTGCCTTCCATAATGCCTTCCATGGCCGCTCCCTGTTTACCGTTTCCGTCGGTGGGCAGCCGAAGTACTCCGATGGTTTCGGCCCGAAACCGGCGGATATTGTCCATATTCCCTTCAACGACCTGCAGGCGGTAAAAGCGGTGATGGATGACCACACTTGCGCAGTGGTGGTGGAGCCGATTCAGGGCGAAGGCGGCGTGACGGCAGCGACGCCGGCCTTCCTGCAGGGGCTGCGTGAGCTGTGCGATCAGCACCAGGCGCTGTTAGTCTTTGATGAAGTGCAGTGCGGTATGGGGCGTACCGGATCGCTGTTCGCCTATATGCATTACGGTGTGACGCCGGATATTCTGACCAGCGCCAAAGCGCTCGGCGGCGGCTTCCCGGTCAGCGCCATGCTGACCACCCATGAGATCGCCAGCGCCTTCCATGCGGGTTCCCATGGCTCAACCTACGGCGGCAACCCGCTGGCCTGCGCGGTCGCCAACGCCGCCTTCGATCTAATCAATACCCCGGCGGTGCTGGATGGCGTGAGCGCGAAGCGCGAACTGTTCGTCAAACACCTGCAGCAGCTGGATGCTGAATTTGATCTGTTCAGTGATATTCGCGGGATGGGCCTGCTGATTGGCGCCGAACTCAAGCCGCAGCACAAGGGCCGCGCGCGTGATTTCCTCTATGCCGCTGCGCAAGCCGGCGTCATGGTGCTCAACGCCGGGCCGGACGTGATGCGTTTTGTTCCCTCGCTGATCATCGACGAGCAGGATATTGCCGAGGGGATGGCGCGTTTTGCCCAGGCAGTGGCAAAGGTGATTAACGGCTGATTTTCCGCAGCCAGATGCCATGATGCGGCCGCTGACGCCATGCTACTGACGATATGGTATGCATGGTGTTCAGATGGCCCAGAATGCGTTGCAGGTGCTGCTCCAGGGTACTTAACGGACCGTTCGGCACCTCTGTTTCCGGCGACTCCAGAATATTGGCATCCCCTGCGCTGCCGGGACCATCGCTGTCCAGCCGCTGCTGGCAGCGTTGCAAGGCAATCTCACAAGATTCGAGATAGCGCTGGGCAAGATCCGGGGTGAGCATCGTATGCTCCCGGGCCAGGGTGGTCATAGCGTTGATGTGTTCGACGATAAACTGACTGTGCGTCACCCACAGCTTCATATCTTCCAGGTAGTGGGTATTAAAACCGGGCTCCTGCATCGCCTGATTCAGGGAGTTGTAGAGCGCGTTATGCGCCTGGTTGACGCGCATGCGTTGATAGGCCAGCGCGGGGGCTTTTGGATCGGCGCTGAGGATCAGGCGAATCGCCTGCTGGTCGGCCTCCAGCGCATCGTGGGCGTTTTTTTTCAGCAGGCCGCTCTGCCACTGCGGCCACAGCCAGACCATCCCGCCGAAGGCGATCAGGCAGCCGATAAGCGTGTCGATAAGCCGGGCGACAATAAACTGTTCGCCGTTGAGCGTCAGCAGTTGCAGGGTATACACCGCCGTCACCGTAAAGCCTACCATCGCCCAGCCATAGTGTTTACGGATGATCAGATAGCTGAGCAGGGTAATCAGCAGCATGCCACTCAGGGTATAGCTCTCCGGAACGTGAAAGTGCAAGGTTAGCCCGGCGATGACCAGGCCGGCGAGCGTTCCCGCCGCCCGGTGAACAATTCGCACCCGCGTGGCGCCGTAGCCGTTTTGCGTGACGAAGAGCACCGTCATCAGGATCCAGTAGGGCTTCGGCAAATGCAGGGCGTTGCCCATCAGGCTGGCGACGCTCAGCATGACGCTGATGCGCGCGGCATTGCGCAGTGCGGGTGATTTCAGCGACAGATAGTTCTTTAGCGCGGGAAACAGCGGTAAACGACGCTCTTTGTCGGCCATCAGATCCCGGGCATACAGGGGGCGCTGGGTATGCAGCACCCGGGCGATACGGCTAAAGTGCCAGGCGCAGAACTGACCGACCGGGTTGTCCGGATGCTGGCGGGCGATCTTTTCCAGAGCCTCAATCTGTTTATCCATCTGAAAACGCTGCGGAAAGCGATGATAGAGAATATCATCCGCCAGCACGCGCAGGCGGGCAGCGACGGTTTGCGCATTCCAGCGGATCACCGCTTCGGCATGGCTGCGTTCCACCAGCTTTTGTACCTCTTCTGGCTGATGCAGGCTAACCGAAATATGTTCCTGTAGATCCAGCCCAACCTGGAACGCCCGCAGCAGACGCTTGTGGTCGTTGCGTTGGTTGGCGGCCAGCATATGCATCTGCTGATAGCACTGGGTAATCAGGTCGACTACCTTCTGCTGGCGGGTGAGCAGCGGCGGCAGGGCGGTCGACGGATCGGTATGCTGGGTCAACAGACTGTATTTGGCTTCACAATAGTCAGCCAGTTCCCGGTAAAGCAGGCTGAGCGACTCCCGCAGCGGCTGTTCGCGCCACAGCCAGAACCAGAGCCAGTTAAACACGCCGTACCACAGCGTACCGAAAGCGTAGATCAGCAGTGGTTCCCAGATGGGCATATTGCCCGCCAGGCTCAGGGTAAAGATAGCGGCGATCAGCGACGCGGGCAGCAGGCGCGCGTGCAGCGAACTGATCTCCGCGGTGACGCCGAGCAATAGCGCCAGGCCGCTGAGAATAAGCGGCAGGGGAATGGCCTGAGCGAGCAGCAACTGCACCACCAGACTGCATCCGGCAAACAGACAGCCGCCGATAATCAGACGTTTGAAAAAGCGCTTATGTGGGGTATCAAGACCGGCAATGTTGCAGCAGGCGGGCACTAAGGAAAACAACAGCCCCTGCTGGAGATGGCCGAGCAGAAGACCGATGGCCACAGGCAGACACAGCACCAGCGTTTGCCGCAGTGCATAGTTGACTTCCGGGTGGTAAATCAGCCTGCGCCACATGAGGGAAAAACAAGAACGGCGTACTGCAGGAGCAATACGCCGCTTAGCAACTTAACGGGTGCCGTAGACGACGATAGTTTTACCGTGTGCGGAAATCAGGTTCTGATCTTCCAGCATTTTCAAAATACGGCCAACCGTTTCACGAGAGCAGCCGACGATCTGACCAATTTCCTGACGGGTAATTTTAATTTGCATACCGTCCGGGTGGGTCATGGCATCGGGTTGCTTCGCCAGGTTCAGCAGCGTCTGGGCGATACGGCCCGTCACGTCGAGGAAGGCGAGGTTGCCCACTTTCTCAGACGTGACCTGCAGACGGCGAGCCATTTGCGAAGAGAGGCGCATCAGAATGTCCGGGTTAACCTGGATCAGCTGACGGAATTTCTTATAAGAGATTTCGGCCACTTCACATGCGGTTTTCGCCCGTACCCAGGCGCTACGCTCCTGACCCTCTTCAAACAGGCCTAATTCACCGATGAAATCGCCCTGGTTGAGGTAGGAGAGGATCATCTCTTTACCTTCTTCATCCTTGATGAGTACAGCCACGGAGCCTTTAACGATGTAGTACAGCGTTTCTGCTTTTTCACCCTGGTGGATCAGCGTGCTCTTTGATGGGTACTTATGAATGTGGCAATGAGACAAGAACCATTCAAGGGTAGGGTCTGTTTGCGGTTTGCCAAGCACCATGCGCGGTTATCCTCTGTTATAAGCTATCTCCGGGCGCCGACACTACACGGCGTCCGGGCATGCAATCGTATTGTTTCCCTATACCTGGGAAGCTGGCTGATGATTTTTCGACAGCCCGTAATGTGAACTCCTCTGCATACATGCAGTACATCAATGTAATACTGTAGCATCCAGACTGTTTTAGCATAGCTTTCGCCGCATGTCTCCTGGTGTCTCGCTTCAGCATGACGCAGGTCGCCTTCCGTTGCGAGAATTGTTATGTGCGCGTAATCTGACAGGAAAATTGCGATACTGGAGTTAAATTTTATGCAAGCGCGTGTGAAATGGGTTGAAGGGTTAACCTTTATCGGGGAGTCCGCGTCAGGACACCAGATTCTGATGGATGGCAACTCCGGGGATAAGGCACCCAGCCCGATGGAGATGGTGCTGATGGCGGCGGGCGGTTGCAGTGCGATCGATGTGGTTTCTATTCTGCAAAAAGGTCGCCATGAGGTGACCAACTGCGAAGTGAAGCTGACGTCGGAGCGCCGCGAAGAGGCGCCGCGTCTGTTTACGCATATTAATCTGCACTTTATCGTCACCGGTAAGGCGCTGAAAGATGCCGCGGTCTCCCGGGCGGTGGATCTGTCGGCAGAGAAATACTGCTCGGTGGCGCTGATGCTGGAAAAAGCGGTGAAGATCACCCACTCCTATGAAGTGATCGAGGCGTAGTCTTCGCCTGCCGTTGTGAAGCATCTCAACCCCGGCCTGGCCGGGGTTTTTTCTGTTAGCCGATCTTGCGGCCTTCCATCAGGCGCTCGACCAGCGGCGTCATGATAAGCTCCATCGCCAGCCCCATTTTACCGCCCGGCACCACCAGCGTGTTCATGTGCGAGATAAACGACCCCTGCAGCATCGCCAGCAGCCAGGGGAAGTCGATATTCTGCAGGTTACGGAAATGGATCACCACAAAGCTCTCGTCCAGCGAGGGAATAGTTTTCGCGGCAAACGGGTTGGAAGTGTCTACCGTCGGCACGCGCTGAAAGTTGATATGGGTGCGGGAAAATTGCGGGGTAATGAAGTTGATGTAGTCTTCCATCGAGCGGACGACTGAGTCCATCACCGCCTCCCGGGAGTGGCCGCGCTCGCTGGTGTCGCGAATAAGCTTTTGGATCCACTCGAGGTTAACGATAGGCACTACGCCGACCAGCAGGTCGACATGGCTGGCGACATCATGATGCGGCGTGACAACCCCGCCGTGCAGCCCCTCATAGAACAGTACGTCTGTCGGCTCCGGCAGCGGCTGCCAGGGGGTGAAAGTCCCTGGCACCTGATTCCACGGTACGGCTTCGTCATAGGTATGCAGGTATTTCCGCGACTGGCCTTTTCCGTGGCGGCCATAGTCGATAAAGGTCTGCTCCAGCAGGCCAAAGTCGTTCGCCTCCGGGCCAAAGTAGCTGATATGTTTGCCCTGATCCCGCGCCTTGCGGATCGCCATGTCCATTTCCGGGCGGGTGTAGCGATGAAAGCTATCGCCTTCCACCTCCGCGGCGTGCAGGTTTAGCTGCGCGAAGATTTTGCGAAAGGCAAGGCTGGTGGTGGTAGTGCCCGCGCCGCTGGAGCCCGTGACGGCGATCACCGGATGTTTGGCAGACATAACAACTCCCTGGTTAAACGATGTAGTGGCGTCGCCTTAGCCGTTAAACAGCGCGCGCGGCATAATATTGACCGTCTCATGCAGTTCCGACCACACAAGGACCGCCTCTCCGCGTTTCAACTGCTGTTTTACATCGGCGACTTTATCGGCAAGTGAACGTTCATGTTCACCATAATCGGTGCCTTCACGTAACACAAAGCTTTCAATCAGGTTATCCAGCGTTTCGGGATCCAGATCCTGCCAGGGAATAATCATACGGCGACCTCCAGCCAACGGTTTAACCAGTCCGGGATGCGTCTTTCCAGCCACATCTCCGGCTTACGCAGGGTGCCGCCGACGAAACCAACGTGGCCGCCTTGCTCAGTTAATTGATACTCAACGTTCGCCGGCAGTTGCTCCTGCGGCGGTATGGAGTGGTGATCCATAAATGGATCGTCTTTCGCGTGAATGATGAGCGTTGGCTTAGTGATATCGCTGAGCCGCGGCATGGCGCTGCATTGCCGGTAATAATCCAGCGCATCGGCGAAACCATGGATTTTGGCGGTGATCATATCGTCAAATTCCCGGATGCGGCGCATCCCTTTAAGCTGGCGTAAATCGACAGGCAGTGAGCCAGGATACGCTTTCAGCTTGCGTGAGGCATTGGCTTTTAACAGATTGAGCAGATAGCGCTGATAAACCCGCGAGAAGCCCTTATCCATATGATAGCTGCAGGCTTCCAGCATAAAAGGCGCGGAGACGATCACCGCCGCATCCAGCGGGCAGCGGTCGCCTTCTTCTGCCAGCAGGCAGCCCAGCATATTGCCGCCTAGTGAATAGCCGACGGCCGCAGTCGGCGCGGGACCAAACTCGCGCTGTAGCCAGTGCAGAAACCAGGTGCCATCTTCTGTTTCGCCGGAGTGATAGATGCGGTTATTGCGGTTAGGTTCGCCGCTGCAGCCGCGGAAATGCATAACCACGCCCAGCCAGTCGCGCTGCATCGCCGCGTGGATCAGACCATGGGCGTACGGGCTGTGCAGGCTTCCTTCGAGACCATGAAAGACGACGAGGCGCGGCTTATGGCGCGCCTGATGCGGGTCTTCGCTCCAGGCCAGATCGACAAAATCGCCGTCCGGCAGCTCAAGGCGCTGCCAGTGCGGGGTAAAGCGCAATTTACGGCGGATCAGCCGCGGCAGCATGGTTTGCAGATGACGATTGCCCACGCCGCGCATCGGATGGAACTCACGCGAATCGTTTTCGGGGGGCGTCATGTCTGTGGGGATGATTTCAACCATAGCACCAGAACAATTAATAAACGTGATGATGACTATACCGCGCAGGGCGCACAGGGGTTAGCCAATATGTGGTCTTGTGGCCAGCGACGCCAGGTTACAGCAAAAACAAATCATTGATGTCACTGATGGCAGGCCATGGAGAGGGCAGAAACCCACCCTGCCAGCGGCATCGTACGCGCAGGCAGGATGAGGAAGTCAATATTAGCCTTCCTGAAGCATCTGCTCCAGCTGCTCCTGGGCCTCCAGCCAGGCCATTTCACACTCCTCCAGCCCGGACTTCGCGCTGGCCTGCTGCTGCAGGCATTCGGTTAGTTCGGCTTTACGTGAGGCGTCATAAAGCTCACTGTCGCCAAGTTTTTCTTCCGCACTGGCCAACTGCGCGTTGAGCTTGTCCATCTCTTTTTCCAGACGGGCGATCTCTTTGCGCAGCGGTTGGGTCTGGCTGCGCAGTTCCGCTTCCCGACGCTTCTGGTCCTTGCGCGCCTGGGCGCTGTTGCCGCTCTCTTTTGGCGCGTCGCTGCTCTGTGATTCCTGTTTTTGCGAATCGCTGAGCCACTGCTGATAATCTTCCAGATCGCCGTCGAACGGCTCGACTTTACCGTCATGGACGAGGTACAGATCGTCGGTGGTGGAACGGATCAGGTGACGATCGTGCGACACGACAACCAGCGCCCCTTCAAAGTCGATCAGCGCTTCGGTTAAGGCCTGACGCATATCGAGGTCAAGGTGGTTGGTCGGTTCATCGAGCAGCAGCAGGTTAGGGCGCTGCCAGACGATCAGGGCCAGTACCAGTCGCGCTTTTTCTCCACCAGAGAAGCGGCGGGTCTCTTCGCTGACCTTATCGCCCTGGAAACCAAAGCCGCCCAGATAATCACGCAGTTTCTGCTCCAGTTCCTGCGGGGCCAGGCGCGCCAGGTGCTGCAGCGGCGACTCATCGGCACGCAGGAACTCCAGTTGATGCTGGGCGAAGTAGCCGAGCTTGATACCTTTTGCGAGACCGATCTCGCCGCTCACCGGCTGGAGTTCACCCGCCAGCAGCTTAATCAGAGTCGACTTCCCGGCGCCGTTGCGGCCCAGCAGGCCGATGCGCGAGCCCGGCACCAGATTGAGCTTGATGGAGTCGAGGATAATACGCTCGCCGTAACCGGCGCTGACTTTCTCCATTTTCAGTAACGGGTTAGGCAGACTCTCCGGCTGGCGGAAGCTGAAGTGGAACGGGTTATCCACGTGCGCCGGGGCGATAAGCTCCATCCGTTCGAGCATTTTGATACGGCTTTGCGCCTGCTTGGCCTTGGTGGCCTTAGCGCGGAAGCGGTCGATATAGCTTTGTAGATGCGCAACGCGCTGCTGCTGGCTTTCGTACATCGCCTGCTGCTGAGAGAGACGGGTAGCGCGCTGCACTTCGAACGAGCTGTAGTTACCGGTGTACTCAAACATCGTCTGCTGTTCGATATGGATAATTTTGTCGACGATAGGATCGAGAAAATCGCGATCGTGGGAGATCAGGATCAGCGTACCTGTGTAACCCTTAAGCCATTTTTCGAGCCAGATGACGGCATCGAGGTCGAGGTGGTTAGTCGGTTCATCGAGCAGCAGCAGATCGGAGCGGCAAATCAGCGCCTGGGCGAGGTTAAGGCGCATACGCCAGCCGCCGGAAAAATCGCTGACTGGCCGCTCCAGCTGTTCGTTGCTGAATCCCAGACCGTGCAGCAGGCTGGCAGCGCGCGAACGGATGGTCCAGGCGTCGATGGCGTCCAGCTTGCCGTGGACCGTGGCGATGGCATGGCCGTCGTTGCGCTCATTTGCCTGCTGGAGCGCGGCTTCCAGCTGGCGGTATTCACGATCGCCATCAATAACATAATCGATAGCCGGCTGAGGCAGCGCCGGGGTTTCCTGATTCACCCATGCCAGCTGCCAGCTGCCTGGAAAGGTCATACTGCCGCCGTCAGCGCTTATCTCGTTTTTCAAAAGCGATAGCAGCGTCGATTTCCCGCAGCCGTTTTTGCCCACCAGACCGACCTTTTGGCCAGGGTTGATGGTAGCGGTGGCGTTGTCCAGCAGGACGCGTACGCCGCGACGAATTTGTAACGAGGAGAAAACAATCATAAGGCGCCGTATGTTCAGACTATGTTAATTTGTCATTATGATAATGTAGTGTGGAAGCGAATCGCTTCACCGGGCCGCCATGGTAGCCCAAAACGAAGACGATACACAAAGTCATTCTGGCGGTGTCAGAACACCGGGGCTGCGCAGGCCGCCAGAAGACCTACGGGAGGGGAATGATGTCTCAGACAGCGAAAGTGTTGCTGCTGTATGCCCACCCAGAATCTCATGATTCCGTGGCCAACCGGGTTTTATTAGAGCCGGCCTTACAGTTGCCGAACGTCACCGTGCACGATCTTTACGCGCACTATCCGGATTTTTTTATCGATATCGCTCATGAACAGGACCTGCTGCGCCAGCATGAGGTGATTGTTTTCCAGCATCCTTTATATACCTGGAGCTGTCCGGCGCTGCTCAAGGAGTGGTTGGATCGTGTGTTAAGCCGCGGCTTCGCCAGCGGTGCCGGAGGAAACGAACTGGCGGGAAAGTACTGGCGTAGTGTGATCACCACCGGCGAACCTGAGAGCGCCTACCGTCGCGATGCCAATCGCTATCCGATGAACGATATTTTACGTCCTTTTGAACTGACCGCCGGCATGTGCCGTATGCACTGGATGAGCCCCATTATTGTCTACTGGGCCCGGCGGCAACAGCCAGAGGAATTGCGTAGCCGCGCTCGAGCCTACCGGGACTGGCTGGCCAATCCCCTTACCGCCGGAGGTATACATGGCGGGATCTGATTTGCTGCTGGCGGGCGTTCTTTTTTTGTTCGCCGCCGTTATTGCCGTACCTCTGGCCTCAAGATTGGGTATTGGCGCGGTGCTGGGCTATCTGCTGGCCGGGATTGCGATTGGCCCGTGGGGACTTGGGTTTATCAGCGATGTGGATGAAATTCTCCATTTCTCTGAGCTCGGTGTGGTGTTTCTGATGTTTATCATCGGCCTGGAGCTTAATCCGGCCAAGCTATGGCGGCTGCGGAGCTCCATCTTCGGCGTCGGCGCGGCGCAGGTGATGCTCAGCGCGGCGATCCTTGGCGGTCTGCTGATGACGACCGGGTTTTCATGGCAGGCGGCGGTGGTCGGCGGGATCGGCCTGGCGATGTCTTCCACCGCCATGGCGCTGCAGCTGATGCGTGAGAAGGGAATGAGCCGCAGCGAATCGGGGCAGTTAGGCTTTTCGGTGCTGCTGTTTCAGGATCTGGCGGTGATCCCGGCGCTGGCGCTGGTTCCCCTGCTGGCCGGTTCCGCGGATGAGCATGTTAACTGGCTGACGGTCGGTATGAAGGTCCTGGCCTTTGCCGGGATGCTGATTGGCGGACGCTATCTGCTGCGGCCGGTGTTCCGCTTTATCGCCAGCTCGGGGGTCAGGGAAGTGTTTACTGCCGCCACGCTACTGCTGGTCCTTGGGTCGGCGCTGTTTATGGAGGCGCTGGGGTTGTCGATGGCGCTGGGTACCTTTATCGCCGGCGTGCTGCTGGCGGAAAGCGAGTATCGCCACGAACTGGAAATCGCTATCGATCCGTTCAAGGGGCTGCTGCTCGGGCTGTTCTTTATCTCCGTCGGCATGGCGCTGAACCTTGGCGTGCTGTATACCCATCTGCTGTGGGTGGCGGTGAGCGTGGCGGTGCTGGTGGCGGTAAAAATGCTGGTGCTCTATCTCCTGGCCCGCTTCTATGGCCTGCGAAGTTCAGAGCGGATGCAGTTTGCGGGCGTATTAAGCCAGGGCGGTGAGTTCGCGTTTGTCCTCTTTTCGCTGCCCGCCTCTCAGCGGTTGTTCCAGCATGACCAGATGGCGCTGCTGCTGGTGGCGGTGACGTTGTCGATGATGACGACGCCGCTGCTGATGAAGGGGATAGATAAGCTATTGTCGCGACGGCTGAATCCGGCAGATGATACCGATGAGGCGCCGTGGGTGGAGGATGACAAGCCGCAGGTGATTATTGTCGGGTTTGGTCGCTTTGGTCAGGTTATCGGTCGCCTGCTGATGGCCAATAAGATGCGTATTACAGTGCTGGAGCGGGACATCAGCGCGGTGAATCTGATGCGAAACTATGGCTACAAAGTCTATTTTGGCGACGCTACCCAGCTGGAGCTGCTGCGCTCGGCGGGAGCGGAAGAGGCGCAGTCGATCGTCATCACCTGTAATGAGCCGGAAGACACCATGCGGCTGGTGGAAATGTGTCAACAACACTTTCCACATCTGCATATTCTGGCCCGCGCACGCGGTCGCGTTGAGGCGCATGAGCTGCTGCAGGCCGGTGTGACGCAGTTTTCTCGTGAAACCTTCTCCAGTGCACTGGAACTGGGGCGCAAAGCGCTCATCACCCTGGGGATGCATCCTCACCAGGCCCAGCGCGCGCAACTGCACTTCCGACGGCTCGATATGCGAATGCTGCGCGAGTTAATGCCAGTGCATACTGATACGGTACAGGTATCTCGCGTGCGGGAAGCCCGACGCGAACTGGAAGAGATTTTTCAGCGTGAAATGCAGAAAGAAAGTCGGCAGCTGGACGGCTGGGACGAGTTTGAATAAAGGTAAATCATATGGCAGTGCGTAAACGTTTTATTGCCGGGGCGAAATGTCCGGCGTGCCAGGCGCAGGATTCGCTGGCGATGTGGCGTGAGAATAATGTCGATGTCGTTGAATGCGTTAAGTGTGGTCACCAAATGCGTGAGGCGGATAAAGAGGCCCGTGAGCATGTACGCAAAGAGGAGCAGGTGATTGGCATTTTTCATCCCGACTAGCGTTATCCGTCGGCTTTTTTTAAGCTAGAGGGTACACGGCTGCAGAATTCCGCTACAATCTGCGCCACTATTCTTCCCATCTCAGGAGATATCATGAAAGTAGCAAAAGACCTGGTGGTCAGCCTGGCCTATCAGGTACGTACAGAAGACGGTGTGTTGGTTGATGAGTCTCCGGTAAGCGCGCCGCTGGATTACCTGCACGGTCACGGCTCCCTGATTTCCGGCCTGGAAAACGCGCTGGATGGCCACGAAGTGGGCGACAAATTTGACGTAGCTGTCGGCGCTAACGACGCTTACGGCCAGTATGACGAAAACCTGGTGCAGCGTGTACCGAAAGACGTCTTTATGGGCGTTGATGAACTGCAGGTTGGTATGCGCTTCCTGGCGGAAACCGATCAGGGTCCAGTACCGGTAGAAATCACTGAAGTTGAAGACGACCACGTTGTGGTTGATGGCAACCACATGCTGGCTGGCCAGAACCTGAAGTTCAATGTGGAAGTTGTCGCTATTCGTGAAGCAACGGCTGAAGAGCTGGAGCATGGTCACGTGCATGGCGCTCATGGCCACGATCACGATCATGACCATGGTCATGACGGTTGCTGCGGCGGCCACGGCCACGATCATGGTCACGACCATGAACACGGCAAAGGTGGTTGCGGTAACGGCGGTTGCGGTTGCCACTAATGGCGTCGCGTTCGCGCGGATAGCCAAAAAAAGCGGGGAAACCCGCTTTTTTTACGTCTCAATAATGGGGAGGCGGCGTCTCTTCTGCCTGAGAGGCGATATGGGACGGTTGGGTCGCCTTCAGTTTCTCGATCATCAGACGCATATGCTCCCGCATCTTCGCCATCTCTATCTCGTGGGCGGTCACGGTTTTATTGAGGTCTTCGATGGTGATTTCCTGAAACGCCAGCCGGCTTTCCAGCTCTGCAAGGCGCGTTTCTAATGTGCTATCGTGCATGGGTAACCTCTTTAGTCTGATCCTGCGAGCGGATTCTACTTAAGTTTCTCTTTTCGCGCAGCATCGCTGCGTCTGACAGGAAACTTATTCATACAAAAATAGTCCTAAAAGAGGCGATATTCAGGAACGTCCGTATGTAGATTTTAACGGCAACGTTCTATAGTACGTTTTTTGCTTTTTACGATAACCCTGGGGTGAGAGGCCCCGGCCCTGGAGAAATGGATGAAATCACTGTTTAAAGTAACGCTGCTGGCGACCACAATGGCCGTCGCCCTGAATGCACCGCTGACCTTTGCTGCAGATGCGGCGGCGAAGGCAGCCCCAGCGGCTGAGAGTAAATCGGCATTTAAAAATGACGATCAGAAATCCGCCTATGCACTGGGCGCGTCTCTCGGGCGTTACATGGAAAACTCCCTGAAAGAACAAGAAAAGCTGGGCATTAAGCTGGACAAAGCCCAGTTGATCGCCGGCGTACAGGACGCGTTTGCCGATAAGAGCAAGCTGTCCGACCAGGAGATCGAACAGACTCTGCAGGCCTTTGAAACGCGCGTGAAGACCGCGGCTCAGCAGAAAATGGAAAAAGACGCGACTGAGAACGAAGCCAAAGGCAAAACCTTCCGCGATAGCTTTGCTAAAGAGAAGGGCGTGAAAACCTCGAAAACTGGCCTGCTGTATAAAGTCGAGAAAGAAGGCACTGGTGATGCGCCGAAAGACAGCGACACCGTGGTGGTTAACTACAAAGGCACCCTGATCGACGGTAAAGAGTTTGATAACTCTTATACCCGCGGTGAGCCGCTCTCTTTCCGCCTGGACGGCGTGATCCCGGGCTGGACGGAAGGCCTGAAGAACATCAAGAAAGGCGGTAAAATCAAGCTGGTCATTCCACCGGATCTGGCTTACGGCAAAACCGGCGTTCCGGGGATCCCGGCCAACTCTACGCTGGTCTTTGACGTAGAACTGCTGGATATCAAACCGGCGCCTAAGGCGGATGCACAGCCGGAAGCCGCTGGCGACGCGAAAGCCGCAGACGCGAATGCTGACGCTAAGAAGTAATCGGGTTCAGGCCGCCGTCTCGTCAGAGGCGGCGGCTTTTTTATTGAGCGCAGATATAATTAAAACTGGAAAGATCCTCAGGCGCTGTATTACTTTAGATAGCTTAATAATGATGATGAGCCTGCCCTGACAATAACGACAGGCTCCTGAAAAGGAGTGCTTTTTTTCATGTCCAGGTCGCTTTTAACCAACGAAACCAGCGAGCTTGACCTGCTGGATCAACGTCCCTTTGACCAGACCGATTTCGATATTCTTAAATCTTATGAAGCGGTGGTGGACGGGTTGGCGATGCTCATCGGTTCGCACTGTGAAATCGTGCTGCATTCTTTGCAGGATCTTAAATGCTCTGCCATCCGTATCGCCAATGGTGAACATACCGGCCGCCAAATCGGTTCACCGATTACCGATCTTGCGCTGCGCATGCTGCACGATATGACGGGCGCCGATAGCAGCGTTTCCAAATGCTACTTCACCCGCGCCAAAAGCGGCGTACTGATGAAGTCGGTGACGATAGCCATTCGCAATCGCGATCATCGGGTGATCGGTCTGCTGTGCATCAACATGAATCTGGATGTGCCTTTTTCACAGATCATGAGCACCTTTATTCCGCCAGAAACGCCGGAGGTCAACTCACCGGTGAACTTTGCTTCCTCGGTTGACGATCTGGTCGCGCAGACGCTGGAATTCACCATTGAAGAGGTGAACGCCGATCGCAGCGTGTCTAATAATGCGAAAAACCGCCAAATCGTGCTGAATCTCTACGAAAAAGGGATCTTCGATATCAAAGACGCCATTAACCAGGTGGCCGATCGTCTGAATATCTCCAAGCATACCGTCTACCTCTATATCCGCCAGTTCAAGAGCGGCGATTTCCAGGGGCTGGATAAGTAATGCGTTTTGCCCTCACGGTGACTGGCCCTGCCTATGGGACCCAGCAGGCGAGCAGCGCCTGGCAGTTTGCCCAGGCCGTATTGCAGGAAGGTCATGAACTGGCATGCGTTTTTTTCTATCGCGAAGGCGTGCTCAACGCTAACCAACTGACGGCGCCCGCCAGCGATGAGTTCGATCTGGTGCGCGCGTGGCAATCATTGCACGATGAACAAGGTGTGGCACTACACATCTGCGTGGCGGCTGCCTTGCGTCGAGGCGTAACGGACGAGCGTGAGGCGCAACAGCTCGCGCTGGCCAGCCACAATTTGCAACCCGGCTTCACGCTGAGCGGGCTCGGCGCGCTGGCGGAAGCCGCGCTCACTTGCGATCGGATGGTGCAGTTCTGATGAAACGTGTGGCTTTTATTTTTTCCTCCGCGCCGCACGGCAGCGCCGCCGGCAGGGAAGGGCTCGATGCCTTATTAGCAACCTCCGCGCTCACCGACGAGATTGGCGTGTTCTTTGTAGGCGACGGCGTTTTTCAACTGCTGCCCGATCAACGGCCGGGTGCAGTGCTGGCTCGCGACTACATAGCCACCTTTAAACTGCTGTCACTGTATGATATCGATCAGTGCTGGCTGTGTGCCGACTCCGCGCGGGAGCGCGGTCTGGACCCCGCTACTCCGTGGGTGGTGGATGTCGAATGCCTGGCGCCGGATGCCCTGCGCGCCCGTCTGCATGAATTTGATGTGATTTTGCGTTTCTGAGGTCCCCATGCTCCATACGCTCAGTGTTTCTCCCTGGCATGCCGATATCGCAGCAATGCTTCGCGTGATGGATCACGGTGACGATCTGTTATTGCTGTCTGATGGCGTCACGGCGGCCATCGCCGGTGGTCGCTTCCTTGAGATCCTGCAATCCGCCCCCATAACCCTCTATGTGCTGCAAGACGACGTTGACGCCCGCGGGCTGGCTGGTCAAATTGCGGACAGTGTCGGTAGGGTTAGCTATACTGATTTCGTCAGACTCACGGTAAAACATGCCGGTCAGCTGGCCTGGTGATGGCGGGATCGTTGTATATTTCTTGACACCTTTTCGGCACCGCCCTAAAATTCTGCGTCCTCATATTATATGAGGCGATTTATTACGTGTTTACGAAGCAAAAGCTAAAACCAGGAGCTATTTAATGGCAACAATTAACCAGCTGGTACGCAAACCACGCGCACGCAAAGTTGCAAAGAGCAACGTGCCTGCGCTGGAAGCCTGCCCGCAGAAACGTGGCGTATGTACTCGCGTATATACCACCACTCCTAAGAAACCGAACTCCGCACTGCGTAAAGTTTGCCGTGTGCGTCTGACTAACGGTTTCGAAGTCACCTCCTACATCGGTGGTGAAGGTCACAACCTGCAGGAGCACTCCGTGATCCTGATCCGTGGCGGTCGTGTTAAAGACCTTCCGGGTGTTCGTTACCACACCGTTCGTGGTGCGCTTGACTGCTCCGGCGTTAAAGACCGTAAGCAGGCTCGCTCCAAGTACGGCGTGAAGCGTCCTAAGGCTTAATGGTTCTCCGTTAAGTAAGGCCAAACTGATTTACCTTAATGTCATACTAAACTCTTAGAGTTTTGGACAATCCTGAATTAACAACGGAGTATTTCCATGCCACGTCGTCGCGTCATTGGTCAGCGTAAAATTCTGCCGGATCCGAAGTTCGGATCAGAACTGCTGGCTAAATTTGTCAATATCCTGATGGTAGATGGTAAAAAATCTACTGCAGAAGCAATCGTATACAGCGCGCTGGAGACCCTGGCTCAGCGCTCTGGTAAAAATGAACTGGAAGCTTTCGAAGTCGCTCTCGACAACGTGCGCCCGACTGTAGAAGTTAAGTCTCGCCGCGTTGGTGGTTCTACTTATCAGGTTCCAGTTGAAGTTCGTCCGGTTCGTCGTAATGCTCTGGCAATGCGTTGGATCGTTGAAGCTGCTCGTAAACGCGGTGATAAATCCATGGCTCTGCGCCTGGCGAACGAACTCACTGATGCTGCAGACAACAAAGGTACTGCAGTTAAGAAACGTGAAGACGTTCACCGTATGGCCGAAGCCAACAAGGCGTTCGCACACTACCGTTGGTAATCCCTTCGGAGTCATAGTCACCAGGCGGGCGCTTCAGATGAGTCGCCCGCTCTGGATAACTTAACTGAACGCCTAAAGAAATAAACGAGGAATCAAATGGCTCGTACAACACCCATCGCACGCTACCGTAACATCGGTATCAGTGCGCACATCGACGCCGGTAAAACCACTACTACCGAACGTATTCTGTTCTACACCGGTGTAAACCACAAAATCGGTGAAGTTCATGACGGCGCCGCTACCATGGACTGGATGGAGCAGGAGCAGGAACGTGGTATCACCATCACTTCCGCTGCGACTACTGCATTCTGGTCTGGTATGGCTAAGCAGTATGAACCGCACCGTGTAAACATCATCGACACCCCGGGGCACGTTGACTTCACTATCGAAGTAGAACGTTCCATGCGTGTTCTTGATGGTGCGGTAATGGTTTACTGCGCAGTTGGTGGTGTTCAGCCACAGTCTGAAACCGTATGGCGTCAGGCAAACAAATATAAAGTTCCGCGCATTGCGTTCGTTAACAAAATGGACCGCATGGGTGCGAACTTCCTGAAAGTTGTTGGTCAGATCAAAACCCGTCTGGGCGCGAACCCGGTTCCGCTGCAGCTGGCGATTGGTGCTGAAGAAGGTTTCACCGGTGTTGTTGACCTGGTGAAAATGAAAGCCATCAACTGGAACGATGCAGACCAGGGCGTTACCTTCGAATACGAAGATATCCCGGCTGACATGCAGGACCTGGCTGACGAATGGCACCAGAACCTGATCGAGTCCGCTGCGGAAGCTTCCGAAGAGCTGATGGAGAAATACCTGGGTGGTGAAGAACTGACTGAAGAAGAGATCAAAAAAGCTCTGCGTCAGCGTGTTCTGAACAACGAAATCATCCTGGTAACCTGCGGTTCTGCGTTCAAGAACAAAGGTGTTCAGGCGATGCTGGATGCGGTAATTGATTACCTGCCATCCCCGGTTGATGTTCCGGCAATCAACGGTATTCTGGACGACGGTAAAGATACCCCGGCTGAGCGTCACGCAAGCGACGAAGAGCCGTTCTCTGCACTGGCGTTCAAAATCGCTACCGACCCGTTTGTTGGTAACCTGACCTTCTTCCGTGTGTACTCCGGTGTGGTTAACTCTGGTGATACCGTACTGAACTCCGTGAAAGCTGCACGTGAGCGTTTCGGTCGTATCGTACAGATGCACGCTAACAAACGTGAAGAGATCAAAGAAGTTCGCGCGGGCGACATCGCTGCTGCTATCGGTCTGAAAGACGTAACCACTGGTGACACCCTGTGTGACCCGGATGCGCCGATCATTCTGGAGCGTATGGAATTCCCTGAGCCGGTAATCTCCATCGCCGTTGAGCCGAAAACCAAAGCTGACCAGGAAAAAATGGGTCTGGCTCTGGGTCGTCTGGCTAAAGAAGACCCGTCATTCCGCGTATGGACTGACGAAGAGTCTAACCAGACCATCATCGCCGGTATGGGTGAGCTGCACCTCGACATCATCGTTGACCGTATGAAGCGTGAATTCAACGTTGAAGCGAACGTCGGTAAACCTCAGGTTGCTTACCGTGAAGCGATTCGCGCGAAAGTTACCGATATCGAAGGTAAACACGCCAAGCAGTCTGGTGGTCGTGGTCAGTACGGTCACGTTGTGATCGACATGTACCCGCTGGAGCCGGGCTCTAACCCGAAAGGTTACGAGTTCATCAACGACATCAAAGGTGGTGTAATTCCTGGCGAATACATCCCGGCCGTTGATAAAGGCATCCAGGAACAGCTGAAAGCTGGTCCGCTGGCAGGTTACCCGGTAGTTGATATGGGTATCCGTCTGCACTTCGGTTCTTACCACGACGTTGACTCCTCTGAGCTGGCGTTTAAACTGGCTGCGTCTATTGCCTTTAAAGAAGGCTTTAAGAAAGCAAAACCAGTTCTGCTTGAGCCGATCATGAAGGTTGAAGTAGAAACTCCGGAAGAGAACACTGGTGATGTTATCGGTGACTTGAGCCGTCGTCGCGGTATGCTGCGCGGTCAGGAATCCGAAGTAACCGGCGTTAAGATCCACGCTGAAGTACCGCTGTCCGAAATGTTCGGTTATGCAACTCAGCTGCGTTCTCTGACCAAAGGTCGTGCATCATACACCATGGAATTCCTGAAGTATGATGATGCGCCGAACAACGTTGCTCAGGCCGTTATTGAAGCCCGTGGTAAATAATCCACAGGATTAAAACCTAAGTCCCGTGCTCTCTCCGAAGGGGAGAGCACTATAGTAAGGAATATAGCCGTGTCTAAAGAAAAATTTGAACGTACAAAACCGCACGTCAACGTTGGTACTATCGGCCACGTTGACCATGGTAAAACTACCCTGACTGCTGCCATCACTACCGTTCTGGCTAAAACCTACGGTGGTTCTGCTCGTGCATTCGACCAGATCGATAACGCACCGGAAGAAAAAGCTCGTGGTATCACCATCAACACCTCTCACGTTGAATATGACACCCCGACTCGCCACTACGCGCACGTAGACTGCCCGGGCCACGCCGACTATGTTAAAAACATGATCACCGGTGCTGCGCAGATGGACGGCGCGATCCTGGTTGTTGCTGCGACTGACGGCCCGATGCCGCAGACTCGTGAGCACATCCTGCTGGGTCGTCAGGTAGGCGTTCCGTACATCATCGTGTTCCTGAACAAATGCGACATGGTTGATGACGAAGAGCTGCTGGAACTGGTTGAGATGGAAGTTCGTGAACTGCTGTCTCAGTACGATTTCCCGGGCGACGACACTCCGATCGTTCGTGGTTCTGCTCTGAAAGCGCTGGAAGGCGACGCAGAGTGGGAAGCGAAAATCATCGAACTGGCTGGCCACCTGGATACCTATATCCCGGAACCAGAGCGTGCGATTGACAAGCCGTTCCTGCTGCCGATCGAAGACGTATTCTCCATCTCCGGTCGTGGTACCGTTGTTACCGGTCGTGTAGAGCGCGGTATCATCAAAGTCGGTGAAGAAGTTGAAATCGTTGGTATCAAAGACACCGCGAAAACCACCTGTACTGGCGTTGAAATGTTCCGCAAACTGCTGGACGAAGGCCGTGCTGGTGAGAACGTTGGTGTTCTGCTGCGTGGTATCAAACGTGAAGAAATCGAACGTGGTCAGGTACTGGCTAAGCCGGGCAGCATCAAGCCGCACACCAAGTTCGAATCTGAAGTGTACATCCTGTCCAAAGACGAAGGCGGCCGTCATACTCCGTTCTTCAAAGGCTACCGTCCGCAGTTCTACTTCCGTACTACTGACGTGACTGGCACCATCGAACTGCCGGAAGGCGTAGAGATGGTTATGCCGGGCGACAACATCAAAATGGTTGTTACCCTGATCCACCCGATCGCGATGGACGACGGTCTGCGTTTCGCAATCCGTGAAGGCGGCCGTACCGTTGGCGCGGGCGTTGTAGCTAAAGTTCTGGGCTAATTCGTTAGCTTCGAATAAAAAGGGCGCTTCGGCGCCCTTTTTGCTGCGCGCAGTTCCGCGAAATAACGTGTACAACACACCATTCATAACGTGCGCTGCGGCGGATAATGCGCAAATGGTCTATTGTAATCATAACTATTCTCATTTAATATTTGTGCATAAATTGAACGGGAGTTTATATGTACGTTTGTTTGTGCAATGGCGTTAGCGATAAAAAAATTCGCCAGGTTGTTCGCCAGTTTCAACCGCAATCTTTTCAGCAATTACGTAAGTTTGTTCCCGTTGGAAATCAATGCGGTAAGTGTGTTCGAGCTGCACGTGAAGTGATGGAAGATGAATTAACCACCATGCCGGAATTCAAAGAAATCGCCTGAAGTCCGCGCTTCTCTTTTGACATCCCTATAGGCCGGACTACGCTTCAATAAGTGGAAGCGGAGGGACTATATAATGAAAGGTGATGTCAAAATCATAAGTTATCTCAATAAATTATTGGGAAATGAGCTGGTCGCAATCAATCAGTACTTTCTCCATGCGAGAATGTTCAAAAACTGGGGTCTGATGCGCCTCAACGATATTGAGTACCACGAATCAATTGATGAAATGAAGCACGCCGATAAGTACATCGAGCGTATTCTTTTCCTCGAAGGCATTCCTAATCTGCAGGATCTCGGCAAACTTGGCATCGGTGAAGATGTGGAAGAGATGCTGCAGTCAGATTTACGCCTGGAGCTGGAAGGCGCGCAAAACCTGCGTGAAGCGATCGCCTATGCCGACAGCGTACATGACTATGTCAGCCGCGATATGATGATTGAGATCCTGGCGGATGAAGAAGGCCATATCGACTGGCTGGAAACCGAACTCGATCTCATTGGCAAAATTGGCCTGCAAAATTACCTGCAGTCGCAGATCAAAGTGTCAGATTAGCCAGCGTTTGCCACCCGCACCAGAAACCTGCTGCCGCCAGAAATGGCCCAAATGGCAGCGGGTTATTCTTTTCCCATTTTCTGTTGCCGCCGCACCTGGCGGACAGTCCCAATATCACCCACGTCATGCCAGCGAGCAATGACGCTACCAGCACCAGCTGCGGCAGCATTCGCCAGCCATGCCAGGCCCCAAGGGCGGCGAGATATTTTATATCGCCATAGCCTAATCCTTCATGCCCACGGACCCTGCGGTATAGCCAATAAAGGGCGGCAAACGAGAGATAGCCGGCTAGTGCTCCCCAGACAGCCTCGTTGAGCTGATGCGGCGCCAGACAGAGATAAAAAAGCAAGCCGCTCCATAGCAGGGGACAGCTGAAACGGTCTGGCAGCAAGCCGTAACGCAGGTCCTGCTGACATAATGCTAGCGTCAATCCGCTATAGCACAGTAAGAAGGGGAGGGCGGCGAGCATAGGTTACCCCGTGATGAGCAATGAACATGGCCTCACTATGCTTATCGGCTCGGCGCAGGGCAAAATGCAATTTTCGAGAGTGGATGGCGCTTTGCGGATTTATTGGCAGCGTTACGGCGCTTGCACAGCGCACTATCGCCAAGACGCGCAAATCCCGGTGATGATTTTCTAAACAGCGCTTGCGTCGTGCCAGAATTTGCGTATAATGCGCGGGCCTGTCAAAGTTGACAGCCGGTTCGATATGAACCCTGATAGTGCTTTTTGCTATCAAACAATGTCCCCAATCGGGGGACTATGTAAGAACGGTTACACTCTCCCATCAATCGTAATGGGTATGAGGAGTAATCATTTCGTCTATAAAATAATTGGAGCTCTGGTCTCATGCAGAACCAAAGAATCCGTATCCGCCTTAAAGCGTTTGATCATCGTCTGATCGATCAATCAACCGCGGAAATCGTCGAGACTGCTAAGCGCACTGGTGCGCAAGTCCGTGGTCCGATCCCGCTGCCGACCCGCAAAGAGCGCTTTACCGTTCTGATCTCCCCGCACGTCAACAAAGACGCGCGCGATCAGTACGAGATTCGCACTCACAAGCGTCTGGTTGACATCGTTGAGCCAACTGAAAAAACCGTTGATGCTCTGATGCGTCTGGATCTGGCTGCCGGTGTAGACGTGCAGATCAGCCTGGGTTAATCAGGTCATCGAGCGATTGAGAGGTTGAAACAATGATTGGTTTAGTCGGTAAAAAAGTGGGCATGACCCGCATCTTCACTGAAGATGGCGTATCTATCCCAGTAACCGTAATCGAAGTTGAAGCAAACCGCGTTACTCAGGTTAAAGACCTGGCTAACGATGGCTACCGCGCAATCCAGGTTACCACCGGTGCTAAAAAAGCTAACCGTGTAACCAAGCCGGAAGCGGGTCACTTCGCTAAAGCTGGCGTTGAAGCTGGCCGTGGTCTGTGGGAATTCCGTCTTGCTGACGGCGAAGAATTCACCGTAGGTCAGAACATTAGCGTTGAACTGTTTGCTGACGTTAAAAAAGTTGACGTAACCGGTACCTCTAAAGGTAAAGGTTTTGCTGGTACCGTTAAGCGCTGGAACTTCCGTACCCAGGACGCTACTCACGGTAACTCCTTGTCTCACCGCGTTCCGGGTTCTATCGGTCAGAACCAGACTCCGGGCAAAGTGTTCAAAGGCAAGAAAATGGCAGGTCAGCTGGGTAATGAGCGTGTAACCGTTCAGAGCCTGGACGTAGTACGTGTTGACGCTGAGCGCAACCTGCTGCTGGTTAAAGGTGCTGTCCCGGGTGCTACCGGTAGCGACCTGATCGTTAAACCAGCTGTGAAGGCGTGAGGAGATAGCAATGGAATTAGTATTGAAAGACGCGCAGAGCGCGCTGACTGTTTCCGAAACTACCTTCGGTCGTGATTTCAACGAAGCGCTGGTTCACCAGGTTGTTGTTGCTTATGCAGCTGGTGCGCGTCAGGGCACTCGTGCTCAGAAGACTCGTGCTGAAATCACTGGCTCCGGTAAAAAACCGTGGCGCCAGAAAGGTACCGGCCGTGCGCGTTCTGGTTCTATCAAGAGCCCGATCTGGCGTTCCGGTGGCGTGACCTTCGCTGCTCGTCCGCAGGACCACAGTCAAAAAGTTAACAAGAAGATGTACCGCGGCGCGCTGAAAAGCATTCTGTCCGAACTGGTACGTCAGGATCGTCTGATCGTTGTCGAGAAGTTCTCTGTTGAAGCGCCGAAAACTAAGCTGCTGGCACAGAAACTGAAAGACATGGCTCTGGAAGATGTGCTGATCATCACCGGTGAGCTGGACGAGAACCTGTTCCTGGCCGCACGTAACCTGCACAAGGTTGACGTACGTGATGCGAACGGTATCGACCCGGTTAGCCTGATCGCCTTCGACAAAGTCGTAATGACTGCTGATGCTGTTAAGCAAGTTGAGGAGATGCTGGCATGATTCGTGAAGAACGTCTGCTGAAGGTGCTGCGCGCACCGCACGTTTCTGAAAAAGCGTCTACTGCGATGGAAAAAACAAACACCATCGTTCTCAAAGTTGCTAAAGACGCGACCAAAGCAGAAATCAAAGCTGCTGTGCAGAAACTGTTTGAAGTCGAAGTCGAAGTCGTTAACACCCTGGTAGTTAAAGGGAAAGTTAAACGTCACGGACAGCGTATCGGTCGTCGTAGCGACTGGAAAAAAGCTTACGTCACCCTGAAGGAAGGCCAGAATCTGGACTTCGTTGGCGGCGCTGAGTAAGTCGGAGGAGTAATACAATGGCAGTTGTTAAATGTAAACCGACATCTCCGGGTCGTCGCCACGTCGTTAAAGTGGTTAACCCAGAGCTGCACAAGGGCAAACCTTTTGCTCCGTTGCTGGAAAAAAACAGCAAATCCGGTGGTCGTAACAACAATGGCCGTATCACCACCCGTCATATCGGTGGTGGCCACAAGCAGGCTTACCGTATTGTTGACTTCAAACGCAACAAAGATGGTATCCCGGCAGTTGTTGAACGTCTTGAGTACGATCCGAACCGCTCCGCGAACATCGCGCTGGTTCTGTACAAAGACGGCGAGCGCCGTTACATCCTGGCCCCGAAAGGCCTGAAAGCTGGTGACCAGATTCAGTCTGGCGTTGATGCTGCAATCAAAGCAGGCAACACCCTGCCGATGCGCAATATCCCGGTTGGTTCTACCGTTCATAACGTAGAAATGAAACCAGGTAAAGGCGGTCAGCTGGCACGTTCCGCTGGTACTTACGTTCAGATCGTTGCTCGTGATGGTGCTTATGTCACCCTGCGTCTGCGTTCTGGTGAAATGCGTAAAGTCGAAGCAGACTGCCGCGCTACTCTGGGCGAAGTTGGCAATGCTGAGCATATGCTGCGCGTTCTGGGTAAAGCAGGTGCTGCACGCTGGCGTGGTGTTCGTCCTACCGTTCGCGGTACTGCGATGAACCCAGTAGACCACCCACATGGTGGTGGTGAAGGTCGTAACTTTGGTAAGCACCCGGTATCCCCGTGGGGCCTGCAGACCAAAGGTAAGAAGACCCGCAGCAACAAGCGTACTGATAAATTCATCGTACGTCGCCGTAGCAAATAATTTTAGAGGATAAGCCATGCCACGTTCTCTCAAGAAAGGTCCTTTTATTGACCTGCACTTGCTGAAGAAGGTAGAGAAAGCGGTGGAAAGCGGAGACAAGAAGCCCCTGCGCACTTGGTCCCGTCGTTCAACGATCTTTCCTAACATGATCGGTTTGACCATCGCTGTCCATAATGGTCGTCAGCACGTTCCAGTCTTTGTTTCCGACGAAATGGTTGGTCACAAACTGGGTGAATTCGCACCGACTCGTACTTATCGCGGCCACGCTGCTGATAAAAAAGCGAAGAAGAAATAAGGTAGGAGGAAGAGATGGAAACTTTAGCTCAACATCGCCATGCTCGTTCTTCTGCTCAGAAGGTTCGCCTCGTAGCTGACCTGATTCGCGGTAAGAAAGTGTCGCAGGCCCTGGATATTCTGACCTACACCAACAAAAAAGCTGCTGTACTGGTCAAGAAGGTACTGGAATCTGCCATTGCTAACGCTGAACACAACGATGGCGCTGACATTGATGATCTGAAAGTTGCGAAAATTTTCGTAGACGAAGGCCCGAGCATGAAGCGCATTATGCCGCGTGCTAAAGGTCGTGCAGATCGCATCCTGAAGCGCACCAGCCACATCACTGTGGTTGTGTCCGATCGCTGAGACTCTGGAGACTAGCAATGGGTCAGAAAGTACATCCTAATGGTATTCGCCTGGGTATTGTCAAACCATGGAACTCTACCTGGTTCGCGAACACCAAAGAATTCGCTGACAACCTGGACAGCGATTTTAAAGTACGTCAGTTCCTGACAAAAGAACTGGCTAAAGCGTCTGTATCTCGCATCGTTATCGAGCGTCCGGCTAAGAGCATCCGTGTGACCATTCACACTGCTCGCCCGGGTATCGTTATCGGTAAGAAAGGCGAAGACGTAGAAAAACTGCGCAAGGTCGTAGCGGATATCGCTGGCGTACCTGCACAGATCAATATTGCCGAAGTTCGTAAGCCTGAACTGGACGCTAAATTGGTTGCTGACAGCATCACTTCTCAGCTGGAACGTCGCGTTATGTTCCGTCGTGCGATGAAGCGTGCTGTACAGAACGCAATGCGTCTGGGCGCTAAAGGTATCAAAGTTGAAGTTAGCGGCCGTCTGGGCGGCGCGGAAATCGCACGTACCGAATGGTACCGTGAAGGTCGCGTACCGCTGCACACTCTGCGTGCTGACATCGACTACAACACCTCTGAAGCGCACACCACTTACGGTGTAATCGGCGTTAAGGTATGGATCTTCAAAGGTGAGATCCTGGGTGGTATGGCTGCTGTTGAACAACCGGAACCGGCTGCTCAACCTAAAAAGCAGCAGCGTAAAGGCCGTAAATAAGGAGCGTCGCTGATGTTACAACCAAAGCGTACAAAATTCCGTAAAGTGCACAAAGGCCGCAACCGTGGTCTGGCGCAGGGTACGGATGTTAGCTTCGGCACTTTCGGTCTGAAAGCTGTTGGCCGTGGTCGTCTGACTGCCCGTCAGATCGAAGCAGCACGTCGTGCTATGACCCGTGCAGTTAAGCGTCAAGGTAAGATCTGGATCCGTGTATTCCCGGACAAACCGATCACCGAGAAGCCGCTGGAAGTTCGTATGGGTAAAGGTAAAGGTAACGTGGAGTACTGGGTTGCCTTGATTCAGCCGGGTAAAGTCCTGTATGAAATGGACGGTGTACCGGAAGAGCTGGCCCGTGAAGCATTCGGCCTGGCAGCAGCGAAACTGCCGATCAAAACCACCTTTGTAACTAAGACGGTGATGTAATGAAAGCAAAAGAGCTGCGTGAAAAAAGCGTTGAAGAGCTGAACGCTGAGCTGCTGAACCTGCTGCGTGAGCAGTTCAACCTGCGTATGCAGGCTGCAAGTGGCCAGCTGCAACAGACTCATCTGCTGAAGCAAGTGCGTCGTGATGTTGCACGCGTTAAGACTTTACTGACTCAGAAGGCGGGTGCGTAATGACCGATAAAATCCGTACTCTGCAAGGTCGCGTAGTTAGCGACAAAATGGAGAAATCCATTGTTGTTGCTATCGAACGTATGGTGAAACACCCGGTATACGGCAAATTCATCAAACGTACGACCAAACTGCACGTACATGACGAGAACAACGAATGCGGTATCGGTGACGTGGTTGAAATCCGCGAATGCCGTCCGCTGTCCAAGACTAAGTCCTGGACGCTGGTTCGCGTTGTAGAGAAAGCGGTTCTGTAATAGAGTACGCATTCTCGATACGGATAAACGGCTCAGCGATGAGCCGTTTATTTTTTCTACCCATATCTGGTTTGTGGTGTTATAATGCCGCGCCCTCGATATGGGGCTTTTTAACGACCCTAATTTTCGGGTCTCAGTAGTAGTTGACATTAGCGGAGCACTAAAATGATCCAAGAACAGACTATGCTGAACGTCGCCGACAACTCCGGTGCACGTCGCGTAATGTGTATCAAGGTTCTGGGTGGCTCGCACCGTCGCTACGCAGGCGTAGGCGACATCATCAAGATCACCATCAAGGAAGCAATTCCGCGTGGTAAGGTCAAAAAAGGTGATGTGCTGAAGGCGGTAGTGGTGCGCACCAAGAAGGGTGTTCGTCGCCCGGACGGTTCTGTCATTCGCTTCGATGGTAATGCATGCGTTATTCTGAACAATAACAGCGAGCAGCCTATCGGTACGCGTATTTTTGGGCCGGTAACTCGTGAACTTCGTACCGAGAAGTTCATGAAAATTATCTCTCTGGCACCAGAAGTACTCTAAGGAGCGAATCATGGCAGCTAAAATCCGTCGTGATGACGAAGTTATCGTGTTAACCGGTAAAGATAAAGGTAAACGCGGTAAAGTAAAAAATGTCCTGTCTTCCGGCAAGGTCATTGTTGAAGGTATCAACCTGGTTAAGAAACATCAGAAGCCGGTTCCGGCCCTGAACCAACCAGGCGGCATTGTAGAGAAAGAAGCAGCTATTCAGATCTCTAACCTTGCTATCTTCAACGCGGCAACCGGCAAGGCTGACCGTGTAGGCTTTAGATTCGAAGACGGCAAAAAAGTCCGTTTCTTCAAATCTAATAGCGAAACTATCAAGTAATTTGGAGTAGTACGATGGCGAAACTGCATGATTACTACAAAGACGAAGTAGTCGCTAAACTCATGACTGAGTTTAACTACAATTCTGTCATGCAAGTCCCTCGGGTCGAGAAGATCACCCTGAACATGGGTGTTGGTGAAGCGATCGCTGACAAGAAACTGCTGGATAACGCAGCAGCTGACCTGACAGCAATCTCCGGTCAAAAACCGCTGATCACCAAAGCACGCAAATCAGTTGCAGGCTTCAAAATCCGTCAGGGCTATCCGATCGGCTGTAAAGTAACTCTGCGCGGCGAGCGCATGTGGGAGTTCTTTGAGCGCCTGATCACTATTGCTGTACCGCGTATCCGTGACTTCCGTGGCTTGTCCGCTAAGTCTTTCGACGGCCGTGGTAACTACAGCATGGGTGTCCGTGAGCAGATCATCTTCCCAGAAATCGACTACGATAAAGTCGACCGCGTTCGTGGTTTGGATATTACCATTACCACTACTGCGAAATCTGATGAAGAAGGCCGCGCTCTGCTGGCTGCCTTTGACTTCCCGTTCCGCAAGTAAGGTAGGGTTACTTAATGGCTAAGCAATCAATGAAAGCACGCGAAGTAAAGCGCGTGGCTTTAGCTGATAAATTCTTCGCTAAACGCGCTGAACTGAAAGCTATCATCTCTGATGTGAACGCAACCGACGAAGATCGTTGGAACGCTGTTCTCAAGCTGCAGACTCTGCCGCGTGATTCCAGCCCGTCTCGTCAGCGTAATCGCTGCCGTCAAACAGGTCGTCCGCATGGTTTCCTGCGGAAGTTCGGGTTGAGCCGTATTAAGGTCCGTGAAGCCGCTATGCGCGGTGAAATCCCGGGTCTGAAAAAGGCTAGCTGGTAATTGTCACCAATTGAATCACGGGAGTAAAGACAGATGAGCATGCAAGATCCGATCGCGGATATGCTGACCCGTATCCGTAACGGTCAGGCCGCGAATAAAGCTGCGGTCACCATGCCTTCCTCCAAGCTGAAAGTGGCAATTGCCAACGTGCTGAAGGAAGAAGGCTTTATTGAAGATTTTAAAGTTGAAGGCGACATCAAGCCGGAACTGGAACTGACTCTTAAGTATTTCCAGGGTAAAGCTGTTGTAGAAAGCATTCAGCGTGTCAGCCGCCCAGGTCTGCGCATCTACAAACGTAAAGATGAGCTGCCGAAAGTTATGGCGGGTCTGGGTATCGCAGTTGTTTCTACCTCTAAAGGTGTTATGACTGATCGTGCAGCGCGCCAGGCTGGTCTTGGTGGCGAAATTATCTGCTACGTAGCCTAATCGGAGGAAAAAATGTCTCGTGTTGCTAAAGCACCGGTCGTTGTTCCTGCCGGCGTTGATGTTAAAGTCAACGGTCAGGTTATTACGATCAAAGGTAAAAATGGCGAGCTGACTCGTACTCTCAACGATGCTGTTGAAGTTAAACATGCAGATAATGCTCTGACCTTCGGTCCGCGTGATGGTTACGTAGACGGATGGGCTCAGGCTGGTACCGCGCGTGCCCTGCTGAACTCAATGGTTATCGGTGTTACCGAAGGCTTCACTAAAAAGCTTCAGCTGGTTGGTGTAGGCTATCGTGCAGCGGTTAAAGGGGATGTAGTAAACCTGGCTTTAGGTTTCTCTCATCCTGTTGAACATAAGCTGCCGGCCGGTATCACTGCAGAATGTCCGACTCAAACTGAAATCGTGCTGAAAGGCGCTGATAAGCAGGTGATCGGCCAGGTTGCAGCAGATCTGCGCGCCTACCGTCGTCCTGAGCCTTATAAAGGCAAGGGTGTTCGTTACGCCGACGAAGTCGTGCGTACCAAAGAGGCTAAGAAGAAGTAAGGTAACACTATGGATAAGAAATCTGCTCGTATCCGTCGTGCGACCCGCGCACGCCGCAAGCTCCAGGAGCTGGGTGCAACTCGCCTGGTGGTACATCGTACCCCGCGTCATATTTACGCACAGGTAATTGCTCCGAATGGTTCTGAAGTTCTGGTAGCTGCTTCTACTGTAGAAAAAGCTATCTCTGAACAACTGAAGTACACCGGTAACAAAGACGCGGCTGCAGCTGTGGGTAAAGCTGTTGCTGAACGCGCTCTGGAAAAAGGCATCAAAGATGTTTCCTTTGACCGTTCCGGGTTCCAATATCATGGTCGTGTCCAGGCACTGGCAGATGCTGCCCGTGAAGCTGGCCTTCAGTTCTAAGGTAGAGGTGTAAGATGGCTCACATCGAAAAACAAGCTGGCGAACTGCAGGAAAAGCTGATCGCGGTAAACCGCGTATCTAAAACCGTTAAAGGTGGTCGTATTTTCTCCTTCACAGCTCTGACTGTAGTTGGTGATGGTAACGGTCGCGTTGGTTTTGGTTACGGTAAAGCGCGTGAAGTTCCAGCAGCGATCCAGAAAGCGATGGAAAAAGCCCGTCGCAACATGATTAACGTCGCGCTGAACAACGGCACCCTGCAACACCCGGTTAAAGGTGTTCACACGGGTTCTCGTGTATTCATGCAGCCAGCTTCCGAAGGTACCGGTATCATCGCCGGTGGTGCAATGCGCGCCGTTCTGGAAGTTGCTGGGGTTCATAACGTTCTGGCTAAAGCATACGGTTCCACCAACCCGATCAACGTGGTTCGTGCAACTATTGATGGCCTGGAAAATATGAATTCTCCAGAAATGGTCGCTGCCAAGCGTGGTAAATCCGTTGAAGAAATTCTGGGGAAATAAACCATGGCAAAGACTATTAAAATTACTCAAACCCGCAGTGCAATCGGTCGTCTGCCGAAACACAAGGCAACACTGCTTGGCCTGGGTCTGCGTCGTATTGGTCACACCGTAGAGCGCGAGGATACTCCTGCTGTTCGTGGTATGGTCAACGCGGTTTCCTTCATGGTTAAAGTTGAGGAGTAAGAGATGCGTTTAAATACTCTGTCTCCGGCCGAAGGCTCCAAAAAGGCGGGTAAACGCTTGGGTCGTGGTATCGGTTCTGGCCTCGGTAAAACCGGTGGTCGTGGTCACAAAGGTCAGAAGTCTCGTTCTGGCGGTGGCGTACGTCGCGGTTTCGAGGGTGGTCAGATGCCTCTGTACCGTCGTCTGCCGAAATTCGGCTTCACTTCTCGTAAAGCGATGATCACCGCAGAGATCCGTCTCTCCGATCTGGCTCACGTAGAAGGCGATGTAGTAGACCTGAACGCGCTGAAAGCGGCAAACATTATCGGTGTCCAGATCGAGTTCGCGAAAGTGATCCTGTCTGGTGAGGTAACTCGTCCGGTAACTGTTCGTGGCCTGCGTGTGACTAAAGGTGCTCGTGCTGCTATCGAAGCTGCTGGCGGTAAAATTGAGGAATAAGTAGCAGATGGCTAAACAACCGGGATTAGATTTTCAAAGTGCCAAAGGTGGCCTTGGCGAACTGAAACGCAGACTTCTGTTTGTGGTCGGTGCGCTGATAGTGTTCCGTATTGGCTCTTTTATTCCGATCCCTGGTATTGATGCCGCTGTACTTGCCAAACTGCTTGAGCAACAGCGAGGCACCATCATTGAAATGTTCAACATGTTCTCTGGTGGTGCTCTCAGCCGTGCTTCTATCTTTGCACTGGGGATTATGCCGTATATCTCGGCATCTATCATCGTGCAGCTGCTGACGGTGGTTTACCAACCGCTGGCAGAGCTGAAGAAAGAAGGGGAGTCTGGTCGTCGTAAGATCAGCCAGTACACCCGCTACGGTACTCTGGTGCTGGCGATATTCCAGTCGATCGGTATTGCTACCGGTCTGCCGAATATGCCTGGTATGCAGGGCCTGGTGATTAATCCAGGCTTTGCGTTCTATTTCACCGCTGTTGTAAGTCTGGTCACAGGGACTATGTTCCTGATGTGGCTCGGCGAACAGATCACTGAACGCGGTATCGGTAACGGTATCTCGATCCTGATCTTCGCCGGGATCGTTGCGGGACTCCCGCCGGCCATCGCCCATACTATCGAGCAAGCGCGTCAAGGCGACCTGCACTTCCTCCTGTTGCTGTTGGTTGCAGTATTAGTATTTGCAGTGACCTTCTTTGTTGTATTCGTTGAACGTGGTCAACGCCGCATTGTGGTAAACTACGCGAAACGGCAGCAGGGTCGTCGTGTCTATGCTGCACAGAGCACACATTTACCGCTGAAAGTGAATATGGCGGGGGTAATCCCGGCAATCTTCGCTTCCAGTATTATACTGTTCCCGGCAACCATCACGTCATGGTTCGGGGGTGGTACTGGTTGGAACTGGCTGACAACAATTTCGCTGTATTTGCAGCCTGGGCAACCGCTTTATGTGTTACTCTATGCGTCTGCAATCATCTTCTTCTGTTTCTTCTACACGGCGTTGGTTTTCAACCCGCGTGAAACAGCAGATAACCTGAAGAAGTCCGGTGCATTTGTACCAGGAATTCGTCCGGGAGAGCAAACGGCGAAGTATATCGATAAAGTGATGACTCGCCTGACTCTGGTTGGTGCGTTGTATATTACTTTTATCTGCCTGATCCCGGAGTTCATGCGTGACGCGATGAAAGTGCCGTTCTACTTCGGTGGGACATCGCTGCTTATCGTTGTTGTCGTGATTATGGACTTTATGGCTCAAGTGCAAACTCTGATGATGTCCAGTCAGTATGAGTCTGCATTGAAGAAGGCGAACCTGAAAGGCTACGGCCGTTAAAACTGGTCGCCCGAGAAGTTACGGAGAGTAAAAATGAAAGTTCGTGCTTCCGTCAAGAAATTATGCCGTAACTGCAAAATCGTTAAGCGTGATGGCGTCATCCGTGTGATTTGCAGTGCCGAGCCGAAGCATAAACAGCGCCAAGGCTGATTTATTCGCATATTTTTCTTGCAAAGTTGGATTGAGCTGGCTAGATTAGCCAGCCAATCTTTTGTATGTCTGTACGTTTCCATTTGAGTATCCTGAAAACGGGCTTTTCAGCATGGTACGTACATATTAAATAGTAGGAGTGCATAGTGGCCCGTATAGCAGGCATTAACATTCCTGATCACAAACATACCGTAATCGCTTTAACCGCTATTTTCGGTATCGGCAAAACCCGTTCTAAAGCTATCTGCGCTGAAACGGGCATCGCTGAAAATGTTAAGATCAGTGAGCTGTCTGAAGAACAAATTGATATTCTGCGTGAAGCAGTAGGTAAATTTGTCGTTGAAGGTGATCTGCGCCGTGAAATCACCCTGAGCATCAAGCGTCTGATGGACCTTGGTTGCTACCGTGGTTTACGCCATCGTCGTGGTCTTCCGGTTCGCGGTCAGCGTACCAAGACCAACGCACGTACCCGTAAGGGTCCGCGTAAACCGATCAAGAAATAATCGGGGTGATTGAATAATGGCAAAGGCACCAGTTCGTGCACGTAAGCGTGTAAGAAAACAAGTCTCTGATGGCGTGGCTCATATCCATGCTTCTTTTAACAACACCATCGTTACTATCACTGATCGTCAGGGTAACGCACTGGGTTGGGCAACAGCCGGTGGTTCCGGTTTCCGTGGTTCTCGCAAATCCACTCCGTTTGCAGCTCAGGTTGCAGCAGAGCGTTGCGCAGAAGCCGTAAAAGAATACGGCATCAAGAATCTGGAAGTTATGGTCAAAGGTCCGGGTCCGGGTCG
Source organism: Klebsiella sp. RC2 (assembly GCF_014192815.1). Lineage (NCBI taxonomy): Bacteria > Pseudomonadati > Pseudomonadota > Gammaproteobacteria > Enterobacterales > Enterobacteriaceae > Klebsiella > Klebsiella sp. RC2. The sequence continues at coordinate 12,892 of NZ_JACHYL010000004.1, read as the reverse complement.
CGAATCTACCATTCGTGCACTGAACGCCGCTGGTTTCCGCATCACTAATATTACTGATGTGACTCCGATCCCTCATAACGGTTGTCGTCCGCCGAAAAAACGTCGCGTATAACGCTACGTTTTCCAGGTTAGTTGGAGAAAGAAAATGGCAAGATATTTGGGTCCTAAGCTCAAGCTGAGCCGTCGTGAGGGCACCGACTTATTCCTTAAGTCTGGCGTTCGCGCGATCGATACCAAGTGTAAAATTGAACAAGCTCCTGGCCAGCACGGTGCGCGTAAACCGCGTCTGTCTGACTATGGTGTGCAGTTGCGTGAAAAGCAAAAAGTTCGCCGTATGTACGGTGTGCTGGAGCGTCAGTTCCGTAACTACTATAAAGAAGCAGCACGTCTGAAAGGCAACACCGGTGAAAACCTGTTGGCTCTGCTGGAAGGTCGTCTGGACAACGTTGTATACCGTATGGGCTTCGGCGCCACTCGTGCTGAAGCACGCCAGCTGGTTAGCCACAAAGCGATTATGGTAAACGGTCGTGTTGTTAACATCGCTTCTTATCAGGTTAAAGCGAATGACGTTGTCAGCATTCGTGAGAAAGCGAAAAAGCAATCTCGCGTGAAAGCCGCTCTGGAGCTGGCTGAGCAGCGTGAAAAGCCAACCTGGCTGGAAGTTGATGCTGGCAAGATGGAAGGTACGTTCAAGCGTCAGCCGGAGCGTTCTGATCTGTCTGCGGACATTAACGAACACCTGATCGTCGAGCTTTACTCCAAGTAAAGCTTAGTACCAAAGAGAGGACACAATGCAGGGTTCTGTGACAGAGTTTCTAAAACCGCGCCTGGTCGATATCGAGCAAGTGAGTTCGACGCACGCCAAGGTGACCCTTGAGCCTTTAGAGCGTGGCTTCGGCCATACTCTGGGTAACGCACTGCGCCGTATTCTGCTCTCATCGATGCCGGGTTGCGCGGTGACCGAGGTTGAGATTGATGGTGTACTGCACGAGTACAGCACCAAAGAAGGCGTTCAGGAAGACATCCTTGAAATCCTGCTCAACCTGAAAGGGCTGGCGGTGAGAGTTCAGGGTAAAGATGAAGTCATCCTTACTTTGAATAAATCTGGCATTGGCCCTGTGACTGCAGCCGACATTACCCACGACGGTGATGTCGAAATCGTCAAGCCGCAGCACGTGATTTGCCACCTGACTGATGAGAACGCTGCTATTAGCATGCGTATCAAAGTTCAGCGCGGTCGCGGTTATGTGCCGGCTTCTGCCCGAATTCATTCGGAAGAAGATGAGCGCCCAATCGGCCGTCTGCTGGTCGACGCCTGCTACAGCCCTGTAGAGCGTATTGCCTACAATGTTGAAGCTGCGCGTGTAGAACAGCGTACCGACCTGGACAAGCTGGTCATCGAAATGGAAACCAACGGCACAATCGATCCTGAAGAGGCGATTCGTCGTGCGGCAACCATTCTGGCTGAACAACTGGAAGCTTTTGTTGACTTACGTGATGTACGTCAGCCAGAAGTGAAAGAAGAGAAACCAGAGTTCGATCCGATCCTGCTGCGCCCTGTTGACGATCTGGAATTGACTGTCCGCTCTGCTAACTGCCTCAAGGCAGAAGCTATCCACTATATCGGTGATCTGGTACAGCGTACCGAGGTTGAGTTGCTGAAAACGCCGAACCTGGGTAAAAAATCTCTTACTGAGATTAAAGACGTGCTGGCTTCCCGTGGACTGTCTCTGGGCATGCGCCTGGAAAACTGGCCACCAGCAAGCATTGCTGACGAGTAACCGGATCACAGGTTAAGGTTTTACTGAGAAGGATAAGGTCATGCGCCATCGTAAGAGTGGTCGTCAACTGAACCGCAACAGCAGCCATCGCCAGGCTATGTTCCGTAACATGGCAGGTTCGCTGGTTCGTCATGAAATCATCAAGACGACCCTGCCGAAAGCGAAAGAACTGCGTCGCGTAGTTGAGCCGCTGATTACTCTTGCCAAGACTGATAGCGTTGCTAATCGTCGTCTGGCATTCGCCCGCACTCGTGATAACGAGATCGTGGCAAAACTGTTTAACGAGCTGGGCCCGCGTTTCGCGAGCCGCGCCGGTGGTTACACTCGCATTCTGAAGTGTGGCTTCCGTGCAGGCGACAACGCGCCGATGGCATACATCGAGCTGGTTGATCGTGCTGAGCCGAAAGCAGAAGCTGCTGCAGAGTAATCTGTAGTAACGTAAAAAAACCCGCCCCGGCGGGTTTTTTTATATCTACCGCATCCCCACTTCACTACACTATCTGTACTCTTTTTGTTCATCCCCCGGAGCCGTAGAATGTGGTTACTGGATCAGTGGGCGGAACGCCATATCCTCGATGCCCAAACTAAAGGTGAGTTCGATAACTTACCCGGCAGCGGCGAACCGCTGACTCTCGATGACGATTCGCATGTGCCGGCGGAGCTGCGGGCAGGTTATCGCCTTCTGAAGAATGCTGGATGCCTTCCCCCGGAGCTGGAGCAGCGAAGAGAAGCGGTGGCACTGGCTGATTTACTGAAGGGCGTCCGCCAGGACGATCCTCGTCATGCTGAACTGAGCAAACGGCTTGCCTTGCTCGAACTGAAGCTTCGTCAGGCTGGTCTGAGTACCGACTTTTTACGCGGTGAGTATGCCGAGGCTTTGCTACAAAGAATGAACCAGGAGTAAATATGTATCGTATTGGTGAGCTGGCTAAGCTGGCTGACGTCACGCCAGATACCATCCGTTATTATGAGAAACAGCAAATGATGGATCATGACGTGCGCACCGAGGGAGGATTTCGTCTTTACTCGGATAACGATCTTCAGCGGCTACGCTTTATTCGCTATGCCCGTCAGCTGGGCTTCACTCTGGAAGCGATCCGCGAATTATTGTCGATCCGTATCGATCCGGAGCACCATACCTGCCAGGAATCGAAAGGGATCGTTCAGGCGCGATTAAGCGAAGTCGAGGCGCGGATCAAAGAGTTGCAGACGATGCGTCGCTCTCTGCAGCGGCTTAATGATGCCTGCTGTGGGACTGCGCACAGTAGTGTTTATTGTTCGATCCTTGAGGCCCTTGAACAAGGCGCCAGCAATGGCGGTACGGGACGTTGATTTTTTCATCGCGCGGATCTACACTCGCGCGGAATTCACACATGCACTGGAGTTTATATGAGTCGCTATCAGCATACTAAAGGGCAAATTAAAGATAACGCCATTGAGGCACTTCTCCACGATCCGTTATTCAGGCAGCGTGTAGAGAAAAACAAGAAAGGGAAAGGAAGCTATCAACGTAAAGATAAACATGCAGGAAGGATTGACCGGGAGGCCAGTGGCAAGCAAGCGAATCGCTTTTTTACCACTGGCCTTCTGCTTTCGGTGCTGATTAAGAACGGTTGTTTTGCTCTTTCAGCAGATCGCGAATTTCGCTCAGCAGGACTTCTTCTTTAGAAGGAGCTGGCGGCGCCGCCGGAGCCTCTTCTTTCTTACGATTTAACTTATTCATCAGTTTAATCGCCATGAAGATGGCAAACGCGACGATGATGAAATCGAAAACGTTCTGAATGAATACCCCATAATGCATCACGACAGCCGGGACATCGCCCTGGGCATCACGTAGCGTGACGGCAAACTGTTTAAAATCGATCCCGCCAATCAACAGGCCGAGTGGTGGCATAATAATATCTGCGACCAGCGATGAAACAATTTTACCGAATGCTGCACCGATGATCACACCCACTGCCAAATCGACAACGTTCCCGCGCATCGCGAATTCGCGAAACTCTTTTAAAAAACTCATTTTATTCTCCTTGTGCCAGCTGACGTTGTAAGTTTAACAAATGTATTTTCATTTGCCATTCCCAGTAGATAGTTACCGCAAAATATTAACCTTTGAATAATAAGGGATAATAAAAAGGCGCCTGTTCGGCGCCCTGGGAATTACAGGAAGAAAGGACTTGGCTGGAACAGCCTTTCTACATCGGAAATAAACTTCTTATCGGTCAAAAACATGATCACATGATCGCCCTGCTCGATCCGCAGATTATTATTCGCGATCATTACGTCGTTGCCCCGCACAACGGCGCCGATGATCGTACCTGGCGGCAGCTTGATCTCATCGATCGAACGCCCGACCACCCGGGAGGTGCTCTCATCACCGTGCGCCACGGCCTCAATCGCTTCGGCAACACCGCGGCGAAGGGAGGAGACGCCGACAATATCGGCTTTACGAACATGGCTGAGGAGTGCGGAAATTGTGGCCTGTTGAGGTGATATCGCGATATCAATGACACTGCCCTGGACCAGATCCACGTAGGCTCTGCGCTGGATCAGCACCATCACTTTTTTCGCGCCCATTCGCTTTGCCAGCATCGCCGACATAATGTTTGCTTCATCGTCGTTAGTGACGGCAATAAACAGGTCCACCTGGTCAATATGCTCTTCAGCCAGCAGCTCCTGGTCCGATGCATCACCGTAGAAGACGATTGTATGCTGCAGCTTTTCCGCAAGCTCAGCGGCTCGCTGCTGATTACGTTCGATAAGCTTGACGCTGTAATCTTTTTCCAGCTTATGGGCCAGACCCGCGCCAATATTGCCCCCGCCGACCAGCATAATACGCTTATACGGCTTTTCCAGTCGCTGCAGTTCGCTCATGACCGCGCGAATATGCTGCGAGGCGGCAATAAAGAATACTTCATCGCCGGCTTCCACAATCGTCGAACCCTGTGGGCGAATAGGACGATCGTGGCGGAAAATAGCGGCCACACGCGTATCGATATGCGGCATATGCTCCCGCATGGTGGACAACGCATTCCCTACCAGCGGACCACCGTAATAGGCTTTTACTACGGCGAGGCTGACTTTCCCTTCGGCGAAGTTCACGACCTGCAGCGCGCCGGGATATTCGATCAGCCGGTGAATATTGTCGATGACCAGCTGTTCCGGAGCGATTAAGTGATCGATAGGCACCGCTTCAGAATTGAAGAGCTTATCCGCATCACGAACGTAATCTGGCGCACGAATACGCGCAATACGGTTTGGGGTATTGAATAATGAGTAGGCGACCTGACAGGCCACCATATTGGTTTCATCCGAACTGGTGACCGCTACCAGCATATCGGCATCATCGGCCCCCGCCTCGCGCAGTACGCGAGGGTGAGAGCCATGTCCCTGGACGACACGCAGGTCGAACTTATCCTGCAGGCTGCGCAGACGGTCGCCATTGGTATCAACCAGCGTAATATCATTGTTCTCGCCGACAAGGTTTTCCGCCAGCGTGCCGCCGACCTGGCCGGCGCCCAGAATAATAATCTTCATCTGCAGTGACCCATTAATTCCGACGTTTGATTAGCTTAGCGTAAAAGAAGCCATCACCTTCTTCCGGGCCCGGCAGATTTTGCTGCCCGGGGCTCGCCGGCGTACCGGTTGCATGAAGTTCAGCATCCGGGGTTCGTGCGAGGAAGGCGGAAATTTGCTGACTATTCTCTTCCGGCAGAATAGAACAGGTAGCGTAAACCAGCGTACCGCCTGGTTTCAGGTGCTCCCAGGTGGCATTCAGGATCTCGGCCTGCAGCTGGGCTAACTCGGCGATATCCCGATCCCGGCGCAGCCATTTGATATCCGGATGGCGGCGAATGACGCCGGTGGCGGAGCAGGGGGCATCCAGCAGAATACGATCGAACTGTTCGTTGCCACACCACTGCTCAGGGAAGCGACCATCGCCCTGTTTGACTTCGGCTTTCATGCCCAGCCGTTTCAGGTTGTCATAGACGCGTGACAGACGCTGTTCATCAATATCCACCGCCATGACCTGAGCCTGCGGGGCAACCTCCAGAATATGCGTCGTCTTGCCGCCCGGTGCGGCGCAAAGATCGAGAATGCGTTCGCCATTTTCCGGCAGCAGGTAGCGCATACAGCCCTGGGCCGAGGCATCCTGGACGGTGACCCAGCCTTCGGCAAAACCTGGCAACGCATGGACTGGGGCAGGGGTGGCCAGACGCACGGCGTCGGGATAGTCAGGATGGGTGAAGCCCTCTAAGCCGGCCTCTTTAAGCAGAGCAAGCCATTCATCCCGGGAATGATGGTTGCGGTTAACGCGCAGCCACATCGGCGGGCGCTGGTTGTTCGCATCGACGATCTCCTGCCACTGCTGCGGCCAGGCCTGCTGCAGGCGTTTCAGCAGCCATTTGGGATGAAGATAGCGGTTTTCATGCTCAGCAAATTCGACTAATAACGCTTCCTGCTGGCGCTGGAACTGGCGTAGCACGCCGTTGATCAGCCCTTTAAGCTGCGGGCGTTTAATGGCCACCGCGCCTTCTACCGTTTCCGCCAGTGCGGCATGCGGAGGAATACGGGTATAGAGCAACTGATAAAGCCCAACCATGATCAGAAAATGCACGGTGCGCTGTTTGCCGGTCATCGGACGCGCCATCAGCTTGTTGATAAGCCACTCAAGCTGACTGAGCGTACGCAATACGCCAAAGCACAGCTCCTGCAACAGCGCTTTGTCTTTATCGCTGACTTTCTGCTGCAGAGGGGGCAGAACGTTGCTCAAAGACTGACCTTGTTCTACCACTTGCTCGATAGCCTGGGCGGCCAGACTGCGTAAGTTTATTTTGTTTTTCATAAGCGCAAAAATAAAAATGCCCGGCTAACCCGGGCTTTTAAAGAGACAACCGTCAGGCGAGACGGGTACCAGGGATGAACCACTCCCGGCGGGAATTGAGTAAGTCCTGCGAGCTCATCGCTTTTTTACCCGCTGGCTGTAGTGATTCCAGACTGAGGATCCCATCACCCGTGGCGACCTGAATACCCTGCTTGGTTGCTGCCACTATTGTTCCCGGCTCGGCGTGCGTGGCTTCGGCAATAACCGATGCCCGCCAGACTTTGACTGGCTGCCCGTCAATCTCCAGCCAGCTCATTGGCCAAGGATTAAACGCCCGGATGCAACGTTCCAGCTGTGCAGCGGAAAGCGACCAGTCGATGCGGGCCTCTTCTTTACTCAGCTTCTCGGCATAACTGACGAGTGACTCGTCCTGGACTTCAGGCTGTGCCGTTCCGTTTGCCAGTTGCGCTAAGGTTGTCAGCAGTCCCTGTGGGCCGAGGCCGGCCAGCTTATCGTACAGGCTGCCGCTGGTATCCTCAGCGGTAATGGGGCAGGAAAGCTTATACAGCATGTCACCCGTATCAAGGCCGACGTCCATCTGCATGATGGTCACGCCGGTTTCGCTATCGCCCGCCCACAGCGAACGCTGGATCGGCGCGGCGCCACGCCAGCGCGGCAGCAGGGAGCCATGAACGTTGATGCAGCCCAGACGCGGCATCTCAAGCACCGCTTTTGGCAGGATCAGACCATACGCCACCACCACCATGATATCGGCGCCTAAATCGGCGACGAGCTGTTGGTTCTCCTGCGGACGAAGAGACGATGGCTGGAATACGGGGACGTCATGGGCTTCAGCCAGCACTTTTACCGGGCTCGGCATCAATTTTTTGCCGCGTCCCGCGGGACGGTCTGGCTGAGTAAACACGCCAACGATCTGATGTTCAGACGACAACAACGCGTCAAGATGACGCGCTGCAAAATCGGGGGTGCCGGCGAAAATGATACGTAGTGAATGTGACACGGTATTCCTTGTTATCAGGCACGGGAACGTAAACGATCCAGTTTCTCAACCTTCTGACGAATGCGCTGTTGTTTGAGCGGTGACAGATAGTCAATAAACAGTTTGCCAACCAGGTGATCCATTTCATGCTGGATACAGATCGCCAGCAGGCCATCGGCCTCCAGCTCAAACGGCTTACCGTCGCGATCCAGCGCACGGATCTTCACTTTTTCCGCACGGGGTACCAGAGCACGCTGTTCCGGAATGGACAAGCAGCCTTCTTCAATACCGGTTTCGCCGTCTTTTTCCAGTAGCTCCGGGTTGATTAACACCAGCCGCTCTTCACGATTTTCCGACACATCGATCACGATGATGCGCTGATGGATATCGACCTGGGTTGCGGCCAGACCGATGCCTTCCTCGGCGTACATGGTGTCGAACATATCATCGACGATACGTTGAATTTCCGCATTCACTTCTTTGACCGGCTCGGCGACTTTGCGAAGGCGCTCGTCCGGAATATGTAACACTTGCAAAACTGCCATAAAGTTCCAGAGTCGTATTCAGGAGTTGATAAGATTATTAGCTCTATTCTAGACAAAACCCCCTGCAATTGACAGTCTCACTGTCCAATCGCAAAGATTGTCAATGCCGCTTATGGCAGGGGGTAAGGATGACGCCCGACGAGATTTGGCTGCGGCTGATGAAGGTCAATAATTTGTATGGCGACAGGATGCTGGATATTGCGCAGCGGTTATGCGCAGCCGCTTTCGTGGATAGTGAAGCGCTACATGCCGTTGGGATGACCGCGGCGCAGGTGAAGCCATTTTTACGGTTTGACGAGCGAGAGCTTGACGAGACGCAGCGCTGGCTGGAACACCCGGATCATCATCTGTTACGGGCTGACGATCCGCGCTATCCGTTGCGGCTAAGGGCTATCGCTGATTACCCCGGCGCGTTGCTGGTCAGTGGCGACCCCGCCCTGCTTCACAGCGCGCAGCTTGCCGTTATTGGCAGCCGTTTGCACTCCTGGTATGGCGCCCGCTGGGGAAAACTGTTCAGCGAAACGCTGGCGCGTAGAGGGATCACCATCACCAGTGGGCTGGCGTTAGGCATTGATGGCGTTGCGCACCGCGGCGCGCTGGCCGCGGAGGGGAAAACCATCGCGGTGCTGGGCAACGGGCTGGAACAGGTTTATCCGCGGCGCCATGCAAACCTCGCCCAACAGATCATCGACAATGGCGGTACGCTGGTCTCTGAATTTCCACTCATTACGCCGCCGCTTCCCGCTCATTTTCCCCGACGTAACCGTATTATCAGCGGCTTAAGTTTGGGCGTGCTGGTGATTGAGGCGGCGTTGCGAAGCGGATCGCTGGTCACCGTCCGTTGCGCCCTGGAGCAGGGAAGAGATGTGTTCGCCCTGCCTGGCCCGATTGGTAATCCGGGATCTGAAGGTCCGCACTGGTTAATCAAGCAAGGCGCGGTACCGGTGACCTCGCCAGAGGATATCGTGGAGTACTGGCAAAACGAGCTGGCCTGGCTTACTGATACGTCTGATTCGATAAATAATTGCGCCGATCAGCCGTCTGTAGCATTGCCATTTCCGGAGCTCCTGGCTAACGTAGGAGATGAGGTAACACCTGTTGACGTTGTCGCTGAACGTGCCGGCCAATCTGTGCCAGTAACCGTAGCTCAGCTACTTGAACTGGAGTTAGCAGGCTGGATCGCAGCTGTACCCGGCGGCTATGTCCGATTAAGGAGGGCAAGCCATGTTCGACGTACTCATGTATTTGTTTGAAACTTACATCCATAACGAAGCAGAAATGCGCGTGGATCAGGACAAACTGACGCGGGATCTTACCGATGCAGGCTTTGAGCGGGAAGATATCTATAACGCGTTAATGTGGCTCGAGAAACTGGCTGATTATCAGGAAGGTCTCGTTGAACCCATGCAGCTCGCTTCCGACCCGCTGTCGCTTCGGGTGTATACCGAAGAGGAGTGCCAGCGTCTGGATGCCAGTTGCCGGGGATTTTTACTCTTCCTCGAGCAGATTCAGGTGTTGAACCTCGAAACGCGAGAAATGGTGATAGAGCGCGTCCTGGCGCTGGATACAGCAGAATTTGAACTGGAAGACCTGAAATGGGTCATCCTGATGGTACTGTTCAACATTCCGGGCTGTGAAAACGCCTATCAGCAAATGGAAGAATTACTCTTCGAAGTAAATGAAGGTATGCTGCATTAATCTTTTTGCAGCAACATCGAGTTGTTATGACCAAATCAGCACTGTTTTCGGTGCGTAAAAATGAGCCCTGCCCGCAGTGCGGGGCTGAACTGGTGATCCGTTCCGGGAAACATGGCCCGTTTCTCGGCTGTTCGCATTATCCGGACTGTGACTATATCCGTCCCCTGAAAAGTCAGGCGGACGGTCATATCGTTAAGGTGCTGGAGGGACAGGAGTGCCCATCTTGCGGCGCTGTCATGGTGTTACGCCAGGGGCGCTTTGGTATGTTTATCGGCTGCAGTCGCTATCCCGAATGCGAGCATACCGAGCTGATTGATAAACCCGATGAGACCGCTATCGCCTGTCCGCAATGCGGACAAGGGCATCTGGTCCAGCGTCGCTCTCGTTTCGGTAAAACCTTTCATTCCTGCGATCGCTACCCTGATTGCCAGTTCGTTATCAATTTTAAACCGGTAGCGGGCGAATGCCCTGAATGCCATTACCCGCTGTTAATTGAAAAGAAGACGGCGCAGGGGCTCAGACGCTTCTGTGCCAGTAAACAATGTGGAAAGCCGATCCCGGCGGAATAAATCAGTGAACAATAACCTGCCCTCAGAAACCGTCGCCCATGCCGTGGCGGTACTGAAAAATGAACATGTCATCGCCTACCCCACAGAAGCCGTTTTTGGCGTTGGCTGCGATCCAGACAGCGAAACGGCCGTCATGCGTCTGCTGGAGCTGAAGCAGCGTCCTGTTGACAAGGGATTGATCCTTATCGCCGCCAGCTTTGAGCAGTTGAAGCCTTATGTTGATGATTCACGGTTAAGTGACTCGCAGCGGGACGCTATCTTTTCCTGCTGGCCGGGACCGGTGACGTTTGTATTCCCGGCGCGTCCTGAAACGCCGCGCTGGCTGACGGGGCGTTTTGATTCGCTGGCCGTACGCGTGACCAACCATCCGCTGGTGATTGAATTGTGCGAAGCTTACGGGAAACCGCTGGTCTCGACGAGCGCCAATCTCACCGGGCAACCACCGTGTCGTACCACCGCAGAGGTTCATGCTCAGTTTGGTGACAGCTTCCCGGTTGTGGATGGCGCCACGGGTGGACGGCAAAATCCATCTGAAATCCGTGATGCCCTGACGGGTAAACTGTTCCGCCAGGGGTGAACCATGGAAACCTATGCCGTTTTTGGTAATCCGATCGCGCACAGCAAGTCGCCTTCTATTCATCAGCTGTTTGCCCGCCAGTTAGGGATTACTCATCCTTATGGACGTGTGCTGGCGCCACTGGACGATTTTGTCTCTTCTCTGAATCAGTTCTTTGCAGAAGGAGGAAAGGGGGCCAACGTCACCGTTCCTTTTAAAGAGGAAGCTTTTGCGCGCGCGGACGAGCTGACAGAACGCGCTGCGCTGGCGGGAGCAGTAAACACCCTGAAACGCCTGGAAGATGGCCGTTTACTGGGGGACAACACCGACGGTATTGGCCTCCTGAGCGATCTGGAACGCCTGGGGTTCATTAAGCCGCGCCAGCGGATCCTGCTGGTAGGTGCTGGTGGCGCATCACGCGGGGTTCTTTTGCCGCTTCTGTCGCTGGGATGTGCCGTCACGATCGTGAATCGAACCTATTCTCGTGCCCATGAGTTAGCCACTCTCTTCGCCCATACCGGTAGCGTCAGCGCAAGAGAGATGGATACCTTATCCGGGGAAACATTCGATCTGATCATCAATGCGACGTCCAGTGGAATAGACGGTGATGTACCGGCTATCCCGGCATCTGTTGTCCACGCTGACGTGTATTGCTATGACATGTTTTACCAGAAAGGGCCAACACCGTTTCTTCACTGGTGCCAGCAGTATGGCGCAGTCCACTGTGCTGATGGGCTGGGAATGCTGGTGGCGCAAGCCGCCCATGCTGTTCTGCTATGGCACGGCGTCCTGCCGGCTATCGCTCCGGTCATCGAAACGCTGCAGCAGGAACTGAATGCATGAATCAGGCGATTCAGTTTCCTGACCGGGAATCATGGGATGCCGAACGGCAGGGTGTGGTTTTTCCTGTGCTGGTCAATGGGATGCAATTAACCTGCGCAATTTCAGGACAGAGCCTGCAGCAGCGTTTTGGTGCAGAGGGGCCAGCGCAGTGGCTGGCCGCCTTCCAGGAACATCGTTGGGATCTAGAGGAAGAGGTGGAAGCATTGATCCGCGATGGTCAGGAAGATGCTCAGGGCTGGATCTGGTTATCCTGATCCAGGTATTCATTTTTCCATTTCACATAGTTATTTGCTGAATACTTCAGTCCTTCCCGTTCCGTCTCCGTCAGGGGGCGGATCTGTTTGACCGGATTGCCAAAGTAAAGGTAGCCGCTTTCCAGTTGTTTGTTCTGCGGTACCAAACTGCCTGCACCAATCATGACGTCATCGCCAACGACGACACCATCTAATAAGATCGAACCCATACCAACCAGCACGCGGTTGCCGATAGTGCAGCCGTGCAGCATCACTTTATGACCAACAGTTACATCCTCACCAATGATCAGCGGATTTCCCTCCGGCTTATAAGAGGACTTATGGGTCACATGGAGAACGCTACCGTCCTGAATATTGCTGCGTTGACCTATCGATACATAGTTGACGTCGCCGCGAATGGCCACCAGAGGCCAGACGCTGACATCATCGGCAATTCTGACATCACCGATGACAACGCTGGATGCGTCAATCATGACGCGAAGACCGATTTGTGGGAAAAATGCTTTATAGGGGCGCAGCTGAGCAGACATATAGACCTCAAAATACCGGAATGTAAGAAGACTTTGGTGGCTTTTATCTCCCTGTGCAACCCCTGAAAACGGTGAAAATTGAGCAAATCGTGCAATTACGCGACGAAAAGGGTGAAAAATCACCATTCAGAAAAAAAGATCGAAAAAAGGCTTGTGCAAAAAAATGGGATCCCTATAATGCGCTCCCACTGACACGGCAGATGTGAATCACTTCACACAAACAGCCGGTTCGGTTGAAGAGAAAAATCCTGAAATTCAGGGTTGACTCTGAAAGAGGAAAGCGTAATATACGCC
>NZ_JACHYL010000003.1:0-818971 GCF_014192815.1 Klebsiella sp. RC2 | reverse complement strand
CGTAATGCGGTACGTATGGCCGCGCTGATGAAACAGCGTCAGGTGATGGTCTACACCCACGACTCCATCGGTCTGGGTGAAGACGGCCCGACTCACCAGCCGGTAGAGCAGGTGGCTTCCCTGCGCGTGACGCCGAACATGTCCACCTGGCGTCCGTGTGACCAGGTTGAATCCGCGATTGCGTGGAAATATGGCGTAGAGCGTCAGGACGGCCCGACCGCGCTGATCCTCTCCCGTCAGAACCTGGCGCAGCAGGAGCGTACCGCAGAGCAGCTGGCGAACGTCGCTCGCGGTGGTTACGTGCTGAAAGATTGTGCCGGCCAGCCGGAGCTGATCTTCATCGCCACCGGTTCCGAAGTGGAGCTGGCAGTGGCCGCGTGGGACAAACTGACCGCCGAAGGCGTGAAGGCGCGCGTGGTCTCCATGCCGTCCACCGACGCGTTCGACAAGCAGGATGCCGCTTATCGCGAATCCGTACTGCCGAAAGCCGTTTCTGCCCGCGTCGCGGTAGAAGCCGGTATCGCGGACTACTGGTTCAAATACGTTGGCCTGAACGGCGCTATCGTTGGCATGACCACCTTCGGTGAGTCTGCGCCGGCTGAGCAGCTGTTCGAAGAGTTCGGCTTCACCGTCGACAACGTGGTCGCTAAAGCGAAAGCGCTGCTGTAAATCCCCACTGCTATCGCCCGGCCCGCTGCCGGGCGATACCCGCCCTGAGCAATGACCTGCCTGTTATGATTTCGTCTTTTTCCTCCTGAATCATTTCTTACTCTATTTTGTGCGTGACCGCTGATTTCTGTACGTTTTTTTGTGCAGACCGGCAAATGTAGACCAGATTCAATAGGCGCCCGCACGATCGTGCCGCGACCCTGTTCCCTGCCGGAATTCTGTAAAGGAGACCCCGTAATGCCGTCACCGATGATTTATCAGGATCTCACCACTGCCGCGCTGCTCGGCCATGCGGCGCAATATCACAGCGAGACCGAGATTGTCTCGGTGAGTACTGGCGGTGAGAAGGAGCGCAGCAGCTGGGGGGAGGTGGCCAGCCGCGCTCAGCGGCTGGCGTCGGCGCTGGCGTCGCTGGGGCTGCCGCCAGGCGCCCGCTGCGCTACCCTGGCATGGAACAATCGCCGCCACCTGGAGATCTATTTTGCCGTCGCCTCCGGCGGCTGGGTGACACACACTGTCAACCCGCGGCTGTCGGTTGACCATCTGCGGTATATCCTCAACGACGCTGCCGACGAAGTGCTGTTTTTTGACCAGACCTTTCTGCCACTGGTGGCGCAGCTGCTGCCGCAGCTCCCGACGGTGAAACACATCGTGCTGATGGAACCCCGCAGCGAAGCGGCGCTCAGCCAGTTGCCCTCATTGCTGTTTTTTGACGATCTGTTGCAGCAGGGGACAGTAGACTATCGCTGGCCGCAGCTCAATGAACTGAACCCAGCTTCGCTCTGCTACACCTCGGGAACTACCGGCCGGCCGAAAGGGGTGTTGAATACCCATCGTTCGCTGGTCCTGCACGCCCTGAGCGGCAACCAGCCGGACGCCGCCGGCATATCGGCGAAGGACAGCCTGTTGCCGGTGGTGCCGATGTTCCATGTCAACGCGTGGGGGACGCCGTTTATCGCCGCTATGGTCGGCGCGCGGCTGGTGCTGCCGGGGCCGCACCTCGATGGCGACAGCCTGCTGCAGCTGCTGGCCGCCGAGAAGGTAACGGTGGGGTTTGGCGTGCCGGTGATCTGGGCCGGCTTGCTGGCGGCGATGCGCCGGACAGAGGTCCGGCTGCCTGAATTTAAACGTGCACTGGTTGGCGGCTCCGCGCTGCCGCCGTCGATGGCCGAGGCCTTTCAGCGTGATTACGGCATTGAACTGACCCACGCCTGGGGAATGACCGAAACATCGCCTATCGGCACCATCAACACGCCGTTGAGCAAACATGACGCGCTCCCGGCACAGGAGCAGCAAAAGCAGCGCGCCGGTCAGGGGCGGCCCATATTCGGCATCGAACTGCAGGTAGTGGACGTGGATGGCGAACCGTTGCCCCGGGATGGTCAAAGTCAGGGGTATCTGCAGGTCAGAGGGCACTGGGTGGTGGAGCAGTACTATGGTCAGGACGCGAGCGCCCTGACCGCGGGAGGCTGGTTTGATACCGGCGATATCGGTACGCTCGACGCCAATGGTTATCTGGTGATCTGCGATCGGGCAAAGGATATTATCAAGTCCGGTGGCGAGTGGATCTCCACCGTTGAGCTGGAGAATATCGCCATCGCGCATCCGGCGGTGCGCAGCGCGGCGGCCATCGCCGCCCGTCATCCGCGCTGGGACGAGCGGCCGGTGCTGCTATGCGTTCGCGCGGAAGGGGGCGAAGTGGAAGAGACCGATCTGCTGACCTGGTTTGAGACGCGGGTGCCAAAGTGGCAGATCCCGGACCGGGTGATATTTGTCGACGCGCTACCGGTCAGCGCCACGGGTAAGGTGCTCAAAAATCAACTGCGCCAGGCCTACGGAGAGATTTTAATGAGTGAGGGAAAATGAGCCATGCGCGACCCGGTCTGACGACCTGCTCTCAGTATGATGCTGCCCTGTACGCCTTGTCGGCGGCGCGCCAGCGTTGGGCGGAAACCTCAGTGAACCGTCGTCTGGCGCTGCTGCGCCAGATCAAGGATGCCCTGGCTGGTATTGCCCCGGCGTGGGTGGCCGCGGCGGCGGCGGCCAAAGGGCTGCCGGCGGGCGATCCGCTGGCGGGGGAGGAGTGGCTGGCGGGCCCCTGCGCGCTAATGGTCGGCTGCAACGGGCTCATCGCCACCCTGGAGCAGCTGGAAGAGAAGACCTTTCTGCGGCGGATCCCGCTGCGGACGCTGGCGGACGGCCGCCTGGCGCTGCGGGTGGTGCCCGGCACGCTCTGGGATCGACTGTTGCTGTCTGGAGTTCGCGCTGAGATATGGATGCAGCCAGGCGTCACCCGGGCCCATCTCGACCGCTATGCGGCGCGGGCATACGACATCCCGCCGGCCGCGCGGCAGGGCAAGCTGGCGCTGGTGCTTGGCGCCGGCAATGTGGCCTCGATTGCGCCACTGGATGTGCTACACAAGCTGTTTATTGAAAATCAGGTCTGCCTGCTGAAGCTCAACCCGGTGAATGATTATCTGCACGATCTGCTGGCCCAGGCCCTGGCACCGCTGATTGCCATGGATGCGCTCCGCATCGTCACCGGCGACGCCCAGGCGGGAGCATGGCTGACCAGCCATCCCGCTGTCGATGAGATCCATATCACCGGCTCTCGCGAGACCCATGACGTCATCGTCTGGGGCGACGGTGAAGCGGCTCGCCAGCGTCGGGCCGCCGGGACGCCGCTGAACCCGCGTCGGGTGACTTCGGAGCTGGGCGGCGTCAGCCCTACCATTATCGTACCCGGGCCGTGGAGCGAGGCGGATATTGCGTTTCAGGCGCAGCAGCTGGCGACGCAGAAGATGAACAACGGCGGGTTTAACTGCGTGGCCAGCCAGGTGCTGATCCTGCAGCAGGGCTGGGAGCCAGCGACGGGCTTGCTGAATCAGCTGTACCGACTGATCGCCGCGAATACCCGCCCGGACTACTACCCCGGCGCTGAAAAACGGCTGACCGACTTTCGCCTGCGCGCCCGCCAGCCGCAGGAGATAGCGCGCGGCGACGCGCTGCCGTTGATTGTGGCGAACACCGACGATGACCCGGCGCTCTGTCAGCAGGAGGTCTTTGGCCCGGGGCTGTCGGTCACTCGTCTTGAGGCCGACAGTGCGGAAAGTTTTCTGCGCCAGGCGATCGGCTATGCGAATCAGCGGCTGCAGGGCACGCTGGGGGCCAATATTGTGATCCATCCGCGCACCCGCAAAGCGATTGGACGTAAGCGTTTTAACGCGTTAATCGCTGAGCTGCGCTACGGCACGGTGGCGATCAACTGCTGGAGCGGGGTGGCCTTCCTGTTGGCCCCTTGCCCGTGGGGCGCGTTTCCCGGCCACACGCTCGACGATATTCAGAGCGGGCGGGGCAAGGTGCATAACAGCTTTATGCTGGAGAAAACCGAGCGCACGGTGATTGAGGCGCCGTTTCGGCCGTTTCCGCGCAGTCTGTGGCATGGCGAACTGACGCTGATGCCCCTGCCGCCCTGGTTTATTACCCACCGGGGGCAGGAAGCGGTGGCGCAGAAGCTGGTGGATTTTTATCATCGGCCGCGCTGGCGCAAGCTGCCGGCGATCCTCTGGCGCGCGCTGAGGGGCTAAGGTGAGAGCAAAAAAAAGGCGGAACCGCGGTTCCGCCCTGCGGGATTAGCGGCCCGCTTTCAGCTTCTGGTAATACTCTTCATAAATGGCGCTGGCGCTGCCGACGTCATTCTGCCATTCGCCTTTCTCAATGGTCGCAGCGTCCGGATAGAGCGATTTATCGTTGGCCACTGCCGGGCTGAGCATTTTGCGCGCCGCCAGGTTTGGCGTGGGGTAGCCGATGGTTTCCGCGACCTGTTTGGCGACATCCGGGCGCAGCAGGAAGTTAATCAGCTTCAGCGCGCCGTCGACGTTTTTGGCATTCGCCGGGATCGACAGGCTGTCCATCCAGAAGATGCCGCCTTCTTTCGGCCAGATCACCTCCAGCGGGGTACCGGCCTGGCGTGCGACGTAAGCCGAGCCGTTCCATACCATTCCGAGGTTCACTTCGCCTTCCATATACGGGTTCGCCGGGTTATCGGAGTTAAACGCCGCGACGTTAGGCATTAACTTTTTCAGCTCGTTATAGGCGGCTTCAATCTCTTTCGGGTCGGTGGTGTTGCCGGAATAGCCCAGCTTACGCAGCGCCATCTGGAACACTTCGCGCGCGTCGTCGGTCAGCAGCAGGCTGCTTTTGTATTCCGGCTTCCACAGGTCGGCCCAGCTGGTGATGGTTTTCGGATCAATCGCATCGCTGTTGACGCCGATAGCCGTCGCCCCCCAGATATAGGGAATGGAGTAGTCGTTATTCGGATCGAACGGTTTGTTCAGCATCTGCGGATCGAGGTTGCTGAAGTTAGTCAGCTTACTCTTATCGATCTTCTGCAGCATCCCTTCTTTACGCATCTTGTCGACGAAGTAGGTCGACGGGACGACCAGGTCGTACGCGCCGTCTTTATAGGTCTTGAGCTTGGCATACATGGTTTCGTTCGACTCGTAGGTCGAATAGATGACCTTGATGCCGGTCTCTTTGGTGAACTGCTCCAGCAGGCCCGGCGGTACGTATTCGGTCCAGTTATAAAAATAGAGCGTTTTGCTATCGTCCGCGTGTGCGGCGCTCATGCCGATTGCCAGAGCGCCGGCTGCGAGCAGGTGGCGTGACCATTTTTTCATTTTAACGTCCCCTGAGTTTTATCACGTGCAATTAACTGACTGGCGATGACCATCACCAGCGACAGAACCAACAGAATCGTGGCCAGGGCGTTCACCTCAGGCGAAACGCCAACCTTGACCATCGAATAGATCTTCAGCGGCAGAATTTCATATCCCGGACCGGTCACGAACGAAGAGACCACCACGTCATCCATCGACAACGTGAAGCTCAGCAACCACCCGGCGGCGACCGCCGGCAGGGCCAGCGGCAGGATGATTTTGCGCAGGATGGTCATCTCGCTGGCGCCCAGATCTTTCGCCGCCTCCAGCATCCGCACATCAAAGCCTTTCAGCCGGGAGTAAACGGTGACCACCACAAACGGCAGGCAGAAGGTGATATGCGAAAACAGCAGCGACCAGAAACCAAGCTGAATACCGATCAGCATAAACAGCACCAGCAGGGAGATGGCCATGACAATATCGGGCGACATCATCACCACAAACAGCATGCCGCTAACGAACGGCTTGCCGCGAAAGCGGTAGCGGTACAGCGCCACGGCGGTCAGCGAGCCGATAAGGGTGGCGAAGGTTGCCGACAGCACCGCCATGGTCAGGGAATGCTGGGCGGCCTGCAGCAGGCTATCGTTGTTCATCAGCAGGCTATACCAGTCGGTGGTGAACCCCTGCCAGTTGATACCAAAGCGCGACCGGTTAAACGAGTTAACGATCAGAATAATAATAGGGATGTAGAGATACGCGTAGATGGCGGTCATAAAGCCGCCGCGCAGCAGTCGACCGATCATTCCAGCTCCACCTTTTTATTCAGCAGGCGCGCCGCGCGCCAGTAAATCAACAGCATCAGGCCCATCACCAGGGTTAAGGTAATGCTGGTTGCCGCGCCGAACGGCCAGTCGCGAATATTCAGGAACTGACTCTTGATCACGTTGCCGATCAGCAGGTTCTTGGCGCCGCCCATCAGGTCGGAAACGTAGAACAGCCCCATCGCCGGCAACATCACCAGCAGACAGCCGGCGATGATCCCCGGCATGGTCAGCGGGATGATAATGCGGATAAAGGTCTGCAGCTTGCTGGCGCCGAGATCTTTCGCCGCTTCCAGCAGCGGGCGATCCAGTTTCTCAATGCTGGAGTAGAGCGGCATCACCATAAACGGCAGCAGGATATATACCAGGCCGATAATCACCGCCGAGGGGGTGAACATAATGCGTATCGGCGTGTCGATCACCCCTAACCACAGCAGGAATTCGTTCAGATAGCCTTTGGTACTGAGGAAAATCTTCAGCCCGTAAATACGGATCAACGAGTTGGTCCAGAAGGGAACGATCAGCAGGAACAGCAGCAGGGGGCGTACCTTCTGCGGCAGCCGGGCGAGGAACCACGCAAACGGGTAGCCCAGCGCCAGGCAGGCGAGGGTCGCCAGCAGCGCCATGTTCAGCGAATGCAGCAGCACGTCGTAGTAGAGCGGATCCAGCAGCCGCGAGTAGTTGTCCAGCGTGAAGACCAGCTTGACGAAGTTGGCGTCGTCGCGGGTCAGAAAGCTGGTGGCGATGATCATCAGGTTGGGCAGGAAGACAAACAGCACCAGCCAACCGACGATGGTGGCGATCACCACATTCTGGAATTTACTGGAGTTCTTCATCGGCCAGCACCACCTCCCAGCTCTCCACCCAATTGATAGACATTTTCTGGTCAAGAGAGTGGTCGAAATCCGGGTCGTCTTCGTTAAAGAACTCGCTGACCATCACCATTTTGCCGTTTTCCAGCTCCACTACCGACTCAAGGGTCATCCCCTTATAGTTACGCTCGCGCACATAGCCGATCAGGCCGTCGGCGTCGCTGTTGTGGTGGATCTCATCGACGCGCAGATCTTCCGGGCGCAGCAGGACGTGCAGACGCTGGCCGGCCTCCACGGCAAAATTGACGGTGATGTTGCACTCCCGTCCTTCGACGTTGGCACGCACGCGCTGCTCGTCGAGGCGCTCGATCACGGTGGCGTCGAAGATATTGATCTCGCCGATAAAGCTGGCGACGAACAGGTTTTTCGGCTCTTCGTAGATCTCTCGCGGGGTGCCGTCCTGTTCGATTTTGCCATCGCGCATGACCACGATGCGATCGGACATGGTCAGGGCCTCTTCCTGATCGTGGGTCACGAAGACGAAGGTGATCCCGAGCTTACGCTGCAGCGCTTTCAGTTCGTTCTGCATCTGCTTGCGCAACTTGTAATCCAGCGCCGAAAGGGATTCATCGAGCAGCAGCAGGCGCGGTTTGTTAACCACCGCGCGGGCGATGGCCACGCGCTGCTGCTGGCCGCCGGAGAGCTGGTGCGGTTTGCGCTGGGCAAAGTCTTCCAGCTGCACCATCTTTAAGGCATCCAGAACCCGCGGGGTGATTTCCGCCGCCGGGGTTTTCTGCATCCGCAGGCCAAAGGCGACGTTCTCGAATACCGTCATATGCGGAAACAGGGCGTAGCTTTGAAAGACAGTATTGACGTGGCGGTTTTCCGCCGGGACATGGGTGATATCGTGATCTTCGAGATGGATCCGTCCGCTGTCGACGTTTTCCAGGCCGGCGATAAGGCGCAGAACGGTGGTTTTACCGCAGCCAGAGGGGCCAAGCAGGGTGAGAAACTCACCATTGTTGATGGTCAGGTTAAGGTTATCGATGACCGTTTTACCATCAAAGCTCTTGCGAATTCCCGCCAGTTGCACCAGCGGCGAACGCGAACGCGGTTGTATATTCAATTTTTGACTCTGTCCCATGTAGACGCAACGGAAACTTCCGACCGCTGCGGGGTTTGTGATTAACCACCTTTGGGGTTGCACGTTTTTAATAAGGGCCAGCATTCTACGGCAAACAAGGGTAATCGCCAATCCTTGATACGCCTGCATAGTCTACCTTTACACCATAACGTCGGTTCCGTTATTAAATTTCGCTTTACGGGCTAAGAATGACCTGACGCAATATTTGTCTTTTCTGGCTTATGAATAATGTTGTCACAAAAGAAGAGGGTGGCTACATGGATAAATTGCTTGAGCGTTTTTTGCAGTACGTTTCTTTGGACACGCAGTCGAAGCCTGGCGTTCGTCAGGTCCCCAGCACGGAAGGGCAGTGGAAGCTGTTACGCCTGTTGCAGGCGCAGCTGGAAGAAATGGGACTGGTCAAGGTAACGCTGAGTGAAAAAGGGACGGTAATGGGAACCCTGCCCGCCAACGTGGAGGGCGATATCCCGGCCATCGGCTTTATCTCTCACGTCGATACTTCCCCGGATTTCAGCGGTAAAAACGTTAATCCGCAGATTGTCGAAAACTATCGCGGCGGCGATATCGCGCTGGGTATCGGCGATGAGGTGCTCTCCCCGGTGATGTTCCCGGTTCTGCATCAGCTTTTGGGGCAGACGCTGATCACCACCGACGGGAAAACGCTGCTGGGGGCGGACGACAAGGCCGGCATCGCCGAGATCATGACCGCGCTGGCGACCCTGCAGGCGAAAAACATCCCTCATGGCGATATCCGCGTGGCCTTCACCCCCGATGAAGAGGTCGGAAAAGGGGCGAAGCATTTCGATGTCGAGGCCTTTGATGCCCGCTGGGCCTATACCGTCGACGGTGGTGGTGTGGGGGAACTGGAGTTTGAAAACTTCAACGCCGCCTCGGTGACCATTAAGATTGTCGGCAATAACGTGCATCCCGGCACCGCAAAAGGGGTGATGGTCAATGCGCTGTCGCTGGCCGCGCGCATTCATGCCGAAGTGCCGGCCGACGAGGCGCCGGAGACTACCGAAGGTTATGAAGGCTTTTATCACCTCACCAGCATCAAAGGCAGCGTGGATCGGGCCGAGATGCACTACATCATCCGCGATTTTGACCGCAAGCACTTTGAGGCGCGTAAACGCAAGATGATGGAGATCGCCAAAAAGGTCGGCAAGGGGCTGCACCCGGACTGCTATATCGAGCTGGTGATCGAGGATAGTTATTACAACATGCATGAGCAGGTGATCGCCCATCCGCACGTGGTCGATATTGCCCGCCAGGCGATGGTGGACTGCGATATTGAACCGCAGATGAAGCCGATCCGCGGCGGCACCGACGGCGCGCAGCTCTCGTTTATGGGACTGCCGTGCCCGAATCTGTTTACCGGCGGCTACAACTATCACGGCAAACATGAGTTTGTCACCCTGGAAGGGATGGAGAAGGCGGTGCAGGTGATCGTGCGTATCGCCGAGCTGACGGCAACACGAAAAGGGAAATAGCCTTCGCAACCAGGCCGCTCATTCTGCTTGTCGCACAAGATGCCGGATGGCGGCTAACGCCTTATCCGGCCTACGATCCAGCCGGTGACCACAGAACCTGTAGGCCCGGCAAGCGCAGCGCCGCCGGGCAAAAGCGATAAGGCTAATACTGAGGAGGGAACCTCACATGTCTGATTATCGTCGCAGTTATATCCCCGGCGGCTGCTGGTTCTTCACCGTTAACCTGCAAAATCGGCGCAGCGATCTCCTGACGCGGCATATTGCTCATCTGCGTGCCGCTACAGCGTTTGTTAAAAGTAAAAAACCTTTTCTGATTAACGCCTGGGTGGTTTTACCAGAGCATATGCACTGCATCTGGACCCTGCCTGAGGGGGATACCGATTATTCCGGTCGCTGGCGGGATATTAAAAAAATGTTTACCCGAGCGCTGGAGCAGCGCCATATCTGGCAGCCGCGCTTCTGGGAATATGCCATCCGTAATGAAGAAGATTACCGGCGGCATATGGATTACGTTTATATCAATCCCATTAAGCACGGTCATGTCCGTCGGGTGCAGGATTGGCCGTATTCGACCTTTCATCGCGATGTGCGCCGGGGATGGTATCCGCCAGATTGGGCGGGTGAGGTAAGCGAATTTGATGCAGGCGAGAGGCGATAATGCTCGGGTAAGACATTGCGCCATCGAAACCACAAAGTGCCGGATGGCGGCTTCGCCTTATCCGGCCTACGGTCCAGCCGGTGACCACAGAACCCGTAGGCCCGGTAAGCGCAGCGCCGCCGGGCGGTGAACAGCAGAGCGGGTGCCTGTCTTTATGCCGGATGGCGGCTTCGCCTTATCCGGCCTACGGTCCAGCCGGTGACCGCAGAACCCGTAGGCCCGGCAAGCGCAGCGCCGACGGGCGGTGAACAGCAGAGCGGGTGCCTGTCTTTATGCCGGATGGCGGCTTCGCCTTATCCGGCCTGGAGTCCAGCCGGTGACCGCAGAACCCGTAGGCCCGGCAAGCGCAGCGCCGCCGGGCGGTGAACAGCAGAGCGGGTGCCGGTCTTTATGCCGGATGGCGGCTTCGCCTTATCCGGCCTGGAGTCCAGCCGGTGACCACAGAACCCGTAGGCCCGGCAAGCGCAGCGCCGCCGGGCAGGATGATGGCTCAGTCGCCAAAGAACCAGTAGCCGCTGTTGACCAGCGCTGCCAGCATGGCGAGGAATGACGGATCTTCCAGCGCATCGCCAAAATGGTCGGCGCGCAGCGTCAGATGGGTGGCTAAGGCGTCCAGCGCCGGGCGGTGCGGGGAGTTGATCTTCTCGCCATTGACGAACACCTCGCCGTCAATGCGCAGCACCCGCAGGCCACCCAGGCGTTCCAGGGTATCGCCCTGCTGCAGGGCATCGTAAATCTCATCTGGCTGATACGGCGGCTCCGGCGGTGCGACGTCGAGTTCATGACGTGACTGGGTGATAAACTCGCCAAACCATTGCTTAAAGTGCTCCGGTTGGTTAATCAGACCCAGCATCATCTCGCGCAGGCGGTCGAGTTCGACGGGTAAAATATCCGCCGGATGGTCGCGGGGCGGCACGTCCGGATCGGCGTAGCGCTGGCTGCCCAGTTCGCGCTGGAGAACGTAGTCGGCAAAGCCGCTGAACAGCTCGCGGGCATTCGGCGCGCGATAGCCGACCGAATAGTTGAGCGAATTTTCCAGCGAGTACCCCTCATGCGGGAATCCTGGTGGAATATAGAGAATATCCCCCGGCTCCATCTCTTCATCGATGATCGCCTCGAAGGGGTCAACCTGCAGCAGGTCCGGATGCGGGCAGTGCTGTTTCATCGGCACCTTTTCCCCGACGCGCCAGCGCCGACGGCCGGTGCCCTGAATGATAAACACATCATACTGATCCAGATGCGGACCGACGCCGCCCCCGGGTACCGAGAAGGAGATCATCAGATCGTCGATACGCCAGTCCGGCAGAGCGCGGAACGGATGCATCAGCGCCGCCGAGGGCTCATGCCAGTGGTTAACCGCCTGCACCAGCAGGGACCAGTTGTTTTCGCTCAGGTGATCGTAGCTTTCGAAAGGACCGTGACTGACCTGCCATTTTCCATCCTGATGGCTGACAAGGCGGCTATCGACCTCGCTCTCCATGGCCAGTCCAGCCAGTTCGTCCGGGCTTAGGGGGTCGATAAAATTGGCGAAGCCGCGCTTCAGTACCACCGGCCGTTTTTGCCAGTAGCGTTCGATAAAGTCGGGCCAGTTAAGCGTTAATTGATAATCCATATTGATATTCCACTGCAGGTGTCTGACAGGGATTATAACGGATGCGGCGCCCCGGCGATGCAGGCGCCGTTAAAAAACTCAATGATTAACCCTGTTTATCTTCCATCAGCTGGCGGCCAAACACCACCTCCATGCAGGCGCCGCCGAGCAGGCTTTCGCCGGCGATAATCTCCCCGTCATATTGCTCGACGATTTCGCGGGCGACGGAGAGCCCCACGCCCTGGCCGGGACGCAGCGTATCTGCCCGCTGGCCGCGGTCGAAGACGGCGCGGCGCTGGCTCTG
Organism: Klebsiella sp. RC2; assembly: GCF_014192815.1. Taxonomy (NCBI): domain Bacteria; kingdom Pseudomonadati; phylum Pseudomonadota; class Gammaproteobacteria; order Enterobacterales; family Enterobacteriaceae; genus Klebsiella; species Klebsiella sp. RC2. The sequence continues at coordinate 806,824 of NZ_JACHYL010000003.1, read as the reverse complement.
CGGGATCCCCGGGCCATCGTCTTCCACCAGAATATGCAGATGGCTGTCGGTGGTCTGGCGCACGGAAACTTCCACAAACTCCAGACAGTACTTACAGGCGTTATCGAGAACGTTACCCATCACTTCCATAAAATCATTCTGCTCGCCGACAAAAGTGATCTCCGGCGAGATGTCGAGCGAGATATTGACCCCTTTACGCTGATAGACCTTGTTGAGGGCGGAGGTCAGGCTGTCGAGTAGGGGGGCGATCGGGTGCAGTTCCCGGCTCAGCAGGGTACCGCCGCTGCGCATGCTGGCGCGATGCAGATAGTAACCAATCTGCTGCGAGATGCGGCTTATCTGCTCCAGCATCACCGGCTCCGCCTCGTCGACACTAATCTTCTCGCCGCGCAGCGAGCGCAGGGTGCTCTGCATCACCGCCAGCGGCGTTTTCAGGCTGTGGGTGAGATCGGTGAGGGTGGTGCGGTATTTGTCATAGCGTTCACGCTCGCTGCGAACCAGGCGGTTAAGGTTGCTGACCAGCCGGGTCAGCTCGCGGGTGGTGTTGGGATTGAGCTTTTCGCGGTGGTGCTCCTCCAGCTCACGTACCTCTTTCGCCAGCGACTCGATAGGCCGCAGGCTCCACCATGCGGCGACCCACAGCAGGGGGATCACCAGCAGCAGGTTGGCGGCCAGCACGTAGATAAACCAGCTCCACACCATATAGCTGCGCTTGAGCTCCACCGGAATGGTATCGACCACCACAATGCTGAGCTGGGGCATTTTGCTGGTGGCCGGATAGAGGTTGATCGCCACCGAGTGGGTCATCTCCGAATCGTCGCCCTGCTCGCGGATGGCGTCCAGCTGTTCCTGAATCTCGTGGTTGTTGCGCAGCAGCATGCTGCTGCTGTCGACATCGGCTTCGATCTCATGGAAACCATTGCGCTTCAGCCATTCCGGTTGAATGCGTTTCGCCAGCCAGGGGACATCGCGCTGCGCCCACAGCAGTTTACCCCTCTCATCGTAGATAAGGGTCACCGTCGGGCTTTCCATATTCAGGTTTTCCGGGATATCGACGTCAATAGCGCCGTTCTCCCATTTCGCCAGCATATAAAAGAGATTGCTCTCGCCGCGCAGCAGGCGGAAGGTGGTTTTATCAAAGCTGACGCTGTAGCCCACCAGCGCCACCATGCCATAGGCCAGGGAGAGCACCAGTACGACCCCGGCGGTCGCCAGCAGGAAGCGAACCCGTAATGACAGGGGGAAGATATGCCGCAACAGTCCCTTCATCAGCGCAGTTCGAACAGATAGCCCTGGCCGCGCACCGTGGTGATGACGTCCTGCGGGTATTCAGCCTGAATTTTCTTGCGCAGCCGGCCCATCAGTACGTCAATGGTATGGCTTTCGCGCAGTTCGGCATCCGGGTAAAGCTGGAGCATCAGGGAATCTTTGCTGACCACTTTGCCGCGGTTACGGATCAAGGTTTCCATTATGGTGTATTCAAAGGCCGTCAGCTTGATCGGCTGGTCATTCACCGACAGCTCGCGCCGGGAGAGGTCGACCTGGAACGGCGGCAGGGAGATCACCTGCGAGGCCAGGCCGCTGTTGCGGCGCAGCAGCGCCTGCATGCGGGCGGCAACCTCTTCAATATGGAATGGCTTGGTGACGTAATCATCCGCCCCGGCGCTCAGCACTTCCACTTTATCCTGCCATCCTTCGCGGGCGGTCAGCACCAGCACCGGCAGCGACACATCGTGGCTGCGCCAGCGGCGGATCAGCGATAGTCCGTCTTCATCCGGCAGGCCGAGGTCGACGATGGCGATATCCGGGAGATGTTCGCCCAGATAGTAGTCCGCTTCCCTGGCATCTTCCGCCGCATCGACCTGATGGCCCAGCTCCTGCAGCTGAACTTTGAGGTGGTGACGCAGCAAGGCGTTATCCTCAACCACGAGTACGCGCATGACTGTTCTCCCTTCCTGTGTTGATAGTAATCTGACGCTCATTATATACGCAAAATATAAACAGCTGTTAAATAAAGCTTTTTATACCAACGGCGCATAACACCGCCAGGCAGGCCAGCCTTCGGCGATGCCCTTTGCGCATAGTGCATGGAACTCCTTCATTCTATGCGTAATTTCAGCAAACGCCCAGCGGCAGAGCGCGGGCAGTGCGCGGGTTGGTGATGTTAATTTTTTGTGTAATAGTGCTGGGATCACCTCTCAATGACGCCGCAGGTTATCCATTATGTCTCAGCAGAAAAGTGCGGACTGGGTCAGGCTGGCGCAGTCGCCCAGTCAGACGGAACGCATCGAAGCCTTCTTCGGCGGCCACGGCTACGAGCCGCACCGGCATGATACCTATGCTATCGGCCAGACGATCGCCGGCGTGCAGAGCTTTCACTATCGCGGCGGACTCCAGCACAGCCTGCCCGGCGGGACGATGGTGCTTCACCCGGACGAAATACACGACGGCGAGGCGGGCACCGAGGCGGGGTTTCACTACCGCATGGTCTATATCGAACCGGCGCTGATCCAGAAGATACTCGGCGGCAGGCCATTGCCGTTTATCCCCGGCGGCCTGTCGGCGGATCCGCGCCTGCGTTGCGCCGCGCAGCCGTTGTTAAAAGCGGTCACGGACACCTTCGAGCCGCTGGAGGAAGAGGATGCTCTGTACGACCTGGCGCAGACCCTGGCTGTGGTCGGCGGCCAACGTTCCCGTCGACAGGCGTTTGATTATCAGGCGGCGGAGAGGGCCCGGGAGTATATCCATGCCTGTTTTATGCAGGATATGACCCTCGACACCTTATCGCAGGTCAGCGGCCGGGACCGCTGGAGCCTGAGCCGGGATTTCAGAACGCTGTACGGCACCAGCCCGTGGCGTTACGTCATGATGCGCCGGCTTGATTTTTGCCGCCAGCGGATGCGCGCCGGGGAACGTCTGGTGGATATTGCCGCCGACGCGGGGTTTGCCGATCAGAGCCACATGACGCGCCAGTTTATCAGCCGCTTTGGTCTCTCTCCGGGCCGCTGGCTGCGGGCGATCCGCGGCTAGCGCGGCTCAGGTTGCACAATCGTTCAAGCGTGACCGCGGCGAGGCGAACTATGCTGACTGCCTTTATCACAAGGAGACAGCCCATGTATCAACTCGTTAATCTTGCTCAGAAATTTTCCCTGTTCAGCGAACAATGGCAGCCCAAAGTGGTGGCTGAGATGAACGACTATCAGTTCAAGATCGTGCGCATCGCCGGCGATTTTATCTGGCACAGCCACCCGGAAACCGATGAGACACTGATGGTGGTGGAGGGGGTATTACGCGTGGACTTCCGCGACGGACATGTGCTGGTGAAGGCCGGGGAGATGATCGTCGTGCCGCGCGGGGTGGAACATAAGACCTCGGCGGAGACGGAAGCGAAGCTTATGCTGATTGAGCCGCGTGGCGTGCTGAATACCGGCCATGAGGGCGGCGAGCGGACGGCGGTGAACGACGTCTGGATCTGATTGCTTTCCGGCGACACAACGCCCCTCTTTCCGGCGGAAAGAGGGGCAGGGCGATTACTTCAGTTCGTCAACCATGGTGGTTGCGCGACCAATATAGTTGGCCGGGGTCATCGCTTTGAGGCGCACTTTTTCGTCTTCCGGCAGGGCGAGGCTGTCAATAAACTGCTTCATCCCTTCCGCGTCAACGCGTTTGCCGCGGGTCAGCTCTTTCAGCTTCTCGTACGGTTTTTCGATACCGTAACGGCGCATCACGGTCTGGATCGGCTCAGCCAGTACTTCCCAGTTGTGATCCAGTTCGTCCAGCAGGCGATCCTGGTTCAGCTCCAGCTTGCTGATCCCTTTGAGGGTGGACTGATAGGCGATCAGCGCATAGCCAATTCCCACGCCGAGGTTACGCAGGACGGTGGAGTCGGTCAGGTCGCGCTGCCAGCGGGAAACCGGCAGTTTGCTGGCCAGGTGCTGCATGACCGCATTGGCCAGGCCGAGGTTGCCTTCGGAGTTTTCGAAGTCAATCGGGTTCACCTTGTGCGGCATGGTGGAGGAGCCGATTTCCCCGGCGATGGTCTTCTGTTTGAAGTGGTTGAGCGCGATGTAGCCCCACACATCGCGATCGAAATCGATCAGAATGGTGTTGAAGCGCGCGATGCAGTCAAACAGCTCAGCGATGTAGTCATGCGGCTCGATCTGGGTGGTGTACGGGTTCCACTGAATGCCCAGCGAGGTGACGAACTCTTCGCTGAACTGATGCCAGTCGACTTCCGGGTAGGCCGCGATGTGGGCGTTGTAGTTACCCACCGCGCCGTTGATTTTACCGAGGATTTCCACCTGGTTCAGCTGACGGTACTGGCGCTCCATACGGTAGGCGACGTTCGCCATCTCTTTACCCATGGTGGACGGCGTTGCCGGCTGACCGTGGGTACGGGAGAGCAGCGGCACATCGCGGTACTGGGTTGCCAGATCTTTTACCGCGTCAATCAGCTTGCGCCAGTAAGGCAGAACCACTTCGTCGCGGGCGGTTTTCAGCATCAGCGCGTGGGAGAGGTTATTGATGTCTTCAGACGTACAGGCGAAGTGAATAAACTCTGATACCGCGTGCAGCTCGGCGACGTCAGCGACTTTCTCTTTCAGAAAATACTCTACCGCTTTCACGTCGTGGTTAGTGGTGCGCTCGATGGTTTTGATGCGCTCCGCGTCTTCGACGCTGAAATCGGCGACGATTTTGTCAAGGAAACCGTTTGCGTCGGCAGCAAAAGCAGGAACTTCCTTGATCGCTGCGTGGGCGGCCAGTTTTTGCAGCCAACGTACTTCCACCTGAACGCGGAATTTCAGCAAACCGAATTCGCTGAAGATACCGCGCAGCGCGCTGACTTTATCGCCGTAGCGGCCGTCTACAGGGGAAACGGCGGTCAGTGAGGATAATTCCATAGATCACAACTCCGGGGTTAAATGAGCAAGAATTTGCTTTGCCTGGTTAACCAGACGATTACGGGAAAACATAAGCTGCAGACGTCCGCCGCCCACCTGATGCCAGAGCACCGCGGCGCGAATACCCGCCAGCAGCGCTGAACGAACTTTCGCCTGCACCTGCGGGCTTTGCAGCACGGCAGGCGAACCGGTCACCTGAATACGCGGCCCCAGCGGGCTTATCACGTCAACATAGATGCCTGCCATGGCGCTGAGCAGCGTTTCGGACTGCAGGTCAAAGTGTTCCAGTTGACGGTGCAGGCCGGCGATGCGGTTGCCGAGCGTATCCATCGCCCCTTTACTGGCAGCGAGCTTGCGCTCCAGCACCATCAGGCTCAGGGTATAGCGCGTCAGTTCAGCATTGAGGCCCTGACGGCTGCTGGTATTGAGCACCCCGAGCAGCGTTTCAAGGCCGAGGCGAAGATTGGCTTCACTGCCACCGAACACCGCCAGCGTCGACTCGGGATCGAGGTCGATGATGCTGTTCAGCGACACATGCAGGGCATCGCTGTCGCAATGTCCCTGATGCGCCAGTTGCTGAACCAGTCGTGCCGCCTGGCAAACGCCAGCCAGCGCCAGCGTGATGTCATAGTAATTCTTCGCCACACATACTCCTTGTCAGCCGTCGGGGCGGTTCGTCCCGACGGAAATAACGCGCGTTCAGGACTGCAGAGGCAGTCGTTGTTCAATAATTCCGCCGCCGAGGCACACTTCACCCAGATAGAACACCGCGGACTGGCCCGGGGTGACCGCCGCGACCGGCTCATCGAAGCGAACTTCGATACGGTCTTCATCCAGCGCGGTGACGGTGCAGGGGATATCGGTCTGGCGATAGCGGGTTTTCACCGTGCAGCGCAGGGTGCCCTGCAGCGGTTCACGGTCAACCCAGTGCAGCTGTTGGGCAATCAGGCCGACGGACATCAGGCGCGGGTGGTCATGGCCCTGGGCGACGATAAGAATATTATTCTCAACGTCTTTATCGACCACGTACCACGGATCTTCGCTACCCTCTTTGGTGCCGCCGATGCCCAGCCCTTTACGCTGGCCCAGCGTATGGTACATCAGCCCCTGATGGGTACCGATCTCCTCGCCGTCGACGGTGAGAATTTTGCCCGGCTGCGCCGGCAGATAGCGGCCAAGGAAATCGCGGAATTTACGTTCGCCGATAAAGCAGATGCCGGTGGAATCTTTTTTCTTCGCGGTGATCAGATCCAGCTCTTCGGCGATCTTACGCACCTGCGGTTTTTCCAGCTCACCCACCGGGAACAGGCTCTGGGCAATCTGCTCGTGGCTAAGGGTATAGAGGAAGTAGCTCTGATCTTTGTTACCGTCGAGGCCGCGCAGCAGCTGGCTTTTGCCGTCGACATCGGCGCGGCGCACATAGTGCCCGGTGGCGATGTAGTCGGCGCCGAGGTCTTCGGCGGCAAACTCGAGGAAGGCTTTAAACTTGATCTCTTTATTGCACAGAATATCCGGGTTCGGCGTGCGGCCGGCTTTGTACTCTTCCAGGAAGAGCTCAAAGACGTTGTCCCAATATTCGGCGGCAAAGTTAACGGTGTGCAGTTCAATGCCCAGCTTATCGCAGACCGCTTGCGCATCGGCAAGGTCGGCGGCGGCGGTGCAGTATTCCTCGCCGTCGTCTTCCTCCCAGTTCTTCATGAACAGGCCTTCCACCTTATACCCTTGCTGCAGCAGCAGGTACGCGGAGACCGAGGAGTCGACGCCGCCGGACATGCCGACGATCACTTTTTTCTGGCTTTCTGACATGGAAATACTCGCTACATTGAACTTCGAGGCGGCGTATTCTAGCACGCGCTCACCGTTCATTCACCCCCTGTGAACGGCCAGTTAAATGCGCCAATCAGCGACAGCGGCTGGCGCGGGTCCTGCAGATAGCAGCGAATGCTTTCGGCAACCAGCGGCGAGCGCAGATTCGGCGCGTTAAGAATTTCCTCAGCACTGAGCCACAGGCAGCGATCGATATCGCTGTCATGCGGTTCGGTGGCGCACAGATCGCTAAGTTCGATGGCGAACAGGAAGCGCAGAAACGGCGTGTTATCGGGAGCGACCCACTGGTGCATGCGGATGAAGTGCTGCGGCGTGGCGCGAATGCCGGTCTCTTCCCACAGTTCGCGTTCGGCGGCCTGCAGCAGCGTTTCGTTGGCCTCCAGGTGGCCCGCCGGTTGGTTCCACAGCGCTTTGCCGTTAATGGTCTCTTCGACGATGAGGAATTTATCCTCGGCGTGAACCACGCAGGCAACGGTGACATGAGGTTTAAACATCGCTTTTCCTTTTTAGTTATTCGGCTTTACGCCATTCGCCGTTGGCCAGCCCGTCAAGCGTATAGCCGCCCATGGCGTAGCGGATCAGACGCAGGGTGGGGAAGCCGACGTGGGCGGTCATCCGGCGCACCTGGCGGTTACGTCCCTCGTAAAGGGTGATTTTCAGCCAGCGGGTGGGGATCGATTTGCGCTCGCGAATAGGCGGGTTGCGCGGCCACAGCCACGCGGGCTCCTCCACCACTTCCACGCCTGCAGGCAGGGTGGGGCCATCGTTGAGCGTGACGCCGTCGCGTAGCGCGGCCAGCGCCTCGGCGGTGGGTTCGCCTTCCACCTGGACGTAGTAAATCTTGCCGGTGCGTTTACCCGGCTGGGTTAGCTTCGCCTGCAGCGCGCCATCGTTGGTCAGCACCAGCAGCCCTTCGCTGTCGCGGTCAAGACGACCGGCGGCGTAGACGCCCGCCACGGAGATAAAATCTTTCAGCGTGCTGCGCCCGGCTTCGTCGGTAAATTGCGGCAACACATCATAGGGTTTATTGAACAAGATCACAGTTTTTGGCTGGCGTTCTTTACGTTGTCTGGTGACTTGTTGTGTGCTGAATCGCTCAACGCGATGTTTTCTAAATGAAGTTTTCTGCATGGTATTTTCAGGCTCTATCAATTGCCGCATTATAGCCTAATTACGAATGCCTTTCATGGACGCAAACATTCAGGTAGTATTGACATGCTCATTACAAATTATTAACAAAAAATTGCTCAAACCGATTCGCACTACAGGCAGGAAGGCGACACGGACGCGATAGCTCCGCTTAGCGGGAAAACCCGGTACGCTGGAGCTGGCCGACTCAGCCAACACCAGGCTCGCGTGAAGAGGGAAGAGCAGAACCAGAAGCGCTCGAAGGAGAGGTTAATGGAAAGCAAAGTAGTAGTTCCGGCGGAAGGTCAAAAAATCACCCTGCAAAACGGCAAACTGAACGTCCCTCACAATCCGATTATCCCGTTCATTGAAGGCGACGGTATCGGCGTTGACGTTACCCCAGCGATGCTGAAAGTGGTTGATGCCGCCGTTGAGAAAGCCTATAAGGGCGAGCGTAAAATTTCCTGGATGGAAGTTTACACCGGTGAAAAATCGACCCAAGTCTATGGCCAGGATGTCTGGCTGCCAGCTGAAACCCTCGATCTGATTCGTGACTACCGCGTTGCTATCAAAGGTCCTCTGACCACCCCAGTCGGCGGCGGCATCCGTTCTCTGAACGTGGCGCTGCGCCAGGAGCTGGACCTCTACGTCTGCCTGCGTCCGGTACGTTACTACCAGGGCACCCCGAGCCCGGTTAAGCACCCTGAACTGACCGATATGGTTATCTTCCGTGAAAACTCAGAAGATATCTATGCCGGTATCGAGTGGAAAGCCGACTCTGCTGAAGCAGACAAAGTCATCAAATTCCTGCGCGATGAGATGGGCGTGAAGAAAATTCGCTTCCCGGAACATTGCGGCATCGGCATCAAGCCGTGCTCTGAAGAAGGCACCAAACGCCTGGTTCGCGCCGCGATTGAATACGCGATCACCAACGATCGTGATTCCCTCACCCTGGTGCACAAAGGCAACATCATGAAGTTCACCGAAGGCGCGTTCAAAGACTGGGGCTACCAGCTGGCTCGCGAAGAGTTCGGCGGCGAGCTGATCGACGGCGGCCCGTGGGTGAAAATCAAGAACCCGAACACCGGCAAAGAGATCGTGGTGAAAGACGTGATCGCCGATGCGTTCCTGCAGCAGATCCTGCTGCGTCCGGCGGAATACGACGTTATCGCCTGTATGAACCTGAACGGCGACTACATCTCTGACGCGCTGGCGGCACAGGTTGGCGGTATCGGTATCGCCCCGGGCGCCAACATCGGTGACGAGTGCGCGCTGTTCGAAGCGACTCACGGTACTGCGCCGAAGTATGCCGGCCAGGACAAAGTGAACCCGGGCTCCATCATCCTGTCCGCAGAGATGATGCTGCGCCATATGCAGTGGTTCGAAGCCGCAGACCTGATCGTCAAAGGCATGGAAGGCGCTATCGCCGCCAAGACTGTGACCTATGACTTCGAACGTCTGATGGAAGGCGCTAAGCTGCTGAAATGTAGCGAGTTTGGCGACGCGATTATCGCGAACATGTAATCCCCTTGGTGGATTAAGTAAAAGCGGGAGCCGATGGGCTCCCGCTTTTTTGGCGTCTGGAAAATCTTTTCCAAAATTCCTCTCCACAACTAATTAAAAATCACGCTGTTTTTTTATCCCTCATGACTCACTCTTTGCTGCAGTCATCATGGTGTTTGTCAGTCATTTTCATTGTATTGTGGCCTAAGAGTTTCTGAGTGTTGATCTGAACGAGTTGCTCGTTAACCACCCCAGTGCGACTTATTTTGTCAAAGCCGCCGGCGACAGCATGAAAGATGCCGGAATAGGGGAAGGGGATCTTCTGGTTGTGGATAGCTCAAGGACAGCAGTTCATGGCGATATCGTTATTGCTGCTGTGGATGGGGAATTCACCGTTAAGAAGCTGCAGCTGCATCAGCGGGTTCAGCTTAACCCAATGAACCCTGCATATGCAGGAGATTGCTTGTAGTCGCAGCTTCGGGCAGCGGATCTCCACCTATGAAGAAATGCGCCAAGCTATATGTTCATACGCATCACGCGCAGCTGAGAAATTTCGTGGCGAGCATCAGTACTACCGCTTTATCTCTGCGTTCGTAAAAACCAGCCCTTTGCGCTGAACGAGCCGTATTACGGGAACAGTGCATCAGTAAAGCTGCTTACACCGACCCAGGATAGCCGGGGCATAATTACCGCGGCGACGAAATGCCTTGATGCAATCTGGCGAGACGGGCATCGCTATCAGAAAGCAGGCGTTATGCTTGGGATTTCTACAGCCAGGGCGTAGCGCAACTTAACCTCTTCGATGATAACGCTCCACGGAAGAACAGCGAGAAACTGATGAAAGTTCTCGACCAACTCAACGCAAAGGACGGAAGGGGAACGCTGTATTTTGCAGGGCAGGGGAACCAGGCTGCCTGGCAGATGAAGCGAGAAATGCTCTCGCCTCGATATACGACAAGATTTGCCGATTTACTTAAAGTGAGATGAGTTAATGTGTCCTCTAAAATTAGAATTACTATTCAGCACTCAGGATTGTGTTTTCGATATTCATTTGCCTCAATATCGTAGCGCTTTAATTTATTGTAAAGTGCTCCACGTGAAAGATTAAGTGCGATAGCAACCTGTCGCAGATTACCTTTTTTCTCCATCAGACAGCGTTCAATAATCATTTTTTCACTATCCTTAAGGTTATAGTTTTTTGTGCGTCCATCATGAACAGCCAAAGCACTACAAACAGAATTCTGTAATTCATCGGGTAAGTCTTTATCATTTATTACATCAGCTTCAGTGAGGTTTATTGTTCGTTCGACGATGTTCTCCAGTTCTCTAACATTACCTGGCCAGTCGTAGTTTTCCATATGACTAAGGGCTGAATCTGAAAATTTCACGCAGTTTCGTTTGAGTGCTCGACTGATTTTTTCACAAAACCATTCTACTAGTTCTCTAAGATCTTCTTTTCTTTCTCTTAATGGTGGAATAGGCAAGCTAATAACATTAAGACGAAAATAGAGGTCACGGCGGAAGGAACCATGTTCGATATCTTTTTTTAGATCCCGATTGGTCGCAGCAATAATTCTAACGTTAACCTTCATCGGGCGCTTGCCGCCAATACGCATCACTTCACCCTCTTGCAATACTCTCAAAAGGCTGGCCTGCGCTTCAAGTGGCATATCGCCTATTTCGTCCAGAAATAGTGTACCACCATCAGCAAGCTCGAATTTCCCCGCTGCACCACCTCGCTTTGAACCAGTATATGCGCCATCCTCATAGCCAAATAATTCACTCTGCACGAGATCTCGAGGAATTGCACCACAGTTAACCGCGAGAAAAGGTCCTGAATTACGATGACTACCGTTATGAATTGACTGAGCAAAAAGCTCTTTTCCTGTTCCGCTTTCTCCAGTCAGGAGAACAGTACTATCACTTCGCCCAACGCTTCGGGCCTTATTGCGTGTATCCTGCATCACACGCGACTCACCGAGGATCATATCGAAGTTGTAGATGGCGGTACTACCAATAACACGATGAGCCATGTCGCGTACGCGTCGGTTGTCACGCATCGAAATCACTCGACCACCTTCAGGCGTGATGACTACAGAGATCACACATGAAATACGAGAATCAGATACGGGACAGAACGTAATATTACGGTCTTTACTGGCTGGTAATGCTTTAACTGAACAGCCATCTGGGCATAATACTTCATCAACATCGCGAAAAAGGACATCTTCCTGAATACCTAATACCTTACGGGCATAACAATTTAACTGACGAATCACCCCCAACTCGCTGATAACCAAAACCCCTTCATTAAGTGACTCCATCACCGACTCCTGCTCGTTTACCAACCGACGCAGAATTAGTTGCTGAGATATCGCTTCTGCGGCAGCCTGAACAGTGCCTAACGTATGGTAATGGAAACAACCAGGATCAGCAGTAAGGGTCAGAATACCAAGCATTCCACCGTTTTCATCTCTGATGGGAGCTGCCGCGCAATGTTTACCTCGTACGCGTAGCGCTTCTTTATAGTTCTCAGCGCTCAGCAAATAGACCAGCCGGTTCTCTTTGAGACACCGTCCAGTACAGTTTGTACCTTGTACCGTTTCGCAAAGAATACTACCGATCGGCGTCAAGTCCTGGCCGCAATAATGCAGGGTCACTCCGTTAGCATCTGTCAGGTTGATATGTCCATCAGGGTTGTAGGCCAGCAAGTTACGCATGATTTCACGAGCGATGGAAATCAGTAGTGAATTTCTCGCCATGATTCGGCGCAGTTCCCCCTGTTCGCAAAATTGATATTCGAAGTGATAAGCATCTATGCCATTGGTATGGCTTCGTAGCCATGATGCATGAACAACAGAGCGTAATCCTTCAGGTTTTTCCCCCTTTTCGAACTCTGCCCAGGCTCTATCCAGTTCATCGGTGTACTGCGCAAAACCTTGTTCATGGTTAAGCCGGGCAATCCGCTCGCATTCTTCATCCCAGATATCACTGATGCTATGGCTCATCTGTTTCATTCTCTATGCATTTTAATATGTTCATTCTATATACATGTTGTGTCATTGTGTCTTTTTTATGAACACATTGTGATCGTTATCTATTTTTATTTCTTTATGAAACATCGAGATGCGATTTGGCACATCTGTTGCTATTAGAACAGTGTCTCCCTACAAAGACATAAACTAGAAAAATCAATATGGAGTAAAATGAAATGTCTACACGAAAGCACAACGTGCCTTACCTCATATTCATATGTGCCATTGCATCTATTAGCGGGATCATCCTCGGTTACGATGCTTCCGTTATTTCTGGCGTCATAGATCCGCTTACTGAACATTTGTCACTCTCACCAGCGGAAAGCGGATGGGCAGTTTCAAACGTCATTCTGGGTTGTATTGCGGGTGCCTGGGGGGTCGGACGTTTCACTGACCGTTTTGGCCGCAAAGTAACCTTGATCGTCACAGCTATTCTGTTCACCATTTCCGCTATCGGGTCGGCATTAGCCAATGATCTCACCTGGTTTGTTATCTACCGTATGATTGGCGGATTGGCCGTGGGTATGGCATCAGCTGTTACCCCCCTCTATATCGCGGAAGTATCCCCGAAAGACCTTCGCGGGCGGATGCTGGGAATGCAGCAGATGCTGATGGTAGGCGGTCAATTAGTGGTTTACATCGTAAATTACCTGATTGCCAGAGGAATGGCGCATGAATGGGTAGTGTCTATGGGCTGGCGTTGGATGCTGGCATCTGCACTCATTCCCTGTGTGCTATTCCTTGTGATGGCTTTCTTTATGCCAGAATCGCCACGCTGGTATGCGATGCGCAACCAGAGAGAAAAGTCACTGAAGGTACTGACCTCGCTGTCCAACCCAGGACATGCCGAGCGCTTATATGCTGAAATTCGTACCTCCATCGCCACCGATTCTGCTTTGCAGAGTACACCCACATCTCATGGCATTCTGCGGGATAAAAAATCGTCTTACATCCTGTGGATAGGCTGCGCTATCGCCGTCTTACAGCAGGTCTCCGGCATCAATATCCTGATGTACTTTGCGCCTTCACTTCTACAAAACGTTACCGGAAACACACAGGATTCCCTCTTTCAGAGTATTTTCCTTGGCCTCGCACTATTGGCTGGAGTGAGCATTGCGCTGGTGGCCTTTGACCGCGTCGGACGAATCCCGTTGCTGCGCTGGGGGGCATTGGGCTGTGCTGCCTTCCTGTTATTCACCTCATGGGCCTTTATGAGTGAAGCAAAAGGGTATCTCCCGGTCGTCGGCTTAGTCGGATTTATTTTTGTGTTTGGTATGTCCTGGAGCCTCGGAGCCTGGTTGCTGATTTCTGAGATCTTCCCTAATCGCATGCGGGCCGTTGCCATGGGTTATGCGTTTTGCTCCCTGTGGATTTCGAACTTCATCGTTACTCAGAGCTTCCCGATGATGAACCGCAATCCTGTATTGATGGAGCACTTCCATGGGGCATTCCCTCTGCTGTTATGCAGCGGATTCAGCATTATCGCTTTCTGGTTTGTTGGCCGTTTTCTGCCGGAAACCAAGGGTGTTTCGCTGGAACATATCGAACCGTTAATGCTTTCAAAATCCCGTCGATTTGGTGGCGAGCAGGAGATGTTCGTCACGCCAAAATCTGTTTCGCAAAAATAATTAACCAATATCCTATATCTAAGGAGAATGAGATGTCAGTTAAAAACATTGTACGCATCGGTCTTATTGGCGCAGGTCGTATGGGCAGCTTTCATGGTGAAACTGTTGCTCAACGTGTACCGTGCGCAACTCTGATTGCCGTTGCCGATCCGGTTCCTGGCGCAGCCGAAAAACTAGCCGCCAGACTGGGAGCAAAAAAATCTTATACGGATCCACAGGATCTGCTGAACGATCCTGAAATCGATGCCGTTGTGATCGCTTCCCCGGCACGCACCCACGCTGAACTGGTCGTCGCCGCAGCCAAAGCGGGAAAAGGCGTATTTTGTGAGAAGCCAATGGCCGTCACCCTGGAAGATGCAGATAAAGCCATTAATGCGGCTAAAACAGCCGGAGTTGCTCTACAGGTAGGTTTCAACCGTCGATTCGTGAATGGTTTTGCTGCAGCGTATGAAGAGATAAAAGCGGGTAAAATTGGCGTGCCACAACTGTTGCGTTCAACGACTCGCGATCCTGGTTTGGGCGATCCTACGCCAATCCCACATTGGACCATTTTCCTTGAAACACTGATCCACGATTTTGACATCCTGCTGCACCTTAATCCGGGCGCGAAACCCACCCGTGTTTATGCGGTAGCCGATGCATTAGTGCGCCCCGATTTTAAGGATCGTGGCCTGCTGGACACCGCAGTCGTGAATATTTGCTTCGACAATGGCGCGTTCGCCACTGCTGAAGCTAACTTCCAGGCAGTGTATGGCTATGACGTTCGTGGTGAGGTTTTCGGTAGTAAAGGCATGCTACAGGCAGGAAATATCAATGTGAACAACTGCGTGCGTTACACCGCTGACGGTATCTCTATTGACACAGCACGTCGTGATACTGACCTACTTCATGATGCCTATGTTGCAGAAGTGACCGACTTCGTACATTGCGTTGCAACGGGCGCCACGCCGAAAGCAACCGGTGAAGATGCACGTAATGCATTAGAAGTCGCGCTGGCATGTATCGCATCTGTTCAACAGTCTCAGCCGATTAAGCTCTAAGGATTAAAATATGCCTACTTACTCACTGTCGGTCTGCGCTGAAATGGTATTCCTTGATCTGCCATTTATTGAGCGCGTTGAACGCATTCACGCTATGGGCTTTGGCGTGGAGATTTGGGACTGGACCCAAAAAGATATTGATGCGCTGGTGAAAACCGGTGCCCGCTTTACCTCAATGACAGGCTACATCTCTGGCAACCTGACCGATGATGAAGAAATTGATCACCTGCTTTCCAGCGCCAGTCAGTCACTCGAGGCCGCTCGACGCCTTGGATGCCCGTCTCTCAACTTGCACGGTACAGGACTGAACAATGTTGGTCTGCCGGTGAAGCCTGTTGAAATTGTAACGGGTGAAATGTGGCTGAAAGCGAAAAAGACGCTGGATGCCCTTGCCGCTATGGGGGAGAAAGCAGGCAAGGTATTCACTTTGGA
Source organism: Klebsiella sp. RC2 (assembly GCF_014192815.1). Lineage (NCBI taxonomy): Bacteria > Pseudomonadati > Pseudomonadota > Gammaproteobacteria > Enterobacterales > Enterobacteriaceae > Klebsiella > Klebsiella sp. RC2. The sequence continues at coordinate 791,330 of NZ_JACHYL010000003.1, read as the reverse complement.
AAACCTAAATACCGCCGTTGATCATCCGGGAACACCTTTCGCTAAAGCAGAGGATACTATGGCCCTGGTGTGCGCAGTGAACAGCCCATACCTGAAAATGAATCTGGATATTTATCACGCGCAGATCGGTGAAGGTAACCTGGTCGAGCTTATCCGCAAATGTGAAAAACATATCGGTGAAATTCAGGTTGCCGATGTGCCGGGCCGTAAAGAGCCGGGTACCGGTGAGATCAACTATAAGGCTGTAGCCCGCGCATTGAAAGGGATTAACTATCAAGGCGTGGTCGCGATGGAAGGTTGGGCATCAGGTGATTCCATCGTCGCACTTGAAGCCTTCCGCGAAGCGTTCACGCTATAAGAGTTAACATCTTTAGGCGCTCATTTTGCATCGCTTCTAAGCTAAGGAAGCGATGCATTTATTGTAAAGGATAGAACGATGAACGTATCAACACGTATTCATGTTGGCGTTAGCCCGCTCTCCTGGACTAACGATGTACTCGAAGATCTGGGTGGCGATATCCCATTGGAAACCTGTCTGGCAGAAGCGGCGGTGGCTGGCTACGAAGGAATTGAACTTGGCCGAAAGTTTCCGCGATCCATCGACACACTTGAGCCATTACTGAATCAAGCTAAGCTGAAGCTTGCCTCTGGTTGGTATAATGGCCTGATGGCTGAACGAAGTTTTGAGGATGAGTTAGCAGCGGTACACGATCATGCCATGTTATTGAAATCACTGGGTGCAAAAGTCATGGTATATGGTGAGTGCGGCGCAATGCCCGGACTCACGCCACTCGATGAGCCCCTGTCGAAATCTCCTGCCTTAGGACATATTGATCTGCCTCAGTACGCAGAAAAAGTGAATAAGTTGGCCGTCTCTTTATTGAAGAACTATGGTTTACGTCTGGCTTATCATCACCATTTGATGATGGTTGTTGAAACCGACGACGAGCTGAAAGCCTTCCTGAAAGCGACTCATGACTTGGTCGGCATCGTCCTGGACTGTGGGCATGCAACCGCGGCAGGCGTAGATATCGAATGGGTACTTGAAAATTATGGCAACCGTGTGGCACATGTCCATCTAAAAGATGTTCGTGGTGAAGTACTCGATAACGTCATTAACAATAACCTGAGCTTCAATGATGCAGTAAGAGCCGGTCTTTTTACTGTGCCAGGCGAGGGGGTAGTTAATTACGCTCCGGTTATTCATTTTCTTAAAAACTCAACCTACGAAGGCTGGATTATCATAGAAGCCGAACAGGATCCTGAAAAAGCACCACCTTTAGAGACAGTAAAAAAAGCGCGCGCATGGGTTAAATGCGAGCTGGGTATTTAGCATTTGAACAGGTTTGCTGTAGGTTTTTGGCGCTCGTTGAGCGCCTTTTTTGACCTTTGGCCGCACCCACCCGTATTTCATTGTGTTGAACCGACTAGTTTGTAATAACGATCCCACTGGCCCGGAGGCTGCGACGGGTTGAATTAATTGATTCCAGAAGACGCTTACGACTGTCGCTCAGATGTCGGGAAAGTAATGCTGCCGCTTTATCTGTTTCCCGATCCCTGAGGGCGCTAACAATCTCTACGTGCTCTTTCCAGGCTGGGTTAGTGGGCTCTTTATCCAACCAGCGCGCGCGGGATAATCGTCTAAGGGAATCCTCAATACCTTCTATGATAAAGGTATTACCGCAGAAACCTGCCAGTTGTAGGTGAAACTGACTTCCAGCGTCATTGAGATCCTTTTCCGAATCATCTTGATCGCAATCCACGAACAGTGCTTCCAAACTGTCCAGGTGCTCTTTGGATATCAGGTTAGCCGACAGGCGAACGGCAGCCACTTCTAGCACCTCACGGTAAATACACAATTGTTCCACCTCTTTTACATCAATGGGCGCCACTATCCAACGCAATCCTTCCCGGCAGACAAGTCCCTCTGATTCTAATTTTTGTAATGCAGCACGAACAGGGGTTCGCGATGCGTTAAAACTAGCCTCTGCCCATCGTTCAGTCAGTCTTTCTCCGGGTCCTAAATCCATTCTGAGGATCATTTTTCTTAGCTGGCTTTCGACCTCTGATGCTTGACTCATGGTGGCAATACTCTCCTGGCAATTGACAGTAAATGGGGGAATCCGTATGGTATACCAAAGCGGTGTACCAATGAAGGCTTTCATATGACACAATCATACAACAGTTACTGGCAACGTAATCTGCTGGTCTGTTTTATCGGCTCCTTCTCAACCGTCTTTGCAATGACCCTGATGCTCCCCTTCCTACCACTCTATGTTGAAGAGCTCGGAGTTCATGGGCACTCAGAGGTAGTTCAATGGTCTGGCGTGGCATTCAGCGCAACATTTATTACTGCCGGATTGATCGCCCCAGTCTGGGGGAAACTGGGGGACAGGTATGGGCGCAAATCTATGCTTGTAAGAGCCAGTCTTGGTATGGCAATTACTGTTTCACTTATGGGTTTGGTGACAAATATCTGGCAACTTGTCGGTTTGAGATTGTTAGTTGGCCTGGCTGGCGGTTATTCCTCCGGCGCAACCATTCTTATAGCGGTCCAGGCACCCAGAGAGCGTGCCGCTTGGGCGCTTGGGATCGTTTCATCCGGTGTTATGGCAGGTAATCTGGTTGGCCCACTTGCCGGCGGTTGGTTGCCTGCTCTGATTGGTATTCGGTCCACGTTTTTTTTCGCAGGCGCGCTAATATTTCTGGCTTTTATCATGACCCTCACTCTCATCCGGGAAGAGGTGCAACCGAATACAGATGCTGCGGCGAAAAAGCGAGTGAGTTGGTCTCAGTTACCTCACCGTTCTGTGATTGTCTGCATGCTTTGTACCGGTCTGCTACTGATGCTGGCCAATATGTCGATAGAACCCATTATCACGGTCTATGTGCGCACCCTCGTCAGCGAGGCTTCTCAGATAACGAAAGTCGCGGGATATGTGATGGCTGCAGCGGCGCTGGGCAGCATTATTTCTGCCTCATGGCTCGGAAAACTGGCGGACAGGTTAGGACATTTACGCATTATCACGCTGGCGCTGACTGCGGCCGGCTTACTGCTGATCCCTCAGGCATTTGTCACTTCCGGGTGGCAACTGATCGCCCTGCGTTTCCTTATGGGCCTGGCGCTTGGAGGCTTATTGCCTTGTATTGCAGCAGTGATACGACACCGCGTACCAGAAGGCACGGTGGGCAGCATTCTTGGCTATTCCGTCGCAGCGCAGTTCGCTGGCCAGTTCATTGGGCCGCTGATTGGAGGCTTTGTCGGCGGGCATATCGGTATGCCCGCCGTCTTCCTGGCAACCAGCTGCATCCTGCTAGCCGGAGCTGCCTGGAATTTAAAAATACATCGCCAGTCAGCAACGCGCTGACTGACTTCATTACCTTTGAACTACACATAAGGAAATTTTATGTCTAATCAACTCAGTAACATCAGTAAAAACAGCGCCCTACTGGTTATGGATTTTCAGACGATTATCCTTAACAATTTCCTCCCGCAAGAAAGCGCTGGAAACGTTATCCGCAATACCGCATCACTGATAGCCGCTGCGCGCGCTGTAGGCGTACCGGTCATTTATGTCAGTGTCGGATTCCGCAAAGGATATCCCGAGGTCAGCAAAAACAACACTATCTTCTCTTCGATTAAAGAGAATGGAATTTTTATGGCTGACAATGAGAGCACAGCTATTCATCCCCATGTAGCTCCGGCAGAAAATGAGACCGTCATCGTTAAACGCAGAATCGGCGCATTCTCGTTTACCGAACTTGAGATGATCCTTCGTGCTCAAGGCATCGAAAACCTGATCCTTACCGGTGTGACGACCAGTGGAGTTGTGCTTTCTACGGTCGGGCAAGCGTTTGACCTGGATTACCGCCTTATCATTGTGAAGGATTGCTGCGCAGATCCAGATCATGAAACCAATGTGTTTTTGCTTGAAAAAATTCTACCTCAACATGCTTTTGTTACCAGTTCATCTGAAATATCAAAAGCCTGGGCATAAGATACTTAAATCTCCCGCAATGTGGGCGATTTGTGTATGGTTGTCCCTTTTGAGCGATGAGCAGACGTAGCCGCAGTTACCGGCTACACACTAATAAAGTAACCGGAAGTAAGTTTTTAGCCTTACTGGCGAGACGGGCATCGTTACCAGAAAGCAGGAGTAATGCTGGAAGAATTCTACAGCCAGGGCGTGGCTCAACTAAATCTGTTCGATGACAATGCAACGCGGCAGAATAGTGCCAAACTGATGGAAGTCTCGACCATCTCAATGCGAAAAACGGAAGAGGAACTCTGTATTTTGCAGGGCAGGGGATCCAGACTGCCTGGCAGATGAAGCGAGAAATGCTTTCGCCTCGCTATACTCGAGGTTCTGTGACCTGCTCAAAGTCAGGTGACTCAGCCATTAACATTAGTGATTGTGCTACTACAGTCCGCTTAAAGCGAGGAGCGGAAGTAGCCTGGCCAAATACGTGGCGGTCGTCCTACAGATATTTCGACATGAAAGTAATTCATACTGCCTTAGATATAATAAGAATAAGGCTAATACCCCTCAATGCCAGTGTTTGCCCTAATTTAGGGCGAGTGCTTATTTTTTAGTGCAAAATGCTTTTAAAAATCATTGATAACACACATTAAAGCCGTTCAACGCTCGTTATTTTGTTTTGTTTTTTGGCGCGAAAATTGCTTGAGCTATGGACCCTTATTATTCTTTGGATAGAAAATGTTTAGAAAAAATTTATTGATTTCTGCAATTATTCTTGGTTTTTCAGGTGGTTCATTTGCTGCGTCAACGCTAAGTGATTCTCAAATTACCAAAATGAACTTATCGGAACTACGTAGTGCTCTGGATAAAAAAGATATTACTTCAGAGCAGATTGTCAGTGCCTATATGGCTGCGATTAATAAAGACGATCGTCAAGGTAAAAAAATCAAAGCATTGATAACACTGAATCCTGATGCACTGTCACAGGCAAAAGCGTGGGATGAAGCTGATCATGGAGGTAAGGCAAACGCTCCCTTGGCTGGTATTCCTTTCATCGCCAAAGATAACTTCGATACTAAAGACATTCTTACCACCGGTGGAAACCTTGCCCTTGAGACTAACAAACCCGCTAAGAATGCTTTTGTCATAGAGAAGTTACTCAATGAAGGAGCAATTCTTATTGGTAAAGCCAACATGTCAGAACTGGCGGCATCTTATGGATGGATGGGATACAGTTCAGTCGGTGGGCAAACAGTTAACCCTTATAATCCTCTTCGTGATACATCCGGTTCGAGCAGTGGTTCTGCTGCAGCAGTTGCTGCCGGGTTTGCGCCTTTTGCTCTGGGCACAGACACCAGTGGTTCAATTCGTGGGCCCGCAAGTGTGACCGGAACGGTTGGCCTTAGACCCACTCTCGGATTAACCAGTCGTTCCGGGGTTATTCCACTGTCTCTGACAGCGGACAATGTAGGGGCAATTACCCGTACAGTCAGTGATCAGGCTATTGTGCTTGATGCTATTCGCGGAATGGATCCGAATGACAGAGCCACTGAATTTGTGAAGCAGCCAGTAGATAACTTCAGCCACTCTGTTGCTTCCGGCAGTCTTAAAGGGAAAAAATTTGCTGTGCTGGATAACTTTGACGGAGGGAATCCAGATGTAGACCGTATTAAAAATGAAGCGGTAAATCAGCTAATACACGATGGTGCATCAGTTACGCATATACATCTGCCTGCGGAGTTTGAGAACCTATGGAGCCTGGTTTTAGGGCCGGTAGGTACAGCTGAATTCCGTCCTCAGTTTGATGCTTATCTTGCTACGCTGGGTAATGATCAGCCTAAAAACAGTACTGAATTTTTATCCGTACTTAATAAATTGACCGATAATGGCAAAAAAACAATAAATCCAGGTCGTTATAAAGGGCTTATTGAAAGTATTGGCACTACCACAACAGACTCACCTGAATATATTGGAATTCTTACTCAAAGAATTCCACACCTTCGCAGTGAACTGTTAAAAATAGTGCAAGAGGGTGGATATGATGCCATCATTTTTCCAACAATGAGTTGTCCTGCCTCTGTGATTCACGGTAAAAGTGATAAAGATTATATCTGCAAGTCTGTTGATAGCTATGCAGCTTCATATATAGCCTCTTCAACTGGATTCCCTGAGATTACAGTTCCGGCCGGGAAAGCTGTCGGAAACGTCCCCGTTGGTTTTTCATTTATGGGGAAAGCTGGAGACGACCTGAAAATTATGCAGTTTGCTTATCAGTTTGAGAAAAAATAATTGCGAGCTAAAAGTCTCAATAGTTATACAGGCTATTTATGATGAGTAGCCTGGGTTTGCTCTCTACCCGTGCGAAAGCGGCACCGATTAGCGCTTTCGCTTGATGAAAGCGAGGATATATCCAGAGGACTGGTAGCAAACCTCAGTATCACGGACATCGCTGCCAAATTATTAAGAGCACTATCAACGATTAGCCGCGAGATCAAAAGGTACGGTTGTGCAAAACAATACCGTGCAGCAAAAGCCGATGCAGCTGCGTGGGGAAATGTGTGGAGACCAAAACCTTGCAAGCTAATTTAATGCTCAACATTGTGTAAAATCATTGCATAGAAGTTGCATCAGGACAGTCTCAGGGGGCATAAAAAAAGAGCTGGAGCAATGCCTCAGAAGCGGAAGAAAATTACTCAGATAGTATTTTCCAAAAGAAACTGACTTATCAGTTCACAGCCAACAAAGACTAAACAGTGTCGACAGACAGTTCAACGAGAGGCCGAGAAAAACGCTAGACTATGAATCACCCGCAGAGCGGTTCAATCAATGTGTTGCATCCATCGGTTGAACTCACAGCACATTTCGGACGTCATCAAAGCTATAGGCTTTTGATAGTCTCAATCAATTCAGGCCCCTGATTCTTGACATTACCCACGGCCCGCGTCACGGCGTGCCAGATAAACTTGTCGGCGGGCACTGCTCCGTCGGCTGCTATCATTTCTGCTTCCTTCCCTCCTATATCGTGGCGCATCCATTCGCGTGCTGCCTCCGGTGACAAAACCAGTGGCCGGCGGTCGTGAATGTCTACGAGTCCTTGATCAGCTGCAGAGGTCACAATCAAAAAACCTTCGGCTTCGTCTCTGCGTTCAAATGGTGTGCTTCCTAATCGCCGCTAAGACCGTGACCTATGACTTTGAACGTCTGATGGAAGGCGCTAAACCGCTGAAATGTAGTGAGTTTGGTGACGCGATTATCGCGAATATGTAATCTGGCCCCCAGATTATGTCAAAACGGGAACCTTGTGGTTCCCGTTTTTGTTATTAGTTTTTGAACGGCTATCAAAACGCCCTCCCGAAAAACCTCATAAACCACTTTTGTTCACCCCATCCTTGATGATCATGGTACCTTTTTGGCTGTGAGTTCAATGGGCCACTTTAAGCGAAATGCGGGATCCTCTCTAATACTGCCGTAAAAATAAAAAAACACGCAAAAGTGGTGTGTTTTACATTATAAATTGATTTTAAAATCTTATTTTAAACTAAATAAAAGAGTTCAAATGCCCCCATAAATATTATGTTTGGCTACGCATGACTTTATGCGAGATAGTTTATTTTCTTTAATGAATTTATGATGCCTGTAAATCCAACAGTCAAATCTTTCGTCCCCTAAAGGGACAGACAATCGGGATTATTTGTAATACAATTAATCGCGTAATTGTTATGAGGTTTTTGTATGAAAATTTATCAAGCCCAACCACATGATGTGGATACCCTCCTTCTCTGTATCTCGGTTATCGTCGTTTCTACGAGGTCGAAGAAAACGCATCGCAAGCCAGAGATTTTATTCTCAAGCGCCTGCAGCTTAATGAATCCGTGATTTTTTACGCCGAGGTTGATGGAAAAGCGGTAGGCTTTACGCAACTCTATCCTTTGTTTTGCTCTCTCGAGATGAAGCGTATCTGGTTACTTTATGATCTGTTTGTTGATGAATCCGCTCGCAAGCTCGGTGTCGCACAGACGTTAATCTCCCGGGCGGAGCAACTGGCGAAGGAGAGCGATTCGGCATTTATTATGCTTAGTACCGCGACAGATAATACCCGAGCACAAGCGCTGTATGAGCGTAATGGCTTTGTACGGGATACTCAATTTTACGTCTATAACAAGCTGCTGTAGTTTGCCTGCGCTATAACGCGTTAAGTGATATTGCATGATTGATTTTGCAGGCATGATGGCAGAGCAAACGCCAGGGATATTATTCGTTTTCTGCTAAGGAGCGAGAATGGCTTTGGCTATCCGCTCACCTTCAGATTAAACAGCCGGGACAGCGCCGCTCTGCCGCTATCCGTCACTTGCACTTCCCGATATCCCGGCGTGCGGGTTATCCATCCTTTCTGCTCAAACAGTGCCATCAGCGACGAACCGGCGTCACCTCCCAGATGAAAACGTCTTTCGCTCCAGTCAAGACAGGGGCAGCAAGGCTTACGTCGTGGGCGGGTGTTCAGTACTGCGCCAAGGCGTTCAAGCTGGGCTTTACCGGCTGATGTCAGGGCCAGTCCATCAGCCGCCAGCCATTTTTCCCGCAGCATAAACTCATAAATATTCACCGCCAGCTCGCCAGCCAGATGGTCGTAGCAGGTGCGTGCGTAACGAAGATTAACCGGCGTGCTGGGGAGAAGCGTCTTATGCGCCTGCATAGAGACGCCCATCAGGTTTTCCAGCAGCGCGGCGATATGCGCGCCCGCCAGGCGGTAATAGCGGTGACGCCCCTGCGCGAGACACACCACCAGCCCGTTGCTGAGCAGTCGGGCAAGATGCCCGCTGGTGGTGGAGGCAGACACCTCGGCAACCGTACTGAGTTCGGTTGCTGTCCATGCGCGCCCATCCATCAGCGCGCACAGAATACTGACCCTTGAGGGGTCAGAGAGGGCGGAGGCCACCATCGCCATAGCGGTTTCCAGCGCCTCCTCTGGCTCACTGTCTTGCTGCGTTTTCAGGAGATTCATTCAGAGAGTATGGCCCATTTTTTGGTCACTTCCGCTGCCCGGGTGTCATCATCGGTAATGAGAATGAGCCGGTTACGGTGGTCGCTGTACTGTACCAGAATATTAATGCCATTGCGGGCCAGGGTGTCTGCGATGTCTCCCAGTTCCCCAGGTCGTTCCTGAGGTAACTTTCTGATCAGAGGTCGGCATACGCTGCTGACGGCAAAACCGGCCTCGGTCAGTACCCTGCGGGCTTTCTCACCGTCTTCCACCAGAAAATGCGCATGTCCGGCATCAGGCGTGGTGAATACGCCACCGCCTTCGAGCCCCACGCCGTTGTTACCCAGCGCCATACCCATTGCGCCAAGCGAGCCCGGCGTGTTGCTGAGAATCACGTGAATGTCATACATCTGACTGTGCTCCCCGATCCGATGCGTAATCCCGGAACACGCGGGCGACGCGTATTCTGTAGTATGAAAAAATCGATGCTTTGCCTTCGCGCTGGGCAGCCAGATGCCGCTCATTTTGCTGCCAGTTGGCCACCGATGCTTCATCTTCCCACCAGGATAGCGAGAGGATTTTGCCGGGCGTACTCAGGCTCTGAAAGCGCTCAATGGCAATAAACCCCGGCGTGTCTGAAAGCAAAGGCGTCAGCCCGGCCGCAAGCTGTAAATATCTTTCCTGTGCTTCAGGTAAGGCGTCGGCCTCAAAAAGTACTGCAATCATCAGTCTGCTCCGTGGTGAATTTCCCCGCAGTCTACTGACGGCCAGAGCAGAATGCTTCGGTCTGCAGCGAAGTATCCCTGTTAGGGCAAAAAAGTGGTCGTGGCAGTGGGTACCACTATCCGATAGGCCTTTTTCATTATCAGACCGGCCTCTGACGCACGGTTAACGAGCGTCAGGCTGCAGTAAGCTACGGCAGGGCGGACGATGGCGACAGGCGGGAAGCAGGACAGGAGGGCCATCACCGCCCGACGTTATCTCACACTGGCTTATCGCCACAGTGGCTGGTATAGACGCTCACGCCATGGCCATCAGGATCCAGCATTGAGAAGTAATCATGCCCATACAGCGGTGCTTCGGCAATATCCGCAGGGGAGTAGCCGTTAGCCATTAATTCGGCACGATATTTTTCGAGATCGGCTCTGGTGTGTCCGGCGATCATCAGATCAATCTTTTCGCTAATAAAATCAGGACGCTGGCCAACGCGGCTGGCGTGAAGCGCACCCGCCATGGGATCGTCTTTCGCGGCTAACAGGAGATGGGTGCCGCCGCGAAGCTCAATGATTGCCATTTCCGGAAATTTGTCGATACCGCGTAGTCCGAGCCCCTGGTAAAAGGCATAACTCGACTCAATGTCTTTCACCTTCATAACAAAATGTGCGATGGCTGCAGATGGTACAAATTCTTCCATTTCATTGCCTTATAAATATGTTGTAGTGGAAAAATGCAGTAGCAATCTTGTTGCTACCGGGTCGCAGTGCTAATCTGACTGGCCAGTCGAAAATATTATGCGACTGATCAGTCGAAAAAGCCAAGGGGAAGTTGTGACGCGTAAAAAAGAGATCGATAAAGAAAAGGTGTTGGATGCCGCGGAAAGCCTGATTCTTGAGTCGGGTGGCCGATTATTCACCCTGGATGCTGTCGCCGAGCGTGCCGGTATCAGTAAAGGTGGCCTGGTGTATACCTTTTCTTCCAAGGACGGTCTGATCCACGCTGTCCTGGAGCGTGAAGTGGCCCGTTTTCAGGAGGCAGTCCGGCAGCGTCTTCCTGCCGCTCCGGTGGGACCGATCGAACTCGTACTCGCGCATATCGAAGAGGCTTTGGCAGAAGAGGACGTATCCACCCAAATGGCGGCGTTTCTTATCACCGCGCTCGTTCATGCTCCCGGCATGCTGGAGCCAGTCCGAAGTCTTTACCGATCACTCCTCGATCCGCTTCGTTCGGTGAGCGGGGAGTACGTTGCCGTGCGCCACGCGCTTCTTGCCGTGGAAGGCGCTTTTTTGCTCCGTGGGTTTGGCCTGGCAGATATCTCTGCCGACGAGATAAAATCAGTATTACGCTATGCCCATACCCAGGTTTTGTCAGCCTTAGCGGCATCCACCGGCAAGGCCTCGCACGCTTCCTGATTAACCCGGGCGCTGACAGACCGATGGATGGCACCACGTGGCTGTTGCGGTCCGGTGCCATCTGATCTGTCCGAGCGGCACCGCGCCTGCGCACCGAATTACCGTCCCAGAAACGCGTTACTCTGCGTTAAAAATAATAAATTCAGGCTGGTAACTGACCGGGAAATTGACCGAACGGGCGATAAAACAGACGTGATGGATCTGCTGATGAATGGCCGTGGCGGCGTCGAGATCGGTACCTGGTAGTACGGTGATTTTCGGCCTGAGGGTGGCAGAAATAAAGCGACCCGCGCCCCCTTTTAATACTTCACCCATTGCCACCGGCGAGTCCTGATATTCCATGACCGTAATGCCGGTATCGGAGGCCAGATGTAAGTACCACAGCATGTGACAGGCTGAAAGAGAAGAGAGCAGGAGATCTTCCGGGTTCATTTTGCCGGGGTCGCCGCCCAGTAATGGATCATTTGAACAATGAATGGGTTCTTTTCCCTTTACCGCGATATCCCAGGTCCGGGCATAAGCCTTGTAACCCGAAGTACCCGTGCCCTGATTGCCGGTCCATGTGATATGGCTGGTATAAGCATGTTGCATAGATTTGCCTTTTCTCTGTGGAGGGGGAGATTTATGTGCTGGCGGCTGCGTTGTTCGCGCATAAATTGCCATCCGTATCTGCTCAATGCTATAAGAAAAGAGCCGTTTTAATCGTGCTTATGTTTTATCGGTAAGGAATCAGTGAAGGTCAGATAATGATTACGTCAGTTCAGCCTACCACCACCGTTACCACCACCACGACCGTAACCTGCGGTGGTGTGGGCGTATCTGTGACCGGCTCCTGACAAACAGATCCTCACTCCCCGCCAATGTGGACGGGGAGAGACCTCTCCGTTCGTGACACACTGAATGGAGACCCATCATGATTTCATCTGAGCATGCCCTTTTAATTATCGATATGCAGCAGGGGCTTTTCCATGGCCCGGTTTCTCCGTATCAGGCCGATGCGCTTCTGGCGAACGTTTGCCTGCTGATTGAAAAAGCGAGACAGGCTGAGGTGCCCGTCTTCTTTGCCCGCCATACCGGGCCGGACGATTCTCCGTTCTCAGCACAAAGTCCATTAACCCAACTGCTGCCTGAGATGGGTGTTAACGGCGAGCGGGATATCGTCTTTATTAAAAGGTACCCCTCCTGTTTCCAGCACACTGACCTTGCGCATCGGCTCGCTCAGGCCGGCGTAAAACAGCTGGTTATTGCCGGGATGAAAACCGAATTCTGCGTGGACACGACCTGCCGTGCGGCATCGGCGCTGGGATGGCGGACGGTGCTGATCTCGGATGCGCACTCAACCATGGATAACGAACGGTTGTCAGCGCCTGACATTATCGGCCATCACAATATCACGCTTGCCGGGCCATTTGTGACGCTATCGACCGCCGCAGAGTGGCACTTTTCTGCAGAGAAATAAGGGTGAAGAAAGGGAGCTCGATGGCTCCCGTTTGCCACGCCAGTTCATCCGGTTTTACTGTGCATGGCGGCGCAGGGTGGAGGCGGGGTGCCGCCGCAGCGCCTCTTCGGGACGCACAGGGCGCCGCACCAGTTCGCCGCCACAGTTTGGGCAACGACCGTGCAGCCGCGCCGTCATGCAGTCCCGGCAAAAAGTACACTCGAACGAGCAGATAAACGCCTCGGGTGAGTCTGGCGGCAGATCTTTATCACAGCATTCGCAATTCGGGCGTAACTCGAGCATTAACTTCTCCTGTGGTTAACGGCTGTATCAGCGACGGCGGGTCAACGCATGCTGTTTTTATATCACGGCCCGGACTGGCTGCCGAGAAGGGCGGATTAACTTCCGCCTCAAAGCGTTGCCTTCCCGGGCTGCATCCCCGGCACAAGGATGACTTTGCGGCATGCCTCTTCGCGTTTCTCAAAGATCTGATAGCCGCGCGCGGCCTCCTCCAGCGGCATATGGTGAGTGACGATCTCCTCCGGGGTGAGCAGCCCTTGCTCAATTAGCGCCAGCAGGTCCGGCAGCCAGGCATGGACGTGGGTTTGCCCCATCCTGAAGGTCAGCCCCTTATCAAAGGCATCACCAAACATAAACCCATGAATGAAACCGGCGTAAACCCCGGGCACGCTGACGATACCGCCGCGGCGCACGGCGGCGATGCACTGGCGCAGGGCTTTTCCGCTGCTGCCCTCGATTTTCAGGTTGCTGAGGACGGTTTCCGTGAGGCTGCCTTTCGCCTCGAAGCCCACGGCGTCAATCACCGCGTCGACGCCGCGATGTCCCGGCGTGTTATCGATAATCCACTGCGCCGGGTCGTCATGGGTGTCGAAGTTTATCGGGATCGCGCCATAGCGTTGCTGCGCGAAATCGAGTCGGTAATCGTTATGATCGATGATAAATATCTGCTCTGCGCCATTGAGCCTGGCGCAGGAGGCGCACAGCAGCCCTACCGGGCCGGCGCCAAAAATAGCCACGCTGCTGCCGGGTTTGACCTCGGCGTTTTTTACAGCCTGCCAGGCGGTGGGCAGAATATCTGACAGAAACAGCACCTTTTCATCGGGTAAGGTGTCAGGCACTTTAAATGGACCGGTATTGGCTTTGGGGACCCGTACATATTCTGCCTGGCCGCCCGGGATGCCGCCGTACAAATCGCTATAGCCAAACAGGGCCGCCGGTGGCGAAATGCCTTTTCGGTTGAGTGTCGCCCCCTGGCCGCTATTGGTGCTTTCGCAGGCGGCATACTGCTGCAGGCGACAAAAGAAGCAGTCTCCGCAGGCGATCACAAACGGGATAACCACCCGGTCGCCTTTGCGGACCGCGGTGACCTCGGAACCCGCTTCCACCACTTCCCCCATAAATTCATGGCCGAAAATATCGCCGTGGTGCGTGCCGGGGATCTTTCCGCGGTAAAGATGGAGATCGGAACCGCAAATCGCCGTCGCGGTGACGCGCAGTATAATATCGTCCGGCGCTTCAAGGGCCGGGTCGGGCATGGTGTCGACGCTGACATGATGGGGACCATGATAAGTGAGTGCTTTCATTGCATATTCTCCTGGAGAGAACGGCTGACCGCATCAGGCGCAAAGGCATATTGACCTGACGCGATGGCCACCGATAAACCACCGTAAAAATAAAGCGCAGAGTACAAGTAATGGAACTGCGTGATATTTCAGTTGTTGGGTGTGTTTTACGTTTCGCTTATTTCACGTTTGATTTGTTGGGTTATTTGCATATTCGGATGAAGAAGGCTAGCCTTAATCAGGCATGATATTCGCTCTATTTTTTTATTTGATAGCCGCTCCCCCAGCGGCTTTTTTTTATTAGTTATATTTAGAAAAGTTCTGAATTTCATGCCGACGAAGCCTCGCCGCGCCGCTTCGTTATATACCTCAACAGGAGTACTCCGATTGTATCGATAATACGAGGGCTGCAGGTATTATTCCCCTGCACACAGTAAGTTAGCGGTGATGTGCCGTCTGGTTATTTTTAATGTGTGTTGTAGAATTATTCCGAATTACTACTGAAAGACGTCGGGAAAACGGAATAATAATTTGACTAACCAGCATTACCCGCTAGAGTTAAATATCGAACGACGAGTGATACGGAATATTTTCGTATCGTACTGACATAACCGATATACATGAGGTGAAATATGGCAGAGCATCGTGGTGGTTCCGGTAATTTTGCTGAAGACCGTGAAAAAGCTTCTGAAGCAGGTCGTAAAGGTGGTCAGCACAGCGGCGGGAACTTTAAAAATGATCCGCAGCGTGCGTCCGAAGCGGGTAAAAAAGGCGGACAAAACAGCCACGGCGGTGGCCGCAAGTCCGATAATTCCTGATTATCCTTTTCCTTGCACCCTGAAGTGAAAGTATCTCCTGCGAGTCTGTATAGACTCGCAGTTATTTTCTGACTCCAGAAGGTATTTCTATGAATATGAAAAGCATTGAAGATGTATTTATCCACCTGCTCTCAGATACCTACAGCGCAGAGAAACAATTAACCCGCGGGCTGGCTAAACTGGCCAGAGCGGCGTCCAGTGAAAAACTCAGCGCGGCGTTCAATGCTCATCTCGAAGAAACCCAGGGCCAGATTGAACGTATTGACCAAATTATTGAGCAGGAATCCGGCCTGAAAATCAAACGCATGAAATGCGTGGCCATGGAAGGATTAATCGAAGAGGCCAATGAAGTCGTTGAGAGCACGGAAAAAAATGAGGTACGAGATGCTGCGCTAATTGCCGCTGCGCAAAAGGTCGAGCATTACGAAATTGCCAGTTACGGCACCCTGGTCACCCTGGCAGAACAGCTGGGCTATAAAAAAGCGGTCAAATTGCTGGCCGAAACGCTGGAAGAAGAAAAGCAAACCGACGTTAAATTAACCGATTTGGCGGTAGGTAACATTAATAAAAAAGCGGAAAAATAAACGCTCCCTGACACGAGGAAATGACCATGAATCACGTTGAACATTATCATGACTGGCTACGCGATGCGCATGCCATGGAAAAGCAGGCAGAATCCATGCTGGAATCGATGGCTGGCCGTATCGATAATTATCCGGATCTCCGTGCCAGAATTGAACAGCATATTAATGAGACCAAACGGCAAATTACCGTGCTGGAAGAGATCCTCGACCGCAACGACATTTCGCGCTCGGTGATTAAAGATTCGATGAGTAAAATGGCGGCTCTCGGCCAGTCCATCGGCGGAATGTTTCCTTCCGATGAAATCGTCAAAGGCTCGATCAGCGGGTACGTCTTCGAGCAATTTGAGATTGCCTGCTACACCTCTCTGCTGGCGGCGGCTGAAAAAGCGGGCGACACCGCCTCCATCCCGGCTATTGAGGCTATCCTGGCGGAAGAGCGGGAAATGGCCGACTGGCTGATCAAACATATTCCTCAGACCACGGAGCAGTTTCTCCTGCGTTCAGATGCTGACGGCGTAGAAGCGAAAAAATAACCCAGGAGGCAGGCCTATGTTTCGTCATGTGAAACAACTGCAGTATACCGTGCGCGTTGCTGAACCCAATCCGGGGCTCGCGAATTTACTGCTCGAACAGTTTGGCGGCCCTCAGGGCGAGCTGGCCGCCGCGTGTCGTTATTTCACCCAGGGATTAAGCGATGACGATCCTGGCCGCAAAGATATGCTAATGGATATCGCGACAGAGGAGCTGAGCCATCTGGAGATCATTGGCACCCTGGTCGGCATGCTGAATAAAGGCGCCAAAGGAGCCCTGGCGGAGGGCACCGAGAGCGAGGCGGAACTCTATCGTTCGCTCACCGCCAACGGTAATGACAGCCATATTACCTCGCTGCTGTACGGCGGCGGTCCCCCGCTGACCAACTCGGCGGGCGTGCCGTGGACGGCGGCCTATATTGATACTATCGGTGAACCCACCGCCGACCTGCGGTCGAATGTCGCCGCGGAGGCGAGGGCGAAGATCGTCTATGAACGCCTGATCAACGTGACCGACGATCCCGGAGTGAAAGACGCGCTGGCGTTCCTGATGACCCGCGAAGCGGCGCATCAGCTCTCTTTTGAGAAGGCGCTGCAGTCGATTCGCAACAACTATCCACCGGGCAAACTGCCGCCCATTAGCGAGTACGCTAACACCTACTACAATATGTCTGAAGGTGGAGAAGTACGCGGCAGCTGGAACAGTGACAAACACTTCGATTATGTCAAGGATCCGCAGCCGGCCGTGGATGGCGGAGATGGCAGCGCTACTGTCGGCCTGACGCCAGAGCAGGAAGCGCTGTGCAAAGCGATGCTGAAGCGAACGCAGTCTGACCCGCAGGGCGATCCTTTGACCGGCGCCGAACTCGGCGCCGGTAAGCAAAACACTTCCTCATCGGCTAAGTGATGTTCGCATGAGCCCCGGCTGCGGCCGGGGCGATTCACAATGATGGGTGTGGAATATGTTTGAATTCGACGCGTTTCATCTGGCCCGATTGCAATTCGCCTTTACCGTTTCCTTCCATATCCTCTTTCCGGCCATCACCATCGGCCTCGCCAGCTACCTTGTGGTGCTTGAGGGGATGTGGCTGCGAACCCGGGATAACGTCTGGCGCTCACTCTACAATTTCTGGCTGAAAATTTTCGCCGTCAATTTTGGGATGGGCGTGGTCTCCGGATTAGTCATGTCCTATCAGTTCGGCACCAACTGGAGCGGATTTTCCCAGTTTGCTGGCAGCATTACCGGTCCGCTGCTGCTGTACGAAGTGCTGACCGCCTTTTTCCTCGAAGCGGGATTCCTCGGGGTAATGCTATTTGGCTGGAATAAAGTGCCGCCGGCGCTGCATTTTTTTACTACCTGCATGGTGGCGCTTGGCACCCTGGTCTCCACTTTCTGGATCCTCGCCTCCAACAGCTGGATGCAGACACCGCAGGGTTTTACCATCGAAAATGGCCATCTCATTCCGCAGGACTGGCTGGCGATTATCTTTAACCCCTCGTTCCCGTATCGTTTGTTTCATATGGCGATAGCCGCGTTTCTCAGCAGCGCCATGTTCGTCGGGGCCTCTGCCGCGTGGCATCTTCTGCGCGGCAACGACTCGCCGGCCATCCGCAAAATGCTGTCGATGGCGATGTGGATGGCGCTGCTGGTAGCGCCAATCCAGGCGGTGGTGGGGGATATGCATGGTCTTAATACCCTTGAGCATCAGCCAGCGAAGATCGCCGCCATCGAGGGGCACTGGGAAAACCGACCCGGCGAGGCCACGCCGCTGCTGCTGTTTGGCCTGCCGGATATGGAACAGGAGCGCACCCGCTATGGCCTCGAGATCCCCGCTCTCGGCAGCCTGATCCTCACTCACAGTCTGCATAAGCAGGTGCCGGCGCTGAAAGACTTCCCGAAAGAGGACCGACCCTATTCGCCCGCCGTTTTCTGGTCGTTTCGCATCATGGTTGGGATGGGCGTATTGATGATCGCCTTAGGGATCTGCAGCGCCTGGCTGCGCTATCGGCGGCGACTGTATCACTCGCGTCCCTTTCAGTGGTTTGCGCTCTGCATGGGGCCTGCCGGCCTTATTGCCCTGGTCGCCGGGTGGGTGACTACCGAGATGGGCCGCCAGCCGTGGGTGATCTACGGCTTGCTGCGCACCCGGGATGCGGTGTCGTTGCACAGCACGCTGCAGATGGCCATCAGTCTGCTGGTGTTTATCGTGGTCTACTGCGCGGTATTTGGCGTGGGGTATTACTATATTTTCCGGCTGATTAAAAAAGGGCCGCAACCGGTGACGGAGCTGACCTCGCAAACCGCAGGCACCCCGGCGCGTCCGCTCTCGGCGGCAGAGCCGGTGCGTGATGAGGAGAACGCATCATGAGCATCGATATCTCGGTGATTTGGTTTGTCATCATCGTCTTCGCCACGCTGATGTATATCGTGATGGATGGTTTCGATTTAGGTATTGGGATGCTGTTCAGCGTGGTGCATGATGGCGAAGAGCGCGATGTGATGGTCAACAGCGTGGCGCCCGTCTGGGATGGAAATGAAACCTGGCTGGTACTCGGCGGGGCAGGGCTGTTCGGCGCCTTTCCGCTGGCCTATGCGGTGATCACCGATGCGCTGGTCATCCCGCTGACGGCGATGCTCATCGGTCTGATTTTTCGCGGCGTGGCGTTTGAATTTCGTTTTAAAGCGGTTCCCTCGCATCGTACCTTTTGGGATTATGCCTTCGCCGGCGGCTCGCTGCTGGCGACTTTCAGCCAGGGGATTGTCGTCGGCGCGTTTATCAACGGCTTTGCGGTGGCTGACCGCCGCTTCGCCGGTTCGACGCTGGACTGGCTTACCCCCTTTAACCTGTTCTGCGGCCTGGGGCTGGTGGTGGCCTATCTGCTGCTCGGCACCACGTGGTTGATCATGAAAAGCGAAGGCGCGCTGCAGCAGCGGATGCGCGAGCTGACCCGCAAGGTGCTACTGGCGCTGATGGTGGTGATCGCGGTGGTCAGCGTCTGGACGCCGTTGGGCTGGCGCTACGTGGCGGAGCGTTGGTTCACGCTGCCCAATTTCTTCTGGTTCCTGCCGGTACCTATCCTGGTGTTGGCGCTGAGCCTGTGGATCTGGCGCCTGAGCGCGCGCCCCGCCAGCCACGCCCGCCCATTTATCCTGACGCTGGGCCTGATTTTCCTCGGCTTCAGCGGGTTGGGGATCAGCGTCTGGCCGAACATTATCCCACCGAATATCTCCCTGTGGGATGCCGCCGCGCCGCCCTCCAGCCAGGTGTTTATGCTGCCGGGGGCGCTGCTCATTATCCCGGTGATCCTGATGTATACCGCCTGGAGCTATTACGTCTTTCGCGGCAAAGTCTCCGGCAGCGAGGGCTATCACTGAGCCTGATTCGCGCCGGCAGGTGAGGATTTGCCGGCGCGTCGCGCCAACCGCGCGGGAATGACCGAGACAGTCGCGGACAAGCCGGCGACCCGTTCCACCCCCTCGGGCAGGGTATCGATATGGATGCGCACTGGTACACGCTGCGCCAGCCGCACCCAGCTGAAGGTCGGCTCGACCTCCGGCAGGCCCAGGGCGCCGGTCTCATCATTGGTATCGCCGATCCCGTGTCCGATACTCTCGACATGGCCGGTAATGACCGGATCATACCCCATCAGCGTGATATGTGCGGTATCGCCAACGTGGATGTGGCGCAGACGGGTCTCTTCAAAATACCCCACCACCCAGAAACGCTGGCCATCGATAATGGCCACTTTCGTCACTCCGGCGGTGGCATAGTCGCCCGGGCGTAGCCGCAGATGGGTGACGTACCCGGCCACCGGCGTCCGCACGGTGGCATGCGCTAAATTCAGTTGCGCCAGCGCCAGTGCCGCCAGCGCGCCCTGGTAGTTAGCGGCCGCGACGCTGGCCGCGCTGTTGGTCTGTTTCAGATCTTCGCTGGAGATGACGCCCTGGATCTGCGCCCGTCGTCTGGCGGCATCCTGGCGCATCGCCATCTCCTGGCGTCGGGCTTCCACCTCCGCCTGGGCGCTACTGACCGCCAGCTTCAGCCAGCGCGGATCGATGGAATAGAGCACATCTCCCCGATTGACCCACTGGTTGTCTTTTACCGCCACGCTGGCCACCGGTCCCGAGACATCGGGAGCGATCTGCACCACGTCGGCCCGTACCCGACCATCGCGGGTCCAGGGCGTTTGCGCCTCCTGTTTCCAGAGAATGAAAGCCAGTAGCGCGGCGGCGGCAACGGCGCCTAAGGTCAGGGCGTAGCGGCCCAGAAGAGTGAGATAGACTGTCATACGGCAAACCCCAGCGTGTTAACCTCCTGCAGGAGCAGGAAAAAGAGTGCGATATAGAGGGAAAGCCCCCACAGCGGGCGGCAGGGCAAGCGGCCCAGGCCCCGGACGGAGAAAATAAGCGGTTGCAGCAGCAGCGTCGCGAGCAGGGCGACAAGGCCGACAACCAGCAGGCCGGGGAAAAATACCCCGCCCATCGCGAGATCACGCATGGTTTTGGCTCTCCTCAGGCCGGTGTAAGGCGCAATACAGGGAAATGAGCGCTTCCGCGCGCTCATGTGAGGCGGCATCAGCCGGTAAACCGTGGGCTAACAGCGCGTCAACAGGCTGCGCGAGGGCCTCTATGTCCGGCTCCTGTCTAAGGGCGTCAAGCAGCGTCTGCACAGCGGTAGCCGCTTCTCGATCCACCGGCTGATAGATACGGCGCAGGTGGATCACCGCCAGGCCGGTACGAATATCGTGCAGCATCTTGTCCAGTAGCTGACCTGCGGCAGGCCCGCTCTGCGGTAGCCGCGGCAGCAGTAAAGCGGTCCGGTCGATCATAAGATTGGTCCAGCGGTGGGCATTCTGCGCCAGTCGGCCCGGCGCGGCGCGGCGGATATCGCGACGGCACAGCGTCAGCAGACGATGGACAGCGGCATCGGCCTGCACGGTTTGCAGCAGGCGCATACCAAACGCGGCATAGCCGATGGCGACAAACAGCGCGATAGAGGTATTCATCGCCGTCGCGAAATCCCCCTGATAACTGGGGCCCAGTTCGCACAATATCGGCAGCGTCAGGGTGATGCCCATCGCCATAAAGGTGGTCGGCGGCCGCGCCTGCAGCGAACCGGCCAGCAGATAGACCGGGGCGAGCATCGCCGCCAGCAGGACAAATTCGCTCACCTGCGGCAGCAGGGCGAAGCTATACAGCAGGCTGAACAGCACGCCCCACACGCAGCCGATCAGGTATTTCACCAGCTGCGCCGCCGGCGCATCGAAGCTGGCGAACAGGCTACAGCAGACCCCGAGGATCGAGACCGCAGTGCCGCCATCGGGCCAGGCAGAGCCTATCCAGATCAGGCAGCCGCTGAGGATGATGACGAAGGCGCCGAAGGCGGTCCGCAGGGCGCTGAGCGGATCGCGATGGAAAACATAGCCCTTTGCCGCGTGGGCGTCAGGGGGCAGGGTTGGCGATCGGCGGTGATAAATCGCCTTCGCCAGCCGTTCGCTCTGCTGCAGGAGACGGATGGTTTCCGCCAGGTGGCGCACCAGGCTAACGCGCAGCGCCTCGTTCAGCGTCTGCGCAGGGGCGCACCGGTTGATGAGCTGCTCGCAGCGGGAGAGTAGTCCGTCGGCGGAGAGCGCCGTTCTGTGGGCTTCCGGACCTCTCAGCCAGACCTCTGCCTCCGTTAGCAGCGTCTGCAGGTCGTCAGGTGGCTGCCCGCACCTCTGTAAACGGTCATACAATTCGCCATTGACGATCAACAGTCGTGCCAGCCGGTCGTGGATCGCTTTTCTGACCTCGCGGTGGGGAACAGAGAGACCGTCATCCCAGGGAAGATGGTGGTTGATGCCCTGCAAAAACTGCAGGCTCAGCGCCAGCCGCAGGGTTTCCGCCGCCACCGGCTTACCGGCCAGCGTATCGGCGATCCGTTGCCGGGCGGTTGCCAGCGTCTGTGCCAGCGTGCTGTTAAACCGCCCGGCGATGCGCACCGGCAGCACGAAGCGGTGAATCAATCCGGCGCACAAGATACCGATGGCGATCTCTTCCACCCGAATGACCGCGAGGTCAAAGATGGTCCCGGGCACGGAGACGGCGGGGAAACCAATCAGGCTCGCGGTGTAGCCCGCCAGCAAAAAAGCGTATCCGCGCGGCGTGCGCTCAAGCAGCGACAGACACAGGCAACCCGCGATCCACAGGGCCAGCATGGCACTACACAGGATCGGCTGGTTAACGAAGGTGGGCACGATGAAGACGGTGGCCGCCGCGCCGACGAGGGTCCCGACCAGGCGATAGACGCTGCGGCTTAGCGATGCGCCCACCGAGGTCTGCGACACGATATAGACAGTGATGATGGCCCACGAAGGCCTTTGCAGACCGATGGATAGCGCAAGATAGTACGCCAGCATCGCCGCGGCGAAACTCTTTGCGGAAAAGAGTATTGCCTGGGCATCACTGCGCAGGACGGTTGACGTCGATTGCGGCATGAAAGGGCGCGCGACGGCGCCTGCGGCACGCAGCCAGGAGGCCTGGCGAAAGCGGTTAATGTTCATGCCGCGGATTATGGCTGACTTGCGCTTGCGGCGAAATACTCTATTCTGTCAAAAAATACCTGAATCTGGCCAATCGTATGCCATCACCTTTTGCCAATACGCTGTACGATCCGGACGCCGCGTCCTGCCCGGCCATCGCCTGTCATCTTGATTTTGTCGAATATGAAGCGGAAGTGCCGGTGCATACCCATCGCAAAGGGCAGTTGATTATTGTGCTGTATGGTGCAGTGAGTTGTCGGGCGGAAAATAACCTGTGGATTGTGCCGCCTCGCTGCGCGGTATGGATCCCGGGCGGTATTCCGCACAGTGTGTCCGCCACCTGGAACGCGCGCCTCAATTATCTGTTTATTGAACCCGGCGCTGCCGCGCTGCCTGGCAGCTGCTGCACTTTGGCGCTCTCTCCCCTGATCCACGAGCTGGTGGAGCGACTCACTCGTGAGGGGGCGGATTATGTGGCGGATAGCCATGCCGGGAGACTCACCCGAGTGACCCTTGACGAACTGGCGACCATGCCGGCGCAGCGCCTGAATCTGCCCGTCTCAGCACATCCCAAAATTCGGGCGATGGCCGACCGGCTGGTCAGCCATCCTGACGATCGCAGCACCCTGTCGGTGTGGGCGAAGCGTCTGGCGCTGAGTGAGCGCTCGCTGGCCCGGGTGATGCTGCGGGAGACCGGCCTGACCTTCGGGCGCTGGCGCCAGCAGCTGCATTTGATTATTGCCCTGCAGGAGCTGGCCAGCGGCGTTTCGGTACAAAACGTGGCGGCTAAGCTGGGGTATGAATCGGTAAATGCCTTTATTACCATGTTCAAAAAAACGATGGGGACGACACCGGCGCACTATTTTGCCGAGCGTCAGACCGCGGCTCGTTAAGAAAACCTTGTCGGGCCGCGACGGCTGGCGTGGCACCCAACAAGGCGGCAGGGGGTGCTTACGCTTTCGGCGGCTTGATCTTAATAATAAATCGTTCGTTAACCCGGGTGATCCTCGCGCCAATATCGCCAAACTCGGTGGCGATTTTAAAAAAATCGTCCGCGGCGACATCAAAATCGAGTTCAATTTTCGGGTGTTGTCCTGTCGCCAGTAATTCATAGAAATGGTCAAGGCTGCGGGCTTTTTCGCTGGGCATCTTATTTCTCCATGGTAAACCAATCAGCAGGGCGTTTATTGTTTAAAGCGTTTTCCGGATTATTCAGCAGGATGACAGTGGCGCCTGATATAAGATGATGCAATGTCATTAAGGATACGGTGGGGCGATATTATTCCATGTTGTTAAACCTGTGGCCGCGCGTTTCCCCAGGATGCTATGAGGCGCGGGACAACCCTGCGGCGCGGGTTGATGATAGACATTTTATGATGACAAATTGATGACAGTAAAATGAACGTACAATGGCGCCGGGCTTTCTTTTGACTAAATAAATTTATTTGGTGGCTGTTAAGGCAGAACTTAACTACTTTATGGTGAGAGGCGTCATTCGGCGATGGCTAACAGTGAGGGAGCAACGATGCAATTACTTGATTTATTCGCAGGTTTATTGTGGTTAAGCAGCGTTATTTTCCTGCTGTATCTCCTCGATGTGGTCATCACCCGTTATCTGTATCGTAAATAACCGGGAAGGGGATGCGCGAGGACGCTCGGCATAGGGTACTGCGCCAGAGGATGTTATTATGACGCCGGACTGATTCAGAAAGGAATGCGCGGTGGCCGGGAGAATTGATTACGATATTGAAAAATACCAGTTTACCGAAGCCGGTGAGTCGCCACGGCTCAGAGCGCAGTGGCGTGAGGTCTATCTGGAGTGTCGTCAGCAGCAGGCCGGGGCTGAGGAGCGTCTGCGCATTGCGCTATTGAATGTCGACTATGTCACCAGCTTCGAATTGCCTTTTCGCCTGCTGCTGGTGCGGGCGCCGCAGCTGATCGCCGACGTGCGCGATCAGCTGCAGCTCAATCGTAAAGCCGCCGTTTTCAACGGCAAACGTTACGGTTGTGTCTACAGTCTGAAGCAGGATTTACAGCCGATTCCGGAGTCCTTCCATTACCACCTGTCAAACCGTATCCGTCGCGTCGATCCGCAGGGACCGACGGCAGCCCCGTACCAGCAGATTGCCCGCGAGATAAAGCCGGCCCGGGAGCGGCTTCGCCATGCGTTACTTGCCGGCTTGCCGGTTACCGCGCTTGATGCGCTGTTCTGGTTCGGCAGTCAGCGGGTGGCGGCGGACATTGCGCAATTGCGCCGGTCCGGCATGGAAATTGTCACCGAAGAGGTGGAAGCCAGCGATAATCTGTTCAACACCACCCGGCGAGTACCGGTTTATCGTCTGACCAGTAAATGATGCGGCGAGCCTTCGCCCAGTCGTTGCTTCGGCAGGCAGCTCACCATTGCCCCGTCAAACCAAACGCACTGCATGCTGCCGGTGTGCCGCGGCGCAGGGCCCAGCCATGCGCTGGCGATGAGCATGAATAGCATCAGCCCCAGCGGAATCACGTTTATTTTTTTCACTGCCTGTCATCCACTTCACTCTTCTTCGCTGCAGGATAGCGGGAAAATATGACGTTTTGTCGACTGAGTCACACTTTTTTGTTGAGGACTCATGGCATGCCAGGCGAAGCGGCGCCTCAGGACGCAGCGTTATTCATATTCGGCATAATGATATGACTAAAACTGGCGGCTTGTATTTTTCATTTTTATTACCCCTCTCTTTTTTTACCTGGCAGCACAAAGCGTGAGACGACCAGGCTTTACGCAGAATACTCTGGTAACTGGCTGGTTTGAAACAATATTTTAATTGACTTTTCAGAGGGAGTTACAGCAGTGGCTAATTTATATTAATTCAATTTACCGATCAATAAATTATATCTTGATAGTTTTTAACTATCGAATGATTATTATCGATCACTTTAAACTATTTTTGTTGGCGGAAAATATATGACATGCTTTAACCCTTTCTTATTTTTGGTATTTTTTAAATGGTTGAAGAAAACGTGAAAAATACCTCTTATCGCTTCGTTCTGGAGCCCGCTATTAGCGATGACGGCAGCTACCACTCGTGGGAGTTGCTTACTAAAGATATTATAGTACCCGCACAAAATACCACCTCTGCGTCGACGTTTTCTTTCTCCACGCTTACCGAACGCGATAAGCTTGCTCTATTTATTCGGCAAATCGAGTTACTTTCTGTATTTGATTTCGCCCGGGTCGATAATAAACCGATATCGCTGAATATTGATGATTTATTAAGCCACTTTATTCTGACGGATCGCTATCTCTGTGATTTCCTGCGCTCCTGTAAACACATTGCTCTGGAAATAAATGAGAACTTTCACGAGTTTATCGCCGGACGTGAGCTGACGGCGCTGAGCACGCTGGCGGCGCTTTGCCCGGTCTGGCTGGATGATTTTGGCCGCGGACGGACGTCCTTCCCGCTGCTGGAGCGCTTCCGCTTCGATTGCGTCAAAGTGGATAAAGATTACTTCTGGGATAAAGAAAACGACCCCGCTTTTCCCGGGCTGTTGCAATCTATTCATACCCTGACCAGCCATGTGATCGTTGAGGGGATTGAAACCGAAAAGCAAAAACAGTTAATCAGCGCCGCCGGGGATATCATTGGACAGGGCCGTTACTGGAAGGATGAATATATCTTTCTGTGCTGCTGACCCGGGATCTGATTTCTGTTTCTTACCATCCTTTTTTTATCCAGTTTTAAATTAACTCTTTGTTACAGATAGTCTTTATTAGCGCAGTGATAATCGCCTCTCATTTTCTTTTCTGAAGGATCATTCACTGTGAATACTCGCTTGCGTAACACCCTGCTCGCCATTGCGCTGACCACCTGCTTTACGGCAGCCAGCCAGGCGTCGACCTCCGCCGATATACCGTCTGTCTCGCAGGATCCGGTCGTCCAGCACCTGAAGCTGAGTGAAGAGCAGGTCGCCAAAATCCAGGCGCTGCGTCAGGGATTCGAAAACAATGTAAGCCAGATTAAAATCAGCGGCTATCAGGATGGTGCCCTGGCAGACGTTATTCACTCCGGGAAATGGGATGACGCTAAGGTCAAACAGCAGCTGGCCGCCTTTGGCCAGCTGGACCAGCAGGTGCGGTATTATCGTGTGAAATACTACTTCGACGTGAGCCAGGTGTTGACCCCCGAGCAGCGTGAGCAGGTGAAAAAAGACCTCTCCGCCGCGATCAACTAACCCTGCGTCAGCCACCCGCTGCAGGTGATGCTGGCCCGGAAGATGCCGCCGTGCTCCGGCGGATACCACCTGATTTTACTGACCGTGGTTTTTTTCCAGCCGGGCAAAATACTCTGGCGCAAACGGACGCGGATCGACATCGGCAAACGGTGCGCGCTCGAAGTGTGATTTCAGCGCCCACGGCACCGTGCAATCGAAGATTGTCTTGCAACTGATACCCTCTCCGCGGATCGACGGGCTGTATGCCGGGGTCTGGGAAGGATCCAGCTGGTGACCACGGATGCCGGGGATTGTCGTGATGCTGACATCCCCCTGCATACGGGTGGTCATCGCCCACAGGATATCGTCGCTGTCAAAGATATCCACATCTTCATCGACCAGAATGATATTTTTCAGCTCGGAATAGGTCGCCAGCGCCAGCAACGCGGCCTGCCCCTGACGCCCTTCGTCGGCGGGCTGGCGTTTTTTCACCTGCAGGATCCCGAGGAATTTACCGCCGCCCGCGGTGTGGGCGTAGACATTTTGTAAAAAGCCCGGGATAGCAGCCTCGACAGCATTCCAGATACTGGCTTCCGTTGGCAGCCCGGCGAGGGTGGTATGCTCTTCGCCCGGCCCTACCAGCGTCTGCAGAATCGCATTGTTTCGCATGGTCACCGCTTTGACTTTAATGACCGGCAGCGACGGATTGGCGCCGCCGCAGTAACCAGGAAATTCCGGCATCGCATGGCCGCTGTTGGTGTGCTGATCTTCTCTGACGCGTACCCCCGGCAGCAGTTCCCCTTCGATAACGATCTCGGCGCGAGCGATGGCTTTCTCCGGGACGCTGACGCCCTGTACCAGCTCTACCGGACGCTGACGCAGCGCACCGGCGACGCCCAGTTCGTTATAGCCAAACGGTGTGGTTGGCGCTTCAAAGCAGGCGCCGATATAGATAGCCGGATCGAGTCCCATATTGATGGTTATCGGCAGCGGTTTGCCGGCGGCCTCGGCTTTCTGGCGAAACACTTCGATATGGCGGCCAGCGGCGAGAAACATCGACAGCTCATCCCGGCCCTGGACGCACAAGCGGTGGATGGTGACGTCGGTGAGCGAGGCGTCGTCGGGATCGCTGGCCAGCGCCAGGCCCAGGCAGAAGAAGGGACCGGCGTCGATCGGGGTGTTGGTGGGCGCCGGGAGCAGGGTGCGCAAATCAAAATCCGGATCGTCGGCCAGAAAGACCTGTTCCTGACAGGGGGCGCTGCTGGCCGGAACGACCACCGGCGCGACCGGTTTTTTCACCGCTTTGCCTACCTCCAGCGCCAGCTGTGAGGCTTCGCAGCCCAGCAGCAGTGCGGCCCGCTGGCGGCTGGCGTGCATGCCCACCAGAATGCGCGAATGCGGATAGCCCTTAATATTGTTAAACATCATCGCCGGGCCGATGCGCGTGGGGCGCTTCACGGTGCCGCCCGCGCCGATGTGGCGATAGACGCCGGCCAGCTCGGCATTAGGGTCAACCGGATGATCGGTTTCGAGGTACTGATTGTCATGCTGTTGCAGCAGCGCGATGGCGTCGCGCAGATCCTGAATCGGTGCGGTCATGATGTTCTCCTTAGCGTGTCGATGCGCACAGTATGCTTCGCAGGCTAATGGTTATCAATTGCATCATTCATGCGTTATTGATAAGATTTTTATTATCAATTTACTTCGCGGAGTTCGGCCATGTCCTTGCGAGCGTTACGCCATTTTGTGGTCGTTGCTGAAGAATTACATATGCATCGGGCGGCGGAGCGGTTACATATCGCCCAGCCCGCCCTCAGCCAGCAGATTAAACAACTCGAGCAGCGCCTGGGCGTGGTGCTCTTCTCCCGCGCTAACCGGCGCCTGACCCTCACCGCCGCGGGCGAGGCCTTTTTACAGAAGACGCGGCTGGCGCTGGAGATGGCCGATCAGGCGGTCCTGGACGCCCAGCGCACCGCACGAGGCGAGCAGGGGCGATTGCATCTGGGCTATGTCTCCAGTGCGATGTATGACAGCAAACTGCCGGGGCTCCTGCGCGAGCTGCGCGCTGACTGGCCGGGGATTGAGCTGTCGCTGGTGCAGGGGGATGTGCAAATGCTCTACGAAGCGCTGCTGGATCTGCGTCTGGATATCGCCATCATCCGCGCGCCGCTGGCGTCACCGCCGGACGCGCTGGTGGTCAGGCCATTTGTGCGGGAAAAACTTTGCCTGGCGCTTTATCAACAGCATCCGCTGGCAGGCGTGGGGGCGCTCAATCTGGCCTCGTTGCGCACTGACAACTGGATCTCGCTTGACGATCCGCAGGGCACCGGACTGGAGCAGGTATTTATTGACGCCTGTCGCGTCGCGGGTTTTACGCCGCAGGTGGTGCAGCGAATTAACGATGTCACCTCGATGATTAGCCTGGTCTCCGCCGGGGTGGGGGTGGCGCTGGTGCCGGTCTCGGCGCGGGCCTTACGCCTTGATAACGTGGTGTATATCGATCTCCAGGATCGGCTGGCGGAGAGTGAGCTGAGCATGGTTTACCACCGCCATTTCCGTTCGGCGGTGGTGCGGAAAGTTATCTCGCTGCTTAATGCCGCTGAGCAATAATCCCGCTTAGCGGGTCTTCAGGCGGCCAAAGCTGACAATCCTTGAACGGCCCAGCTCTTTCGCCCGGTACAGCGCGGCGTCCGCTGCGCGCAGCAGGCTGTCGCTTTGGGTGTGCTGCGGGTAGCTGGCGATGCCAATCGACACATCCACCTGGCCTATCTCGGTCAGGCCATCGCGCAGCGTCATATTGTGCACCTGGGTGTAGATCTCGCTGGCGCACTGGTGCGCCCCGGCTTCGTCAATGCCGGGGAGCAGCACTAAAAACTCCTCGCCGCCGTAGCGGAAAGCCATGCCGATATCGCGCACCGCGCGCTGCACAATGGTCGCGACGCTCTTAATCACCAGATCCCCGGCTTCATGGCCGTAGCGGTCATTGATGGCTTTGAAGTGATCGATGTCGATCATCAGGCAGCTCAGCGGGGTGTGGGTATGGACCGCCAGCGCCATCTGCGAGTGCAGCGCTTCATCAAGATGATGGCGGTTACGCAGGCCGGTCAGCGAATCGAACAACGCTTTTTCCAGCAGGGCGCTGCGTAAACGCTGATTGGCGAGCGCCAGCCCCAGCGCTTCGGCCATCAGCTCCAGGTAAGCCCGGGAAGGGGCGTCACTGGCGGTGACGTTCTGAAAGCTCAGCAGACCGATCGCTTCGCCCTGGGCGATGAGCGGTACGCAGAGCGACTGGCCGGCGTGCGCCTCCGGCAGATGATAGCAGGTGATATCGGGCTCACCCTGCACCGGCGGATGGCTGAGTCCCCGCCGTATCGCCCAGCAGTCGTCGGGAGCAAAGGACGTCGTCTCCCCGGCGGGCGACAGCCACTGCGCCACGCAGCGCATCTGCCACGGATCGGTATCCAGAATATACAGTTTACCGGGGATCGTCGGGGCGATGTTCGGCGCGAACAGCTCCGCCACCTTAATCACATCCTCTATGGTTTCACAGCCCTGCAGACGCTGGGTCATACGCGCCAGCAGTTCACGGATCGCCCAGTCGGCGTCGCGCTGCTTCTCCAGCTGCTGGCGGGCCAGGCCGTTCTCGCGAAAAATGCGGATCGCCTGGGCCATATCGCCAATCTCATCCACCTGGGTGAAGTGCGGCGTCTCCACCGCATAGTCCTGGGAGGCGAGACGCTGCACCACGTCGCTCAGACGGACCACCGGGTACAGCACCCGGCGTTTGAGAATGAAGCCGAGGACAAACAAAAACATCAGGGCGGTCAGGCCGACCATGATTTCCGACAGCGTACGCCAGATCCGCGAGCGCTCGGTGGCCTGGTCGATAGCGATGGCGGCGCGATGCTCAAGCATCTGACGGAAGCGATCGATCTGCGTCTGCATGCGCTCCAGTTCGGTCTCATACGCTTTGCCGTACAGCACCGCGATGGCCGCTGGCGCATCGCCGCGGGCGACATGCGTCAGGGCCGCCTGCTGTTCATCCTGAAGCTCATCGGCGATCCGCAGACCATCCTGGAGTAGCGCCAGCTCCTCGCGGCTGGCGCCGTTATCTTTCAGTCCGGCCAGCCGCTGCTCAATGCTTTTGTCGGTCTGCTGCAGTTGCTGATACTGCGTAAGCGTCTCCGGCGAAGGCTTAACCACGTACAGCCGGGCGAGGTCAGACAGCGCCCAGGCGTCGTTTTCCACCTCGTCGGAGAGGGTATCAAAGACCTGGCGCTGTTGTACCGCCTGGCGTTCGACGCGGTCGGCGCTGGAGGCCATAAGCATGGCGCTGCCGGATGCCAGCGTCAGGCCGACGGTGATCCCGTAAGCCCAGTTGGTGATGGTGGCGATTCTCACCCTGTATTTCCTTGCATGCAGATGAAGCTGTTTTAATTATAGAACTCGCCCCCCGCCATGACGGCGGCCTGCCTCAGGGGCGGTGCTCGCTGCGGGGGTGTTCGAGGGTCTGAAGAATGATGGCGTGCAGCGTTTCCGCATGGTGGCGCAAAACGAGAAAGACATCGCTATCCAGAGCGCCATTTATAACATCCGCTTCCATAATCTGTAAGGCCTCCTGCCAGGCCATTCCTTTACGATAAGGGCGATCTTCGGTCAGCGCGGTGAAAATATCGGCGATAGAGATAATACGGTCGGCGAGGGTCAGATGATCTTTTTCGAGATGCAGAGGGTAGCCGCTGCCGTCCAGTTTTTCATGGTGATTCGACGCCCAGTTAATGATGTCGCCGAGCTCGCTGTAGTCGCTGAGGATCTCGCCGGTCATATAGCTGTGCTCGCGCACCTGGTTCAGTTCGTCCTCATCCAGTTCACCCTCTTTTTCGAGGATGGAGAGCGGGATAGAGATCTTGCCGATATCGTGCAGATAGCCGGCAATCTGAATTTGCTGGCAGATGGGCTCCGGCAGTTGCATCCAGCGGGCAAGCTGGCGGGCGATTTCCCCCACCATGATGCTATGGGTGGCGGTAAAGCTGCTGTAGGTGTCGACTATTTTGGCAATCAGCAGGCAGATATCTTTCAGACCATGAATATCCAGATACAGCGTGTTGATGGGACCAATAATTTCCAGCAGCCGTTGAATATGGCCGGGATGAAGGTGCTGCCAGAAGTTCGCATTTTCAGCGACCTCGCACAGCATATCGCACAGCGGCGGATCGATCTCCCGGTGCAGGGAGACGAACTGTTCCACCACCGCCCGTGTGGGCCAGCCGGCCACGTGACTCCCGGCAGGCAGCAGCCGTTCAAAGGCATCGGCGAAATAGACAATATGCTGTTCGCGGCTACCCCGGTGGCCCGGGCTAAAATGGTGATCGCGAATGAAGGGGACAATGGGCAGAAAGGTCACTAACCCTTCCAGCATCGCCGCCCCCTGGCGCTGATGCGGATCGTGGATGTTATCGATGGCATCCAGCGAATGAATGGTGCGTTTATCTCCCAGCACGCCGATATCGTGCAGCAGCGCGGCGCAAAAAATGGTCTGCTGCCGCTCGGCAGGCAGCCCCAGCCTTTGCGCCAGCGTCAGGGCGATTAAGGCCGTTCGTTGCATGTGCCGGTGCAGTTCAGGGTTAATGATCTGAATGACTCTGGTCGTCAGCATTAGCGCTGATTTCAGGGCAATACGCATTTCTGTTCTCCGTACGCGTTACCTGGCGGGCAAAAATGACCTCGCGGGTGACGGAAGTGTCGATAATCTGATCGCAATGCGTGTTGTGTAGTTGGCTGCTGAACAGGTTAATACCCAGAATGTATCAGGTTCATAGCGCTGCCCGATTCAGAGCCTGCCGTGCACCAGATTTGGGCGATGTTGATGCGAGAACCTTATTATTGTCTGATAGTTAACCATTTCCCCCCCAAAAAATAAATAAATTCTGGCAAGCCCTTTGCATTAAGCAAGCGTTAGTTTGATTAATGTCTATGAAGGGAGTGACCTGTATGAATTTTAGAGCATTACTTACCATTGCGTTACTGACGATGAGCAGTCTGGCATTTAGCGAGACGCGTCTACCGCATATCGTTATTTTAGCCACCGGCGGGACGATTGCCGGTTCGGCTGCCAGCAATACCCAGACAACTGGTTATAAAGCCGGGGCGATTGGGGTGCAGACGCTGATTAACGCCGTGCCGGAAATGAGTAAAATCGCTCATGTCGAGGGCGAGCAGGTGGCGAATATCGGCAGTGAGAATATGACCAGCGACATTATCCTGGAACTCTCGAAGCGGGTGAATGCGTTATTGGCCCGGGATGATGTCGATGGCGTGGTGATCACCCACGGCACGGACACCCTCGATGAAACCCCTTATTTCCTCAATCTGACGGTCAAAAGCAACAAGCCGGTGGTCTTTACCGCGGCGATGCGTCCGGCGACGGCGATCAGCGCCGACGGGCCGATGAACCTGCTGGAAGCGGTCACAGTCGCCGCCGATCCTGATGCCCGGGGTCGCGGGGTGATGGTGGTGCTGAACGACCGCATCGGCGCGGCGCGCTTCGTCACCAAAACCAATGCCACTTCGCTGGATACCTTCCGGGCGCCGGAGGAGGGCTACCTTGGCGTCGTGGTGGGCGGAAAACCCCAGTTCGAGACGCGCGTGGATAAAATTCACACCCTGCGCTCGGTGTTCGATGTCCGCCAGCTGAAGACCCTGCCGAAGGTGGTGATCATTTATGGTTATCAGGACGACCCGGAGTATATGTACGACGCGGCGATCGCCCATCATGCCGACGGTATTATCTACGCCGGAACCGGGGCGGGGTCGGTGTCGGTACGTAGCGCTGCGGGCATCAAAAAAGCGCAGCAGGCGGGCATCGTGGTGGTTCGCGCCTCCCGTACCGGCAGCGGCGTCGTGCCGCCGGATGACAGCCAGCCTGGGCTGGTGTCCGACTCCCTCAACCCAGCGAAAGCGCGTATTCTGTTGATGACTGCGCTGACGCAAACGAAAGATCCACAGCTGATCCAGCAATATTTCCACACCTACTGATCCTCTGCGGCCAGGGCGTCGCTCACGCCTTCGCTGCGGTTTGCCCCACAGTGACCCGATGTCGGGTCACTGTCCGCGCTAAACGCCGCGCTTTATGCGTATAAGGCGTAAAGAAATATTTTTTTTTACGGCGGGTGTGGGCGGTATTAAAGTGCAAACAACTGGCAAGACGCTTATTTTTAAAGCATCTTTAAATAAGTCTATTCTTAATTATTCCCTTAAGGCGATTTTAATATTCCTTATGCCGACGGATAAAAAATGTTTCACTCTGAAGCGGGAGTGCTTTAATTCTTTCGCGGTACAGACGACGATCTTGTGGACGCGGGCAGGCTGCGGGCCACGTGGCTGAGCGGGCTCAGTCCCCGGCAGACAAGGCGTTCTCGCGGCGGGTTTCGGTTATGCCTGTTAGTAACGCTGATGATTAGCGTGAAAATGATATGCACGATGAATATATTAAGAAGAGGATAAGATTTAAGTTTACATTTGGTAACATTTGTGCCGCAATTATGTTTTTTTGTCAGCAAGTTGTTTTTTACTTGCCGGAGGGAATTTCAGCGGATTAGTATTGTCGAACTTGCTGTACGTACCGCCTAATGATGATAAATGGATTCTGTTTTCCTTAAGCGTTACCACATAATTAATGTTTACAGGAAAAATCATGGCCTGCGTATTTAATAAACAACTTTTACACCCACGCAACTGGCTGACCTGGTTTGGGCTCGGCATCCTCTGGTTAATCGTGCAACTGCCTTATCCGCTGCTGCATTTTATTGGCACCAGCGCGGGTCGCCTCTCCCGACGCTTTCTCAAACGCCGCGAACATATCGCCCGGCGCAATATTGAGCTCTGCTTCCCGGACATGTCGCCGGCGGCGCGCGAGACCCTGATCGATCAAAACTTTATGTCGCTGGGAATGGGGCTTATCGAAACCGGCATGGCCTGGTTCTGGAGCGACGAGCGGGTCAAAAAATGGTTTGATGTCGAAGGATTTGCCAACCTTAATCATGCGCTTAGCGGCGGAAAAGGGGTGATGGTGGTCGGTGTGCACTTTATGTCGCTGGAGCTGGGCGGGCGCGCGATGGGGTTGTGCCGTCCCATGATGGCCACTTATCGTCCGCACAACAGCCCGCTGATGGAGTGGGTGCAAACCCGTGGTCGCCTGCGTTCGAACAAAGCGATGATCGATCGCAACAACCTGACCGGTCTGGTGCATGCCTTAAAATCAGGTGAAGCGGTGTGGTTTGCTCCCGACCAGGATTACGGTCCTAAGGGCAGCGTGTTTGCGCCGTTTTTCTCCGTCCCACAGGCGGCGACCACCAACGGCACCTATGTTCTGTCTCGTTTATCGGGTGCGAAAATGCTGAGTATCAGTATGGTGCGCAAGCTGGATCGCCAGGGCTACAGCCTGCATATTAGCGAAGTAATGAATGATTATCCGGGTGAAGATAAGCAGATCGCTGCCGGCTATATCAACAAGGTGATCGAGCGCGAGATTTTGCGTGCCCCCGAGCAGTATCTGTGGGTGCACCGTCGTTTTAAAACCCGCCCGCTGGGTGAACCTTCCGTCTATTAACCTTCCCGCACAGGCTGCGCTTTCAAAATCCCGACAGTTGGGGTAACGTGAGCCGGATCATGTTTTAGTCGTGCGCGAAGGAGTGCAAAGTGTTCGCTGAGTTTGGTGTTCTGAATTATTTGACCTACCTGGTCGGGGCGGTGTTTATCATCCTCGTTCCTGGCCCTAATACGTTTTTTGTGCTGAAGACGGGCATTGCCCACGGCGTGAAGAAAGGCTATCTGGCAGCGGCGGGCGTCTTTATTGGCGACGCGGTGCTGATGTTTCTGGCCTTTGCCGGCGTGGCGACGCTGATT
This sequence comes from Klebsiella sp. RC2, assembly GCF_014192815.1. Classification (NCBI taxonomy): domain Bacteria; kingdom Pseudomonadati; phylum Pseudomonadota; class Gammaproteobacteria; order Enterobacterales; family Enterobacteriaceae; genus Klebsiella; species Klebsiella sp. RC2. The sequence continues at coordinate 755,667 of NZ_JACHYL010000003.1, read as the reverse complement.
AAGACCACGCCGGTGCTGTTTAACGTCGTCCGCTACCTCGGGGCGATCTACCTGCTGTGGCTGGGGGGTAAAATGCTCTACGCGGTGCTGACCCAGCGCGATGGCCAGGCCGACGCCAGCGCGGAGCCGGCGAGCGCGATCCTCAAGCGCTCTCTGACCCTGAGTCTGACCAATCCGAAAGCGATTCTGTTCTATGTGTCGTTTTTCGTGCAGTTTATCGATGTCAACGCCAAAGCGCCCGGCGTGGCGTTCTTTATTCTGGCGCTGACCCTCGAGGTGATTAGCTTCTGCTATATGAGCTTTTTGATCCTCTCCGGCTCGTTTGTCACCCGCTACGTTAAAACCCGCAAGAAGCTGGCCAAACTTGGCAACAGCCTGATTGGTCTGGTTTTCGTTGGGTTCGCCGCGCGCCTGGCTACCCTGCAGTCCTGATCCCCTCGGGCCGGTTACCCGCTGACCGGCCCGCCGTCTCTTATTCTGCCCTGTAACAAAAACCCTTCATTTTTTATTGCATTGGTGTTACATATACAGCCGTTTATCGCTCAGCAAAAAGGAAGCCCCGATGATTCTGCAAAAACTCCTCAGCAATAAAAACTGCAAAAAATACTGTCTGTCGCTCGCGGCGGTGTTTGCTATCGCGCTGGCGGTGGTGGGGCGGGCGACCTTCGGGGGCGTGGTGAGCGAGTACAATATGCCGTACTCAGAGTGGACGACGTCCATGTTCTTCCTGCAGGGGGCGATGGTGACGGTTTACAGCATTGTCTTTACCGCACTTTTCGCTATCCCCCTCGGCTTTATTTTCCTCGGCGACGAGCGCCAGGATTAAGCGTCAACGGGCGAACCGCGGTTCGCCCTGTCTTTTCGGCTCATCAACAGCCTGAAGGATTAATCATCGTCATGATAGTGATGATGGTGGTGATGGCGATGGGCGTGGTACCCATCGTCAATAATGCATCCCGATAACAGCGTGCACAGCGCAATAATCAACGGTAACACGATCGGTTTTTTCATCCCTTACTTCTCCCGCTATTCTGCTTTCCCCGGGGCAGAGAATGCCGCGGTGGATAACGTGAGTGTAAAGGGTTAACTTGTTGATGGGATAGGATAACTCCGCAATATCGCCGCCGCGATCACCACCAGCCGAACTGGCTGCCGGCCACCGCCACGATGGCGACAACCAGCATAATAATGGTGCTTTTTTTCATTATGCCCCACCCGGCGCCGCATAGCCGCCGACAAAAAACCAGCCGAGAAAGACGACGGCGATGATAAAGATCGCCACCGGGAAAAGAATACCCAATTTCATGATAGTGTCCCTGTACCCACGAATGATGCCCTGCATGATACTGGATATCGCGGTACTTTAGTCAATATGAATGAAATTCTCCTGACGGCGGGACTTCTTATCCTGGTACATCGCCTCATCGGCGGCGCGTAAGGCCGCTTCAACATCGATACTCTGCGGATCGCAGATGATCACCCCGAAGCTGGCGCCTTCATAGTCGATACGCTGTTCGCCGAGGAAGTAGACGCCGCACAGGGCCTGGCGCAGGATCGCGACATACGCTTGCTGCGCCGCGGGCTCCTGGGCGCTACCGACGATCAAAAACTCATCGCCGCCAAGACGACCAACGATATCCTCACGGCGCGCGACGGCGGTGAGTCGTTCGCCGACCTGCACCAGGAAGCTGTCGCCGCACGGATGACCGAACCGATCGTTAATGGCTTTAAAACCGTCGAGATCGATAAAAATCAGTGACACCTGCTGCTGCTGGGCGCGGGCGGAGGCAAAGCGTAGCGCCAGCTGCTTAAACAGCGCACGGCGATTAGGAAGCTGGGTGAGCTCATCGGTCGACGAGTGCAGCTCCAGCGCGACGTTAGCCGCCTGCAGCTGTTGCACCAGGGTGTCTTTTTCCACGTAGTGGGAAATAAGCCGGGCGAACAGCCCCATCACCTGTTCACCTTCGAGATTATAAGGTTGCTTCTGTCGGCTGGTGGCGCAGAGGGTACCGAACAGCGAGCCATCGGCCAGGCGGACGGGAATGCTTAAAAAGGTGGCGATCCCCAGCTCCTGGGCGGCGATGCAGGAGTGCCAGCGATGGGCCACGTCGTTGCTAAACGTGCACTGATCCTCAAGGGCGCGCTTGCACAGGGATTCATCCCACGGGACAGAAAAACCTTCCGGGATCTGCATTTCGCTGCTGTTATGGGCGAACATCACCTGCTGCCGCTGGGCGTTGATATCGATGCGGGTAAGATAGGTGGACTCCATTCGGGTCACCGCCTCCAGCATCTCCAGCAGCTGGCGCACCAGGGTTTCCAGGGACTGTTCCGCAGCGAGGGTTTGCGACACCCGGGCAAGAATAAAATCTGACATGAATAATACAGCTCCAGCACGCCAAACGTCACCCCAGCATAATGGGCTGCAAACGGACATCAGCGTCGAATAAACAGTGATATTTTTAAATTTATCACATCTGTTTGGGGAATACTTGTCCACGCGGCAGGAAAAAAAGCCCCGTCGGGGGGAGGTCCATCAGGAAGACATAGATTTCAACGGGATAATATGGGTTTGTGCGGCATGCAAACCCATGAAAGCCAGATTGAGGGTTATGATTTGGGCAGCTACTTCACAGTGCCCACGCTTAGTAGTTCAGCGAGATCGCATCCTGAAGGTACTCAGGCGCAAAGTGAGCATAGTCCCTAGTTTGCTCATTTCGCGTATGCCTACGGATCCTCTGCAAGGAATCATAAATGGCGTCGTGAAACTATAACTTAGTGCATTTGTTGTATGCATGTGTAAGCTCAGGCTTAACCTAACTGAGTTTTTACCGGGGGAAAGCAGTTAAATGCTGTTTGGATTTGGCGTGAGTGTTTTAGTTTTTTGTGAGTATGAGCTTTGTAGTATTTATTGGAGCTTGTCTATATCTTTTAAGATCTCACTGAAATTCCCATGAGTTTTCATGGGAATTATCACATAAGGGATTAAGCTGACAGCTTATCCCCTGCTACGCATGTGGTTTGATATTTTTCCAAATATTTATTAGGAATGACAGGCCATCTCATGAAAATATAATAATATGAGAAATCATTATTAATTATTTCGTCAAGGAGTCGTCTTGCTGGAACTTCTTCATCAAGAAGAATATGCGCCGCTACGCTGGCTGGTCCTTTTTTATCACGACCAATCACGTTCTGAAGGTCAATTCTGTTGGTCTTTGAAGTGGAGCGCTTATTAGCTAGCTCTCGATTTATTACTAATGCTTCCTTGCCTGTGCCTGGAGCTAGCTCAGATATTTCACGTGAGAGGAGGTTTAATACTTTTTGATTGGCATCTTCGTGTAAATAGATAAAAGATTTATTTATCAAATAATCATCGTAATTTAGACTGGATGATAAGGCTTTGTCTATTGCTTTATTTGCCTCCTCAAAGTCACCACGTTCAACATTAATCTGAGATAACATAAGGTAATATTTTGACTCTTTGAGTTCTGGCTTGCATTTTTCCAATAATTTAATCCCGTTATCAAAATCAGCTTGGCCATACAACAATATGTCTAGACATGGCTGCGCCCAATCACATACATCATCATACTCTATTGCTTTTAATACCGAATCCTTTGCCATTTTTAAATCACGATCATAAGATATATAGTATTCCGCTTTAAATAAATGAGGTAAAGCGCTTTCTGTTTTTTCAAATTTATCATTATAATTTTCTAAGAGTTCTTTGGCACACTCTAATGCCTTTTCTCTATTTCTAAATGAAGTCAGTTTTCTGTTTATATTTATCATTAATTCAAACAAGCCTTCCTTTTTTTTATTTGATGACGTTTTATAAAAGTCTCCTAACTCCTTAAGAAGATCAATTGCTTTTTCAATGTCAACATCTTGGATACATGCATTCATCCTCATTTCTAATGTATGTAGGTGGGTCGGGTTTCTTTTATTCATTTCTTCGACTAATTTATTTAACTCTTCCTTATATTCCTTGTTGTTGTCATTAGTGTTTTTGATGGCTTCTAACGTTTTTTGTGTTAAATCCCAAGCCCTGTTTTCGAGACTGGGATTTATAATTAAACTGGATTCAAGTTTCTTCATTAAGTTATCGAGAGAAACATCATTTTTGAAGTTTTTAGAAAGTCTATGATTTAAACTTTCAATGACAAACTGATTCTTTATTTCGTAACTATATTTAAACTTTTCTAGCAAAAGAGTTATAAATTCCATTTTGCTATTTGAGTCACGCAAGAGAGAAAGTTTCCTTAAATTGTTTTTTATACTATATTCATCCATCTCGATGGTAATATCAGCTTGCTCTAAAGCAAGATCGTATTTCTCTTGTTGATGGTAAATTTCTATTAATCGTGACAGGTAAGAGTTTTTTAAGTCATCAGAGCTACATAATGATAATGATTTTATTGCTTCCTTTTCCGCTTCGTCAAATTTTTTATTTTTCATCAACATATCTAAAGATAAAAGGTTTCTAAAGTCTACCTCTGTAAATCCTATCTTATTAATATAGTTTTCGCTAGATAGCTCATTTATCAAATTAGATATATCAAGTCTGTTTGTATGATTTTTAAGCTTATCAATATCCTGACATATATATTTGTTCTTGGATAAATTATATGAGTCTTCAATAAAGTTAGATAACATACTTTCGCGTTTCGTAGATTTAAAATTAGACTCTAAAGATAGCCCCTCTCCAATTATATGGTGATGTAATTCTGCAAGAGCTTCATCAAATCCATCGATTTCTATATAGTAGACTCTCTCTCTCTTTAGTATTTTATGCAAATCTGGATTTATTTCATCGTTCTTCCTGATGCACCAGTAAATACCATTGCCTAAAAATTCATCCTGTCTTAATAGATAGTTGATGACATCGATAATAGATCTGTCATTGCCTGCATAGCCGATGAATATAATACCGTATTTTTTAGTAAATTCTATTAGTTTTTCTCTGGTATTGATTTCAAGGGATTCAGTCTCATTAAGTGTACTTTTTATACTATCGAAAAGGTAATCACCATGAACCTTTATTATTTTTGGTCTTGAAGAGTTTACAGAAACACCTTTTATTGATGAATCATGTGCACATAAGGTTGGTCGTTCTCTTGAGAATTGATAGAAAGCCTCATTTATGAGGTCATCGAAATTCGTTGTAAAAACAGTGTCGAAATATGCACTTTGAAAAAGACTTACTAAATATGAATAGCCAATAGAAGGGAGTTTGGAATCTACCTGTTTCTCTACAAACCTCCTTCGCTGAGCAGGTAAGTCGAATTTTTTTTGAAATAAAGATGAATATTCATTTGTTGGGTCATACCAGGATGATTCTTTATCATTTAAATATTGCCGGGCAGTTTTTACGTCAGTGTAGGGAGATGAGGATGAGAGCTCGTAAATTTCCTTCCTCCATTCTTCAACTAATTGAGTACCAGAATTTATTCCTGAAGTTACCGAAGCGCCAGCGCCTAAGAATATAGAATAGTTTGGGCTATTTCCAGACTTCGTTTTAATGTAAGTCGCAAGATCTTTTAATGTTCTACGTTTTGATGGCATTTGTTCAAATAAATCTGAAGTATTCAAAGTGTACCCCCTTGCTTAGAATGGTTTTTTTCTTGCCAAACTTCGTGTAGTCAATAAAACATAAAAATATTACTGTTAATTTTTTGATGTATTAATATAAATCACCACGCCTAAAGAAGCGACCTATCAAGTTAACAGCATTACTATAAGCCTTCATACTTCATCTAAGTACTACTACTAGATTTGATTGTGTATAGTACGGGAACGATGCTTGGTCAAGTTTGAGCCAATGCAAAAAACTCTCATCATTACTCTGTTCATCGTAATCGATTATGGTTCTCATTATCTACAACGTATCAAAGGTTGTAACTCATTGGTAACGTTGTAGAATATGGACGGTACTGTCTAAGCAATTTTCTTAATGAGTGCCATCAGAGCCATTGTCGAGGAAGCTTGCAACTGTTCCCTGATAACTTTATCAAGATTATGCAACAAGAATGTGAACTCTATCTTTTTGCATTCGCGCAGAAATTGAACTTCTGTTCTGGCACAGATTCAGGAAATAACTACAAGATCATAGAAGAATGGTTTCAATGAAGTTAAAATTCACTCTATAAGACTTTACTGTATCAGCAGTGATTATATGCTCCAATATCATCCGGTAGGAATAAATGGTTAGACATGCAAAACCTTTGCTATATGGGATGCTAAATGGCAAAGCTACACATATATCAGATGTTTCTTCCGACGAAGCTTGTTGCTACCGGTGCCCTGGTTGTAATGCGCGATTGATAGCTAAAAAAGGCAAACTGAAACAGCATCACTTTGCTCATGCTGCTGGTGCTGACTGCGGTGTGGGTGTAGAAACGGCACTTCATCTTGCTGCTAAAGAGATTATTGAAGCTAAGAAATACATCTATCTTCCACCGGTTGAAGTAAAGGTTCCTCGCAGAGGTAATCCTTCGGTGCTTGATGTGCTTGCACCTGAACAAAAATACAGCTTGGACAAAATTGTATTGGAAAGACGAATTGACTCTATCATTCCCGATGTTATCGCCTATGTACGTAATAGGGCTCTTGCTATAGAAATCAAAGTGTCTCACGCTGTTAGTGAATGTAAAGCAGCTCATTTTCAGGCTATTGGAATGTCAGCCATAGAGATAGATTTATCTAATGTCGCCAGAGCATTTACCCCCGAGATGCTTGAGAGTTTTGTTATCGGGCCTGGTAAACATAAGTCTTGGATATTCAATGCCGCAGCTGCCCGGCGATGTGAGGAGATGCTTTCTAGAGGTGTACGGCGCAGTACTGTTTATCGTGGATTTGCCTGCCATGTGGATGGCTGTCCTGTTCCAGCTCGCACGTGGAAAGGGAGAGCATACGCTAATCTAACTGATGACTGTTTTTGTTGTACGCACCTTCTTGATTTTGATGAAAATTACATAATTTGCGGGATGGTTAAGTAATAACACTGACATTTATGAATGTTTGGCACTTACCTTTAGTGTCGAGAGTGTTAAAAGAAGCGCCCGATTATCGTTCATGACGGTCACTGGATTCGTCGGTATCGTATTTTTATGAGAGCTTGACGTTGTTTGCATCATGCTATGTTGGCTTACGGGGTATTAGTTCTTAGGATCTCGGATTTCTAAGTATCCCTTGGGCTGTCTTCTACGCCGTTTCTGCTCCATCTTTCAGAATTGCCATCAACTCACTTACAGAGGCGTTTTGCAACCGCTCCCGGATATCCTCATCAATCCGCCTTAATGTTGTTAAGGTCTGATATGGTCGTTCAACTCCCTATGGGAGATCATCATGTTTGTTTGTCCCTACTTACTGCGGCGCAAACGCCCGCACTCGCACCAGCCGCCGGTTAAGCGAGTTCACCATCCGGCAATACCATCAATGCCAGAATCTTGAATGCAGCGAGTCATTCACGACACTTAACACCGTAGAGCGCAGAGTAACGAAGCGCTCAACCAGCGCAGATCCTTTGCCGCCAGGATTTATCCCCGGCGATGCTTTCCCGGCTTCTCATTACGGGAACAGTCAACTTAGTCTTGCAGTATAAAAATAGCCCCCTGGAAAGGGGGCTATTCTTATCAATGTGGTCGATATGTGGACACTTTTGAAATAAATCCTTTTATTTCAATCTATTAAATCCAAAAAAAAAGCCCCGTCGGGGGCGACGGGGAAAAACTCATTGATTATGGAATGATCTGTTCTCTGGTCAGTTCGAGAACAGGGGCTACTCTACGGGGGAAAAGTGCAGGCAAGATGGAGAAAACGTGGAGATTCAGGCTAAAATCCCCGGGCATTCAGGAAAGGGAGGAACGATGAAAAAGTTACTGGCTATTCTGCCACTGGTATTAGCCGGCTGTGCCCAGCCGCAGTCCACCGCGCCGACGAAAACCATCGGCATGGCCAATCCCGCGTCGGTGTACTGTCAGCAATCCGGCGGTACCCGGGTGCCGGTGCAAACGCCGCAGGGCGTTAGCACCCAGTGCAAACTACCCAGCGGCGAAACCCTCGACGAGTGGGCGCTGTGGCGTCGGGATCATCCGACTAAATCGTAACCGGCAGGGCCGCCAGCCAGGCGGCCAGCACCCGGGCATGATTCTGCTCGGTGTTCTTCGCAGCGTACAGCAGCGTCAACGGCTGGCGCTGCGCCAGCGCCGCCAGCCGCAGGCCCGTTTCACGGTGGGCGTCGAGCTCCTGGCGATAGCGCTGGCTGAAGTGGGCGAAATCGATCGCCTCGCCGTGAAAGGCTTTTCGCAGCTCAGCGGAAGGCGTTAACGCCTTACACCACTCATCACAGGCCAGCGCCTCTTTTTTAATCCCCCGCGGCCAGAGACGGTCGACCAGCACCCGGTAGCCGTCGCTGCTTTCCTGCGGGTCATACACCCGTTTACATTGAATCATCATCCTGCTCCCTCTGTGCCATCCAGGCGAGCAACTGCGGGATTTGCCCGTCGGAAAATACCGTGATGCCGTGGGCGCGCAGCAGATCGGCCGCGACCCCGGCGCCCGCTTTGCGTCGTCCGCGAAAGGAACCGTCATAGACAAACTGGCTGCCGCAGGTAGGGCTGCCATCGGTGAGTAACGCTGCCTGACAGCCCGCTTCCCGGGCGGCGCTGAGCGCCAGCCAGGCGGCCAGCTGGTAATGTCCCGTGACGTCGCGGCCGTCGCTTTCCACGATCCGCGCCCGCCCGGCAAGGACATCTCCGCCTGCGCCGCCGACGATCTCCGCCGGCAAACGGGGCGTGGACAGACCGGCCGCCAGCTCCGGGCAGTGGATCACCAGCCGCCCCGTCTGCTGCCAGCGGGACAGCGTCGCCGCCAGCTGTGCCTTCTCGCTACCGTTATACCGCACCTGGAATCCCATCAGGCAGGCGCTGACCAAAAGCTTACTTTTCATCCTTTCTCCCTTTCACGCTTGCTCCAGTATACCTTACCCGCCGGCGGGGGCGGTGGGGCGAAAATAAGGATTGTGTTCCACTGGAGGGATCGCTATCCTGACGTGCCTTGTGCTGCTCGTCTCGTCCAGACATAAGGAACCTGCTATGAAAACCCCTTTACGCCTCGCCCTCGTCGGCGATTATCACCCCGATATTGTTGCCCATCAGGCCATTCCCCTGGCGATAGACGATGCTGCCGCCGTGCTGGAGCAGCCGGTGAAATATGACTGGCTCGCCACCCCATCGCTCGTCTCCGGCGAGGCGCTGGCCGAGTACGATGCCGTCTGGGTCGTTCCCGGTAGCCCGTATCGTCATCCGCAGGGGGCCTTTACTGCGATCCGCTACGCCCGCGAAAACGGCATCCCTTTCCTCGGCACCTGCGGCGGCTTTCAGCACGCGGTGATTGAATACGCCCGTAACGTGCTCGGCTGGCAGGATGCCGGCCATGCGGAAACTGACAGCGAAGGGCGGATGGTGATCGCTCCCCTTAGCTGTTCGCTGGTGGAGACCTCCGCCATCGTCGAGCTGCGGGCGAATACGCTGATTGCCCGCGCCTATGGCCGGGAGAGCATTGAAGAGGGCTACCACTGCCGGTACGGGGTGGACAGCGCGTTTGCCGGTGAGCTGGAACAGGGCGATCTGCGCGTCACCGGCTGGGATGAAGAGGGTGAGATCCGCGCCGTCGAGCTGGTGACGCACCCGTTTTTTGTCGCCACGTTGTTCCAGCATGAACGCCACGCGCTGGATGGGCGTCCCTCGCCGCTGGTCCAGGCGCTGATTCGCGCCGCGGCACAATAAACCCACCGGCAGCGGGCGCTGCCGGTCATCTTCAGGAATGGATTTCCCGGTCACGTCCGGCGAGGGCGCCGCAGACCGCCATCACCAGCGAAATCAGCGCCACCGCCAGCAGCGGAATATGCCAGTCGCCATTAGCATCGTGGATCTTACCCATCAGCGGCGGCCCGCAGGCGGCCAGCAGATAGCCGACGCTCTGCGCCATCCCTGACAGCGCCGCGGCCTGGTGCGCCGAGCTGGCGCGCAGGCCGATAAACGTCAGGCCGAGGATCATGGTAGCTCCGGAGCCAAAGCCGAACAGCAGCGTCCAGCCGATCGCCAGCCCTGGCAGCAGCCACAGCCCGGCGGCGCTGATGGCGCACATCAGGGCGACCAGCACCGCGATCCCACGCTGGTCGCGCAGCCGATGCAGGATCAACGGTATCGCCAGACCTGGCGCGGCGGTCGCCAGCTGCAGCAGGCCATGCAGCGAGCCGGCCTGCGCTTCGCTATAGCCCATACTCTGTAGAATCGACGGCAGCCAGCCGATAATCACGTAATAGACCAGCGAGTTGATGCCGAGGAACAGCGTCACCTGCCAGGCCAGCGCCGACCGCCAGATCCCCCGATTATGCATGGCGCCTGAGCCGGTCAATGGCGCCTCCGCCCGGCGCCGGGACTGTGGCAGCCAGCTGAGGATCGCCAGCAGCGGGAAGACCATCAGCAGCAACAGCGCGCCGCGCCAGCCGAATCCGGCCATTGCCACGGGAACCACCAGCGCCGAGCCGAGCGCCGCCGCGCCGCCCATCGTCAGGGAATAGGCGCCGGTCATCCGCGCGACATGCTGCGAGAAATCGCGTTTAATCAGTCCGGGCAGCAGCACGTTACCCAGCGCAATACCGCAGCCGATCACCGCCGTGCCGATAAACAGCAGCGCAGCGGAGGGCAGGGAGCGCAGGGCAATGCCGGCGCAGATCAGCAGCATCGCCAGCAGCAGGCTGCGTTCCATGTCGAACCGGCGGGCAACCCCTGCCGCCAGCGGCGAGACAAGGCCAAAGGCCAGCAGCGGCAGGGTGGTGAGCAGCCCGGTCTGCGCGGTGGTCAGGCCATAGTCGCTACGAATCGCGTCCAGCAGCGGCGCCGCGCCGGTAAAGACCACGCGCAGGGTGGTGGCGATGAGCAAGATACCGGCAATCAGCAGCGCGGGGCGGCGGCCGGTAGAGGAGATCACAGAAGACATATCATTCTCAAGGTAACTAACGAGGGGGTTACGATAGCGACTTTGTCCTCTGTTTAAATCAAGCTAAAATGACAGATTATCGCTAATATCGGACAACATGATGATCGGACTGGGTCTGGATGGTTATGAACCGGACAGTGGCCACGAATCGGCCATTGCCTTTCGTATTCAGGTGGTGGAGGCGGAGCAGTATATTCCGGCGCATTCTCACCGTAAGGGGCAGCTGATCCTCGCCCTGCACGGCGCCTTGACCTGCGAGGTGGAGAACGCGATGTGGATGGTGCCGCCGCAGTATGCGGTGTGGGTCCCGGGACAGCTTTCCCACAGTAACCGCGCCACCCCCGGCGCCCAGGTGTGTTTCCTGTTCATCGAGCCGGGCGCCGCGCCGATGCCGGACCGCTGCTGTACGTTAAAGATTTCCCCACTGGTGCGGGAGCTGATCCTCACCCTGGCGGAACGCGGCGGGGAGTTGCTGGCCGCCCCTGCCACGGCCCGGCTGGTGCAGGTTCTGTTTGATGAGCTGCCCCGGCAGCCGCAGGAGCACCTGCAGCTGCCGGTATCAAACCACCCGAAAATTCGTCAGATGGTGACGATGATGGCCGAGGATCCGGCGCGCTGGCAGACCCTGAGCCAGTGGGCGGCGGTGTTTGCGATGAGCGAGCGCAATCTGGCCCGCCTGGTAGTGCGCGAAACGGGGCTGAGCTTTCGCCGCTGGCGCCATCAGCTGCAGCTGATCCTCGCGCTACAGCTGCTGATCCGCGGGCAGACGGTGCAGCAAACGGCTCAGGCGCTGGGCTACGATTCCACCACCGCCTTCATCACCATGTTTAAAAAAGGGCTCGGACAGACGCCGGGCCGCTATCACGGCAGCCTGGCTACGACTTCCCAATAAACAATGAGATGATCCCGGCGGCAATCAGCGGTCCGACCGGGACGCCGCGAAACAGGGCGACGCCGAGTACCGTGCCGACCAGCAGCCCGGCCACCAGATGCGGCTGGGAGCCCATCAGGGAGACACCGCGCCCGCCGAGCCACGAAACAAACACCCCGACCGCAATCGCCAGCAGTGATTTCCAGTTCATAAAGGAGTGGATCAGCGTCGAGGGCGGCAGCGTACCGCTGGCGATAGGCGCCATCACGCCGATGGTTAAAATAATGATCCCGACGGTCAGCCCCTGTTTCTCAATCCAGGGAAAGAAGGTGTTCAGCGGTGTAACGCGCACGATAATCAGCACGAGGATAGAGATCGCTACGGTGGTGTTATGGCTGATAAAGCCGAGCGCCGCCAGACCCAGCAGGATCAACAGGGTGGTATCAAACATGTACAGAGGTCCTTGCCAAAAAAAGAAAGCCAAAAAATATCCCGCTTACTCTACGCATCGTGGCGTGAATAAACAGGATTTTTACGCCATGCGGCGAAAATCAGGGCGGATGCCCGGTTAGCTAAGGCGGCGAAAGGTCGCGATCTCCGGTCGGGCGATATGTAAATAATCCTCGGTATCGAGAATGATCGACCGATCCAGGCGTCCAGCGTTAAAGGCGATTTGTGGAAAGCGCTCAAACAGCAGCGGGTCGGCCACCAGCCGCAGCGCCGGATGGAAGCTGAAGGGGGGAATGGCGCCGAACACGCAGGCGGTGAGGGCATCCACTTCCGCCGGACTGGCCAGCGAGGCTTTGCTGCCGCCGATATGCCGGGCCAGGCTGGCGAGATCGGCCTGCTGATCGGCGGCGAGGATCGCCAGCACATGCTGGTTGACGCCGTTTCCTTTTACTTTACAGACTAGCGCTTTTGCGCCCTGGCCAAGCGCGGTGCCGCGGATCGCCGAGACGGCTTCGCACTGACCGACCGCGTCGTGCGCCATCACCCGGTAGCGCGCCTGGTGTTCGTCGAGCAGCGCGCACAGGCGCTGGTGGATATTACCTTCTACTGCTTCAAGCATAGCGTCCTCCTGACATCATCAAGCCGCCAGCTTAGCGCTGTTGCGTCAGCCTGCCAACGGTGGGCCGGGAAATTCACCATTCGCTCATTATTGCTTCACAGTGCTGTGGTGCAATCTCGCAGGCGCAGCAGATGAGTTTTGTAAATAAAAAAAAGAATGATTTTCATTTTCAATCGAACTTTTTTTATTTCGCTCAGTCTCTATCGGACGACACAGAATATTAATAATTGCCGTAATGAGGTTAGGATGATGCACGATGCAACCATGCAGGGTTCCCCACGCAAGAAGTTTAATAAAATAAGGGAGCTCAACAGACGGCGGAATTACTTTACTAAGAAAGTACGTAATGCCCTGCAGGTGGGAGTGGCGAAAGCGCTCTGGGACCGCCGACGCCGTCAGCCGGTGGATTTGTCGTCCGCGAAAACTGTCTTACTCATGCGCAATGAGGGGGCGGTCGGCGATGTGGTGGTGGATTCCGCGCTGGTAAAATGCCTGCATCAGTCAGGTTATATCGTTGATTTTCTGCTGACGACCTCTAACAGCCAGGTGATGCGCTATAACCCGCGGATCCGCCATATTTATGAAGCTGAGCCGGTCAATTCCGCTGACTTTTTGCGTAAATTTAACCATAACGTTCCCCGCGACGTCATTAATGAACTGGCTAATAATAAGTACGATATTATTATTGACCCTTCGCTGTTCGATATTCCCGTGCATCGCCTGCGGCTTTTTCGACAAATAAAAGCCAAATCAGTACTCGGGTTTAATAAATGGCCATCGATTAAACATTACTCTCACTCTTTTGATTTTGACTGCCAGCGCTGGCACGTGACGAAGACGTTCGCGTTGATCGCCGACTATCTCCAACTGGACACCCGCGCTCTGGACACTTACGACCTGGCGGTGCCCGGGCCGATTATGCAGGAGGTGGCGCAGTATCTGGCGTCGCTGAGCGGAAAAGCGGTAGTGATTAATATTTTTGCCGGCCATGCCGACCGGAGTCTCTCCCAGACGCAGCTGGCCGAACTGCTCGACAAGCTGCGGGCTCGCCATCCGGGGCTGGCGGTTATTCTGCTCGATCACCGGCGTGAGATCCGCATCTCGCTGCCGCCGGAGGTGGTGATTAATCCGTTTAACACGCTGCACCATGCGATGGCGCTGATTGCCCAGGCGGAGCTGATTATCTCTCCGGACACCTCGGTGGTGCATATGGCGGCGGCGTGGAACAAACCGCTGATCGCGGTCTATAAGGACGTTCTGCTCAATAACCGGCTGTGGGCCCCGGGCTATGACAACGCCAGGCAGATCATTGTTAAATGCGGGAAGGTCCATCAGCATCGCGAGCTGGTGGATAGAATTATAGCGGCGCTACCGGAGACGCTGTGAGGGCGATGAGGGGAGGCTGGTAGGGCTCACCTGCTGGCCGTATGCAAGAGCCAGCAGGTGAGCGAAGGTTGCATTGCCAGTCTGCAACCGCCGCTATTGTACTGTTGCCCGCTGCTCTGACACATCCGGGAAAGCTCTTAAAGAGATGGCCGCCGCCAACGACGGGCGGCATCACTCTTCAGTGAGCCACATATCCGCTTCTTCAAACATCTCCTGCACCGTACGGCTGATCAGCTCTTTTTCATGCTTGCTGGCGTCGGTGTTGATCGCCGGCAGCGTCATCATCGGCTTCACCCGCACTTCCGCTTCCGGGAAAATGCGCTGCATGCGTTTGGTCAGTTCGTTAAGAATGGTCTCTCTGGCACCCGGCAGCCCGGCAAAATTGCGCTTGTCATAAATCAGTTCCACAAACATCTTCTGTCCTCTGTATGCTGATCGCGGGCGATAGTTTTACTGTGTTAATGTACAGTGTCAAGCGAATGCCGCGGTGCTGCTCATCCGCAACCTCGTGCGGTAGACGGACTGCGCGCAAAAGCAGCACCTCGTCCGCTGGCGGTCAGGCAGGCCTCACTGACGAGCGGAGGGGATTTCCGCGCTGCAAAGGCGTTATCGCTGATTACGTAGGCCTGGTAAACGCAGTGACCTTCACCCGAAGCGATGTCATTACCTGCGTACATTCATTTCGCGACGGGCAGGTCTGAATATCGGGTGGTGTAAGCCGGGGAAAGCATTTCACGCTTCATCGCCCAGGACTTTTCGATCCCCTGACCGGCAAACCAGACCTTTCCTTTCCCGGATTGATTTAATTGGTCGATAACGTCCATTAACGCAGCACTGTTTTTGCGCGGCGCGTTATCGTCAAATAAGTTTAGCTGCGCTATGCCATTACTGAAGAAATCAGCAAGCATAACACCGGCTTTCATATATCGATAACCATCAATCCAAATTCTCTGCAGGCAGTTTGTGGCACAATTTATAATGTCACGGGTATCATTAGACGGCGTTAATAGCTTCATTGACGCTTGGTTGCCATAATATGTTTCATTAACGGCGTGCGGACTCGTCCGGACAAATACGCTAACGAAGCGGCAAAATTGATGCTCACTGCGTAATTTTTCTGCTGCTCGCTCAGCATAGGCGCAAATGGCTTGATGCATATCTGAATACTGCGTTACCCGGTTGCCAAAAGAGCGACTACAAATAATCTGTTGTTTTGTTGGGGAAAATTCTTGTAGCTCAAAACATGGCTCACCACGCAGTTCGCGAACGGTCCTTTCCAGCACCACATTGAAGTGCTTTTTTATGACCCATAATGAGCTTTCTGCCAGATCCAGAGCGGTATTAATACCCATTAAATTAAGTTTTTTACTCATTTTTCGCCCAACGCCCCAGACCTCTTCAACAGGGACAAGGGCGAGTAGCCTGCGTTGGGGCACAATATTGGATAAGTCGACAACGCCGCCCGTGCCGCGCCATGTCTTGGCGGCATGGTTAGCGAGCTTGGCTAATGTCTTGGTTTGCGCAATACCTACGCCCACCGTTAAGCCAGTATTTTTCAATACGTTAGTTCTTATTTCATGGCCGAAGGTGGATAAGGGGACGCAATTCATTACTCCGGATAAATTAATAAAGGCTTCATCGATGGAGTAGATTTCTATTGACGGAGACATTGCCGTGAGCGTTTGCATAACACGGTCACTGAGGTCGGCATAAAGCGCATAGTTAGAACTGAAAAAATGAACACTGGAATAATAAGGGTTATTTTTTATTTTAAAGAAAGGTTCGCCATTTTTTATACCGAGGGATTTTGCTTCGGCAGAGCGAGAAATAATGCAACCATCGTTATTGGACACGACCACAATAGGCTTCCCCTTTAAATCAGGGCGAAAAACCGTTTCACAAGAAGTATAGAAGTTATTGACATCGACGAGGGCAAACATAATTATTTATGCGCTTTAATGCTAAAAATGACCACGCCAAATATTTCTAACTCTTCGGCATTATGAAACGAAATGGAAGCGTAATCGCGATTGTGGGGCACTAGCTGTAAAAAAGGATGAGTGCGAAGTTCTTTCACGGTGAATTCACCTGCGATAGCCGCAATGACGATATCACCATGTACGGCAGACAGTGAGCGGTCAACCACTAAAAGGTCTCCATCACTGATGCCGGCATCACGCATAGACTCTCCGCTGACTTTGATGAAGTAGGTAGCACTCGGATGTTTTATCAATAATTTATTGAGATCCAGCCTGTCCTCAACATAATCCTGAGCGGGGCTGGGAAATCCGCAGGGCACCCTCTCGGAGAAGAGGGGGAGCATGAGTGGGGGCGAAATCTCAGTTGGCCGAGTAAACTGCATGGTATCGATCCTCGAATACTGTTTTTATATACAGTATTATTGAATGTGCTGATGGATCAAGGCGCACGTGACGTTGTTTTTATAACTGCATGAATATAATGATGATTTATGTAAAACATGCCATGTGGTGTTGTTGCTGAACTGCCATCGCTGTGTAGCGCGACCAGTACGCCAATGTTGACGTTTGCCCGGTAAGACGACCGCTGTATTACATGGAGCATGATCGACTCTTTTTTCACCCTCTCTTCAGTATTTAATATTATTGAGAAAGCGAAGGGTATGAGGATGTTTCATTGGAGGATGTTTATAAAATATTGTCACCTTTATCTTTCAGTGTGGAAAGACATTATTTATTTTAACTTAAATGGCTTGACAAATTTGATGGCAAGGATAGATTTGAGCAACTGCTCTAATTTATATTTATCATCTGCGGGATCCGAAAGTGATACGCTGTGATTAACCATGACACTACATAACCAAGGGATCTACTGACATGAAAATTTTTTTCCAGGGCACCAGACTTAAAAAAGCAAAAATACTAACGGTTGCCTTTTCTTTCGCCTTTTTCACCGCATCGGTGCAGGCAAAGTCCTCGCAATCAGAGAGTTATAATGTCGCCGTTTATCGCGGGGAGGCCGGGTGCCCGGGTTGTTCTGAAATGGTGGTAAAATCGCTGATCGCGACAGGTCTGCCTCTGCACATTTCTTATGTGGGCGAAAAAGAAAAGCTGAAATTAAATGCGCAAACACTGAAAAAATTCGATCTCTATATTCAACCTGGCGGCGGTCAGGATATACCCGGCTCTTATCAAGCCCTGGGTGATGAAGGGGCAGAGGCTATCCGCAATTTTGTGAAAAGTGGCAAATCCTTTCTTGGTCTTTGTATGGGAGCCTATCTTGCCGACAAAGACTGGATAGGGCTTATTGATGCGCCTTTAGAATCAGAGGTGGGGAGACCCGGTTCGCAGGCCGTTGATGAAGGCGATTATACCCTGCAACTGACATGGAATAATAAACAAGAGCCTTTTTACTACCAGGATGGGCCTTATCTCAACAGTAGTATCTCAAGTACTGGATTCCAGCCGATCGCTTACTACAAGAATGGAGATATCGCCATTGGTAAGTACCGGTATGGTAAGGGAAACATCATCCTGTCAGGTCCACATCCTGAAGCCGATGAGACCTGGATAGACAGCGCTGCGCCAGGGAATACGACGGCAGAAAGTAAAATGCAGCGTATTTTAAGTTATCTCAATATAAAAAAGGGTTAACTGATACGCTACCTTGCTTCACCCACTCAGAAATCTTTTTTAAGTATTTTAAAGGCAAGCTCAGATATTTCATTAAGAAAAATGCTGCGTCTGTCTTCTGAATAATCGAGGATCAGCAAGCTGGAATACCCATCAATTAATGTGTTTATTTGTCTGGCTGAGGTAGCGGCGTTTTCCGCAAGGAACTCGCCTTCCTGCATCCCTACGCTAATGATGCCTTCAAGAATAGTGATCCATTGCAGGGAGTGATCGTGCACTAATTTAGCATAATCCGCATCGCGTGCTGCCATTGGCCATAGTTCAAGGTAGAGCAGCCAGTGTGCCGAAGGTGCATCGGGTAACAGCGTTCTGATATAGAGGTTTACTCTTTCACTAGCGCTCATTTTTTCTGACGCGTTTAAAAACGCATGACATTCTTGTATGTCATTTTCAAACATATACTGAATAGTGGATTTCTTGAGCGTTTCCCAGTCTCGATAATAGTGATAGATATGACTTCTGGAAATATTCATTTTCTGCGTCAAATCACGGGTTGAGACATTGCTAAACCCTTTTTCTCTGAACAGTTGTAGCGCAGCTATTTTTATCAACTCAGAAAAATTGGCCGTTTTCAATATTTCAACCTTAATCACTATCCATTAAAGCGCGAACTATATCATAATTTCTGAAACCTTGCACGTGTTCAACATTCGGGGATAGCTGTTAGCATTGTGTTTTTTATAGCATTAACAAAATAACGAAAATCTATTTTGTGGGTCTGGTATAAATTCAGCTGCAGGGAGGTTGCTTTATTATTAGCTATGCGCAGGATGCTATTCCTGCCGCGTGCGGTAGTGGCCGCAACGGTGGAGTGGAAAACCGGGAAAGAGAACGTCGCTATTACCCGGTGAGCTATCATGATGACAACGTGCTTATCGGCAAGGTAGGCGATAAGCACGGCATTTTTCAGACCGAGCGTGGTTTGCCGCCGCGTGGGTAGCCGCTGCGCCACCACACGCTTTTAACGCAATTGCGCGCAGGCGCCCGCTATCCGCTGGCAGGCTTGGGTTAGCAGGCCATCTTCTATCGCATACGCAATACGCAAATACCCCGGCATTCCAAACGCGGAGCCGTGTAAAACGGCCACCTGGGTTTGTTCTAATAGCCAGTTCGCCAGCGCGCTGTCGTTGCGAAGGATTTCGCCGCCAGGGGTCATCCGGCCCATGAGCGCCTGGCAGTTAGCAAACACATAGAATGCCCCCTGGGGAGCGGTGGCGCTCAGGCCATCGGTGGCGGCAATCATTCCCAGCACCTGCTGGCGGCGTTTATCTAACACGTTGAGCCAGCCGTCGAAGAAATTGGCTGAGTGGTTAAGCGCTGCGACCGCCGCAGCCTGCGAAATACTGCTGGGGTTGGAGGTGCTTTGTGATTGCAGGATCTGCATGGCGGCAATCAGCCATTGCGGCCCTCCCGCATAGCCCAGACGCCAGCCGGTCATGGCGTGGCTTTTGGACACACCGTTTACCGTCAGGGTACGTGAAACCATCTGCGGGGCGGCCTGGGCAAACGTGGTAAAAGGAGTATTGTCATAGCGCAGCGGCTCGTAAATATCGTCGGCCATCACCAGCACCTGTGGGTAATCCGCCAGCACCGCAGCCAGGGCACGCAGTTCCTGCTCGCTGTAAATCGCCCCCGTCGGGTTGCCCGGCGAGTTGAGGATCAGCCAGCGCGTTGATGGGGTGAGGGCGGCGGCCAGTTGTTGTGGCGTCAGCTTCCAGCCGTTTTGTTCATCACAGGGCACAATCACCGGTTCGCCATCGGCCAGAGAGACCATATCCGGATACGAGACCCAGTAGGGGGCGGGAATGATGACCTGCTGCCCGGCGTCGAGGGTGGCCAGAAAAGCATTGAAAATAAGCTGCTTGGCGCCACTGCCTGCGATGATCTCTTGCGGACGGTAATGCAACTGATTGTCGCGAGCGAACTTGGCGGCAATGGCCTCCTTTAACGCGGCGGTGCCGGAAACGGCGGTATACTTAGTCTGATGATGCACGATCGCTTCAATGCCCGCATAGCTGATATGGGCCGGGGTAGCAAAATCCAGTTCTCCTTCGCCCAGGTTGATAACCGGCTTGCCTGCGGCTTCCAGTGCCCGTACCTGGTCAGAAATGACCGCTGTCGGTGAAGGGCGTACAGATTGCATACGACGGGCGATTTGACTGTTATTCATAAATCCTCTTTTGTATCTAATGATTCAATTAATACAATTAGGTCCCCAACCTCAGCAGGAAACTCGCCGTGTCACCGATCTTTATTCTCGATAACACCTCTGCGCCCGCTCGCTACGGTATTACCGCCAGCCTGTGGGCTAATCGTCTTGGACTACCTCTCTGGAGCCTTCGCCCCGACTTCGCCGGCGATGTTCCCGACAGCCATCAGCACGTCATTCGTGCCGGGTACTGCGTGACCAGCGGCCTCTGGCGCAGCGATACGCTGCGTGAAGAGGTGCGCGATATCGCCAGCCTGCCTGAGTCAGATGCTGTCATTGTTCTGGCGTCCTCGCAGGCAGCGCTTATCGCCGACCTGCCGGGCCAACGGCTGTTCAGCGATGACCGCAACCAGCGCCTGACGCTCAGCGACGGGCAACATACGGTGTTAGACCTCACCGCCGATCGCTATGGTCGCTGGGATGCCGGGGAGCCATCCTCTGCCGGGACGTCCTTGCGCATCGCACTGATTGGCCGTGAGTCAGACCACCGTCTGGTCTACCCCGCCACGCTTGGCTCACTGGGTGATGCCGCGGCGTCGCTGGGGCTGAACCTGGAGGTCCATTTCTTCGCGCCGGTCAGTCTGTCCCCTGGGTTACACGACCTCCACGACGTCCAGGGCGTCGTGTTGCCAGGCGGTTCCTCGATGGCCGCCGTCAAGGGACAAATCCGCGTGGCGGAAGATACGCTTGCCCGCGGACAGCCCACGCTGGGGTTATGCCTGGGAATGCAGAGCATGATGACCGCAGTCGTGCGCCGACGTCCGGGTTGCGAATCAGCCATTCCCGCCGAAGTGGCTCCGGATGAGGCTCTGCACAGCTTTGTTCCCTTTGTTGATGGCCGTCATCGCTGCGGCGTATTCCCTTTTTCCTTCGGGTTGATCCCCGGTGATATCCGCGAAATGCACTACAACCATCGCTACTGCTTTAACACCGACTTATTACCGGCGCTGGATCGCAGCGGGGTCAGCGTCAGTGCGCAAACGGACGATATCGTGGAGGCCATCTCCCAGCCGGAACTGCCGTTCTGGCATGGTGTGCAGGGGCACCCGGAACTGATGTCCCGCCCGGATGCGCCCCATCCGCTGTTCGTCGCCTTTTTACGGGCGGCGCTTAACGCGCCAGCGTAACGCCGCTACGGCTGTCGCTGGCAAGCGCCGACATGACGTGAGTCAGCTCCGCCAGCGCCGCGTCGTCGATCGGTTTTAACGGTGCGCGTACGGTGCCGCCGTTAAAACCGCGCAGCGCCATCGCCGCTTTCACCAGCTGCGGCTGACCATGTTTGCGCGCCAGCGCGCGATACGCGTACCACAGCTGATGCAGATCGCGGGCCGTGGCGGCATCGCCCTGTTCCACGGCCCGGAAGGTATTGATAATCAGCTCCGGCAGCGCGCCGCTGTTGGTGGTGCTGATGCCGTCAAACCCGGCCATCATTGGCCCGAGGAAGGCCAGATCGGAAGCACAGAACAGGCGCAGACGCCCACGCAGACGGTTGGCAATCTGGTCGATGGCGGTGGGGTTGAGATCGCCCTGTTTGATGCCGACCACGTTGGGGATCTCTGCCAGTTGTTCCAGCAGCGCCGGGGAGAGGGTGATGCCGATGCCCGGCGCGTTGTACACCAGGATGCCGGTTTTGGATAAGGGAGCCATCTCTTTGAAGTAGCTGACGATCTGTTGGTCAGTGATTTCGCTGACAAAGGGCGCGGTCACCATCGGCAGGCCGCCCAGCTCGCTTGCCAGCAGCGTCAGCTCGCGGGCATCGCGCGGGTCGGCGCTGGCGCTGCACAGCATGACCGCCACGCGGTCATCCACACAGGCCATGACTTGATGAAACAGCTCACGGCGTTCTTCGACGGTCATCACCGGGAATTCACCGTAGGTGCCGCCAATCAGCAGACCGTCATAACCCAGACCAATCACGCGTTCAATATTTTCACGTAACGCCGGAAAGTCGATCGCGCCGCTGGCGGTGAACGGGGTGACGGTGATGTTGAAAATACCGCGCAGGCGTTCACGGCATTCATTGATATCTTTCATTTTTCTTTCCTTACAGCAGTGTGAGAGGGCGAGCCAGGGAACCCAGCTGACGATATCCGGTTTCGGTCACCACCACGGTTTCACTGACGCCGACGGTAAATTGACCGTAGATCCGCAGAGCCGGTGGAATGTGGAAGGTCATTCCTGGCTGCAGCTCAGTGGTGACGCCACGATACAGACTGAGAATGCCGCCTTCGCCCCAGTCCGGCGCAAAGGCGATACCGATGGAGTAACCGGTGCGTTTTTTGAAGTTTTCGGTGAACCCGGCGCGATCAATCACCTTCTGGCAGGCCAGGTGCGGCGCTTCGCAGGTGGCGCCTGGACGAATGGCATCAAGAGAGGCCTGCAGGGCTTCCTGACACACTTTTTCCATTTCGATGGCGATAGCGGGCGGCCGCCCCAGCCAGGCGGAGCGCATCATCGCGGCGTGGTAGCGGTCGTGAGCCGCTGACATTTCCAGAAATACCGGGTCGTTATCCTGCATCACCCGACGACGCCATGTGCCATGCGGCACGCCGCTGCGTGGGCCGGTCGAGACCAGCGGTTCCATGCCGACATACTCGGAACCGGCGGCAATGGCGGCCCCCATCATCGCCGAGACCAGCGCGTTTTCGTCTGCGCCGCGGTGAATCGCCGCCATGCCCGCGCGCATGCCCGCGTCCACATAGCGCGCTGCGATGGCGATTTTTTCCACCTCCGCCGCCGACTTCACGGCGCGCAGCGGCTCGATGACGCCCGCGGTATCGGCAATGGTGCCGAGCCTGGCCTGCAGGGCTTCATACACGGCAACCGGCAGGAACCAACCGCGTTTGTCCAGCCCAATCCGTTTGTGGAGCCAGCCGCGCTGTTGCAGCATGCCCACCAGGAAATCCACCGGGTTATCGCCATCCTGGTAGATGGCGGCGTCAGAAATAAAGGTGTTGGCGATAAAGTTAAAGTATTCGAGCTGGCGAATCACAAACACCGGATCCCCTTCTACCGGCAGCAACAGCGCCTGGAAGGTGTAATAGCCCGGTGTTTGCTGACCGGTGAGCCAGAAAATGTTTTCCGGGCCGGTAACGATCATGACGTCCACGCCCGCGCGGCTTAAGCGTTCGCGGGTGCGTCGAATGCGTTGCGCATATTCATCAGCGCTAAAGGCGGACTCACTGCCCTGAATCACATTGTTAACATCTTGCATGAGTAAACTCCTGGAGTAAGTGGGCCTGCGCGGCATTAAACTGCACGCCCAGACCGGGTGAGTCATTGACGGTGACCAGGCCATTGCGGTATTCCAGCCCGCTGACGGGATCATCCGTTAAGCCATCGGCGCCATACAGCTCGGCAAATGCCGGTTGCACGACACGACACAGCTGGAGCGCGGCGGCGGTGGCAGCATGGCCTTCATTCATCTGGCCAATCATGAATGGCACGTCGGCGAGTCGCAGCCGGTTGGCGGCGGCCAGCGTCGGCGCAAGGCCACCCAGTTTCACCAGTTTGAGATGCCCCCACAGCGCACCTTTGGCGGCGATCAGCCGGGTGATGGCGGCATCACTGTTGAGGCTTTCGTCGAGCATGATCGGGATGCCGTAGGCGTACAGCTCCGCAAGCTGGCTGTCGTTTGCCGGGCTTAACGGCTGTTCGATGTAGCTGAGCTTCAGCTCGCGCAGAGACGGGAATGCCGCGTGAGCCTGCGCCAGAGACCACTGGCCGTTCACGTCAATCGCCAGCGAAATCTGCTGGCCGAACCGCTGGCGCAGCCGTTGCAGACGGGCCAGGTCGGTAGCGAAATCCGCCACGCCTGTGCGCAACTTCAGCTGGGTGAAACCGCGAACGACATAGCGTTGCGCCTGCTCCAGCATCTGTCTCTCGCTGCCCCAGAACAGGGTCTGGTTGGTGTGCCACGCAGGCAGGCCATCCCGCGCCCCCAGCCAGGCGGCAACGCTTACCCCTTGCTGACGCGCCAGCAGGTCGTGCAAGGCCATATCCAGCACCATGCGCGATGGCGGCAGGAGCGTGCAGTCTTCGTCATCTAGCGCGGCGAGTCGCGCGGCGGGCGCCTGGCGCCAGTCCCAGCGGCGAAGTATCTGAAGCAGGTTGTTCAGCACCTGCTCTTCGCGGTAGCCATGCAGGTAGCGAATGTTGAGCCGCACTTCGCCAATCCCGGTCACCCCCTGGTCTTCCAGACGCAGCCAGAGCGTGTCGAGCGCCGTCACCGGACCAGAGGCAGCGGTATGCAGCGTCACATCGGCGTAATGCAGATCTCCCCGAAAGAGCTGCGCTTTCATAAACCGGGCTCCGGCGGCAGCATGGCGAGCGCAATATCGAGATAGAGGTAGGCCGCGGCGATAAATTCATCGACAGGGACAAATTCATCGGGTTTGTGAGCCACGGCCAGCGAACCGGGGCCAATCACGACGCCTTTTGCGCCCAGCGAACGGAAATGCACCAGGTCACATCCCCCCTGAAAACCAAACGGGCCGGGTTCGCTCTGCCCATGACGGCGACAGGCAGCAAGGCTTTGCTCGACAATGGCTTCGCGGCTGTCGGTTTGCGTCGCGCCGCCGGTAGTGGGCTGCCAGGCGATAATTTCGGCTTCCACACCTGCATGTGCGTATGCGTGGTCGAGCAGTTGCTGCAGTTCGGCTTTGACGACCTCTTCGTCTTCGCCCGGAACCATGCGACGGTCAAGCAGCAGCTCACAGCTGTCTGGCACCACGTTGTCCGCATGGCCGCCGTGGATGCGGGTTACCGTCAGGCTGGCGTTGCCGACCAGATCGTGGCAGCGGCAACGCACCTGCTGGTGGTGGGCTTCTTCAATCAACCCTAACAGGCGCGCTGACTGGTAAATCGCGTTAACCCCCAGCTCCGGCGTACCGGAATGCGCGGTGACGCCTTTAACCCGCACGCGAGGACGTAAGCTGCCTTTGTGGGCGGAGAAGGTGGCATTCGAGGTCGGCTCGCCAATCACCGCGAAATCAATCGCCGGTGGATTATCGCGGACGTAGAATTTCGCCCCTTCGCTGGCGACCTCTTCATCGGCGGTGAACACCCCCATCAATGTGCCGGACCACTGCTGACGGTTGGCAGCCAGCAGACGCAGGGCTTCAACCATCGCCACCAGCGGGCCTTTGGCATCGCAGGCGCCGCGTCCATACAGGCGTCCGTCACGCTCGGTGAGCGTGAAGGGATCGCTGGCCCAGCCGCTGCCCGCCGGAACGGTGTCAAGGTGGGTGTTAAAGGCGAAACACGGCCCCGGTCCATTGTTCAGGACGGCGATAACGTTGGTCCGCCCCGGTGCGTATTCGCTAAAGGAGAGATCGAACCCGGCGGTCAGCAGCCAGCCTTCCAGACATTCGGCGGCTTCGCGCTCATGGCCCGGTGGATTCTCCGTGTTGATGGCAACCAGCGTCGCTAAGTCCTTTTTCATACGAGCGCTGTCAACCTGATAACTGGACATAGGAACTCCGTGATTAATGTAATATTTGCGTCAGGAAGCGCTGCGCGCGGTCGCTGACATGGCCGGCGAAGAAATCGCTGGTGTTGGCGCGATCGATAATTTCGCCGTCTTCCATAAACAGAATCTTGTTAGCGGCCCGACGGGCGAAGCCCATTTCGTGAGTCACCACCATGCTGGTCATGCCTTCTGCGCTAAGCTCCGCCATGACTTCCAGCACTTCACGGATCATCTCCGGGTCGAGGGCGGAAGTGGGCTCGTCGTAGAGCATCAGCTCGGGCTTCATCGCCAGCGCCCGGGCAATCGCCACGCGCTGCTGCTGTCCGCCGGAGAGCTCGTCCGGAAAATGGTCTGCACGTTCGTTGATGCGCACTTTTGCCAGCAGGTTGTCCGCCAGTTTGCGGGCATCAATACGGTTCATTCCCAACACCGTCATCGGGGCCAGCATGATGTTTTCCGCTGCGGTCAGGTGCGAGAACAGCTCGTAGTTCTGGAACACCATGCCAATGCGCTGACGCAGTTTGTGCGCCGGCACATCGCCCCGGCTGATGTGCTGGCTGGCGAAGAACACATCGCCGCTGTCGGCGGGCGAGAGCATGTTGACGCAGCGTAGCAGGGTGGATTTTCCCGAGCCGGACGGGCCAATCAGCACCACGGTTTCTCCGCGTTGCACGGTCAGAGAGCAGTTTTTGAGTACGGCCTGGCGACCAAAAGTCTTATCAATGCCGATCATCTCCAGCAGCGGTTTCTCACTCATGGTTCCTCCCGGACGGTTTTCGGTAATTTAAACAGGCGAGTCAGCCGCTTCTGGCTTTTGCTGCGGCGCTGCCTGGGATCCAGCACGCGTTCCAGCCACGACTGGAAGATCATGAACAGGCTGGTGAGCAGCAGGTAATAGATGCCCGCAGCGCAAAGCGCTTCGAAGTAACGGAAGCTGGCGCTGGCGGCCTGGTTAGCGACCAGCAGCAGTTCCTGAACGGCGATAACCGAGACCAGCGCGCTCGATTTCAGCATGCTGATCATCTGGTTACCCATCGGCGGCAGAACGATGCGTGCGGCCTGAGGCAGAACGATTTTTCGCATGATCTGGCCGTGAGTCATCCCCAGCGCCATGCCGGCGGTGCGCTGGCCGCTTTTCACCGCCTGCAGGCCAGAGCGCAGAATTTCCGCCATGTAGGCGCCTTCATTGAGCGAAAGGGCCAGCACTGCACAGGTAAACGCGGAGAAGCGTAAGCCGAAGCCTGGCAGCACGTTGTAGACAAAGATTATCTGGAACAGCACCGGCGTCCCGCGAAACAGCCACAGGTAGAAAAAGGCCAGCCCTTTCCCGGCGCGAAACGGCGCTTCCTGCAACAGCGCCAACACCAGGCCCAGCACCACGCCACACAACAGTGAGCAGAGGGTAATCAGTAGCGTCATCCACGCACCCCGAATAAATTCGGGGGAGAGGAAGTACTGCCACATTAAATCGATCGACATAGCGTTCTCCGGTTAATGGCAAACGGGTTAGAAAAGGGCAACGGAGTCTGGGAAGTTCCACTTCTTAATCAGTTGCGTGTAGGTGCCATTTTTGACGAGTCTCTGCAGACCTTGCTCCAGCAGGGCCTGGGTTGCGGTATCGCCTTTACGCACGGCAAAGGCGATGTGAGTATTCGCTTCGAACTCAGCGCCAACCGCTTCGAACATGCCGGCTTTTTCGGTAAACAGGGCGACGGTGCCCGGCGTGGAGAGGAACTCGGCATCGGCACGTCCCTGGGCGACGGCCACGGCGGAATCGGTGGCGGCGGGGAACGTCATGACGTTGATGGCCGGTTTTTTGGCCTCCACGCAGCGCTGATTGTCTGCCCGCGCCTGGCTCTCTTCGATCCCGCCGAGCGTCACGGCGATGTTTTTGCCGCAGAGGCTCAGGTCACGTCCGGTTATGTTGGCCGGGTTACCTTTGCGGACCACCACGCGGCTGCCGATTTTCAGATAGGGTACGAAGTCAACCTGCTCGGCACGGGTCGGATTGACGTACATGGCGGAGTTGATGATATCCAGACGTTTACCCTGCAGCGCCGGAATAAGCCCTTTGAATTCCATCGGCATTGGCGCTGGCGTCAGTTGGATCTCTTTGCTTAGCGCGTTGATCAGGTCGATATCGAAGCCGGTAAGCTTGCCTGCTTTCACGTATTCAAAAGGCATGAACGTCGCTGCCGTTCCATAGGTCAGTTGACCCTTGGCGATGGTTTCCACCGCCGCATGGCTGACCAGCGGCAGGGCGGTCAGCGCGAACATCAAAGTACGCACATGGCGAAACAGAAAAGAATTGCTGGACATAGTCGTCTCCTGGCTAAGGTTTAAATTGAATTTAGTGAGTCAATAAATACAATTATGTGTGTGAAAAAAATGTCTCATTCTGGTGCGTGTTGCACGTTAACCGTGCACTCTCTGCTTTACTTTGCTGCGTTTTGTTGCTCGTGATATTGTATATATCGACCACAACAATGCATTTCAGGGAATCGTGAATTCATGCAGCCTGACTCCACTGCGAGCAGTCGCCGGATAGCCCGGCAAATACTCGACCTGATATCTGAAGCAAGATTCGATCCAGGTCATCATTTACGTGAGCAACATCTTGCCGATGCGTTGGGTGTTTCGCGTACGCCGGTACGTGCCGGGCTCAAGGAACTGACCCGAATGGGGGCGGTTGAAGCGCGGCCAAACCAGGGTTTTTTCCTCCTTAAACGCAGTAATGAGCTGGATCAGCTGGAGATTGAGCAGTCCAAGAGCAATGACCAGAAGTTGTACGAGCAACTGGTCCATGACCGCATTGCAGGTATCCTGCCGGAATCCTTTACCCAGACCGAAATCAGCCAGCGCTATGATGTTGATCGCGGCGTGCTGACCCGTACACTGGTGAAGCTATCGGAGGATGGCCTGATTGCCCGCAATGCAGGGCATGGCTGGCGCTTTCTGCAAACCCTGAACTCCGATATCGCTCTGCGCAATAGCTACGGTTTTCGCCTGATGATTGAACCGATGGCGTTGCTGACGCCCAACCTGCATGTTGACCGGCAGATGCTTAAACGTCTGCGCGCCCGGCATCTGAGACTCATCACCCACCCGGACATTACGCAGGTCCCGGCCAAAGAGATTTTCGAAACCGATGCGGCGTTTCATGAGTTGCTGGCAGAGGCCAGCGGCAACCTGTTTGTATTACAGGCTATTCAGCAGCAAAACCGGCTGCGCCGCCTGCTGGAATTTGGTAGCTATCACAATAAGCGTCGCGTAAAAGAGTGGTGCGAAGAGCACGTTGCCATCATTGATGCCCTGCGAGAGAACAAACAGGAACAGGCGGCAGAGTTGATGAGAAAACACCTGCAATACGCGTTTGACCAGGTCAATGTAAAAAGCCCACGCGTATAACTGGCATCACTATTGCACATAATGCTCCTGAAAATACAATCAGGAGCATTTATGAATTTGCAGATACAACAGCGTGTGGCACTGGTTTGCGGTGCGGGAAGTGGTCTTGGACAGGCTATCGCCTGCTCGCTGGCGCAGGAAGGCGTGAAGGTCGCCGTGACAGGCCGCAACAGAGAGAAGCTGGCGCAAACGGTGGAACGCATCACTCAGCTGGGCGGTACCGCCCGCGCCTGGCCGCTGGATTTTGCCGTCCCGAAACAGTTTGATACGGTCATCGCCGATATCCGCGAGCACTGGGGCGACATCGATATTCTGGTCAATAATTCCGGTGGCCCACCGCCCACGCTGGCACAGGGGACGGACGGCGCCGTCTGGCAACAGCAATTTTCAGTGATGGTCGCCTCGTTAATCCAGCTCACCGATAAACTACTGCCCGCCATGCGCAGCCGTGGCTGGGGACGCATTATTACCTCCACCTCGTCCGGTGTGATTGCCCCGATTCCGGGTCTCGCCCTGTCGAATGCGCTGCGCATGAGCTTACTCGGCTGGTCGAAAACCCTTGCCGCTGAAGTGGCGGCCGACGGCGTCACGGTGAATGTGATGGTGCCTGGGCGCATTGCTACCGACCGGGTGGGGCAGCTGGATGCTATCAAGGCGAAACGGGAACATTCCACTGCGGAAGCGGTCGCGGAGAAGAGTCGTCTGAGCATTCCGGCGGGACGTTATGGCCACCCCCATGAGTACGGCGCTACCGCTGCCTTTTTGGCAAGCCAGCCTGCCAGCTACATTACCGGGGCGGTGATCCGGGTCGATGGCGGATTGATTGGTTCGGTTTAGTGGGGAGTCGCGTGCAATGCCAGTCGCTGGTGTCGTTGACTGGCATTCACGCCTCTCTCGCGCTCATTCAGAATGAGGTGTTAACTATTGCGTACCGGGTGCGGGACAGGACGCCAGACCGGTTATCTTGTTTCTTCCCGCGTTGATGATCCCTGATGGTTCACCATGAAAAGTGCTGAAAGGGTGAGCAGTATGGCGCCGCTGATCAGTATCCACCCGGCGTGCTGAAAGGCGGCTAAGCTACTCTGCGTATGCGCCAGTCTGACGTAGCACGCCGTCACCAGGGCCGCGCCAGCCATCGCGCCAACACGCTGCAGGATGTTGAGAATCGGTGCTGCATCAGAAACATGACGGGTACCCGCCATCGCCAGGCCTGCCGCCATCGCCGGCACTGTCGCAAGGGCTAAACCGAATCCTCTGATAGCGAGTGCGCTACCGACCAGGAGGTAGCTACTGCCCCCATCAATCATGGCCAGCGGCCATGTCGCTAACACCGAGAGCAAGCCGCCAACGATCAGCACCACGCGAGGACCCAGCCGGTCTGAGAAATAACCGGCGACCGGGAATCCTGTGGCAGAACCGATTAACTGCGGAGTAAGGAGCAAACCCACGTCAGCCAGTGCTTCATGGCAAACGTCGCGGAAATACAACGGGAGCAGGAACTGTCCACCAAAATTCACCGCACCTCCGATAGCCATCAGCAACGCCGATAATGTGAAGCCACGATGTTTGAAAAGGCTGAGATGAAGTAAAGGCGAGTCAATGCGAAAAGAGCGATAGATAAACAAGCCGATAAACAGTGCGCCCACGCTGAGTAAGATAATGTTCCCGCTATTTTCACCACTATTCAGGCTGACACCTTTAATACCCTCCATGAGCAGGGGAAGGCTACAAAGAATCAGTATTAACCCCATCCAGTCCAGGGAGAGCGGCTTATCATTTTTTATTGTCGGGCGAGGGAGTAATTTCCATCCCGCAAGCCAGGCACAGAGAGATAAGGGGACATTAATAAAAAACAAGACTCGCCATCCGCAGACCTGAAGCAGCACGGCCCCCAGAGACGTTCCTAGTAAGGGCGCAATGACGATAGCCACGCCTATCGTACCAATGATCCGCCCGAGGCGCTCACGACCGACCACCAGACCCAGGATCGTCTGCCCGGCCGGCACGAGTAACCCGCCTGCCAGACCTTGCATTATTCTGGCGGTGAGCAGCACCTCGATATTCGGGGATAACGCGCAAACTGCCGAGAAAACACCAAATAAAATAAGTGCATAGAGCCAAAGTTGGGTGGCGCCAAACCGTTTTACCGCCCATGCGCTAACCGGAACGCCTGCGGCCAGCGCCATGAGGTACGCGGTGGCTATCCACTGGATGGAGGCGTCCGTCACCCCAAGGCCGTTTGCCATGGTCGGAAGCGCAGCACTGAGCATGGTGGATGAGAGCATGGTAGCGAATGCCCCAAGGGTGATGATGGCGGCTTGCATCCACAAAACCGGCGGGATGGCATTGATGGGGCCAGCATGGTTTGTTTTCTTTACCTGCGTATCTCGATTGATATTCATGGGATGACCTTTAGGTGCGATGCGTTAAAAATCTATCATTGATCAATTTTTCTATCAATGATAGATTTATTTTCATCAATGGCGCCGGTAGGCTCCTGGTCAGGAGAAGATCTCTTTTCATCTACCACGGGCTCGGTTGGATGCATTAACAACAGGATGAACACCATGGCTAAAATTCAGCGGGATCAGGTCATTAATGCTGCATTAGCACTCTTAGATGAAGTCGGGCTGGAAGCGATAACGACGCGAAAGCTGGCGCAAAAGCTGGGGGTAGAATCCGCAACGCTGTACTGGCATTTCAGGAACAAGGCCAGCTTACTGGAAGAGATGGCCGCAACTGTTTTGGCCAGGCACCATTCGCTTCCGCTGGCTGAAGACACGGCCGAGTGGGCAGACTGGCTGGCAAATAACGCGCGCAGTTTCCGCCGCGCGCTTCTCGCTCATCGGGATGGCGCACTGCTCCATGCGGGGACAACACCGGCGCGGGTAGGAGGGGAAACGTTCTACCCAAAGGTGGCTTACCTTATGCGGGCCGGCTTTTCTGAGGCCGAAGCCGCAATGATATTACTCACTATTAGCGAATATACCCTGGGATGCGTATTAGAGGAGCAGTCTCGTACAGACAGACATGATGATGAAAGATTGTCTACACCCTCAACAGAAATCAGTCGTATCGATGCGCTTACCCACCAGCATCCCGATACCTGTTTTGAGTTCGGTCTGTCTTTGATCATGAAGGGGTTATTAAAATAACTCGTTCCAGATTTCAGCTATTGCGACAGCGTTTTAATGATTTTATATCCGGAGCGTTATTCTCCGGACATTACTGAACATTGACCTCCCGATGGCGGGAGGGTGATTTGTTCATGGCGCAAGAATCACCGCAGCGTCGGGGATCAGGATCCTGTTTTATACTGGTTAAAAAAATGCAACAACGCGCCGGGTGTCTCGTCCCCAAAGAGAATGCCTGCCATTGCCTGCGCGTCGTTGGCCGCACTTTCGACGCGGATAAACATCTGTTCTTCATAAGCGGACAGCGCGGCTTCAGGATTATCTGCATTGGCCGCAATCGCGAGTCCCAGCTCAGCGCCATCCTCTAATGCGAGATTAGCGCCTTCGCCGAAGGGCAGCACAAGATGCGCGGCGTCACCCAACAGCGTTACGCCTGCTGTTCGCGGCCATCGAAGTCCGGGAGGTAAAAAGTGAATAGGGCGCAATACGGGCTCACCATCACCCTCCGTAATCAATGTTTGCAGTGGATGTGCCCAGCCATCGAATTCATCGACTATGCGTTGCACGTCAACCTGTGCATTAGCGGACGTCACGTCAGCGAACCAGGCCTGGGGTTGGCACAGAGCAATGTAAACGTGGATCACGCCGCCAGGCTCCCGGTGCGCCATGATACCCTTGCCCGGCGAGAGCGCAAAAAATGAGCCGCGGCCTACTGCTTGCGCGCAAGCCAGATGATCAGTATCAACGTGACTAAGCCAGCGCTCGACATACGAAAATCCCGCATAGGCAGGGACAGCATCGGTGACCAGAGCGCGGACACGCGACCAGGCACCATCTGCGCCCACCACCAGGGAGACCCTGGTGGTGGCGCCATCCGTAAAGTACAAACTATGCGTGCCGTCATCATGGGGGACGATATCTGCCACTTTACGGCCCCATTGCACGGTGTCCGCAGGAAGCGACTCCAGCAGCAGCGTGCGAAGCGCGCCGCGAGAGACTTCTGGTCGGCCGCCCAAACCATCATCGAACTGCTCGAACAATACGTTGCCCTCTTTATCGAGTACGCGCGTGGATTGACCACCAGGAAGAATAAGGGCCCGGAAGGCATCGTACAGGCCTGCCGCTATCAGCGCCCACTGGCCATTATGATCGTGGATATCCAGCAAGCCACCTTGTGGGCGGGCCTCGGGAGAGGCTTCAGCTTCGTAGACCACAGAGGAAATGCCGTGAACATGTAAAACACGTGCGAGCATGAGGCCGCCGAGTCCTGCTCCGACGATGGCAATGGATGAGGTCATTTTTTCGCTCCAGGTAAGGTATGGCGGGTGTCGTTGTCCGGCTGTTCCTGGTTTCGATACCGCACGAATAAGGGGAGTGGACGTGAAATCTCATCCCGTGGACCAACGGAAGCCTGAGGGTATGCTGAGCGGTATTGCCCATATTGTTCCCGGACAATTGGGGGCCGGGACCCCCGCCTGACTCTCCTCTCTGCGCTCAGCTTACACTTAGACGAGTAAGGTTCTCTATATTGACCATTGCTGGTTAATCGTCAAGGCCGTCATTCAATACCCCTTCAGCGGACGCCAGCCTGTGGCCATGGTCACCGAACTTCACCCACTCAGGTTAAACGACGTCGATGACGCGGATCCCTCTGTGTTTCGCCATCTTTATGCACTCCGCCGTATCTTCTCCGCCAGGAAATGCCAGCAGTACGTCAGGGCGGCTATCTTCCAGCATAAACAAATTGCGCCTTGTCTCCGCATATTTTCCGTGCAGCGCCCAGTTTGCCGGGTAGCGGATCACGTGAACGTCGATCCCGCGCGCCCAGTTTTCTATCGCGCCGCCCAGCGCCTGGTGCCCTCCGTGAATCAACACGTTAATTATCTGTGTACGGGCATAGAGATCCAGCACATGGGTGATGGTATGGGTGTCGGCATAAAACCGACCCGAGCAGATTAACACTCGCATTTTTTGTACCTTAACGTTGCTTGCCTTGAAAAGGATCTCGTCCGCGCGCTGGCGGTTATTGTTTTTTAAACATCCGGCGGCGTTTCAATAAACCGCAGCGAGGTATCGCCCAGGCGGTCAATGACCGGGTAGGCGACGGCGGCGATATGGTGATGCACGCGGCGGTAGTCCCGTAGCACCCGCTGGAAAATGTCGCCGGATTCCGCCCAGGCATTCTTGTCCTCCCGCAGTTTTTTGAAGTGCTCGCGGCTGGCGGAGGCCTCCAGCTGGCGGATGGTTTCTTTGCGCTGCACCAGCTGGTGGGCAGCAGACAAGTCTTCACGCAGGAATGCCGCTATTCCTAAGTTCAGGCTGGTGAGGAGCTCCGCATGCAGCAGGCGAATATGGTGTAATTCAAAGTCGTTAAAATGTTCTCCCCGGCGTGCGCGGCGCGTGGCCAGCTGGGTCAGATTGCTGGAGAGAATGTCGCCCGCGTGCTCAACATTGATGATGAACATCAGGATTTCCTGGGCACGATCGGCATCTGCATCATTCAGCCCGTCCTGACCAATGTCGGCGAGGTAGGCGCGAACTGCCGCGCTCAGCAGATCGACCGACTGCTCCAGCTGGCGGATGTCATCGGCAGCCTGTTTTTCCTGGGTCACAAACAGCACCAGCAGTCGGTCCAGCATGATGGTTAGCATGTCGGCGGCGCGCAGCGATTCGCGAACCGAATTGGACAGGCCGATATAAGCCACTTCCAGACCCGCATCGTCGAGATACATCGGCATACCCGGGTCGCCTACGCGCTCTTCTTCCGGAAACAGTCGCTCCAGGAAGCGAGCCATTGGCACGTTCAGGCCGATAAACAGCAGCGCGAGCACCACGCTAAAGGCGGTATGAAACCACACCACCAGCTGCGGCGTGTTCAGCCCGGATTTACGGGCGATCGCCATCAGCAACGGCAGAAGCAGTAACGCCAGCACGCAGCCGGACAGGCGGACCATCAGGTTGCCAACCGGCAGGCGGCGGGCCACCGCGGACCCGGCGTTTAACACCGGCGGTAACGCGCCGCCGATGTTGGCGCCAAGCACCAGCACCAGGGCCGTAGCCGGGGTCAGCGTGCCGGTACCGGCGAGGGAGGCGATCAGCAAAATCATCGCCACGCTGGAGTGGCACAGGAGCGTCAGGAGCGCCGCCACCAGCAGGGCAATGAAAATATCGCCCTGTAGCCCCTGCATCACGGCATGAAACACCGGCGTGACCTCAATGTCCTGCAGCGTGCCGCCCAGTAAATGCAGCGCCAGCAGCATCAGGCCGAGGCCAATCAGGGCGCAGCCCACGCTTTCAAAGCTGGAATGGTCGCGTAGCTTGAAAACCACAAACCCGGCCAGCAGAAGCAGCGGAATGGCGATTTCCATGTTAAAGCTCATCAGCTGGACCACCAGCGTGGAGCCGATGTTGGCGCCGAGCATCACCGCAAGCGCGGGGGCAAGGCTTAGCGTACCTGCGGCGGTAAATGACGTCGCCATCATACTGACCGCCGTGCTGCTTTGCAGAATGCCGGTAATGCCAATGCCGGAGAGCAGGGCGGTCCAGCGGTTAGTGAGGTGGCGTCCCATCCAGTTGCGCAGCGGCGTGCCGAAGCCGCGCTGCAGCGCCGTTGAAATCATATGGCTGCCCCAGAGCAGCAATGCGATGGCGCCAGCCAGGTGAATTAACAGAGTGGTTCCGGACATTATGAATTCCCCCTCTACAGGGCGGGTAGTGAAATAAAACGCAGTAACCTGATCGAAAAACGATGTATGGCGCTGGCGAGGTTCAGTAATGCTTTAGTGTGTTGATAGTTAATCTTCCCTCCGGCGTACCATGCCAGGGCACGGACGCGAAGGGTGCGGGTTATTTTCATTAAAAATAAGACAATCAACGCGATGGACTTATTTTTAATCAGGAAAATGAGGGAATGTCGCTTTTCCATAATGCTTCCAGCCCGTGTGGCCTGCCTGAAAGGTGCCGCCGAAGCGGCACGTGAATCACCGTCTTTAACGCAGAATTAGTGCCACTGCCTGAAGCGACGGATGTAGAACGTTTTCATGCCCTGCGCCACGCAGCAGTAGGCGAGCAGGGTGCCGACCAGCCACGGGAAGTACTGCCACGGCAGCGCCTGCAGCCCAACCAACGGCCCGAGCGGAGAGAACGGCACGTAAATTCCAATAGCCATAATCAGACCGGTCATCATCAGTACCGGCCAGGCGGCGGTGCTCTGAATGAACGGAATTTTCTGGGTACGCAGCATGTGCACCACCAGCGTCTGCGACAGCAGGCCTTCAACGAACCAGCCGGACTGGAACAGGGTCTGCATGTGTTCGCTGTTGGCGCTGAACACAAACCACATCAGCGCAAAGGTCGTCATGTCAAAAATGGACGAGGTCGGGCCAATCCAGACCATAAAGCGGCCGATGTTTCTTGCATCCCACTTGCGCGGTTTGCTCAGGAACTCTTTGTCCGTTTTGTCCCACGGCAGCGCGAGCTGGGAGATGTCGTACATCAGGTTTTGCAGCAGCAACTGGATCGCGAGCATCGGCAGGAACGGAATGAACGCGCTGGCCACCAGTACCGAGAACACGTTGCCAAAGTTGGAGCTGGCGGTCATGTTCAGGTACTTCATAATGTTGCCAAAGGTCTCGCGGCCTTTGATGACGCCTTCTTCCAGCACCATCAGGCTCTTTTCCAGCAAGATGATGTCGGCCGATTCCTTGGCGATATCGGTGCCACTGTCGACCGAGATACCCACGTCGGCATCGCGCAGAGCAGGGGCATCGTTAATGCCGTCACCAAGAAAGCCCACCGTATGACCGTTGGCCTGCAGCGCCTTCAGCACGCGTGATTTCTGCAGCGGCGTTAGCTTGGCGAACACCGTGCGCTCTTCCACCAACTGCTGCAGGGCCGTGTCGCTCAACGCCTCAATCTGCGGGCCGAGTACCGGTTCGCCTGGATCCAGTCCCACCTGGCGGCAAATCCGCGTAGTGACAATCGCGTTATCGCCGGTCAGCACTTTGACTGCGACGCCAATATCCATCAGGGCAGCAATCGCCGGACCCGCGCTCTCCTTAGGTGGATCGAGGAAGGTGAGGAAGCCGCGGATAATCAGATCGTGCTCATCAGCGGTGCTGTACAGTCTTTTTGCTTCGGCTTTCGGAATGTCGCGCGTAGCGACCACCAGAACGCGGAAGCCGTCTTTGTTGTAGTCGTTCGCCATCGCCAGCATGGCGTCACGGCGCTGATCGTCGAGGGGGATAACCTTGCCATTCTCTTCCATGTGGGTGGCGATGCTCAGCATCTCCTCCACGGCGCCTTTGCACACCAGCAGATGATTGCTCTGGCTGTCTTTCACCACAATCGACAGGCGACGGCGCACGAAGTCGAACGGCATCTCATCGACTTTGCTGTACCCCTGAGGTTGCACAAAGCCCGACTCATTTTCAGAGAAGTAAATGACCGCCTGGTCCATCAGGTTTTTGATGCCGCTTTGATAGTGGCTGTTGAGCCAGGCCAGCGCCAGCACGGACTGATTTTTCTGACCGTGCGTGTCGACGTGGTGCTCAAGGATGATCTTATCCTGCGTCAGGGTGCCGGTTTTGTCGGTGCACAGCACGTCCATCGCGCCCAGGTTCTGAATCGCGTTAAGGCGCTTAACCACGACTTTACGCTTCGCCATGGCCACCGCGCCCTTGGCGAGGTTGGCGCTGACGATCATTGGCAGCATTTCTGGCGTCAGGCCTACGGCGACGGCCAGAGCAAACAGCAGGGCATCCCACCATTCGCCCTTCATCAGGCCGTTAATCAGGAACACCACCGGCACCATCACTAGCATAAAGCGGATCAACAGCCAGCTGACGCTGTTCACCCCGCGGTCAAACGCCGTTTGCGCCCGGGTGCCGACAATCGCTTTTGCCAGTGAGCCAAAGTAGGTCCTTGGCCCGGTCGCCACCACGACCGCCTGAGCGGTGCCGCTGACAACGTTGGTCCCCATGAAGCAGATGTTTGGCATATCCAACAGATTTTCGTTGTCAACCGCCTTGTCGTGCGCGGATTTCTGCGCCACGTCGCCAAGGGTGTCGTACTTCTCAATCGGCAGCGCTTCGCCGGTCAGGACGGCCTGACTGATAAACAGGTCGCGTGATTCGATCAAACGGACGTCGGCCGGGATCATGTCGCCCGCATAGAGCTGCACGATATCGCCCACCACCAGCTCGCGCATCGGGATTTCACGTGGCGTTCCTTTTTGCCCGGCGTGTTCGCGACGAACGACCGTCGCGGTGGTGCGAACCATCGCTTTCAGCGCTTCGGCCGATTTAGCCGAGCGGTGTTCCTGCCAGAAGCGCACCAGTCCGCTGAGGGCAACCATGGTGCCGATGATTATCACCGTCGTCAGGTCGCCGTCTTCGCCATGGCTGGTGGGCAGCCAGTAGTCGGTGAAGAAGCTGATCCCGGCGAGAATGGCGAGCACATAAATAAACGGGTTGTTAAACGCCATCAGCAGCTGGATCAGCGCATGCGGCGGCTTGTCATGAGTCACTTCGTTCAGGCCATCCCGCTCCAGCCGGGCATTTGCCTGGGCTTCCTGCAGCCCTTCCCGGGTAGTGTTGAGGTTGACCAGGGTTTCTGCGATACCGTTTTGGGCTTCCTGGGCGGCACGCATAGACAGCGTGCTTTTTTTATTTCGGTTCTTGATTTGTACAGTCATAGTGCTGCTCCTGTCGCCGGACGGCAGCAGGCTTTTTACGGTAAGACCCGGATTAAGGGCGGCCGAAAATAGCCCGATGTCGCATCAGCGATCGGTTTTAATTAATTTCGCACAGGGCTTCCCGCTGTTTATTATTAAAAAAATAAACAGGCGTGAAGTTTATATTTTGTTTTATTTGGACGTGATTATTCCTGCCGATGTACAAGTATGAATACATCAGTGAATAAACAGGTACCAGCAGTGACTTAACTCAGCGTGACGCACGAAAACGGGCTGCGGCATAGCGCGCAGACACGGCCTACGGCGTAACGGCTGAATCAGGCGACGAAGGGGCGACTTTGTGGGTCTTCGCCATCAGAGAAGCGGCAACGACGCTCCAGCTGGCCGGTGACAGGACTGACGCGCCAGTTAGTAATGCGTTGATTCAACTCGCTGATTTTCGAAGAGAATATAGAGCTTTGCTGTTTTTTGCGCGCAGACGACACCCGATCGCGGGGCGGCCGGACACGCAGCGTTGATGTCATGGTTTTGACACCAGGAAAAAGGGTAAATTTGAAGTTCATAACACACCTCGGGACCGTGAAAACTCTGGTCGAGGTGGGACAACACGAGAGCATCAGGCTCCGGCGAGACACACCAAAACGAAGAAGTGATCACAATCGATTTTATGTTTACTTGTCCGAATAACCGTTAAGGCCATATTCGGACCGCTACTAAATTCAGTATCCATTAGTCTCTTATGTCAGATTAGGAAAGGCCACAACTTAGGCCCATGAAATCTACCCATAGCCAATGTTATTGTCAACCCATTCATATCAATTTAAATCTTCGTTTATATTTTGTGTAGAAACATCAAATCGTAGATTTAATCATTGGTGTTTTTCGGACGGTCGTAAAAAGGAAAAATAGCGATCAGTGCGTTCAATTGTGGACCACCCTCGGCGCTGCGTCAGATAACGCGCTTTATCCCTGCACCGCAGCCGGAAAAACCGCCGCCAGCCATTCAATAAAGACGCGGAGCCGGGGCGGCACGTGCCGGTGCCGGGCATAGACGACGTGAAAGGGATAGGGGGCCGGGCGCCAGGCGCTGAGGATCTCCACCAGCTTGCCGCTTGCCAGCGCGGGTTTTAGCGAATAGGTAAAGGTCTGCACAATGCCTAAGCCCGCCTCGCCGGCGGCAATATGCGCGTTGCTCTCATTGATGCCGAGATGGGGCTCTGTCTTGAGCTCGGTACTGACGCCGTGACGCGTAAAGCGAAACGGAAACGCTCTGCCGCTGGCCGGCGACAGATAGCTGATGAGCTGGTGGCCATGATGGAGTTCATCCGGCGAGGCGGGCGTGCCGCAGCGTTGAAGATAGCCAGGGGTGGCGCAGGTGACCAGCGTCGCCTCGCCGATTTTACGGGCGATCAGCGTCGAGTCTTCCATCGGCCCGCCGCGGATGGCGCAGTCAATATTGCCGCTGATGAGGTCCGCGGGTTTATCGGCCACCTGCAAATCAATACGGATATCCGGCCAGGCGGTCATAAATTCCGCCAGCAGCGGGATCAGCACATCGCACGCGGTCGACCCACCGATGGCGATCCGTAGATGGCCCTTCGGCTTATTGTGGGCGGTATTGAAGGAGGCGTCGATCTCTTCCAGGTCTTCCAGCAGGCAGCGAGCTTTTTCATAGTACTCCCGTCCTTCCGGCGTCACGGTAATACGCCGGGTGGTGCGCTGCAGGAGGGAAACCCCCAGGTGCGCTTCCAGTTGCTTGATGGTTTTGCTGAGCGTGGCGTTGGGC
Source organism: Klebsiella sp. RC2 (assembly GCF_014192815.1). Classification (NCBI taxonomy): domain Bacteria; kingdom Pseudomonadati; phylum Pseudomonadota; class Gammaproteobacteria; order Enterobacterales; family Enterobacteriaceae; genus Klebsiella; species Klebsiella sp. RC2. Next base: position 714,962 of record NZ_JACHYL010000003.1, on the reverse strand, counting down.
ATATCCAGCGAGTCCGCGGCGCGGGTAAAGCTGCCGGCTTCGACAACGCGGGTGAAGGCTTTGAGGGCTGAAAATCGGTCCATTATTCGCAGTATCCTGGTTAGTGGGCGTCCATTATCCACGGAGGGGAAAAGTGTTTTTCAGATTAGGCCATTTTTCCGCCTCTCTGAGGCGATTACAGTGCTTTCCATACCCGGCGGGGCGCTTTCGCGAGCCTGGCCTGTTTATACTCTAACCAAGGAAATGCACCATGAGCAAAAAACTTGCGGATAAAGTGGCGTTAGTGACCGGCGGCAGCACCGGGATTGGCCTGGCGTCGGCGAAAGCGCTGGCGGAGCAGGGCGCGAAGGTGTATATCACCGGCCGCCGACAGGAGGAGCTGGATGCGGCGGTAAGATTCATCGGGCCCGCCGCCCGCGGGATCCGCGCCGACGCCGCCGTGTTAAGCGACCTTGACGCGGTATTTGCGACCATTGCCGACGAGTCCGGCCGCCTGGATGTGCTGTTCGCCAATGCTGGCGGCGGGGATATGCTGCCACTCAGCGCCATCACCGAAGCGCACATCGAGCGGATATTCGCCACCAACGTGCGCGGGGTGGTGTTCACCGTCCAGAAAGCGCTGCCGCTGCTCACCGACGGCGCCTCGGTGATTTTGACCGGCTCTACGGCGGCGGTCAAAGGGACGGCGAACTTCAGCATCTATAGCGCCAGTAAAGCGGCGGTACGCAGCCTGGCGCGCTCCTGGGCGCTGGAGGTGAACGATCGCGGGATCCGCATCAATGTCGTCAGCCCGGGGCCGGTGCGTACCCCGGGTCTGGGAGGACTGGTTGCGGAGGCGGACCGTCAGGGCTTGTTCGACGCCCTGGCCGCCAGCGTACCGCTCGGGCGGCTGGGCGAGCCGGAGGAGATTGGCAGGGCGGTGGTATTTTTAGCGTCTGACGAGTCGAGCTTTATTAACGCCGCAGAGATCTATGTCGACGGTGGCATGGCGCAAATCTAAGCACAGTCTGTCGCCAGGCGAGCCGCCCCGGCGGATACCGGGGGGCTCGTGGTTATGGCGATCGCTTACTCACCGCTCGGGTGGGCAGCTTATTGCGCGCCCAGCTGTTTCATCAGCGTCAGGTTATCTTCAATATGCCAGTTGGCGGCAATTTTACCGCCGCTGATCTGATAGATATCGGTGGCGATAAAATCGATATTTTGTCCCTTACCCTTCCGGGTGCCGAAGGTCCCGGTAAAGTGGCCATGAAAATGTAAGTGTGAGACCACCCGGTCACCGGCCACAATCATTTGTTCGACATCACAACGTAAATCCGGCACCGCCTGACGAAACGCTCTGGAGGCGAGGATCGCGCCTTCCGGCCCTTGTCGGCGCCCTTCCGGGGGCGTTTTATCGATAAAATTCCCCGCCAGCGCCGCCCGGGCCAGCGCTTCATCACCGGTATTCCAGAACGTGGCGTATTGCCTGGCGACATATTCATTGGCGGCGCGTGTGGCAGGGGGAAGGCCGCTGTCAACGATGAGCTGGGCTGGCTTCAGCAAACCCTGCGGGGCTGAAAACGCGGAGCCGGATATCCCGGCAAGCAGCAGCGCGGTGGCGCAGCGCCGCAGCGTGATGCCGCGTCTGGCCTGCGTACAGACAACAGCGAAACTACGGCTGGCAGGTAACATTTTGCGGGTCATTTTCACTCTTTATGCTCCGTATAGAAGGGATAGTCGGTATAGCCCACCTCTGTCCCGCCAAACAGCGTGGCGGGATCGCTGACGGTCGCCAGCGGCCAGCGGTGCTGAAGCCGCTGCGGCAGGTCAGGATTAGCAATAAACGGCCGGCCGAAAGCCACCAGGTCGGCGAAACCGGCGGTGAGGATACGTTCCGCCTTTTGCTGATCGTAATTGCCGGCCACGATCAGGGTGCCGCTGAAGGTCGCGCGCAGCGTGTCACGAAAGTGCTGGGGAACGGCTGGCGCATCGTCCCAGTCCGCCTCCGCCAGGTGGATAAAGGCGATACCCTGCTGTTCGCACCAGGCCGCCAGGGCAAGGATGGCGTCGATCACCTGCGGGTCGTTCATCCCGCGCTGGGTAATGAAGGGGGAAAGGCGGATGCCCGTCCGCTCGCGGCCAATGACGTCGCCGATGGCGGTCAGCACCTCCTGGGCAAAACGGATCCGGTTGCTCAGGCTACCGCCGTACTCATCAGTACGCTGGTTGGCGGTACGCCGCAGGAACTGGTCGATCAGATAGCCATTGCCGCCGTGCACTTCCACGCCGTCAAACCCCGCCGCTATCGCATTGCGCGCCGCCTGACGGTAATCGGCGACAATACGCTGAATATCCGATCGGGAGAGCGCCCGCGGCGGTGGGCAGTCCACCATCTGGCCCCGGCCTTGCTCATCCACCACCCAGACCTGGGCGTCCGGCGCCAGCGCCGACGGGGCCACGGGGTGCCCATCCGCATGAAAACGAGCGTGCGACATCCGGCCCACGTGCCAGAGCTGAGAAAAAATAACGCCGCCAGCATGGTGAACGGCCCCGGTCGTCAGCTGCCAGCCGGCAATCTGCTCAGCGGAATGCAGGCCAGGCGTCCAGGAGTATCCCTGTCCCTCAGGAGATATTTGCGTCGCCTCCGTGACGATCAATCCGGCGCTGGCGCGCTGGCGGTAATATTCTGCCATCAGCGCGGAGGGGATATTTCCGGGCTGCAGGGCGCGCGCCCGGGTCATGGGAGCCATGACGATGCGGTTTTTCAACGGCAGCGTGCCGATGCGGTAACGATCGAAAAGTGAGAGGCTGTTCATACGGGTGTCCCTTGCGAGTGGAATGAAAATCACTTTACAGTCGGGATCTGATTTTGATAATTAGGCTAAAATCAGATTCACTTTTCAGGAAATACGAAAAATGGGCAAGCTGGAAGATATGGCGCTGCTGGTGGCTGTCGCCGAGGCGGGGGGACTCTCCGCCGCTGGCAGACGGTTATCGCTCTCACCGGCCACCATGACGGCCCGTCTGAAGGCGATGGAGGAGCGCTACCAGACCCGCCTGTTCCATCGTTCCACGCGCGCGATCACCCTGACCAGGGCGGGGGAAGATTTTTATCATGCCGCGCGGCGCGTACTGGAGGAGGCCCGTCACGCCGAATCGTTGCTGACGCAAAAGGAAGGGGTGCTGAGCGGCAATATTCGTCTTTCCGCCCCCTCCGACTTTGGCCGACAGTATCTTAGCCCGGCCATCGTCGACTTTTCCCGCCGTCACCCGGAGGTCACGTTTTCCGTGTTCTTAGGTGAGCGCGTGGAGGATCTGGTCGCCAACCGGCTGGATATGAGCATTCGCGTCGGTAACCTGCCAGACAGTAGTTTGGCGATCCGCCATATCCGCCCCAACCACCGGGTGCTGGTGGCTTCGGAGGCTTATCTTGCCACTCACGGAACGCCTGCCGCCCTCGACGAGTTGCACCATCACCGCTGCCTGGCGCTGGAGCGGCACGGTGTGGTGATGAATGAATGGCGCTTCGAGGAGGCGGGAAAGGAGCGCGTGGTGCGGGTGACGCCGGCGATGGTCTGCGACGATGGGGCACTGCTGCGGCAGTGGGCGCTCAGCGGGGCGGGGATCGCCGGTAAATCATGGTGGGATGTGAAGAGGGATGTCGAGGAGGGACGGCTTCAGGTGCTATTTGCCGAGCGCTTCACCGGATTCAGCCCCTTAGACCGCAAGGAGGTTGGGCTGCAGTTTGTCTTTCCCCAGCGAAAGCTGCAGCCGCCACAGGTGTCGGCGTTTATGGCGTTTTTTATCGACTGGCTGGGAGAGTCATCCCCCTCCAGCGCGAGGCGAAGGTGAGCAGAACATGACCTCAGCGCATCTGGCTGAGGATAATACGATCGAAAAGACGGTCGCCCAGCCAGACACGCATCCGGATAAGCAGCTTGGCATACTTACCGACGGCATAACGGGGGCGTGGATTTGAGGCCTTCACCGCAACCAGGACCACCTCGGCGATCGTCTGCGGGTCGCTGCCGGTGCCATGGCCGTACGTTTTTTGGATCGACAGGGCGACCCCTTTTACCAACTGACCATACGGTCCTGTGGCCGAACGTTTGACAATACTTTCACTGGCCGCATCGCCGAAGCCGGTTTCAATCACTCCAGGTTCGATGATAACCACCTTGATGCCGAAGTCGGCAACTTCCAGCCGCAGGCAGTCTGACCACCCCTCAAGTGCATGTTTGGTGGCGTGGTACCATGCGCCGAGGACGCTATACATCTTCCCGCCCATGGAAGAGATATTGACAATATATCCGCGACGGCGGGCGCGCATTGCGGGAAGCAGTAGTTGCGTGAGATGCGCCGCGCCGAAGAGATTGACCTCAAACTGGTAGCGAGCCTCATCGATACCGATCTCTTCGACCGGGCCATACAGGCCAAAACCGGCATTATTGACCAGTACATCGACCCCTCCGGTCTGAGACAGAATGGTGTTCACGACCGCCAGCCGATCGTCCTGTCGTGAGAGATCCATCTGCAGGCATTGGGCCCCTAGCGAAGCCAGATCGTCCATTTTCCCGAGCTGCCGGGCAGCAACGTAAACCTGGTAACCCTCCTGGATAAGACGACGGGCAATGGCTTTCCCCATCCCTGACGATGCGCCGGTGACCAGCGCGGTTTTCTTTTCCTGAATAAACATAAGCACCTCGGCAAGTAGACTGCGCTGAGTGTGCCTGCTGTCAGGCGCGGTGTCGCTGGCACGGTGCGCCACAATACTGGCAAAGCGCGCCATGACGCGCGCTTAGTTGAGGCGCATCATGTCTCTGAGGGTTTCTGGCGTCTGGCCGGTCCACGCCATAAAAGCCCGATAGAAGGAATTCGGATCTTCAAAACCGAGCAGAAAGGCGATCTCATAACCGGAAAGCGTGGTATTGAGAAGATAGTGGCGAGCCAGCGCTTCGCGACAAGCGTGAACAAGGGCGCGATAATTCTCTCCCTCCTGCTTCAGCCTGCGCTGCAGGGTGCGTTTGCTCATTCCCAGACGTTGCGCCGTATTGTCGATAGAGGCGTCGTTGCCCGGCAGAAGCTCCAGCAGGACTGCATGAACACGTTCAGCCGTTGAGGCCTGATCGCTAAGCTGGCTGAGACGACGCTGCAGCTCCGGCTCAAAGACCTGCCACATACCCTCGTTCACCGTCAAAAAGGGGCGCAGGGCATCAGCGGCGGCAAAGCTGATGGTCGCCCGCTTTCCACGCTGTATGGTCGTGCCGAAGAAGGCTGAAAAGTGGTGGGTCTGCTGGCGGGTGAGGGGCTGTGAGAGCGTTACTTTCACGGCCTGAACCGGTTCGCGGGTGGCCAGTCGGTTCAGACGAAGTAAAAATGCCAGCTCTGCCACTTCCAGAGAGGCAGGGATTTCTGTTGCTCCCAGCCAGCGCGGAGACACTGTCAGCGTGCCGTTCTGCACGACCGTCGTCTCCAGCACCATGGGGGCAATAAGCAGTTTATACTTGGCCAGCCGCTGGACCGCCTGCATCATGTGGGTACTACACAAGGCGGCGAACAGCGGGGGATCAAACACTTCCGCAGAGACCCTTTCTACAAAGGGCAAAGGAAAGGCCTGATCGTCGCTTTCTTTTTCCAGCACGCGCCAGAAACGCAGATACTCATCGGTAGTCAGACCGCGATTGATGTCTGAAAAGGTGTCGTCCGGCAAACCGGCCTGGCGGAGGAGATGTTCAGGCTCCATCCCTGCGTCTTTGAGCAGCGCTCGCCAACGGAGATTGAGAGAAAAAGTGCGGTTGCGTGCCATGGTGAGATTTCCAGCAGTGAACAGGGCTTTGATGTGCAACGCCCCCTGATAAGAGCATACCTTTTCCCACCCGCCAGTGACATTCCTCTTGCGCCATATTTGAAGTAAAGCACGCCAGCAATGAGAAGGGGGAACGGATGTGACCCGCGGGGTCGTTAGCCACCTATAGAGTCTTGATCTCAAATATGATTAGATAGCTTTCACTTAAAACCAGTAAGTAGCTGCCATGAATCTCAGGGAAAAAATCATTAATGAATTCGGCGGGTTGTCGCCCGAGCTGCAACGCGCCGCCGAGTTCTCACTGCAAAATGCCAGCCAACTGGTGGTGTTATCGATGCGTGCCTTCGCGGCGGAAGCCGGGGTAAAACCGGCGACGCTGCTGCGTCTGGCGCAGCGGCTGGGTTACCGCGGCTGGAGCGAGCTGAAAAGCGATTTCATTGACGACCTGGGGCTGCGCAATGATACGTACGTATCAAAAGCGGAAAAAATGATGGCCCGCGGCACGCAAACGCAGCTGTATAAAGAGGTTTTTCAGGCGCATCAGGCGAATCTGACCTTTACGCAAAACGAAAATGCGCAGGAGATGGAGCAGGCGGTGACCTTGCTCGATAGCGCGGAGAATGTCTATATCTGCGGATTCCGCGCCAGCTTTCCAATCGCGTGGTCGCTGTTTTATGTCTATCGACTGTTCAACCGGCAGGTATCGTTAATCGATGGCCTGGCCAGCAATATCGAAGTTTTCACCCGCGAACTGACCAACCGGGATTGCGTCTTACTCACCAGTTTTGCGCCCTATTCACGCGAATCACTGGATGTTTTACGGGCAGCCCGACAGGCAGGGGCGAAGATCCTCGCCATTACCGACTCGCCGGTTTCCCCCTTAGCGCAGGCGGCAGACTGCACGCTGCTGTTTTCCATCGACAGTCCGTCATTTTTCCCTTCCGTGGTCTCGGGCATGGGGCTGGCGGAGTGTTTACTGGCGATGCTGGTGGTGCGCCACGGCCGGGAGGCGGTGAGTAAAATTGAAAGTGCCGAGCGCTATCTTATCGATTCTGGCGTCTATGTGATCCCCGGTAAATCCTGATAAATGATTCAAATGTATCTGGTATAAGAATTATGGATGCATTTATATCTTTATTTCGTTGACGTGATCCAAATGGATCCTGCAAGATACGCTCAATTAATGTAGCGGATTCAGGAGCAGAACCCAGTATGAGTCATGTCATTCACCGCAGCCTGCGTAGCACGCCGATCGTGGCCTCACGTGCCCAGGGGGCCTATATCTTTGATGCCCAGGGAAAGCCGTATCTTGATGCCTGCGGCGGGGCGGCGGTTTCCTGCCTCGGACACGCACACCCTGATGTGCTGGCGGCGATGCACCGCCAGATCGATCAGCTGGCCTATGCGCATACCAGTTTTTTTACCAGTGATGTCGTGGAACAGCTGGCCGAACATCTCACCCGCACGGCGCCCGGCGAGCTTAACTATGCCTACTTTGTCTCGGGCGGATCCGAAGCAATAGAGACGGCGCTGAAGATGGCGCGGCAGTACTTTGTGGAGATCGGCCAGCCATCGCGCACCCGATTTATCGCCCGTAAACAGAGCTATCACGGCAATACGCTGGGCGCGCTGGCGGTGGGCGGTAACGAATGGCGCCGTCGCCAGTTTGCCCCCTTATTAATGGATGTTATCCGCGTCTCAGCCTGCAATGAGTACCGCGATCGCCGGGCTGACGAGACCCAGCAACAGTATACCGAACGTCTGCTTAATGAGCTGGAGCAAGCCATTCTTGAGGCCGGCCCGGAAACGATTATCGGTTTCTGTGCGGAAACGGTGGTGGGGGCGACGACGGGGGCCACGCCGCCGACGCCGGGCTATCTGAAGGGGGTGCGCCGCCTGTGCGATAAATACGGCATCCTCTATATCGCCGATGAGGTGATGTGCGGTATGGGGCGTACCGGGACGCTGCACGCGTTTGAACAAGAGGACGTGGTGCCTGATTTAGTAACCATCGCCAAGGGACTCGGCGGGGGTTATCAGCCGATTGGGGCGGTACTGGCGAGTGAGACCATTGTTTCCGCGCTGAAGGCGGGCAGCGGGTTGTTCCAGCATGGCCACACTTACATTTGTCATGCTACCGCCGCGTCGGCAGCGCTGGCGGTGCAGCAGGTGATTGCGCGCGATAATTTACTGGCTGCCGTCAAACAGCAGGGCGCCTATCTGCAACAGGCCCTGCGCGAGGTGTTGGGTGAGTTACCGCATGTCGGCGATACGCGCGGACGCGGCCTGTTTGCCGGCGTCGAGCTGGTGCGCGATAAAGACAACAAAACCCCGTTCGATCCTGCCCTGAAGCTGCATGCTGCGATCAAAGCAAATTGTATGGCGCGTGGGTTGATGGTCTACCCCATGGGCGGCACGATCGATGGTCAGTATGGCGATCACATCCTGATCGCGCCGCCGTTTATCATCACCCCGGCGCAGATCGACTTTGTGGTCGATACGCTGAACAGCGTGATCCGCGAAGAGACGGGAAAATTATGATCAATCGTTTACCGCCCCTGGCGGAACAGGAATGGGACGAGCGGCAACGTCAGTTAGCGGAAGAGATCATCAATGGGCCGCGCGGCGCCTTACTGCCGCCTTTTGAGCCGCTGCTGCGTAGTCCCGAGCTGATGGCGCATGCCCAGCGTATGGGGGAGTATTTACGTTATCGCAGCGCGCTGGGTCAGCGTCTTTCTGAACTGGCGATTTTGCTGACAGCACGGCACTGGTCACAGCCGGTAGAGTGGGCGATCCATGCGCCAATAGCACGTGAGAAGGGCATCTCTGCCGCGGCGGTGCGGGCGATTAAGCAACGGCGCCCGCCAGACGATCTCCGGCCCGATGAGCAGGTGATCTATGACTTCTGTCAGCAACTGCATCAGCAGCAAAAGGTGAGTGATAGCACCTGGCAACAAGCCGTTGATTTATGGGGTGAGAAGGGCGTGGTGGATCTGATTGGGATAAACGGTTATTACAGTTTTCTCTCCATGGTGATGAACAGCGCCCAGACGCCCGTACCGGATACCACCGACTCTCTATTTTCTGAATAAGTTAGCCTTTTCATTCGGGCGCATAATAATGCGCCCTGCATATCAAGTGTTGTTATTGGTTCTTCCGGCGATATATATCGCAGGCTGATATTCATTGCATGCCATTTCATTGACGCTGAGGGTAATTATGACTGGACTATTTAATAAATTAAAACTGACGCTGGCTTTGGTTATTTGTTCTGCCAGTTTTGTGACAGCAGCCCAGGACAAAATAACAGTGGGCGTGGATACCGCTTTTGTCCCTTTTGAATTTAAACAAGGTGATAAATATGTCGGCTTTGATATCGATTTGTGGGACGCTATCGCAAAGAAAATGCATATCAGCTACGAATTAAGGCCGATGGATTTCGGCGGCCTCATCCCCGGACTGCAGTCGCGTAATCTGGACGTGGCGATGGCCGGCATAACCATTACCGATGCGCGTAAACAGGTCGTGGATTTCAGTGATGGGTATTATAATGCCGACCTGTTAATAGCCGTGAAAAGTACTGATAATTCCATTGCCAAATTCAGTGATTTGACCGGGAAAAAAGTTGGCCTTAAGCAGGGGACGGCGGCGGCCAGCTTTATGAAAAGCAAATATAAAGCGAATTATATCGAGTTTCCGAATATCGATAACGCCTACCTTGACCTTCAGGCCGGCAATCTCGATGCCGTCGTTCACGATTCGCCAAATGTCCTTTACTACGTGAAGACGGCGGGTAATGGCAAGGTCAAATCCACCGGGGAGACGGACAGCATTCTGCCACAGCAATATGGCTTTGCGATGCAGAAAAACAGCAGCCTGACGCCAAAAGTGAACCAGGCTCTGCAGGCCCTGCGTGCCGATGGCACCTACGACAAGATTTACGTTAAGTGGTTTGCTAAACAGCCGAAATAACCCTGCCAGGTCGGAGCGATCCGACCTCATTTCTTCTTGACGGGTAGAATGATGAATTTTGACAGTCGCTATATTTGGGATGCTTTACCGCTGCTGATGCAGGGCTTGCAGCTGACGCTGATTATCTCTTTGTCCGGTTTGTTAGGTGGGTTAATCATTGGCTTGCTGGCGGGAACCTGCCGCGCATTAGGCGGAACAATATCAAAAACGGTATCGCTGGTGTTTGTGGAATTAATCCGTGGAACGCCGATCATGGTGCAGGTGATGTTTATCTACTTCGCCCTGCCGATGGTGTTGCCAGTGCGTATTGACCCGGTTCCTGCCGCAATTATTACCATTGTGATTAACTCCGGCGCTTATATAGCGGAGATCACCCGGGGCGCGATTCTGTCGATCAATAAAGGTTTTAAAGAAGCCAGCCTGGCGATGGGGTTATCGCCACGCAGCACCTTATTACATGTCATTATGCCGCTGGCTTTTCGGCGAATGATCCCGGCATTAGGCAATCAGTGGATTATCAGTATAAAAGATACCTCGCTCTTTATTGTGATTGGCGTGGCAGAATTAACCCGCCAGGGACAAGAGATTATTGCCGGTAACTTTCGGGCGCTGGAGGTGTGGACGGCGGTGGCGATGATTTATCTGTTTTTGACATTGTGCCTGAGCTTCCTGCTGAAACAACTTGAGAAAAGGATCCATATTTTATGAGCATGGTTGAATTTAGCGCGGTAGCGAAAAACTTCGGCGCCACTCAGGTGCTGCACGATATCAATTTAAAGATTGAAGCGGGCGAGGTGGTGGTGATCATTGGCCCGTCCGGCTCGGGAAAATCGACCCTGTTGCGCTGCATTAACAAGCTGGAGGAGATCTCTTCGGGAACGCTGCTGGTGGCGGGCATGCATATTACGGATCCGCACGCGAATGAGTGTGATATTCGCCGCGAAGCCGGTATGGTGTTTCAACAGTTTCATTTGTTCCCGCATCTGACCGCCCTTGAGAATGTCATGTTCGGTCCGGTTCGCGTGCGTAAGCAGAGTAAGGCCGCGGCGCGGGAGCAGGCGCTGGCGTTGCTGGACCGCGTGGGTCTGCGCGAACGCGCCAACCACTATCCGGCAGAGCTCTCGGGGGGGCAGCAGCAACGCGTGGCGATAGCTCGTGCCCTGGCGGTAAAACCCAAAATGATGTTATTTGATGAGCCAACATCCGCTCTCGATCCCGAACTGCGGCATGAGGTGTTAAAGGTCATGCGCTCGCTGGCCGAAGAGGGCATGACGATGGTGATTGTGACCCATGAGATTGGCTTTGCCAGAGAGGTGGCTTCCCGGTTGATCTTTATTGATGGCGGCACCATTGCCGAAGATGGTTCACCTGAGGTGCTGCTCACTGCCAGCAGCAATCCGCGTCTGCAAGAGTTTTTGCAACACGTATCCTGAACATAAGTGAATGATGACAATATGAAAACAATCGCAATCCGTGGTTCCGCCTATGCGGTCGGTCAGCAGCTTGGCGCGTTTGGTCGTGAGGCCTGGCATACTAAAATCAGGCAAACAGCGCTGTGGCAAACCGTAACCGCCCTGAAAACGGCGGAGCAAACCCAGCGCATGCGCGCAACCGTCCAGGCTCAGTTTCCGCTGATCTGGCAGGAGCTGGAGGGCATGGCGGAGGGGCTGCAGGCGCCGGTGGATGAGGTGTTTGCCTGGAACTGTCGCGGCGATCTGGTGCGTTCGACGTCGGATGGCTGCACTACCCTGGCGGGGAAAAGCGCTGAGGGCGAGTTAATTATTGCGCACAACGAAGACGGTTTCCCGCAGCTGCGCGGTGACTGCGCCATCGTCCACGTGACACCGGATGTGGGCCTCGCCTTCACCAGCTTCGCCTACCCCGGCTCCCTGTGCGGGCACACCTTCGCGGTGAATGAGAAAGGGATAGTCAATACGGTCAACAATATTCGTGCTGTGCATCGTCCGGAGGGGATGCCGCGCCAGATACTGGCCCGCGCATCGCTGAATGCCACCACGTTAGATGAGGCCATTACCCTGCTGACCGCGACACCGCGCGCGGGCGCGTTTCACCACACGCTGGGTCAAATGGGCGATAGCCGTCTGTTTAGCGTGGAAGCTACCGGCTCCGGCAGCTCAGTGCGCCAGCTGACCGCCACCTTTGGGCATGCCAACCATCTGATCCATCCCCAGCTTGCGACCATTGAACAGATCGTGACCGGGAGTTCCGGCTCACGCCAGCAGCGCCTGGACGCGTGGCTGGCGACGAACCCGTCGCTGGATGGGGTAACAGCGAAAGCGATGCTCTCCGACCAGCAGGATCCGCTGTTACCGATTTACCGGCTGTCTGCGGAAGATCCGGATGACGAAAATACGCTGGCGACGGCCATTTTTACCCTGAGCGCGACCCGGGTCGCATGGCAGGTCTTCACCCTGGATCGTGAAAACGCGGTTTTGCAGGGTAGCCTTTAGCCGGCTGAGGGCGTTTTCAGCAGGGCGATCAGCAGCGTACTACACGCCATGATCCCCGCCGCCAGCCACACCATGCCTGACAAGCCCGCAGTGGCGATCAGCTGGCCGCCGACAAGCGCCCCGGTGCCGATGGCGGCATTAAAAATAGCCACGTAAATGGCTGACGCCGGCTGGGCGACCGCGCCTGCGCTGCGCAGCAGCCAGGTCTGTAAGCCGACGAACACGATCGCGATACCGGCGCCCCACAGGGCTAACAGCAGCCCGCTAAAACAGAAAGGCAGGGGCGCAAGCCGTCCGGTGCCGAGGAGCGCCAGCGCGCCCCCGCTCAGCAGCAGTGAAGCAAAAATCAGCTCCTTCAGATGACGGTCGATAAGCTTACCCGCGATAACGTTACCCACCAGCCCGGAAACCCCTGACAACAGCAGCAGGCCGGAGAGGGCGGTCGCCGGTACTCCCTGCAGTGTTATCAGCAGCGGTTCAACGTAGGTGAAGGCGGCAAAGTGAGCGGTAATGATGCAGGCCGTGGCGCCATACAGGCCGCAGAGCAGCGGATTACGGAAGATATCGCGATAAACACCCAGCCTGACGGGGGTGGACGCGGCCAGCGCAGGCAGCGTCGAGCATAGCACTGCCGCTGCGGCCAGTGACAACAGGGCCACCGCCAAAAACGCGTGTCGCCAGCCCGCCAGGGTGGCGATAAAGCTCGCCAGCGGTACCCCCACTACGCTTGCCGCCGACACGCCGCCAAAAATGATTGCCGTAGCCAGCCCCAGCCGGTGCGGCGGGACCAGCTGCGCGGCGACGATGCCAATTAAGGCCCAGAAGGCGCCATGCGCCAGGGCGCCAATCATGCGGGCGCTCATCAGGGCGAACATGGAATAAGACCGGGTCGCGGCGAGGCAGGAAAGCGCCAGGGTCAGCATCAGCCCGACCAGCAGCGCCTTGCGTGAAATACGCGCCGGCATCGCGCCGGAAAGCAGGGCCGCCAGGGCGCCCACCCAGCCGTAGGCGGTGACGGCAAGCCCCATACCGGATTCCGTCTGGTGAAAATCCGCCGCCAGGGCGCTGAGCATGCCCACCGGCGCCAGTTCGCTGGTGACGATCGAAAAGGCGCAGATCCCGAGCGCAATGACGGCTATCCAGACGCGAGCCGGGGTTGGGTTAAGGGGTAAAGCAATCTCTTTCATGTCAGGCGTATCCTAAGAAGAGGGAAGTCGCGCATGGTGCACGGACGTTCAGGTGAGGAGAGAACCGGCGATCGGATAGCCTGTTTGTCTCCGCGAGTGGCGTGCAGTATCATCCCTGCGAAAATGATAAAAAAGAGCAGAAAACGGAGAACCGTTTTCCATAAATGGAAAAGAGATGACGGCAGAGTTTAACTGGGATGATGCGCGCATCTTCCTCGCCATCGCCCGGGCGGGAACGCTAAGCGGCGCCGCCGACAAGATGAACATGGGGATTGCCACGGTGTCCCGCAGGCTGGATCGGCTGGAACAGTCGCTGAAAGTCCCGCTTTTTAGCCGCCATCAGAGCGGCTATCGCCTGACCGACGATGGCGAAGCCCTGCTCGCGCGGGCGGAGGCGCTGGAATACGCAGGCCTGGCGTTCGGCGAGGCGGCGCAACTGCAGGGGCATGTCGCCGGGGTTGTCCGCCTGGCTACCTCGGACAACCTGGCCACGCATTTTATTCTGCCCTCCCTGAAAGGGCTCCTGGACCACTATCCTGACCTGCGGGTGGAGGTGCTGAGCGGCGTGCAGCCGGTGAACCTGCATCGTCGGGATGCCGATCTGGCGATCCGCATGGTCAAGCCTGACGCCGGGCATTTGACCTTAAAGCGGCTGGGGACGGTGGGGTTTGGCGTCTATGGCGCCGCCAGCTATCTGGCCGGCGCGGACGGCCTGTCGCTGAGCGAGGCGGACTTTGTGGGGTGGCCGGAGACTCACCAGCACCTGCCGGCCGCCCAATGGATCACGCGCACCCTGCGAGGGCGACCGTGTAAAGTCGAAGCCAATACGCTCGTGGCCCAGGTTTCCGCGGTATCAGCGGGGCTTGGGCTGGGCGTCCTGCCGCACTTTATGGCGCGGGCCAACGGGCTGCAGTGCCTGCAGCCGGAGATCGGCGCGGATCAGACGTTATGGTTAGTGATGCATTCCGACCTGGCCGGGTCCAGACGCGTGCGGGTTATCGCCGACCATCTCATCACCCTCTTTGCGGACCATCAAGACCGGCTGGCGTTGCCCTGACGCTAACGCTCAGGGGATCACCCGCGCCGTTCTCAGCTGCGAAAACAGGCTGAAAAACATCTCGTCTGTGGCCTGCATCCGCTGGAAGCCAGCCCGGCGCAGTTTACTGCCATCGCCAAACATATCGTACTGCCAGCCGAACACGAAATCGGCAAACTGACCGTCGCTCAGACGCAGAATGTCCGCTTCCACCAGCCGCTCTCCGGCCAGCTCGTGCCAGACGGCACGATAGTCATTGAATAGCTGATGAAATGAGAGCCTGACGGGCGGGGCGCATTCCAGTTCAAACCACTGCGCGATGCGCGGCCACAGCTCGCACCAGCGCCAGATATCACCATTATTGACGTTGAAGGCCTCGTTTTCCCCCGCCGGTGAGGTGGCGGCCCACAGCGTGGCCTCCGCCAGCAGGTCGGCGTCAGTATGATCGACAATGCTGTGCCAGGTGGTTAACGTGCCGGGAAAGCGCAGCGGTAAACCCAGGGCTTTGCACAGTGACGCATACAGCGCGATGCTCAACGCAAGATTCATGGCATTACCCGGCACCGGGCTGCCCACCACACCGGGCCTGATAGCGCTCCAGTGCCAGGTTTTGCCTTGTTGAAAGTGGCGGAGCCACGCAAGTTGAGCGGCGTTAAATTCAGCCCCGGGTACGCCGGGGTCGCTTTCCCGCGCCGGGGTTTTAAAGGGGCCAAGATGGGCGCCATACACTTTATACCCCTGCATCAGGCTGACCGCCTGCAGCGGGGCGTTTTGTTCGACGTGGCTGACCAGATTACGCAGCATGCTAACGTTCGGCTCCACCATCTCGCTCCAGTTTCCGGCATTCATCCAGGCACTGTAAAAAATGTGGGTCACGGTGGACAGCGGCTGGAGCGCTTGCGCACTGTGCCGGGCATCGCGTAAATCGACGTGAATCATCGGGATCGCCCCCGGTTGCGACAGGGCGCGGTGGCTGAGGCCGATAACCTCCCATCCACGATGTAACAGGGTGTTGACCAGCTGGCGGCCAACGATGCCGCTGCTGCCAGCGACCAGTGCGACCTGAGAGGATGTCTTGTTCATGGTGTTTCTCCTGGGAAGGTGACCGACACAGTGTGCTAGATTATTTTTTTGCCACCTATCCCATGAAACGGATGACACTTATCAGCAGAATCATGAAATGAATAATAAGCTCACCGCCATCGCCACCTTTCTGCGCGTTGCCGAAGCCGGCTCATTTTCCGCAGCCGCCCGGCAGCTCGGGATGAAGCAATCTGCCGTCAGTCAGCAGATCGCCGCGCTCGAACAGGAGCTTGGCGTGGTGTTACTCCATCGTACGACGCGGGCCATGATGCTTACCGAGCAGGGGGAGCATTACCGGCGTGATATGCAGCGGGTGCTGAACGCCATGCAGGAGGCGGAAAGGCGGCTCAACCCGGCGGAGCCTCAGTTTCAGGGACGAGTGCATGTCCAGCTGCCAAGCGGTCTCGGCAGTCTTCTGCTGCCGCATCTGCTGGCGCTGCAGAAACAGTATCCTGAACTGCACCTGATGCTGTCGCTCGACGATCGGATCGCCGATCTGGTTACCGAAGGGGTGGATGTGGCGCTGCGTCTCGGCCATGAGCCGCCGCCATCCCATGCTGCGCGGGTTCTGGCGCGGATTGAAACGGCGCTCTTTGCGGCACCAGGTCATTACGCCGTCCAGTCCGTGGACGACCTGGCGGCTTGTCCACACGTTCGGTTTAGCGGCCTCCCGCTTGATGCTCCGCTGCGGATAATTTCCGCAGACGAGACGAGAGACGTGCAGGTTAAGACCGTTTTTCGGGCCAACACCAGCGATGCGCTGTTGCAGGCGCTGGAATCCGGTATCGGCATCGGAGGGATGCAGCGACCGCTGGCGGCCAGGGCCCTCAGGGCTGGAAGGCTGGTGCCGATCCTGGCTGACTGGCGATTACCGGACCGTTTCCTGTATGCCGTCTATCCCGATGCCCGTTTTATTCCGCCGCGGGTCAGAAGCGTGATCGCCTTGATTGAGGCGCGACTGCCTGAGCTCGCTGTGGGGAGCTGAGGGTAAGGCGCTCCCCCATTCAGAACCGTGCGCGGTATCGTGCCGCTCCCCAACAGGTGGTTTCTGATGTTAAGGTGAGACGTTTATCACCACAGGAGAACGCAAATGATTGTCAGGACCTGGCACGGCTGTGTGCCATTGCAACATGCCGAGGGGTTTGCCCGCCACCTTGAGCAGACCGGCGTGGATCACGCCCGGGGTATCCCCGGCAACAGAGGCGCGCTGGTGCGCCAGGAAAACCAGGGCGAATGGGCGCATTTTTTTCTCGCCACCTACTGGCAGGATCTTGCGGCGGTCAAAGCCTTCGCAGGCGAAGATTATCACGTCGCGGTCACCTATCCGGACGACGACGCATTCGAACTCCTCTCCGACCCCTACGTGTTTCAGCATGAAGTTGAGGCCGTGTCGCCACTGTAGGCTGATGACCGGGCAGGTGGAAGATCGGCCAGCAACAGACGGTTGCTGGCCGCGTGAGAGCGACATCTACCTTGTATGGGCAGCCAGCCGCCGCTGGGTGAACGTGGCATGACGGGAACACTCAGCGCGTGAGGGCCGCGACAATGGAGGCCTCCATTTTCTCCGGCGTCGTCAACGGCGCAAAACGCGTGAGGGGTGTGCCGTCGCGAGCGATGAGGAACTTGGTGAAATTCCACTTGATCCGTCCGCCGAGTACGCCGGGCAACGCTTGTTTCAGATAACGAAACAGCGGGTGTGCGGCGGGGCCGTTGACGTCCACTTTCTCAAACATCGGGAAGCTCACGCCGTAGTTAACGTGACAGGTCTGCTCGATTTCATCCGCACCGCCGGGTTCCTGCTTACCAAACTGGTTGCACGGGAAACCAAGCACTACCAGCCCCTGAGCCGCGTACTTTTTGTAGAGCGCTTCCAGGCCAGCGTATTGCGGTGTGAAGCCACAATGGCTGGCCGTATTCACCACCAGAACCACCTTGCCAGCATAGTCAGACATTGAGAGGGGCTGGCCGCGCAGGCGGGTAGCCGTCAATTGATAAAAAGGGGTCATAGCAGGCTCCTGAGAGTAGAAACAGTTCAACGCTGACGATCGCGCGAATGTTTGAAGCAGATTAGGCAGTTATGATACACAGGGTTAGGGATTTGTACCTGGAGTGTTAAAAAAACGCCAGATGTCATAGAGAAAATCGCGAACAGGAACGGCTGAAAATGATGAAATATGTCTTATCGCTGGTGGTGGTAGCGATACTCGCAGGATGTACCAGCACGCCAAACTTGCCGCCTCGGGATACCATTGTGGCGATGAAACCCACAGAGTCCGGTATTGTCGCCAGCTCAGCGAAATACAGTTACCGCTTTGTCCGTGACGGTGTGCCTCAGGAATATCAGCGTTATAAGACCTTTTATG
Organism: Klebsiella sp. RC2; assembly: GCF_014192815.1. Lineage (NCBI taxonomy): Bacteria > Pseudomonadati > Pseudomonadota > Gammaproteobacteria > Enterobacterales > Enterobacteriaceae > Klebsiella > Klebsiella sp. RC2. The sequence goes on along the minus strand of NZ_JACHYL010000003.1, from coordinate 697,065 downwards.
AACGCTTTCATCAACAGGCTTCCGGCGTGCGGGTTAACTTTGTCGTGGAACAACATGAGGTGACGGCGGAATATCTGGTGGTGATGGATCAGCGCAAACTGGATGCCGGGCAGCATAGCGAGCTGGTGAATCAGTATCATGCGGTGCAAATTGATAACGATCGCCTCGGGGTGTTGTTTAAAGCGACAGGATTTTGGACTGCATCGGACGCGTCAGATCTGGCCGCCGCCTACCAGTTAGCGCACCCCGTTGTGGTATCAATCAATGATAAGACTAAAACGATTAGCTCGCTTGGCGCCGTCGCCATGGCCCCGTTGTTTCCATTTTACATGATGTATGGATGTGCCATCGGGCCTTGTGTCTGAGGAAAACAGCCAGCAAGTCACTCGACTCACTGGCTGAGTATTTAATTAAGCTTCACTTTTAGATGACTGCTTGTGAAACAGTTCGCGGAATACCGGGTAGATATCTTCCTGGTCGCGGATATGCTGCATGGCGAAATTATCAAAGGTCGCCTGCAGATGTTCATACTCACGCCACAGGGTTTGATGCGCCCGGCGGGTAATTTCGATGTAGCTGTAATAACGCACCACCGGCAGGATTTTCTTCGCCAGCAGTTCGTGGCACAGCGGGGAGTCATCGGCCCAGTTGTCGCCATCCGACGCCTGGGCGGCGTAGATGTTCCACTGCGCCGGGTCATAACGGGCCTGCACCACTTCATCCATCAGCTTCAGGGCGCTGGAGACGATGGTGCCGCCGGTTTCCTGAGAATAGAAAAATTCGTGTTCATCCACCTCTTTTGCCTGGGTATGGTGGCGGATATAGACCACATCGACGTTTTTATAGGTCCGGCTGAGGAACAGATACAGCAGGATATAAAAGCGCTTGGCCATGTCTTTGGTGGCCTGGTCCATCGAGCCTGAGACGTCCATCAGGCAGAACATCACTGCCTGGCTGGAGGGCTCCGGCCGTTTTTCATAATTTTTGTAGCGCAAGTCAAAGGTGTCGATAAACGGCACCCGTTCAATTTTGGCGCGCAGCTCAGCAATCTCTTTGCGCAGGCGTTCCTCCTCCAGCAGCTGCACCGGTTCGCTGCGGCTGATGGTCTCCAGATCCTCCTCCAGGGCGCGCAGTTCACGGCGCTTGCCAGCGGTCATCGCCGTACGCCGGGCCAGCGAGTTCTGCAGCGAACGCACCACGCTGATGTTGGCTGGCACCCCATTCGAGGTAAAGCCCGCGCGATGGGTTTTAAACTCGTTCAACTGCCGGTGCTGATTCTTCTTCAGGTTCGGCAGGGCGAGATCTTCAAATAACAGATCCAGGTACTCATCTTTCGAAATCTGGAAGACAAACTCATCCTTCCCTTCGCCGTCGGCGCTGGCTTGCCCCTGACCGCCGCCACCGCCGCCGCCACCGCCCTGCGGGCGCTCAATCCGGTCGTTTTGCACAAAATGATCGTTGCCCGGGTGGACGCGGTTGCGCAGGCCGCCGCGACCCTGATGAAACATCGGCTCGTTGATATCGTCCGTCGGGATCGAGACGGATTCTCCGCTCTCAATATCGGTGACCGAGCGCTTGTTGATAGCCTCGGAAATCGACTGTTTAATCTGCGCCTTATAACGGCGCAAAAAGCGCTGGCGATTGACGGCGCTTTTGTTTTTCCCGTTCAGGCGTCGGTCTATGAACCAGGTCATATGCCCTCCTGTACTGCATTAGCCAACTTTGCTTATCATCATTCAGCTGCAGTTGACCCGGCGGCGTGCCGCCGGGCTTGACGCATCAGGACGATTTACGAACCCGCAGGTACCACTCGCAGAGCAGGCGAACCTGTTTGCGGGTGTAGCCTTTTTCCATCATGCGGTCGACAAAGTCGTCGTGTTTTTTCTGCTCATCGGTTGATGTTTTGGCATTAAACGAAATGACCGGCAACAGCTCCTCGGTATTAGAGAACATTTTCTTCTCGATAACCGTGCGCAGTTTCTCGTAGCTGGTCCAGTTCGGATTACGTCCGCTGTTGTTGGCTCTGGCGCGCAGCACAAAGTTGACGATTTCGTTACGGAAGTCTTTCGGGTTGCTGATCCCGGCCGGCTTCTCAATTTTCTCCAGCTCAGCATTCAACGACTCACGGTCAAACAGCTGACCGGTGTCCGGATCGCGATACTCCTGATCCTGGATCCAGAAGTCGGCGTAGGTGACATAGCGATCGAAAATGTTCTGCCCGTACTCGGAGTAGGATTCCAGATAAGCGGTCTGGATCTCTTTGCCGATAAACTCGGCGTATTTCGGGATCAGATAGCCTTTGAGGAATTCCAGGTAGCGCTCGGCGTTCTCCTGTGGGAACTGTTCGCGCTCAATCTGCTGCTCCAGGACATAGAACAGATGCACCGGGTTGGCGGCCACCTCGACATGGTCGAAGTTAAACACCCGTGACAGGATCTTAAAGGCAAAGCGGGTGGAGAGCCCGTTCATCCCTTCATCCACCCCGGCGTAATCGCGATACTCCTGATAGGATTTCGCTTTCGGGTCGGTATCTTTCAGGCTTTCGCCATCATAGACCCGCATTTTCGAGTAGATGCTTGAGTTTTCCGGCTCTTTCAGGCGCGACAGAATCGAGAAGCGCGCCAACGTTTCCAGGGTGCCCGGGGCGCACGGCGCGTGGGTCAGCTCGCTGCTGTTGAGCAATTTTTCATAGATGCGGATCTCTTCGGAGATACGCAGGCAATAAGGCACCTTGACGATATAGACGCGGTCGAGGAAGGCCTCATTGTTCTTGTTATTACGGAAGGTCACCCATTCCGATTCGTTGGAGTGGGCGAGGATTATCCCGTTAAACGGCAGGGCAGAGATCCCTTCGGTCCCGTTGTAGTTCCCTTCCTGGGTGGCGGTCAGCAGCGGATGTAGCACCTTAATCGGCGCTTTAAACATCTCGACGAATTCCATAATCCCCTGGTTGGCACGGCACAACGCACCGGAGTAGCCATAAGCGTCCGGGTCGTTTTGCGCATAGTGTTCCAGTTTACGGATATCCACTTTACCCACCAGCGCCGAAATATCCTGGTTGTTTTCATCACCGGGTTCGGTTTTGGCGATGGCGACCTGCTCAAGAATCGATGGCCAGACTTTGACCACGCGGAATTTAGTAATATCGCCGCCAAACTCGTGCAGGCGCTTGGCCGCCCACGGCGACATGATGGTGCCGAGGTAGCGGGTGGGCACGCCATACTCTTTCTGAAGGATCTGGGCATCCTCCTGCGGATTAAACAGGCACAGCGGGTGATCGTTGACCGGGCTACGCTCGCCGTTGGCGCTCAGCACATAGATGGGCACGCGCTGCATCAACGCTTTCAGCCGTTCAGCCAGCGACGATTTACCACCGCCCACCGGCCCCAGCAGATAGAGGATCTGTTTCTTCTCTTCCAGCCCCTGGGCGGCATGCTTGAGATAGGAAACGATCTGCTCAATGGCGTCTTCCATACCGTAAAACTCTTCAAAGGCCGGATAGCGTGCGATGACCCGGTTTGAAAAGAGACGGGATAGCCGCGGCTCGAGAGCCGTATCAACCATGACGGGTTCACCAATGGCCATCAACAGACGTTCTGCCGCATTGGCATAGGCACTGCGATCTTGCCGGCAGATGGTAAGAAACTCCTGCAGTGTGAACTCTTCGTCCTTGGCAGCTTCATAGCGCTGGCGATAGTGATCGAATATATTCATGGCATGCCGTCCTTTCGTTTTTTAGCACAGGTTGAGAGCCGTTCATATGAGTAGTGGGGGCCCCCGGAAGACATAAGCTGAACGTCGCTCTCCAGATATCCAGCAACCCTTATGCCAGGTTGCGGGTGGAGTAGCGTGAATGTGCCCTGCAATTACACCTTCTAAATTTAAGCGTAGATGCATTTAGAAATCTTGCATGCCGCAGAAAATCAATTTCAATGACATATCAATAACTCATCCTGAAAATGACGCTTTTTGACACGCCAGGACGCGAAGCTGTCACCGGGCTGTCACCTCATGGTAAGAGAAGGGTGGGAAAGTGAACGATTTGTGTCATGTCGGGTAAAGAATTTGAGGCATGAGGCCTACGACGGTAAACTGCACGGGCTGATAATTTGACAACGGGAATATGGATTGTGACTAAAATCAAACTTCTGGCACTCGGCGTGCTGATTGCGACGTCCGCCAGCGCGGCGCATGCCGACGGGAAGTTCACTCTTGGGGCTGGCGTAGGCATCGTCGAGCATCCGTATAAGCAATATGATGCGGATGTCTACCCGGTGCCGGTCATTAGTTATGAGAGCGATAACTTCTGGTTCCACGGTCTGGGCGGGGGCTACTACCTGTGGAACGACACCAACGATAAGCTGTCAATAACGGCCTACTGGTCGCCGATGTACTTCAAGCCGGGCGACAGCGACAGCGCGCAAATGCGTCAACTGGATAAACGTAAATCGACCGTGATGGCCGGTCTGTCTTATGTCCACAACACGCCCTATGGTTTCCTGCGCACGACGATTGCAGGCGATACGCTGGATAACAGTAATGGTATCAACTGGGATCTCGCCTGGCTGTACCGCTACACCAACGGTAACCTGACGCTGACGCCGGGTATTGGCGTGGAGTGGAACAGCGACAATCAGAACGAATACTACTATGGTGTCTCGCAGCATGAGTCCCGTCGCAGCGGCATGCGCAGCTACGATCCGGACAGCAGCTGGAACCCGTATCTGGAGCTGTCGGCTAACTATCGCTTCCTCGGCGACTGGAGCGTATACGGCATTGCACGCTATACACGTCTGTCGGATGAAATTACCGACAGCCCGATGGTGGACAAATCCTGGAGCGGCCTGATCTCAACCGGGATCACCTACACCTTCTGATTGTGCATCATTACAGTGCACTTTATGCATCAAAACAGGGCTTCACGCCCTGTTTTGCTTTATGGTGGTGCAGAAAGCTAAAGAGGAGGAGACGGTGAAAAAAACAGTACGCTTTGGCGAGCAGGCGGCGGTTCCGGCCATCGGGCTGGGCACGTGGTATATGGGCGAAAATGCGGCGCAGCGTCCGCAGGAAGTGGCTGCACTGCGCGCGGGCATCGACCACGGACTGACGGTGATCGATACGGCGGAAATGTATGCCGACGGTGGGGCGGAAGAGGTCGTCGGGCAGGCGATCCGCGGCCTGCGCGATCGCGTGGTGCTGGTGTCCAAAGTCTATCCCTGGCACGCCGGCGGAACGGCGATGCGCCGCGCCTGTGAAAACAGCCTGCGCCGGCTGCAGACCGACTATCTCGATATGTATCTCCTGCACTGGCGCGGGGATATCCCACTGCAGGAGACGGTCGAGGCGATGGAGAGGCTGGTGGCCGAGGGCAAGATCCGCCGCTGGGGCGTCTCTAATCTGGACACCGACGATATGCAGGCGCTGTGGCGGACGGCGGATGGCGAACGCTGCGCGACCAACCAGGTGCTCTATCATCTCGCATCGCGGGGCATTGAATACGATCTCCTGCCCTGGTGCCAGCAGCACACTCTGCCGGTGATGGCCTACTGCCCGCTGGCGCAGGCGGGGCGCTTACGCGATGGACTTTTTCAGCATACCGATATCATTAATATGGCTAACGCGCGGGGGGTGACAGTCGCACAGCTGCTGCTCGCCTGGGTGATTCGTCATCCGGGAGTGCTGGCGATCCCGAAAGCGGCCAGTATTGAGCATGTGGTGCAGAATGCTGCCGCGCTCGATATCGTCCTCAGTGCGGAAGAGCTCGCGCAGCTGGATCGCCTCTATCCACCACCGCAGCGAAAAACCCGGCTGGATATGGTTTAATCAGCACCTCAGCCAGCGGAGAAAAAAGCCCCGTCGTAAACGGGGCTTTTTGCTGTTAGCGTTTTTTCAGGCTGATGGTCTGCGCCAGGCGAGAGGGGGTCTCTTCGCTGGCTTTCTGCGGCTGGGTCACGCAGCAGGTTTCGACGCAAACGAAGGTTTTGTAACCATCGTCCGGCATGTCGCCCATGCTGACGGACAGCGCCGGGCCCGGGTTCCAGGCCACCACGTTGTGCTGGTGATGGTGCACGACGTCGATAGTGCGGTTAAGCGCATCGTCATGGATCACGCTGCAGCTGTCGGCGTTGAGGTAGACGCGGTCGGTGCGGTCCGGGAAGGTCTGCACGCCGTTGCTCAGGACGCCTGCTTCGGCATTCTTCACTTTATCGATATAGCGCTCGCCAAGACCACTCACTTTCACCGCCGCGATATCGCCGACGTTGAAGTAGGTATGCAGGGCAGAGGTGGTCTCGAATTCACCGTGGGCTTCCAGCTCGATTTCACAGGTCTTGCCCAGCTTAAAGCGGGCATAGAGGGTGAATTCGTGCGGCCAGAGCTTCATGGTTTCGGCGCTGTGCTGGAGCGCAAAGGTCAACATGACGCCGCTGTCGTCTTCGTCATGACCTTCCAGGGTCCATGGCAGATTGCGGGCAAAGCCGTGCGACGGCAGACCCTGCTGCGCGGAAGGGCCAAACCAGGGCCAGCAAATCGGCACGCCGCCGCGCAGGGCGACGCCCTGTTTAAATGGGGTGTTGTTGCTCAGCCACAAGACTTCTTCTTCACCGGCGGGTTTCCAGGAGAGCAGGTGCGCTCCCTGCAGCGCCACAGAGGCTTTCACCTGCGGATGGTCGATGACAATCAGCTCCAGGTCGTCCAGCTGGCGACGGGAGATCTCGGGAGAAATGGTTTCATTCACCGGGAGAGCAAAAATTTTATTTATCATTGTGCAATCCTATCTCTGCAGACAAAAAAAAGAGCGACCGAAGTCGCTCTTACAGATTACTTTTTCATCTCAACTTATTTGGAGATGTGAGCAATCAGGTCCAGAACTTTGTTGGAGTAGCCAGTTTCGTTGTCGTACCAGGAAACCAGTTTCACGAAGTTGTCGTTCAGTGCGATACCTGCTTTAGCATCGAACACGGAAGTGCAAACTTCGCCGTTGAAGTCGGTAGAAACAACGTCGTCTTCGGTGTAACCCAGAACGCCTTTCATTGCGCCTTCAGAAGCGGCTTTGATGGCTTTCTTGATTTCTTCGTAGGACGCTGCTTTTTCCAGACGAACGGTCAGGTCAACAACGGATACGTTCGGAGTCGGAACGCGGAACGCCATACCGGTCAGTTTGCCGTTCAGTTCTGGCAGTACTTTACCTACTGCTTTAGCAGCACCGGTAGAGGACGGGATGATGTTCTGAGCTGCGCCGCGGCCGCCGCGCCAGTCTTTGTGAGACGGGCCATCAACGGTTTTCTGAGTCGCGGTGGTCGCGTGGACGGTGGTCATCAGGCCTTCAACGATACCGAAGTTGTCGTTGATAACTTTAGCCAGCGGTGCCAGGCAGTTGGTGGTGCAGGAAGCGTTGGAAACGATGTCCTGGCCAGCGTAAGTTTCGAAGTTAGCGCCGCGAACGAACATCGGGGTGTTGTCTTTGGACGGGCCAGTCAGAACGACTTTTTTCGCGCCAGCGGTGATGTGTTTACGAGCGGTTTCGTCGGTCAGGAAGATACCGGTTGCTTCAGCAACAACGTCAACACCAACTTCGTCCCACTTCAGGTTAGCCGGGTCACGTTCAGCGGTAACACGGATTTTTTTACCGTTAACGACCAGATGACCGTCTTTCACTTCAACGGTACCGTCGAAACGACCGTGAGTGGAGTCATACTTCAGCATGTAAGCCATGTACTCTGCGTCTAACAGGTCGTTGATTGCAACGATCTCGATGTCAGAACGTTTCTGAGCAGCACGGAAAACAATGCGACCGATACGGCCAAAACCGTTGATACCTACTTTGATAGTCATATATTCCACCAGCTATTTGTTAGTGAATAAAAGGTTGCCTGTAAAATTACAAAAACCTTACGCAGCGTCAAGCGGAATCGTGTCAATCATTGCGACAAATCAATCCTGAGCACACCTTGCGCGATTGATTTGCCTCACTCTCCCTTTGAGCCCAATTCCATATGGGGGCTGCGCGCGGAATTTTAAAGGGCATTTAAGATAAAAACGTGATTTAAGTCACAATTATCTGGCTGCCTGTTGGCACCGCATAAGTTTAGAACAAAAGTGCACGCTTCATTGTTAATGTTTTGTTAGAATTGGAGCGAAAGTTGTCCATTGCAAAGCGAGATGTAAGCCCATGGCGAATAAACCCTCCCCGGAAGAGCTGAAAAACGGCTTAAGCGAAATGCAGTTTTACGTGACGCAGCATCACGGCACCGAACCGCCTTTCACCGGACGGCTGCTGCACAACAAGAAAAATGGCGTGTATCACTGCCTGGTGTGCGATGCGCCGCTGTTTAACTCCCAAACCAAATACGACTCCGGTTGCGGCTGGCCGAGCTTCTATGAGCCGGTGAGCGATGAGGCCATTCGCTATCTGACCGACAATTCGCACGGCATGCAGCGCATTGAAATCCGTTGTGGAAATTGTGACGCCCATCTCGGCCACGTGTTTCCGGATGGCCCACAGCCGACCGGCGAGCGCTATTGTGTGAATTCGGCGTCGCTGAGCTTCACTGATGAGCAGAATGGCGAGCAGATTAAGGGTTGAAGAAACGATTCAGCAAATTATTCCAAGCGGAGTGGAGCGGAAGATGGATATTGAGCAAATTATCGACAGTATGACGCCGGAAGTTTACCAGCGTCTGGCGACGGCGGTGGAGCTGGGAAAATGGCCGGATGGCGTGGCGCTGACGCCGGAGCAAAAGGAAAATAGCCTGCAGCTGGTGATGCTGTGGCAGGCCCGGTATAACACCGACGCCCAGCACATGACCATCGACACCCGCGGGCAGATGGTGATGAAGAGTAAACAGCAGCTGAAGGAAGATTTCGGCATCGTGCCAAAGCCGATCGCCACCGTTAAGCTGCAATAAAGCGCCAGCCGGCGGCGCGTGGTTCCGGCGTCGGGGTCACCCCGCGCCGGACAGCATCAGCGTGAACGACCGCGCGCAGCGGCCAGATCGGCATGCTTACTTTTTGTTCATCATCGCTTTCAGATCGGCAAACGGGTTGTAGGTGGCCTCACCGACGCTCTTTTGCGCATCTTCGCCCGCCACCACCGTGGAGCCATACTGATCGGCTTCGGTGTACTTGGAATGTTCGTGATCGTGACAATACAGGCACAACATCTCCCAGTTACTCCCATCTTCCGGGTTATTGGAGTGGTCGTGATCGATGTGGTGCACCGTCAGTTCGCGTAGATTTGAATAGACAAACTCCCGTGAGCAGCGTCCGCACACCCAGGGAAAAAGCTTGAGCGCCTTTTCGCGGTAACCCACTTCCAGACGCGCGTAATTTTTGGGGATATAGGCCATGGCCCCCTGCCTCCTGTCAAACGGTTAAGCTGCGCCAGCGCGTGGCGCAGCGGATAACTGGCATCATAACCTATCCCGGGCTGCGCGATATACCTGCATTGCAGGCGATGCTGTCTGCGTCACGCAGCCCGAGGGGAAGGGGCGTGACTAGTGTTTGATCCCCAGCGATTCCGCCAGCTGACGGGCCAGCTGATTCTGGTCATCGGCGCCATATTCCCAGAACATGGCCCCGGCGAGGCCCTTCGCCTTGATATAGTCCGCCTTAATGGCCACCGATCGCGGGTTCTCATACGACAGGGCGAACAGCGGCTTGCCCTCCGCGGACTGCACTGACAGCCACGGAACCTTCGCTTCATCGTCCCAGTGCTCGGTAAAACGTTTTTGCGGATCGTTGAGCAGTTTGCCCACGATATCGTTGTATTTTACGTAGGTGTCTTTGCTCAGGTCATAACCCAGTGAGGCAAACAGCGCGACCTCCTGTGGCCCAAAATAGGGCTGGGTGACCGGATTGTTTTGCGCATCCGCTTTCGTCCAGTCAATCCCCGGTTCAACTGCCCGTTTCGGTACCCGGCCATAAAAACCAATCCCGAGGTTCATCTGGCTGGGTTTAAGCCCGGCGGCCAGGTAATTGTTGACCACAAAATCGGCGCTGTATTTATCCGCCGCGGCGACCGTTGGCCAGTGGCTGGAGTCATACAGGTTCGAGTTGAAGTACTGCGTGCCGTAGGCCATGTCGTAGGTCATCAGGTTGATGTAGTCGAGCGATGGCGCAATCGCTTTAACGTCCACCCAACTTTTCGGACTTTCTGCGTTAGCCCCCACGGCAATAGTCACCAGTTTCCTGGTACCAAACGCTGCGCGCAGCTCTTTTAACAGCGCGGTAAAGTTATCGCGATCGGCCGGTTGGCTAGCAACCAGCCCCCAGGCGCCGTTGACCGGAAACTCCCAGTCGAGGTCAATCCCATCCAGACCATATTTTTCAACAATTTCCTGCGCAGACTGAATAAACACCTTACGGGTTTCTTTGCTTGCCGCCGCGCCGGAGAAACCGCGCCCCCCCCAGCCGCCGACCGACAGCAGGACCTTGAGGTCCGGGTTCTGTTTACGCAGGGCCGGGAGCTTTTGCAGATCCGCCTGCACCTTCGGCGACAGCCAGATCTCGTGCAGATGAGCAGGATCCTTCAGGGCCGCATTAGTCTCGTCTTTTTCATCGTTATAGATAAGACCAAACGAGTAGTTGAGATGGGTGATCTGCCGGACGTCCAGCTTATCGATATCGCCGCCGGGCCCGGCAGTGACGTCGCCGCCGCCGTTAAAATAGCCGACGGACATCAGGGGTTGGGCAGAGAGCGCAGAAGCGCAAAGCAAGGGCAAGGCTGCCAGCAAGGGCAAACGTTTCATAGTGGTTCCTCTTTGACATAAAAAATAACCACGCCACGGAAATGGCGTGGCGAAAAAACAGCCTTGCCAGACTACCAGCAATAACCTGTTGAAACTGCGAGAGAGTTCAATTTATGGACGATAGCGAGGCGGCAGAAGAAGACCCGGCGCGAGGGCGCCGGGGGGAGGGATCAGGCCTGAGATTCCCGCCAGTCATCGAGGGTATACAGCGTGGCGCCCGCGGCGGCCATCTCCATAAACGCCTGGCTGCTGTCCTGCGGCTGCAGGTTAACGCCGCGACAGCCGTCGATGATGACATTGACCGTATAGCCCAGCGCCAGGGCATCCAGCACGGTGAATTTGACGCAGTAATCGGTGGCGAGGCCGAGGACGGTCAGTTCCACGATGCCCTGGCCGCGCAGCCAGCCGTCCAGTTCAGTTTTCTGCCGGTGACCGTTGTCAAAAAAAGCGCTGTAGCTGTCAATGACCCGGTTTTGCCCCTTATGGAACACGGCGTTGATCGCCTGCTGTTTGAGCAGCGGATGCAGCGCCGCGCCTTCGCTGTGCTGCACGCAGTGATCCGGCCAGAAGGTCTGCGCCAGGCCGTCGAGTTCGCCCTGGGTGTAGGGTGCCACCTGGTGCTGGCTGGCGAAGCTGCCATGATCCGCCGGGTGCCAGTCCTGGCTGGCGACGATGGGCTCGCCGCGCGCCAGGCTCCAGTCGATAAGCGCATTAGCCACCTCGACGGTACTGTCGCCTTCAGGAACCGCCAGCGCGCCGCCGGCGCAAAAGTCGTTCTGCAAATCAACCAGTAACAGCGCTCGATGTGCCATACGTCCTCCTTAAGCCTCGTCGGGGGTGAGTTCGCCACGCAGATTTTGCTGCATCGCCGCGCGAATGGCGTCAACATCCAGCTGCTGGCTAAGCAGATAGTGTAGCTTGGTCAGCGTCGCTTCCACCGTCATATCGAAACCACTGATGACCCCCGCCTGGGCGAGGGCGTTGCCGGTGGCATAGCCGCCCATGTTCACTTTCCCGGACATGCATTGCGTCAGATTGACCACCACAATACCGCGCTGGCTGGCTTCCGCCAGCACCTGAATAAACTCGCCATTCTGTGGGGCATTGCCGACGCCATAGGAGCGGAGGATCAGCGCTTTCACCGGCTGGCGCAGGAAATTGCGTACCACGTCGGCGGAGATGCCGGGGTAAATCGTCACCACGCCAATCGGCTGCGGGGTGATGGGGTGCACGATAAGCTCTCCGCGGCCCTGCGGCGCCGGCGGGGTACCGAGACGGCGAATATGGATCCCGGCTTCCAGCAGCGGCGCGAGGTTTGGCGAGGCGAAAGCGTCGAAGCCGTCGGCGTGGGCTTTAGTGGTGCGGTTGCCGCGAAACAGTCGATTGTTGAAGAACAGCGCCACTTCGTTAATCGGATAGTTGGCGGCGACGTAGAGGGCGTTGAGCAGGTTAATCTGACCATCAGAACGCAGCTCGGCCAGCGGGATTTGTGACCCTGTCACAATGACCGGCTTGCCAAGGTTTTCCAGCATGAACGACAGCGCCGAAGCGGTAAACGCCATGGTGTCGGTACCATGGAGGATCACAAAGCCATCATACTCATCGTAATGGCTGCGGATATCGTCGGCGATGTGCTGCCAGTCCTCGGGGGTCATATCGGATGAATCCATCAGCGGATGGTATTCATGGATCGTGAAGTCCGGCATCTCCGGACGATGGAATTCAGGCATCAGCGCCAGCTGACGCTGCAGATGGCCGGAAACGGGTACATAGCCGTGTTCAGAGCGCTGCATACCGATGGTCCCACCGGTGTAGGCAACGTAAATCGATTTTTTTTGCATAGCATCGCTTAGGTTGGTCGTAGACAGGCGCAGTATAAAGAGACGCGGGAAAAAATACAGTGTTGGCCGCTCGCTTTGTGGCGGCGCTGGCAGGTGCGGGAAAAAGGCTGCCCCGGGAGACGGGGCAGCCGCTGCGTACTAACGGATGTTGGCGCAGGTCAGGCAGAAGGCATAGCGGTTCTGCGGGTCGTTAAACGCCGCCAGCTTGTCGCTCTCCGCTTTCACCGTCTCGGCCGCCGCGGCGACCGGTGCAGGCAGCCAGGCCTGAATGGCCGCCGGCAGCGAGGCGCGTACCGAGCCGGTCAGGCTATCCAGCACCATCGAGAAGAAGGTCGGCTCTTCCTGATAGTAGTTGAGGTGCCAGGTTTTCAGCTTCGCCAGCTCGGCGGCTTTAGCCACCGCATCGTCGAAGTCGCCGAGGCTGTCGACCAGGCCGTTGGCTTTGGCATCTTCCCCGGTCCAGACGTGTCCCTGGGCAATCTGGTCGATTTTCTCCGGCGTGCTCTTACGGGCGTTAGCCACCAGGGTGATAAAGCGCTGATAGCCATTCTCAATGCTCAACTGCATCAGCTGCTGCACTTCCGGCGGCAGCGCTTTGGTGCTGGAGACATCCGCCAGCGGCGACGTGGCGACGCCGTCGGTATGGACGCCAATCGACCCGAGGGTATTTTCCACGGTGTTGATTACGCCAAAGATGCCGATGGAGCCGGTGAGGGTGCTCGGGTTCGCGACGATGTAATCCGCTGGGGTGGAGATCCAGTAGCCGCCAGATGCAGCCATGCCGCCCATCGAGACCACTACCGGTTTACCGGCGGCTTTGGCTGCAGCCAGCTCTTCACGGATAATTTCTGAGGCGGTCACGCTACCGCCCGGGCTGTTAACGCGCAGAACGATGGCCTTAATTTTCGGGTCGAGGCGCGCATCGCGAATTTGCGCCGCCGTGGTATCGCCACCAACGTTGCCCGGGGTCTCCTCGCCATCCATGATGGCGCCGTTGGCAAAGATCACCGCAATGGCGGAACCTTCGTCAGACGGTGTCTTCACGTTGTAGTCGTAATAGCTGATCGCCCGGTAATTGTTATCCGTTTTGCTCCAGCCAAACTGTTTGGTCAGCGCCTTTTCCACTTCCGTGGAGGTCGCCAGCTCATCCACCAGCTTATTGTCCAGCGCATATTTTGCCGTATCGCCGCCCACTTTACGCAGGCCATCGATAATGCCCTGGGCGCCCGGGAATAGCTGCTGGGCGGTGATCTGGCGGTTGGCGGCAATGGTGTTGAGGTAGTTCTGCCACAGTTCGCCAATCCAGCGGCTGTCCGCCTCGCGGGCGGCAGGGGACATATCATCGCGAATGAAAGGCTCGACGGCGGATTTATAGGTGCCGACGCGGAAGACATGGGTGGAGACCTTCAGCTTATCCAGCAGTGATTTGTAGTACAGCCCATTGGTGGCGAAGCCGTGCAGGTCAACCTCGCCCTGTGGTGAGAGCCAGATTTTGTTGGCAAAGCTCGCCAGGTAGTACTGGCCCTGGCTGTAGCTGCTGCCGACGGCATAGACCGGTTTGCCGCTGTCGCGGAACTCACGCAGCGCTTTACCTATGTACTGCATGGACGGCTGATCGCCGCCAACGAAGTTTTTCAGATCCAGCACAATACCGGTGATATTGCGGTCATCTTTCGCCTGGCGAATGGTCTGCACGATATCGAACAGAGAGTTCTCCTGCAGACGGTCCGAGCTGGCGCCAAACAGCTGGCGGCCAATTACGCCGAGCTTGCTGCTGGCGGAAGGTTTATCCACCACCACGCCGGTAATATCCAGCAACAGCGCGCCGCGCGCGGCATGTTCGCTGGTAGTGGTGCTGAACTGGCTCCAGATACCGATACACACCAGCACCAGCACCAGGAAGATCGCATTCAGAGCCAGTTTGCGAATAAAGTTGAGTATCCGCCACGTCCATTTAAAAAAGCTGGCAATCAGTCGCCAAAGGGTTCGCATGTCTTCTCCCTAACGTTATCTAAAAAGGGCAGGCCGCAGGGGCCGCCGCGTCTGGCTATCCTAAAGAGTGAGCCGTCGGTTGTCAGCAGGAATCACCGACCACGCTGTAACAAAATCCTTGTGCATGTTAATTTTATGAAAAATGACATCACAGGAGTTATACAGATGGATGCTCTCGATCTACTGCTTAATCGCCGGAGCGCTTCTCGCCTGGCGGAACCTGCCCCGGCTGGCGAACAGCTGGAAAACATTCTGCGCGCCGGGCTGCGCGCCCCGGATCATGGCACCCTGCAGCCGTGGCGCTTTTTTATTATCGCCGATGACGGCCGCGAGCGCTTCAGCCAGCTGCTGGAAAAAGGGGCCACAGAGGCCGGCCAGGATGAGAAGGGAATAGAGAAAGCCCGCAATGCGCCGTTCCGCGCGCCGCTGATCATTACCGTAGTCGCGCGCTGTGAAGACCACCCGAAGGTGCCGCGCTGGGAGCAGGAGATGTCCGCTGGCTGTGCGGTGATGGCGATGCAGATGGCGGCCCTGGCCCAGGGATTCAATGGAATCTGGCGCAGCGGAGCATTGACCGAGAGCCCGGTGGTGCGGGCCGGCTTCGCGTGCCGCGAGCAGGATAAAATTGTCGGCTTCCTCTATCTGGGGACGCCGCAGCTAAAAGCCTCAACCACCATTGCCCTGCCGGATACCGCGCCGTTTGTGACGCGCTTCTGAGTCGGTGCTTGTGATGCCGGGTGGCGGCTGCGCCTTACCCGGCCAACGCATCCGGCTCTGACTGTCTGTAGGCCCGCGCAAGCGCAGCGCCGCCGGGCAAGGACAGCGGGCACGGAGCCGATTTTGTGCCGGGTGGCGGCTCGCGCCTGACCCGGCCTACGTTCGTACGACCTGTCGTTAATTTATTCACTTTTCTTGCTGAAACTGCCGGTGCTGACGGCCTCAAAATCGCTGAGACGTTCCCGGCAGGCCGGGGCAGCCCGCATGGATGCGGGCTGAGGGCCGTGTTTTGCAGGGACGCTGCCTCGGCCCGACCCGAAGCCTGCAGGGATAAGTCGAAGGGACCGCGCAGCGGCGATTTTGCTGGCCGGAGCCCGGGGGTACAGGGGGGGGCGGCGACTGGCCGCCCCCTGTGCGCTCCCGGCGCCATGAGTGACATAACGCAGACGATTAACCGGGAGCGCAAACTACGCTGAAGCCACAGATAACATAAACAACCACACTGCAGTGCTTCCCCTCACCCTGGCCCTCTCCCGGAGGGAGAGGGAACCGTCCGGCTGGCCGCGCAAGCGCAGCGCCGCCGGGCGATGGAAGCAGGCTCGGAGCCGCATCTATGCCGGGTGGCAGCTCGCGCCTGACCCGGCCTACAACCCCTACCATTCGAATCAATCGCGGTTTTTGTCGCCCGGACAAGGCGCGCCAGGCGCCGCATCCGGGAGTTCAACGGCGATGACGTTACTTCTGCGTTTTGGCGAATTCGTCTTTGGCTTTCTGCAACTGCTGCTGGAAGGCCGGGTTGGTGTGCAGCGTAGCGACCACCGCGGAGCCGACGATGCGCGCCGCATCGACATCGCTCTGCCAGTGATAGCCGCAGATCACCCGGCTCTCGCCGAGCTCATAGCCGCGCTTCAAAATTTCATTTTGCCGCTGCGGGTTGATCTCCGCCAGCACCAGGGCGGTGGCCCAGCCGATAGAGGTATGCCCGGACGGGTAAGAGCCGTTTTTCGACAGCTTGTCCTGCTCGGTGGTGTTGCAGGTGGAGACGCCATAGAACGCAAACGGGCGAATGCGCATGTATTTCTCTTTCGCGCCGCGGGTCGCCAGATCGCCGGCGTCTTCAATCATATTGGTCAGCAGTTTGTGGAGCTGAGGCGCGTCTTTCTCGGTGATTGGGGAACCAAAGGCGCTGGAGAAGGCATTGGCCACGCCGCCCGCGCTGAGGTTGGCATCCTCTGCCGCCAGCTTCCCGCGCTCGGTATTGCGCAGCAGACGCCCCTGCTCATACATCGCCTGATCGTTTAAAAACGCGATACTGCCCACCGCCGGCGGCGGCGGCAACAGCGCCAGGCTGTCGATGGCCTGGGCATTGGTCAGATAGTAGAGATCGGGCTTGGTGGTGACATCGTTCCCGGGGGGAACCAGAGCAAAGGCGTTAACGGAGAAGAAACTGGCCAGGCAAAGGGCAAGAACACGCTTTTTCATTAGAATTTCCTTACGTCATAATCATTCCAGAGAAGACAGTTCTGTGTTGTCACATTTCTGTCATCTTTAAGTAAAAGTGAAAATGGTCGGGAAAAAATTGCCGTGTCTCGCAAAAACGGCTTTTTGTCTGCTTAATGAGCAACCATACGCGATTTCAGACTGTCGTACTTACCACCCTGGCGTTTGGGCGCTAACATAGCGGGATTGCAATGACAGGAGATGTCCATGAGCGAGCAAGCCATTCGTTTAACGCAATACAGCCACGGAGCCGGTTGTGGTTGTAAAATTTCCCCGAAGGTGCTGGAAACCATCCTGCATAGCGAGCAGGCGAAGTTTGTCGATCCGAACCTGCTTGTCGGCAACGAAACCAGCGACGATGCTGCCGTCTATGATCTTGGTAACGGCACGTCAATCGTTAGCACCACCGATTTCTTTATGCCGATTGTCGATAATCCGTTCGACTTTGGCCGCATCGCCGCCACCAACGCCATCAGCGATATTTTCGCCATGGGCGGGAAACCGATTATGGCGATTGCCATCCTTGGCTGGCCGATCAACACCCTGGCGCCGGAAATTGCCCGTGAAGTGGTGGAGGGCGGGCGCTTTGCCTGCCAGCAGGCCGGGATCGCGCTGGCGGGCGGCCATTCCATTGACGCTCCGGAGCCGATCTTCGGTCTGGCGGTCACCGGCGTGGTGCCCACCGAGCGCATCAAGAAAAACAGCACTGCGCAGGCGGGTTGCAAACTGTATCTCACCAAACCGCTGGGGATCGGTGTGCTGACCACCGCGGAGAAAAAATCGCTGCTCAAGCCAGAGCATCAGGGACTGGCGACTGAAACCATGTGCCAGATGAACCTCGCCGGCGCCGCGTTTGCCGCCATCGACGGGGTGAAGGCGATGACCGACGTCACCGGCTTTGGCCTGCTCGGCCATCTTAGCGAGGTGTGCCGCGGGGCCGGCGTGCAGGCGCAGCTGCGCTATGCCGATATCCCAAAACTGCCGGGGGTGGAAGGCTATATTGCCGCCGGCGCGGTGCCGGGCGGCACCGGGCGCAACTTTGCCAGCTACGGCCATCTGATGGGCGAGATGCCGGCGGAGTGGCGGGACCTGTTGTGCGATCCGCAGACCTCCGGCGGCCTGCTGCTGGCGGTGACTCCGGAAGCGGAAGCCGAAGTCCAGGCCGCTGCGGCGGAGTTCGGCATTAAGCTGGCCGCCATCGGCGAGCTGGTCACCGCCCGCGGCGGACGACCCATGATCGAGATCCGTTGATTCGATGCGGTTGTTTATTGCGGAAAAACCGAGTCTCGGTCGGGCTATCGCCGATGTGTTGCCTAAACCGCACCGCAAAGGCGATGGCTATATTGAGTGCGGCAACGGGCAGGTGGTCACCTGGTGTATCGGCCATCTGCTGGAGCAGGCGCAGCCGGACGTCTATGACAGCCGCTATGCCCGCTGGAATCTCACCGACCTGCCGATTGTGCCGGAGAAATGGCAGCTACAACCCAAACCCTCGGTCACCAAACAGCTCAATGTGATCAAGCGTCTGCTTGGCGAGGCGCAGGAAGTGATCCATGCCGGCGACCCCGACCGTGAGGGGCAGCTGCTGGTGGACGAAGTACTCGATTACCTGCAGCTGGCGCCGGAGAAGCGTCAGCAGGTGCAGCGCTGTCTGATTAACGATCTCAACCCGCAGGCGGTGGAGCGGGCGATCAATCGCCTGCGCGCCAACAGCGAGTTCGTGCCGCTCTGCGTGTCGGCGCTGGCGCGGGCGCGTGCCGACTGGCTGTACGGCATCAATATGACCCGCGCCTATACTCTGCTGGGGCGCAACGCCGGCTATCAGGGGGTACTGTCCGTGGGGCGGGTGCAGACCCCGGTACTTGGCCTGGTGGTTCGCCGTGATGAAGAGATTGAAAACTTCGTCGCCAAAGACTTCTTCGACGTGAAGGCGCATATCGTCACGCCGCAGGAGGAACGTTTTGTCGCCACCTGGGTGCCAAGCGAAGCCTGCGAACCTTATCAGGATGAAGAAGGGCGTCTGCTGCATCGTCCACTGGCTGAGCACGTGGTTAAGCGCATCGAAGGCCAGCCGGCGCTGGTGACCGGCTATAACGATAAGCGCGATTCCGAACCCGCGCCGCTGCCGTTCTCGCTGTCGGCGCTACAGATTGAGGCGGCCAAACGTTTCGGCTTCAGCGCGCAAAACGTGCTGGATATCTGCCAGAAGCTGTACGAAACCCACAAGCTCATTACCTACCCGCGTTCGGATAGCCGCTACCTGCCGGAAGAGCACTTCGCCGGCCGTCATGCGGTGCTGAATGCGATTGCCGTCCATGCGGCGGACCTGCTGCCGCAGCCGGTGATGGATCCGGAGATCCGCAACCGCTGCTGGGATGATAAAAAGGTCGATGCGCACCATGCGATTATCCCGACCGCCCGCAGCAGCCAGGTCAAGCTCACCGATAACGAAGCGAAGGTCTACCACCTGATCGCCCGGCAGTATCTGATGCAGTTCTGCCCGGACGCGGTGTTCCGCAAATGCCAGATTGACCTCGAGATCGCTAACGGCAAGTTTGTCGCCAAGGCGCGTTTTCTGGCAGAGGCTGGCTGGCGGACGCTGTTGGGCAGCAAAGAGCGCGATGAAGAGAACGACGGCACGCCGCTGCCGGTGGTGGCCAAAGACGATGAACTGCTGTGCGAGAAGGGCGAAGTGGTGGAGCGTCAGACGCAGCCGCCGCGCCACTTCACCGACGCCACGCTGCTGTCGGCGATGACCGGGATTGCCCGTTTCGTGCAGGATAAAGATCTGAAGAAGATCCTCCGCGCCACCGACGGTCTCGGCACAGAAGCGACCCGTGCCGGGATTATCGAGCTGCTGTTCAAGCGCGGTTTCCTGACCAAAAAGGGGCGTTATATCCACTCCTCGGACGCTGGCCGGGCGCTGATTCACTCCCTGCCGGAGATGGCCGCGCGTCCGGATATGACCGCCCACTGGGAATCGGTCCTGACGCAGATCAGCGAAAAGCAGTGCCGCTATCAGGACTTTATGCAGCCGCTGGTGGGGACGCTGTTCCAGCTGATCGATCAGGCGCGGAGCACGCCAGTGCGCCAGTTCCGCGGCCTGGCCGCGCCAGCCGGGGCGAAAAAATCCTTCACTAAAGGTAAAGGCAAGCCGAAAGGGAAAAAAGCGGCAGACGATGCTGCGCCGCCGCCGCAGTAACCCGCCGGTGGTCGCGAGGATGCGAATCCCCGCGGCCACCGCTTCTCCGCCAGCCAGGTCAATGGTCTACACTAAACAGCCGGGCAGGGCTTGACGACTTCCCCCCTGAATGCGTCTTCGCGCTTGCCGATAATGTTGCTCATTTCTCTCACCGGCGATAAGGAGGACCCGTGAAATATATCGCTATTAGCCAACCGGGCGGCCCGGAGGTATTGCAGATCCGCGAAGGAGAAATCCCTGCTATTGGGGAGAATGAGGTGCTCATTGAGGTGAAAGCCGCCGGCGTCAACCGGCCGGATATCCTGCAGCGCCAGGGGCTGTACCCTATGCCCAAGGGCGTCACCCCCGTACCTGGCCTGGAGGTGGCGGGCGTTGTGGTTGAGGTCGGCGCGCAGGTCACAGCGTTTACGCCCGGCGATCGCGTTTGTGCGCTCACCAACGGCGGCGGCTATGCCGAATACTGCGCCGTGCCGGCAGGCCAGACGCTGCCGATCCCGGCGGGCCTCAGCTTTAGCGAAGCGGCCGCCATTCCGGAAACGTTCTTCACCGTCTGGGCGAATGTCTTCCAGCTGGGTAAGCTGCAGCCTGGCGAAAGCATCCTGATCCACGGCGGCGCCAGCGGGATTGGCACCACCGCGGTCCTGCTGTGCCACGCGCTGGGGATGACCGTCTATGCCACCGTTGGCCAGGACGAAAAAATCGCTGCCCTACGTCCCTATGCTACGGCGATTAACTACAAAACCGATGATTTTGCGGAAAAAATCGGCCAGCTGACCCACGATGAAGGCGTGGATGTCATTCTGGATATCGTTGGCGGCCCTTACTTTAACCGCAACCTTGGGATACTGAAAAAGGATGGACGGCTGGTGATCATCGGCTTTATGGGCGGACGAATCGCTCATGAGGTTGATATTCAGACCCTGATGCTCAAGCGAGCCACCATCACCGGCTCAACCATGCGCGGCCGGACGGCGGCGGAGAAACAGGAGATTGCCGAGGCGCTGCGGCGCCACGTCTGGCCGCTGCTTGAGGCAGGGAAATGCAAGCCGATGATCTACGCCAGCTACCCGATGGCGGAGGTTGCCGAGGCCCATGCTTGTCTGGACAGTGGTCAGCATCTGGGGAAAGTGGTGATCACGATGACGTCGTGAGACGCATCCCGGCGGGCAGCCGCCGGGATGGAGTCAGGGGAAGTTAAATCACGCCCTGGGCCAGCATGGCATCCGCGACTTTCACGAAACCGGCGATATTCGCACCGCGCACGTAGTTGGTCTGCTTCGCTTCGCCGCCGTACTGCACGCAAGCGTGGTGGATATCCAGCATGATGTGATGCAGACGGGCATCCACTTTTTCCGCTTTCCAGCCCATGCGCGCGGCGTTCTGCGCCATCTCCAGACCGGAAGTCGCCACGCCGCCGGCGTTGGCCGCTTTGCCCGGGGCAAACAGCACGTCAGCTTCCAGGAACAGGTCGGTTGCGGCGATGGTGGTCGGCATGTTGGCGCCTTCCGCCACGGCCTTCACGCCATTGGCAATCAGCTGGCGGGCGGCATCGACGTCCAGTTCGTTCTGGGTCGCGCAAGGCAGGGCGATATCCACCGGCACTGACCACGGCTGCTGGCCTTCAAGATAGGTGAGGCCAAATTCGCGGGCGTAGTCGGCCACGCGGCCATGGGCACGCTCTTTAATGTCGATCAGGCGGGCCAGTTTTTCTTTGGTGAAGCCCGCTTCGTCAACGACGGTGCCGTTGGAGTCGGAGGCGGTGACCACCCGCGCGCCAAGCTCCATCGCTTTCTCAATGGCGTATTGCGCGACGTTGCCGGAGCCGGAAACCGCCACGCGAGCGCCTTCGAAGCCGAGACCGTGACGTTTGAGCATCGCTTCGGTGAAGTAGATCAGACCGTAACCGGTGGCTTCCGGACGGATCAGGCTGCCGCCAAAGGAGAGGCCTTTACCAGTAAAGACGCAGGCGCTGTTGTTGGAGAGCTTGCGCATCATCCCGGCCATAAAGCCGACTTCGCGGCCGCCGACGCCGATATCGCCCGCCGGTACGTCGGTATCCGGGCCAAGGTGGCGATAGAGCTCGGTCATCAGCGCCTGGCAGAAGCGCATCACTTCGCCATCGCTCTTGCCTTTAGGATCGAAATCGCTGCCGCCTTTCCCGCCGCCCATCGGCAGGGTGGTCAGGGCGTTTTTGAAGGTCTGCTCGAAGCCAAGGAATTTGAGAATCGACAGGTTAACCGACGGGTGGAAACGCATCCCGCCTTTATACGGGCCGATGGCCGAGTTGAACTGCACGCGCCACGCGCGGTTGACCTGGACCTGATTGCGGTCATCCACCCACACCACGCGGAACTGGATCACGCGCTCCGGTTCCACCAGACGTTCCAGCAAAGCAAGCTGACGATAGCGCGGATTTTCCTCAAGGAAAGGCCACAGGGTGGTCATCACCTCCCGGACGGCTTGAGCAAATTCGGTTTGATGAGGATCGCGCTGTTGAACGCGGGTGAGAAAGCCTTCCAGAGTGCACGTCTGATCCATAGATATAAGTTCCCCTTATGGTTGTGGTTGCATGTATTTATTATGATTCGGTCCTTGAAAAAACCGATTTTCCGACTATAACACCGCTAATCCTTAGGCAAGCAAGGAAAAATTAAGCCGACAACAAAATTTATAATTGTCCGCCCGTCATAACTAAAAACGATGACGAGGCGGCGGGCGGATCAGCGGCCGGAAAGGGTCGGGCGCTGGGCGATAAAGGCATGCAGCAGAGGAATATCGGCCGGGGCGAGATCGAGGGTTAAGGCGTCAGCGGGCAGGCACCAGCGCAGCTGAGTGTGATAGTGGGCCAGCGGTATGCCCTGAAAGTGCGGCACCCACCAGGCGTGCAGATGGATCTGGCGGCCGGAGACTTCCCGCTGATGGCTGGCGATATAGCATGCCGGGTGGGCGATGATGCCCATCTCCTCCTGTAGCTCGCGGGCCAGCGCCTGCGGCTGGCTTTCACCAGGCTCCACTTTGCCGCCAGCGAACTCCCACATCCCCGGCTGGTCGGCGTGGGGCGGACGCTGCGCCAGCAGAATCTGGCCATCCTGTTCAATAATGGCTGCGACAACATCAATCATTTTTAGCATAAGCATCAAGGTGAATAAGACGAATCTGGCCTATTATCACCGCCATAGACCTTGACTGACAACCGCCAACCCTGCTGGAGACCTCCGTGCTTGATAGCCACCTGCATCCGCGCCTCAAACCCCTGCTTAATGCTGTCGCCGGCGCGCTTGACCGCCCGGGTATTTCACCGGACGGGCTGACGCTCCTCGGTTTTGCCATCGGCGTGCTGGCTCTACCCTTTCTGGCGCTGGGGTGGTATAGCGCGGCGCTGGTCGCTATTCTCTTCAACCGCCTGCTGGATGGTCTGGACGGCGCTCTGGCGCGGCGGCGCGGGCTCACGGACGCGGGGGGCTTTCTCGATATCGCACTGGATTTTCTCTTCTACGCCCTGGTGCCGTTCGGCTTTATTCTGGCAGATCCGCTGAACAATGCCCTGGCGGGGGCCTGGCTGCTGTTTGCCTTTATCGGCACCGGCAGCAGCTTTCTCGCTTTTGCCGCACTGGCGGCCAGGCATCAGATCGCCAATCCCGGCTACGCCCATAAATCGCTGTACTATCTTGGGGGCCTGACGGAGGGGACGGAGACCATCCTGTTGTTTGTCCTCGGCTGCCTGTTTCCGGCGCATTTCGCCTGGCTGGCGTGGCTGTTTGGCGCGCTGTGCTGGCTGACGACGGCGACGCGCATCTGCAGTGGCTACCAGACCTTAAAGCGGGTGGTGTGAGCGGGAAAGCGCGCGTCGCCGGCTGGGGGCGACGCGCTGAGGCGGGGCGAGTTACTGACTGCTTTCCGGGCCGCGCGCTCCGCGGGCGACCGGATTGTGCGGGTTGCTGCTCCATTCGTACCAGCCGCCGTCGTACACCGCGACGTGCGGCCAGCCCATGGCGCGGGCATACATAAAGGTTTCCGAGGCCCGCCAGCCGGTCCCGCAATAGAACGCCACCTGCTGGCTCGGCAGAATGTTCCACTGGCGCCACAGCGTAGCGATATCGTCAGCGCTGCGCATGGTGCCGTCCGGGTTATGGAAGTCTTCCATGTGCGTGGAGTCGCTCCCGGCGTGGCCCCAGCGGGCGCCAGCGATGTCACCCTTCGGCTTGATATAGCTGTAGCCGCTGGTGGTGCCGATAAACTCCGGCCACGAGCGGACGCTGACCAGCGAGGCGTCCTGACGATGCAGCAGCCCGCGGGCTTGTTCGGTATCCAGCATCAGCTGCGGCTGGCCGGGGATCGGCGCGCCGAAGTCCTGCGCCGGCTGCTGCGCCGGCGGCATGCCGCGCTCGACCGGCAGCCCGGCGTCGGACCAGGTCTGCCAGCCGCCGTCAAGCAGGCGCACGTCTTTGACCCCGGCGTACAGCATGATCTGCGCCACCCGCGCTGCGGCGTAGACGTCGCGACCGTAGAGGATCACCGTGGTGTCATGCCGGATGCCGTGCTTCGCCAGCATCGCTTTCAGCTGTGCGTCGGACACTTTATTCCACAGCGGTTCGCTTTCCACCTCATTGGTATCGATATAGCCCGCACCAGGGATATGGCTCAGCAGATAGAGTTTCGGCGCTCCCCATGCGGCTTCGAACACTTTCCAGTCGCCGGTCGGGGCGGCGGCTACGCGTTTTCCCTGCTGCAGGTCGTGCAGCCACTGGGGGTAGACCAGCTGTTCAAAGTGCGTCAGCTTTTGCAGGCGGTCGGTCTGGCTCAGCGCATCGCTCAGGGTGCTGAGCCGGGTGAAGCCCGCTTGTTTCAGCCGCGCCGCGACGCTGGCATTATCTTCCGGGTTGCCGTACAGCGCGACGGGGGTATCCGGCTGGATCTGGTGCTGCTTAGCCCAGGCGCGGAGCTGATCGTCGCTCATGGCGCCGAGCCAGCGGGCGGAAAGATTCAGGGCCTGCGGCTCATGACCTTCGGGGCCGTTGGCGCGCTGCGGCCAGCCGTTGTAATAAGCGCTCAGGCGGGTGTCAATGGCCACGCCGTGCTGCTGTTGCAGGTGGGAGAGAGTGAGCGCTGGCATGGTTTCAGCGGCGCAGGTGGTGGAAGCAGCAAGCCCCATAAGCAGGGCGAGTGCGGTCAATTGAGAAACACGTTTCATCGAAATGCCCGACGGTAAAAAGTGGAGGGCGTATTCTCCGCTCGCCAGGCGCCGATTTCTTTGCGGTAACGCAGGTTTGCACGCTATTGCTCTTCATTGCCAGGTCTCCATCGCCAGGCAGCGTCCCGCCGGCGGACCGTCCTCGCGATCGTGGGTCACCAGGATCGCCGGAATGGCCTGGCAGGCCAGTTCCTCAAAAACCCAGCGGCGGAACGCGGCGCGCAGGGTGGCATCCAGACGGCTGAAGGGTTCATCGAGCAGCAGCGCCTCGGGGCGCGCCAGCAGGGCGCGCAGCAGGCTCACCCGCGCCCGCTGCCCGCCGGAGAGCGTGGCCGGGTCGCGTGGGGCGAAGCCATGCAGCCCGGCGCGGCTGAGCGCTTGCTCCACTGCGGCTTTTCGCGCCTCGCCGCGCACACTCTCCGGCAGCGCCAGCTGTAAATTTTGCCCGACGCTGAAATGGTCGAACAGTAACGGGTCCTGAAACAGGATGCCGATGCGTCGATGCTCCGTCGGCAGCGTATCGCAGCGACGTCCATTGAGCCACAGCTCGCCCTCGGCGCGGAAGTCGCCGGCCAGGGCGCCAATCATCCAGGCAAACAGCGTCGATTTTCCGCTACCGGAGGGGCCCATCAGCGTCAGCACTTCTCCAGGCGCCACCGAAAAGGCGACCTCCCGCAGCAGCGGCTGACGTTTCACGCTCAGGGTCAGATGGTTTACGGTTAGCACTAGCGAAGTCCTCGCCGATAGCGGCCCGCCAGCCAGGCGAGAAGGGCCGTCAGGGTAAAGCATACCGCCGGCAGCAGTAATTGCCACAGCGCCTGGGCGGCGAGCGTCTGCACCTCGCCGCCGCTGCTGAGCGCCACCGCCTGACTGGTGAGCGTCGGGATACGGCCTGCCCCCAGCCATAGCGTCGGCAGATACTGCGCGATGCTCACGGAAAAGCCCACCGCCAGCGCGGTCAGCAGCGGGCGGGTCAGCGAGGGCAGGGTCAGCAGCCAGAAAATACGCGTGGGCCCCCAGCCGAGCGTGCGGGCGATTACCGCCATCCGCGGGTCGCGCTGGCGCCAGGCCGGGCGCAAAATAAACAGCATCCATGGCACCACCCACAGCAGATGGCCCCACAGGACGGTCCACCATTCGCCGTCTAGCCAGGCGTACAGCGCCAGCCGGTACTGGCCAGCGGCCAGCGGCCAGCGGCAGGGCCGGGAGGACCAGCGGCAGCCAGACCCAGCCATCTCCCCGCGTCGGGCCGCAGGCCAGCCACAGCAGGCAGACAGCCGCGCCGAGGGCGCAGGCCGCCAGCGCCAGGCCAAGGCTGTTGCCGAGGGCATCCATCTGCGGTGGCGCTGAGCGCGCCAGCCCCGCCAGCAATAGCGCGCCCAGCAGACCGCTCAGCGGCAGCAGCGCCGCCAGCAGGCGGCCGGGCAGGGCATGAGGATGAGGGTGACGAATACCGCGCAGATTGGGCTGGTACTGGCGCTGTATCCGCCACCCTCCCCAGGCCACCAGCGCCAGCCCGCCGAGGATCGTCATCAGTAACAGGCTGGCCAGCGCCCCTTTGGCCTGCTGCAGGTCATCGCCCTGGCTTAACCACTGCCACGCCAGCACGGCGAGAGTGGGCGGATTGCCGGGCCCCAGCACCAGGGCGACATCGACCGCCGACAGACTCCAGGCGGTGGCGGCCAGCAGCACCATGCCGAGGGCGGGCAGCAGGGCGGGCAGCACCAGCCAGCGCAGGCACTGCCAGCGGCCGTAGCCGAGGCTCTTCAGCGCGGTCGCCTGGTCGGCGAGGCGTTTCTCCCCCAGCAGGCCATAGATCACCCACAGCACAAAGGC
The DNA here is from genome assembly GCF_014192815.1 of Klebsiella sp. RC2. Lineage (NCBI taxonomy): Bacteria > Pseudomonadati > Pseudomonadota > Gammaproteobacteria > Enterobacterales > Enterobacteriaceae > Klebsiella > Klebsiella sp. RC2. The sequence goes on along the minus strand of NZ_JACHYL010000003.1, from coordinate 670,038 downwards.
GCTCTCTTTCAGGGCCATCGTCAGGCCAAGCCCGATGCCATACCGGTCGACCGGCGGCGTCAGAAGCGGCAGCCACTGCCAGATCCAACCCCCTTCGGCGAACAGCAGCAGCGCCGCCGTCGCCAGGGCAAGATGGGGTACCGCCAGCAGCAGCGGCAGACGGGAAGCCAGTCGCCGCCAGCGGAGCGAGGGCCAGAGGGCAGCGACGACGGTCAGGGCGATCAGCAGCGCGCCGCCGACGGACAGCAGCGTCGAGACGAGCGTGGCGGCCAGCGCCTGGCCCAGCTGCGGGTCGGCGAACAGCGCCCGCCAGTGGGCCGGGGAGCGCGCAGCGCCCACCAGTTCCCCGGCGGCGGGGAGCAACGGCAGATAGATCGCCGCCATCGTCCCCCAGGCCAGCAGGATCAGTGGGTACCGTAGCGGCGCAGCCATTCCTGCTCCAGCGCGTCAACCCATGCCGCGTGCGGCTCGGCAAGCACCGGCGGTAGATCCTGCGGCACGGTAGCCGCCAGCGCCTGACGCTGGCCGTCAGGCAGACGCTGCGGGTCCAGTACGCTCGGATCGCCCCAGACGGCGGCATCGGCCTTGCGCAGCTGCGCTTCAGGCGAGAGCAGGAAATTGGCCACCACTTTGGCGCCAGCGACGGCGCGGGCGTTAGCCGGGATGGTAACGAAATGGACGTTGCCGAGGGTCCCCGCGGTGAAGCCGAAGCTGTAGCTGTCCGTCGGTAATTCGCCGCTGGCGGCTTTCTGCCGGGCGTGCAGCGGGTTAAACGTGAGTGATAAGCGGAGGGTGCCATTGTTGAGCATGGTATCCATCCGTGCCGGCGACGCCGGGAAATCCTTGCCCGCCCGCCACAGGGCCGGGTGCAGCGCATCGAGATAGCGCCACAGCGGGGCCGTGACCGCCGCGAAGGTCGCCGTCTGCGGCGGCTGGCGCAGGGCGGCCGGCTGGTCGGTGAGGGCGATCAGCAGTTGCTCCAGCAGGGCGGTGCCGGTGAAGTCCGGCGGCCGCGGGTAGGTCACGCTGCCGGGATGGGCTCTGGCGAAGGCCAGCAGCGCCTGCGGGCTGGTGGGCGGCTGCGGCGTTTGCCCGCGGCGGGCGATAAACGTCAGCTGGGCGCTGCCCCACGGCGACTCCGTACCGTCGGTGGCGACAGAAAAGTCCTCCCGAACCGGCTTTTGCAGATCGACAAAGCGCCAGTTGGGCAGCGATTCGGCCCAGCCGGTGAGCAGCAGGTTGGCCTGCTTAAGCGTGCGAAAGTTTTCGCCGTTGATCCACAGCAGATCCACCGACCCGCCCCGGCGACGGCCGGCCTGCGCCTCGCTCTGGATGCGTTTCACTGCGTCGGCGGCGTCGGCGATGGGGACAATACGCAGGTCGATCGCGTAGTGGCGTTTGACCTCCTCGCTGACCCACGCCAGATAGCGGTTGACGGCCGGGTCCCCGCCCCAGGCGTTAAACCAGACGGTCTGCCCGCGGGCTTCCGTTTGGATCTGCCGCCAGCTGTCGTTGGCATTAACCGCCAGCGGCCAGAGCAGCAGCAGGCACAGACAGAGGCTGAAATCACGCAAACGGCGCATCGTTACTCCTTATTCTGCGGGGAAGAGGTGGGCATCTGACACAACCCCTGGGCCGGGATCGCCATCGCGGCATTGAACCGCGCTGATAAATTTTGCAGGCCGATCAGGGCGGTCAGCTCGGTGAGCGCCCTGGCGTCAAAATGCGCGGCCATCGCGCTGCGCAGGGCATCATCCACCTCCGGCGGCGTCTGGGTGGCGGCTTCGGCATAGGCCAGCGCCAGACGCTCTTTTTCGCTGAACAGCGTACTGCTGCGCCAGTCGGCGACCGCCAGCAGCTTGTCCTGGCTGCCGCTCCGCGCCGCGAGGGTCATGCTGGTGATATCGATACAGAATTCACAGTGGCACAGTTGGGCGATGCGGGCGCTGACCAGCGACCGCAGCACCGGATCCAGCGGCGAGCGGCGGCGTTCAATGTAGCCCACGAACAGCGAAACCAGGTAAAACAGCCATGGGATCCGTCCCCACCAGCGAATGGGGCTCAGCACCTGGCCGTAATGCCGGCGGTGCAGCCAGGCCTGCGGACGAAGGATCAGGGGGACAGAATCCAGCGGGGGTAAGCTCATGGCGACGATCTCTTATGACGTTCACGGTAAATATTTTTGGCGATAGAGATGACCACCGCCAGGGTAAAAAGCAGCGAAAGCCCGGTGGCCAGCCAGAAGGTGCCCCCGGTGAGCAGACTCCCGGCCCAGGAATAAACGATAGTCGCCGGCAGCTGGCCCACGCCGGTGGCCAGCATAAAGGGCCAGAAGCGCAGCGAGGTTAGTCCGGCGGCATAGCTGACCGGGTCAAACGGCACAAACGGCAGCAGGCGGCAGACCAGGATCGTCTGCGGGCCAAAGCGAGTGAAATAGCCGTCGACGCTGCGCAGCACCGCGCGGCCGGTGAGTTTTTCCACCACTTCGCGCCCCAGCGCTCTGGCGATGCAGAAGCAGAGCCCGGCCCCGACCATGGCGCTGAACCACGACAGCGCACCGCCCCAGAAGGCGCCGAACAGGGCGGCGTTCGCCAGGGTAATCAGGAAAGCCGGCAGCGGAGCGACGATCGCCTGGAGGATCATCAGCGCAAATGAGACCAGCGCGGCCTGCGGCCCCCAGGCGGCGATAAACCCTCTGACCTGCTGCGGATCCAGGGAGGCTAACGCCGTCAGACTCTGCTGCAGAAAGGCACGCCCGCCGGGGAACCACCACCAGGCGGCCAGCCCGGCGACGGCCACCACGGCAAGGGCCAGCCGGGCGCGGCGCAGGTGACGGCGATCAGGTTGGGTCATGGCGTACCTCCTCGCCGGGCGTTGCCATACGGCGGGCGCGGGCAAACCGTTTGCCCATCTGCACCAGGGCAAACAGCAGCCCGCCGGCGAGGCTCAGTTTGAGCGCGAAGGCGAGAGTTACGCCCTCGCGGGCCAGCTCGCTGGCCATTACCGAATAGATGACCAGGCCCGGCAGGGTGGTCACGGCGGAGATCAGGGTAAAGAGCCAGAAAGGGATCGCCGTCAGGCCGTAGGCGTAATTCTGAATGTTGTAGGGAAAGAGCGGCACCAGGCGGGTGAGGATCAGGAAATCGCAGCCGCTGCGGGCGATACCGCGCTCAATCGCCTGAAAGGCTGCGGTATGGCCCACATAGCGCTGCAGCAGGTCACGCCCAAGCCAGCGGGCGATTAAAAACGACAGCGCGGAGGCGAGGGTGGCGGCGGCAAACGAGAGCAGGGAGCCTGTCAGCGGGCCGAAGAGCATCCCGCCGGCGATCACCAGCAGGCTGCCGGGGATCAGACACAGGGTGGCAATGATAAACAGCGCGACATAGACCAGATATCCCCAGGCGCCCTGATGGCGCAGGGTGTCCTGAAGCAGATGAAGGTGAGTCAGCAGATCGTGGAGACCGACGCGATGGCTGATAACGGCCAGCGTGGCCACCAGCGCGAGAAGTCCCAGCCCTTTACCAATGGCCGGATGACGGCTTCTTTTGCATGAGGGGTGCTCCTGTACAGTCTGGACGCAGTGGACATCAAAAAGTGCGCGCGACAGTATCCTGTTCCGACGACCGTCACAATGGTTTACCGTCGCTTTGTTGATTTTGCTCAGGAAATTCTGCCCCCCGCACCGCGGGAGGCGAGAGAAGGGCGTAAATTATGGCCGGAAGGTGGCCCACACCGGCGCGTGGTCGGACGGTTTTTCCATTCCGCGGATCTCATAATCGATTCCGGTCTCCACGCAGCGCTGGGCCAGAGGCTGGCTGGCCAGCAGCAGGTCGATGCGCAGCCCGCGGTTATCGTCGAAGCCTTTGGAGCGGTAATCGAACCACGAGAAGTGCTCCTGATTGTCCGGATTAGCCTGACGCCAGGTATCCACCAGGCCCCAGCCCAGCAGGCGATCCATCCACTCCCGCTCTTCCGGCAGGAAGGAACATTTGCCGGTACGCAGCCAGCGTTTGCGGTTCTCTTCACCAATACCGATATCGAGATCGGTGGGACTGATGTTCATATCGCCCATGATCAGCACCGGATTCTCTTTGTTGAGTTCGGTCTCCAGATAGTTCTGCAGATTCTGATAGAACGCCGCTTTGGCCGGGAATTTGGTTTCATGATCGCGGCTTTCACCCTGTGGGAAATAACCGTTAATCACCGTGACGTTGCCGAAAGGCGACGGGATCTCCGCCATGATGATGCGGCGCTGAGCCTCTTCGCCATCGTCCGGGAAACCGCGGCGGACGGCAATCGGCGTCTCTTTGGTCAGCAGCGCGACGCCATAATGGCCTTTTTGTCCATGATAAAAGACGTTATAGCCGAGTTTGGCGACCTCTTCGAGAGGGAACATATCGTCGTGAACTTTGGTTTCCTGCAGGCCAATCACGTCCGGCTGGTGTTTTTCGACGATGGCGGCCAGTTGGTGTGGGCGGGCGCGCAGGCCGTTGATATTAAAAGAGACGAATTTCATAGTCGCTGCCACTGTGCAAGGTGAATAGTGCAGGGATGGTAGCAGAAATTCGCCTGGCTGGCTGCCACCGGATGCGTCATTCTGCCAATCGCTGCGCATGAGCGTGCCGTAGTTGCCCCTTTTACGGGCATGCCGCGCCAAAAAAGGGCAAATATCTACGATAAATTTCGCAGAGGATCACAATTACAGAATTATATCTTACCGTTGCATAACTTATCTTCTTTAATCACTGTTTATCCCCCTTTATCGGATACTTATTCACTAAATATGCATTTTATGTGAATGGCATTCGGCTGTAACTCCTTGATTCTGCGTTATCTCAACCGGTTTATGCATTTTTATCGCTGGCTGGCACGAACCGTGCAATCTACATTTACAGCGTAATAACTCATATTTATTAACATTATTGCTACTTTTAATTTACCGGAAGAGGTCGATATGTCTCAGTCAATTACGCGTAACCACTTTGATGAATGGATGATGCCGGTCTACGCGCCAGCGGCGTTTATTCCGGTGCGGGGCGCCGGGTCGCGGCTGTGGGATCAGCAGGGCAAAGAGTATATCGATTTTGCCGGCGGCATCGCCGTGAACGCGCTGGGGCACGCCCATCCGCGTCTGGTGCAAGCCCTGACTGACCAGGCCAGCAAATTCTGGCATACCGGCAACGGCTACACCAATGAGCCGATCCTGCGTCTGGCCAAAATGCTTATCGATGCCACCTTCGCCGACCGGGTCTTCTTCTGTAACTCCGGCGCTGAGGCCAATGAGGCGGCGCTCAAGCTGGCGCGTAAATATGCCCACGATCGCTTTGGCAGTGAGAAAAGCGGCATCGTCGCTTTCCAGAACGCCTTCCACGGGCGGACGCTGTTCACCGTTTCGGCGGGCGGTCAGCCGGCCTACTCCCGGGATTTTGCCCCGCTGCCGCCACAGATCCAGCATGCGGTGTTTAACGATCTCGAGTCGGCAAAGGCCTTAATCAATGACCAAACCTGCGCGGTGATCGTCGAGCCGGTGCAGGGCGAAGGGGGCGTGGTGCCGGCCAGCGGCGAGTTTTTACGCGGCCTGCGCCAGCTTTGCGACCAGCACAACGCTCTGCTGATTTTCGATGAAGTGCAGACCGGGGTCGGGCGCACCGGCGAGCTGTATGCCTATATGCACTACGGCGTGACGCCCGATGTGCTGACCACCGCCAAAGCGCTGGGCGGCGGTTTCCCTATCGGCGCGCTGCTGGCGACAGAGGCCTGCGCCAGCGTGATGACCGTCGGTACCCACGGCACCACCTACGGCGGCAACCCGCTGGCCGGGGCGGTGGCCGGCGAGCTGCTGTCGATCGTCAACACCCCGGAAGTCCTCTCCGGCGTCAGACAGCGCCACCAGTGGTTTTGCGAGCGTCTGCAGGCGATCAACGCCCGCTATGGTCTGTTCAAGGAGATCCGCGGCCTGGGACTGCTGCTCGGCTGCGTACTGAACGACGCCTGGGCCGGGAAGGCGAAAACGCTCAGCAACCTGGCGGCGGAAGAGGGGGTGATGATCCTGATCGCCGGCGCTAATGTGGTGCGTTTTGCGCCGGCGCTGAACGTCAGTGAAGAAGAGGTGAATAGCGGGCTGGATCGCGTCGAGCGGGCCTGCGCGCGTTTCGTGGCAGGAGTCTCATCATGATGGTTATTCGACCGGTGGAGCCGGGCGATTTGCCCGGGCTGCTGAAGCTGGCAGCGGAGACCGGCGGCGGGCTGACCTCGCTGCCGGTGGATGAAGCGACCCTCGCGGCGCGGATCGCCCGCTCGCAGCAGACCTGGCGCGGCGAGCTACCGAAAAGCGAGCAGGGCTATGTCTTTGTGCTGGAGGAGAGCGAAAGCGGCGCGGTGGTGGGCATCTGCGCGATCGAGGTGGCGGTGGGGCTCAACGATCCCTGGTATAACTACCGGGTCGGCACCCAGGTCCATGCCTCGAAGGAGCTCAACGTCTATCAGGCGTTGCCGACGCTGTTTCTCAGCAACGACCATACCGGCAGCAGTGAGCTGTGTACCCTGTTCCTCGACCCGCAGTGGCGCAAAGAGGGCAATGGCTATCTGCTGTCGAAATCGCGCTTCTTATTTATGGCCGCCTTTCGCGAGCGCTTCAATGAGAAGGTGGTCGCCGAGATGCGCGGGGTGATTGACGAGCAGGGCTACTCGCCGTTCTGGGAGAGCCTGGGCAAACGCTTTTTCGCCATGGAGTTTTCCCGCGCCGACTACCTGTGCGGCACCGGACAGAAGGCTTTCATTGCCGCCCTGATGCCCAAGCATCCGCTGTATATCGATTTCCTTTCCCCTGAGGCGCAGGCGGTGATCGGCAAGGTTCATCCGCAGACCGCCCCGGCCCGGACGGTGCTGGAGAAAGAGGGGTTCCGCTACCTGAACTACATCGATATTTTCGACGGCGGCCCGACTCTGGAGTGCGACATCGACCGGGTGCGGGCGATCCGCAAAAGCCGTCTGGTGACCACCGAGGCCGGTGAAACCCCACCCGGTGACTGGCCGCTATGCCTGGTGGCGAATGAACAGTATCACCAGTTCCGCGCTCTGCTGGTGCATGCCGACCCGGATGGCGACACCCTGACCCTCAGCGCCCGCGAACTGGATATGCTGAAGTGTCATGCCGGCGACCAGGTGCGCATGGTGCGCCTGATCCCTGAGGAGAAAACCGCATGAGTCTGTGGATTAATGGCGAGTGGCGACCCGGTCGTGGGCCAGGTTTCAGTAAACAGGATCCGGTTAACCTGAAGGTTGTGTGGCAGGGCGAAGCGGCGGATGCCGGGCAGGTTGCTGAGGCGGTGGCGGCTGCCCGCCAGGCGTTCCCGGCCTGGGCGCGGCTGCCGTTTGCCGCCCGTCAGGCGATCGTTGAAAAGTTTGCCGCCCTGCTGGAGGCCAGTAAGGCGGAGCTGACGGCGATGATCGGCGCCGAGACCGGAAAGCCGCGCTGGGAGGCGGCCGGGGAAGTGACGGCGATGATCAACAAGGTGGCGATCTCGGTGAAGGCCTACCACGTCCGCACCGGCGAACAGCACAGCGATCTGCCCGACGGCGCCGCCACGCTGCGTCACCGGCCGCACGGCGTGCTGGCGGTGTTTGGCCCCTATAACTTTCCCGGCCATCTGCCGAACGGGCACATCGTACCGGCGCTGCTGGCGGGCAATACTGTGGTCTTTAAACCCAGCGAACTCACCCCGTGCAGCGGCGAAGCGGTGGTGAAACTATGGCAGCAGGCCGGCCTGCCCGCCGGGGTGCTCAACCTGGTGCAGGGCGGTCGGGAAACCGGCGAGGCGCTCAGCGGTCAGGCGGATATCGACGGGCTGCTGTTTACCGGCAGCTCAACCACCGGTTTTCATCTGCATCGCCAGCTGGCCGGGCAGCCGCAGAAGATCCTCGCGCTGGAGATGGGCGGCAATAACCCGCTGATCGTCGACGATCCGCGGGACGTGGATGCCGCGGTGCATCTGACCATCCAGTCCGCCTTTATTACCGCCGGCCAGCGCTGCACCTGCGCCCGCCGTCTGCTGGTCCGGCGCGGCGAGGCGGGCGATGCCTTCCTCTCCCGGCTGGTGACGGTGAGCCAGCGGCTGATCCCGGCGGCGTGGGACGCCGAGCCGCAGCCGTTTCTCGGCGGGCTCATCTCTGAACCGGCTGCGCAGAAAGTGCATCAGGCCTGGCTGCAGCGGGTCGCCGCTGGCGCGGTCACGCTGCTGGAGCCACGTTTATTGCAGGCCGGAACGTCGCTGCTAACGCCGGGGATTGTCGACATGAGCGACGTGGCCAATGTTGAAGATGAAGAGGTGTTTGGCCCGCTGCTTGGCGTCTGGCGCTACGACACGTTCGAGGAGGCGATTGCCTTAGCCAACGCCACCCGCTTCGGCCTCTCCTGTGGGTTAATCTCTCCGGAACGGGAGAAGTTTGATCGACTGCTGCTCGAGGCGCGGGCAGGGATAGTCAACTGGAACAAACCGCTGACCGGGGCGGCGAGTACCGCGCCGTTCGGCGGCACCGGGGCGTCCGGTAACCATCGTCCGGGGGCCTGGTATGCCGCCGATTATTGCGCCTGGCCGATGGCCAGCCTTGAATCGCCGACCCTGACGCTGCCCGCCAGCCTGAACCCGGGGCTCGACTTTCTGGCCGGGGAGGCGTCATGACCGCCCGCGAAGTCAACTTTGACGGTCTGCCCGGGCTGACCCATCACTACGCCGGGCTCTCCTTTGGCAACGAGGCTTCCACCCGGCACCGCCACCGGGTGTCGAACCCGCAGCTGGCGGCAAAGCAAGGGCTGAAAAAAATGAAAGCCCTCGCCGACGCCGGCTACCCGCAGGCAGTGATCCCGCCGCACGAGCGACCGAACGTGCCGCTCCTGCGCCAGCTGGGCTTTAGCGGCGGCGATGAGCAGGTGGTGGCCCGGGCGGCGCAGCAGGATCCGGATCTGCTGTCGGCGGTAAGTTCGGCCTCGGCGATGTGGGTGGCGAACGCGGCGACGGTCTGTCCCTCCGCCGATTCGCTGGATGGCCTGGTGCACCTGACGGTGGCAAATCTGCAGGATAAATTCCACCGCGCCAGCGAAGCACCGACCACAGAGGCGCTGCTGCAGGCGATATTCCCCGACCGCACGCGATTTGCCATCCACCCGGCGCTGCCCGCCTCGGCCTGGTTTGGCGACGAAGGGGCGGCGAACCATAACCGTCTCGGCGGCGAGTATGGCGCCCCCGGCGTCCAGCTCTTTGTCTGTGGCCGCCGCCGGGGGAGCGAGGAGGCCCCGCGTCGCTATCCGGCGCGGCAAACCCTTGAGGCCAGCCAGGCGGTAGCGCGCCTCAATCAGGTCAATCCCCGTCAGCTGATCTTCGCCCGCCAGCATCCGACGGCGATCGACACGGGGGTTTTTCATAACGATGTTATCGCGGTGAGCAACCGTCAGGTCCTGTTCTGCCATGAGCAGGCCTTTGCCGACCAGACCGCGCTTCTCCAGCAGCTGGCACAGCGGGTGCCGGATTTTACGCCGCTGGTGGTCCCCGCCAGTCGGGTCACGGTGGCAGAGGCGGTTGCCACCTATCTGTTCAACAGCCAGCTGCTGAGCCGGGCGGATGGCAGCATGGCGCTGATCCTGCCCCACGAAGCGCAGGAGCATGCCGGCGTCTGGGAATACCTCAATGAGCTGCTGGCCGGGGACAACCCCATCGCCGCGCTACAGGTGTTCGATCTGCGCGAGAGTATGGCCAACGGCGGCGGTCCGGCGTGCCTGCGCCTGCGGGTGGTGTTGACGGCCGAGGAGTATCAGGCGGTCAATCCGCACGTCCTGATGAACGATACGCTGTTTGCCACCCTCAATGACTGGGTGGATCGCTACTATCGCGATCGCCTTACCCAGGCCGACCTCGCCGACCCGCAACTGCTGCGGGAAGGGCGTGACGCGCTGGATCGGTTGACCCAGATCCTGCAGCTCGGTTCGGTTTATCCATTTCAGCAATAAGGGGGCGCGGTGGAACATTTTCTGGCATTAACCCTGGCGGGGCGTTTGCCCCACCATTTTCACGGCGAGACGGCGCACTTTCGCTGGCACTGGTTGGGAGAAGGGATCCTCGAGCTGACGCCGCATGCGCGCTGCGAGCGCGGGCTGGTACTCTCCTGCGCCATTCATGGCAACGAAACGGCACCGGTGGAGATAGTCGACCACCTGGTGCAGCGACTGGTCCGGGAGGCACTCCCGCTGCGCTGGCGGTTGCTGGTGATCGTTGGCAACCCACCGGCGCTGCGGGCGAATAAGCGCTATCTGCACAGTGATATGAACCGGATGTTTGGCGAGCGCTGGCGGCAGTTTCCGCTCAGTGAGGAGACGCAGCGGGCGCAGCGGCTGGAGCAGGCGGTGGCCCGCTTCTATCGCGACCACGATGGTCCTCGTTGGCACCTCGATCTGCATACCGCGATCCGCGGGTCGCTACATCCGCGCTTCGGCGTGCTCCCGGCCCGCGATACGCCGTGGGAGGAGGATTTTCTTCACTGGCTGGGCGGCGCCGGGCTGGAGGCGCTGGTGTTTCATCGTCAGCCAGGCGGGACCTTTACCCACTTCAGCTGCGAACGGTTCGCGGCGCTGGCCTGCACCCTTGAGCTGGGCAAAGCGCTGCCGTTGGGTGAAAACGATCTGACGCAGTTTGCCGCCGCCGAAGGCGCGCTTTCCCGGCTGCTGGTGGGGGATCTGGCCATTGCCGACGCCCCGGCGCCGCTGCGCTACCGGGTGGTACAGCAGATCACCCGCCATAGCGATGATTTCCACTTGCATATGGCGGATCAGACGCTGAACTTCACCCCCTTCGAACCCGGCACGCTGCTGGCGGAGGAGGGCGAGACGCGGTATGTGGTGGGGCCTGAGCCGGAGTATGTCCTGTTTCCCAATCCGACGGTGGCTAAGGGACTGCGCGCCGGCCTGATGCTGGAGAAATTATCCTGAGGGCAAGCCGTCCGCCGGGCGGCCTGCTTTATTTCGCGCGTCTTTTTTCACCATCTTATTTTTTCGTGCGCCAGTGTAAATTTGCAGATTATTCCTGGTAAAATGCTTTGTTTTTAATCTCCCCTCCTTTATACTCTCCATAATTTCTCTGAAAAACAGTAGGTTATTTATTTTTTATTGCAATTCTTCGGCTAAATTCCTTATTTTCTCCATAATTGGCGAGAAACTGTTTTTTACACTTTCATTGTTTTACTCTTGCTCTGACTAATTGACGATTAACGTCGTAAAGTTAATCTCGTCAACACGGCAACGCGCCGTAAGAATAACGTAAAGTAAGGATTGAATGATGAAGAAACTCACTGCACTGTTTGTTGCCTCTACTCTGGCTCTGGGCGCGGCTAACCTGGCACACGCCGCCGATACCACCACCGCGCCGAGCGACAGCAAGCCGATGATGATGCATCATAAAGGCGGCCCGGGTCAGCATGACATGATGTTTAAAGGCCTGAACCTGACCGATGCGCAGAAGCAACAGATCCGCGACATCATGAAGAGCCAGCGTGAGAACATGAAGCGTCCGTCCCTCGACGAACGCCGCGCGATGCACGATCTGATCGCCAGCGACACCTTCGATAAGGCGAAAGCGGAAGCGCAGATCGATAAGATGGAAGCGCAGCATAAAGCGATGGCGCTGTCCCGCCTGGAAACGCAGAACAAGATCTACAACATTCTGACTCCAGAGCAGAAAAAACAGTTCAATGCTAATTTTGAGAAGCATCTGACAGAACGCAACGCGCCGGCAGGTAAAATGCCTGCACCTGCTGAATAATGTAGCGAACTGAATCAAGACCGCCGGTCTTGCCCAATAATGCCATCAGGCGTTGGGCAGGGCCGGCGGTTTTTTTATTGGTGGTTTCTCAGCCAAGCGGGTGCAGCGGGTAGTTGCCGCTGAGCAGGGGCTTACAGAGGATCTTGTAACCATCCTGGTCGAATCCGGCGGGCAGACGGGTCAACTCCGCGGCCTGGTCGAGCGAGTCGACGGCGCCCAGCCACAGCCAGTTATGAATGACGTGATACTGCGTCATATCCGGGCCGCGCTCCTCCAGCGCCACTGGCCCCGCCCACGGCCAGCACACCAGCTGCAGTTTACTCATCTGCGCCAGCAGGCGCTCGCTGTGCGCCTCCACGCTCTCCTTTCCACAGCAGGCGCCGGCGCAGCGGCCCAGCGCGGAGCGAAAGCAGGCGCGGCCGCGGCTGAGCGGTTCCAGACCAAGCAGGCCATAACAGAGGCGCTGTTCGTCGGCAAGGCTCTGCAGCATCTGCAGCGCCGCCCGCCGGTTGGCGAACAGGCCATAGAGATGCTGCTGGTGCGAGAAATCAACCTCGCGGGCATAGACAATCTGCGGCCGGTGGTCCGCAAGTCGCCAGGCGCAGAGCTGCTTGTTACGCCGTAGCCGCTTGTTAAACAGCGGCTGCTGCTCTTTAATCAGCCGCGCCTCCAGCAGCAGCGCTCCCAGCTCGCCTGCGGTGCGCTGCCAGGTGATACGCCGCGACTGACGCAGCATCGCGGCCTCTTCGGGCGTGCGCAGGTGAGATAACACACGGCTGCGAAGGTTGACGCTCTTACCGATATAGAGCGGCATTGTGTCGCTGTCGCCGTGAAACTGATAGACGCCCGGCAGCTTTGGCAGCGCCTCCAGCCACGGGCGAAGATGTTCGGGATATTCATAGATCGCCGCCGCTTCAAACTCCAGACGCGGGGCAGATTGCTTTCTGGCCACAATAACTCCTGATACTGTCTATCTATCCAGTATAGCAGGCGGTTTTTGCGGCGAAAAGCGCAAAAAATAACCCCGGCGCGGGCCGGGGCGGGGAGGGACTATTTTTTCCAGAAATCGTCAAAGACGGTGATCGGTGGCCGACGCTTGTGTTCGGTTTTCAGATACCAGCCTTCGATCGTTTTGGCGATACTAGGATCCAGCGTTTTGCCTTCCAGATAATCGTCGATGTTCTCGTAGGTGACACCCAGGGCCACTTCATCCGGCAGGGAGGGGCGATCGTCTTCCAGGTCGGCGGTCGGCAGCTTCTTATACAGATGTTCCGGGCAGCCGAGATGGGCCAGCAGCTGTTTGCCCTGACGTTTGTTCAGGCGGAAAATTGGGTTGATGTCGGTGCCGCCGTCGCCATATTTGGTGAAGAAGCCGGTAATCGCTTCCGCCGCATGGTCGGTGCCGACCACCACCCCTTTGGTCATTCCGGCGATGCTGTACTGGGCCTTCATCCGCTCACGGGCTTTTTCGTTACCGCGAACAAAGTCGCTCAGTTCGATCCCCGCTTCGCGGAGCGCCTGTTCACTGGCCAGTACCGAGGCTTTGATATTCACCGTCAGCACCCGGTCAGGCTGGATAAAGGCGATGGCGTCCTGGCAGTCCTGCTCATCCGCCTGCACGCCATAGGGCAACCGAACGGCAATAAACTGCAGGCTGCTGTCGCCCGTTTCGGCACGCAGTTCATTAATCGCCATCTGGCACAGTTTCCCCGTCAGGGTGGAGTCCTGGCCGCCGCTGATACCCAGCACCAGCGATTTAATAAACGGGTAGGTCTGCAGGTAGGACTTCAGGAAATCGACGCTGCGGCGGATCTCGCCGGCGACATCAATCTGCGGCTTTGCGCCCAGCGCCTGAATAATCTCTTGTTGTAGCGTCATCGCGCCCTCCGAAAGTGAATCTGTTTGGCAAGCTGTTGGCTTAAAGCTACCTCTTTGCCGCTGAAACGACAAGGACCGGGGTTTTGACTGCCGGAAAAGAAGGCAATCAATGACATAGGATTTCATTATAGATGCCACTGCGCGGGAGAAACCGCCGGTCGGCAGCGGCGCGTCAATCCTGTTTACGCAATAACACAATCAGACATGATTTCGCTGTTCGGCTTGAAAAATAACACTATTTATTCCAGGCTTATCGTTACACAGTAGAAAAGAGGAACCAAAATGAACAAAAGCTTAGCAGGAATACTGGGCGTCACCGTCGCGTTAACCTTACTGGCGGGCTGTACCGCTTACGATCGTACCAAAGACCAGTTTACCCAGCCGGTGGTGAAAGATGTGAAGAAAGGGATGTCGCGTCAGCAGGTGATGCAGATCGCTGGGAAACCTTCAACGGAAGTGACCATGGTTCATGCCCGCGGCACCTGCCAGACCTACATCCTCGGTCAACGGGATGGTAAAGTAGAGACCTACTTTGTGGCCCTCGACGACACCGGCCATGTGATTAACTCCGGCTACCAGACCTGCGCCGAGTATGATACTGACCCGCGCAACGCCAAGTAAGCTTCCTACTGTTTACTGAGCCCTACGTAAGCCCGACCACTGGTCGGGCTTTTTTGTGAGTACTGATGCTTATTTAATTGCGCGAATTATTTGGGTGAAAATGTGAGGGTAGTCAAAACCAGAGGTCAATGAGAGACAATTCTGTTCAACAGCGAATTATCCTGGCGGCTCAGCTTGCCGTATACTCAACCCATAAACAGAATTAACCGGATGTTACCAGTCTTACCGGCTCTCAGCGGTTGCTGAAGGCCCTGGTCTCACACATTGAGGAAGCGTTCATGGAAAAGAAACACATTTATCTCTTCTGCTCGGCAGGCATGTCTACATCACTGCTGGTCTCCAAAATGCGCGCGCAGGCAGAAAAATACGAAGTCCCGGTCATTATTGAAGCCTATCCCGAAACCCTGGCAGGTGAAAAGGGACCGGAAGCCGACGTGGTATTATTAGGACCACAAATTGCGTATATGTTACCGGAAATTCAGCGCCTGCTGCCGAATAAACCGGTAGAAGTCATCGATTCTCTTCTGTATGGCAAGGTGGATGGTTTAGGTGTATTGAAAGCCGCCGTCGCGGCCATTAAGAAAGCTGCAGCACAATAATTTTAACTTTTAAAACTCGATGTATTTTGACGCCTGGCGGCACCCTGTTGCCGGACGTCAAAAAATAAAGAGTTTATTTTCCCGTCAAAGAGTAATTTCATACATCATCGCCGTAATAGTTTATTGCGGCTTTTAAGGGTATTGACTATGAGTAAAGTGATCGACTCGCTTGAAAAGGTACTCCTTCCTTTTGCAGTGAAAATAGGAAAGCAGCCGCATATTAATGCGATTAAAAACGGATTTATTAAGTTAATGCCGTTGACCCTCGCCGGGGCCATGTTTGTATTAATTAACAACGTTTTTCTGAGCTTCGGCGAAGGCTCTTTCTTTTATTCTATGGGCATTCGACTGGATGCCTCCACCATTGAAACCTTAAACGGCTTTAAGGCTATCGGCGGGAACGTCTATAACGGTACCCTCGGCATTATGTCGCTGATGGCGCCGTTCTTTATCGGCTCCGCGCTGGCGGAAGAGCGCAAAGTCGACCCGATGGCCGCGGGCCTGCTGGCGGTGGCGGCCTTCATGACCGTGACCCCGTATAGCGTGGGCGAAGCCTATGCGGTGGGCGCCAACTGGCTGGGCGGGCAGAACATCATCTCCGGGATGATTATCGGTCTGGTTGTCGCGGAACTGTTTACCTTCGTGATCCGTCGTAACTGGGTGATCAGACTGCCGGACAGCGTGCCAGGGTCAGTATCGCGCTCTTTCTCCGCGCTGATCCCGGGCTTCTTGATCCTCTCTATCTTCGGCATTATCTCGTGGGCCCTGTCGAGCTACGGCAGCAACTTCCACCAGATCATCATGGACTCGATCTCCACGCCGCTGGCGGCGATGGGCAGCGTGGTCGGCTGGGCATACGTTATCTTTAACTCCCTGCTGTGGTTCTTCGGTGTGCACGGTTCCCTGGCGCTGACGGCGCTGGATAACGGCATCATGACCCCGTGGGCGCTGGAAAACATCGCGCTGTACAACCAGTACGGCTCGGTTGATGCGGCTATCGAAGCAGGCAAACAGTTCCACTTCTGGGCCAAGCCGATGCTCGACTCCTATATCCTGCTGGGTGGCTCCGGGGCAACGTTGGGTCTGATTATCGCCATCTTTATCGCTTCCCGTCGCGCTGACCATCGTCAGGTGGCGAAGCTGGCACTGCCGTCAGGCATCTTCCAGATTAACGAACCGATTCTGTTTGGTCTGCCGATCATTATGAACCCGGTGATGTTTATCCCCTTCGTGCTGGTCCAGCCGATTCTGGCAGCCATTACGCTGGCGGCTTATAGCCTGGGGATTATCCCTCCGGTGACCAACCTGGCGCCGTGGACCATGCCGACCGGTCTGGGAGCGTTCTTTAACAGTAACGGCAGCGTGGCCGCCCTGCTGGTAGCCCTGTTCAACCTTGGCGTCGCGACTCTGGTCTACCTGCCGTTTGTGGTGCTGTCGAATAAAGCGCAGACCGTCATCGAGCAGGAAGAGAGCGAAGAAGACATCGCTAACGCACTGAAATTCTGATACCGCGCGGTACGGGCAGTGCCCCGTACCGCCTGATAAATGAGGGAAATATTATGTTTGATCTGGACAACATCGACGCGGTAGAAACCCCGGAAAATGACCTCGAAGAGGTGGTGATGGGGTTGATTATCAACTCCGGACAGGCCCGCAGCCTGGCCTATGGCGCGCTGAAGCAGGCGAAGCAGGGCGATTTTGCCGCGGCGAAAGCGATGATGGAGCAGTCGCGCCAGGCGCTGAGCGAGGCGCATCGCGTGCAGACCCAGCTTATCGAAAGCGATGAAGGCGAAGGAAAAATGAAGGTCAACCTGGTGCTGGTGCATGCTCAGGACCATCTGATGACCTCGATG
Organism: Klebsiella sp. RC2; assembly: GCF_014192815.1. Classification (NCBI taxonomy): domain Bacteria; kingdom Pseudomonadati; phylum Pseudomonadota; class Gammaproteobacteria; order Enterobacterales; family Enterobacteriaceae; genus Klebsiella; species Klebsiella sp. RC2. The sequence continues at coordinate 653,280 of NZ_JACHYL010000003.1, read as the reverse complement.
CTGGCCCGTGAGCTGGTCGCCGAATTGATTGAGCTGCACGAGAAGGTACAATAGGCCATCGCGACGATGAGGCAGCCCAGGATGATGACCACCGAGATCAGTACCGCCAGAGAACAACAGCTGTTCAACGGGAAGAACTTTCATGTGGTCATCTATAACAAAACGGAAAGCGTGAGCGGGCTTCACCAGCATGATTACTACGAATTTACCGTGGTATTAACCGGGCGCTATTACCAGGAGATCAATGGCAAACGGGTGCTGCTGGAGCGCGGGGATTTCGTCTTTATCCCGATGGGGTCGCACCACCAGAGCTTTTACGAATTTGGGGCGACGCGCATCCTTAACGTCGGCATCAGCAGACGCTTCTTTGAGAAACATTATCTGCCGCTGCTGCCGTTTGGCCTGGTGGCCTCACAGGTTTACGCCGTGCAGAGCGCTTTTCTCGGCTACGTTGAGTCGGTTATCGCCTCACTCAATTTTCGCGAAACGGAATTTGACGAATTTATCGAGCTGGTTTCCTTTTATGTCATTAACCGTTTACGCCACTATCGCGAAGAGCCGGTTGCCGATGTTATTCCGCAATGGCTAAAAAATACCGTTGAGGCCATGCACGATAAGCTGAAATTCGGTGAGGGCGCGCTCGAGAATATGGTTCGTCTCTCGGGAAAAACGCAGGAATATTTAACCCGGGCGACCCAGCGCTATTATGGTAAAACGCCGATGCAGATAATTAATGATATCCGTATTAACTTTGCCAAAAAGCAGCTGGAAATTACCAACTATTCGGTGACGGATATTGCGTATGAATCCGGGTACAGTAGCCCGAGCCTGTTTATTAAAACCTTTAAAAAACTGACGTCGTTTACGCCGAGCAGTTATCGCAAACATTTGACCAGTATTAATTAAACCCGCGCGGTTTTATCCGCCAGGTTTATACCGTAAATCATTCAAATTAACTGTCCGCATTGTTGCGGAGAGCGGCCTGCGTCCAGGCGTAGCGCCCAAGGGAGAAAAAGATGAGCCAGAAATTAAAAGTAGTCACTATTGGCGGCGGCAGCAGCTATACCCCGGAATTACTGGAAGGCTTTCTGAAACGTTACCATGAACTGCCGGTCACTGAACTGTGGCTGGTGGATGTGGAAGAGGGCCAGGAGAAGCTCGATATTATCCATGCGCTGTGCGAGCGGATGGTGGAAAAAGCCGGCGTGCCGATGAAGGTCTATAAAACGCTGGATCGCCGTGCGGCGCTGCAGGGCGCGGATTTTGTCACCACCCAGCTGCGCGTGGGCCAGCTGAAGGCGCGTGAAAAAGATGAGCGTATTCCGCTGAGCCACGGCTACCTGGGCCAGGAGACCAACGGGGCGGGTGGGCTGTTTAAAGGGCTGCGCACCATCCCGGTGATTTTTGATATCGTAAAAGATGTGCAGGAGATTTGCCCGGACGCGTGGATCATCAACTTCACCAACCCGGCGGGCATGGTCACCGAGGCGGTCTATCGCCACACCAGTTTCAAACGCTTTATCGGCGTGTGCAACATTCCTATCGGCATGAAGATGTTCATCACCGACGTGCTGCAGCTCAGCCCGAGCGATGAGCTGAATATCGACCTGTTCGGTCTGAATCATCTGGTGTTCGTCCGCGACGTGCTGGTTAACGGCGTCTCGCGCTTCGATGAACTGCTGGACGGCGTGGCCTCTGGCCGCCTGACCGCGAACTCGGTGAAAAATATTTTCGACCTGCCGTTTAGCGAGGGGCTGATCCGCTCCCTGCGCCTGATCCCATGCTCCTATCTGCTCTACTACTTTAAGCCAAAAGAGATGCTGGCGATTGAGATGGGCGAGTACTATAAGGGCGGCGCGCGCGCCCAGGTGGTGCAGAAGGTGGAGAAACAGCTGTTCGAGCTGTATAAAAATCCGGATCTCAAGGTCAAGCCGAAGGAGCTGGAGCAGCGCGGCGGCGCCTACTACTCCGATGCCGCTTGCGAAGTGATCAACGCTATCTATAACGACAAGCAGACTGAGCACTATGTGAATATCCCGCATCATGGCCACGTGGATAATATCCCGGCGGACTGGGCGGTCGAGATGAGCTGCACCTTAGGTCGCGACGGCGCGAAGCCGACGCCGCGCATCACCCATTTCGATGAGAAGGTACTGGGGCTTATCTACACCATCAAGGGGTTCGAAGTGGCGGCCAGCCAGGCGGCGATCAGCGGCGAGCTGAATGATGTGCTGCTGGCGCTGAACTTAAGCCCGCTGATCCATTCCGATCGTGACGCCGAGCAGCTGGCGCGGGAGATGATTCTGGCGCATGAAAAATGGCTGCCGAACTTTGCGGCGACTATCGAAAAACTGAAATCTTAACAGGAGCGGCCAATGGAACGCGTATTGATCGTCAATGCCGACGACTTCGGCCTCAGTAAAGGGCAGAACTACGGCATTATCGAGGCCTGCCGCAACGGCGTGGTGACATCGACCACGGCGCTGGTCAACGGCGCGGCCATTGACCACGCCGCCCAGCTAAGCCGCAGTACCCCGGAGCTGGCGGTCGGCATGCACTTTGTGCTGACGCTGGGCGAGCCGCTGTCGGCCATGCCGGGATTAACCCGCGAAGGCCGGCTGGGCAAATGGATCTGGCAGCAGGCAGAAGAAGGTCGCCTGCCGCTGGAGGAGATCGCCCACGAGCTGGCGTGTCAGTACCGTCGTTTTGTCGATCTCTTCGGTCATGAGCCGACGCATCTCGACAGCCACCACCATGTGCATATGATCGCCCCGATCTATCCCATCGTGGCGGCCTTTGCCCGCGAGAAGGGTATCGCGTTACGTATTGACCGCCAGGTGGCGGCGCAGAGTGGGCTCGATCAACAGGCGGCGCGCAGCAGCGCAGGCTTCAGCAGCGAGTTTTACGGCGAAGCTGTCTCTGAGGAACTGTTTCTGCAGACGCTGGATGCCTCAATCGCCCGCGGGGAGCGTTCCCTGGAGGTGATGTGTCATCCGGCTTTTGTCGATCAGACCATTATGGGCAGCGCCTACTGCTACCCGCGGCTGGGTGAGCTTGATGTGCTGACGTCTGCCGCGCTGAAAGCGGCGGTAGCCGACCGGGGTTATCGTCTGGGAACCTACCGCGACGTGTAAGCCCGATGGGGGAAAGGGAAAGTGAATCAAGCCCGGCACCGTGTGCCGGGCTTTTTACTACGCCGGAATAGCGGCGATTTTTGGACTTCTCGACCACACGCGATGCGCCGTCATCAGGGCGAGCAGTGTGTCCGCCGCTGGCGTGTCGAGAGCATCGGTGACGATGACCCCCTCTTCACCCTGGGCTGGGACCTGCAGAACGGACGTCAGCTGTCGCGCATCCCCTGCCAGCAGGATCGGCTTCAGATGCTTATAGGCTTCCAGCAGGTAATAGCGCGCGTCGCCGCTCTGGCTCAGGGCGCTGAGGTCGCCGCCAGGCACCACTACCGCATCCACCGTCAGCGATGGGGAACCGGCGAAGGTGCCGGCGATCGGCAGGGGAGAGCCATCGTCGGCGATGACTTCGCCCATCCGCGAGTAGAGCAGCTTGCTGTGCACGCCCTGGGCCTGCAGCGCCTGCAGGAGATGGACCAGATCCTGCGCCGAGGTGCGTTCGTTGAGCAGGACGGCCACTACACGGCCTTTCACATCCCCTTCGGCGTCGGCGTAGAGGCTGAGGCTGGGGTCTTTCTCCACGCCGTTGACCGGGGAAGGCAGGGTAATGTTACGCTGATCGTCGCTCAGTTCGATACCTAAGTTCGCCCCGATCGCTTCCGCCAGCTTAGTATCAATGTGGGCCAGATGATCGACCACCCGCTCGCGGATCCAGGTGCGGACCACTTTGCTGAGTTCAAAGCTGAAACCATCGATAATATGCTGCTGCTCAATCGGCGTCTGGCTCAGCCAGAACAGACGCGGCTGGGCGTAATATTCGCCGAACGAAGGGCTGCGCTGGCGGATTTTTTCGCCGTCGACGCGCTCGGCGAGGGACTCAAAGCCGCCGCGTTTGGCCGCTGGCGGCGTCTCGCGCGGCCAGTTGTCGTTAATGGAGTTGGGCTCATAGTTGGCCGGATTGGTGTCAATGTCCATCCGGTGCATCCCGTCGCGCTGGAAATTGTGATACGGGCAGGTTGGACGGTTGATGGGGATTTCATGGAAGTTCGGCCCACCCAGGCGGCTAATTTGCGTGTCGGTGTAAGAGAAGAGGCGCCCCTGCAGCAGCGGATCGTTGCTGAAATCAATGCCCGGTACGATATGCCCGGGATGAAAGGCCGCCTGTTCGTTTTCGGCAAAGAAGTTGTCCGGATTGCGGTTGAGGACCATCTTGCCAACCCGTAAGACCGGCACCAGCGCCTCGGGGATCAGCTTGGTGGGATCGAGCAGATCGAAGTCAAAATCAAACTCGTTCTCCTCGGGGATGAGCTGCAGGCCAAGCTCAAATTCCGGGTAGTCCCCGGCTTCGATGGCCTCCCACAGGTCGCGGCGATGAAAATCGGGGTCGCGACCGGTCAGCTTCTGCGCTTCATCCCACACCAGCGACGCCTTGCCGGCGACGGGTTTCCAGTGGAAGCGAACGAAGGTGGCTTTGCCCTCGGCGTTGATCAGACGGAAAGTGTGGATCCCAAAGCCTTCCATGGTGCGATAGCTGCGCGGGATGCCGCGATCCGACATCGCCCACATCACATTGTGCAGCGTTTCCGGTTGCAGGGAGACATAGTCCCAGAAAGTATCGTGGGCGCTCTGTCCCTGCGGGATGGCCCAGTGGGGCTCAGGCTTCACGGCGTGGACAAAATCGGGGAACTTTATCGCGTCCTGGATGAAGAAGACCGGTGTGTTGTTGCCGACCAGGTCAAAAATCCCTTCGTCAGTGTAAAACTTGGTAGCGAAGCCGCGAATATCGCGGACGGTGTCCGCCGACCCCGCGCCGCCCTGCACGGTGGAGAAGCGCACAAAGACCGGGGTGATCTTATCGGCTGCCGAGAGAAAATCGGCTTTGGTCAACGCTGTCAGGCTTTTGTAGGGCTGGAAGTAACCGTGGGCGGCAGAGCCGCGGGCATGAACGATACGCTCCGGAATTCGCTCATGGTCAAAGTGGGTAATCTTCTCCCGCAGAATGAAATCTTCCAGCAGCGTTGGGCCGCGGGCGCCGGCGCGTAGCGAATTCTGATCGTCGGCAATACGTACGCCCTGGTTGGTGGTCAGCGGATAGTCTTCTCCGCCTTTACGCTGCGGCTCCAGGGCGTCAAGTTTGCTGCTGTGGGTATCAGGCGCTTTCAGGCTACCAGGGGCGGTCGGTTCGGCGCCTGGGGCGGTGGGTTTCGGCGTGGGGCGCCACTCCTGGTCATCCGGCGCCAGCGAGTCGAGCCCCGGTTTCGCTTCTTCGCTGTCGTGGACCGGTGCCTGCTGGTGGTGAGGGTTTGGGTGCTTATCAGACATTACTCGTCTCCTGCTTTCATTGCTAAAAGTGGTCGTTGATAAACCAAAACCCTTCTAACTATAGAACATTACGCTGCCTGCGCTCGGCGCAGGGGCAGGGAGTTATCCTAAAATGCGCATCGGCGGCAGGGGGGCGACGAACGGGCCCACAATCGGCTATGATAGAGGTTTCTGTTTCCCGCTCTGTTTAGTGAATCCATTTGTTATGAAACCATTGCGCCAACAAAATCGCCCTGTCATTAGCTACGTGCCGCGCGTGGAGCCTGCGCCTCCGGAACATGCCGTGAAAATGGACCATTTTCGCGATGTCTGGATTTTGCGCGGGAAGTATGTCGCCTTTCTGCTGATGGGGGAGCATTTTCGCCGCTCGCCAGCGTTCAGCGTGCCGGAGTCGGCCCAGCGCTGGGCTAACCAGGTGCGTCAGGAAGGTGAGATTGAAGCCTGAGTCTGCTGCAGAAATAAAAAAACCGCTGATAATCAGCGGTTTTTTTGTGCTTACCGTTTAGCGATGCGCCAGCTCGGCCTCTTCTTCGCTATCGAAAATCGACTTGTCGGTCTGGCGCAGCCACTGGCTGGTCAGGGTCCCGGCGGTCATTGAGCCGTTAACGTTCAGCGCGGTACGCCCCATGTCGATCAGCGGTTCGACGGAGATCAGCAGCGCTACCAGGGTCACCGGCAGGCCCATCGCCGGCAGAACGATTAGCGCGGCGAAGGTGGCCCCGCCGCCCACCCCGGCGACGCCCGCCGAGCTGACGGTGACGATGCCCACGAGGGTGGCAATCCACATCGGATCCAGCGGGTTAATGCCCACGGTCGGCGCGACCATGACTGCCAGCATGGCCGGGTAGATACCGGCGCAGCCGTTCTGACCGATGGTGGCGCCAAAGGAGGCGGAGAAGCTGGCAATTGACTCCGGTACGCCCAGGCGTCGGGTCTGCGCTTCCACGTTCAGCGGAATCGACGCGGCGCTGGAGCGGCTGGTGAAGGCGAAGGTGATCACCGGCCAGACTTTACGGAAGTACTTCAGCGGGCTGATGCCGTTAATCGCCAGCAGCAGGCCGTGGACGACAAACATAATGCCCAGCGCAATGTACGAAGCTACCACGAAGCCGCCAAGTTTGATGATGTCCTGCAGATTCGACCCGGCAACCACTTTGGTCATCAGGGCCAGTACGCCGTAAGGGGTCAGCTGCATCACCAGACGAACCAGCTTCATCACCCAGCCCTGCAGGGTATCGATGGCCGTCAGCACGCGCTGGCCTTTTTCCACATCCTCTTTCAGCAGCTTAAGCGCTGCCACGCCGAGGAATGCCGAGAAAATGACGATACTGATGATGGAGGTCGGGTTAGCCCCGGTCAGGTCAGCAAACGGGTTCTTCGGCACAAAGGAAAGGATCAGCTGCGGTACGCTGAGATCGGCCACTTTTCCCACATAGTTGCTCTGGATGGCGTTCAGACGGGCTGTTTCTGCGCTGCCCTGAACCAGACCCTCGGCGGTGAGGCCGAACATATTGGTCACCAGCACGCCAACCAGCGCAGCGATAAGCGTGGTGAACAGCAGAGTGCCGATGCTCAGGAAGCTGATTTTTCCCAGCTGAGAGGCATTATGCAGCCTGGCCACCGCGCTCAGGATCGAGGCGAAGACCAGCGGCATCACAATCATTTGCAGCAGCTGGACATAGCCATTACCGACGATATTGAACCACTGGATGGAATCCTTCAGCACCTGGCTGTCAGACCCGTAGATCAGCTGCAGCGCCAGACCAAAGACCACACCAATGGCCAGACCAACCAGCACTTTCCTGGCCAGGCTCCACTGTTTATGGCGAGTTTGCCCCAGCGCAAACAGTAATACGGCGAACACGACTACGTTCGCTATTAATGGAAAGTTCATCCCCGTTCTCCTGATATTTTTATAACCTGGGCTGGTGGATAACCAGCTCTTATGACGGCAAGGTTAGCAGAAGGCGTTATCAAGGACTTATATTCAAATGGAATGGGTTATAACCAAATGGTGTTTTCCGGCGGTTTATCGGCCACTCTGATGACTAATGAAGCGATTGAAGGTGATTTGCAGGGAATTGATCACTCCGGAAGACCAGCGTATTGCGCTGTTGTCCGCCAGCGTCTGCGGCATCCAGACGGCATAGACGAACAGCGCCATGCATAAAGCGCGCTCCAGTTGGTTACCCTTGCGCGGCGCGAGGATCGGCAGCCGGAAGCGCCAGCGGCAGGGCCACAGCAACGGCACCCCGGCGGGGGTGAGCATATCGGCGAGGATGTGGCTGAGATAGCCCAGCACCAGGCCCTGGAGGGCGTCCGCCGGGACAATCCAGCTGTCAGGCACCTTGAGGTAGAATAGCGTCAGCGCGCCAAAGACGGCCAGCAGGCTGTGGGTGAAGCCGCGGTGGCCAAAGGCCCGCGCCACGGGCTTTGAGATCCAGCTCAGTCGTTGGCCGAGAAATGACTTAGGGTGATCGATGTCCGGCAGCAGGCAGGTCAATACCGCAGAGGGCACAATATGCCACCAGTCGCCCTGCGCCAGCACCGGCGTTAACTCTGCGTTTTTGGCAAATACTGCGCAGGCGATTGAAAAGAAGAGATGGCCTTCCGCCGTCATGATAAAACACCCTAAACTGTCGATTCATACAGTATAGGGTTTTTATACAGTGTACGGAAGAGGTGACGGTGTAACTCTTTGTCACAAATTCTCAGCGTGCCAGCCATCCGCCATCGACGGCCAGGGTATAGCCGTTAATATAGTCGGCGGCGGCCGAGGCGAGAAACACCACCGGCCCCTGCAGGTCTTTGGGTTCTCCCCAGCGACCGGCGGGAATGCGCTCGAGGATCGCCTGGTTACGTTCTTCATCTTCGCGCAGCGCCTGGGTGTTATTGGTGGCCATATATCCTGGCGCAATGGCGTTGACGTTGATGCGTTGGCCGGCCCATTCGTTGGCCAGCAGACGGGTCAAACCCAGCACGCCGCTTTTCGAGGCGGTGTAGGAGGGGACGCGGATCCCACCCTGAAACGAGAGCATCGAGGCGATGTTAATGATTTTGCCGCCATCGCCCTGGCGAATGAACTGCCTGGCGACCGCCTGGCTGAGAAAGAAAACCGCTTTTAGATTCAGATCGATCACCGCGTCCCAGTCGCTTTCCGTGAAGGTCAGGGCATCATGGCGGCGGATAATCCCGGCGTTATTGACCAGAATATCGACCCGACCCATCGCCGCGACCGCCTGGTCGACCAGCACGCTCATCTCATCCTGAAGGCTGAGATCCGCCTGAATGGCATGAAAGCGGCGACCCAGCGCCTGAACCTGTGCTGCCGTGTCATGGGGAATTTTACGGTTGATGCCGACGATATCGCACCCGGCCTGCGCCAGGCCCAGCGTCATTCCCTGTCCCAGTCCGGTATCGCAACCGGTCACGATGGCGACCTTACCCGTCAGGTCGAAGGCGTTCATTACCATATTCACCTCTGTCAGCTGATCTTCAGGCGTACGATGACGCCACCTGTGACCAGCATAGAGGCAGGAAAACAAAATTACAATAAAAATGAAACGACGTTTTGATTTTATTGCCGGCGGCGTGACAGCGATCGCGTCACCCGCCAGCGTCCTTACCCGAGCAGGGCTTCGGCAGTCAGGGCCTGCAGTGACGGGAGCTTGACGTCCGCCAGCACGAAGCGCGGGTCGCGGCTGTTCTCCGCTTCCGGTACCACGATAGCGCGCATGCGCGCGGCTTTGCTGGCGATCATGCCGTTGACCGAATCCTCCAGCGCGACGCAGCGCTGCGGGTCGACTCCCAGGGCAGCGGCGCAGTTGAGGTATACCTGCGGGTGCGGTTTGCTCCAGGGCAGATGTTCCGCGGAGGCGAGCGCATCAAACTGGTCACGCAGTTCGAACATGTTGAGCACTTTCTCCAGCATCACCAGCGGCGAGGCCGAGGCCAGGCCCACCTTCAAGCCCTGCGCTTTACACAGGGCCACCGCCTCGCGTACGCCCGGTAGCAGCGGGCGTGAGGCTTCCACCAGCTCGATGGCCCGGCGGATAATGCGCGCGGTGGCTTCTGCGCGATCGACGCCGTGCCACGGCTGCTGGGCATACCACAGATCCACCACAAGGTCGATTCGCAGACCAAGCAGGTCGGGCAGTTCATCGCGGCGGCGGGTATCCACCCCCAGGCTTTCCATGACCTCGACCTCCGCCTGATCCCAGAGCGGCTCAGAGTCAATCAGCAACCCGTCCATATCAAAAATCGCGGCCTCAATGCGGCGCTTCGCTGACATATGTCCTTCTCCTGTTGCGTAATCAGATAAACGAATCGGCATTCATGGTATATCATACCGCGCGTTATTGGGCGAAATTCGCCGTGGAAGATAGACTTATACCCGACACATTCGGGTCAGCGAGGAGCGCCTGCGCCACGCAACAGGCGGCAGGCGAATCACCAACGCGTCTTTAACAAGGGGAACTCATGACGTACCAACAAGCTGGACGCATAGCGGTTATCAAACGCATTTTGGGATGGGTCATCTTTATTCCCGCCGTGCTGTCGACGCTGATTTCTGTCCTCAAATTTATGTATGAGCACAGTGAAAAGAAACCCGGCATTGACGCGGTAATGATGGATTTTGCGCATGTCATGATTGAGATGATGCGCTTTAACACGCCGTTCCTGAACTTTTTCTGGTACAACTCGCCGCTGCCGGATTTCCACCACAGCCTGAACATCGGCTTCTGGATCATCTTCATTCTGGTTTTTGTCGGCATGGCGCTGCAGGCCTCCGGCGCGCGGATGGCGAGGCAGGCGAAATTTCTTCGCGAGGGGATTGAGGATCAGCTGATCCTCGAGCAGGCCAAAGGCGCAGAAGGGTTATCCCGTGAGCAGCTCGCTGAGCGGATCGTGGTACCACGCCATACCATCCTGGTGCAATATTTCCCGCTGTATGTGCTGCCGGTGATCGTGATTATTATCGGCTACTTCTTCTTCTCGCTGCTGGGCTTTCTGTAAGCCAGGTGCCCGGTTAGCCGGGCACCATATTATTCTGCCGGCAGAGCCCGCGGTTTACCCTGATTATCGACGGCAACGTAGATAAACAGCGCTTCCGTCGCCTTATAGCGCTGGCCAATCGGTTCAGAAGAGACTTTTTTCACCCACACTTCGATGTTAATCGTCACCGAGGTGTTGCCGCGCTTCACGCAGCGGGCGTAGCAGCACACCACGTCGCCGACGGCGACCGGGCGTAAAAAGGTCATCCCATCCACGCGCACGGTCACCACGCGACCCTGAGCGATCTCTTTGGCCATGATGGCGCCCCCGATATCCATCTGCGACATCAGCCAGCCGCCAAAAATATCCCCGTTGGCATTGGTATCCGCCGGCATCGCCAGGGTGCGTAAAACCATTTCGCCCTTCGGGGCAAGATCTGTAGTTGTCATGCTCTACTCTGTTGTGGTCAAAGACGATCAGCGGGATGCTACTATGAAAACGGGGCGGAGAGAATAGGGGAAAGCGCCCGCAGAGGCGGGCGCGGTGGTTCAGAAGGAGAGGGTAACGCCGGCGTAATACGCGCGGCCAGGCTCATTGTAGGTCGAGGCGCCGGCGTTTTCGCGATACAGTTGCTTATCAAACAGATTACTTATTCCGGCGTTCAGGCGAATATCCCGGTTTAGCTGATACTGGGTACCGATCCCCACGATGGAATAGGCACCTACCTCGGTGGTGGCAAGGGTCCCGGTTTCGTTGCGAATTTCCGCATACTGACGCGGCTGCTGACGGCCATAAAGCGTCCAGTTCACATTCGCAGACAGGGCACCGTTTACCTGCCAGTCGAGCATCGTGTTAATGGTATATTTCGGGATCACCGACAGCGGATTGCCTGTCTCTTTACTTTCTGATTTGAGCATCCAGGTGGCATTGGTCCGCCAGCTTAGGACATCTCTCAGCACCGGGATCAGCAGATTTCCTTCCAGCCCCTCGACCACGGCTTTGCCGCCGTTCTGCCACTGCAGAATATTATTGCCGCTGGAGGTATAGCCCAGCACCTCGGTTCCGGAGACGATTTTGTTTTTGTAATCGTTGCGGAACCAGGTAACCCCGGCAGCGTAACCATTAATGTTGAATTCGATACCGATCTCTTTGTTAATACTGATCTCCGGATCGAGGTCAGGGTTGCCCAGCAGATAGCAGCTGCCTTCAGCTATAGTGTTCGGACAACCGTTGCCGCGGGTGGAGAGCAAATAGCCTTCACTGGATTGATAGAGGTTAGGCGCTTTAAACACGCGCGCGATACCGGCCTTCAGCGTGAACATATCGCTCAGCTCCTGAGACAGATTGAGGCTTGGGCTCCAGTTGCTGCCAAACTGATTATGATAATCGAAGCGGATGCCGGGGATCAGGTTGGTGCCAGGCACGGCTTCGATATTATCTTCCAGATAGATACCGGTGAGGGTGGCGCTGTTTTTGGTACTACGTTGCGTAGGGTCGCCCGAGGTCCCAGGGATAGTCTCGCCGTTGCTGTTAGTGGCCTGCATTGATGCCGGGTCGTCGAGCTGATCATGGTTCCATTCCATTCCCAGCGTCAGCGTCTGGTCCGCCAGCCAGAAGAAAGGCACATTGAATTCCGAGGTAGTACGCCAGGATTCCAGACGGCTGGTGGCATAATCCTCACTGTTGATCATGCCCTCGACGCGGCCGGTGGAGCCTTCCTGCAGGCGGGTATTGTTGGTTTTCTCGTAGTAAACACCGGCTTTGGACTGGCCCCAATCCCATAGACCGTTGTAGGTCAGTCCCCAGGACTGGCGATAGAGGCGATTAGTTTCGTGGCCGTACAGGGAGTCCACCAGCCCGTTCGGGCTAAGATTGCCGTTGCTGTACTGGGTATCACCAGCATAGATATTCCCCTGGCGACTATAGGCATAGCTGAAATCGAGGATCTGTTGCGGGGTCATTTTCCATGACAGCAAGGCGTTAATATCTTTATTGCGTACCCCTTCGCGCCCCGCAGCGTAAGAGCCGTTTTGCGCATGGTTAATATCCCAGGCGTCGGGTTCCGTTTTATTGATATTGCCATACAGGCGCATCGTCAGCGCTTCGCCGGCCAGTGGGCCGCTGAGATTGAAGTTAGCGCGATTGGTCGTGCCTTCCTTGTTGTTTTCCGGCTGGTTGGTAAAGAAAGACAGCGAACCGTGCCAGTTGTTGGTCGGGCGTTTGGTAATGATATTGACCACTCCGCCCGCCGCGCCGGAACCATAGCGCGCGGCTGCCGGACCGCGGAGAACTTCAATCCGTTCGACCATCTCTGCAGGTACCCAGTTGCTGTCGCCCCGGGTATCGCGTTCACCGCGCCAGCTATAGCGAACCGCGTTACGTGACGTGACCGGTACCCCATCTATCAGGATCAGGGTGTTCTCCGGCCCCATGCCACGGATATCAATCTGGCGGTTGTTGCCCCGACTGCCGCTGGCGCTGTTGCCGGTCAAGTTCACCCCGGGCATTTTACGGATGATGTCTGAGAGATCGTTGACCGGCGGCTGCTTAGCAATATCATCTGCCGTGATAATCGACACCCCGGGCTGTTGCTTAAGCACCTCTTCCGCCGTACTGCGCACAATCATCGTTTCGGTATCTTGTTCTAATTCTTCAGCAAAGGCGTTAGGGGCGAGGAGACTGGATATGACCAGCGCCAGGGTCGTGGGGACAGAATATTGCGGCGATCTCATGTAAATATCCTTTTCAAAGCAATGCAAAATGAGATCGAGAATATTAATGATAGCCATTATCATTACAATGTAACGAGATGAATCTCCATAAAATCCTCACAATTACCGCAACTTTTTATGCAGTTGAGAGAAATCGTGAAGAGAGCCTGCACAGTGTGACCGGAAAGCTGTCAGCGTATGCCCTGAGGTTGTGTGGCTGCAGGGAATGTTTGCCAGCGCAGTGAGATTATAGGGGGCGAGCGCGGCGCGCGATGGCGCGCCGGCGGAGGAGTTAGTGGTGGTCGTCCTGCGGCATATGGCGGTAGATGTAGATCCCGCTCAGCAGGGTAAAGACCAGCGTGAGGGCGGTTAAGCCAAAGACCTTGAAGTTCACCCAGATATTCTGCGGCAGCCAGAAGGCGATATAGATATTGGCCAGCCCGCAAAGGATAAAGAACACCGCCCAGGCCAGGTTAAGCCGCGACCAGACCTGCTGCGGCAGGGCCAGCTCTTTGCCCAGCATGCGCTGGATCAACGGCTTTTTCATCACCCACTGGCTGAACAGCAGCGCGCCAGCGAACAGGGCATAGATCACCGTCACCTTCCATTTAATAAACTCATCATTGTGGAAGAAGAGAGTTAACCCGCCGAAGACGGCCACCAGCACAAAGGTGATCAGCGCCATTTTTTCGACTTTACGGTAGCGTACCCAGCTGTAGATCAGCACGATAGCGGTCGCGACGATCAGCGCGGTGGTGGCGGCGTAGATATCGTAAAGCTTATAGAAGGCAAAGAAGACCACCAGCGGTAAAAAATCCAGAAACTGCTTCATACATCGATCCCGTCTTTCAGGACGGACCGGGGAAGACCCCGATCCTGGTTAAGATTAGTTGCGGATAAGCATATACACGCGGAATAAATAGATCAGCAACAGGGCGGATATCAGGTTGCTGATGGTATTGATGACCACCGCGCCGACGTTTGGCGTCAGGACAGCAAAGCTGGAAGCGAACAGTAACAGCAGGGTTTTTGCCACCAGCCAGCCAATGATAGCCGGCGCCACCAGCCGCAGATTGGCCCACGCCAGACGCATGCTGCTGCGCATGGCGCTGAGGATACCCATTTTGTCCTGCACCAGCATGATCGGCGCAAAGGCCAGCACGATGGCCAGCAGCACGCCGGGCACCAGGACCAGCATCATCCCCATCTGCACCAGGAAGGTAGTGAAGAGGATCAACAGCAGCAGCTTCGGCAGCACCGGGGCTGAGGCGCCGATGGCACGCAGGGCGCTAACGCGATGACCGGCGGAGACCAGCTGGATCAGCAGCAGAACGCCGCCGGCGAGGATCGCATTGCCCACCAGACCCGAGAAGGTTGATGCCGCCGAGGCGCGCAGCAGAACCTGCTGCTGCTCCGGCGTCATGTTCTGCACCAGCTCAAACAGCCCGGCGCTACCGGCGAGGTTATCGCCTTCGCTGAGTATCGACAGCTGCTCGTCACTGGGTGAAAAGGCATGGCCAAGTACTACCGTAATAAACGCGCACAACAGCGCAATCAGCAAAATGGTAATGAACTGATTACGAAAAAAATTCCCGGTGTCACGGTAGACGGACTTCGCCGTGATAGACATGCATTCTCCTTGAGTGTCGCAGGTGTTAACTAGCCGGCGATTGTACCGCAAATCGTTCCCTCGTAGCACTCTCTGCACCATTCAGGGCAGGTATATCTTTGTAAAGAGGCCGCAATGGCGGTAGGCCATAGCGCGCCCGCGCCCGGTTGCAGGCGTCATTTTCCTCACCATTCTCACCGGACATGGCGAATTCGCGGCACGGTGAGGGACGGTTGTCATAAATAGTGCAGTGGACGGCGTCACCGATGTCGCCTGACAGCGCCGCGCAGCGGCTCTGGCGCTGGTTGGTGCCGCTCATGCAGCGCAGGAAAGGGGTCAGCGGCTCGGTCAGCGCGGAAGGCACCAGGCCACCCGCGTCGTCGGCTTCCGCCCAGTAGAAAGAGACACGAAAATACGCACAACAGGCACCGCACGTCATGCACGGGTTGATTTCACTCATAATTACACCTGAAAAAAACGCATCAACACAGATTGTCGGCAGTTAACTTATCCAGCCGCTTTTGCGGCGGCAAGAGGGGGAGAAATATTTTTTTCACGGAAAGTGAAAATTGATGTGAGAAGGATTCAGGGTGTTTCGATCGGTAGCAAAAATTAATCTGGATCAATAAATGTTAAATCTAAGGTTTTAGTGTGATCTAAAACAGATCAAACGTAACTCGTTATAGGTATATTTGGCCGCGCTGAAAAACCATAATGAGGAAGTGGATATGAAGAAGTTAGCAGCGGCGGCATTAATTCTTAGCACGCTTTCCACCGGCAGCGTCTGGGCGCATGAAGCGGGTGAATTTTTCATTCGTGCCGGGACCGCCACCGTCCGACCGACGGAGGGCTCTGACAATGTGTTAGGCAGCCTTGGCAGTTTCAACGTCAGTAACAACACCCAACTGGGTTTAACCTTTACCTATATGGCCACCGATAACATCGGCGTGGAGCTGCTGGCGGCAACGCCGTTCCGCCATAAGGTCGGCACCGGGCCAACCGGGACTATCGCCACCGTCCATCAGTTGCCACCCACCCTGATGGCGCAGTGGTACTTTGGCGATGCGCAAAGCAAGGTGCGCCCGTACGTGGGGGCGGGTATTAACTACACCACCTTCTTTAATGAAGACTTTAACGATACCGGCAAGGCGGCCGGGCTTTCCGATCTGAGCCTGAAGGACTCCTGGGGCGCGGCGGGGCAGGTCGGCCTCGATTATCTGATTAACCGTGACTGGCTGCTGAATATGTCGGTGTGGTACATGGATATCGATACCGATGTGAAATTCAAAGCCGGCGGCGTGGACCAGAAAGTCAGCACCCGTCTGGATCCGTGGGTGTTTATGTTCTCCGCGGGTTATCGATTTTAAATCCTGCTGAAAACTGGCCAACGGATGGCCAGTTCATTGTCACGTCACACCTGTCTGCCGCAAGCCTTCGCCATCGATAGCGGATCACACTTCCGTCCACTGGCGCAGCAGGTTGTGATACATGTTGAGCAGGGAGAGGACCTCTTCTCCGTCGCCAAAGCGGGCCTTCAGAGACTGGATGGTACGGTCCAGGTCGTAAAGCATTGCGCGCTGCTTATCGTCGCGGACCATCGACTGGATCCACAGGAAAGAGGCCTGACGTACGCCGCGGGTGACCGGGGTGACGCAGTGCAGGCTGCTGGCGGGATAGAGCACCAGATGCCCGGCCGGGAGCTTCACCCGGTGCTGGCCATAGGTGTCTTCAATCACCAGTTCACCGCCCTCATAGCTCTCCGGCTCGCAAAGAAACAGCGTCGCTGACAGGTCAGTGCGCATCCAGCCCGCCTCGCCGTTCTGGCGAACGGCGCCATCGACATGAAAACCGTAGGTCTCCCCTGGCCCATAGCGGTTAAACAACGGTGCGGAAATCGTCCGCGGCAGCGCGGCGGAAAAAAACTGCGGGTGGCCGCGCAGCGCGTCGAGCACGGCGGCTTGCAGGCGGGCATACAGCGGCGTACGGGTATCGATCTGCTGGTTCTGTTTGACGGCCGCCCCCTGGCTGCCCACCGTAACCCGTCCGTCGACCCACTCGGCCTGCGCCAGCTGCCGGGTAAATTCCGCCACCTGGTCTGCCGATAGCACGTCAGGAATGTGATACATCATCGCGGTGTTCTCTCTAAAAGGTGGGGCGCAACGGCCCCACGCACAGACTCAGAAGTGGACGTTCGCCGTCAGCATAAAGGTACGGGGTTCGCCCGGATGATAGCGATAGCCGCTCTTGTTGATGGAGGCCACGTAATCGGTATCAAACAGGTTGTACATATTGAGCTGCAGATCGAGGTTGCTGTTGACCCGATAGCCCAGTTTGGCGTCGGCGACCCAGTAGCCCTCGGTGTGATCCGGGGTACCGACCGCGCCATCGCTGCCCCGGCGCAGGCTTCCGACATAGCGCACACCGCCGCCGACGGACAGATCGCTGGTGGCCTGATACTGCGTCCACAGCGTAAAGGCATGTTTCGGGGTGTAGGCCAGGGCGGAAGATCCATCCTGCGCTACGTTCTGTCCCTCCGTCACTGCCGCATGCTGCTGAGTGTAGCCGGCGATGATCGTCCAGTCCGGGGTCAGGTTTCCGGTTGCGGAGAGTTCATACCCCTCCACGCGCTTTTTGCCGTACTGCGACCAGGTTCCGTCATCGTTGGCGGCCACTTCGTTTTCAATATCGGTACGGAATAACGCCGCGCTGAGCAGCAGACGGTTGTCGAAGATTTGCCACTTGGTGCCCAGCTCGCTGGATTTCGCCTTCTGCGGCTTAAAGTCGGTTCGGTTGGCGCTGTTGCCGCTACCGCTGGCGGCCAGGGCGAAACTGCTGCCCCCCGGCGGCTGCTGTGAGATGGCGTAGTTGACGTAGACATTGCCCTGCTCGGTTAAGCGGTACAGCGCCCCGGCTTTCCAGTTAACCAGATTGCCGGATTTGGCGGTATCCACGGTGGTGACCGGGCTGCCCGTCGACTGGCCGGGCGGGCAGGCGATAGCCCCGCGTCCGCTGCCGCCGCAGGCGGTGGCGCTGTCATATTTAGTATGATAATTGTCGAGACGTAGCCCGCCGTTGACCTCAATCCGTTCGGTCAGCGTCAGCGTATCGAAGGCATAAATCCCGAAGGTATCAGTCTGGCCGTTGGCATTCGCTCCGTTTCTGTCCAGCCCGCCAATCGACAGGTTGCTCACCGGATGGTAGAGATTCACCGCCGGCGCGGTCATGGCGTTAACGCCATAGTTGGTCTGGTTTTCCCGGGTAAACTCCACGCCGGCGCTGACGTCATGGCCTATCGAGCCGGTATTGAAGGTCGAGGTGATATTGGTCTGGTTGGTCAGAATGCGGTTGCTGACATCTTTGGTATTAACCAGACGCGACCAGCTCCAGGTGTTGACGTCATTGATATCGGGGGCGGTGATATTGCTCGCGCCGCCCATCACCGCGGTCAAAAGATACTCCTGTTTCACCCGCGACCAGCGGGTGGTATTGCGCACGGTGGTATTGTCCGTCAGATCGTGTTCGAAGCGTAGGGTGCCGCTGTCGGTGGTGGATTTATCATAATCGGAGTCGGTGCCATAGAAATTGTTGGTATCCACCTTCCCGGCGGAATTGAGCGCGGCATATTTCGGCGAAGGTGCCGAATAGCCCGGCAGGCCGACGGTGGGGATCCCGCCATCCGGGGTGTTGTTCTGCCGGACATGCAGATAGTTCAGATACAGACGAGTTGGGGTATCGAGGCCGAAGGCCAGCGATGGCGCGATGCCATAGCGTTCGTTTTCAATGCTATCCCGACCGGCGTCATGGGTTTTTTCCCCCATCAGGTTCAGACGGAACGCGGCGCTGTCGCTAAACGCCTGGTTCAGGTCGAGCGTTCCCCGACGCGACCAGGCGCTGCCGATGCTGGCCGAACCGTCGATCCCGGAGTCAAGGCGCGGCTGCTTGCTGATCATATTGATCGATCCTGAGGGCGCGCTGCGGCCATAGTCCGTGCCGGCGGGTCCTTTGATGACTTCCACCTGCTGGGTGTTGAAGGTATCGCGCGTCACGCTGCCGATGTCGCGGATGCCGTCCACATAGATGCTGTTAGAGGTATCCACGCCGCGCATGTAGATGGCATCCCCGGTGGTTGAACTGCCATTCTCGCCGGCATAAAACGCCCCGACGCCGGGGACGTTTTTGAGGGCGTCAGTCAGGTTGGTGACGCCCTGATCTTTAATCACCTGTTCCGGGATCACGGTGATGGTGCGGGTGGTATCGACCAGCGGTTTATTGAACTTGGGATCGCCGGAGGCGCCGGGAGAGTAGAGTGAGGGCGGAGTGGCTTCCACCACCAGCGTCTCTTCACTATTTTTGACTGATTTTTCCGCTGCGATGCCCGTTGCCGGTGAGGCCCCCAGACACAGACCCGTAAACAATGCCAATGAGTTGAAACTGCCAAACGGCAGAGAAGCGTTTTTTTCCATGATAAATGCAGGCTTATTTTTTGTTATGAGCACATACCACACCGCGCAAAAGCGACATTTTTCGTCGTCTGGCTTGCGCTGACCCGGTGTGATTCTATAAATGATAAAAAGAATAGTTATCATTCGCCTTAATATTTACATAGAAATGTTGACGTTTAAACATATTTCTTCATCGCGATTTACATAGTTCATAAATTTTGAACGAAAAGGGCGGGATTGAAGCGAAAGGGCGGCTGGAAGAGGCCGGTGACAGGCCGCGCCGCGAGGTGACAGGCGCCAGGGCTAACCCGGCGCTTCGTGGTTTTTGGCATAAAAGATGCCCTCCTTCTGCGCGAGGAGAACGCCGTTCTGGAAATTGGTGTAATGAAAAATAGCGGCCCACCGATCCCTCTGCAGGCACTGTTCCGCGACCGCGTTATTGGGGGGACGACCAGCGAGCGTTCTCCCGCCGCGTGACGGAGAACAATGCCGCGCCGTATGTCGTCTGGAGCAGGCGGCGGGCCACTGCTGGCTGCGGCAACTGGTGCGTGAGGTGTGTCGCGAGTAAAAAAAAGCCCGCACAAGTGCGGGCAAAAATACTGGAAGCAATGTGAGCAATGTCGTACTGAATACCTGAGTTATTTACTCAACTATTCAGTAATGAGAAAGATAATGTTTCTCATTTAAGATATCAACCCCATCTTTTGTGCGGAAGCGATTTTTTATCCGAGGGTGAAAACCGTACGCTTCTGACTGTCGTCCCGCGGCCAGGCCGCCGCGATCTCCTGCAGCGGCCGCGGGGTGGTGGCGATGGTGAATTTACCCGGCACCGCCGCCTGCAGCATTTCACCCGTCGCCGCCAGCAGCTGCGGCATCGACAGGCTACCGATACCGCTGCCCATCAGCACGAGCGGTGCGGAACGCAGAACTGCGCCATTTAACGCAATATCGGCGCCAGCCAGGGACCCCACCTGCACATAGCGCACCGGTCTGCCGGCTGGGGTATATTTCGCCAGGGCCGGCAATAACACTTCCGCGCTGTGTCCCCACAGGTAATCGATGACCACGTCAATCTGCGCAGCGCTGGTCGCTGAAAATTGCCCGCTCAAGGTTTTATCATCAGCGGTTAAGTGAATACACTCATCGGCGTCCAGCGCCGCCAGCGTCTGCGCATTCCGTCCGGTTGCAATGATTTTTTTCGCTCCCAGATAGCGGGCAATCTGCACCGCCAGCTGACCGGCGCTGCCGGTGGCGCCGTTAATCAGCACCGTTTCACCGGCCTGGATCTGGGCGCGAGTCACCAGAGACGCCCACGCGGACATGCCGGGATTGGCCATCGCCGCGGCGCTAACATCATCGAGCGCATCCGGCACCGGCAGGCAACTCTGCAGGGCAACCGGCGCCTGCTGCGCCATACTGCCGAAGGGGGCGGTGGGGAAGGCGAAATAGACGCGCTGGCCCTGAGGTGTGGTGCCGACGCCATCGATACCGGGCACAAAGGGCAGATTGCCGTCGAAGCTGTAATGGCGTCCGGATGCGCGGGCCTTAACCACATGGCTCAGCGCGGCGGCGCGGACGTCAATGATCGTCTGGCCGGGCGCGGGCTGCGGGTCGATAAAATCGGCCCAAACCGGGCCTTCTGCGAGGTCAAAAACCACGGCTGCTTTCATAAATTATCTCCTGTCGGGAATTATGTGTAAAATACACATATTGTTTTGCAGCACTATACGCGGAAAATTAATATATGCAAGATGCACATAATGACTACGACATTACCGACTTTCACGGCGCGCTACTGGATATCATCAGCGTGATGAACCAGCCGCTGCGCGACGAGCAAATCCTCCAGGCGGCCGGCGTCCAGCTGGAACAGATGCTGTTTCCGCTGCTGGTGGCGGTAGGACGCCATGGCCCGGTGGGAGTTGTTGAGCTGGCGGATCATTTAGGGCGCGATTACACCACCGTCAGCCGCCAGGTGAAAAAACTGGAAGCCCAGGGACTCGCCTGTAAGCAATCTAACCGTCATGACCGACGGATCAGCGAAGTGACGCTTAGCGCCAGCGGACAACAGATGATCGACAGTATTGCGGTAGCGCGGCGGCGGTTAATGAATCAGGTGCTGGCGCAGTGGCCGGAAGAGGAGGTGCAAGCGCTGTTTCGCTTAACGCGCAAATACGCCGACAGTTTGCAGCAACCGAGCTAAATTCTCGCGTGCTGCCGCCCTGGCGCAACAATCATCTTGTTCGTCACAAATCACGGGTCAGCTCGTCGATGTTGTCGGAAAGTATCTCCAGCAGGGATCGTACATAGATATTGTTATTTCCCTGATGCCACATCGCGCTGAGGGGAAGGCCTTCGATATGTTTTTTGGGCGTGAGCGCAAGGTATTTCACGCCGTCCGCATTCATGTCTTTATAGGACGCAGGCACCAGAGCAATGCCGAGTCCTGCGGCAACAAAACTCAGGATAGTCTGCTTCTCTTCAGCATACTGCGCGATAACAGGCATGCTGCCACCTTCCTTGAAAATATTCATTGTCAGGTCATGACTGTGACGCCGGGTGCGTCTTTCCGGCAAGATAACCGGCTCGTGTCGGAAATCATCGATACTGACTTCATCATAACTGACCAGCCGGTGGTTAGTGGGCACGGCGAGCACGCAAGTTTCATTGGCGATAAATCGCGTTGTCAGCATGGCATCAATGTGTTCCGGCGGGCGCACAAAAACCACATCCAGCCACCCTGAAATGAGTCGGGGGATAAGTTTGTGAGATTTATCTTCTGTAAGATGAATATCTGCTTCAGGAAAACGCCTGACGAAAAGATTAAGCAATTCAGGAAGTAATCCTTTGGCTGCGCTGTCGATAGCCCCGATCCGCAACGTTCTTTTCTGCAACAGGCTATTTTTCCGGAATCGCTGCCGTAGCGCATCGAAATCAGCAATGACCGTTTTGGCCTCATTTAAAAAGGCGGCGCCTTCAGGTGTTAGCGACACGTTGCGGGTCGATCGATTCAGTAGCCTGATCCCCAAATCATCTTCCAGTAGCTTAATAAAGCGACTCAGTGACGCAGGCATCATTTCGAGTTTACGGGCAGCCCGGCCAAAGTGAAGCTCATCACCTAATACCACAAAGCAACGTAGCTGATTTATATCCATTTTTTCACCAAAACCTGATTATACAAATTATTTATATAAAGCCGTGCCGATGATAAAGCGGTTCAAAACTTCATACTGGGATTATTACAAAACGATAACAACCCTACATCACTATGGAGCATCCCGTCATGAAAAACGACCTCGAAAAGAAGGTGATGCGTAAGGTTACCCTGCGCATTATTCCTTTCATCATGCTGCTGTACTTCATTGCCTTCCTTGACCGCGTCAACATTGGCTTTGCCGCCCTGACCATGAATCAGGATCTGGGATTTTCACCCACCGTTTTTGGTCTGGGCGCTGGCATTTTCTTCCTGGGTTATTTTCTGTTTGAGGTACCGTCAAACTTAATTCTTCATAAAGTGGGCGCCCGCATCTGGATCGCCCGCGTCATGATCACCTGGGGATTCGTCTCTGGCTGCATGGCTTTTGTGCAGGGCACGACGAGCTTCTACATTCTGCGTTTTCTGCTCGGCGTGGCGGAAGCCGGTTTCTTCCCGGGTATCATTCTCTATCTCAGCTACTGGTTTCCTGCCGCCAGGCGTGCGCAGGTCACTGCCATCTTTATGGCCGCAGCTCCCCTGTCGACAGCACTGGGATCGCCGGTTTCGGCCGCACTGCTGGAGATGCATGGCTTCCTTGGCTACGCCGGCTGGCAGTGGATGTTTGTACTGGAAGCTTTGCCGGCGCTGGTGCTCGGTGTTGTGGTTCTGTTCTTCCTGACGGATCGTCCGGCCAAGGCCAAATGGCTAACTGATCAAGAGCGTGCCTGGCTGGAAAACACCATGCATGCCGAGGAGCTGGCGCGGGCGGCAAAACAGAGCCATTCCAGCGCATGGCGGGGACTGGCGGATATACGCGTCCTGGCGCTGGCGCTGGTCTATTTCGGTACCTCCGCCGGGCTGTATACGCTTGGCATCTGGTCCCCGCAAATTATTCGCAGTTTCGGTGCTTCCTCGCTGGAGATTGGTTTCCTGAACGCTTTTCCGGCGGTGATCGGCGTCATCGCCATGATCCTCTGGGCGCGTCATTCCGATCGAACCAAAGAGCGCAGCTGGCACGTCATTGGCGCCTGCCTGCTGGCGGCGGCCGGACTGATATACGCCGGTAACGTCAGCACATTGTTTACCGTGATGCTTGCCTTAACGCTGGTCACTGTGGGGATTAGCGCATCAAAACCCCCTCTGTGGAGCATGCCAACCCTGTTCCTCAGCGGCCCGGCTGCGGCCGCTGGCATTGCCGCTATCAACTCCATCGGCAACCTCGGCGGTTTCGTCGGCCCGATGATGATTGGCGTGATCCGCGAGCAAACCGGTAGCTACAGCTGGGGCCTGTATTTTGTCGCCGGATTGCTGGCGCTCTCGGCCCTCGTGGTCGTGATTCTTTCTGCCAGAGCGAACAAATCGCCGACGGCAGAGCTTCCACATCCTCATACTCATTAACTGGAGAAGTAACGATGCGTCACTACAAAATTGCTGCCATCCCTGCGGACGGTATCGGACCGGAAGTCATTTCGGCAGGTATTGAAGTCTTGCACGCGCTGGCGCGCCACGATCCGCAACTGAAATTTGATATAGAGACCTTTGACTGGGGGTCAGACTATTACAAAAAACATGGCGTGATGATGCCGGAAGAAGGGCTGAACATGCTGAAAGCATTCGATGCCATTTACTTCGGCGCGGTGGGGGCACCGGATGTCCCTGACCACATCACACTCTGGGGCCTGCGGCTGCCTATTTGCCAGGGCTTTGACCAGTACGCCAATGTGCGACCCACCAAAATTCTGCCGGGCGTCACCTCACCGCTGCGCAACCGCGGGCCTGGCGATCTTGACTGGGTCATCGTGCGCGAAAACTCCGAAGGTGAATATTCTGGTAACGGCGGCCGTACGCACCGTGGTTTACCTGAAGAAGTCGGTACCGAAGTGGCAATCTTTACCCGTGTTGGGGTGACACGCATTATGCGCTATGCCTTCAGACTGGCGCAGTCCCGTCCACGTAAGCTGCTGACCGTGGTGACCAAATCCAACGCCCAGCGCCATGGTATGGTGATGTGGGATGAGATTGCCGCTGAAGTGGCGCAGGAATTCCCGGATGTGCAGTGGGACAAAATGTTGGTCGATGCCATGACGCACCGTATGACGTTGCATCCCCAGACCCTGGATACCATCGTTGCCACCAATCTGCACGCCGATATCCTTTCCGATCTGGCTGGCGCGCTGGCGGGTAGTCTGGGCGTAGCGCCGACCGCGAATATTGATCCTGAACGCCGCTTCCCTTCCATGTTCGAACCGATCCATGGTTCCGCATTCGATATCACCGGCAAAGGGATTGCGAACCCCATTGCCACTTTCTGGACCGCGGTACAGATGCTTGAACATCTGGGCGAACGCCATGCCGCTGCGCTGATTATGGAAAGCATTGAGTATGTGTGTGAAAAAGGCATTCTGACGCCAGATGTCGGTGGCTCAGCCAATACCGCGGAGGTGACACGCGCCGTGGTGCACTACATTGACGCTAAAGCTGACATTGCCGAGACCGCATAACCATGAATAACGAACAGGCTGCAGAGATCCTGCAGGATATCTTTCAACATGCGGTCAACAGTGCCCGCGCCGGGCCGGTGACCCTGGCTAACCTGCCGGAAAAACCTCGCGGCCGTTGTGTGGTGATCGGTGCGGGTAAAGCGTCCGCGGCAATGGCGGCTGCCGTGGATGCGGCCTGGCCGGATGTGGCGGTGTCGGGCGTGGTGGTGACGCGTTACGGTTACGCGGTTCCTGCGGGCCGCATCCGCATTATTGAGGCGGCTCATCCCGTATCAGATGCCATGAGCGAGGTTGCCGCAATGCTGATTGTGGAGACGCTGCGCGGTTTAACTGCCGATGATCTGGTGCTGGCATTGATTTCAGGGGGAGGATCGGCGCTGATGGCGCTGCCCGCCCCGGGGTTAACGCTGGCAGATAAGCAGACCATCACCCGGGCCCTGCTCCATAGCGGGGCCAGCATCAAAGAGATGAATCTGGTACGTCGTCATCTCTCAGCGGTGAAAGGCGGAAAGCTGGCGACCATGGCGCAACCAGCGCGCATCGTATCACTGATTATCAGCGATGTGCCTGGCGATGATCCGACGGACGTAGCGTCTGGCCCCACCGTTGCCGATAACAGCGCACCACGTGATGCGCTCCGGGTACTGCAGCGGTATGGCATTGCGATCCCGAAGCCCGTTAGCGAACGGCTAAACCAGCCGGCCGGCCCGATGGAAAATGCCGCGACAGGCGAGGTCAGGCTTATCGCCACGCCGGCGATGGCGTTAGCGGCGGCGGGGCTGGCCGCACGACAACATGGGCTCACCCCCCTTATTTTGGGGGATGCGATAGAAGGTGAAAGCAGGGAAGTGGCGGTGGTCATGGCCGGTATGGCGAAATCGGCGAAGCAGTATGGTCACCCGATTTCAGGGCCTGCTGTACTGTTGTCAGGTGGCGAAACCACGGTGACAGTAAACAACACTCAGCCTGGAAAAGGGGGCCGCAATACCGAGTTTTTACTCAGTCTGGCCTGTGCGCTCCAGGGGGAACACGGTATCTGGGCCATGGCGGGAGATAGCGATGGTATTGATGGCACAGAAGATGCCGCAGGTGCGATCGTCTTCCCGGATACGCTTGCGCGCGGCAAGCTGAGCGGTCTTAATGCAGTGCAATATCTGGATGGCCATGATAGTTACTGCTATTTTCACGCGCTTAATGATTTGCTGATCACCGGCCCGACGTTAACCAACGTCAATGATATTCGGGCAATATTGATTGCCTGACTGTATCGCTCTCCTGTGCCAGGGAGAGCGATATTTTTCCCTTTCTACATTGTTCAAATCTTCGGTATCCGCCCGCCATCCATTTCCACGCTAAAGCGCATCGCCTGGCGCCAAGGTGTCGATCATCGTTCCGTCTGATGTGTTGGCGTGCAAGATGACATGGAGGGGAAGGTAACGCGAGGAAATCGCCGCCTGGCGCGATACCAGGCGGCTGATGGTCAGGCGGTTTTGGTCGCCGCCTTCAGGCTCTGGACGAAGGCTTTCAGTTCGTCGAGCATGGTCTGCGGCTCATCGAGGTGGCGTTCGATGATTTTGACGATGGCGGAACCGGAGATAGCCCCGGCGGCTCCGGCGTCAATGGCGGCGCTCACCTGCTCCGGCGCGGAGATACCAAAGCCCTGCAGCGGCGGCGCGGCGTGATATTCCGCCAGCTTCTCCACCAGGTGGTGCAGCGGCAGTGCGGCGCGATTTTCCGCACCCGTCACCCCGGCGCGCGACAGCAGATAGGTGTAGCCGCGGCCATAAGAGGCAATCTGGCGCAGTAAATCGTCATCCGCATTGGGCGGGCAGATGAAAATCGGCGCGATGTTATGGCGCATCGCCGCCTGGCGGAACGGGGCGGACTCTTCCACCGGCACGTCGGCTACCAGCACCGAGTCGACGCCGACGCGGGCGCACTGGGCATAG
Source organism: Klebsiella sp. RC2 (assembly GCF_014192815.1). Taxonomy (NCBI): domain Bacteria; kingdom Pseudomonadati; phylum Pseudomonadota; class Gammaproteobacteria; order Enterobacterales; family Enterobacteriaceae; genus Klebsiella; species Klebsiella sp. RC2. The sequence continues at coordinate 626,427 of NZ_JACHYL010000003.1, read as the reverse complement.
AACGCATCGATGCCCGGGCTGAAGACGAGGTTGGCGTACATCAGCAGGCCGATTGGGATGGTCGGATGCTTCTGGCGGATCGCCGCCAGCATCTCAAAGCACTGCGCCGGGGTCACTCCCGCGGCGAAGGCGCGCAGGGCCGCGCCCTGGATGGTCGGGCCGTCCGCCAGCGGGTCGGAGAAAGGGATCCCCAGCTCAAGGGCATCGGCGCCGCCTTCGATCAGCGCATCGATAATTTTGAGCGACTGCTCCGGTCCCGGATCGCCGAGGGTGACAAAGGGAACGAAGGCGCCTTCCTGGCGATTTTTCAGTTGGGCAAACAGCGTCTCATAGCGTTCCATCAGATTTCCCCTCGCGCTTTCAGGATGTCATGTACGGTGAAAATGTCTTTGTCGCCGCGACCGGAGAGGTTAACCACCAGCAGCTGCTCTTTTTCCGGGTTCTCGCGCATCATCTTCAGCGCGTGGGCCAGAGCGTGAGAGGACTCCAGCGCCGGGATAATCCCTTCGTGGCGGGAGAGCGCTTTAAACGCGTCCAGCGCTTCGTCGTCGGTGATCGACACATAGTCAGCGCGACCGGTGCTGTTCAGAAACGCGTGCTGCGGCCCAACGGACGGGAAGTCCAGCCCGGCGGAAATGGAGTAAGACTCTTCGATCTGGCCGTCGGCGGTTTGCATCATCGGCGACTTCATACCGAAGTAGATCCCCACGCGGCCATGCTTCAGCGGCGCGCCGTGCTCGCCGCTTTCGATACCGTGCCCGGCCGGTTCCACGCCGATCAGGCCGACGTTGGTTTCATCAATAAAGTCGGCAAACATGCCGATGGCGTTTGACCCACCGCCAACGCAGGCGATCACCGCGTCCGGCAGACGTCCCTCTTTTTCGAGGATCTGCGCTTTGGTCTCTTCGCCAATCATGCGCTGGAATTCACGTACAATGGTCGGGAACGGATGCGGACCGGCGGCGGTGCCCAGCATATAGTGCGCCTTCTCGTAGCTACCAGACCAGTCGCGCAGCGCCTCATTACAGGCATCTTTCAGCGTGGCGGAGCCGCTGTGCACCGGGATCACCTCGGCACCCATCAGGCGCATACGGAAGACGTTCGGCGACTGGCGCTCGACGTCCTTGGCCCCCATGTAGATACGGCATTTCAGGCCGAGCAGGGCGCTGGCCAGCGCTGAGGCGACCCCGTGCTGACCGGCGCCGGTCTCGGCGATAATTTCGGTTTTACCCATCCGTTTGGCCAGCAGGGCCTGGCCCAGCACCTGGTTGGTTTTGTGCGCGCCGCCGTGCAGCAGATCTTCGCGTTTCAGGTACAGGGTGGTGCGAGTACCTTCGGTCAGATTCCGGCATTTGGTCAGGGCCGTCGGACGCCCGGCGTAGTTTTTCAGCAGGTCGGTGAATTCCGCCTGAAAGGCCGGGTCCTTCTGCGCGCTGACAAAGGCTTCTTCCAGCTGGCGCAGGGCGGGCATCAGGATCTGCGGCACATACATGCCGCCGAATTCGCCGAAGTAGGGGTTCAGTAAAGTGCTCATTATTGCTCCTTAATATGCGCGCAGCGTCTGGAATACGGAGGCCAGCTTGCTGGCGTCTTTCATCCCGGGTTGCGACTCTACGCCTGAATTGAAATCGAGTCCGGCACAGCCGCTTTTGGCCGCTTCCACACAGTTATCGGCACCCAGGCCACCCGCCAGCATGACGTTGCGCAGATCCTGGCCCTGCAGCAGGCTCCAGTCAAAGCGCTGACCGCTGCCGCCCTGGCCGTTGTCGAACAGGTACTTGTCGACATGGCGGAGCGTACGGGCCGGGAGGGTTTCACCAACGCTCAGCGCTTTCCAGATACGGACGTTGTCCGCGAGGGCGTCGCGCAGCGCGTCGATATAGGCCTGGTCCTCATCACCGTGCAGCTGCACGGCGGCCAGCCCCAGAGCCTGCGCGCGGGCGACCACCTCGTCCAGCGGCGCATTGCGAAACACGCCGACGTACTGCAGCGGCGCAGCGGCGATCACCGCTTTGGCCTGGGCGTCATTCACGGCCCGCGGCGAAGTCGGGACGAAAATCAGTCCACCGTAGATGGCGCCAGACTCCCAGGCCACCTGGGCATCCTGCGGCCGCGTCAGGCCGCACACTTTATTCTCGCCGAGCAGCACGCGTTTAACCGCCGCTTCCAGATCCGCCTGTTCCATCAGGGCGGAGCCGATCAGGAAGCCGTTGGCGAAGTGGCTCAGCTCGCGCACTTCAGCATAGGTATGGATGCCGGATTCGCTGATCACCGTGACATCCGGGCCGAGACGCGCCGCCAGCTGACGGGTGCGGTTAAGGTCAATCGACATATCGCGCAGGTCGCGGTTGTTAATGCCCACCACCTTCGCCTTCAGGGCGATGGCGCGCTCCAGCTCCTCTTCATTGCTGACTTCGGTCAGCACACCCATATTCAGGCTGTGCGCCACCGCGGAGAGCTGGCGGTACTGCTCATCGTCGAGCACCGAGAGCATCAGCAGGCAGGCATCGGCCTGATAGTAGCGCGCCAGGTAGATCTGGTAAGGGTCGATGGTGAAGTCCTTACACAGGATCGGCTGCGGCGCGACCTTGCTGACGATCGGCAGAAAATCGAAACTGCCCTGGAAATATTTCTCATCACACAGCACTGAGATCGCCGAGGCGTAGTGTTTGTAGATGCTGGCAATCGCCGCCGGATCGAAATCTTCGCGAATCAACCCCTTCGACGGCGAGGCCTTTTTGCACTCGAGAATAAACGCGGTGCGGGTGCCGGCCAGCGCGTCATAGAAATTGCGCTGCGTCGGGACCACTTCATTCTGAAAACTGGCTAACGGTTGTTGTTGTTTGCGGGCTTCTACCCAAATCGCTTTGTCGGCAACGATTTTTGCTAAAACGGTCTGCATTCTTTACCCTCTTGCCGCTAAGGCGGTCACTCTGTCATAGGCCGCGCCGCTGTGCAGCACATCCAGTACCTGCTGAGCGTTAGCTTTCAGATCTTCATGCCCGTGTAAACGCATCAACATGGCGACGTTGGCGGCGACGGCGGCTTCGTGAGCGGCTTCACCTTTACCTTGTAGCAAGCGCGTCAGAATGTCACGATTTTCTTCCGGCGTGCCGCCCGCCAGCTGCGCCTGATGGTAAGGCGTCAGGCCGAAGTCGTCAGCGGTCAGCTGATAGCTTTTGATTTCCCCGTTATGCAGTTCGGCCACCACCGTGGGCGCATGCAGCGAGACTTCATCCATCCCGCCGCTGTGCACCACCGCCGCGCGCTGATAGCCCAGCACGCGCAGGGTCTCGGCGATCGGCAACACCAGTTCCGGGCTGTAGACGCCAATCAGCGCCAGCGGCGGATGCGCCGGGTTGATCAGCGGCCCCAGCACGTTAAACAGGGTGCGGGTCTTCAACTGCTGACGGACCGGCATCGCATGGCGGAAACCGGTGTGGTATTTCGGCGCGAACAGGAAGCAAACCCCCAGCTCATCGAGCGCCGCGCGGGATTTATCGGCGTTCATATCGAGATTGATGCCGAAGGCCGCCAGCAGGTCAGAAGAGCCTGATTTACTGGAGACGCTGCGGTTACCGTGTTTCGCCACTTTCAATCCACAGGCCGCAGCGACAAAGGCGCTGGTGGTGGAGATATTGATGCTGTTGCTGCCGTCGCCACCGGTGCCGACGATGTCAGCAAACAGGTAGTCCGGGCGCGGGAACGGCGCGGCGTTTTCCAGCAGCGCGGTGGCGGCGCCGGCAATTTCCTGTGGCTGCTCGCCGCGCACTTTCATACTGACCAGCGCGGCGGCCAGTTGCTCAGGCTTCACTTCACCGCGCACGACGGCGGAGAACAGCTGGTGGCTCTCCTGCTGGCTCAGGGTTTCCGCCTGGTACAGCTTCTCAAGGATCGGCTGGAGGGTGTTAGTGTGCTCCAGCTTCTGCAGCGCCCAGGCCAAGGTCTGCTCCAGCAGCCGTGCGCCCTGAGTGGTAAGGATCGATTCCGGATGGAACTGGAAGCCGCACACCCGGTCCGCATCGTGACGCACCGCCATCACCATACCGTTGAAATTGGCGTTAATCGTCAGCCCGGCGGGAATATTGCTGCCAACCAGCGAGTGGTAACGCGCCACCGGCAGTGGGTTAGCCAGACCGGCAAACATGGCCTGGCCGTCGTGCTCAATGCTGGATGCTTTGCCATGGAGGATCTCGCCCGCCTGGCCGACATAGCCGCCGTAGGCTTCGACAATGGCCTGATGACCGAGGCAGATGCCGATGATCGGCAGCTTGCCACGCATACGGGTCAGCAGTTCCGGCATGCAGCCAGCTTCGCTCGGCGTACCCGGGCCCGGGGAGAGCATCAGCACCGGGTTGTCCATGGTGCCCAGACGCTCAATCAGCGCCTGCGCCGGGACGGAGTTACGGTAAATCACCACGTTATGACCATTGGCCCGCAGCTGGTCTGCCAGGTTATAGGTGAAAGAATCGATATTATCGAGCAGCAGAATGTCAGCCATCAGAAAATCTCCTTCGCGTGATGGGCCTGGGCAATGGCGCGCAGCACCGCGCGGGCTTTATTTCGGGTCTCATCCGCTTCCGACTGGGGAACCGAGTCGAGCACAATGCCGGCTCCGGCCTGGACGGTAGCGATACCCTCCTGCACGTAGGCGGAACGGATGACGATGCAGGTGTCGAGGTCGCCGTGGGCGGTGAAATAGCCCACCGCGCCGCCGTAGCTGCCGCGGCGTTTACCTTCGGCGGCGGCAATCAGCTGCATGGCGCGGACCTTCGGTGCGCCGCTGAGGGTGCCCATGTTCATGCAGGCGCGGTAGGCGTGCAGCACATCGAGGTCCTGACGCAGTTCGCCGACCACGCGGGAGACCAGATGCATCACGAAGGAGTAACGGTCAACCTTCGTTAAATCGGCGACATAGCGGCTGCCCGGGGTACAGATGCGGGCCAGGTCATTACGCGCCAGATCCACCAGCATCAGGTGTTCGGAAAGCTCTTTATGGTCGGTGCGCATTTCCAGTTCGATGCGGCTGTCAAGATCGCGATCCAGCGAACCGTCGGCGCGGCGGCCGCGTGGCCGGGTGCCGGCGATAGGGTAGATCTCAATCTGACGGCTGACGGCGTCATATTTCAGCGAACTCTCCGGCGAGGCGCCGAATAGGGTGAAATCGTTGTCCTGCATAAAGAACATGTACGGGCTGGGGTTGCTCTTCTTCAGCACATCATAAGCGGCCAGCGGCGACGGGCAGGGCAGCGAGAAGCGACGGGAAGGAACCACCTGGAAGATTTCCCCGGCGCGGATCGCGCGCTGCATTTTGCGCACCACCGCACCGTACTCTTCATCGCTCTGGTCAACGTCGCACTGCATTTCGGCCACAGTGGTAACCGGCAGCGGCGCCGGCGGCTCGTTCAGTTGCTGACGCAGCTGGCTCAGGCGCTGCTCCAGGCGCTGTTTTTCACTCTCCAGCGGGGTGAACAGGCTGGCCTGAATGCGGGTATGCTTGGTCTGATGGTCGATGACCAGCAGAGTTTCAGCCAGATAGAAGCAGTAGTCCGGGCAGGCGGTGTCGCTCTGCAGCGGTGGAAGATCTTCAAAGCCGGCGACCAGGTCATAGGCGAACAGGCCGCCGAAGAACATCGCTTCACGCTCGTTGGCCGGGACGGTCACCAGCTCCTGCAGGAGACGGAAGGCGTCAAACACCGACAGTGAGCAGAGGCGGGCGTCTTCATCGAGCAGGGTGCTGACCGCGGGGAAGGTCAGGATGCGGCCGTTGGGCTGGCGCTGATTGGCGATCCCGGAGGGCAGCGCGCCGTCCAGCAGTTCCAGCAGCGCGGCGCCGTTAGCGGAAAGTGCCTGAATAGTGACAGTGTCACCAAGAGCGGTGATGCGCAGCGCGCTGTCGACCAGCAGCAGGCTTTTTAAGTCATCTTTGCTGTCGATATCAGCGGATTCCAGCAGCAGCGTGGCCGGACGGGCGCCACACAGTTGGTGGAATAACGCCGTCGGGTTCTCCCGGTAGATGGCGTCGCTGGTGAGAAGCTCGAGTGCCGGTTTGGATGTTTGCATTATTGTTCTCGCCTGTTCGTATTATTTTTTGTCCAATAAAAAGCCCGCTCATTGGCGGGCCGGGTATCTGTATGCTGAATGCAAAACGCGATCACGCCGCCCGTTATCAGGAGGTGCGCCACCAGCTGTGCAGAGTGATAAAGTGCATTTTCATCGTGATACCCCTTCATGTGAACTTGCGTACTAGTTAACTAGTTCAATGGAATAAAGTCAACCCTTGTTTGCAGATTTTCTCTGCCTGTCGGTATGATAATGCGCTTATTTACGTTGATGTCCAGCAGGAGTCCTTTTGAGCGACAGCCAATACGCAGTGATTTACGATCTGCACAGCCATACCACCGCCTCTGACGGGCGGCTGACTCCGCAGGAACTGGTCCATCGCGCCCATGAGATGCGCGTAGGCACCCTGGCGATCACCGACCATGACAGCGTGGCGGCGATCCCGGCCGCCCGGGAAGAGATCGCCTGTGCCGGATTACCCTTAACGCTGGTAAACGGCGTCGAGATTTCGACGCTTTGGGAGAATCACGAAATACATATCGTGGGTCTGAATATTGATATTGCGCACCCGACGATGACCGCGCTGCTGGAGGAGCAGAAAGCGCGACGCCAGCTGCGGGGCCAGATGATTGCCGAGCGTCTGGAGAAGGCGCGCATCCCTGGCGCCTGGGAAGGGGCGCTGCGGCTGGCGGACGGTGGCGCCGTCACCCGCGGCCATTTTGCCCGTTTTCTGGTGGAGGCTGGCCATGCGAAAAACATGGCGGAGGTCTTCAAAAAATACCTTGCCCGCGGGAAAACCGGTTACGTGCCGCCGCAGTGGTGTACAATAAAACAAGCGATTGATGTCATTCATCATTCTGGCGGCAAGGCGGTGATAGCCCATCCCGGGCGCTACGATCTCTCCGCCAAGTGGTTGAAGCGGCTGTTGGCCCACTTTAGCGAGCAGGGCGGTGATGCCATGGAAGTGGCCCAGTGTCAGCAGGCGCCCCATGAACGCGCCCAGCTGGCCACCCTGGCCGTGCAGTTTGGTCTGCTGGCGTCACAGGGCTCCGATTTTCATCAGCCCTGTGCGTGGATCGAGCTTGGCCGTAAGCTCTGGCTTCCTGCCGGCGTGGAAGGCGTCTGGCACAGCTGGGAAGCGGCCGCCGAATAAAAATTGAGAGGGAAGTATGAGCCAGTTTTTTTATATCCATCCGGATAACCCGCAGGCGCGGTTGATTAACCAGGCGGTGGAGATTGTGCGTAAGGGCGGGGTGATCGTTTATCCGACCGACTCCGGCTACGCCCTGGGCTGCAAAATTGAAGACAAGGGCGCGATGGAGCGGATCTGCCGTATCCGTCAGTTGCCGGACGGCCACAATTTTACCCTGATGTGCCGCGATCTGTCCGAGCTGTCAACCTACGCTTTTGTCGACAACGTGGCGTTTCGTCTGATGAAAAACAACACGCCGGGCAACTACACCTTTATCCTCAAGGGGACCAAAGAAGTACCGCGCCGGCTGCTGCAGGAGAAACGTAAAACCATCGGCATGCGCGTCCCGTCTAACCCTATTGCTCAGGCGTTGCTCGAGACTTTAGGCGAACCGATGCTGTCCACGTCGCTGATGCTGCCTGGCAGCGACTTTACCGAGTCCGACCCGGAAGAGATCAAAGATCGTCTGGAGAAAGTGGTGGACCTCATCATTCACGGCGGTTTCCTCGGGCAGCAGCCGACCACGGTTATCGACCTGACGGAAGATACCCCGGTTGTGCTGCGCGAAGGCGTCGGCGACGTGAAGCCTTTCCTCTGATCGTCATCGTCGGGCGGTGGTTCATGCTCCGCCCGGCACCCCGCGTTTCCTTCCTGACGGCACGACAATCAACCACAGCGCCAGACCGATCAGCAGTGCGCCGAGAATCAGCCCTTTTTGTATGGTTTCTCCGAGGCACAAATAGCCCCACAGCGCCGCAAAAGGTGGGATCAAAAAGGTCACGGACAGCGAACGCAGCGGTCCTATATCAGCAATCAGGCGAAAATAGAGAATATACCCTGCTGCTGTACAGACCACGCCCAGCATGGCTATCGCTATCCACGGCAGGCTCTGTCGCCAGTCTATGACCGGACCATACCAGCCTGACCAGAGAAAGAAAGGCAACAGAAACAGCGTGGCGCCGACCTGGCTGCCCAACGCAACGCGCTCAGCCTCAAGGCCGCCCCGCTGCTGGATCCAACTGCGGGTCAGGAAGCCGGCCAGACCGTAACAGGCGGTCGCGATCAGGCAGGCCCCGATCCCCGGCAGCAGGAGGGCGGCGCTGAGGCTGGAGGTTGGGCTCGCAATGACTGCCACGCCAATGGCGCCCAGTAACGCGCCGCCGCCTTTGCGCAGGGTTAACGGTTCCGCAAAGCATAACGCGCCGATAAGCATTCCCATCATCGGCGCCGTGGCGTTGAGCGTGGCGGAGTACCCTGCCGGCAGCCACTGTGCGGCAAGGCAGTACATCAGAAAAGGAAGGCCTGAATTAATGACCCCCAGCTTCAGAGTGGATATGAATTTTCCCTGATACCCGCTCCATTTACCCTGCACGCCGAGTAACAGCCCGAGCGCGATAGCGGCAAACAGTACGCGAAGAAAAGCGCTGGTCATCGCCCCGAAGGCCGGGGTGGTGATGCGCATAAACAAAAAACTGGCGCCCCAGAGAGCGGCGAGCAGCAGCAGGCGGCCATAGTCGATAACACGCATGATTGACTCCTTGTATTCACGAAGGAAGTCAACTGTAGAACTCACGTGCAGCGTCCGACAAACGCGTTATGCTTACATGATTAAGTTATTCTTAACTGAGATGCCATGTCGATGAAACTTCCACCGCTGAATGCGCTGCGCTGCTTTGAAGCGGCGGCACGGCTGCTTAGTCTGAAGCAGGCCGCCAGTGAGCTTTGCGTTACGGCAAGCGCCGTCAGCCAGCAAATTGCCCGCCTCGAGGAAGCGCTGAATACCCCGCTTTTTATTCGTACTCCCCGACAGTTACAGTTAACGGAGGTGGGGGAGATCTACCTGCGGGCCGTTCAGCCCGCCTTTCTCCAGATAGCCGCCGCCACCCAGCGCCTGCAGGTGCCCGCGGGGCCAGAAAAGGTGACGCTCAGCTGTACCAGCGGCTTCGCCATTCAGTGGCTGCTGCCGCGGCTGGCTGATTTTGAACGACGTTATCCAAAGATTGAGATCCAGATCGGCACCACCAACCGGCGAGTAGATTTGCTGAGTGAAGGGATCGATTTTGCCGTGCGTCATGGTGTCGGCGGCTGGCCGGAACTGCAGGCTTACCGCCTGCTGGATGACGACCTTATCCCGGTCTGCAGTCCGCAACTGATTGCTCCGCGCCGGTCCCTCGCCGGTGCGGGCGATCTGCTGCAGTATCCGCTGCTGCACGATGAGCATCGTGAAGACTGGGCGCTGTGGTGTGAGGCTGTGGGGCTGGAGCCGGACCGCACGCGCCGCGGTCCGGTGTTCACTGATTCCAACGGCGTGACGGAGGCGGCGTTCGCTGGTATGGGGATGGCATTACTGCGACGTTCATTCATAGCGTCTGCGCTGACGCAGGGGCGGCTGGTTAATCCTCTGGCGCAGCCCATCGCCTGTCCGCTGGCCTATCATCTGGTTTACCACGAGACCGCGCTGCTGGCGCCTGCCAACCGCTGTTTTCGCGACTGGCTGCTCGGCCAGCGCCCGGCTGTTGTTGAGGAGGGCGCGCAGTGAGGGGGGCGCTGTCCGATAAAGATCCGTATGCGTGAATGGGCACAGGAGAATGAGGAAAATCTGTTCCATACTAAAGACGGGGCGCGGCGAACAGAAGCTTTCCCGACGAAGTTTTTCTTTTTACAGCGTACAGGTCGCGGAGAAGCGCTTTTTGTTGATAAATGAGAGCACCGTAACAGCTATACCGCAGATGAGGCTTAATCTTCCTAACCCGCAGATGATCAGTTCTGCTAAATTAATCATTTATCGACCCAAAGACAGATACCACCAATTAGTAGGGCAATAAAACCTACCAATGAACACAACAATTCGGCGATAAACCAGTATTTGATGTTTGCAGGTAGCTCCCGTATATAATCGACATCATCATTTTTTCTCTGAATAGACTTTTTGCCAAAGATCAATATGAGGGATCGCTATGCGCTAATTGCATACGTTTCCCTTATCCTCAGTTTCTTATGTAATTGATGATACTGATTGGGAGTGAATAAAATAGCCAAGTTTTGCTCTTGGCTATTTATTTCAATTAAATGAATAATGGTAAATAGAAAACTGATAACATCATGAATAGAAAAATAATACCGACCACGCAAAATCGTACTTTTACACGTAACCAATCGGTATACTGATTAGGAAGTTCTTTAATGAATCGAATTTGTTCATTATCCATTCCTCGCGTATGAAATGAGTTTTCTTTAAAATATAATGCTTTAATAAAAAATGCATCACGCATAAACGAGAAAAAGAACCCCCCATCCTGATAAATTAAAGCCTCTACTGGTCTTGCGTCAAATTTTTCAACAAATAGCGAACAGAGAGTAATGAATTTATTTTTCGAAATGCGATCGTAAATAATTGAAATAACCCCCGTAAGTATTAGGCATAGACACAATACCAATCCAATCGAGTTACGATGCATAATTATAAAATTAATTACCGAAAGTTTCATACAGCTGCTCTCCACCCCATTCACCGAATGCGCCACCTGCACTACTACCGACATAGCCTAAACCAGCCCCAGCAATCACAGAGCAAGCAAGCCCTCCGACACCAGCAGTACCAACACCGATAGCGATACAAAGAGGTATTGCTAAATAGCCACCAGCAACACCAACCCCCGTACCTACAGCAAAGCTACCAATCTCAGTATACTTTTTCTTGGTACATTCAGCTTCGCGACCAACAGAACAAGCCTCATTTATTTCATTTAGTGAATGCAGTCCGCTAAAACCAATGCCTAAATAACCAGTGTAACGCATTGCTTTTACGTATTTAGCTGCCCGTTCGATGTGGGTAGCATAGCCTTCAATGTCACTGATCCCCGTTTCATTCCATTTGTGGGTAATAGAACTGCTGGATAGGCCAAGTGCTTTTTTTATTTTTGTATACTCTCCGAATTTCATAGCCTTATTCAGGAATCTGACTTTAAGTATTGATTCAAGCTCTTTAAACAACAGGCTACGTTGAATGTAAAATTGTTCTCCTATCAACGAGCCTCTCGTTATGTAGGTATTCTTATACGTTTCTTGAATCTCTCTGAGTATTTTTTCGATACTCTCAAAGTATTTTCCAACAGGATCAGCAGCAAGGCCAATTCCTGTATCAGCGTAGCTGGTGAAATTAGCTATGGTTGCGTAGTGTTTGTGCAGCAAGTTAGCTTCCTGGATTGTCAGCGGTTCTAACGCCGCATCAACTCGCGCTTTCGCGGCTTTCATGTGGGCAATCTGCTCGTCGTCCTGTTTCTCTGGATCAACCAGAAGCATAATCGAACCAGCTTTGTATCTTTCATCCGGGCCGTTCAGAATAGAGAATAGCTCTTTTGCCCCTGCTGGTGGGTTTTCAGTGAATAACAGACGTTGCCACGCTTCCGTAGTACCGCCATAAGTGATAACGGCAAAACCTGCATCTATACCTGTTTTCTTTTTTGCTGTTTGGGCGTTCTGTTCCGGTTCTGACTCAATCGGCCCTGGAAGTTCAGGCATCTTGACGAGGTGAGGTAGATCAGTGTGCGTTACCGTTGCTTCTCCACCAAGTTCGTAATCATCATCCCAGTTTGAATTGATGAATTTGGATTTACAGGGGCAGGAGCTATAACTGTGTAGTGTTCCGGCAATCCTTTTGCCGTGTATGTCATCATCAAGCCCACCACAAATACGGTAAAGCCCTGGATGTTTACCACAAGTTACTTTATGCCCTTCACAGGACATATCTCTGTCAAAATGCTGGTGGTCGCTCCATCCTTCAGTGATAACGCCACCACATCGTGTCTTATCACCTCTGAATAAATAGTATCCCTTAACGCCCATCAGTGCTTACTCCCTGACACGGTCAAGAATCCTTCCGGGAGTTCGCGGCCTTCACGAAAAACCAGTTTGCTGCACGATTGTGGGGTAGAGATTATTTCATCACCATTATCAAGCATACTGCCAACGAGTGCAGCGGATGCGCCCTGCATGATTCGGGCCTTGCCAGCACCGGAAATAATAGTGGACTCGCTGCCATCAGCATATACAACCTTGTCACCTACCCGAGCAACTTGTAATCCTCCGGTAGTCGCACCGCCTGAAGCATGGCGAATGACTCCACCGCGACGGGTCAGACTTCCAACGACTGCAAACCGGAAAATGTGAGCTAACGGGCGGCTTAGATGCTGTTTTTTAATTTCCTCAAGTTCTTTCCGGGTTTTGTCATCGCAGAGTGACAAAAGCTCTTCGTCGTAAGGCGGTTGTGATTGGGCCTCATTAATTTCGGGTGTGATTTCGTTGGTATATTGCTGCATAAGTCCCTCTGCTTGTTGTGAATTAATCTTCATACGTAATTCATTGTACAAATAACACCCATGTGCCGGAAGTTGTTTTTCATAAAAATGAAACTGCGTTTTAAAATATTTATTTTGTGAATGTTATGGCGCGATTCATTTACTATCGACTATGTCGAAGCTTTTGCTGTACGGGCAATGCTGCGACTCCGTGACGAAGGTAAATGTGTAGATACTGTTGGAGTAGACACACAGCGTTTTCCCGTTCGCTGTGCTTGACTGTTCCGGATTGCTCATCGTTATACGTCCAAGTTCAGAAAGACTCAGGCGCACAAAACTTGTTGAATCATTTAGTCTAAAATTCGTGTAGTATGTGCGCCCACGAATCATTGTGTGACAGCTTGTGTGATACGTTGTTTGCCATGCTGTGTGCCATGAAATATTTACAGATCAGTGAGTTAAGTTGAGTTTTAGGCTAACTCGTTGTTTTTGAAAGCATACCAGACGCCTGGGAAGGCGACACCTTAAGGAAGCTCAATGAGCGAGAAACTGCAAAAAGTGCTGGCCCGCGCCGGCCACGGCTCCCGCCGTGAAATTGAAGCGAAAATCGAAGCTGGCCGCGTCAGCGTCGACGGAAAAATCGCCACCCTCGGCGATCGTGTGGAAATCGTCCCCGGTTTAAAAATTCGTATCGATGGTCATCTGATCTCGGTGAAAGAGTCTGCTGAGCAGATCTGTCGCGTGCTGGCTTACTATAAGCCGGAAGGCGAGCTGTGCACCCGTAACGATCCGGAAGGGCGCCCGACGGTGTTTGATCGCCTGCCAAAACTGCGCGGCGCGCGCTGGATTGCCGTTGGCCGTCTGGACGTGAACACCTGTGGCCTGCTGCTGTTCACCACCGATGGCGAACTGGCAAACCGCCTGATGCATCCGAGCCGTGAAGTCGAGCGTGAGTACGCCGTTCGCGTTTTCGGCCAGGTGGATGATGATAAGCTGCGTCAGCTGTCTCGCGGCGTGCAGTTAGAAGATGGTCCGGCAGCATTTAAAACCATCAAATTCACCGGCGGTGAAGGGATTAACCAGTGGTACAACGTCACCCTGACCGAAGGGCGTAACCGCGAAGTGCGTCGCCTGTGGGAAGCGGTCGGCGTGCAGGTCAGCCGTCTGATCCGCGTGCGCTATGGCGATATTCTGCTGCCGAAAGGCCTGCCGCGCGGCGGCTATACCGAACTGGACCTGGCGCAGACCAACTACCTGCGCGAGCTGGTGGAGCTGACGCCGGAAACCAGTTCTAAAGTTGCCGTCGAGAAAGACCGTCGCCGGATGAAAGCCAATCAGATCCGTCGGGCGGTGAAGCGTCACAGCCAGACCAGCGCTAACCCGCGCCAGGGTAACAACAGCAACCGTCGTTCCAGTACTCGCAATAAGACCAACGGTTAATGTTGTGCGTTCCGGTGGATTGCCGCCGGAACGCGTACTGCCTTTCGCCGTATCAGGCCCTCAGTAGTCAATTCCCATCTGCGCTTTAATCCCGGCATCAAACGCATGCTTGACCGGACGCAGTTCGCTGACGGTATCCGCCAGTTCAATAATATCGCGATGGCAGCCGCGGCCGGTAATGATCACCGACTGATGGGCAGGACGCTCACGCAGGGCGCTTAGCACCGACTCCAGCGGCAGGTAATCGTACGCCACCATGTAAGTCAGCTCATCCAGCAGCACCAGATCGAGCTGGTCGTCAGCCAGCATACGGCGGGCATGCTCCCAGACCGCCAGACAGGCGGCGGTGTCGCTGTCGCGATCCTGGGTGTTCCAGGTGAAGCCTGTCGCCATCACCTGAAATTCGACGCCGTGGGGTTCCAGCAGGTTACGCTCACCGTTAGGCCAGGTCCCCTTAATAAACTGGATCACGCCGACTTTTTTGCCGTGGCCGACGGCGCGGGTCGCGGTGCCAAAGGCGGCGGTGGTTTTGCCTTTGCCGTTGCCGGTAAAGACCATCACAATGCCGCGTTCGTCCTGGGCTGCCGCCACCCGGGCGTCAACTTTATCTTTCAGCCGCTGCTGGCGTTCGCGGTAGCGTTCATCACTCATTGGGCAATTCCTGGCTTACGGCCCGGTTGGGCGTCAAAGGTCATTCCCGTCTTGCGGCGACTGTCGTCACCCATCAGCCATAGATAGACGGGCATAATGTCAGCGGGGGTCTTCAGTTTTAGCGGATCTTCCGTCGGGAAGGCGCTGGCGCGCATCCCGGTGCGGGTGCCGCCGGGGTTGATGCAGTTCACCCGCAGATGACGGCTTTGGTACTCGTCGGCCAGCACCTGCATCATCCCTTCGGTGGCGAATTTGGAGACCGCATAGGCGCCCCAGTTGGCGCGGCCCTGACGGCCAACGCTGGACGAGGTGAAGACCAGCGAGCCCGCATCCGAACGGAGTAATAAAGGAAGAAGCGCCTGGGTCAGCATAAAAGTGCCATTGACGTTCACCTGCATCACCTGCTGCCAGACCTCCGGCTTCTGCTCGTCCATGGGGCAGATGTCGCCGAGCAGGCCGGCGTTGTGCAGCACGCCGTCAAGACGGGGATAGTGCATACTTATCTGCTGCGCCAGCTGCTGGCACGCCTGCGGCGTGCAGGTTAGCAGGTCGAGGGTAAACCAGCGGGCGGGAATGCCGCCCTCGCGTTCAATCTCCTGGGCGACGGCGCGCAGTTTTTCGTCGTTGCGGCCAAGCAGAATCACGCTGGCGCTATAGCGCGCGTAGGTCAGGGCCGCTTCACGACCAATCCCGTCGCTGGCGCCGGTGACCAGGATGATGCGATCTTTCAGCAAGTGGCGTTGCGGTTGATAATGCACGGCGACTCCTTGGGCGATCGGTTCCCGATCGCGCTTCATCTTTGGTATCTCACTTTTGCGCTGTTATGCCTGAAAGTGCTCGCCATTGCAATCGGCGAAGCGGAAAGTATTCAGAAAATTAATATCTTGCAACGATTTCAGCCTCGCTGAAAAAAAACGGAATCCGCTGCGCACAAGACACAAAGCACAAAGACTTCTCGCCAGGGGCTGATGTACACTGTGCAGCAACGTCAGTGCTTTACACAAGGTGAAAACGTGGAATTACTTGCTCAGTACGGCTTATTTTTAGCCAAGATCGCGACGGTTGTCGTCGCTATCGCGGTGATTGCCGCTATTATCGTCAACCTGGCCCAGCGTAAGAAGCAGCGCGGCGAACTGCGGGTGACCAATCTTAGCGAGCATTACAAAGAGATGAAGGAATCGCTGGCGGTGGCGCTGCTTGACGGCCCGCAGCAGAAACAGTGGCATAAAGCGCAGAAGAAAAAGCAAAAACAAGAGGCGAAGGCCGCGAAAGCGCGGGCGAAGCTGGGTAACGTGGAGCCGGAAGGCAAGCCGCGCGCCTGGGTGCTGGATTTCAAAGGCAGCATGGATGCCCATGAGGTCAACAGCCTGCGGGAAGAGATCACGGCGGTACTGGCGGCGGCGAAAGCGCGTGACCAGGTGGTGATTCGTCTGGAAAGCCCCGGCGGGGTGGTGCACGGTTACGGGCTGGCAGCCTCTCAGCTGCAGCGGTTGCGCGACAAACAGATCCCGCTGACGGTGGCGGTTGACAAAGTGGCGGCCAGCGGCGGCTATATGATGGCTTGCGTGGCCAACAAAATTGTGTCGGCGCCGTTTGCGATCCTTGGCTCCATTGGTGTGGTGGCGCAGATCCCTAACCTCCATCGCTTCCTGAAGAACAAAGATATTGATATCGAACTGCATACCGCCGGGCAGTACAAACGGACGCTCACTATGCTGGGCGAAAATACCGAAGAAGGGCGGCGCAAGTTCCGTGAGGATCTCAATGAGACGCACCATCTGTTCAAGGATTTCGTCCATCGGATGCGTCCTGGACTTGATATTGAGCAGGTAGCTACCGGCGAGCACTGGTACGGGGTGCAGGCGCTGGAAAAAGGGCTGGTGGATGCGGTTGAAACCAGCGATGAGCTGTTGCTGGGGCTCATGGAGAGCCACGAGGTGATCGGGGTGCGTTATCAACAGCGTAAGAAAATGCTCGACCGCTTCACCGGTAGCGCCGCGGAGAGCGCCGATCGACTTCTGCTGCGCTGGTGGCAGCGCGGTCAGAAACCGCTGATGTAAACAACATAACGCGAGGCCAGGGCCTCGCGTTATCGTTTCCACCGGCCTTAATCGACCAGGTGATACTTGTCCGACAGCTCGTGGGCGAGGTACTTAAACATGTTAAATACCGCCGTACTCTTCGGCGTCGGTAAACCCTGCTCGTCAAGATAAAACTCACCGCTAAACACCAGGACATTGTTGCGCTGAACGACGTCGGTGGCTTCGATACCGGCTAACGTATCCTCATGTTCGCGAATAAGTTTGTTGGCTTTTTCGAGCAGCGTCTGGCGATCGATAGGTTGGGTTGTACCTTGCATAACGGACTCCTCTTTTTCTCCGCGCGTAGTTTACGCCGCGCGGCGGCGTGGGGCAAATTTTCCATGGACAAAACAGGGTTAATCGTAACCAGTGGAGAAACAGCCGTTTACTGGCGGGTTTCGCTTTTGCATGCTAATAAAGTTGCGTAACGAATTTTATCAGGTACAGTGTGACGCTTTCGGCGATCTGGCAACAGATTTGCTTGACATTCGGCCAAAAATTCTTCGTGCTATGTCACCTGACGAAAAAAAGTCAGCAAACTCAAACGCCTGGTTTTACGGAGATGAAGCGGGTGTTCAGGGTTGATATTCACCGACGGTGCCGCAACATATGAGGCAGTCGCCAGTGGAGGGTGTATGAATGTGCGATGTATTCCTGGATGAATCAAATTAGGTAAAGGTGAATATGGGTAAAGCTCTCGTTATCGTTGAGTCCCCGGCAAAAGCCAAAACGATCAATAAGTATCTGGGTAATGACTACGTGGTGAAATCCAGCGTCGGTCATATCCGCGATTTGCCGACCAGTGGATCAGCTTCCAAAAAGAGCACCGACTCTACCGCCACCAAAGGGGCTAAAAAGCCTAAAAAGGACGAACGTGGTGCTCTGGTTAACCGCATGGGCGTGGACCCATGGCATGACTGGAATGCGCACTATGAAGTACTTCCGGGTAAAGAAAAGGTAGTTTCAGAACTCAAACAGTTGGCGGAAAAAGCTGACCACATCTATCTCGCAACCGACCTTGACCGCGAAGGGGAAGCCATTGCCTGGCACCTGCGGGAAGTGATCGGCGGCGATGAACAGCGTTACAGCCGCGTGGTGTTCAATGAGATCACCAAAAACGCTATTCGTCAGGCCTTCGAAAAGCCGGGCGAACTGAATATCGATCGGGTTAACGCCCAGCAGGCGCGCCGCTTTATGGACCGCGTGGTGGGCTATATGGTCTCGCCGCTGCTGTGGAAGAAAATTGCCCGTGGTCTTTCTGCCGGGCGCGTGCAGTCCGTTGCGGTCCGCCTGGTGGTGGAACGTGAGCGTGAAATCAAAGCCTTCGTCCCGGAAGAGTACTGGGAAGTTGATGCCAGCACCACCACGCCGGGCGGCGACGCGCTGCCTCTGCAGGTGACTCATAAAGACGATAAGCCGTTCCGTCCGGTCAGCCGTGATGAGACCATGGCGGCGGTATCGCTGCTGGAAAAAGCCAGCTACAGCGTGCTGGAGCGAGAAGACAAGCCGACCAGCAGCAAGCCGGGCGCGCCGTTCATCACCTCCACGCTGCAGCAGGCGGCCAGCACCCGTCTCGGCTTCGGCGTGAAAAAGACCATGATGATGGCTCAACGTCTCTATGAGGCGGGGCACATCACCTATATGCGTACCGACTCCACCAACCTGAGTCAGGACGCGCTGAACATGGTTCGCGGTTATATCAGCGACAACTTTGGCAAAAAATATCTGCCGGAGAGCGCTAACCAGTACGCCAGCAAAGAAAACTCGCAGGAAGCGCACGAAGCGATTCGTCCTTCTGATGTGAGCGTGCTGGCGGAAACGCTGAAAGATATGGAAGCCGATGCGCAGAAGCTCTATCAGCTGATCTGGCGCCAGTTTGTCGCCTGTCAGATGACGCCGGCGCAATACGATTCCACCACGTTGACCGTGGCGGCGGGCGATTTCAAACTGAAAGCGCGCGGTCGTACCTTACGTTTCGACGGCTGGACCAAAGTGATGCCGGCGCTGCGCAAGGGCGATGAAGACCGGACGCTGCCGGTGGTTAAACAGGGCGACCGCCTGAGCCTGGTGGAGCTGACGCCTGCGCAGCACTTTACCAAGCCGCCGGCGCGCTTCAGCGAAGCTTCGCTGGTCAAAGAGCTGGAAAAACGCGGTATCGGCCGTCCTTCCACCTACGCTTCGATCATCTCGACCATTCAGGATCGCGGCTACGTGCGGGTGGAAAACCGTCGTTTCTATGCGGAGAAAATGGGCGAAATCGTCACCGATCGGCTGGAAGAAAACTTCCGCGATCTGATGAACTACGACTTCACCGCGCAGATGGAAGATCGTCTCGACCAGGTGGCCAACCACCAGGCCGAGTGGAAAGAGGTACTGAACCACTTCTTCGGCGATTTTACCACTCAGCTGGAGACCGCAGAGAAAGATCCGGAAGAGGGCGGCATGCAGCCGAACCCGATGGTGCTTACCAGCATCGACTGCCCGACCTGTGGACGTAAAATGGGCATCCGTACCGCCAGCACCGGTGTTTTCCTCGGCTGTTCGGGCTATGCTCTGCCGCCGAAAGAGCGTTGCAAAACCACCATCAACCTGGTGCCGGAAAACGAAGTCCTCAACGTGCTGGAAGGCGATGACGCGGAAACCAACGCGCTGCGTGCCAAACGTCGCTGTCAGAAGTGCGGGACCGCAATGGACAGCTACCTTATCGATCCTAAGCGTAAACTGCACGTGTGTGGTAATAACCCGACCTGTGACGGCTATGAGATTGAAGAGGGCGAGTTCCGCATCAAGGGCTATGACGGTCCGGTAGTGGAGTGCGAGAAGTGCGGTTCTGAAATGCACCTGAAAATGGGGCGTTTCGGCAAGTACATGGCCTGTACCAACGACGAGTGTAAGAACACGCGTAAGATCCTGCGCAACGGCGAAGTGGCTCCGCCGAAGGAAGATCCGGTGCCCCTGCCGGAGCTGCCGTGCGAGAAGTCTGACGCGTACTTTGTGTTGCGCGACGGGGCGGCGGGTGTCTTCCTGGCGGCCAACACCTTCCCGAAATCACGGGAAACGCGTGCGCCGCTGGTGGAAGAGCTGTACCGCTTCCGCGATCGTCTGCCGGAAAAACTGCGCTATCTCGCCGATGCGCCGCAGCAGGATCCGGAAGGTAATAAAACGCTGGTGCGCTTTAGCCGTAAAACGAAACAGCAGTATGTGGCTTCCGAAAAAGAGGGCAAAGCGACCGGCTGGTCAGCCTTCTTTATTGACGGTAAATGGACTGAAGCCAAAAAGTAATCGTGCAGTATCAGGCAGGAAAAGCGCGCTTTTCCTGCACTAACGACCGGCAGAGGCAGTGGATGCCTCTGCCGCGTCGTTTCCCCTTCTGGATGATCTTTTCTTCCCCTTATAACCACCTATATTATTTTTCGTTAGTATCTATACACTGTTGATATAAATGATATAGTGGTTATAGCTAATCCCTTTTTTATTATTAAAACGTCTTATACATCATCGCTTTCAGGATGCGTTGCGGCGCCACTACGGCCAACTGCCGGGAGGCTGGCCTCACGGTCGACAAGTTGCCTGAACGTAAAGTGTATTAAGCGGCTTCATTTTACGCGCAAACGGATATCAGCATGAAACTACAACAGCTTCGCTACATCGTAGAGGTGGTGAACCATAACCTGAATGTTTCATCCACCGCCGAAGGGCTTTATACCTCCCAGCCGGGCATCAGTAAGCAGGTCCGCATGCTGGAAGATGAGCTGGGCATCCAGATTTTCGCCCGCAGCGGCAAACATTTAACTCAGGTGACACCAGCCGGGCAGGAGATCATCCGTATCGCCCGCGAGGTATTATCGAAAGTCGATGCGATTAAATCTGTCGCCGGGGAGCATACCTGGCCTGATAAAGGGTCGTTATATGTGGCGACGACCCATACTCAGGCGCGCTATGCGTTACCGGGGGTCATCAAGGGCTTTATTGAACGCTACCCGCGCGTGTCGCTGCATATGCATCAGGGCTCGCCAACCCAGATTGCAGAAGCCGTATCGAAAGGCAACGCCGACTTCGCCATCGCCACCGAGGCGCTGCATCTGTATGACGATCTGGTGATGTTGCCATGCTATCACTGGAACCGGTCGATTGTGGTGACGCCTGAGCATCCTCTGGCCGCGAAGGGCTCGGTTTCCATTGAAGAGCTGGCGCAGTACCCGCTGGTGACCTATACCTTTGGCTTTACCGGCCGTTCGGAACTGGATACCGCGTTTAACCGAGCGGGTCTGACGCCGCGCATTGTCTTCACCGCCACTGACGCCGACGTGATCAAAACCTATGTTCGCCTGGGGCTTGGGGTCGGGGTGATAGCCAGCATGGCAGTCGATCCGGTCTCTGACCCGGACCTGGTGAAGCTGGATGCGAACGGCATATTCAGCCACAGCACCACCAAAATTGGTTTCCGCCGTAGCACCTTCTTACGAAGCTACATGTATGATTTTATTCAACGTTTTGCACCCCATCTGACCCGGGATGTCGTGGATACCGCGGTGGCTTTGCGGTCAAATGAAGATATTGAAGCGATGTTTAAAGATATAAAACTTCCGGAAAAATAACCCTTAAAAAAATAATGGCATTCCCTGTGGGGAGTGCCATTGACTATCATGGTCCTAATTTAACATCTTAAACCTCGAACCAATCACAAAATTAATAATTTCTGGCAACACGTTTGTCATTATGCCCGCCGCGATCAAATAACCGGTTAAATATATTCCATCAGGCCTAAATTCACTGGATTAATCTTTTATCCATAATTAAGATTTATCTGTACCTGATGATTTGAGCAATTGGTGGTGACAATATGATAAGTAATATCGATTACATGAAACTGGCGATGTCATACGAGAATGACAAAACCGAAATCGATCCCGTTCTGCGTAGTCGCGTATGGGGCGTAGTGTTGGTAGGGCTGGCGATGTTCTGGAGCATCATCGCGCTTACCATCTGCAACATCTGGATTGTCAGCTAAAGCTGTAGGTCATCGTTGTAGATACATGTCATTTTTATGACAGTGAAAGGAAACTGTAATATAAAATCAGTGACCGGCAATACAGGGAGAATATATTTTGCCGCTGGATTCATCCAATCTGAAATCACTCACAAGAGCTAATCATAGCCAGCTGGCCGATTAGCTCTTTTTTTGTCCTCGTGTACTAATACAATATCGTCTTAATCATCGCTTCTGCACTATTTTGGTGCTATTTCTCCGATTCCAGGATAATTCCCGATTAATCACTGTCGACCTCGGCGCATTTAGCAATTTGGGTTGTTATCAAAGTGTTATGCTCGGTATGTGTTATCTTTAATGGAGACCCTGAGGAGAATCAGGGTATGCCATCCCTGAGATAAAGGAGGAGCTATGTCGTCAACCCTACGAGAAGCCAGTAAGGACACGCTGCTGGTCAACGAGAAAACCTGGCATTACTACAGTCTGCCGCTGGCAGAGAAACAGCTGGGCGATCTCAGTCGACTGCCTAAGTCGCTGAAGGTGCTGATGGAGAACCTGCTGCGCTGGCAGGACGGTGACTCGGTGACAGAAGAAGATATTCGTGCCCTGGCCGGCTGGCTGCAACAGGCCCATGCCGACCGGGAGATCGCCTACCGTCCCGCGCGCGTCCTGATGCAGGACTTTACCGGCGTGCCGGCAGTCGTGGATCTGGCCGCCATGCGCGAGGCGGTGAAGCGCCTGGGCGGCGACACCGCGAAAGTGAATCCGCTGTCGCCCGTCGATCTGGTTATCGACCACTCGGTCACCGTCGACCGTTTCGGCGATGACGAGGCCTTCGAAGATAACGTCCGTCTGGAAATGGAGCGTAACCACGAACGTTACGCTTTTCTACGCTGGGGACAACAGGCCTTCAGCCGCTTCAGCGTAGTGCCGCCGGGCACCGGTATTTGTCACCAGGTCAACCTGGAATACCTCGGTCGGGCCGTCTGGAGCGAAGAGGTGAATGGGAAGTGGATGGCGTGGCCGGATACCCTGGTGGGCACCGACTCTCATACCACCATGATTAACGGTCTCGGCGTACTGGGCTGGGGCGTGGGCGGGATTGAAGCGGAAGCCGCCATGCTGGGTCAGCCGGTGTCGATGCTGATCCCGGATGTCGTGGGCTTTAAGCTCAGCGGCAAACTGCGCGAAGGCATCACCGCCACCGATCTGGTGCTGACGGTCACCCAGATGCTGCGCCAGCACGGTGTCGTCGGCAAGTTTGTTGAATTCTACGGCGATGGCCTGGATACCTTACCCCTGGCCGATCGCGCCACTATCGCCAATATGGCCCCGGAATATGGCGCCACCTGTGGTTTCTTCCCGATCGATGATGTGACGCTTAGCTATATGCGTCTGAGCGGCCGTAGCGAAGAACAGGTCGCCCTGGTGGAAGCCTATGCCAAAGCGCAGGGCATGTGGCGCCAGCCGGGCGATGAGCCGGTCTTTACCAGCACCCTGGCGCTGGACATGGGCAGCGTTGAGGCAAGCCTTGCCGGGCCGAAACGGCCGCAGGATCGCGTGGCGCTCGGCGATGTGCCGAAAGCCTTTGCTGCCAGCGGCGAGCTGGAAGTTAACCATCCTCAGCGTCAGCGCCAGCCGGTGGATTATACGCTGAACGGGCATCACTATTCGCTACCGGACGGCGCCGTGGCCATTGCGGCTATTACTTCCTGTACCAATACCTCCAACCCCAGCGTGCTGATGGCCGCCGGTCTGCTGGCGAAAAAAGCCGTCGAGCGTGGCCTGCAGCCGCAGCCGTGGGTAAAAGCTTCCCTGGCGCCAGGCTCGAAAGTGGTGTCGGATTATCTGGCTCATGCCGGCCTGACGCCTTACCTCGACCAGCTCGGCTTCAATCTGGTGGGATATGGCTGTACCACCTGTATCGGTAACTCCGGTCCGTTGCCGGAACCTATTGAAGAGGCGATCAAAAAGGGCGATCTGACCGTCGGGGCGGTGCTTTCCGGTAACCGTAACTTCGAAGGGCGTATCCATCCGCTGGTGAAAACCAACTGGCTGGCCTCGCCGCCGCTGGTCGTCGCTTACGCCCTGGCGGGGAACATGAATATCGATCTCACCCGCGAGCCGTTGGGGCAGGGCAGCGATGGCGAACCGGTTTATCTGAAAGATATCTGGCCGAGTGGGGAGGAGATTGCCCGTGCGGTGGAACAGGTCTCCACTGAGATGTTCCGCAAAGAGTACGCGGAAGTGTTTTCCGGTACCGAGGAGTGGAAAGCAATCAAGGTGGAGGCGTCAGATACCTATGACTGGCAGGAGGACTCGACTTATATTCGCCTGTCGCCGTTCTTTGACGAGATGGGCGTCGAACCGCTGCCGGTAGAGGATATTCATGGCGCGCGGATCCTCGCCATGCTGGGCGATTCAGTGACCACTGACCACATTTCGCCGGCGGGGAGCATCAAAGCCGATAGCCCGGCAGGCCGCTATCTGCAGGAGCATGGGGTTGCCCGGCGCGACTTTAACTCCTATGGTTCCCGTCGCGGTAACCATGAGGTGATGATGCGCGGCACCTTCGCCAATATCCGTATTCGTAACGAAATGGTACCGGGAGTGGAAGGCGGTATGACCCGACATCTGCCGGACCGCGAACCGGTGGCGATCTACGATGCGGCGATGCAGTATAAAGCGGAAGGCATACCGCTGGCGGTGATTGCCGGTAAGGAGTATGGCTCAGGTTCCAGCCGCGACTGGGCGGCGAAGGGGCCGCGCCTGCTGGGGATCCGGGTGGTGATCGCCGAGTCCTTCGAACGTATCCACCGTTCCAACCTGATCGGGATGGGGATTTTGCCGCTGGAGTTCCCGCAGGGCGTCACCCGTAAAACGCTGCAGTTGACCGGGGAAGAGCGGATTGATATCAGCAATCTGCAGTCGCTTCAGCCTGGCGCTACGGTGCCGGTGACCCTGACTCGCCCTGACGGCTCGCAGGAAGTGATCCCTTGTCGGTGCCGTATCGACACCGCGACCGAGCTCACCTACTACCGCAACGACGGCATCCTGCACTACGTTATCCGCAATATGCTGTAAAACAAAGGGCCAGCATCGCTGGCCCTTTCTCTTTTATTCAATCGGTTTATTCCGCCGGCTTGCTGTTCAGCAAATGGCCCATTTTGGCGGCTTTAGTATCCAGGTAGTGAGCATTTTTCGGGTTACGCCCGACGATCAACGGTACCCGCTCCACAATGTTGATCCCGGCTTCGGTAAGAATTTCCACTTTTTTCGGGTTATTGGTTAATAACCGAACCTGCTCAACGTTGAGCAGTTTGAACATATCGGCGCACAGGGTGAAGTCGCGCTCATCGGCGGCGAAGCCCAGCTGATGGTTCGCCTCAACGGTGTCGTAGCCCTGATCCTGCAGCGCGTAGGCGCGGATTTTATTCAATAAACCAATGTTGCGTCCTTCCTGGCGGTGATAGAGCAGGATCCCCCGACCTTCTTCGGCGATATGCGACAGGGCCGCTTCCAGCTGAAAGCCGCAATCACAGCGCAGGCTAAACAGGGCATCGCCCGTCAAACACTCTGAATGGACGCGGGCCAGGACCGGCGACTGCCCCGAGATATCGCCATACACCAGCGCGACATGATCTTGTCCGGTTGCCAGTTCTTCAAAACCCACCATCAGGAAATCGCCCCATGGGGTTGGCAGTTTGGCTTCTGCCACACGTTTAAGCTGCATGTGATTCTCCAGATTCTGTCAGCACCTGAATGTGCTTTCTGTTTGCCGCTATTTTGCCACAAGGCCGGGACGTTCTCCTAATCGCGAACGGTTAGCCGCGTGGAAAGCGCACAAACGAACTACTTTCCGCTATGATGTTCATCTACAAGGAGAAGGAGAGAAAATGCTGTTGATTGCCCGACGAACCGCTCTCGCGGCGGCGCTGCTGCTTGTTATGCCTGTTACGGTCTGGCTGTCTGGTTGGCTGTGGCAGCCAGGACTGCCGGTTGCTATGTTGAAAACCCTCTGGTGGGTGACGGAAACGGTGACGCAGCCGTGGGGAATTATCACGCATGTTGCACTGTGCGG
The DNA here is from genome assembly GCF_014192815.1 of Klebsiella sp. RC2. Lineage (NCBI taxonomy): Bacteria > Pseudomonadati > Pseudomonadota > Gammaproteobacteria > Enterobacterales > Enterobacteriaceae > Klebsiella > Klebsiella sp. RC2. The sequence continues at coordinate 600,632 of NZ_JACHYL010000003.1, read as the reverse complement.
CTGGTTTCTCTGGTGTCTTCGCTACCGGCTGCGCGCGGCACTGATCCTGTTCCTGATTCTTGCCGCCGCCATCCTGGTGGGACAGGGGGTTAAATCCTGGGTCAAAGCGCGGGTTCAGGAGCCGAGACCCTTTGTCATCTGGCTGGAAAACTCAAGACAGGTGCCGGTGACGCAATTCTATGCGTTGAAGCGTAAAGAACGCGCTAAACTGGTGCATGCCCAGCTGGCGCAGGCGCAGGACATTCCGCCGTTTTTACGCAAGCACTGGCAGAAAGAGACAGGCTTTGCTTTCCCGTCGGGTCACACGATGTTCGCCGCCAGCTGGGCGCTGCTGGCCGCCGGGCTGCTGTGGCCGCGTCGGCGTTGGGGCACGGTCGCCGTGCTGCTGGTATGGGCGACGGCGGTGATGGGCAGTCGCCTGGCGCTGGGCATGCACTGGCCGCTGGATCTCATTGTCGCCACGCTGATCTCCTGGCTGTTGGTCACGGTGGCCTGCTGGTTGACGCAGCGCCTGTGCGGGCCGCTCTCGCCGCCGGGAGAAGAGGCGCAGGATATTAAAAAACGGATGCCCGAAGCAGAATAATGTTGATTTTAGCGGCATCCGACCGCATATCCTGTACAGTTGCCATGCTTTTTCATTCCACCGCTGCGGCGAAAATGATACTTTATAGGGCTGAAAGCGGGCTTTTTTTCGCGCAACCCACATAACGGGAAGTCATGTGAAATATTTACTCATTTTCTTACTGGTGCTAGCAATCTTCGTCATTTCAGTGACGCTGGGGGCGCAGAATGACCAACAGGTCACGTTCAACTATTTACTCGCGCAGGGTGAATTCCGCATTTCGACACTGCTGGCGGTGCTGTTCGCCGCAGGCTTTGCCATTGGCTGGCTGATCTGCGGCTTGTTCTGGCTGCGGGTGCGTGTCTCGCTGGCGCGCGCGGAGCGAAAAATTAAGCGCCTTGAGCACCAGATTGCCCCCGTCAGCCCGGTCGCTGTCGACGCAGGCGTGCCTGCCGTGAAGGAATAACCTCTTATGCTGGAGTTGTTGTTTCTGCTTTTACCCGTTGCCGCCGCCTACGGCTGGTACATGGGGCGCAGAAGTGCACAACAGTCCAAACAGGACGATGCCAACCGCCTGTCACGGGATTACGTGGCGGGGGTTAACTTCCTGCTCAGCAACCAGCAGGATAAAGCCGTCGATCTGTTCCTTGATATGTTGAAAGAGGATACCGGCACCGTTGAGGCCCACCTGACGCTCGGTAACCTGTTCCGCTCGCGCGGCGAGGTTGACCGCGCGATCCGTATCCATCAGAGCCTGATGGAAAGCGCATCGTTAACCTACGATCAGCGCCTGCTGGCCGTCCAGCAGCTGGGGCGCGACTATATGGCCGCCGGGTTGTACGATCGTGCGGAAGATATGTTCAAACAGCTGGTGGATGAGACCGATTTCCGCCTGAGCGCTCTGCAGCAGCTGCTGCAGATCTACCAGGCGACCAGCGACTGGCAGTCAGCGATCGAAGTCGCTGAACGGCTGGTGAAGCTGGGTAAAGAGAAACATCGTGGCGAAATAGCCAACTTTTGGTGTGAGCTGGCCCTGCAGCAGATGGCGGCCAACGATCTGGATAAAGCGATGGCGCTGCTGAAGAAAGGCGCCGCAGCAGACCGCAACAGCGCCCGGGTCTCAATAATGATGGGCCGGGTGTGGATGGAAAAGGGTGATTACGCCAAAGCGGTAGAGAGCCTTGAGCGGGTTATCGATCAGGATAAAGAGCTGGTCGGTGAGACGCTGGAGATGCTGCAGACCTGCTACCAGCAACTGGGTAAAGCCGAAGAGTGGGAGATTTTCCTGCGCCGTTGTGTGGATGAGAACACCGGGGCCACCGCTGAACTGATGCTGGCGCAGATCCTCGAGCAACGGGAAGGGGTCGAAGCCGCGCAAAACTACGTTACCCGGCAGCTGGAACGTCACCCGACCATGCGCGTCTTCCATAAGCTGATGGACTACCATCTCAACGAAGCGGAAGAAGGGCGCGCGAAAGAAAGCCTCGGGGTGCTAAGAAACATGGTCGGCGAGCAGGTGCGCAGCAAACCGCGCTATCGCTGCCAGAAATGCGGCTTTACTGCTCATACGCTCTACTGGCACTGCCCTTCCTGCCGCTCGTGGGCCACCATCAAACCCATTCGCGGTCTCGACGGCCAATAAAGTCAAAAAAAATCCCTCCATTAGTTACAACATACTCATCGTTTTTCTCCTCTCCAGGCGCGGCCCCGGCAGCGCCATCGTCCGGCCAGCGCTACTACAGCAGTCTGTTATTTTGTTAGCATCACAGGTAGAATGCTGCCCGTTTACCTTTTTTGCGCCGCCCTGGCGCCCATCAACACTAAGGTCTGGTCATGACGTCTACAGCTATCACATCTTCCCGCGCTGTCACATCCTCTCCCGTTGTGGTTGCGCTCGACTATGATAATCGCGATAAAGCGCTGGCATTTGTCGACCGCATCGACCCGCGAGACTGCCGCCTGAAGGTGGGCAAAGAGATGTTCACCCTGTTGGGCCCGCAGTTTGTTCGCGATCTGCACCAGCGCGGGTTTGAGGTGTTCCTTGACCTTAAGTTTCACGATATCCCCAATACCACGGCCCGCGCGGTGGCGGCGGCGGCCGAACTCGGCGTATGGATGGTGAATGTCCATGCCTCCGGCGGCGCGCGGATGATGACCGCCGCGCGTGAAGCGCTGTTGCCGTTTGGCAAAGACGCTCCGCTGCTGATCGCCGTCACCGTGCTCACCAGCATGGAGGCCAGCGACCTGCAGGATCTGGGCATTACCTTATCCCCGGCTGATTACGCGGCGAAGCTGGCAGCGCTGACCCAACGCTGTGGTCTTGACGGGGTCGTGTGCTCAGCTCAGGAGGCGGTACGCTTCAAACAGGAGCTGGGGCAGGCGTTTAAGCTGGTGACCCCGGGGATCCGTCCGCAGGGGAGCGAGGCCGGGGATCAGCGGCGGATTATGACCCCCGAGCAGGCCCAGGCGGCGGGGGTGGATTATATGGTTATTGGTCGCCCGGTCACTCAGTCGGCCGATCCTGCCGCAACGCTGCGGGCAATCAACGTCTCGTTGTCAAAGGAGGCATAATGAGCGATTCCAATAGCCGCCTGGTCTACTCCACGGAAACCGGGCGTATCGACGAAGCGAAACCGGCGCCGGTGCGGCCTAAAGGCGATGGTATTGTTCGTATTCAGCGCCAGACCAGCGGTCGCAAGGGCAAAGGCGTGTGCCTGATTAGCGGCATCGATGCTGACGATGCCGCGCTGAACGCCCTGGCTGCAGAGCTGAAAAAGAAATGTGGCTGCGGCGGTGCGGTGAAAGATGGCGTGATCGAGATCCAGGGTGACAAACGGGATTTGCTCAAATCGCTGCTCGAGGCGAAAGGAATGAAGGTTAAGTTAGCCGGTGGCTGAGTGCTATTTCGGCAATAATTAAAGTAATGCTGAAATAACAAGGCCGCGGTGAATGCCGCGGCCTTGAATGATTTAACGTGCGTAAGTCAATTCGTGTGAATTATTCTTTTATTTCGTCAGGTAATTATATTATTTGCCAACCTGGTGACCAATAATACCACCGACCGCCGCGCCACCCAGGGTTCCGAGTGCGCTACCGTCAGTTAACACCGCACCACCGATGGCGCCGGCGCCAGCACCGATAGCGGTGTTACGGTCGCGTTTAGACATGTTAGAACAAGCGCTCAGAGACATTGCTACAGTGACAGCCAGAACGACGGCAGCCATTTTTTTGCTCGTTGAAGTCATCATTTTTTTCTCCTGAATAATCTATTCATGGACACTACGCTCCTTTAAGCATAGCCTGAAATAGCAGCTTTAGGGCAATTCCATGAAGTTAGGGTGCGCAGGTGTCACGAAAATCACGCAGGTGATAGTCACTTCCTGTTATATCGCTAATAATAATTTTACTTTTTTTTAAATGTATCGTCAGGTAAAAAATCTTAATTAGCAGCTCGGAATACTCTCAGAGCGTAATATCGCCCCGAATGGCGCATTGGCATGGCTCGGGGCGGGTAAAGATCAGACGTATGGCACGATATCGACGGTCAGGCCGCTGTGCAGTAACTGGTCGCGGCAGGCGGCCGGCAGGCGATCGTCGGTAATAACGCGGTTAAAGCGCCCGGCGGGACCGAGGGGATAGGGATGAACCGCGCTGAATTTCGAGCTGTCGCTGAGAATAATCGCTTCACAGTGCTTTTCCAGCACGGCGTTAACCACATCCGCACGCATCATATCGCGACCGGTAAAGCCGGTTTCTGCCTGCCAGCCATCGATCCCGATGAAGGCTTTGCTGAAATGCACCTGCTGGATGAACTGGCGGGTCAGCGGGCCCACCATGCTTTCACTGCGTTTCTGGTAAATCCCGCCCAGCAGGATCACCTCTCCCGGCGTCTCTTTCAGCAGATGGGCGATATAGCTGCTGACGGTTATGATGGTGATATCGCCGCGTTCGGCGAGGGTGCGCGCCAGCAGGGCGTTGCTGCTGCCGTTTTCGATGAATACCGTTTCGCCGGCGCTTACCAGCGCCGCCGCCCGGCTGGCCAGTTCACGTTTAATGGCGAAATGGGTCATCATGCGGGTTTCAACATCTTCACTGTCCAGTGGGACTGCATAGCCATGGGTGCGGCGCAAATAGCTCTGCTTTTCCAGCAGATTCAGATCCTGGCGAATGGTGACCTCTGAGACACCGGTCATCTTCGCCAGATCGGCGACGCTCATCCGGCCTTTATCAATGACCACTTGCAAAATACTTTGTTGTCGGGCGTTCATAGCAACATCACTGTTAGGGGGCTATATGGCGAGCAACCGGTATGAGTCACCGGTTGCGGCATGGGCGATAATCAGATTTCCCAGGGAGCCTTGGGCTGGTTTTTTTGCTCAGCGTCGTCCGCCGCCAGTGCCAGCAGCTCCGCTTTGAGGATTTCCAGATTATGGATCGCAGAGTGGTAATCACCGGCAACCAGAATATCCAGCACGGTATCGATACGTTGGGCGAGCAGGTGGGCATTCACATCTGACATGGCATTATCCTGGTAACAAAAACGAATGAAATCAATGATGCTAAAAATGGATGAAAAAGAGAAGCGAAAAAAACGCACAACCTTAATCGGTGCGACGGAAATAGCAGGATGGAGAGGAAAGAAGCAGCGGTTCCCGGAGGAACCGCTGTGAAGAGGCGTCAGACTGCCGGACGCGCAATAATGCTGCGGGTTTCCATGCGGACTTCGGCGATGGTGACATCGATAACGTCAGTCACTTTGTAGACCACCTCGCCCTTGATCTGCACGGTGCCGTTCTCCTGGCTGCACACCAGTTCGTCGCGAACGGCGTGGAGGAAGGGGGCCGGAATAAAGGCGACCGCGCCATTGTCCACCAGGCGCACGCGCATCCCGCCGCGGCTGATGTCGATGATCTCCGCCGCAAAACGGGTATCGGTCCCGGCTTTATCGTTGAGGAAACGGGCATACAGCCAGTCGGCGACGTCGCGCTCTGCCATCCGGTTAAGACGACGGCGCTCCGCCATCTGTACGGTGGCATCATCCTGCGGGCGCGCAATGGTCTCGCCTTTGATGATGGCCTTCAGCAGACGGTGGTTGATCATGTCGCCATATTTACGGATCGGCGAGGTCCAGGTGGCATAGGCCTCAAGGCCGAGGCCAAAGTGCGGGCCTGGCTCGGTGCTGATTTCCGCAAACGACTGGAAGCGGCGGATGCGGCTGTCGAGGAATCCGGTCGGCTGGGCGTCCAGTTCCCGGCGCAGCTTGCAGAACCCTTCCAGCGTCAGCACCTCCGTCGGGTCGACGTGCACGTCGTGGGTTTTCAGCAGCGCCGCCAGCTGTTCGGTATTCGCCGGGTCGAAGCCGGTATGGACGTTATAAACGCCGAAGCCGAGCTTGTCGCGCAGAACGCGGGCGGCACAGATGTTGGCGGCGATCATCGACTCTTCGACAATACGGTTGGCAATGCGACGTGGTTCCGCGACGATATCCAGCACTTCGCCTTTTTCGCCAAGAACGAAACGGTAGTCCGGACGGTCTTTGAACACCAGCGCATGGGTTTGACGCCATTCGCTACGACGCTGGCACACGTCCTTCAACAGTGTAATTTGCTGCGCGATCGCGTCGCTGCCCGGCTGCCAGCTGCCGCGGCCTTCCAGCCAGTCAGAGACATCGTCATAGGCCAGCTTGGCTTTCGACTCGATGGTGGCGGCAAAGAACTCGATGTTGTCTTCGATGGTGCCATCGGCCGCCAGAGTCATCTGGCAGGCCAGCACCGGGCGCACTTCGTTAGCGCGCAGGGAGCACAGGTCGTCTGACAGCTCGCGGGGCAGCATCGGAATATTGAAGCCCGGCAGATAGTTGGTAAAGGCGCGCACTTTTGCGGCCTTATCCAGCTTGCTACCTTCGGCAATCCAGGCGGTCGGGTCAGCAATGGCGACCGTCAGCAGCAGTTTGCCATCAGCAGTGGATTCGACGTACAACGCATCGTCCATATCTTCGGTGCTGGCGCTGTCGATAGTGACGAAGTCGAGAGCGGTTAAATCGCGGCGCGTCAGCCCTTCATCGAGCATTTCCGTGGCCACGCCGTCCGGCGCTTCTTTTTCGAGGTTATGGCGCGCCAGGGTTACCCACCAGGGGACGAAGTGATCGTCGCTGAAGGTGATGAACTGGGTCAGCTCCGCGTAAAACCCGCGGTCGCCTTTTAACGGATGACGGCGCATCTCGGCGACGGCCCAGTCACCCTGTTTGAAATCATGCTCAACGCCACGGGCGGCGCGGCAGGGAATGGCATCTTTCAGCAGCGGATGGTCAGGAACGATAGCGAGGCGATCGTCTTTCTTCTGGACTTTACCGACGAAACGGGTCAGGAACGGCTCAACCAGGGTTTCTGGTTCGGCGCTTTCGCGATCTTTTTCAGAATGGATCACCGCGACGATACGGTCGCCATGCATCACTTTTTTCATCTGCGGCGGCGGAATGAAGTAGCTCTTCTGAGCGTCCACTTCGAGGAAGCCAAAGCCCTTTTCCGTGCCCTTAACGACCCCTTCCGCGCGCGGCGTCTGGGAATGCAGTTGCTGTTTAAGCTGCGCTAGCAGCGGGTTATCCTGAAACATAATTAGGTATTTTCGTGGCTAAAAGAGCGGCTGACATTTTTACGCGAATATGCCTGCCGCAGCAAGCGCTGTTTCAGCAATTTACGTCTGCTGACGCACATTGCCGAGGGCGATTTTCAGACGATTCATCCATCCGCACAGCCCGCTCCAGGTCAACAGATCGATCGCTTGTTCCGCAGAGAGTCCATATTCCGCGAGGGGCGTTAACTGGGCGGCGCTAAACCGGTCCGGCGAGCGGGTTAACAGCTGCACCGCGGTCACGAGAGACCGGGACTGAGGATGCTGCTGGAGCCAGTGATGGAGGGCCTGGTCGCCCTCCCGCAGATGGCTGGCGAACTCCTCTTCACCCTGCCAGTGGGGGAGCCAGGCGTCAAAACAGGTGGGGCTGCCATTGGTGCGCGCCGCGAGTAAGGCGACCTGCGGGCCAAAGGTATCATCCGTGCTGAGCTGGCGGATCAAGGTCTCCAGAGGCGTGAACAACGGTGGGTCGCAGGCCAGCAGTGGGGCCAGCTCACCCAGACCGGGCAGCGACTGCCAGCCGGCGATGCGCCGCTGGCGCTCATCATCGGCATACTGCAGATCGGGATCCTCAAGGTCGCTCTGCCACTCTCCTGGTGGCGCGGTGAACAGTTCGGCAGGGGCCTCCTCTTGCTGAGGCATGCCGGGGATCCAGCGCACCGGATAGCCCAGCGCCGCCTGCAGGACGGCAATCGCCCGGGCCTGGAAGCCCACGAAACCGATAATCTGGTTGATCAGGATAATATCCCGGCTGGTTAAACCCACTTCGTCCAGCTGGCTGCGCGAGAGGGCGTTAATGACGGAGGGCGAACTGGCGAGCTGACGAGCATACTGAGTGATCTGCGCCAGGCGACGGTTGCTCTCGCGCGAAGAGTCAGGGCCAGGGAGGGGAGCCAGGCGGGCGGCATAGTGGTTACACAACCGCTGGACACCATAAACCTGGGCGACAGTCAGCGCGGTGCTCAGGCGATCGTAGGCGGTAAAGGTCTGCAGGCGACTCACCGCCACCTGGTCGGGAAACAACCGCTCTGCCAGCTGGCGAGCGGGGTGCAGCCAGCCTGCGTGGATGTGTAGCCAGGCTTCCGGCAGCGTCAGGTCCAGCAAAAAGCGGTCTTCAACATGGGCGGCTTCAGGGACAAGCGGTAGAACATCCACCGGGCAGATTGTTGACTGGGTTTCGTGATACCAGTGGTTTTTGCCATTCACGCGGCGTGGCTCCATGGGCTTTCCTTGTTCGGTATGTGGCGAACCGCCGTTCCGCGGATCGTTTATGCAGAACTATCCTGGCGTAACCCGGAAGCAGGAGAAAATATTGATACGTGCTAACAAATAGCCGATTGGAATAACAGGGGGAGCGTAAGGGATGGGGGGAAGGAAGAACCCTCCTCACCGGGGTGAGGAGGGAAAGAACTTACTTCAGTTCCAGCTCGTTCATGGCGGCGATATTGAACCCGCCGTCAACGTGAACGACTTCACCGGAGATACCCGCGGACAGGTTAGAGCACAGGAAGGCTGCGCTGTTGCCCACATCTTCAATGGTGACGGTGCGACGGATCGGGGTGACCGCTTCGCAGTGCGCCAGCATTTTACGGAAATCTTTAATGCCAGAAGCAGCCAGCGTACGGATCGGACCGGCAGAGATGGCGTTAACGCGAACGCCTTCCGGACCCATGGCGTTAGCCATATAGCGGACGTTAGCTTCCAGAGAGGCTTTGGCCAGACCCATTACGTTGTAGTTCGGGATCGCGCGCTCTGCGCCCAGGTAGGAGAGCGTCAGCAGAGCAGAGCCCGGGTTCAGCATGCTGCGGCAGGCTTTGGCCATCGCCACGAAGCTGTAGGCGCTGATGTCGTGCGCGATTTTAAAGCCGTCGCGGGTGACAACGTCAACGTAGTCGCCGTCTAACTGGTCAGCCGGGGCAAAACCGATAGAGTGGACGAAACCATCGAATTTCGGCCAGACTTTTTCCAGCTCGGTGAACAGCGCGGTGATGCTCTCATCTTCAGCAACGTCGCACGGCAGCACAATGTCAGAACCCAGCGCGGCAGCAAATTCTTCTACGCGACCTTTCAGTTTTTCATTCTGATAGGTGAATGCCAGTTCCGCGCCTTCGCGGTGCATTGCTTGCGCAATACCGTAGGCGATGGACAGTTTGCTGGCGACGCCAGTGATCAAAATGCGCTTACCGGAAAGAAAACCCATAGCTTTAATCCTTATCGTTATTGCTTATTTTTACTTTAACAATCATAACGTTAACATTGTTATTTCAAAATAACTCAAATTTAGCCGGGAATTATATCCCACTGACGACCCCTTGTGTCACGATATTTTTCAGCCGCGCCCGCGGCGTGCGGAGCAAAAGCGTATCGCGATAGCTCCAGTATACTCTCTCTTCTGATGATTATTTGAGCGCGATCTCCGCCAGCAGCAGACACCCGTTGGCACTGAGGGGCTGCAGCTCGCCAGGGGATTCACCGCGCCAGCAGAGACCGCTGCCGGCCGCGCTTCGCTGCCCGGCCAGATCCCACTCGCCCTGAAGAGCATAAGCGACTCCCTCAGTAGCAGGGCGTTGCTGGTCGTTTATCACCTTTACTCTCGCCGAGGCACGTCCGCGCTGGGTCATGATATTGAAGTCCAGCCCTGGCTCAACGATCCCGACGCTGGACAGCGCCCATTCGCCGGGGAACGCCCACGGCTGCCAGAGCGTCAGCGGATGGTCGATGTCCCCGCCGCACAGTCGTAGCGGTTGTCCCGCCAGCAGGGTGATCACCCGATCGACGCCGGGGAAGGGGGAAAAAGGACCATCCGCCTGCAGAGTGGCGATGCTGGCTCGCCAGAGAAAGGGGGCGTCTGTGGAAGGAACGGCGATAATTTCCCGGGTGGCACCGGCACCGTTCTTCCACGGCGTGATGGGTAAGGTGGCGATATCAAAAAAAAAGATCATGGTCTGCTCGGCGGAATTCAGAGGGTGGATGGTTTTTGTTACAAGCGTGTCGCAACATGCTTACAAATTATTTACAACAGGGCTCACAAATCCATCATCGAGCGCGTGTGTGGGTTTGTCAATGCTTGTATATACATGAGCAGTCATCTACGAATTATCTTATCGCAGTGACCAGAGCCATCATGACAAAACGCGATCGGGAGAATAAAAATGCAACAGCGTATTACTTTCCGCCAGGCCTGCCTGGTCACCCTGTTTTCGGGGCTACTGCTGTCTGGTGGCTCAACATACGCTAAAGAGTGGAAATCAATCACCATCGCTACGGAAGGCGGCTATGAACCCTGGAACCTGACGCTTCCCGGAGGGAAGTTGAGCGGCTTCGAACCTGAGCTCATGGCGAATTTATGCCAGCGGATGCAGATCGAATGCAAGCTGGTGGTACAGAACTGGGATGGCATGATTGCCGGACTTAACGCCGGAAAATATGACGTGATCATGGACGCTATTGTCGTCACCCCGGAGCGATCGAAGGTCGTGGCGTTTACCCAGGCCTACGCTGCCACGCCGGCCTCTTTCATTGCGGTAAAAGGGTCGCTGCTCCCTCCGTCTCCGACGGTCAAGCTTCATGATGATGAGAAAGAGATTCAGGCGGCGATTGCGCCTCTGCGCGCGGCGTTGAAAGGGAAAACTATCGGCATCGCTTCTGGCACCGTGTACACCCCGTTTATTGATAAGTATTTCAAGGATATCGCTGACATCAGGGAATATAACAACTCAGCGGATGCGATCCTCGACCTGCAGGCTGAGCGCATCGATGCGGTGTTTGATGATATTACCTTTGCCAACACCACCCTGTCGCGACCGGAGAATAACAATCTGGCATTGAGCGGTCCGCTGATGAGCGGGCCGATCTGGGGAGGCGGTGAGGCGATGGGCGTGCGCCTCACCGATACCGATCTCAAAGCGAAACTGGATAGCGCCATTCAGGCGGCGCTGGCCGATGGGACGGTAAAAAAACTGAGCGAGAAATGGTTTAAAAGCGACGTTACCCCCTGAGTGAGGCTCTCATGTTGAATCTTCTGAGTTTTGGTGAAAACGGGTGGGGGACGCTGATCCTCAGTGCCACGCTGACCACGTTGCTGCTGTCGCTCGCCGCGCTGGCCGTCGGTGCCGGGGTAGGCGGCGTCATTGCCGCCGCAAAGCTGTCCCGGCATGCGCCAGCGCGCTGGTTTGGCGCCGCCTGGTCGGTGGTATTCCGCGGTATCCCTGAGTTACTGGTGATCTACCTGTTCTATTTTGGCGGCTCAGGGATGATTTCATGGGTGGGGCGACTGTTTGGCGCTGACGGTTTTATTGAGGTTCCGCCCTTTCTGATTGGCGCCCTGGCGATTGGTTTGATCTCCTCCTCGTATCAGGCGGAAGTCTACCGTGCTGCTCGCCTGGCGCTGATGCCCGGTGAAGTGGAGGCGGCTACCGCTATCGGCATGCCGCGCTGGCGGATCCTGCAGCGCATTCTGTTGCCGCAGATTATCCGTTATTCGCTGCCTGGGTTATCCAACGTGTGGCAAATGAGCCTCAAAGATTCGGCGCTGGTATCGGTGACCGGCATCGTTGAGCTGATGCGCGCCAGCCAGATTGCCGCTGGCTCGACCCGCGATTATTTCCTGTTCTATCTGATCGGCGGCGGCTGTTATCTGATCCTGACGCTGCTCTCTAACCGCGCATTTACCCGGGCGGAGAGCCATCTCAACCGCGCCTGGCTGCGTCGCAGCGCCGCGCAGGCGTAAGGAGCCCGTATGTTTATCGATTTTGCCTTCCTCGGTGAGACGTTGTTAAAGCTCGGCGCGGCGCTGCCGGTGACGCTGGGGCTCTTTATTTGCTCTTTTATCCTCGGCGGCGCACTGGCCCTCGGCGTTCTGGCGCTGCGAATGAGCCACTGGCCGCTGGCTAGCGGTTTCGCCAAAGGCTATATCCTGATCTTTCGTGGTTCACCACTGCTGATCCAGCTGTTTCTCATTTATTACGGGCTGGGTCAGTTTGGGGTGATCCGTCACAGTTTCCTGTGGCCGCTGCTGCGCGAACCCTTTATCTGCGCCGTTCTGGCGCTGGCGCTCTGTACGGCGGCCTACACCGCGGAAATTCTGCGCGGCGGGTTGCTGGCGATACCGCCGGGGCAGATTGAAGCCGGTCAGGCTTGCGGCATGTCGCGCTGGCTGCTGCTGCGGCGGATCATTGCCCCGGTGATGCTACGTTATGCGCTGCCAGCCTACTCCACGGAGGCTATTCTGCTGGTCAAGTCTACGGCGCTGGCAAGCCTGGTGACCGTCTGGGACGTCACCGGGGTGGCGCAACAGATTATTCAGCGTACCTACCGGACGATGGAGGTATTCCTCTGCGCGGCGGCCATCTATTTGCTGCTTAATTTCATCATTGTGCAGCTGTACGCCCTGCTAGAACGGCGATTAACGCCGCATACCCGGCAAAACCCGGCGACCGTGTCGCTTAAGCCGATAACCAAAGGAGAGTAAGATGCTCGATTCACGTCCGGTGACCTTATCGGTCAGCGATATTCATAAGTCCTTTGGCTCCCTGGATGTCCTGAAGGGGATCACCATCCAGGCCCGGCAGGGCGATGTCATTTCGATCCTCGGCGCCAGCGGCTCCGGTAAAAGTACGCTGCTGCGCTGCATTAATCTGCTGGAAACGCCCGATGCCGGGGTGGTCAGCGTCGGTGGCGAGACGATTGAAATGAAGCACCACGCCCGCGGGCATCGGCTGGCGGCGAATCCCCGGCAGATAGAGCGCCTGCGTTCGCGGCTGGGGATGGTCTTTCAAAGTTTTAACCTGTGGTCGCATATGACGGTCCTGCAGAATGTCATTGAGGGGCCGCATTATGTGCTCAAACGGGATAAACGGACCTGCATTGAACAGGCTGAGCAACTGCTGGAGCGGGTGGGGATGTTGAACCGAAAGGATTTCTATCCGGCACAGCTCTCCGGCGGCCAACAGCAGCGCGTGGCAATAGCCCGCGCGCTGGCGATGGAGCCAGACGTCATGCTCTTTGATGAACCCACCTCAGCGCTGGATCCCGAACTGGTCGGCGAGGTGTTAAAGGTCATGCGCAGCCTGGCGGAAGAGGGGCGGACGATGCTGGTGGTCACCCACGAACTGGGATTCGCCCGCCATGTCTCCAACCGGGTGGTATTTATGCACCAGGGGACGATTGACTGCGACGGTGCGCCTGAGGCGCTATTTGGCACTCAGGGTTCCGCGCGCTTTAAGCAATTTATCTCCAGCCATCAACAGCCAGGACAGGTCGTATGAATATGATCCAGTGGGGCGATGCACCGATACGCTGGCAGGAGGTGGCTTGTGTCGCCCGGGGCGAGGCGATCTTGAGCCTCAGCGAAAGCGCCTGGGCGCGTATCGAGCAGGGGCGGGCGATTGTCCAGCATATCGTTAGCGCCGGTCAGGTGGCCTATGGGATCAACACCGGGCTGGGGGCGCTGTGCAACATTACGCTGCCGGAAGCGCAGTTACACCAGTTGTCGCGCAATACGCTGCTCAGTCATGCCTGCGGGGTGGGGCCGCTGCTGGAGGTCGCCCCAACCCGGGCCATTATGTGCGCCGCGGTGGCCAATTTCAGCCACGGTAAATCCGGTATTTCCGCCGGGATAGTGCAGCAACTGCTGATGTTCTTGCAGCATGGCGTCACCCCCCAGGTGCCCTCTCAGGGGTCGGTTGGCTATTTAACGCATATGGCGCACATTGGCCTGGCCCTGATGGGAGTCGGCGATGTGCTATGGCAAGGACGAACGTGGTCTGCGGCAGAGGTCCTGTCGCAGTTGAATCTGCAGCCCATCGCGCCGGGAGCGAAAGAGGGGCTCAGTCTGGTCAACGGTACGCCGTGCATGACCGGCCTGGCTTGCCTGGCCTTAGACGACGCCGAGCGCTTAATGAACTGGGCCGATGTGACCGGGGCGATGAGCTTTGAAGCGCTGCGCGGCCAGCTTGTGGCGTTTGATGCCGAGATCCTGGCGCTGAAAGCCAGTCCCGGGATCCAGACCAGCGGCCAGCGGCTGCGTGAGCTGCTGGCGGGTAGCCGTCTGCTGGCCGAAAGCGAAGGTCTTCGCACCCAGGATGCGCTGAGTCTCCGCTCGATGCCTCAGGTGCATGGCGCCTGCCGCGATCAGTTTAGCCATGCGCAGACGCAGATAAATATCGAACTTAACGCCTGTACCGATAATCCCCTAATCCTGGGCACCCTTGAGCAGTGGCGGGTGGTGTCCCAGGCGCATCCCCATGGTGAATCGGTGGCAATGGCCTGCGATTTGCTGGCTATTGCCATGGCTGAGCTGGGCGCTATCGCCGAACGACGTCTTGACCGGCTGGTGAATCCTCTGGTGAGCGGCTTGCCAGCGTTTCTGGTCGCCCTACCCGGGGTGAATTCAGGCATGATGATTGCCCAGTACGTCGCCGCGTCGCTGTGCGCGGAAAATAAGCAGCTGGCGCAGCCGGCGGTGCTGGATAATTTTGTTACCTCCGCTTTGCAGGAGGATCATTTAAGCCTGGGTACCAGTGCTGCGCTGAAACTACAGCGCCTGCTCGGCAACCTCTATCAGATCCTGGGTATCGAATATTTACTCGCGGCCCAGGGGCTCGATTTTCACGAGCCGCAGACGCTGGCGGCGGGTACACGTCGGGCGCGCGATCTGCTGCGCCAAAGCGTGCCTGGCTGGGAGGAGGATCGCTGGCTGGCGCCAGACATCGCCAGCGCAGTGGCTATCCTCAAGCGGAACGCTGGCCACGCGCCGGCGTGACGTCACCAGCGAGGTAAGTGAGACGGGGCTATTTCCCGTCTTTGCGCCAGGCGTCGGCGGTGAGAGCTTCACCGAAGTGGCCGGCGATCAGGCGTCGGGTCAGGTCGTGCAGGGGCGAGGCCAGCACATCGGCAGTGCTGCCGCGCTCGACCACTTCGCCGTTATGCATCACCAGCACTTGATCGCTGATGTGCTTCATCATTCCCAGGTGCTGAGTGACATAGATATAGGAGATGCCCTGTTTCTCCTGCAGCTCCAGCATCAGATTGATGAGCTGGGAGCGCATCGACATATCCAGCGAGGCCAACGCCTCATCGCAGACGATGACCTTCGGGCGCAGGATCAGCGCCCTGGCGAGGCCGAGACGCTGCTTCTGACCGGGCGCCAACATATGGGGGTAATAGCTGACGTGGTCCGGCAGCAGACCAACCATGCGCAGCGTGTCGATAATCTGCTTTTGCCGCGCCTCGGCGTCGAGGTCGGTATTCAGCCGCAGCGGAAAATCGAGGATCTGCGAGATGCGCTGGCGCGGGTTCAGTGAGGTCGACGGATCCTGAAAGATCATACGAATCTTCTGGCTGCGGTAGGAGTAGTCCCCGAAAGTCAGCGGATGGTCGTCGATCAACAGCTCGCCGCTGGTGGGTTCCACCATGCCCGCCAGCATCTTGGCGAGGGTGGATTTCCCGGAGCCGTTCTCGCCGATAATCGCCAGCGTCTGCCGTTCACGCAGGGTAAAACTCAGCGGCTTGACGGCCTCCACCGTCTGGCGGTGAAACCAGCCGGTGCGGTAGCGAAAGGTCTTACTGAGTTGGCGAACTTCCAGCAATGTTTCGACCATTTCACTCTTTCTCCATGTTCAGCGGGAAATGACAGGCGTACAGATGGTTGCGCGCCCCGGTAAGACGCGGCGTTTCGATACACTCGCGCTGGGCGTAAGGGCAGCGCGGCCCCAGACGGCAGCCGATGGGCAGCTGCTCCAGCAGAGGGATCGCCCCTGGCAGGGTGTTGAGGCGGCTTTTATGCGGCATGGCGCTGCCAAAATCCGGGATCGCGCGGATTAACGCCTGGGTATAGGGGTGATGCGGCAGGGTGACCAGCTCTTCGCTGGGCCCGCTCTCCACCGTCTGCCCGCAGTACATGACGTTGATTTTATCCGCCCATTTGCTGAGCATCTGCAGATCGTGGCTGATCAGCAAAATGGTGGTGTTGTTGTTCTGATTGAGCCGCGTCAGCAGGCGGATAATCTGCGCCTGAGTCGTTGGCTCCATGGCGTTGGTCGGTTCATCGGCGATCAGTAGGCGCGGCTGGTTGGCCAGGGCGATGGCAATCATCACCTTCTGGCACTCGCCCTCGGTCAACTGATAGGGGAAACTGCGCATGGCATCTTTGTGATCTTTAATGCCGACGCGGTGCAACAGCTCGATGGCCCGGCGCTTACGCCAGCCCAGCCGTTGCCACCAGCGCCCCTTGTAGGTCCAGCCGGGGATACTCTGAATCAGCTGTTGGCCGATGCGCTCAGAGGGATCAAGACAGGACTGCGGCTCCTGAAAAATCATCGACACGTTATGGCCGATCAGTTTCCGCCGCTCGCGGTTCGACAGTCGCAGCAGGTCGATGTCATCGAAGCGCATGCGGTCGGCGGTGACCCGCCAGTTGTCTTTGGTCACCCCGCAGATAGCTTTGGCAATAAGGCTTTTCCCGGAGCCGGATTCGCCCACCAGGCCGCGGATCTCGCCTTCAGTCAGGGTCAGACTGACGCGATCGACGGCTTTCACCCAACCTTCGTTGGTTCTAAATTCGATAGTTAAGTGACGAATATCGAGTAACGGCATTATTGTACCCCGGCAATGATCGCCCGGCGAATACCGTCGCCCAGCAGGTTGACCAGCAGTACGCTGAGCATAATTGCCGCCCCGGGGAGCATCACGGTCCACGGTGCGACATAGATAAGCTCCAGCGCATCGCCCAGCATGGCTCCCCATTCCGGTGAAGGCAGCTGGGCGCCGAGATCAAGAAAGCCCAGCGCGGCAATATCCAGAATGGCCATCGACAGGGCGCGGGTGATCTCGGTCACCAGACCGGAGGCGATATTGGGCAGGATGGCGAACAGCAGAATGTTCAGCGTCGAGGCTCCATCGAGGCGGGCGGCGATGATGTACTCTTTCTCCAGCTCATCGTGGACCAGGCTGTAGACGGAACGTACCATGCGCGGGAGCAGCGCCAGCCAGACGGCGAACATCGCATGGCTGAGGTGCGGCCCGGCAAAGGCGACGACGATAATCGCCAGCAGCAGCGAGGGAATAGAGAGCAGGGTATCCAGGATATGGTTCATCACTGCCGAGCGCAGGCCGTGAGTCGACCCGGCAATCACGCCCAGCACCAGGCCAAACAGCGTCGCACCGAGGGTGACGACAAAAGCCCCGCCGACGGTCGGCGCCGCGCCGCTCAGCAGCCGGCTCAGCACATCGCGGCCCAGGTCATCGGTTCCCAGGAAGAAGGACACTTCGCCATAGCGCGACCAGGACGGCGGCAGCAACTGATAGCCAAGGAACTGCTGATCAATACCATAGGGGGCGAACCAGCCGCCGAAGACGCAGAGCAGCAACAGGCCCGCGCAGCCGTACAGGCCGATCATCGCCGTGGTGTCACCATAGAATTTACGCCATACGGTGCGCAGCGCGCCGGGCGGACGCTTTTCCAGATAAACGCTATCGTAGGGCATATGAATCCGTTTTAAGTTTGTTAGTCATGCTTTAAGTCTTTTCAAAAATCCCGCTAATAACAACATCTTGCCAGCATAGAGTGCTTTAATTTTGTGTGTTCTGCATTGATTTGAAGGTTATCAATTTAAGTAAAATGTGTACACTGATGTGTATATCGTCTTCCGGAGTGTACACATTGCTTACCGACACAAAATTAAGAAAAGCTCTTGGCAAAAAGAGAGACCAGATCGAGATCATTTCGGACGCTCATGGTCTGAATGTCCGGTTGTCTACTTCCGGCAGTATAACATTCTTTTACCGCTACAGATGGAACGGGAAAGCCGCTCAGCTAACGATTGGCGATTATCCCACCACCTCCTTATCTCAAGCTCGCGAACGTAGACAGCAGTTCAGGGCGTGGTTGACAGAAGGACTCGATCCGAGACGGCAAACAGTTCTGGAGAAACAGAAAAAAGTCGAAGCGCTCACCGTTAAAGAGGCTTTCGATTACTGGGAAAAGTATTACTGCATCCCTGAAGGTCTTGTGAAAATCAAGGTTAACCGACGGGACTTCAATAACCATATAGCGCCTGTGCTGGGGAACATGATTGTTGATCAGACCACTAAAGCGCACTGGCTTAACCTTTTTGATGGCATGGGGCGAAGAGTTGTCACTGGTCAGATGCTTGGACTGATGCAGCGTACGTTCCGTTTCTGCTCCAATCGAGGGGTCATTAATGTGAACCCAATTGAGAGCCTTAGGCGCTCTGACGTAGGTCTCACAGCATCCGTAAAAGATCGCAGATTGAGTGATGAGGAAATCAAAACGGTTTGGAACATCCTTCCTGAATTGAAGTACAGACAACAGCTGATAATGAAGTTTCTCATCATGACTGGCTGTCGGAGTACAGAGATCAGAACAGCAAGATGGGAGTGGTTCGATTTCCATGAGCAAACGTGGACCATTCCGTCAAGCGATTATAAAACCGGGAAATCGGTCAGAAGGGCACTTCCCGAGGCAGTAGTAAGAATGATGTTAGCAGAGAAGGAAACGTCAGTTTCAAAACACGTTGTGACACTGTCACGTTACAGGGGGCCAGAAGATGACAGACCGCCACTACAACCAAACGTCGCTCTGTTTTCTGCTCAGATTATAGCTAAAACAGGCATGAAACCCTGGTCTCTCCATGACCTCAGGCGAACAGTGGCGACACGCCTTTCTGAATTAGGTGCGCCGCCACATGTTGTGGAAAAACTGCTTGGCCATCATATGGCAGGTGTCATGGCACGTTATAACCTGCATGATTATCTGGATGATCAGCGTCACTGGCTTGCTGTTTGGCAGGATCATCTTGAGAAGCTGGTTGGTCAGTCTCTGGTTTGATCCCCACGTTATCTTCCCAGGCCAGCAAGTCTGAAAGTCTCCACCTTTTAGGGCTGCCATTTATTTTAGGCTGCGGGAATGGCTGAGCAAAGTAAGAGGGCATCCGGGATGGGGTGCTCCAGAAATAGAGTGTGCTGCGCGATATTTTGTATCTGGACAGAACGTCATCGGTTATCAAAATTTCATCTGATTTATGAGATGTATTAGTCATAAAAACCCCTTAGTTACATTGTCCAGGCAGATGGTGTAGCCGGCGTGCGCAGCTCATGGCTGTGGC
The DNA here is from genome assembly GCF_014192815.1 of Klebsiella sp. RC2. Lineage (NCBI taxonomy): Bacteria > Pseudomonadati > Pseudomonadota > Gammaproteobacteria > Enterobacterales > Enterobacteriaceae > Klebsiella > Klebsiella sp. RC2. Next base: position 581,315 of record NZ_JACHYL010000003.1, on the reverse strand, counting down.
CACATAGCTACTTTTTCTGTTAACAACTTCTACAGTGATCTTTGAGCCTTGAACCACCACCGTATAAGTTCTCTTCGTTTTCTGTCGCCCGTAAGCTCCATAAAGCTCAACGTGTTTTGCCAGCGCGGCATCGCACGCCTGGCGGCCCAGAGGGGAGTGTCTGCTTCGGTTAATCAATCGCATATACATTCCTTTATCGGGAAAGTTTCCTCTCCCGATCTGGTTAGCCCACGTATTCCGGTTTCATGTCGTCCAGGGTGATGCGGAACTGGTCATACAGTTCATCACCGAGGTGGCGTTTCGCGCCGTTGAGAATGCCTTCAGCTTTAGCAAACAGTTCGACGGCTTCCGGTTCTCCGGGATTAGGTAGAGAGTTGATCGCGGCCTCAACTTTGTTTCTGGCGTCAACCATGAAAAAACGCTGCACGGCTTTACCTTTCAGCTCGGTGAAGAGAACAGTGCCCAGCACAGCTTTCTCTTTATCCAGATCCGCCCTGATGGCTTTTGCTGCATCTACCGATTCGGCGCGCTCAATGCGGTCACGGAAATCATCTGCCAGGGAATCAATATTGAGAGCTGAATCCTGCGCGCTGGTGGTGATGTCTGTTCCGCTGGTGATCTCTGCCACAGACATTCTTTGCGCCGGCGTCGGGTTTATTTCTCGCTCGGTCCTTTGTTCAACCTCATCCGGGCTGTAAACACCCAGGATGACTTCCGGGCAATACAGCCGCGCCCAGTATTTGACGCCCAGATAAGCGATTTGCTGTTTCGGGTTAGAAACCCACAAAGGAGAATTACGTGTGACGACTCCAGAGAGATAAAGTGGCTCCCCCCAGGTGATTTCCGATTCACCGCGCAGAATCGCGCCGACCTGGACGAATAACCCGATTTCGTCCTCATCTGTCCAGCCTCGTACACGCTCGGTGACATTGTATTTCCCGTTTTTGCCGTGCTTTTCCCGGGTGACCTCTTGAGTCCTGGTGCAGCGCTCCCAGTCGCCTCCGTAACGATAGTGAAAGCGGCCATGAATGGCGCTTGAGCTGGCGATTACCGCATTGACCAATTGGGCTTCATACCCAAGCACACCGTTTACCAGATGCGTTTTTTGCGCTACTGCGTAGGGATTCATGCCCCATTGCATTGCCTGCATAACGATCGCCATGCAATCGGCTGGTTTACCCGCGAGGTGTGCAGGTACCGTCACCTGAGAATCTGCCATCAGGTTTGCAAATGCCGTTAGCTGGCCGAGCGCCTGCACGTTGAAGATGGCGTTACTGGCAGAAATGGTATTTGGAGCCTGTTGCTCAGTGGTAACAATATTGGTGTTTTCCATCGTCATATCCCCTTATGCCTGTACGCGCAGCGCTTCGAGACGGCGCAAATCAAAATCGTTGAGTTCTTCGGCGTAATCCTCAGTGATTGGCGCCGGCCATTCGCCAGTGTCGAAACCGTTCGCGATCGCGCGCATAGCTTTGCGGTATTCCAGCATGCCGAGTTCCAGCAGTTCTTCGGATGCCTCGATGATGGCGATCCAGTGGTAGTTCTCGTCTTTGTTGACGAATATCCAGAAGAACTGGTCAAGGGCTGCTGTTTCGCAGTACATAGCCGCGCTGAGGTGGTAATCCCGCTCGATGATTTCCCGGTGCAGTTTCGCGCGCAGGCCTTCCTGCTTGATGTTCCACATGCTGATGGTTTTAAGGTCCGCACCGATGCGCAGGCCGCCCATGTCTATCTCAAGGTCAGGGCGCACGCGAATTTCCAGCCCGGTTTCCTCATCAATGCCGAAATAGCTCACCTCGACGGCACGGCCCGGGTGCGTCAATAACTTGCTGGCGGTCGGGTGATTTAACAGCGCTTTCTGAATGGCCAGTGCCGTAGCCAGCTGCTGGCGGGTAACCAGCACTTTTCCTTCCGGGTTCTCGCGCCATGCATCCAGCAGCTCGTCGGCAAACACGGCATCTGGTTTTACCGATTTCACGGCCTGAATGAGATCGGCCTTTGTGCCAGAGACTTTCAGGGGCTGCGCCTTCTGTGCTTCCTGAGCAACCATGTCAGGATTGATAATCGCCAGTTGCTCCAGTAAGGCATCGCGGCTGCCGCTGGTTTTCACCTGGGCGGGCAGGGTAGCGTTGTATTCCTTGATACAGGCCTTCATTTTGGCTGCGGTAACTTTCTGGCCTTCTTCGACGCGCTGAAATTCAGAAGGTAAGGCCATGTAGTTTTCACCTGTTTGGGTCACGTCATCACCCATCGGAACCGGCTGCGGCTGTGTGGCGTTGTGCGCTTCAAGCAGCGCCTTGATATCGTCAGCACTCAACAGCGGCGGAAGCCCGGCGTTGTACTCGTCGATAAACGAGCGGATCGTCGCAGTCGTGGTGAACGCACCTTCAGGTATTTCTGGCTCGACGCTGAACTCTTTATCCATGTCGTCGGGCTGCAGAGCCAGTGCATGCACCAGATTGCCCATATCCAGAACAGGGGAGCGTACCTTCTGGATAGTTTTGGATACGTGGCGCGCCTCGAAATACATCAGCGATACCCGGGCATCTTTAACCATTGTGGAGCTGATGCCGTTAGCGGCGTGGTAGACCTCATTTGGCACGCCTTCATATCGACCAGGCTCGAAATACTCCGGCCATGCTGGCGCTGCTTGTTCAGCCTCTTCCTCTTCATCGCTGTGAGCACTCCCGGAAACCTGGCTATTCAGCACTGCGGCTGTGAGATCCGGGCAGCGTTCAGCCAGTATTTCGCTCATGTTCACGGCAGTTGTTTGCGCAGGAGGCTCATCAGCGCCTTTGCCTGCTGATACCGCATTATCATTTTCGTCTTTGACTGACTGAGCCGCTTCCATCTGCACATTGCTGGTGGTTCCTTCTTCGGTGGCAGGAGTAGCCGGTGAAGCCATAAGGCCTTCAATTGAAAACATTCCGCCGCCGAGATTGGCAATTTCCGGGGATCGGGGTTTGGTCAGGTCTTCGGTTATCCACTTCGGATCCGTGGGGTCACTGATACCTTCGACATATTCGCCACGTTCGGCTGCCAGAACCTGATTAGCGTCAGGACGTTTCCTTTGGGTTTCTTTCACCAGTTCGGTGCCAATTACCTGAAAGTCAGTGGAGAGATGTTCCAGGTCAGGCGCACCTTCTTCTCCGTTGATAGCCTTTTTCACCGCGTCCAGAGCGACGGCGGCAGATGAAACATGACCTGCTTTCTCAAGCGTTTCAGCAGAAGGGGCGTCATGTTTATGCTCTGTCAGGTTCGCATTGATATAGGTCTGCAGACTTACCGGGAAATGGTGAACATCGCTGGTGGCGCCACGGATAAGGGCAAAAATCGCTGCGCGGGAATAATCCAGGATGCCAGCGACCTTGCGCAGCGCTGCCGACCATTCCTTGAACGGACTTTCTTTCTTCTGGACGATCTCTTTGGCCCGGCGGTGAATTGATGCCGGGAAATTGTAGATATCGAAATCCATTGGCATTGTGGCCAGGGCTATTTCTACATCGAGCGTATCAAGGGTATGGGTGTAGTCAGGATTGCGATCGGTTTTATTACCGCCGCCAGCATTCGTACCTGCATCAGTTTTCATAACCGAAGAAATGCAGTTACCGGCAGCCCATTCCCTGGTGAGAATGCCGCGGTCGATCGCGTTAGTAGCGAACCACAGCTTTGCAAACTGGATACGCTTGCCGAGCTCATGCCGTTTCCCTTCCGGGAAGATTTTTTTATTGGCACTGGTGAATTTCCAGAGCGCCGGCATATCGTATTTTTTGATTTCAGGGATATTCTCGGCGGCCAGAATCAGATCCTGGACGGCTGCGTTATCAGTGTCCATTTCAAGAACTGACAGCTCCTGCCGGTGAGGCATGCTGATATGATAAACGTGGCGTTCTTCGGCCATATACTGCGCCAGCAGCTGAGCGCGAAAGGGGAGTTCTGCCACGTTAAAAAGCGCGCTCGAATCGTCCTGGTATTCATCGCTACCGAAAGTTTCCACGGTCTCACCTTGTGCCGCGTCGCCAGTAGTATTGGCATCAACCAGCTCGCCAGTGACGGCCTCAGAGGATACTCCGGCATTATCGCCGTGATGAACATCAGCAGGCGCCTGTCCTGGCTTAAGAGTCCAGGTGCGGCCATCGTCGCCGAGCTGGTAGCGTTCGCACCATGAGTAATCGAGAACACCCTCCGCTGGCAGGTCATTGAATACCGGGAAATCGGTGCGAATAGGTTTTTGATAGTCTTTGCCGCGGCCTGTTTCGATCCCAGCGTCTTCCAGATCAACGTCGAGCTGCAGTAGAGCGCGGGCTTCTGATTTATTAGTGCGCCAGATTACGGCATCAGCTTTACCCGATTTTTGAGTCGCTTTTATCAGATAAAAATATTCCATGTGATAGCCTCTATTTTGGATGTAGAATCCCCCGGGCCATTGGTAGCGCCCATTCAGGGTGGTCATTGGTTTTGGTAATTTCCGGTGTAACTTTGGTCGGTGGCACCGGACGTACAGCCCGCTTCGGCGGGTTTACGTTAGCCCTCGTGAGCCATCTGGTCGTGAGAGGCGCAACGTTCTGAGCAATACTCTTTTTCTTTCCGTGCGAGCTGGTTCCCCTGGAGGTACAACAGGGTGCTTACCACTGGTTTTCCCTCGATTGCTTTACGGCAGTAACCGCATTTCTTCTGCATTCCTCCCCCTACATTTGCACCGTGAACCCGGCTGGATGCTCGTCCAGTACACCTTTCAGCGGATAACATTCGGCTTTCACGTGTTGCTCTTCTGCAGCTGCCTTGCAGTCATTCTCACTGTCGTAAACGCCGAGCAGGACATCCTGATTACCGCCCGTCAGCATGCTGACGGTGAGAACCAGGGCAAACATCGTGCTCATGAAGGGTCTCCTTTTTGCGCGAGCATGTAGCACACCCGGCGGATGAAAGCTGACAGCGGACTTAAACGAACAGCCTGCTGACGAGCGGGTTTGCGTGCGAAATCAATCATAGAAATAACTCCCGCAGCGCGCTGAAGAGCGCAATCCAGATGAAGAGTCCAATTACTGCCGAAATGACCATGGCAATGATGCCTTGCTTACTCATTTCAACCTCAGCCATTACGTGGCCAGCGGAACGTTTGAACCTACTGCGCGTTGATCTCTCCACCTCATCCGGTGATTCGTATGCCGCCGGCAGCTACTTCGTGGGCTCCATGCCTGGGTGGTTCGTTGCTACGAGATAATTAAACACTTTGTTTATTATTGTGTCAACTAAATGAGTTTGTAGATATAAACAAAAAGTTTAATTTTGTATGTGTATAGGCTTTTACAGTATCTTTTTAAAGCAGTTGGCGGTTAGAAAATCATCAGTAAGTGGAGGGTATGGATTACGATGAGGATAAGGCGGGGCTGATACTGATGCATTTAGGATGGTTGTGGTGGATCTGGTAGTGGATGGTCACTTGGTCAAACAACATGTGGGAAATCGGGAACGCTATACATAGAGAAGAGGGCTAACAGGGACGCGGCATAACTGTTGTGGAAAGGGCAATAAAAACCCGGCGCGGTGGCCGGGTTGTTAGGCGGCTAACTTAGGTAGCCATACGCTTCTGCTTACGAAAGGGAGAACATTACTTACGTCATTGAAAAGCAAAATCAGCTGCTGCATTTGATGTCCGATGGATTCATCATCGACAACGACATATCGATTGTTGATGGTGTTGTTTGCCTGGTAAAGATCCATTAACTTGCCAAGCAATGAGTAGGCACTATTCCAAGATCCACCCTCTTTGATACTTGAGGTAAATATGTATTTCGGCGTTGCAGTTTTGATAGTCACAGGAACTACGATATTGTGACCGCTCATGCCACTAACCTCCTCTCGCAACGCTATTAGGCTAGAAAGTGAGCTTTTAGACAGAAAATCAATAACATCTGCTTCAAAACGTTTGGACTGGATAGGTGAATACCAATCGATAGACATTGCTGAAGCAAGGATTCCAGCACGGATAACGTCTGATGTGACCTTGCCAAGTTCATTTTCGTTTTGTGCCCACTTAAGGATTTCACCTCTTTCATTAAGCTCAGCACCCTCGCGAGAAAGAAGTTGGCGAAGTGAATCCAGCCGACTTTGATTAAGGGAAATCCCCCGCGCCTCCATGTTCATGAGGGCATCACATCGGTCAGTGACTTTGTAAATTCCATTGATTTGCTGAACGAACGCACCAACGTGCTCCCCATCATCGCAGTAGGGAAACGGACTGATTATTCGCAAGGACTCTTCGCCTATAGGAAGGCATTCATATCCGAGCCTGGAAATTATCGTTGAGCACATCATAGCAATTGAATTTGTCCAGAATCTTCTTGGGTTGGCAAAGGAAGGGTTCCTATGCATGTCACATTTAGTTTAGAGCAGAAAAAACTCCAATGCCCTAATACGTCACTGGGGGCAATCTTATCTCGAATGATAAGACCTATTTCATACGGCAACGCTGATTCAAAGTAAAGGTGATAGTGTGGGCCAAGAATGCTTTCTGCGTAGTCTGGGTGTAACACTTCCACACGGTTCGTATGCCTGTCATATGGGTACGAATCCACACCAAAAACTCTACGCCCAAAATATAGGGCAGCCATTTGAATTTTAGGATAATCACCGTATTCATCAGCAGGACGCCATTGTAAAACGAACTTCATCCCTGGCAATGGTGACCCAGATTCATAGGGAGTGATAGCAGTCTGGAGCCACATCGGCGATCGCCCTGGTGGTGGCTTTTTCACCCATTTAATGCTGGTAACGTCCACTGTTTTATTGGAGTAAAGGACGCTATCAACATCTAGCTGTAGTAAGGAGCTTTCGTTTTTCTTTGCCACTAGATATCCGTTTGCCTTTCCATTTCAGCCTATAAAATATCAAATGAACTTACACTTAAACTCGCTATCACCAAAACCCTTCACCAGGCAACAACTGGCTACCCATGCTTCCTGTACGTCAGCGTCGTGTTACTCCGAATCGCCCTTAATCCGCCGCCCCATGTACTTGGCATACAACTCGTCGAGCTCCTTGAGGCGCAGTGACACGACTCGCAACATGTTCTGTTGTTCTTCTTCGTTTGGCAGTTGGTTGTAAAGCTCAAGCAACCTTCGTTCGTCAGGTCTCAACCCGTCTTTAGAGCCCACATCTTGGCCTAAAACCCACTCAAGGCTGACACCAAGCGCATCGGCAAGTTTGATGGCGGAGCTTTTTCCTATGGCACCGCGCACAAACCAGTTGTTAACAGACTGAGAGCTCACACCGCAAATCCTCGCGATATCCGCTTTAGATATGCGCTTCTTCTCAATGATTTCGTTAAGCCGCTGAACCTGCGGGTTATCTGCTTGGTGCGTATTTTTTCTCATATATCACGATTTTAAACTAAATGTTTACGCCAACAACATTCATAAAGTTGACATTAAAATAAACATAATGTTTAATTTGGCTCGTAACTTATAGGGAGTCACTTATGAATGCATTAGAGAAAGCCATAAAAAATGCCGGTAACGCAAAAAAGTTGGCTGAAAAATTGGACGTATCCTCAATGACAATTAGTCATTGGAAAAAACGTTGTGGAGGGCTTGTACCTCAGGGTCGTATTTCCTCTATTTTTCAGGCTACAGGCGTTACTCCCCACGAATTGCGCCCAGATCTCTATCCAAATCCAACAGACGGCCTGCCGAAACAGGAAGGCTGACCATGCAAATAATTTCCTTTCAACAAAATACCGGATTCAAGACTGGCGCTTTGATAAAGCGAAATCAGCCGATAGTGACAGAGCACGACAACATTCGCTCAGCCGTTCGCGCCTGGGCAGCAGCTGAAGGTCAGGATGTTGTGTCGGCACACATCATCGGTGAATGGCGGCAGCAGGGCGGCGGGGATATCGCCTTTCCTGACGACATCAGCCGTGCCCGACAGAAGCTTTTTCGCTACCTAGACAACCCGGCCGAGTCTGAGCGCTATCGCGAGTACGTTCGCCTTCTTACACCGGCGATCATGGCCGTTCTTCCTCTGGAATACCGTCACCGCCTATTGCCCGAAGAGAGTTTTATGTCCCGACTGGCTCGTCTGGAGAAAGAAACCAGCGAAGCAAAGATTGCCGTTGCTGTGGGGGCTCCACGCCATCAAAAGCTGAAAGAACTGAGCGAGGGAATTGTCGAGATGTTCCGGATAGACCCTGAGTTAACGGCGCCGCTGATGGCCATTGTCACTTCAATGCTAGGAGTGACGTGATGCTGGAACTCAGAAAGGTGAAGGCCGCGGTGCTGCAACACCTACGGCTTTCGTTGCGAATTAACTGGATCAATTCACAGGGGAAATTATGAACACGAACCAACTGAATATCAATAATGGGGGCGCCCATGGCTAAAAATTCTATCGACGCATACGGCGCCAGCGGCAAAAGCAATGTTCTTTTTTTCGAACCGGAAAGTTTGCATCTGGTTACCGATACAACACATCCGCTTTACGACGAACGAGTACACCTACCGCTTAATGAAGCTGTGATCCTCAACATCATGGAACTTGGGGTACTCGAACCGATTATCGTGTGGAAGGACCCAGAGACAGGGAAAACCTGTGTGGTGGCAGGTCGGCAGCGCGTAAAGAACGCTAAGGAAGCAAACGCCAGGAGAAAGCGGGCAGGGCTGGAACCCTGGCCTATACCCGGTATAGCTAAGCGCGGCTCAGCAATTCAAATGGCCAAATACATGGTCAGCGAAAACGAGATAACCCAACCAGATACCCCACTGGGCCGGGCCAAAAAAATGGTTCAGCAGATGGAATATGGTCATGACGAAAATGACATTGCCCTGCTTTTTGGCTGCAGCGTAAAAACGGTCCAGGCAACCGTGGCTCTACTGGATGCTACGCAGGCCGTCCAGGCGGCGGTTGAGGCTGGAAAAGTCACTGTCACTCAAGCGCGTCAACTGGTCGATATGCCACCGGAAAAGCAACGGGAAACGGTCAAACAGTTAGAGGCAGCGGCAGAGGGTGTAACTGGCCACGAGAAAGCTCGTCGCCAGCGCGCTGTTCTCGGTGACACAAAGCCGCGTCTTAAATCCCGTAAGGAAATTACCCAGCAACTTCAAACCGCCAGCGGCGAATACGCAGCGGCTTTGCGGTGGGTGCTTGGTGATGAAAACACACCAGTTTAAGCAACAACGGGGTCTCTATGCGTGATTACGGCAAGGTGCATACATCATTTTGGATAAGCGATGGAATGCGCCGGGTATCGGATGATGCCAGGTTGCTGGCGCTGTACCTGCTCACCGGGCAACACACAAACATGATCGGATGCTTCAGGCTGCCTGATGGATACGTTTCGGAAGACCTTGCCTGGACTCCTGAAAGGGTTTCGAAAGGGTTTGATGAGCTATCGGCTAACGGTTTCGCAACGCGTGATTCGTCATCGAAATGGGTGCTAATTCGTAACTTTCTGACCTGGAATTCAGTTGAAAACCCAAACCAGGGAATTGCAGCACTTCGTTTGTTTGATCAGGTCCCGGACAAATCTACGGTGAAGCTAGAGCTGGCGCGGGTTTTAGCCTCGGCAATATCCCACATTGGTATCGCAAAACTAAAGGGTTCCGAAAGGGTTCTCGAACCGTTCCTTAACCAGGAACAGGATCAGGAGCAGGAACAGGATCAGGAGGAAGATAGTTCGGGGCATGGCTCCGCCACACCCCCTGACGATCAGAATCAGGACGAAGGCGATAAACCTGAACCTCAAAAAATATACCCGAATGAGTTCGAGCAGGTCTGGTCGGTTTATCCCAAGCGGGCAGGGGGTAACAGCAAATCCGATGCCTTCAAAGCCTGGAATGCCCGAATCAGGGATGGAACCACTACGGCGGAAATCTTCGCAGGAGTGGTGCGTTACGCGGCTTTCGTTAAAGCCGAGGGAATCCTCAACACACAGTACGTGAAACAGGCGAAAACGTTTTTTGGCCCTGGTATGCATTTCAGCGAACCGTGGGCGATTCAGCAGGCGCCAGGCGCACGAGATCCCAATCAGATTTCGGAACCTGACAAAACCATCCCATCGGGATTCAGGGGGTAGCGATGAAAAACATGATTGGTACCGGGAATGCACTGGAGCGACTGAAAAAACTCATTCCCCCTGGCGTTCAGCCAAAATTCGGCAGCGTTGATGAATGGCGTGCCTGGCAAGTCGAAGAAGGCCGTAAGCGCTGTGAGGAACTGGAAAAACAAAACCAGCGTGCACGTGCAGAGAAAATCTTTGGACGTGCAGGAATTCAGGATCTGCACCGCGGCTGCACATTCGCGAACTATCAGGTTGAGTCGGATGGCCAGCGTCGGGCGCTCTCGATGGCGAAAAGTTACGCGCAGCAATTCGGCTTAGGGTTTGCGAGCTTCGTATTCAGCGGAGCGCCAGGCACCGGGAAAAACCATCTGGCGGCCGCAATCGGAAATCACCTGCTGGCTGGTGGTCGTTCTGTGCTGGTGGTAACCATTCCGGATCTCATGCTGCGTGTTCGGGAATGTTACGACGGCGGGCAGTCAGAGGCGTCATTGCTGGACGATTTGTGCCATGTGGACCTGCTCATTCTGGATGAGGTGGGTATTCAGCGCGGAAGCAGCGGTGAAAAAGTCATCCTGAATCAGGTTATCGATCGCCGGCTGTCCTCCATGCGACCTGTCGGCATCCTAACCAACCTGAACTATGAATCGCTGAAGGAAACACTGGGCATGCGGATCCTTGACCGTCTCCAGATGGACGGCGGTATGTGGGTGAATTTTGAATGGGACAGCTATCGCAAAAACGTGCGCCATTTGCGCGTCGTTAAGTGAGGTATGTATGGCAAGAGCATTGTCAGCAGTTGAGCGCAGAGAGTACGTCCGCGCAGTGATTCGGATCACCAGACATCAGGGGCGACTCACGACCGCCGAGGCAATGAAAAAACTTGGGCTGAGCCGCGCTACTGTCCAGCGGTATTTTTCCGAAGCAGAAGCGACTGGCGAGGTTGTCCGGCATGGTCGTCTGGGATTGTTCCGCGATCAGCGCGCCGTGATCGATTTTGACATGAAACGGCTTGGGATGGTGCCAAAGGCCGCTACCGGGATGAATTACAGCCTGCTTGGCAGCCCTGTATTTCAGCGTGTTTTGGATGTGCAAGAAGTAATTTCTGCGGGTAAACCGATAGCCGCCCCGCAGGAGGTGAAATAGTGGATCCTTCACTGGAATATGCCTGTAAGCGAATTCTGGAGCTGGAGCAGTTGTTGCTGGTGGATGTTCCTGAAACCGTTTGGCCCGCCGAGGTTGCAATGGTTCTGTCTCAAGTAGAAAGCGCCGGGGTTCTCCATGCGCACCACAAGCAACGACTGCAGCACCATATCAACAGAATGTGGCTCGAAAAAATGCCGGTACCGTCAATTATCGCCGCGGCCCGTTCGCTGGCCAGCACCATGGAGAAATACGTGTGAGAGAGAGCGAAATCATCGTTGATAACTTTGCCGGCGGCGGCGGGGCGAGTACGGGCATCGAGATGGCGATTGGGCGTAGCGTGGACATCGCGATAAACCACGACCCAAACGCTGTAGCTATGCATACCACCAATCATCCGGGAACTCTGCACTATTGCGAGTCTGTTTATTCAGTGCGTCCAAAAGTAGCGACTGCCGGCCGCAATGTTGGTTTGGCCTGGTTCTCGCCGGACTGCCGCCACTTTTCCAAAGCAAAAGGGGCTAAACCAGTTGAAAAAGCGATTCGTGGGCTGGCGTGGATCGTTATCCGCTGGGCGCTGGATGTTGGTCCGCGGGTAATGATGCTGGAGAACGTTGAAGAGTTTAAAACGTGGGGTCCACTACTGGCGGCGGAAATGCGTCCGGATCCGGACCGTGTTGGCGAAACGTTCCTGGCATTCGTCGGCATGCTGACATCCGGAGTTCCTGCGGATCACCCTGCGTTGTTGGAATGCTGCGAGTTTCTGGAGTTGTCGCCGGATAGCGAACAGGCGAGGCGCTTGATTACCGGGCTGGGCTATGACATCGATTATCGCGAGCTGCGCGCCTGCGACTATGGTGCACCAACTATTCGTAAGCGCTTTTTCATGGTGATGCGAAGGGACGGAAAACCGATAGTCTGGCCAGAAGCTACTCACGGGGATCCGAAATCACCGGCGGTGCAGGCTGGAAAATTGACGCCATGGCGGACAGCTGCTGAATGCATCGACTGGTCTATTCCTGCACCATCGATATTTGACCGCAAAAAGCCGCTTGCAGTTAATACGTTGAAGCGTATAGCACGGGGTATCCAGAGATTTGTGGTCGATAGCGATAACCCATTCATCGTTAAATGCAACCACACTACGACACGCGGTAAATATGATTGTTTCCGTGGGCAGGGGTTATATTCACCAATACAGACAATCACCAAAACTCATGGTTACGCGTTGGCGGTACCTACTCTGGCACCGTTTATGGCTGGAAATGGTGGTAGCCAGTACCAGGCTAAACCGCGTCCACTCAACAAACCAGTTCATACCATCTTAAAGCAATCCCGAGCATGCGTGGTTGCCCCGGTTATCGCCCGCCAGTTCGGCGCAAGCATTGGCCACCGGGCAGATGAGCCTAGCGCCACGATTACCGCTGGTGGAGGGGGTAAGTCTCAGTTAGTCACCGCTACGCTTATTCAGATGGGGTATGGCGAGCGGGTAGGGCAATCGCCGCGGGTTCTCAATCTTGGTAAACCGTTGGGTACGGTTACAGCTGGGGGCAATAAGTTTGCCGTAACAACTGCGTTCCTGGCGAAACACTATGGCGGGAACTACGCCGGTCCAGGCGTTGCGCTTGATGAGCCAGCTCACTCAGTGACTACCGTCGATCATCACGCTCTTGTGACATCGCAACTGGTAAAATTGCGTGGTACCTGCCGTGATGGTCAGCGCACCAATGAACCGATGCCGACAATCACCGCTGGAGGTCAGCATGTGGGAGAGGTTAGCGCGCTGCTGGCGGCTAATGATTACGACGAGCGGCGTGCGGACCAAGTTAAAAAGTTCCTAAATTCTTTTGGCGTCAGCGAACTGGTGACGATTAAGGGCATTGTTTACCGCATCGTTGATATCGGGATGCGAATGCTGCAACCGCATGAGCTTTACCGGGCGCAGGGCTTTCCGGAGTGGTACATCATTGACCAGGATTACCGCGGCGTAAAATACGCGAAGGACAAGCAAGTGGCTCGCTGCGGTAATGCCGTCCCGCCGCCGTTCGCTGAAGCGCTGGTGCGGGCCAATTTGCCGGATCTATGTCAACAGAAGGGAATGGCTGCTTAATAAACTTCTATCAATTCAACCCGCGCCGGCGGGTTTTCTTTGTTGTCCTGGTAAATAGGGGATTGCACACTACACAAATTGTGCATCCTAAGGCTCAGTAGTTTTTTCTGCTACACCAATACATCTGAAATTAATTAAATTCTGAAATTGGCCTTTTCCATTTGATCGAGTGAAATAGGGGCTTGTACGATACACAAAATATGCCGTCGACAACCGCGCAAAGCTTTTAACTCCGTTAGCCATGAAAGTTAAACAATACTCCCAAACTTTCAATTTCGATAATCTCTTTTGAAAATAGGGGCTTGTAGGACGATCTTCATCTGCCATCATATCTTCCGCTACCGTGAAATTTTCACATGTAAGTGATTTAACATTAATTTATACTGTATAAAAACACAGTATATGGTTTTGCTTCCGGGAGGTAGGGATGCGCAATGAGAGTAATGAGTACTACGATCTGGTTAAACGTTCTACAGGTGAAGTTGTTGGCAGCATCAGGGCAGCAGGCCGGGTTCTGGTATACACGGCAAATGGTGTTACTTCTATGCGACCACTGCTTGAGGACGAGGGAGTATTTAATCTCAACGCAATGACCAGTTTTCTGCATCGCCTCGGCTACCGAGTTATCCCGCCTTCTGATAATATGAAATCAACGGCCTGAACAACCGTTGACCTACTGCGCCACGGAGGGAAACCATGGCGCAATTGCACTTAATAAAGCAGTCACAAGGTTTACTGATCCCTGCCACGCAGGAGACCAGCGAATTTCTACAATCAAAATGCAAGCTCGGCTGCGTTCTGGAGGCCGACTTTAAGCTTGTCCGCAATCCGGCGTTTCACCGCCGTTACTTTGCTTTACTCAATCTCGGTTTTGAATATTGGGAGCCTACCGGCGGGGCGATTTCGTCTAATGAGCGCAGGCTTATCACAGGTTACGCCAAATACCTTGCTGCATATGGCGGGAGTGAATCGGCGTTACTTGATGCCGCCGGGCAATATCTCGACCGAATAGCCGAGAAGCGATCCGGCTATATCAGTATTTGCAAATCTTTCGATGCTTACCGGGCGTGGGTCATCGTAGAAGCAGGCCACTATGACGCCATACAGCTGCCGGACGGCACGCTGAAAAAACACCCTCGCAGTATTTCTTTCGCCAGCATGGACGAATGCGAATTCCAGGAACTGTACAAAGCATCGCTCGATGTTCTCTGGCGATGGATCCTCTCTCGTTCGTTCAACAGCCTGCAGGAAGCTGAGAACGCCGCAAACCAGCTTTTAAGCTTCGCGGGGTGATGCCGATGAAACACTCATGGTTTCACCATCACGAATGCACAACGCAGCAGGCCGACGAACTGATGGCTAGATATCGCCAGCGGGGCGTAAAGGTCGAACGAAGCTTAAACCCTGACTTTATGACATGGACCGTCAGCGCGCAGCTGGTGGAGGACAAAAATCCGCCGCGGCCAGACTCTCGCTGGCGCAACAGGATGTGGGGGTGAGTATGGCGAACCTACGTAAAGCGGCCCGAGGCCGCGAATGCACAGTACGTATTCCCGGGCACTGTAATGGCAACCCGGAAACCAGTGTACTGGCGCATTACCGTCTGGCTGGCACCTGCGGAACTGGATGCAAGCCGGACGATACCCAGGCGGCTATTGCCTGTAATGCATGCCACGATCTCATCGATGGCAGAAAGAAAACCACAGATTACACCCGCGACGAACTGCGCCTGATGCATGCGGAAGGTGTGCTCAGAACATTGGCTATATGGAAAAAAGAGGGGTTACTGAAAGCATGAAACTCGAAGCGTCCTTAAAACATTTCAGCCCTCAGGGTATGCATATCAGCGACGACGTGAAAAGCACATCACCTGATCGTCTCAACGGTACGGATGTTATGGCTGGTATTGGGGTGACAAGCAGCAGGGCACGGTTCGGGCTGGCAGCGTTCTTTGGAAAGACTGGCATCAGCAAGACAGATGAGCAGTTGGCCGTCCAGGCGCTAGCGCGGTATGCGATTGAAACCGCACCGAAGAACGTACGCAAAACAGCTGGTAAAGAGCTGGGGCGCTGCTGCCTGATTTTGGCACAGTTTGCCTTTGCGGAGTATTCCCGGTCCGCGGAAACAACGGGAGTCTGCAGGGTATGCAGTGGCACCGGACAGATTGAAACCACTACCACAGAACGCAAAGTTTCTAATCCGTGGGGCAAAGCACCATATTGGGCAAACAGGTCCCGTGCTGTTCGTCCGTCCGACTGGGATAAGTGGACTGAAGTAACAGCCATCATAAGCGCTAAGTGTGAAGCTTGTGACGGTAAGGGGAAAATAAATGCACGCTGCCGCTGTGGTGGTTCTGGCCGGGTTCTGGACCGCAAAGCGACAAAAGAGCAGGGAGCACCGATATATAAAATCTGTGAGCGCTGTTCGGGGAATGGCTTTTCAACGATGCCGTCTACTGCTGCTTACAAAGCGATTCTGACGCTTATCCCAGACCTGCACATCAGAACATGGACACGCAACTGGAAACCTTTCTGCGATGCGCTGGTGGACCTATGCTGGAGGGAAGAGAAGAGGGCAGATAAAGAGTTTCAACGAGCAACAGCTGATTGAGTAAATGGTCGCATTATTTTGCATTTTAAGCGCACGATGCTTGATTTTGTCCGAAGTTGTCGTGTATATTTTAAATCGTGGAATAAAGCGCCTGAACGAAAACATTTATATAAACCCTGCTACGGCAGGGTTTTGTGTTTTTGAAAACAAATGCCTGAAATCGGCTATAAAGTGTGATCTGCATCAAAATGCCATGCGCCAAACTTAAGGAATATTAAGGAACTGTAAATATTCTTTATAAGTGATGGTCTTATGGCGTTAAAAGATATTTTTGTGCGTACCGAACCTCGCAGACGGCATTATGGCGTTGCATTGTTTATCGGGCTTATTTCTGGGGTGGTTTCAGCATTTGTTAAATGGGGTGCTGAAGTACCATTACCACCGCGTAGTCCTGTCGATATGTTTACCAGTGCCTGTGGACCAGAGTCATTAATTCGAGCTGCCGGGCAAATTGATTGCTCCAGAAACTTCCTTAACCCTCCTTATATTTTCCTGCGTGATTGGTTAGGGTTAGCCGATCCAAATGCGGCTGTCTATACCTTCGCCGGACATGTGTTTAACTGGGTAGGCGTAACACATATCATATTCTCGATCGTATTCGCGGTTGGGTATTGTGTAGTTGCTGAGGTGTTTCCAAAAATTAAGCTGTGGCAGGGTTTGCTTGCAGGTGCACTCGCACAACTGTTTGTCCATATGATTTCGTTCCCGCTTATGGGCCTAACCCCACCGTTGTTCGAACTTCCATGGTATGAAAACGTTTCTGAAATATTTGGTCACCTGGTGTGGTTCTGGTCCATTGAGATAATTCGCCGGGATCTCAGAAACAGAATTACGCATGAACCTGATGCTGAGGTTTCTCTGAATTCAGCATTCAGATAATCCAAGCTGCAAAGCCAGGAACCCGCATAAAATGCGGGTTTTTTATGCCTGCGATTAGTAGCTGTTCGACAGCGCTGTTCGCTGCGATGGCAGCCGTAAGATAGGCGTCTTTCACAGGCATTGTATTGACGCCAGCTATGTTTGCAGCATAACGTATTGATGTGGTGAATCCCCCTGTGCGGAGGGGCGACCAGTCAGTTACAGAAACCTGTAAATGCAGCGCGGGCCATGCCGACTGGGGCATGCTCACCGGGAGGCACCCGGCACCACACTGTCACTAAGCATATTGAATATTTCATAGTGGGTTTACTTTTGCGGTAGCCCTTCTATGTTTATAGAACGTAACGGCAAAAGTGAATGCTTCCTGGTAAATCGGTAGCTCGGACTATTAGGAGTGCTTTCGTTTCGTTACTACCTAGAATGCCTACTTTCTGCCCGCTTCTCTGAGCGGGCTTTTTTTATTCCTAATCAGTTCACGTAAAACATCAAAACAATAATTATGCATTCATCTGCTGGCATGCCTTTTACCTTCAACTGAGAGACACTCCTGGCTATGAGAAGGAGAGTCGAAGCATGCTTTATGTCTAAATCTCTTGTCATTGCAACGTATGGCATTGAAACGATGTTATCGAGATGTTAGGTTTTATGTGTGGTGAATCCCCCTAGCGGAGGGGCGTAAACAGTTAGAAGTGAATCCTCAGCGCGAGTCACGGTGACTGACCAACGACTTACCGGGAAGCACCCGGCACCACACATACTGCATAACCCCCTAAAGGCCTTCCATTCCGGTAGGCCTTTTCTCTTCTGGGCGCCATGACGTAAAAGTTCGACCCGTAGACCTATAACTGTCTGTGGGTTCGTCAGGCCACATTGCCTGATGGGCTCACTTTTGTAAGCTATACGGGCGCTGCAGTGGATGCTTTACCAGAGATTATGATGATGTAAAGCCTAAGCGACTGGGAGTTTGTCTTGAGTGAAAATCTTACTACAGTGAGGGCACATCAGCGCAGAGCCTTTCTGGACTCGGGTGTAACTATGTTCTGATTGGTTGGCGCAGCCAGGGCAGGTACATTTGATGAGGTAGTTGCGATTGTTTTTTGAGTTTTTGCGTTGTTGCATATGATATTTCCTGATGAATGGTCCGCAACCATACACTATCCCCAGGCACATAGCTCGCGTTGAATTCCCCAACCACCTCTTCAAGGTGGTTTTTTCTTTCAGGCACCTGGAATCACCATTGATGAGTATTCCACCTGCCGGTCCTGATCCCTTTCAAACACACAGCACCCCGTTAACCCGGAGGTGAACCTATGGCAAAGCATATGCAAGACAAAGAGAGCATGGCCGGAATCACCTGGCTAGCTCTGCTGATCATTGCTGGTTGGGGCGGCCTTGTCCGATTCCTGATGGATGTGAAGCAGGGCAAAGCAAAATGGAGCTGGATAAATGCTTTTGCGCAGATTGTGGTTTCGGCTTTTACCGGGGTCATTGGTGGGCTCATCAGCATTGAAGGTGGCCTGAGTATTTACATGATACTGGCCACTGCCGGTATCAGTGGTGCTATGGGGTCTGTAGCGCTCACGTATTTCTGGGAACGAATCACCGGAGTGAAAGTACAATGACAGCAGACCAGATTATTGAGGGGATCCTCGGCAAAGAGGGTGGTTATGTCGATCACCCCTCTGATAAAGGCGGGCCAACCCGCTGGGGCATCACCCAAACCACCGCCCGTGCACATGGTTACACCGGTGATATGAGAAACCTGCCCAGGGAAACAGCAAAGCAAATCCTGCTGAGCGATTATTGGACCGGCCCCCGGTTCGACCAGGTGGCGAGTTTGTCTACGTTACTGGCAGATGAGCTTTGCGACACTGGCGTGAACATGGGGCCCAGCGTCGCCAGTAAGTTCTTTCAGCGCTGGCTGACGGCAATGAATATGCGCGGAAAGCTGTATCCCGATCTGATCCCGGATGGCGCCATTGGCCCCCGAACCATCACTGCGCTTAAGGGATATCTTTCAGCCCGAGGGAAAGAGGGGGAACAGGTTCTGTTACGCGCGCTGAACTGCAGCCAGGGCGCCAGATACCTCGAACTTGCGGAGGGTCGCGAAGCCAACGAGGATTTTCTCTACGGCTGGATTAAGGAGCGCGTGCTATGAAGATGATCATCTTCGCTTTGCTCGTGCTGGTGGCTTTGCTCGTTCTCTTACTGCTGCGCAAATATACCCGGCTGGAGTTCGTAGGCCATGCCAGCCTGCTGCTGAAAACGTGGTCTGTAAAGCTGGGGACTATCGGCGCGCTGGTTGGTGTGTGGGCGCAGTCGTTCCCGGATGCTGCACTGCACGCCTGGGCGATGCTGCCGCCGGACATTAAAAACATTCTGCCTCCAAACATTGTTGCGTTGATTAGCCCTGCGCTGGTGGTGCTGGCGGTGCTTTCGCAATACGTACGCCAGCCAGCATTGAAAGCTAAGGCCGAAGAACTGAAGGAGCCGCAGCGATGAGCTTCGAAATTATTGCTGGGCTGGTGGTCGTCATCCTGGGCGCTATAGCTGGCACGTTCGGTATTGGTCATGCTCGCGGTACCAGTAAGGCAGAAGCCAAAGCCGATCTGCAGCGTACCGAAGAGAACGCCGCCGCAACCGTCGCCGCGACAGAACGTAGGGCAGAAGTCACGAAAGAGGCAAGCGATGTACAGCAGACTGTTAGCCATATGCCTGATGACGATGTTGATCGGGAGCTGCGCGAGCACTTCACCCGCCCCGGTAGTCGTTGATACCGCGTGCAGCTGGGTGCGGATTATCTACCTGACCGACCACGATATCGAGGTGCTGGATAAGCAGACCAAGCGCGATATCCTGGCGCACAACAAAGCAGTGCAGGCCAATTGCCAGAGCATTACCCCTATTCAGTGAGTTAAAAGAATGGCCTCATCCTTGAGGTCCACGGGTAAGTAAACGCAAGGTCTTTCATGTAATGGCTCTTTTAGCCTAGGAGCCAGCTCAGAAACAACAAGCGTAAGCGGTAGATATTTATGATTTTTTTCTGCTGCATATCCCCAGCAAACCAAAAGGGCTACGAAATGAGTGAAGCTAAACCGCGGGATGGCAGCACCGTAAAGGGATACCGCACGTTAACCGAGGGTGATATTGAACAGATGAACCGTCTGAAGGGTGTCAGTAAGCACTTCTTAAACCTTCTGGATACAGCCAAAGAATCAGATGCCGATACCCGTTGGATTGGTATGGCTAAAACTGAAATGCAGAAGGCGTGCATGTTCGCTTGTCGGGCTGTGGCTCAACCTGAAGACGGCTGTTAGCGCTTCAACGTTTCAATGAAATAAATAGAACCGCGGAATGAATCCTACAAAATGCAAGTGTGCTGTATTTTATCGGATTCTAATGAGGTTTTGAGGTGTTTTTCTACTGGTTGCGAGAAAAATGAAAGGTCAGACGTTATGGGAAGTGGCTCATCCATGAGCACACGGGTAAAACAACGGACTTTGTCATGGCAGAGCAAAGTCAAAAGTAAGTGTAGAATGTGTCTCGGATTTAACAAGCTCAGCGGGTTTGTTTCATTGATTGTACGTCTGTAACTTTCATAATATTTCTGCCATTTCAAAACTAACATATTAGGAAAAAACTTAGGAAATTTAGAGGGTAAGTGGAAAAGTGGACAGCTAAATCTCCTCGTGAAGCAATGGGCTTAATTTTAAAAAAAATATATAGTTTGCAATGTTAGTTTTTTAGTTCATTATGCATGCTACATTGACTTTTTATAAAGTGAGTTACTAATTATGATTGATTGCAAA
This sequence comes from Klebsiella sp. RC2, assembly GCF_014192815.1. Lineage (NCBI taxonomy): Bacteria > Pseudomonadati > Pseudomonadota > Gammaproteobacteria > Enterobacterales > Enterobacteriaceae > Klebsiella > Klebsiella sp. RC2. Next base: position 560,707 of record NZ_JACHYL010000003.1, on the reverse strand, counting down.
CTTCCGCGACTTCCAAAGCATTATCGATATGGTGCTGAACAAATTAACAAATTGCCTGAGCGTGGGGATGTTTTTCCTCCCGCGGGCAGTATAATAAAGTCAGTAAGTTTAACTGAAAGTGTGTTTGTTTGCGTTCCGGTGCAGCGTTATATTCATGGGTTGGATATTTGGGTCACAGTTGAATCCTCTTGCTAATATTTTTTTTGGTAAGAGTGGCTTTTCGTTAGTTTGGTAGTTTCTATTTTTTGTAAATTCGCTGTAGGAATTTAAAATTAGCATCATTGCAACGCTTTCAAACACCGTAGAAGGATTATGATGCTAGTGCAAAATAATATTTATAATAATTCAGAGTCATATGCTCTTCTTTTGTTTAGTATGTGGCCTGTCCTTATTGTACTTCTTGTTGTGATATCTTGTGCCTTCTACGGTGTATTGATGCATAAAACTGCAATTTGTTGTTTTCTGTCAGCCATGTTCCTTGGTATCGCAGGCTGGTTTTATGGATGATCACCAATAGCTCTAATATGAGTCGTTTTTTAGTATAAAGTCAAAGTGTCATTACTTTACCTGGCTTGTAGCGCTGGTTCTCTAAGGTTTGACGATAAAAGGCCCTGCTCATACAGGGCTTTTCTGTATGTATTATTTATTAAAGAGGTAAGACATGTCAGAGATCACCGCATCCGAGCAAATCCGCCTGGATATCATCAAGAAAGTTAACTACGACACCGCAGCGGCCAAGTTGGCCATTGACTGGGTAGGCGACAGCTATCTGAAATCTGAACTTTTCGCAGACTCCTTTGATCGTGTTTACACGGAAAGCGAGATTGTCTCGAAGACCCGTAAAGCGATTCAGGAAGCGACCGAAGCGCTGGCGTTGTTTGATACCGGCGCAGAACAGGCCAGCTAAGGCATTACAACAGGCATTCACTGAGTGCCTGTGATAATGACCATCAGACAAATCGTCTGGGCTGACAGTTCAATCAATCACCAATTTCCAGTTATACGGGGTAACTGACATCATTGTCTGTTTATCCCGGTGAATTTTGAAATACTCACTACTCTCATAACGTCTCTGCCTGCCAACACCAGAACGGCAGAGGTCAGTTAGCCGTATAGATGAACCTCTCCCGGGTGGCTCCTGAGAGATTCTTTATACGCTAGCTGGTAGTAACTAAAGGCCGCATATTTTTGCGGCCTTTTTCATTTTTGTAAAATGAAAGCCCTCAGGCGGTTAACGATGCTCTGGACCATGGAAGTGATCTCCACCATGCCCGCCTCCATGGGGACCAGGGGGAAGGATACATCCTGAAAGTGACAGCGCACCACAGATCACAAAAACAGCAAGCATAATTCTTTTCATAATAACTCCTGAACTAAAGAGCCTTAATTCCAAAACATAAAAGTGAATATTTTATGGAGAATCAGTAATTCCTTTTTCTCCCTCACGTTAAATAGGAATAATCCATGGCAAAACCGGACTGGGGCGAGCTTCAGCAACGGTTCCTGTCCGATCATGCCGCAACCGGCGTATCACCGAAGGATTGGTGTGAAGCGCAGGGACTGAATTACGCTACAGCCCGCCGATACATCAAGAAACCCACTGCGCAAACTGCGCAAAAACCTGCGCAGAAGAAATTGTGCACTGCGCAAAAGGAAAAGTGCGCAGAAGAGTTGGTGGAGAGCAAACTGAGTCCAAAGGTAAAGCGCTTCATTGCTGAATACCTCAAGGACCAGAACGCTACCGCTGCCGCTGAGCGTGCGGGCTATAGCGACCCAAACTATGGCCGTCAGCTTCTAACGAATCCTAACGTTGCGCAGGCCATTGCGCAGCAGCAGAAAGCATCCATTGTGCGCACACTCGGCAGCGCTGATGAAGTACTTGAGCAGATGTGGCGCCTGGCAACGTTCGACGCCAACCAGCTATCACAGTATCGCCGCGGGAGTTGCCGTTACTGCTGGGGCTTCGGTCACCAGTATCAATGGCGCGATGCTGTTGAGTATGAAGAGAAGCGGCTCGAAGCGCTTGAGCGTAAACGTCGCGAGCCCGTAGATGTTGGTGGTTACGGTTACGACCACACCAGCGCACCTAACCCGGAATGCCCTCGCTGTAATGGTGACGGCATCGGCCAGCCTTTCTTCGCTGATACGCGCAAACTGGCGCCCGATGCTGCGCTTGCCTATTCCGGAGTGAAGCTTGGGAAGAATGGCGTAGAGATTACCGCTATTAGCCGGGAGCGGATGTACGAGGCGGTGATGAAACGTCTCGGCCTGGCTGATAGCGAGTTCGCCCAGCGTCTGCAGCAGATAGAAATTGAGCGCCGGCAGCTGGAGGTCGAAAAATTACGCAAAGAGCTGGCCGCTGACCCGGAGGATGACGAACCAACGCCAGTTGCAATCAATATCAACGTAGTCGATGCACGAGTGAGGGAAGAGGATGGCGATAGCACCGACGCTTAACATCCCTCAGGCCAAATTTCTTGCGATGCAGTACAAGTTTAAGGCCTACGTCGCCGGCTTCGGTTCTGGCAAGACATGGGTCGGCTGCGGTGGTATCTGCAAAGGGATGTGGGAACACCCCAAAATCAACCAGGGTTACTTTGCGCCAACGTATCCGCAGATCCGTGACATCTTTTATCCCACTGTTGAGGAGGTGGCCCACGACTGGGGGCTGAATGTCAAAATCAACGAGGGAAACAAAGAGGTTCACTTCTACGCCGGACGCCAGTACCGAGGAACGACGATTTGCCGCTCGATGGAGAAACCGCAAACCATCGTTGGTTTTAAAATCGGTAACGCGCTGATTGATGAGCTGGACGTAATGCCCGCCAAAAAGGCGCAGTTAGCCTGGCGAAAAATCATTGCTCGTATGCGTTACAACGTGGCCGGTCTTCGTAACGGGATCGACGTCACCACGACGCCAGAAGGGTTTAAATTCGTTTATCAGCAGTTCGCAAAGGCTGTACGCGATAAGCCTTCGCTCTCAACGCTGTACGGCCTGGTGCAGGCCTCGACGTTCGACAACGAAAAGAATCTGCCGCCGGACTATATCCCGTCGCTGATGGAGTCATACCCGCCGGAGCTGATCAAGGCTTATCTCCGTGGCCAGTTCACCAACCTTACCAGCGGGACGATTTACCATCAGTTTGACCGTAAGCTGAATAACTGTCGGGAGGAAGAGCAACCCGGTGAGCCGCTGTATATCGGTATGGATTTCAACGTCGGGAAGATGGCCGGGGTTGTTCATGTGTTACGTCTGGGGCTTCCGTTTGCGGTTAATGAAATCGTGAAGGCTTACGACACCCCTGACATGATCCGCATCATCAAAGAACGGTTCTGGCTGTACGACGGCAACGATTATCGCAAGGTGCGGGAAATCTATATTTACCCGGACGCTTCCGGCGATTCCCGCAAATCCAGCAATGCCAGCGCCACGGATATCGCTCAGCTTAAGCAGGCCGGCTTCAATGTGGTTGTTAATGCATCAAACCCGCCAGTGAAAGACCGCATCAACGCGATGAATGCCATGTTCTGCAATGGTAAAGGTGAACGTCGCTACAAAGTGAATGTAAAGCGATGCCCGGTGTACACCGAATCGCTTGAGCAACAGGTTTGGGGCGAAAACGGTGAGCCGGATAAAACGGCGGATAACGATCACCCCAACGATGCCGGTGGGTATTTCATTGTGAAGCAATTCCCGATTATCAAACCGACTGGAAAAGTCACCCAACTGCGGATGTAAAACCATGCCTGATATTTCAACGCCCAACCTCGACTATAACGACATGGTTGAGGCATGGGATATTAATGATGCGCTGATGGGCGGCACGCTGGAAATGCGACGGCAGGGCAAGAAGTATCTCCCGAAATGGCCGAACGAAGATCCTGAAAGTTATAAGGAGCGTTTGGCTTCGGCAACGTTACTACCTGCCTATGAAGAGGCCATTAAACAAAACATCGGGCGAGTGTTTGCTGAGCCGACGGTATTGAGTGAGGACTCTCCTGAACAAATACGGGAACTATCGCCAGATATTGATATGGAAGGAAACCGGCTCGATGTCTGGGCACAACAATTTTTCAGCATCGGATTTCAGTATGGTCTGGTACATGCGCTGGTGGATTTCCCGAAAATTGACCCGGAGGCAGTAAAAACTAAAGCCGACGAAAAAGCCGCGGGATCCCGCCCGTATGCCACGATGTTAAATCCTCGCCAGGTCATCGGCTGGAAATCGAAAGTGGTTAAAGGGAAAGTGGTGCTGACCGATCTGCGCATCAGAGAGGTCATCATTATTGATGGCGACGATTACGGGCAAACGAAAGTTGAACAAATACGCCATATCATGCCGGGCAAGGTTGAAATTTATCGCCGAAATAAAGGTGATAACGGCGAAAGCCAGTGGCAGATTCACGACGAGTGGGAAACCAGTCGCGATGACATTCCCCTGGTGACTCTTTACACAAAACGCACAGGCTTTATGCGCGGTTCACCGCCACTGCTTAATCTCGCCTTACTGAATATCAAGCACTGGCAGAGTCAGAGTGAACAGGACAACATCCTTCATGTCGCTCGCGTGCCGTTGCTGGTGGCTTACGGTCTGGCTGATGGCGAAACGTTGACGATAGGTTCTTCCTCTGCGACTCGTTTCGATGACCGCCAGCGCCAGGGACTGGAATATGTCGAGCATACAGGGGCTGCGATTGAAGCCGGTAAGATTTCCCTTGAGGATCTGGAAAACCAGATGCGTCAGGCCGGCGCAAAACTGCTGCGCGCGGAAAACCCATCGACTAAATCCTTAGACCAGACTCACGAAGAACGGATGCAGGAGAATTCACCTCTCTACACCATGGCAAGTTCGCTTGAGGATGCGCTCGATAATATCCTGCAGATTATGGCGGAATGGCTGGGCGAGAAAGAAGGCGGCAATGTCGATGTACGCACCGAACTGGATGTTTCAGCCCAGACGTTTGATGCCACTGCTGCAACAGCTGTTCAGTCGCTCCGTCAGGGTGGTGATATACGTCAGGTCGATGCTGTTCGCGTTTTGCAGGCCCTCAAATTTATCGATCCGGACGCGAAGCCCGAAGAGGTAATCGATGAGTTGCGGAATCAGCAGGTCACGCTGGCCGGCGGACTGAGTAACCCGGGTGGTGCAAATGGCAACGGCGAATGACAAGCTTCAGGATGAATCGATAGCGCATGCGATATGGATAGCGCGGTACAGCACCAGCGTTGCAAACAGGATGATAAAAATCCTGAATGACAGCGATGCGGAACTGACAGCCAGATTGCTGGTAGCGATGGATAGCCTGGATGCTGACAGCTTTACCGTGTCGCGACTGGAAGCGCTGCTCGTTAGTGTCAGAGCTCTCAATCGCGAGGCTGTGCAGTCAATGTACGCGGGACTATCTGATGAGCTGCAGCAACTCGCTCAGCACGAAGCAGGCTTTCAGCTGAGCCTGTTCCAGTTTGCGATCCCCGATGATGTGCTATCGCTTCACCCGCTGGTGGGCATTTCACCGGATGCCGTTTACGCAACTGCGATGGCACAGCCGTTTCAGGGGCGCCTGCTTTCGGAGTGGGCAGATAACCTTGAAGCTGACAGGATGGCAAGAATTTCCAATACAGTGCGGCAGGGTTTTCTCCTGGGCGATACGCATGAGCAAATCGCCAGAAAGGTCCGTGGTCATGCTAACCGTGGTTATCAGGATGGCGCGCTGCAGATGAGCCGAACCAATGCCGGCAGTATTGCAAAAACGGCTGTGGGGCATCTTGCTTCTACGGCCAGGAAAAGCTTTGCAGATGCGAACGATGACATTTTGAAGGGTAAGCAGTGGTTATCCACTTTGGATAACCGGACATCAAAAGACTGTCGAATTCGCGACCGCCTCAAGTACACACTGGATAACAAGCCGATCGGCCATAAGGTGCCGTATCTGCAGGGACCCGGGAAAATCCATTTCTGCTGCCGCAGCGTCGAAACCTACATCCTGAAATCGTCTGATGAGCTGGGTATTGCTGTAGGGCAAATATCAGATAGCTCGCGCGCCAGCATGGACGGGCAGGTGCCTTCGGATACCGATTATCAGGGTTGGTTCTCGCGCCAGTCGTTCACGCGACAGTCCCAGATCGTTGGCGTAACCCGGGCCCGGCTGATTCGTGACGGCGGCATGTCGCCCGATGATTTCTACAACGACAAGGGCGAATGGCTGACTCTGGAGCAACTTCGTAACCTGGATACTCAGGCGTTCAGCAACGCCAGACTTTAAAGCTTTTTAAGTCTTCAATCAGGCTGCCTCCGGGCGGCCTTTTTTATTGCCGTGATCCGGATGGTGAGCGGTGCAACGGTCGGATGACCACCGAAAAGGTAACCACATGAAACTGAAAACAGTCGAAGTTAACGGCAAAAGCTATGCAGAAGTCGATTCCAGCGGTTTACCCGTCTACGTCCACGATGACGGCCAGGAAGTTGGTTTTGATGCTGTGCAGGCCGTTGGGAAAATCTCTTCTCTGAATGGCGAGGCGAAATCTCATCGTGAAGCCAAAGAAGCAGCTGAAGCCAGTCTGGCTAAGTTTGCCAAAATCGGTGATCCGGCAAAGGCGCTCGAAGCGCTGGAGATGATGACTAAAATCGACCAGAAAAAACTGATCGACGCAGGCGCTGTTGATCAGGTTAAAGCAGATATCACCAAATCCTTCCAGGCCCAGCTTGATGAAGCTACTCAGCGTGCGGCGACCCTTGAAGGCCAGCTTTATCAGGAAATGATCGGCGGTCGGTTCTCTGGCTCGAAATTCATCGCAGATAAAGTAGCAATTCCGGCAGATATGCTTCAGGCGCGGTTCGGTCAGTCCTTCAAAGTCGAGGACGGCAAAGTCGTTGCCTATGATGGCTCTGGCAACAAAATTTATTCCCGCTCGAAGCCGGGCGAACTGGCGGCCTTTGATGAGGCGCTGGAGTTCCTGGTGGAGCAGTACCCACAGAAAGACCACATTCTGAAGGCCAGCGGCAACCAGGGAGGCGGCTCACGGCAGTCTCAGCATTCACTCGGGCAGAAAACGATGAAACGCGATGCGTTTACCAGTTTGAGTCCGACAGATCAGCAATCAACTCTCAAAGACGGTATCACCATCGTCGATTAATTCTTTGCCAGCCGCCGGATGGCTGCTGGTGCCGGAGCTGGATAGCTCAACCAACCCTATATTTTAACCTCCAAGGAATCCATACACATGGCTAATACGCTTACCGGGTTGATCCCGACTATCTTCACGGCTCTGGATACCGTATCTCGCGAACAGGTCGGTTTTATCCCGGCTGTATCGCGCAATGCTAAAGCTGATGCGGCGGCGAAGGACCAGACTGTTACTGCGCCGGTTGCGCCACCGGCAACCACTGTTGATATTACCCCGGGGGCTACTGCGCCAAATGACGGCGACCAGACGATCGGCACCGTTGATGTCAAAATCACCAAATCCAAAATGGCCCCGGTCAAATGGAACGGTGAGGAACAACTGGCACTGGGGCCCGCAGGGACATACAACACCATTCTTGCTGATCAGTTTAAGCAGGCTTTTCGCGCGCTGGCTAATGAGATGGATGCAGATCTTGCAGCTCTGTATTTCGCATCCTCCCGTGCTGTTGGTACGGCCGGCACCGCTCCTTTCGGTATTGCAGGTGATTTGTCGGATGCGGCAAATGCGCGCCAGGTTCTCTCTGACAACGGTTCGCCGACAACTGATCTGCAGATGGTTCTCGGTTCTTCGGCTATCGCAAACCTCCGCGGTAAACAGTCTGTTCTGTTCAAAGTAAACGAGTCCGGTACTGATGCGCTTCTGCGCGAAGGTATCGTGGGGCGACTGGAAGGATTCAACATCCACGAATCCGCGCATGTTAAGAAACGCGCTGCATCTCCGGCTGCCGGATACCTGGTGAATGGAGCAAAAGCTGAAGGCGATATTCTGATTGCCATTGATACCGGCACAGGTGCTTTTGCAGCGGGTGACATCGTGACGTTTGACGGGGACAGCAATAAATACCTTGTTGCTGCTGCGACGGCCACAGCAATCACCCTGGCTGCTCCTGGCTTACGTCAGGCACTGGCCGATAACACCGCTGTTACCGCTGGTGGCGCCTACACCGCAAACATGGCGTTTGATCGCAATGCATTCCTGCTTGCATCCCGAACCCCGGCAATGCCGCAGGGCGGCGATACTGCGGATGATGTGATGAACGTTACTGACCCGGTATCTGGCATCACTTACCAGGTAGCCCTGTACCGCCAGTATCGCCAGGTGCGTTACGAAGTCGGTTTGTCCTGGGGCGTAGCGGCAGTTAAGTCGGCGCACTCAGCGTTGTTGCTGGGCTGATAAACAGGGGCTTCGGCCCCTTTTTTTAGTGGAGGGCTAATGGCCGGATTAACAAAAGAGCAGCGCGCACAACGAGCTGCTGAGCAAACTGCGTCTACGCAGGCGGATAACAATGAACCCGTATCGACCACATCGCAGCTGGTGGCAATGGTTACCGATTTCCCGGCATTCCCTGGTGCGCCCAATACCGCCAACGTTCACCCTGATGAAGTGGAGAACTGGAAGGCGCACGGCTGGAAAGAAATGGAGTGATACATGATCACTTTCATCACCGTTGAAGTTGTCAATTCGATTCTCGGTGCCACCTGGACAGATGAAAGCAAAAAAGCCAAATCTGTGCTGATGGCCAATACCTGGATGAATGGACTTAACCTGAAACTGCCGTGCAATAAGGCAACTCACGAAATCATCATTCCTGACGATGTGAAACAAGCTGGCGCCTATGCAGCGCTAGCGGCCTCGAATGGTGGCCTTTATCAGCAGAAAACCGATTCTGGTGTGTTGCTGAGTAAGACGGTAGATGCCGATGATGTCAGCGTTTCAAAGACCTTCGCGGAACTTGCTACCAACAGCTCGGCATTGCTTGATTCCGATCTGCAGCTGGCGCTTGCAATGCTAAAGCCCTATGGCGTTAGTCAGTCTCAGGTACGGCTGGTAAGGGGGTGATATGCAAAACACTGATGTGCATTATGCCGGTGACGGGCTCGGCCCTCGCGATGTGTTTGTGAATGGAAACCCGATCAATTATGTCGTTTACGCAAACCCGGCAAAGGGCGTTGTTGAGTTTGCTCCGCTTCGGCTGAGGGTTAAACGCAACGGCGAAATCTATACCAGGAAACTGCGTGGTAACGTCCTGGTCCTTTTTACTGGCGGATATGTTTCTAACAATATCCCGCTTCAGCGTTTTGGTGAAAAAGGCATAGAGGAGGTAGACCGTGGGTATCCGCGACGAACTCCAAACTGAAGTCGCCGCAGCCTTCGATACAGACCTGCAGGATGCCGTTAAGGATTTCACTGGGTCATACACCGTTCGAGGTGCCTGGGACCCGGTGACGGAAACCGGCACTGAAACGCAGGTGACTTACTCGGGGCGTGGAGTGCTGGCGCGTTATAAACTGCGCCGTATCGATGGCGTTAACATTCTGCATGGTGACGTGAAGCTAACCGCCCTGGTCAATGAGGTGACTGACAAGCCGGCAGTCGGGCATATCATCACCGCACCGGATTCTATTACGGGTGAGCTTCAGCGTTACGAGATCATCACCGCTTCTGCCGACTCTGCTGGCGCTGCGTACTCCATTCAACTGCGGAGGGTGTGATATGGCTAAGGGCTGGAACATTGACCCGGCGGCATTCGCCGGGCTGGTGGCCGAAGATGTCAAACTACGCCAGCGGACAATCGCCATTCAACTGCTGAATGAAATCGTTCAACGTTCGCCGGTAGGAAACCCTGAGTTGTGGGCCATCAACGCGACCGCGGTTCAATACAACAAAGCTGTTGGGGAATGGAACGAATCTCTTTATGCCGACCCTGCTAACCTGACCAAAACCGGAAGGCTCAGGAAGAAAGTCCGTGTTAATGACAGCATGGATATCAGGCGGCCGGCTGAGTATCGCGCAGGAACCTTCAGGGCATCGCATTTTGTCAGCATCGGCGAACCCGATCACTCCGTCCCGACCGAGCCGGATCCGCGTGGGACAATGACATTTCTTAATGGCAAAAATATCATTGACCAGGCGCCAGCCTACTCGGTGATTTACATTCAGTCGAACCTGCCTTACTCCGTGCCTCTGGAGAATGGTCACTCAACGCAGGCGCCAACAGGCGTCTATGCCGTCTCGTTTAATGGTGTGATTCAGGCCTACAAATGACCCTTACAGAAATCAGAAACGCTGTCATTTCCCGAATGGCGGCACAGACCGCTATTGCCTCTGATGCGGTGGATTATCCCAATGGTCCGGTATTTTACCCCAGCAACCGCGATATCTGGGCCCGCCTCACCAACATTGCAGGACAGGCTGGCGCAACCGAGATCGGGGATGGGCCAGTCGTCCACAGGACGGGCTTACTCATCATTCAGCTATTTGTTCCGGTTGGCTCCGGGACGTTGCTTATCTCACGGACGGCTGATCAGCTAACGGAGCTATTCGAGTTCAAGGACGACGGAAAACTTAGTTATTTCGCTGTTTCTGCTGTGCCGGCGGGTGAGACCGATGGCTGGTTACAGCTCAATCTTCAAATTCCTTATCGCGCTCTGTAGCGCACAAAAAACAGGAGGCTCCTGTGAGCTCAGGTGCAAAAGTAGTAGCCGCGTTTATTCGCGAGACAACGCCAGGAATCACGCCAACAGCAGGGGCGTGGAACCTGCTGCGTCGTTCTTCATTTGGTCTGAAACCAACGCAGAACACCAACAACAATGACGAAATAGCTGGTGACCGTATGGCGCAGGGTGTTTCACGCGGCACAGTGGATGTCGGCGGCGATGTCGGCACACGGTTTCGCTGGAATCAGCATGACGATTTTCTTGCCAGCTGTTTCGGCGCCGAATGGGTAAATAACGTGCTGACGATGGGTAATGGTCGTATTACGTTCTCCGTGGCGACCTTTGCCAGTGATGTGGGGATCGCCCAGATTGCCCGCGGTTGCCAGGTTGGTACCTTCCAGATGGAAATCCCGGCCGATGGTGATATCACTGCAACCATTACGTTTGCAGGGCTGGACTGGGAGACGAAGGGGGACGATACCAGCTTTTTCACCACGCCAGTGGATTTAGCGGGGGCGCTGCGTTACTCCTTCAAAGAGGTCACAAACATCCGGCTAAATGGTGTTGATGGCGGGACAGGCTTCTGCGTCGACACCTTTAACATTCAGTTCAACAACAATATGCAGACTCAGCGCTGCATCGGTACCGGTTCGGCGTTCGCCGGCGCAAACATTCCGACAACCTTTACCCCGTCAGGTCAAATCACGCTGTCATGGTCAAAGGCTGCCTGGGAGGTTTACAAAAAAACATTCACCGGCGAAACGGTGCCGTTTAGCTTCACGCTGGAGAATGATGAAGGCGCCTATACCTTCGATTTCCCGGAAGTGCAGATCTCCGGCGACTGGCCGGATGCGGGGAGCACTGACATTGTTCAGGTTCAGCTGGATATCACCGCGGCCAATACTCCGCCAACTATTACTCGCGTTCCTGCCACTACTGGCGGTGGTGATTAACATTGGCCCTCTTTGGAGGGTTTTTTTATGGAGTTTTTTATGCTGATTGTTACCCCGAAAATTGATTTAAATGGCGAGCGCTGGTTTTATCCCTACAAAAAGCCAGAAGGCAGCAAAAAGGAATTCTCGCCGGAAGAAGAATCGCTGTTCAAACTTCGCCTGCTGGTGGCCAGCAGCGAGAATCCGCAATATCGCTCTCGTAACGCGCTGGTGCGCCGCCACATCGATAAGATGGACGCAGGTTATAAGGTGGGGACAACGGATTTTAATCTCGCCAGCGTGGACGATATAGACTCTGTTGATGACCTGCTGATCGATAACGCCGCTCGGTTCCTGCTGAAAGGCTGGGAGGGAGTAGGTAAGTTAGTCGACGGCATAGAGGTTGCTCTCGACTACACCCCAGAACTTGGGGCTGCCATGCTGAAACAGCACCCGGCGCTATACTGGCTGATACTGGCTGAGGCGGCAAACATTGCTCAGGGTAAGGAGCAGCAGACTCAGGAAACCGTAAAAAAGCCATAGAGGCCCAAAAGTGGCTAAAGGATTTCGCTGGCGAGCAGGGCGAGAAAGCAAAGTGGCGCAGGGAGAAGCTAAATCTCCCACCCATTCCAGAGCCTGAAATCGATGCGGTCACTGGGGAGATCCTCAACGCTTACGCCATGATATCGCGCGGCAGGAAGTATGCCGGCATGGCCGGAGTGCCGCTCCCTCTATCCCTGAATGATATTGAGCTTTACCTGGCATCGCGCACCATCCTGATCGACCGCATTGAGTTTGACGCAGCAATACTGGCCCTCGATGATGCCTGGAGAGTTGAGTGGGCTGAAGAGCAGAAAAGACAGGCAAAAGTGAAGTAGTCATATCATTGTCCCTATCTTTTCCTGTGCTAACCTGTGAGCAAATGTTAATGATGAGGATAGGGATGTGAAAAGGGCTTTGGTGGTCGGGCTTGGTTTAATGGCATTGTTGGGCTGTGATGACAAGTTTCAAATATCAAAACTACTCCCCCCTAAAGACCCACCTTCAATTGCTGAGATGATAGCTACGGGGAAAGAGCAAATAATGTCGGAATGTAAAAAAGGCGATGTTTCCTTTAACTGTGAATTCCTCACTGGCGATTTAACCGGGACGGGAAAGTGGCATCATACCAAGCTGTACCTGCATAACAACGGGATGGTAGATATGATTATTGACGGCAAGGCTTACTATCAAAGCGATATCAGCAGTAACACCTTTGCGGGTCAGGAGACAACTACCTTCACAATGAAAGGCGTTGGTGGCGACAATGGTGAAGTAAATATCGTTAGATCCAATGAAGGGAAATCCTTAAATTTTGAAGCCTATAACAAAGATGACAAACGGTTTGTTATGGGAGGCGTTAAATTGCAGTAACTCAATCGAGGGATGAAGATAGCCTTCACTGATTATCATTTTTTAAGTATTTCCTAACCCGCTTTATCGGCGGGTTTTTTATTGCCCGGAGATAAGGTAAATGGCAGAACAAGAATCACGGCTAGCGATACGCCTGGACAGCTCCGGGGCAGAGAAGCAGGCTGACAGCCTTACTGTTGCGCTTGATAAGATGACTCAGTCTGGTGATAAGGCCGTAACCAGCATATTCAAAGTGACAAAAGCGACTGACGATGAAAAAGATGCTCTCAATAAATTACGAGCAGCCATTGATCCGGTTGGTGCTGCAATTGATACAGTCGGTCGCCGCTATAGTGAGCTAAAAAAATACTTCGATAAGGGTCTAATTGACGAGGAAGAGTTTCGTTCGCTGTCTAAGATGCTGAATGACACCACTGAGGAACTAAGTGGTGTTGCACAAGCTCAACGAGAAGCAGAGAAGGCCAGCAAACTGGCTGCTGTGCAGCAGGAGGCGCAGGCTGATGCATTCCAGAGAATACTCGATAAAATCGACCCTCTGGCAGCTGCTCTTCGCAATCTTGAACAACAACAAAGTGAACTGAATACAGCCTTTAAATCGGGCGCAATTAATACTTCCCAATATGATGCATACAGCAAAAAACTTCAGGAGACTCGTCGGGAAGTCACTGGCGAAGCACAAGCCGAGCGCGAGGCTGTAAAAGCACATGATGAGCAGGTAAATGCACTGCGTCGTCTTGAGGCCCAAATAGATCCCGTAGGTGAAGCATTCCGTCGCCTTAACGAGCAGCAGCGCCAGCTGGATACAGCTAAAACATCCGGGATGCTGTCGCCCCTGGCTTACGATCGCCTCAACAGTAAACTTGCAGAATCCCGCGATGCTCTGGAGAAAACCCAGGCGCAATTGGGTAAAACAAGCCAATCTGCAGCTCAGACTGCCAACGCTATGCGCATGATCCCTGCTCAGATGACCGATATCGTTGTCGGTCTTTCTACCGGGCAGTCACCGTTTATGGTTCTTATGCAGCAGGGCGGTCAGCTCAAAGATATGTTTGGCGGCATTGGGCCAGCGATCAAGGGCGTTGGCACATATGTCATGGGTCTGGTTAATCCCTATAGCGTGGCAGCTGCTTCAGTTGGGTTGCTAACTTATGCTGTCTATCAGAACCGCCAGGAAATTGATGCTGCGACAAAAATAGCCACAACGTCCCTTGGTGCTAACGGAGATGCTGCTGAGCGACTTGCGCTCAATATGGTTGCTATATCTGATAAGACGGGTCAGACGATCGATGAAGTCGGTAGTATGTTTATAACTACTAATGACGGTGCGAGCGAAGCAATAAATAAGCTTATCGACGTTGGTTTTAGTTATGACGAGGCAAGGACAAAGGTAGCCCAATACAAGGATTCTGCTAATTTAACCGCCTTGAATGCTGATATTGATCAGCATCGACGGGAGATCCTGAAAATAGGTGATTCGTGGACAGCTGCAGCTATTGAGGTCAAAAATTATTACACAGCAGCGGATAAGGGTAGGCAAAACGTAGCGCTTGGTGGCGCAATTGACCCTACGATGAGGTTTATCGGCCAGGCGTTAGATCTGCAAACCACGATGAACACACTTACCATTGAAGGTAATAAGGCGGTAAAAAATTCCGTTGACTGGATTAATAAGGAGTATCTGGCGGCAGACAGGGTTGCCGGTGCAGAAGCTCGGTTAAAGGAGGCAAGAGCACAGTCCAGAAAAATTGCTTTCTCAGGAAATAAAGAAGCAATCAATCAGGCCAATGCGCTAATTGCTGTAAGGGAAAAGGAACTTGAGCAGGCCAAAAAAGCTGGGCAGCCCAAGACCCACAAAGAAAAAGCCTATACAGAGGACGCAGCAACCCGGCTTCTTGATCAGATAAACCAGCAGACTGCTGCCATGCAGTCCCAGCTGGATGCCAGTGACAAGCTTAACAGCGCGACACAGGCGCGAATCAAGTTCGAGCAACAGATTGCTGACCTCAAGTCTAAAACGCAGCTCACAGCTGACCAGAAGTCGATCCTTTCCCGTTCAGATGAAATCCTCCAGGCATATAAGCAGCAGGAGGCACTGCAAAATTCCGTAAAAACCCTGGACGATTACCGGAAAATGCAGGAACAGGTAAAGACGAAGGATGAGCGGACCAACGATCTGCTTAAAACTCGTCTTGAACTGCTGGAGAAAGCCAAAGCAACCGGGCAACTAAAACCCGGTGAATATGAAAAAACACGGGCAGATATTTATCAAAACACCGATATGCAACTGCCCTCGACGGTTCGTAATGTTGTAGGAAACCTGACACCCACAGGAGGGCGACTCTCTGGAACTTTTGAGGGGATGCAGGGGCAAATCAACGAATATGACCAGGCTCAGCAAGAGCTCCAGCGCTGGCTGGCAGCTCAGGAGGAAGCTTATGCGAAGGCCGGTGAAATAACTGCCGAGGGTGAGGCCAGAATGACCTCTATTCGTCAGCGTGCAGCGGATGCAAATCAGGTCATAGAGGCTCAGAAAAATACCATCATATCTGCGGCCACGCAGTCCTTGTTTGATAGTACCGCTGAAATCATGCGAACGGGGTTTGGTGAGCAATCGGCAATCTACAAGGTTGCTTTTGCTGCGAGTAAGGCATTCGCTATCGCGGACTCTATGGTGAAAATCCAGCAGGCTATAGCAAGCGGTGCAGTAAGCGCGCCTTATCCGGCCAACTTCATCGCTATGGCCTCAATCGCTGAGCAGACTGCCAGTATCGTCTCAAATATCCAGGCCGTTTCAAGTGTTGGCTTCGCCTCCGGCGGTTACACAGGCCCCGGTGGTAAGTATCAGCCAGCGGGTATTGTTCACAAAGGAGAGTACGTTTTCGACCAGGCATCAACGAACCGGATCGGCGTGTCTCAGCTTGAGGCACTTCGAAATGGCCAACCGCTTGATGCAACTCTGGGGCGTACAGGGTTTGGTACTGGTGTTCAGAACGTTAACAGCGATAACAGCAGCAAGACCACCATCCATGCTCCCATTGAGCAACATTTCCATACGCCGCCCGGGGTGACACCTGATCAGATGGCTCTCTCCATGGCTCAAACGCAGAAGCGGGCGACAACGGAAGCCCTGGATCAGGTTGCTGCGCAATTGTTGAGAGGGGACGGGAAAGTTGGTAAGGCAATGCGCAGTAAATATCCAGGCAGAGGGTTAGAGTGATGACTGATATCTACTACCCGCATGACAGTCTTCCGATGCCATTACAGGAAGGGTACGGATTCCAGCCTGTCAGCCCGTTAAAACGAACCCAGTTAACCACCGGCCGCGCGCGGCAAAGGCGAGCTTATACGTCCACGCCGACGCAGGCCAGCATCACCTGGTTTATGGAAACCGATGCGCAGGGACTGGCGTTTGAGTCCTGGTTCCGGGATGCGTTATCTGACGGGGCTGCGTGGTTCATGATGAAGCTGCAGACGCCGGCGGGCATTAAGTTTTACAAATGCCGCTTCACAGACATTTATCAGGGCCCGGAACTGGTTGCCCCGATCTACTGGAAGTACAGCGCAACGCTGGAATTATGGGAGCGCCCCCTTGCTCCTACCCCATGGGGTAATTACCCGGAATGGATAGTCGGAAGTTCGTTGCTTGATATTGCCCTGAATAAGGAGTGGCCGAAGCATGACGCAGATTAAACGCCTCTACGCCAGCAGCGGCCCGGAGGTGATCATTGAAACGCTGCAGATCACCATTGGTTCTGACGTCCATTATCTGTGCCAGGGTTACGAGAACATCACGGCAACGACGGAGAACGGCGATACCGTAACGTTTTCAGCCTGTGCGATAGACATTGCGCTGCCGGCGCGCAATGCGGACGGCACGCAGGACCTCAAATTTGCCTTGTGCAATATCGATGGTGTTGTGTCCACGGCGATCCGCAATGCGCTGGCTAACCGTCTGTCTGCATTTCTGACGTACCGCCGTTATATCTCCACGGATTTAGCGGCCCCTGCGGAAGTACCGTATACGCTGAAAATCAAGTCTGGTTACTGGACGGCGACAGAGGCGCAGATTACCGCGGGTTATATGAATATCCTTGATACAGCGTGGCCACGTTACCGCTACACGCTACCTGTATTCCCCGGACTGCGTTACATCAGCTAAGGAATCCCAATGTTTATCCCTGATAAATACCGTTCAGTCATCTGGCTGAAGGGCGGGCGCGTATATCCGCAGCTCGACTGCTTCGGCATTGTGAACGAGATACGCCGCGATCTGAAATTGCCCCTCTGGCCTGATTTTGCCGGGGTCACGAAAGACGACGGCGGCCTCGATCGGGAGGCGCGTCGAATGATGCTTACTCTGGAGCGCTGTGAACCATGCGAAGGCGCAGGGGTAGCCTGCTATTCAGGGTCAACCGTCACCCATGTCGGGATCGTCGTTAGTATCGGTGGCCTGCTGCATGTGGCGGAATGCAATCCGGGAACGAACGTCACCTTTCTGCCGTTGCCGCGGTTTAAGCGCCGATTTGTCAAAGTGGAGTTCTGGCAATGACCATTCGTTTTTACCCGTCCCGGCTTCCCGGTGAACCACTCGAAACGCATGAGCATGGTGTAACCAGTATTCGCAGCTGGCTGGTGGAAAATGTTGAAGGCTACGAGGATCGGGATGTCCCACCGCTGACCGTTGAGGTTGAGGGGCTGTTAATTCCGCCAGGCGAGTGGGCCACCTGCGTGATCCGCCCTGATAGTGATGTCAGGTTTTATCCGGTTCCCTTCGGGCTGGAGGCCGCCACAATCGCGTGGATCGGCGTCGGTATCTCCGTTGCCGCTGCAGCCTATTCGCTTGTTTTGATGAGCCGCATCGATACGGGCGGCTATACCTCATCCACAGGGCGGAGTCTCGACCTGAACCCGGCGCGGGCCAACACCGCAAAACTCGGTGATGCCATTCGTGAGGTGTTTGGCCGGGTGCGTATCTACCCGGATTATGTGGTCCAGCCCGTTACCCGGTTCGATGCCGCAGATCCTACGAAAATGCGCGTCCAGATGCTGCTATGTCTCGGTGTCGGTGAACTGATTTATACCACTGGCGATATCAGGGTAGGCAGTACGCCAGCTTCAACGCTGCCGGGTTTCAACATCACCTATTTTCCACCAGGCGCGGACGTTTCCGGCGATGAGCGCAGTGAAAACTGGGTCAATAGTACTGAGGTCGGAGGGACATCATCCGGTACCGGGCTGGATATGGCCCAGACGTCGCCGGATGCCGACGATATTATCGCAGACAGCATGACCGTATCCGGTTCGAGCGTAACGTTTACCGGGCTGGATACGGATGATGATGACGATAATGACGAGAACGATAACTCACTGCCGCCCAGTTGGGTCGCTGGCGCCGTGGTCGAACTGAAAGCCCAGGCGAACTACCAGATCACCACGGCGGCCGGATACAGCGTTATCGCAAGCCCGCTGCTGACGGAGATCGCGCCGGTGGTTGGAATGCCGGTGACGCTGGGGTTTAACTCTGTCGATTACGATCTGTTTATCGCGTCATATACCCCCGGTCAGGCTGCAGTGCCCGGCACCGGGGGGAGTGCGGCAAAAGTCCAGGCCAGTGCGGCCCCGACCACCTACGATTTTTCGACCAGCTCCAGCACGTTCACGATCACTTGGCAGGGAGTTACCTACCCGGTGTCGCTGGTGGCTAACTACGTCTCGATGTCGGGACTGCTGGCGGCCATCACCGAGGGACTCACTGGCTCCGGCCTGGTTGCGCAGGACAACGGCGGCACCGTACTGATAACCGAGTCGGCCAGTCCGTTCGCGGGTGGGGAGATCACGTCCTCTTCGCTGCCTGCAGCTGTTTTCGGTGATGCCCCGGTTTACACCTCCGGCACGGCATCAACCGGCGGCAGCCCGGCGGTAACGGCGAATGTGACGCTTGCCTATAACAGCGCCACGGGAACGGCCTTTTCCGGCATGCCGGAGGGGGTGCAACGGCTTTCACTTGCTCACCGCGGGAATGAGTACCGCATTGTCTCGACCGACGGCACAACGGCGACGGTGGCGCGCCTGGTTAACGGTGCCGTTGATGAGTCATGGCCGGGATTCACCGCCCGGACGATGATCGACTATGAGGCCACTGGTCTTAACGACACGCTGAGCTGGCTGGGGCCGTTCCTGGTTTGCCCTGAAAATGAGACCGTCGATATGTTCGAGGTGAATTTCTCTTTCCCGAACGGTATTTGCGGCTTTGACAGTAAGGGCAAAAAACGGATCCGCCACGTTGAGTGGGAGATACAGTATCGCGTCTACGGTTCCGGATCGGGGTGGGTGAGTCACCAGGGCGAGTATGCGCTGAAAAACGTCAACGGGTTAGGTTTCACTGAGCGGATCACCCTCAGTTCTCCGGGACTGGTAGAGGTTCGCTGCCGTCGGCGCAATGAGCAGGGCTCAAACAACGCCAGGGATTCGATGTACTGGCAGGCACTGCGCGGGCGACTGCTGACGCGCCCTTCATCCTATCCCGGCGTGTCGCTGATGGCGGTGACCGTTGAGACGGGCGGGAAGCTGGCGGCGCAGTCGGACCGCCGCGTAAACGTTGTGGCCACCCGCGCCTATGAAACCGGAACGGCCAGAACTATCTCGGGTGCTCTGCTGCATGTCGGAAACTCGCTGGGGCTGGAGATGGACGTCGACACCATCACTGCGCTGGAATCCGCGTACTGGACGCCACGGGGCGAAAATTTCGATTTCGCTACCGGAGACAGTATCTCAGCGCTGGAAATGCTGCAGAAGATAGCCAATGCCGGGAAGTCACGTTTTCTGCTGAGTGATGGCCTGGCGACGGTCAACCGTGAGGGGATTAAGCCCTGGACTGGCGTGATCACTCCGCATGAGATGGTGGAGGAGCTGCAGAGCGGATTTACCGTCCCGTCCGACGATGATTTTGATGGCGTCGACGTGACGTACATCAACGGGACTACCTGGGCGGAGGAGACCGTTAAATGCCGGACGCCTGATAATCCCACGCCGGTGAAAATCGAGAACTACAAACTCGATGGGGTACTGAATCAGGATCTCGCCTACCAGATCGGCATGCGTCGCCTGATGAAATACCTGCAGCAGCGGGTGACGTTCCAGACCACTACCGAGCTGGACGCGCTGTGCTACAACACGGGCGATCGCATTGTGCTCACGGATGATATTCCGGGTAACAACACGATTTCCTGTCTGGTGGAGGCGATGACAACGGCTGGTGGCGTGACAACGTTCACCGTTACGGAGCCGCTGGACTGGTCTTTCGAAAATCCCCGAGCACTGATCCGCTATCAGGATGGCTCTGCATCCGGGCTGATGGTGGCGAGCAGGGTGGGTGATTTTCAGCTGACAGTCCCGCACCTGAGCGAGTTTGATGACCCGATGAAGGTTGACCTGTCGTCGGCAACCATCGAGCCGATCCGCCTGGTGTTCTGCGGCTCAACGCGCCACGTCTACGACGCCATTGTTGAGGAGATCGCCCCGCAGTCTGACGGAACCTGCCAGGTCACCGCAAAAGAATACCTCGAATCGTTCTACCAGTACGACGACGCCACATACCCTGGCGACGCTGCTTAATACCAAAAAAATCCCTTTCAACTTTTCTTTCGCTCAAACCCTCGTTTGGGCGAATCCCTTTTTTGGAGCAAAAAACATGGCCGAACTTAACCCGCCTCTGGGAACGACGACGCCTGAAATTTTCCTGGATAACGTTAAACGGGCCGATCGGCTGGTGAACGGGCCAGAGGAGACGGTCGATGACCGCGGAGGGAAACCGCTCGATACCTGGCGCCAGATGATGGCGAAGAATGATGAGATCCGGCAGAACATCATCCCGCTCAGTAAGCAGTACATGACCCTGACGGCAGCGCAGGCGGATATCGTGAATATTCCGTTGGGGAGCACCACCTATTACCGCAGCCCTGATGACAGCGCGCTCGCAGTTGAGGTTATCAATAACGCCGGGACGCTACAGCCAACCGGCCGAAAAATGCCCTCCCAGCAGGCCGTTGACGCTATTATCAGGGCTGTTTTTGGCGGTCTTAATGTGTTGTTTGATCCGCTTTGCGAATTGCTTCTTCTTTATCCTTCCCTTGGCGGGAAAACACATATCCCCCTGGGTTCAATCACAGCAGCGGCGAACACAAATTCAAGGATGGGGTTCCCGGCTATAGTAGCGGGACCAGCAGCGGGAGGTGTGGCAGCGAGAACGGCATGGTTTGCTGATTGCGGTTTGAAGGCGGGGGATGTAATTAGTACGAAGGTTACTGCATGGTATGCCAACGCAGGCGGGCGCGTGGCCTATGTTTTCAGGGATACGTCTGGTACACAGATTGGCACGCAGGGATTGCAATATGCCACTGCGACAGGCGTGAACAGTTTTACAAACACGCTGACTATTCCTGCCGGGGCAGTCAGGTTAGATATTCGGGTGGAAAATACGGCTAACGCTGGACTGGTAGAGCTGGCTGTTGTGTTCGTGATTACTGCAAATGCTTCCGCTACCCTGGTTGTTCCTGGACGTCCTCTATCTCCTTATCCCGTCCCTCTCAGCGCGGGAGCGGTCTCGACCGATGCGATACAGAAAAAGGCGGTGACAGTAGAAAAAGCCGCCTTTTTTGTTCCTGGGGTTAACCTCTTCGATAAGAGTGCAGTGACACCTGATTCATATGTTGATGCCTCAACGGGCACAATAAAGACAAATGTAACTTATGATGCCTCAGATTTTATCCCGGTTGTTGCAGGGAACGCCTATACGCAACACTATGCTCATCAAACTGCATATTACGATGCAAACAAAAACTATTTGTCAGGTGAGCAGGCATCTACATCTCCGGCAACACCCCGAACTTTAACAATACCGACAGGTGCCGCTTACATCAGAATGACCGTTGCCAAAACGGTTCTGAACACAATGCAGTTTGAAAAGGGAGGCGAGGCGACGGGTTACCAGCCCTATGCTGTTCAGCTTGATCCACTGCTGATACCTCAGACGAACACTGCAGTTATTTCTGACTATGTGGAAAGAGCGCATCAAATCCGTATTGGTCGTATGAAGCTAAGCCAGCTGGAATCAGGAGCATCAACCATTCTAACCGTCGGTATCTTTGGCGACTCCTGGCCAACACAGCCAAACCGGTTTTCACAGCCATTAGCAAAGGCATTAAGAGCAAAGTATGGCGCTGGATCGGGGGTAGGATGGACGTCGTTTGGAAGACATGCAACCTCGGAGAGCATAATTAACGCCAACGTGTTTTCTCCGAGCAGTTCAGACGTATTGAAAACGTTGTTCACATGGACGGGTAACTGGTTATTTAGCTACAGCGGAACTAAAAATCCCACAAACAGCTCTCCGGATACTGCCGTGGTTACGTCATCCACACCTGGGGATAAGCTGAAAGCTACTGTTCCCGGCACGTCAGATGGTGGCTGGTCAACGTGCAGGCTTGGGTATGTGGGTACAGGTGACGGTGTTATTCGATATAACTGGGACGGAGGGGCATGGACGACGCTCAACGTACAAGGTAGCGGGCTGCAGTTTGTTGATATTAACCCACCGGCTACAGTAAATGCGTCGAACGTGCTCAACATTGAGAACGTGTCCGGTACCGTTTCGCTCTGTGGACTAAATCCCCTGGCAACAGGAGCAGGCGTACGTGTTCATAAGCTTGGTGCATCCGGTTCAAGTCTCGCCAGCTGGCTAACAATGGATGCGAATGATTTCGCGAAGGCGCTGACGGAGCTGGCGCTCGACACAGTAATCATTCTGACAGGCACAAACGACCAGAGAATTACGGGAGGAGCGACGGCTTTCGAGAATAACCTCCGCTCGTTCATTGCCCGCATTCGGGCGGCTTTGCCGGGTGCAGATATCCTGTTCGTTATGCCCTGCGAGAATGAGCGCCCAGATAACCCGGCAACAATGGCAACAATGGCAAAACGGGCCCGTTCTGTCACTGCCGAGCTTGGCTGTGCATTTATAAACCTGCAGTACATTTTTGGAGATAATCCGGCAGATTATGCCTATGGCTCGGTTCATTCCTGGTTTGCCGAGGATGGCATTCACCCGGATCCGGCAACTGGTGGTTATCTAATCAAAGACGCCGTTTTTCGTGCTTTAACAAACAGATAGAAAAATGTCCCCCGGAGGCACGCCGGGGGAAAAACGATAAACGACATTATTGCTGTGTGCGTCTTTGCGCGGCTCATATGTTCCTGGATTTTTCCATATATTTCCAGATATTTCTTACTTACCTTAACTCATCAGAGTTAAGGCAACGCCGATGGACTGGTAGGTATGGTATCACCGGCGTATTTCCCCCCCGCGTTAAAGTTGGCGTTAAACAGCTGCTGCTCTGCTGCCACAATATCAGCCAGTGCCATCCCGGATGCGTCAATATCAATCAGGTGCGTCCGGTACATTACAAACGACTTGCAATTATTATTCACCAGCGCGCCGAAACCCGACGCCGCCCCCCATACTGGCATATCCTGATAATAAATATTCTCTGTAAAATCGCTCCCGTTTTTGTCCGACTGCAGGCTGAACTGCGCCGGACCCGCAGAAACGGCGTTCGGTAAACGGGCTACGATCAGGCGGTTCGTTGAGGGGGACGTTTGTGACGAAATCAGCACCTCAGTGGTCTGCGTTGCAGGTGTTCCACTGCCGACACGGGTAACCTGATAGTGCATAATGAGCAGGAATTTATGATCGTGCTGATGTTCGGCCAAATACGGCATGATACCTGGGCAGGTAAACCGCCCACGGTGACCTGACACCTGATTCACCAGTGACAGGATGCCATGTATCCCGCCTTTTGCCGTCCTTTCAAATTTCGCCTCCGGCGCAGAGCCGGTGGTGACCAGCGTGCTATTCCATGCCACCTTCAAATCAGCCGCGGTTTTCCCTGTCAGTTCTGCGGACACTTCTGCCGCCAGGTTATCGGTATATACCGTTGTTCCGGTTGCCGAGAAATTGAAAGCGGGGTCTATCATCACGGCGTCCAGCAAAAACAACGATCCGGGATTCAGCCCCGGATAGTTGTAGAGGATTGGTAATCTTGAATCCGTGAAATTCGCCCCGTAGAGATTAACGACCTGTCCCATTCTTCACCTCATTTGAAAAAATAATTGTTGTTCAGGATGTCAGCAATACCGTCCCGTGTCGGGATCGGTGTGTATCCTGCGCCCAGGTCAAAACCCGCACCGCCAAACGCCAGCGCCTGGCCTCCGGCCTGGCTGAGATGGGTGATATCGATGGCAATTTCTGACCAGGAGCCGTTGTTATTCACGATGACATTTCCCACCGTACCGGCTGCAATCCGCAGATAGTAATCAGCATGTGAGCCACCGGAAGGCGTCCCGGCATTACTCCAAGTTCCCTGGTAGGTCAGCATGTTGGTTGTGAGTCCTGAGGGCATCAGCGCGCTGGCAAAAAATGACCACGGCAGCACGCCATATTTCGCGGCAACCTGTTTTTCAGTCATACCAGGGAAAGTCGGGTCTATGGCATCCGTCGCCGCAGACAACATGATCTCGTACACTACGGCGTGTTGTTCGGGGAACATTCGGCGATACCACTCCGTGAGCTCATAGAGCGGGCCGGTTCTGGCAAACTGATTTTCATGCTGCGTATAAACCATCCGCACGCCGTTCCATGTCGCCTGACGTTGCCCCATCACAGTAAGGAACAGCACGCGAATGAACATCGCCCAGGCCAGCCTATGCAGCTTTATGGACGCCTCACGTACCTGGGCGGCCCCCAGATCTGTCGTCGGCTGATTGTTCTGCCCATGCCATGCGCCTATTACCTGCCCAGCCCAGCGATCGCCCCAGGATAAAGCCTCTTGCTGGAGCATCCCCACCACTTGATCTGACGTGGAGCCGCCATATGAGCGGACCTCTCCAATACGGCCAGTCGCCGCGATAATCGTTGTGCCAGAGGAACCACTGCCAAACATCGAGTCGCCGATCAGCAGCAGCTTCTGGCAGATCCCCTGACGCATAGCGTTAGCAACCTGTGCTTTCATCCGCACTGCAACCGACGTCGCCGCTTTATCCGCACGCCTGAACTCCCATTCATCCGCGTTCGCAGCACATCGCAGGCTGATACTCTGTCCGGCAGCAACCGTTGAAACTGGTTCACCGGCGATCTTTACCCAGTTAACACCATCAAAGATGGCGTAATCGCCAGCTACATACGTTTCCCCGCCAGCGCTCCCGCCAGCTGATGCCTGGTAGAGGACATTCGGACGGTTTGAGCCAGGTAGCCCTGCGGCCGGGGAAAACTCCCCCCCGTACAGCAGGAGATCACTGGTGGAGTTCAGGACGGCAAATTGTGGCTGCAGGAATCCACCGCCTGCAGTTTGCAAGGTCAGGAATAACAGCGCGTCACCAGGAGAGAGCGTCATTCCTGCAAATGTCCCGGCCGAGGTGACCAGATACCAGGTATCGTTCTTTCGCGCTGCTCCTGAGCCAGGGGAACGCTGAATACTCCAGCTGGTGCCATCATAGACCAGCAGATCGCCGAGATAGACGTTCTGCCCGTTCCAGTTTCCCGGCGCAGTTTCCGAAACGCTGGAGTTGGTGTTATATGCCTCGTAGCTGTAATAGTCGCCTGCTGAAAACGAGCCGGAGGGTGTTGATATCGTCGGGCTGGTCAGTCGTCCCCTACGGGTGATGGAGGCTACTGAACCGGGATTAAAAGGAACACCCTGCGCCTTACCGGCAACTTTGAGGCCGAACGACCGCCGATATTCCAGCGCCGTGCCGGTGGTATTCACACCGTACAATGCCCGGCAGATATGGGATGACAAAGGCACCCATCCCGATCCGTCTTTGTCGTTGGTGCGGGCTGTAAGCTCTGCAATTCGTGATCGTATTGCATCCGGATAAACGCTCACGACGTCCTGAGCTACCGGCATCAGCGAGCCGCGCAATGAATCGGTGAGATTGTCGGCTGTGATGACGTTTTTACCAATCGCCAGCAGCGGAATCTCTACCTGGCCCGTAACGGTAACCCGCATCGCACAGCGCCGGGTAACGGGATCAATCCAGGCCATGACATAGCCACTATCCGGGGTCAGGTAAACGGGGACCAGCCCCTGCAGATTGGGTGACAGCATCTCCGGTTCAATGGCACCGTCTGCGATTTTCAGCAGCGGAATATCAACCTCACCACTCACCGAAACCCGCAACGCCATGCGGCGGGTAACAGGATCTATCCAGGCCATAATGTATCCGGTGGACGGATCAAGGGTCATGGGAATTAACCGTTGAATTTCCTCCTGCAACGCCGGGCGTTCAATCGACCCGTTCTGGTACTGCAGCAGGGGAATTTCAACCTGGCCGGTAACGGTTACGAGTATGCAGGAACGCTTCGACTCCGGATCGCGAAACGCCAGTACATAACCGCTTTCCGGGTTCATGACTTCGGGGATCAGGCCAGACGATTTCAGGCTGTTGATAACATTATCGGTATAGCCCTTTGCCGCCATCTGTTTGCCGGTGGTCGTGAGTACACCACTGATATTTTTATACTCATCAGCCAGAACGTCACTGAGCGGGCTCAGTACATAAATCACCGCACCATCAGGAATGTTTGCGATATCCGCCTGGGCTTTCGACAGGTCTGTATATTGTTTTCCCAGAGGGACCAGGTTTTCCCGCGTATTTTCAACAATTGCCGCGAATGTCTGCAGCATCAGGCGCCAGGTGTCCAGCGGTTGCCCGGCACGGTCGGTAACGGTGCCCGCGGGCCCGTTAACGAGTTCGTCCAGGCGAGTGGCGTTATCGAGCAGCACCGCGGGCGACGTGCTCCCAAGTGGCGGATCAAAGGCCATGTTTTTTTGCTCCAAAAAGAGGCTTCGCACAAACGAGGGTTTGAGCGAATGGCCGCGGCTTTTTACAATCAGCTATTTCAAGGAGTTAGATAGTGCTGATTGGCTATGCGAGGGTATCAACCGGGGATCAAAACCTCGATTTACAGAAAAACGCGCTGATTCGCGCAGAATGTGAGCTGGTATTTGAGGATATGGCCAGCGGGAAAAATGCCCGGCGGCCAGGGTTAAAGCGCGCCTTACGGCGGCTGCGACCGGGCGATGTGCTGGTGGTCTGGAAACTGGACCGGCTGGGCCGAAGCGTGCGTGATCTGATTACGCTCGTGTCGGAGCTGCAGGCTCGCGGGGTAAATTTCCGCAGTCTGACCGACAGCATCGATACCAGTACGCCAGCAGGCCGTTTTTTCTTCCACGTCATGAGCGCCCTGGCGGAAATGGAGCGCGAGCTGATCGTCGAGCGTACCCGCGCCGGTTTAGCCGCTGCGAGGGAGCAGGGGAGAGTCGGTGGCCGCCGCCGGGTAATGACTGAAGAAGTGGTGGAGCGGTGCCGCAGAATGCTGGAGAACGGCGCTACCCGACAACAGATCGCAGATGTGACAGGGGTGGGGGTGAAGACGATTTACAAATATCTCCCTGTAGCACTTACTCGGGAACCTCTTTGTAGAAAATTGCAGGGATTATCGGAGATAGTTTGAAGACTACTATGAAATTCCCCGAAAAACATTGCCCCATCCTTATAAACTTAAGGATTTCAACGTGGTAAAGCCTGCTGCTGTTAAAAAGTAGTCAGCAAGATAGATTCATGGTACATGACAAGTAGAATGGTTCAATTATATAAAGAGGCTTCGCCTTCGGGACGCGTTTTGAACCTGCGATGCATCCACAGGTATTGCTCAGGGGCACGGAGAATTTCACGCTCGATAATCTTGTTTATATAAGCCGCTGCGGCGACCTTGTCCTCCCCTGGATAGCCTGACAGCGGATTGCTGATATACATGTGATAACCTTTTTTATCGCTACGTCGAATCATGCTAAGTGTGAGCAAGTCTGCACCAGCGAGTTTTGACAGAGCATACGTTCCGTTCGTCGTGGCTGCTTTTTTTACCGAGAAAAAAGGTGCAAAAACGCTTCCCTTAGACCCATAATCCTGGTCTGGTGCAAACCACACGGCTTCACCAGCTTTTAGCGCATGAACAAAACCGGATAAATTACGTCGATTAATCATCGCCTTATTTGAACGCATACGCCCTTTTGTCTGTACCCATTCCATTAATGGATTATTGTGTGGACGATACGTTGCCATCATAGGATGGCATAACCCCATTACTCTTCCACACAATTCAAGGGACATAAAATGTATCCCGACAACCATTACCCCTCTGGTCGCACCGGTCAGGTTTTCAAGCCCTTCGACATCAAACCATTTTTTGACTCTCGCATCGCTCCAGAACCAGGCCATTCCTGTTTCCATTAGTCCCAGCCCGAGAGAAACAAAGTTTTTATTGACCATCTGGCTCCGGGCAAACGGTGTCATCTCGGGAAAGCACAGTTCGATATTTCTACTCGCAATCCCTTCCCGGCGTTTCAGAAAGGGTCTGGATATTTTTCCAAGACCAGAGCCCAGAGTATGTAAAACCGGGTAAGGAAGTTGAACGAGAAGCCACAGCAGACCCAAACCAGTCCAGGTAAGCCAGTAGCGGGGATGGAGTAAATTATGAGTAAAAGTCTGTGCCATAAATTTCCTTAATGCTAATGAAGGTTATAACGCAAAAGGAAAACAATGAAGCAATTCGTCTTGAGCGATACATTTTGTTTTAGACAATTTAAAGTCATCTAAATTCAGAAAAAATAACTTTGCAATGACTGGTAAAGAATTTAAAGAGTCAGGAATGAATTGTAAGCCAGCAAAGTTATTCTGTTATAAATCCATGTTTTATCATTGATACTCAAGAAATTGTCTTCTTGATTCATCATCATCAAGGTACTCAAAAGAAAGAAGCCGAATTTTGGTAAATTTATAAAACCACTCACAATCGTTTCGTTGAATAATTTCGCCTGGTTTGAAACATATCCCGGATGCCACCCGTATAATCGCATATTTACCATTACTAAACCTGACCCGGTGAATACAGAAAGGTTGACCGGCCTGCCCGTGACAGCTGTTTGACAGGATATGTCCTTCAATAAAAACAGTTTTTTTAGATTTCATTATCATACCCTCGACAACTGCAGTACAGGAGAAATGTTGTCATTTCCCGACATCACTGACGTTAAGTGGCAGAAGCTGATCAGCCGCCGATACACCAGCATTCTGAAGGTCTGAAGAGCAGTCCGCAGGCAGGGCACTCAAGAACCGCATCTTTTCTTAGTTTACCTGCTTTTTGATCGGCTCTGTGTGCGCATGCCGGGCAGGCAACATGAACCGGTCTTTCTTTAAAATACCTGAGCCCATTTGTATAAGACATAAATAATTCTCTGAGGAATACAGTAATTATTATACACTTTAATATAAAAATAACTGGCATAAGTTATGTTAAGTTGTGTCTGAATCAGTATATCAGATATTGAAAATTGAACGTCTGATTTATGGTACACTACCCTTCCGTGAGAAATTTAAGATGAAATCAGAAGACACCCTTGACTGGTATCCGGCACAACTACCGCCAGTGAAAATTATTCTTGGCGAAGCCGTGCTGGCTGTGGGTAAACAGGGCCGGCCGATTAATACCCGCACCTTGCTGGAATACCTTCAGGTCATGCAGGACAAACAAAAAAGGCGGGATGACAAAATCGCCATGCAGACTGCGATTGATGTTCTCAGGGATAATCAGCGCATTAACGGCAGACGTTAATGCACCTCCGGGCTCAGTGACAGTTCTGAATGATCTCAACCGTATGGTTTTGTCCATCATCCTTCAGCGGTATTCTGTCATCAGGGAGGAGAACACCATCCAGTGTCACGCAATATTCTGCATCGCCGCGTGAAACACTAATCTGATAATGGCTTTCACCATATTGATATGCCATAGAAAAAGACGACCACTCATCCGGTAACCGGGCATGAACACTAAACTCAGTGCCGGAACGTTTTATCCCCAGTAATTCCTCGGTAAGTAAACGCCAGGCCCAGCCTGCGGAACCGGTATACCAGCTCCACCCTGCACGTCCGGTATGGGGAGCGACGCTGTAGACATCAGCACTCATGACATAAGGCTCAGCTTTATAAATCCCGACAGAGTCCGCATTCAGGGTATGATTTATAGGGTTGAGCATTGACCAGAGTTGCCAGGCTCGTCCGGCATTCCCCATTCGGGCAAAGGCCATCACTGCCCAGATGGCGCCATGCGTATACTGCCCTCCGTTTTCCCGCACGCCTGGCAGGTACCCCTGTATGTAGCCCGGATTTGGACCGTGTCCGTCGAAAGGAGGCGTTAACAGTTTGATCAGCCCTCCTTCGTTATCCACAAGGTGCTTATCCAGCGCCTGCATGGCCTTTGCGCACCGTCCCGGGCTCGCGGCGCCGGACAATACAGACCAGCTCTGCGCAATCGCATCAATCCGGCAGTCCTGTGAGGTTTTCGATCCCAGGGGAGTACCATCGTCAAAATACCCGCGCCGGTACCATTCCCCATCCCAGGCGTGGGCTTCGAGATTACTTTGCAGGCGCAGAGCCTGTGAACGGCACATCGCGGCGACGCTTTCATCCAGCCTGCGCTCCGCCAGCGCTGCAAACCGCTGCAAAATGTCGTACAGGAAGAAGCCCAGCCAGACGCTTTCACCTTTGCCTTCGATACCCACCCGGTTCATCCCGTCATTCCAGTCACCAGCACCCATCAGCGGCAGGCCATGCTCCCCGAAGCGAAGTCCATAGTGTATAGCTTTGACGCAGTGTAACCAGAGTGTCTCTTCGGTGCCGCTGATGACCGGCGTGTCATAGACAGACTCTTCACCAGGCTGAAGCGAGCGTCCCTCCAGATAAGGAATGCGTATTTCCAGTGCATCCATATCCCCCGTCGTTTCAACATAGTAGCAAACAGCAAGCGGCAGCCAAAGATAGTCATCGGAACAGCGGGTACGCACACCGTTGCCGTGTGGCGGGTGCCACCAGTGCTGCACATCCCCCTCGATAAACTGCCGCGATGCGCAGAGTATTATCTGTTCACGCATCCGGTCCGGAGCAGCGTGGCTCAGAGCTAGCGTATCCTGCAGCTGATCGCGAAAACCAAATGCACCGCCAGACTGATAGTAGCCACTCCGGGCCATAAGACGGCAGGCGACCGTCTGATACAACAGCCAGCCATTAACCAGTAAATTTACGGACGTGTCGGGGGTGTTAACTACGATTTTATCGAGAACATTGTGCCAGTGATTATGAATCCGGTTCAGCTCCTGGCGGACCGTATCCTCGTTCATGTAGCGGGCCAGCATCTCCTGAGCACAAACATCATTCTCCTCTGCGCCGAGGATAAAAATAAACGTCCTCTGGTCCCCGTCAATTAATGTAACCGCCGATTGCACCGCTCCGCAGGGATCCAGACCGGCCCCCGTCTTACCAGAAAGCTTTTGCAGTTTCATGGCCGAAGGGGCGTGAAGGGAACCATTACGGCCAATAAACTCCCGGCGGTCCCCTGTCAGAGAACAGTCATTACCGCTGACGGCAAAAAATGCAGTTCGGCCGCCACCATTATCACCATAAAAGTTATTCGCAAGTATCCCGCAGCCGCCGGGCGTTCTGGCCACATGTGTCACAATGTGAGGGGCTGAGCGCGTTCGTGTTTCTCCGAGCGTCCACTCTACATAGCCTGTGACGGAAAGTTGACGTGTCCGTCCCGAAGAGTTACTGAGCGTCAGGAGCACCAGTTTAACCGGATCTTCTTCAGCAACCAGGACCGTCAACTCGCTGTCTATACCACTCTCACGATGGGCAAAAACGCTGTAGCCAAAACCATGGCGGGTCAGGTAATCACCGTGTCCGCGAACAGGTAAAGCCGTCGGCGACCAGCACTCCCCGCTCTCTTCATCGCGCAGGTAAAATGCTTCGCCGCTGCGATCGCTCACCGGATCGTTCTCCCACGGCGTCAACCGGTATTCATGGGCATTCTCATACCAGGTATAGGCCTGCCCTGCCTCTGAGATCACACTGCCAAAACGAGAATTTGCCAGTATGTTCGACCAGGGAGCCGGTGTAAGCGCATTTTCCCGAAGGACGATCTGATATTCCCGCCCATCCAGAGAAAATCCACCGTACCCATTGAAATGGCATAACTGACTGGTATCAGGGCTCCAGTCCGTATGTTGATTACGCTCGCGCACAGCACGCGGAATGAATGCCCTTGCCGGCGATTTCAGCGTATGAATACGCTGGTTAAGCTGCTCATTAATACCCCCTGCGCGGTCATCAAGATAAAGACAGGCCACGCTCATCAAAAGCAACTTATCCTCAGCGGAGAGATGCTCACCGTTCCGGACAAAAAGCCCGCCCTTTTTATCCAGCAGACTGGCTTCAGACCCGGCATAAATTAACTCCATAATCTGATTTTGTAATCCCTGCTGGTAGCCGCCGGGGCTGTTATTCAGGATAACCAAATCAACATCCAGCCCTTTCTGTCTCCAGTAACGGTGTGCCTGAATCAGTGTGGTCACTGAGGTGATACTTTCCTCGCTGGTTATACTCAGCAGCACTATCGGCAGATCTCCTGAAATTGCCCAGCCCCACAGTCCGGACTGGCCACGCCGGTTGCGGTCGATCGCCTGGCCTTCGGCGCGCAGCTCCTGGACAGGGTAAAGCACAGCGCTGGCGAGATTATTGAACAACGTGGCATCATCTTCACTGGCGTTCATCTGGCGCAATACCACCAGACTGTGAGACCAGGCCAGTTCAAAGACGCGATCGGCGATAGGGTAATCGCGATATTTCTCCAGCAACGCCAGGCTCTGCTGACGGGTCTCGCTGATGCCATAAATGATATCAATCGTAACCGGCTGCCCCGGCTGCAGAATGATGGCGTTGCGAATTGCCAGTATCGGATCCAGCACCGAGCCCGACGTGTTGCCTAGCATCCCTCCCGTCTCTATTGCCTGTGCATTCGCAGGGTTTCTGCCACGTCCAATAAACCTTGCCCTGTCCGTTTCAAACGACACGTTATGTCGGTTATCGCCGTGCACCACCATCATGTGAAACAGGCAAGGGCCCGGTTCATCCGGTGAGCGCGGGCGCCGGTGGCAAAGAATAGCGTCACGTTCAGGAGCAAGCTCAGTCTGAATAAACAAATTGCTGAATGCCGGGTGTGCCAGATCGCTGGCATCAGGTGCCAGTACCACTTCAGCATAGGTTGTCAGCTCCAGAGAGCGAGGCTTGCGACCACGATGAATCAGTGTGAGCCGTCGCAATTCAACATCATCCTCCGGAGAGATCACCACCTGAGTTTTGACGCTGAGTCCCCCTAAGCTGCGTCTGAATTCTGCCCCCGCATCGGTGAACAACACTTCCTCGTCTTGTCCGCTGGTGTAGCCTGTCGGTTGCCAGGTATTGCTCCACACATCTCCCGTCTGGGTATCGCGGATGTAGCAGAATGCTCCCCAGTTATCACGGGTGGTATCACTGCGCCAGCGCGTTAGTGCAATATCATTCCAGCGACTGTAACCACCGCCGCCCGCGGTCAACATCAGATGATAATGGCCGTTGGACAGGAGTTGAATATCCGGGGCGGGGGTATCCACGCTATAGAAAATACGGGGTTCATAGCGAACGGGTTTGACCATGCCCTCATGAGATTCAAAATGACGGCGCGGACTGTACAGATCGACCGCATCCGGCACGCGCTCCTGTAACAGCAGACTCGCTGACAGGAATACCGTGCTGGACATAAAGCGTTCAGTCATGGGGGCGTCAAGCAGCACATGAGCCAGCGCCTGAAATGCCATACCCTGGTGATGCGCCATCCAGGACTGTACCACCGCATAGAGCTGACCGGTTGCAAGACGTGAGGGGGTATAGTCCAGCGCTTCATAAAAACCGTATTCTCCGCGTGCACCATTTTTTTGCAGCCTGAACAGGTTCTCACAGGCTCTCTGTGGGGAAACCATCAGCGCCAGCAGCGTGGCGTAAGGAGCAACAACCATGTCATCGGCAAGTCCCCTGCGCAGACCGAGCCCCGGTACGCCAAATGCCTGATACTGATAATTATGCTGAACATCAAAAGCATGATAGCCAGACTCTGAAACACCCCATGGTACCCCGCGTTCTTTCCCCCAGTGAATCTGGCGCATAACCGCCGACTGACTCATTTCATCGAGCAGGCTTCCGGGCCAGGTGGGCATCACCAGATTCGGCATCAGATATTCAAACATGGATCCGCTCCATGACATCAGGGCAGTTTCATTATCAATCGTGGTAAACAATCGACCCAGCGCGTACCAGCTTTTAAGAGGCAGCTGATTAGTCGCAATGGCAAGAAAACTGGTCAGGCGAATTTCAGACGGCAGGAGATCGTAGTGGCTCTTGTCAGGCATATTGGTGTCACAGTTATAACCGACGCTGAGCAGACTGGTTGCTTCACTGTACAGAAAGGCGAAATCCATCCGGGCATGCTCATCCAGCCGCTGTTCCAGTTCGGTGATAATATTGAGTCGCATTCGGGCCTGCTCCGTCACTGACGCCGGAGGCGTTCCTGTACCGGTTAATGTCGGACGGGCAAGCTCGCTCAGCGTCGGCAGCGTCTGTTCATTCCAGGATGCAGGCAACCAGCCAAGCAACAGAGACCACTCATGGCAAAGCTGAACCAGTTGATGCTCCAGATGTCCAGCCCAGCGCATCTGAAGAGGAGATCCCTGATGGCATGCGCTGGTCAGATGGTTGCACTGGGTGCGCATGCTTTTCAGTTCGCTGAAAAGCGCCTGCGGAGAGAGCGACACCGCGTTCAGGCAATGCTTGCGCAGCAGTTTCAGGCTGTCAGGTGGGTTCTTACCCCACTGTTTTTCCAGAATATCCAGCGTATCGTTCAGTCCTGTCAGTATCTGTTGGCTGCTTAAAACAGGCTGATGACGCATGGCGGACAGGCCTGCACGCAGGGTCAATAAATGCCCGGCCATATTGCCGCTGTCGACGCTGGAGATATAGCGTGGACTTAGGGGGACCAGCGTACGGGTGTCATACCAGTTGTAGAGATGGCCCCGGTAGTGCTCCATTTTATCCATCGTGTCGAGCGTGAGCGACACGCGCCGGAGCACCTCTCCGCCAGGCAGGTAGCCAAAGTCCCATGCCGTCAGGTTAGCCATAAGTGAAAGACCAATATTGGTAGGAGAGGTTCGGTGTGCCACCGTCGGTTGTGGTATTTCCTGATAATTATCAGGCGGAAGCCAGTTCTCTTTTGCTGTGGCAAATGTTTCAAAAAAAGCCCAGATTTCACGGCTTGTCTGGCGTAACAGCTGTTTTTGTTCCTGATTAGGCGAAAAAACCTTACGCACGGGCTGGCGACTCAGCCTGCTCATCAGCAGCGGTGCCACACACCATACCAAACCGATCGGTAACGCAATCCCCAGCAGCTGTGGGGCAAATTGTCCGGTCAGTATTGTCAGCGCCACGCCACCGGCAACGTTCAGCCACATCGCCTGATAAAAACGTGCAACAGTGGGTCTGGCCTGACTGCTGTCCTGGCTGTGGCTGACCCACTGGCTGAGGTGACGCCTGCTTATCCCCAGTCGCCATAGCGTCTCGGCGATCGCTTTCAGCGAATATCCGGCTTCGTGCGGCAGTATCGCAAAATTAAGGCTGATACCTGACAGACGCTTTAGCGCGCCCGCCCCCACCAGTAACAGATGCGACTTCACGCGGCGACGCAGAGGTTTATGCAGAAGGTCGTGGCTAATGCAGAGGAGGGCTGGCAACAGCCATATCAGCAACAGTATGCCCAGCCAGTAAACCGGATTGGGTACCCAAAGCAGAGTGAAGAACAGCAATACCAGTAAGGAGGGGGCTACTAGGCTGCGACGCAGATTGTCGAGTAATTTCCAGTAAGAAAGCGCGGTCAGTGGATTCCGGGTACGGGTTCCATCGGCTTTTCTGACGTGTGGTTTCAGCCAGTTAAGCAGTTGCCAGTCACCCCGGATCCAGCGTGAACGGCGTGCAACGTCGGACAGATAATTATTAGGGTACTGTTCGTAGAGTAACACCTCACTCAGCAGACCCGAGCGCGCATAGCACCCTTCGAGGAGATCATGGCTGAGAACCAGATTTTCCGGACAGGTATTGGCAGTGGCCTGCATAAAAATGTCAACATCGTAAATCCCTTTGCCCACAAACGATCCTTCCCCAAAGAGATCCTGATAGATATCCGAAGACATCATAGAATAGGGGTTATTACCCGGTATGCTGCTGCGCAGGGCGGCGTAACGCCCCTGACCGTTACGTGGTATCTCCTCCGCAAGACCGGGTTGTAAAATACCAAATCCTTTGACCACCCTCTGGCGTACCGGATCATACTCTGGCGTATTCAACGGATGGGCCATCGCCGCGACCAGTTTGTGAGCCGTATCGCGCGGCAACACCGTATCACTGTCCAGGGTAATGACGTATTTAATGTGATCCGGTAAAAGGTGGGCCGGCATGTCTGCAACGCTGACGAATTGCGTTCCCGGATGGCGCAACCAGCTGTTCAGCAACGCCAGTTTTCCCCGCTTGCGTTCGTAGCCCATCCACATTCCTTCCGAGGGGTTCCATTCAGGCTGACGATGTAACAGATAAAAACGTGGTCGACCGGAGGGGTAGCGCCGATTCAGCGCCTGCGTATCAGCGATAGCCTGTCTGAGCAGCGCGTGACTTTCCGGCGAGGGTTCATTTTCAGAATCTGCAAAATCAGTGAGCAGCGCGAACCTGAGATTTTCGTTTTCATTCCCCAACCAGCAAACTTCAAGACTGGTGAGGAGCTGGCTGAAACTTTCGTGGCTGGTCAACATGCAGGGAATGACTAACATAGTGGCACTGTCAGCGGGAATACCGGCTGAAAAATCCATCCCCGGCAAGGGGCGAGGAACGCGAAAACGGGTGGTTGCGTCACTGAGTAAATCACTCATTAACTGAGTTAAAGCGATAACCAGAGGTAATATCACCGCGATTAACAACCAACCTACGCCCTGCATGGCAGTTTCGTGCAATATTGCCGCGGTCGCTGCGGTTGTCAACAACGCCAGGCTGCCAAGCCATGACAGCAGGGTTATTCTGTTGAAACTGTGCCGCAAGCGTATGAGCCCTGAGGTGTCTGCCAGAAGATGTATATCCAGTGCCTGTCGACCTTCGCCGGCGAGATAATAACCAATATGATGTTCCGGTGTATTGGGGGCTTTTTCCTCTGAAAGCGCCAGCACCCTGTCAGCAACCTCAGGCTCGCTGAGCCCACTGTCTCTGGCCAGGACCTCAACTACGTGCCGGTAATGATCCCGGGTATTGAAGTGCATCCGGGGATAGATACCGGCAGGATCATTGCTTAATGCCTGTTCGACGACGCTTATCGTTTCGGCGAAATCAGCCCAGTCCGTTTCACCCAGTAATCGCAGGCCTGCGATGCTGTTACTGACAGACAGCTGGCTGGCGGCAAGCTG
This sequence comes from Klebsiella sp. RC2, assembly GCF_014192815.1. Taxonomy (NCBI): domain Bacteria; kingdom Pseudomonadati; phylum Pseudomonadota; class Gammaproteobacteria; order Enterobacterales; family Enterobacteriaceae; genus Klebsiella; species Klebsiella sp. RC2. The sequence continues at coordinate 523,269 of NZ_JACHYL010000003.1, read as the reverse complement.
TTGATTGAAGTTATTTATGAGAATGTCAGTGGTGACTCCCTGTTCCCGAAGGCACTGATCAACCCAGGTAAGAGGTAACGACAGCGCGTTGCCGTGCCCCTGCAGACGCCGCACCAGTTCTGCGACAAACGCGCTGGATAACGGAGGACGGGAGCGCGCCAAATCGGCAACCACCATAATTAAATCACCAGGCGCACTCTCTGCACATTCGAAAATCCTGGTTATCCACGTATCTGCCAGGTTTCTGTCCTGTTGCGCTTTTATCACTTCCATACTGATACGACGAAGATTTTCAATCAGCGCCAGGCGAAGCATTCCCGGTAATGCCCAGATTTCACCTAGTGTCAGCGGCGTCACCTGTTGATAGGCAGCGAGATAGCTGGTCAGACTGGTGGCATCCCAGCGGCCATCACCGTGAGCAATGGCCTCTGATGCGATATGATAAATTCTTGGGCAATTCAGCGGCGACATCAGCGACGGGAGACCTTTACCAAAACTTTTCGGCAAGTGCTGGCGGACGGTACGGATTTGTTCCTCAATCAGATAATAATTGTCCAGCAACCACTCCCCGGCGGGCATGATACTGGTCTTTTTACCTGCATTAAGCTCATAGCAGTTTTGGGTGATAACGGCCTCATTGTCGCCAAGCCGTTTCAGAAGATAATAGGGATGTTTATCCGGTGATACTTTATGGGTCCGCGCCAGCTTCTGACCATAGCGTTCCATCTGGGCAGTCGAAAAGAGTTCTGACCGCGGAGTGCTTTCGCTTGCAGGATCGTTCGCCGAAAACGTTACGTTTTCGGCAGCATTCACCGGAATACGGGAGCGGTTAAACCACGCTCTGGGGTTCATTTTCATAGCATTGCTCTGATGCGACATTAGCGCGCAGGAGCAGTTGCGAAATCAGTTCAGAAACGTTCTCTCAGGATGGGCGTCAGGCATCAGGGATTTAACAGCTGCTGGGATTTAACTTAAGTATAGAAGATGGTTCTGTCCACGGTGGATCAGTTGATACTAGCGCCGTGAGATAAACAGGGCTTTACACCGAGGGCAAAGCATGGCCTGATTGCGCCGGATTTTTGCCATCGGTTGAACTGATTTGAAACCACAAACAGTGCAGCCAACAGTGGCAGTAGATGCACCGCTGAAGAATTTCATTGCGTAATTGATAATAGACATAACCATTAACCTTTCAATGAATGAACTTCACCGTATCACATATGGTTAAGTTTTAATCTGTTTATTTTGAGACCCTGAAATTTAGGAGAGGTAAATGTTCGCAGCCACAGGCCCTCTGGGACCATTGATCCGACAGAATTCTATGCGGCTTCCTGGGATGAGTAATTCTGATTCGCGGGAGTTAACGGCTGAAATGTGAAGCAGAACATCTTTTCGCCCATCTGAAGGGATTATGAGGCCTTTACCACTGAGAATGTCAAAGCTTTTGACAATGCCTGTCATTTTATGGGACAAGTCAATTCCTTATTGAAAACACGTAAAGACTATACATTCAAAATAGTATATTGCACATTTAATTTTCCTGCCGGACTTCTGGATGGCTAAAAAAATAATTTGCTTATATCGATTCCCTGTGCCTTAATGAATCCTGTTAGTTCAATGTACAAACGAACGTTAAACATTTTCTGGTCAGTCCTCATTACCAGGCGCTATCGCTGATATCCCCTCTTTTTGAGTCATACCTTTAATACTATACGTTTACTATTAATACTATCATGTATAACAGGAGTCAGTATGTCTACAAGAATTAAAGGTTTGGTAAAATGGTTTAACGAAGATAAAGGTTTTGGTTTCATTTCACCTCTTGACGGTAGCAAGGATGTTTTCGTCCATTTCTCCTCGCTTCATGGTGAGAATTTCAATACCTTATTTGAAGGGCAGAAAGTTGAGTTCGCCATGCAGAGTGGTGAAAAAGGGCCTGCTGCTACAAACGTAATACTTTGCGATAAATGAAAATTTGTGGGCCTGCGACAACGATGAAGGATTATTCCTGAGTAGACAGGTCCATAAATTAAATCAGAGAAAGTCGGTTATTTTTAATATCAGGTCAACATGTTTTTCGCAATTATGAGTGTGCTGACCGATGTGATGAAGTGCAGGACTGCTGCATGAAAGCATGAAAGCATGAAAGCATGAAAGCATGAAAGCAGAAGCTAACTGCCTGTTAAATAATAAAATATGTAAGAGGCGGGGCTGCCTTCGAAATCATCACGTCCCTGATTGTATTTTAATTGCATCGTCATTTAACATCACTGATAGAAGAGAGTGACGGAAAAGACTAACAGAATTATGGTGGCATATGATAAAAGTACTCGTTTTCTTTAATACCGAATCCTGTAAAGTCATGACCGTTCCGGAGGGGACATCCTCAATCAGACAGGAATACCCAAACGGTGAAGAAACACATCTACAGATTATGTCTGCAGGCTTTCCTTCATTAACCGGTGATCATGATGTTATTTACGTAGCCTCTGACAGACAGTTAATGTCACAGGAAATTCTCGATGCGTCCCGGAAATATTTATAGCATTTTTGTTATGTTCTCTGCTTCAAATTTAATTGCGTATTTACCCTATTTATCAGAAGCGAAAAAAAATGAGTTAAAATCTTTGTGGCTTGCTAATAGCAGGCCTTTTTTTACATGTTCATTTTTAATAATCGTTCTCATATAAGGAAGTCACTCTTTGTGCACTGACAAAATGCAGATATCTTTCTAACCTGATGACTTTGCTGCTGGAATGTTCATCATGCACGACTGAAGCCGCGAGTCATGGGGGGATATCTAAATATTTACCGGGAGGAACCCGGCATCATATTGATACATCCAGACAATGCAGCAAGGGCTTTTTCACCGGATATTCCATTTTCTGACCCAGTAAGTTATTATCGAAAAATTATTATTTATTTCTGCTTTTGGCATTAGGCGCACGTCTGGCTATGTGCATTTGATTGCCTCAATCAATTATTCCCCTGATTTTTCAAATTTTTTTACGGCGCGCGTCACTGCATGCCAGATAAATTTGTCTGCGGGCACGGTGCCATCCGCAGCTAACTCCTCTGACTCTTTCCCTCCAATGTCCTGACTCATCCATTATCTTGCTGCTTCTGGCGACAGTACCAGAGGCTGGTGGTCGTGGATATCTATTAGACCTTTTTCTGTTGCTGCGGTGACGATCAGAAAGCCTTCTGTTTCGTCTCCAAATGGTGTGCTTCCGATTGCCGCCATGAATATCGGCTGGCCATCGGCGCGATGGATAAAGTAGAGTGGGTTGCTTCTTGTCACCTTCTTTCTTCCATTCGAAGCCCCCATCAGCAAAGCAGATCGCCCGGCCATGTTGCCATAGCGGCTTAAACATCCTGCCGGTAACCACGGTTTCAACACGCGCGTTAATCAGTGGAGCCTTATCCCACCACCCGGGCGCATAACCCCAGAAGACAGGATCGATATGCAGTTGTTCGCCGCGTTCGCTCAGAAGCAAAACTTTGGTACCGGGCGCGACGTTATATCGACTAATCGGCGCCGGGTCATATGCAATGTCACGATCGGCATCATCTGCAAGGTAGGACAGATAATCTTCACGGGTCATTGACTGAGAAAAGCGTCAGCACATATCAACCACCAGTGGTCAGAATGGAAGTATAGAAGGTGTGGAGGAAACGTAGGAAGGGAACTCCGACAGCCATCTAACTGATGACTGTCGGAGATGACGTCAAAAACAATGTGTACAAAATTGTGTATTAAAGTCAGGGAAATCGCACAATTTAAAAATTTAACACATTGTTTTTAATTAAAAAAATTATTTAGTTTGTAGCTGCTATCGTAGGGCATACCATTCCTTATGTTTCAGCGGGTTAGCCATGGCACCGAGGATATCGGAAATCACGTTGACGATAATGACCAGTGCGCCAATCACCATGACGCCGGCGGAGATCGCCGCGTAGTCCTGCTGGCGGATCGCGTTGATCAGCCAGCGTCCCAGTCCGGGCCAGCTGAACACCATCTCGGTGATCATCGCCAGGGTGAGCATGGTGGAAAACTGCAGGCCGAGGCGCGGGATCACCGGCGGCAGGGCGTTGTGCAGTACATGGCGCAGTAAAATTTTGCGTCGCGACACGCCGCGGGTGGCAGCCGCTTTGACATAGTTGGTGTCATACACCTCGCTGGTGCTGATGCGCATCAGGCGGATCACCTCGGTGGTGGGCGCCACCGCCAGGGTCAGCACCGGCAGCACCATATGCCGCGCGGCGCTGACGATCATCTCATGGCGCCATGGCGAGTCCGAGATCCAGGCGTCAATCAGCGCAAAACCGGTGACGGTTTTCACCTCATACAGCAGATCGAAGCGGCCAGAGACCGGAAACCAGCCAAGAGTCAGCGAGAAGAAGAGGGTCAGGAGCAGCGCCAGCCAGAACACCGGGATCGAGAAACCGACCAGCGCGACGGCGCTGATCAGGGTATCAGGCCATTTGTTGCGCATTACGCCAGCGATCATGCCCACCGGAATGCCAATCAGCAGGGCAAAGCCGAAGGCGAGGATGCACAGCTCCATGGTCGCCGGGAACACCTCGCGCAGCTGCTCAGAAATCAACTGGCCGTTAATGCTGGAGACGCCAAAATCCCAGTGCAGCACCCCTTGAAACCAGAACAGCCACGCATTCCACAGGGAGGCGCCCTGTAGCGGCGCATGAGGGGTGAAATAACTCAGGCTGAAGCCGATAAAGGTCAGAAAAAAGAGGGTGACCAGCAGCAACAGCAGACGACGCAGGGTAAAAATAATCATGGTTTTTTCACCTCTTCGGTTTTCTCCCGCGATACGCCAGCGAACGAAGCGTTACCGAAGGGGCTCAGCACGAGGCCTTTCATATCATAGCGATAGGCCTGCAAACGCAGCGAGGAGGCCAGCGGCAGGACCGGCAGTTCGCGGGCGAGGATCCGCTGTGCCTCTTTGTAAGCGTCCATCCGCGAGGAGAGCTGTTGCGAAAGCAGCGCTTTTTGCAGCACGTCATCAAATTCCCGGTTACACCAGTGGGCAAAGTTGGTTTGTGAGGCGATCGCCGCGCAGCTCAGCAGCGGCCGGAAAAAACTGTCCGGATCGTTACTGTCCGTCGCCCAGCCGGAGAGCGTCAGGTCATGGTTCATGTCCATCAGCCGCGCCTCCTGGAAGCGCCCCTCCACCGGCATGATGATCACCTTGACGCCAATCTGCGCCATATCCGCCTGGATCAGCTCCGCCGTTTTCAGCGGGCTGGGGTTCCATGCCTGAGAGCTGGTGGGCACCCACAGCTTGAGGGTCAGATTTTCCAGCCCCAGGGCCTTCAGGCGGGCGCGGGCTTCCTGGGGATTGTACTCAGTAATTTTAGCGTCGTTATCGTAGGCCCACGAGGCGCGCGGTAGCATGGATGCCGCCGTCTCTGCGGTGCCGTAGTAGATGGACTGCATCAGGCGCTGGTTGTTAATAGCCAGCGCCAGCGCATGCCGCACCTCAGGGTTGTCCAGCGGCGGCTTGGCGGTGTTGAAGGCCAGCCAGGCAATGTTCATTCCCGGGCGCAGCGTCAGGCGCAGGCGCGGATCGTCGCGCAGGATCGTCAGCTGGCTGGCGGCGGGCCAGGCCAGCACGTCGCATTCCCCGGTGAGCAGTTTCGACAGTCGGCCGGTACCACCGGAGCCGAGGTCCACCACCACCTGCGGCATCAACGGTTTGCCGCGCCAGTAGTCGGGGTGACGCTGCAGACGGATATATTGCCCGGAGCGGTACTCGGACAACTGGAACGGACCGGTACCGACCGGCTGGCGATCCAGCTGCTCCTGGCGGTCGTCTTGCGTTAAGCGGGCGGCATATTCGGCAGAGGTAATTGACGCATAGTGAGTGGCCAGATGCCAGAGGAACGAGGCGTCCGGCCGCTTGAGGCGAAACTCCACGGTCTGATTATCCAGCTTACGCACACTCTCCACGCTGTCAGCAAACTGCAGACTGTCGAAGTAAGGGAAGCTGCTGCCGTTGACGTTGTGCCACGGATGGTCGCGGTTAAAAATACGGCCAAAGGTAAAAATCACATCATCCGCGTTGAAGTCCCGCGTCGGGGTAAACCATGCCGTGCGTTGAAACGGGACATGGCGGCGCAGGTGGAAGCGGTAGGTGGCGCCGTTATCAAGGACTTCCCAGCTCTCCGCCAGCTCGGGGACCAGCCGGTAGGTATAGGGATCGACGTCAAGCAGACGATCGTAGATCTGAGCGGCCAGCGTATCGACAATCAGGCCGCTGCTGACTTTCTGCGGATTAAAGGTATTCACCTGGCCGCTGACGCAATAGACGAAACCGCTGTCGCGGATATCGGCGCGGTCAGGGAGCACAGGGGCGGCAAAGGCCTGCCCACACAGCAGGGAAACGGCTGCCAGGAGAGATGACAATTTCAGGCGCATATTTTCTGTTTGATTATAGAGTTGAACTCTATCTTATTAAGATTTATAGACATTCACCACCGCCTTCAACAAGCCTGAGGGATAATGCGGTTACCGGGAGCGTATAGTATTCAGTCAATTGATTAAAATAGTAGCGGAACCGAGTCTGTATATTGAAACATGGTAACTTTTTATCGCCGATATCGCCAGTCAGGTCTGTTTGGCCGCGGTTTGCCAGACGATGAAACAGACGCTGACGCCGGGGAGATATATTCAGTATAGCGGGGAGAAAGCAGAGGGACTGACGGGCAGAGGGCGAGCCCGTCAGAAAATTAAACAGAGGGTTTCGCTCGCTTATTGTGACAACGTCACTTTTTGGTAATCCATATTCCGCAGGTCCTCCAGCAGCCCGGGGCCAACCGGCTGCCACTGCAATCGCTCACGGGTCCATGCTGAGCTGGCGCGCAGGTCAAGGGCGGTAAACGGCGCAAACCAGCCGAACCAGGCGTCGACCTGCGACTCATCCAGGTGGGTCAGCGGCAGGTTTAATCCCTGAGCAATTACCGTAGCAATATCGCGTAACGCGATCCCCTCTTCGTCCACCGCATGGTAGCGCTCGCCGGCCGCGCCCTGCAGCAGGGCGCTAACGTACAGTCGCGCGACGTCATTGACATGGGCGGCGGACCAGCGGTTGCTTCCCTCGCCGCGCAGGGCCACCGCCCCGTTGGCGACCGCGCGTTCGATATAGCTGGTCAGTAGCCCCTGGCGCACGGTGTCATGTACCTGCGGCAGGCGAACCACCCGAACATCCACTCCCGCCTCCAGCAGTTGCTGACCGGCGAGCTCAGAGGCGGTGCGCGGGCTGGGGTGCCCTGAGTTGAAGAACGACTCCCGGGCCGGGACGCCGCTCCCGTCGTCGCCCATCAATGTGCCGGAGGTGATGACCAGCGGCCGCGCGCTGCCTTGCAACGCCCGACCCATGGTCAGGATCGCCTGGCGGTCTTTCTCGCAGTTGGCGGCAAAGCGGCTGAAGTCGTGGTCGAAGGCGGTATGGATCACCGCGTCAGCGCCCTCGACGCCAGCCAGTAGCGAGTCCGGGGCGTCCAGCGTGCCGCGGTGCACCTCGACGCCTGCCGCTTTCAGGGTCTGCGCTGCGGTGTCGCTGCGCGCGAGGCCGATAACCTGATGGCCCGACGCCTGCAGGGCCGGAAGAATACGTGAGCCGATAAATCCGCTCGCGCCGGTAAGAAATATACGCATCATGGATCTCCTGAACGGGTTTCAGGCGTATCCTACCTGCGATGTCATACTATAAAAGTAGAGACATTATCGGGGTATAAATTCTAACAGGCAGAACCCACAGGCAGATGATGAACACTTCTGACAACCATGCTTTAGGCGATTTTCTCCGCGCCCGGCGCCAGCGCCTCGATCCGGCGACGTTTGGCTTCCCGGCGGGACGCCGGCGCACGCCGGGGCTGCGCCGCGAAGAGGTCGCGCAGCTCGCCAGTATCAGCCCGACCTGGTATACCTGGCTTGAACAGGGGCGCGGCGGGGCGCCCTCCCGCGAGGTGCTGGAGCGGATCGCCTGCGGTCTGCGGCTGACCACCCCGGAGCGCGAGCATCTGTTTATTCTCGCCTTTGGCCATCCGCCGCAGACGCGTCTGACGGTGACAGATGATATGACGCCGCGGCTGCAGCGGGTGCTTGACGCTTTTACTATTCCGGCGATTATCCGCACCGCCAGCTGGGACGTCATCGCCTGGAACGCGGCGGCGGCCAGGGTGCTGACCGACTACAGCCAGCTACCGCTGGCGGAGCGCAACGTACTGCGTCGCCTGTTTACCCGACCTGAAGCCCGCTGCACGCTGGAGGACTGGCAGACGGTGGGGCAGCTTATCGTCAACGCTTTTCGCGCCGACGTAACCCGGATGGGGGCGACGACGGAAACTGACCAGTTGATCGCTGAACTCACGCAGCAGAGCGTTGAGTTCGCCCGTTTCTGGCAAAGCCATGACGTCGCCGGCCACGGAGAAGGCTATAAGCGCATTCACCATCCGCAGATGGGCCCGCTCGATCTGGAGTTCACCTCTTTTGCCGTGGAAGGCCGCCCCGATCTGTCGCTGCTGGTTTTCAACCCGGCGACGACGGAGAGCCAGCGCAAAATTCACGGATTGCTTGCGGGGGCGGGATCCTCGCCGGGAGCGCGCTGAGGCGTAAATTCGTACAGCGCCAAAGCGTTGCTTTCCAGCGAGTCGACCCGCAGCCAGTGTCCGTCAAGCCGGGCATCTTCCACACTGAGCGCCGGACGAGCCCGATGCATCAACCACTGGTAATCCTCAGCGTCGGGGCCGCTGCGGCTGCGAAAGGCGTCGACCAGCGGGAATAACGCGCCATGATGCTGATCGAACAGGTGCTGTTTGACGCGCCAGCCGCCCTCCAGGCCCTGCAGCCGCACGCTGTAGGGCTGGCTGAAACGCTGGATAAAGGCCGCTTCGCTGGAGAGCCAGGGATTGTAGACCACCGTATTGCGCAGCAGCAGCTGGTAGTGCCCCTGGTGGTGAAGCAACAGCAGGTTTTTATCCTGAAACAGGATCTCGCCGCGCAGCCGCCGCCAGAGCCACAGTACCCAGTAAACCGGGCGAGGCAGCCCGTGCAGATAGTGCAGCGCCAGGCTGGAGGTATCGAGCTTCCCGTTAGCGCGGGCTTCGCCCTGGAGGCCTGAATTTAACCAGAAGCCCGCCAGCCAGACCTGGTCCGCCACCCCCAGCAGATTATCCATCAACAGCGCGCCGCGAAAAAAGCGGCCGTTGGTATCCCGCGTATCGCCGGTCAGGGTATTCCAGGAGAGCAGCCACAGCGGCAGGTTAAGCTGTCGCTGGCGCAGGGCGCTGTGGATCTGCCGCAGCTTGTGCAGCGGATAATGTTCGCTGGAGGCCAGGCGGCTGCTGTCTGCCTGCGCCAGATCCAGTTGTTCGTTGGCATCTGCCTGGCAGGCGAGAAAATCCGCCTCCGCCAGCAGCGGTGAGTGAAACAACGGATCGTTACCGGGATCGCTGGGAGCAAAGCGGTGCCAGATCCCCAGCTGCGGCTGCGGCAGCAGGCGGTGAAGAACCTCGCGCTGCTGGCGCCAGGCCGCCTGGCGGGTCGCTTCGCTGGCCTGCGGCGACCAGTGCCAGACAAAGCGCCAGCTGTTGAGCGTGGCCGGCGGAAAATGGTTGGCGGCGAGCAGCAGAAACCGCTGCAGCAGGTCGCTGCGGGTGGTGACGCCGGTGTGGAGGATCACGTTCCAGCCCATCGCCGCCAGCCAGCTAAAAATCTGCTGCAGGTTATACCAGCAGGCGTAGCCGGCCATCTGCGGATCGTCCCAGCCGGTGCCGAACAGCCGGCTGCTGAGAAAGGGATCGTTGATATCGATGGCATACACCGGCAGGGCGCGGTGCAGCTGCTCCAGTTCCCGGCGCACATCCTCCCGTAGCAGGTCGTCCAGCTCGCGCACGGTCACCACCATCCGGGTATGGCGCAGCACAGCGGCGCGCGCCGGGCGATCGTGCAGGTTGATCTCCCGGGTCTGCGGCGGATTGATCGGCAGCGGGGGACTTTCCCGGTCGCGTGGTTCCGGTTCATTGAGGCGAGCATAGAGCCGGTCGACAGCGACCGGCTGCCAGCGGTCGGCCTGCGGCGGACGCGGTCGGGCAAGCTCCCGGGGATGCTGTTCACGATACTGGCGCGGCGTCACGCCGTGCTGGCGCTTAAACAGATCGCTCATCATACGGGTACTGGCGAACCCCTGTTCGCGGGCGATTTGCTGGGCGGGTTTGCGGGTGGTCAACAACTGATCGGCGGCGTGGCGCAGGCGCAGCGCGGTGAGGTACTGAACAAAACTCACCCCGACTTCTTTGTGAAATAAGCGTGACAGCCAGGCCTCGGAGACAAATTCCGCTGCCGCCACCTCCTGCAACGAGAAGCGGCGCTGATAGTTGGCGTCGATCCGCGCCACCACGCTGGCTATTCGCCGGCTCCAGTTCTCCGCTCCGCGGCGCGGCGCGGAGGCGATGGGCTGGCTGAAGCGCGTGGCCAGCAGGAGCGCTATCTCACTCAGCCAGCGGTTGGCCTCCAGTCGGTAATGGCCGGGATGCTTGACCAGGCCGCTCACCAGCAGCTGGCGCATCAGGCGGCGCAGGCCGTCCTCCGCATCCCGGGTGCGCGGCGTTATCTGATAGTCGACAGCAAAAAAAGCGCTGTCAAGGCGGGTCAGCCAGCTGGCGGAAAGGGTCAGGATCATCACTGCGTTGGTACCGGCGCTGCGCAGACTCCAGCGACGGTTGCGGTTAACGATCGCCAGCTCGTCGGCGGCGAGCGGCTGCGGCACTCCTTCCGCCTCCGTCAGATTTACGCTCCCCTCCAGCACCCATAGCAGCGTCAGCAGATCGCCTTCTGTCTGGTTCAACTGACGTACATCGCGCACGGTGACGCTAAAGTCGCCTGAATGCTGCTCCACGTGACACTCCTCCGCAGACAAAAAACAACCCGTTATTTTTTGTCATAACTGATATGTATGAAAAACAGTCATTGATTTCTCGTCAATATAAAACAAAAAAGCGCACCTGAAAGCTGTTTCACCCGCATAAACTCGAAAGTGTCGTGCAAACACAACACAGGAATAACAAAAATGACACATCCGTTGCTTGAAGCCTTGCAGGTCAACGAGGCGCAATTTATTGCCCTGCGTCGCCAGTTCCACCAGCAGCCGGAGATCGGCTTTGAAGAACATCAAACCAGCAATGAGGTCGCTCGACTGCTTGGCGAGTGGGGATACGAGGTTCACCGCGGCCTGGCGGGCACCGGAGTGGTGGGCACGCTGCGCGTCGGCCACGGAAAAAAACGCCTCGGCCTGCGGGCGGATATGGATGCCCTGCCGATGCAGGAGCGGAGCGGGAAGCCGTGGGCAAGCCAGGTTGACGGGCGTTTCCACGGCTGCGGCCATGACGGGCACACCACCACGCTGCTCTACGCGGCTGAATATCTGGCGCGCACCCGCCAGTTTACCGGGACGCTGCAGCTGATTTTCCAGCCCGCGGAAGAGCTGTTGTACGGCGGGCGAGTGATGGTCGAGGACGGTCTGTTTGACCGGTTCCCCTGCGATGCCATCTTCGGCTTGCACAATATGCCGGGTCAGCCGCTGGGCAAGATCGGCCTGCGCGACGGGGCGATGATGGCCTCCTCCGATACGCTGCATATTGAGGTGAAAGGCGTTGGCGGCCACGGCGCGGTACCGGAGCATACCGTGGATGCCACGCTGGTCGCCTGCCATATCACCCTCGCGCTGCAGTCGATCGTCTCGCGGAATATCACCCCGTTCGAACCGGCGGTGGTCACCGTCGGCAGCATCCAGGCCGGACACGCGCCCAATATCATTAACGATCACGTGCTGATGAAGCTCACGGTGCGCACCCTCAATGAGCAGGTGCGCGAGACCGTGCTGCAGCGGATCCATGATATCGCCGTGGCTCAGGCGGAGAGCTTCAACGCCACGGCCACGCTGACGCACGTCAACGGCAGCCCGGTATTGCGTAACGATCCGGCGGCCAACGCGATGGTGCGGGAGGTGGCGACATCGCTGTTTGGCGCAGAGCAGGTGGGCGAGGTGAAGCCGTTTATGGGCAGTGAAGATTTTGCCTTCATGCTGGAACAGCACCCGCATGGCAGCTATTTCACCATCGGCGCTGGCGATGAGCCGGATCGCTGCATGGTCCATAACCCGGGCTATGACTTCAACGACGCGCTGTTGCTGACCGGGGCGGCGCTGTGGTGCGGTCTGGCGGAACACTATTTGCGTTAATCACCGGAAACAGGAGGGCCATGCGATGAGCACTGTCACCGTGAGCGACACCCCCTTTGTCGGCAGCGATCGCCTGCTGGTGGGGATTGTGCTAAGCGTTTTAACCTTCTGGCTGTTTGCCCAGTCGGTGATTAACGTGGTGCCGGCGATGAAAAGCAGTCTTGATATCTCCCTTGAAACCTTAACCCTGGCCGTCAGTCTCAGCGCGCTGTTCAGCGGCTGTTTCGTGGTCGCCAGCGGCGGCCTGGCGGACAAGTTTGGCCGGATGCGGATGACCACCCTCGGACTGGGGCTGAGTATCGTCGGCAGCGCCATGCTGGTGGTCGCTCAGGGGCCGGGGCTGTTCCTGGCCGGCCGGGTGCTGCAGGGGCTGTCGGCGGCGTGCATTATGCCGGCGACGCTGGCGCTGATTAAGACCTGGTATGAGGGGCGTGCGCGGCAGCGGGCGGTCAGCTTCTGGGTCATCGGCTCGTGGGGCGGCAGCGGTCTCTGTTCCTTCGTTGGCGGGGCCATCGCCACCGGGCTCGGCTGGCGCTGGATCTTCGTCTTCTCCATTGCCGTCGCTCTGCTGGCGCTGTTTTTGCTGCGCGGCACGCCGGAGAGCCGCAGCGCCAGCGCCAGCCAGCATAAGCTGGACGTCGGCGGTCTGCTGAGCCTGATTGCCGCGCTGGTGCTGGTGAATTTGTTTATCAGCAAGGGCCATGGCTGGGGATGGAGCAGTCCGCTGTCGTTGACCATGCTGGTCGGGGCGCTGGCGGCGGGGGCGGTATTTATCCGCAACGGCATGCGCAAAGGCGAGGCGGCGCTGATTGATTTTGCGCTGTTTCGTAACCGGGCCTACGGCGCGGCAGTGCTGTCGAACTTTCTGCTCAATGGGGCGATTGGCACCATGATGATCGCCAGCATCTGGCTGCAGCAGGGGCACCACCTGACGCCGCTGGAGAGCGGGATGATGACCCTCGGCTATCTGGTGACCGTCCTGGCGATGATCCGGGTGGGCGAGAAGCTGCTGCAGCGCTATGGCGCCCGGCTGCCGATGATGGCCGGGCCGGTGCTGACCGCCATTGCCATCGGCCTGATATCCTGCACTTTTCTCGATAAGGCGCTGTATATCGGGGTGGTGTTCGCCAGCAACGTGCTGTTTGGCCTCGGGCTGGGCTGCTACGCCACACCCTCAACGGATACGGCGGTGGCCAACGCGCCGGAGAACAAAATCGGCGTCGCCTCGGGGATCTACAAGATGGGCAGCTCGCTGGGCGGGGCGATGGGTATTGCCGTGACGGCGTCACTTTTCGCGCTGTTTTTGCCGCTGGGCATGGCCCATGCCGCCCAGTATGCCCTGTGGTTCAACGCCGTCTTATGCCTGGGGGCGATGGCGGTGAGCGCGCTGCTGCTGCCGCGCGCCTCTCACAGCTGATGTTTTTTCAGCAGCGCGCGGAGCTGGTGATAGGTTAACCCCAGCAGCTCCGCCGCCTGCTTCTGATGATACTTCGCCTGCTGCAGACTCCGCTGCAGCAGGCGTTTTTCCTGCTGGAGCTGAAAATCGCGCAGATCCAGCGGCAGAGCGGGCAGCTCGTCCCCGGACGCGGCCTCCGGCACGGAGGCCGCGGTCTGACGGAAAGGGTTAAGGATAATGGCGTCCAGCTCGTGCTCGCTGTCGCCGTGGCGATAGACCGAGCGCTCAACGACGTTCTTCAGTTCACGAATATTCCCCGGCCAGCGGTAGCCGAGCAGCGTTGCGGTGGCACGTTCGCTGAAGCCGGGAAACAGCGGCAAACCGAGCTCGCGGCACATCTGAATGGCAAACTGGTTGGCGAGCAGCATGATGTCGCTCTGCCGTTCACGTAGCGGCGGAAGCTGCACCACGTCGAAGGCCAGACGGTCGAGCAGGTCGGCGCGAAAATGGCCTTCTTCCACCATCCGCGGCAGGTCAGCGTTGGTGGCGCACACCAGCCGGACGTTGACCTGCAGCGGCTGGCTGCCGCCCACGCGCTCCAGCTCGCCATATTCAATCACTCTTAACAGCTTCTCCTGCACCAGCATCGGCGCCGTCGCCAGCTCATCAAGAAATAACGTCCCGCCGTCGGCGCGCTCGAAGCGCCCAGGATGGCGCTTGCTGGCCCCGGTGAAGGCCCCGGCTTCGTGGCCGAATAGTTCCGAATCGAGCAAATTGTCGTTCAGCGCCGCGCAGTTCAGCGAGATAAACGGTCCCTGCCAGCGGCTGGAGAGGTAGTGGAGACGGTTAGCGATAAGCTCTTTCCCGGTGCCGCGCTCGCCGATGACCAGCACCGGTTTATCCAGCGGGGCCAGCCGGGAAACCTGTTCCAGCACCTCGAGAAAGCTGTTGGCCTCGCCCAGCAGATTATCCTTGTACTGCGCCATGATGAATTTCGCCATTAAGTAGTGTGATTAACCAGGTGACTGTAGCAATGCCCTGCACAATTCGCAACCACTCTGTTTAAAATCAATAAGATAAAAAGTTGGCACGTCATTTGTATTAGCTAAGCCACAGGTGAATGCCTGAAACCAGAACTATGAGGATTGAAATTATGGGTATTTTTTCTCGTTTTGCCGACATCGTGAACGCCAACATCAACTCCCTGCTGGAGAAAGCGGAGGACCCGCAAAAGCTGGTGCGTCTGATGATCCAGGAGATGGAAGACACGCTGGTGGAAGTGCGTTCCACGTCGGCCCGCGCGCTGGCGGAAAAGAAACAGCTGACCCGTCGTATTGAGCAGGCGGTCGCCCAGCAGGCGGAATGGCAGGAAAAAGCCGAGCTGGCGCTGCGTAAAGAGAAAGAGGATCTGGCCCGGGCGGCGCTGATCGAAAAGCAGAAGCTGACCGACCTTATCGCTCAACTTGATCATGAAGTGCAGCTGGTGGATGAAACGCTGGCGCGCATGAAGAAAGAGATTGGCGAGCTGGAGAACAAACTCAGCGAAACCCGCGCTCGTCAGCAGGCGCTGGCGCTGCGCCATCAGGCGGCGAGTTCGTCCCGCGATGTGCGTCGCCAGCTGGACAGCGGTAAACTGGATGAGGCGATGGCCCGCTTTGAATCCTTTGAGCGTCGCATCGATCAGATGGAAGCGGAAGCGGAGAGCCACCGCTTTGGCAAGCAGCAGACGCTGGATCAGCAGTTTGCCGAACTGAAAGCGGACGATGAAATCAGCGAGCAGCTGGCGGCGTTGAAAGCCAAAATGAATCAGTCCAACCAGTAAGTATGATTGCGCGGCGCGGCGTTGCGCCGCGGCTCACCCCCTGTAAGGAGTACACATGAGCATGCTTTTTCTCGCCATTCCGCTGACGCTGTTTGTGCTGTTTGTTCTGCCGGTCTGGCTGTGGCTGCACTACAACAATCGCGGCGCCAACGGCAGTCTGACGCAAAATGAGCAGCAACGGCTGCTGCAGTTGACCGATGACGCGAAGCGGATGCGCGAACGTATTCAGGCGCTGGAAGCGATCCTGGATGCTGAACATCCGAACTGGAGAGACAAATAATGGCCGGACTGGATCTGAATAAAAAACTGTGGCGTATCCCGCAGCGCGGGATGGTGAAGGGCGTTTGCGCGGGCATTGCTCAGCATCTTGATGTCCCGGTGAAGCTGGTGCGTCTGATTACCGTGCTGGCGATGATTTTCGGCCTCTTTTTCTTTGTCCTGGTGGCCTACATCATTTTGACTTTTGCTCTGGATCCGATGCCGGACAGTGAACTGTACGGTCACAAGGCGCCGAGCAATGGCGATCTGCTGGCCGCCGTGGATGCCGAACTGGCCTCCGGTGAACAGCGCCTGCGTGAAATGGAGCGGTATGTGACCTCCGACACCTTTACGCTGCGCAGCCGCTTTCGCCAGCTGTAAATCCTGTTTTTAACGAGTGAGGCAACGCATGAATAGCAAATGGCAACGCGCCGGGCAGCAGGTGAAGCCCGGTCTGAAAATCGTCGGTAAGCTGGCGCTGCTGACCGCGCTGCGTTACGGCCCGGCGGGCGTTGCCGGCTGGGCGGTTAAATCGGTCGCGCGTCGGCCGCTGAAAATGCTGCTGGCGGTGGCGCTGGAGCCGCTGCTCAGCCGGCTGGCCAACCGCGTCACGCGCGGGATGAAATAATGCCGCCGTGGGGAAGGCGCAAAAGGATTAACGTTGTCCTGCTTATCCCCGGCAGATAGCTTATGATGACGAGACATACCTTCAGGGCATAACGGACTGGCGATGAAGCGACTGAAAACTGAATTGAATGCGCTGGTCAACCGCGGGGTTGACCGGCATTTACGTCTGGCGGTGACCGGCCTGAGCCGGAGCGGTAAAACGGCGTTTATCACCGCGCTGGTCAATCAACTATTGAATATCCACACGGGCGCCCGCCTGCCCCTGCTGAGCGCCGCACGCGAAGAGCGGCTGCTCGGCGTCAAGCGCGTGCCGCAGCGGGACTTTGGCATTCCCCGATTCACCTACGACGAAGGGCTGGCCCAGCTGTACGGCCAGCCCCCCATGTGGCCAACCCCGACGCGCGGGGTGAGCGAGATCCGTCTCGCGCTGCGCTACCGTTCGAATGACTCCCTGCTGCGCCATTTTAAAGATACCTCCACGTTGTATCTGGAGATCGTCGACTATCCGGGCGAGTGGCTGCTCGACCTGCCGATGCTGGCACAGGATTATCTGAGCTGGTCACGACAGATGACCGGGCTCCTGCAGGGACAGCGTGCGGAGTGGTCGGCCCGCTGGCGGCAGCTGTGCGCCGGGCTGGATCCGCTGGCCCCTGCCGATGAGGCCCGTCTGGCAGATATCGCTGCCGCCTGGACGGACTATCTGCACGCCTGTAAGCGCGAAGGGCTGCACTTTATCCAGCCCGGGCGCTTTGTCCTGCCCGGTGAAATGGCGGGTGCGCCGGCGCTGCAGTTTTTCCCGTGGCCCGACGTCGACGCCATCGGCGAAGCCAAGCTGGCGCAGGCCGATAAACACAGCAACGCCGGCATGCTGCGCGAACGCTACAAATACTATTGCGAAAGGGTGGTGAAGGGGTTCTACAAAGAGCACTTCCTGCGCTTCGACCGGCAGATTGTGCTGGTGGACTGTCTGCAGCCGCTCAACAGCGGGCCGCAGGCTTTTAACGATATGCGTCTGGCATTGACCCAGCTGATGCAAAGTTTCCATTACGGGCAGCGCACCTTGTTCCGCCGGTTGTTTTCGCCGGTTATCGACAAGCTGCTGTTTGCCGCCACCAAAGCTGACCACGTCACGGTCGATCAGCACAGCAATATGGTGTCGCTCCTGCAGCAACTGATTCAGGACGCGTGGCAGAACGCCGCCTTTGAGGGGATCAGTATGGATTGCCTGGGGCTGGCGTCCATTCAGGCGACCCAGAGCGGGCTGATTGAGGTGAATGGCGAGAAAATTCCCGCCCTGCGCGGCGATCGGCTGAGCGACGGCCAGCCGTTGACCATCTATCCCGGCGAGGTGCCGGCGCGTCTGCCGGGCCAGGCCTTCTGGCAGCAGCAGGGATTTCAGTTTGAAAACTTTCGTCCGCAGGTCATGGATGTCGATCGGCCTTTGCCGCACATTCGCCTCGACGCGGCGCTGGAATTTTTGATTGGAGATAAACTGCGATGAGCGAACCGTTAAAACCGCGGATTGATTTTGATGGTCCGCTGCAAGCGGAAAAAATTCCGCCGCTGAAAAGCGCGCGCGCCTTTGACCGCCTTGAGGCGGACAACTTCGCGCCAGCGCGGCTGGTGACCGGCGAAGAGGAAGAGGGAGCGGCGGAAGCGGTGGTGGAGTCGGTCCTGCGACCCAAACGCAGCCTGTGGCGGCGGATGGTCAGCGCCGGACTGGCGATCTTCGGCGTCAGCGTCGTGGCGCAAGGCGTACAGTGGACGGCCAACGCCTGGCAGACCCAGGACTGGATTGCGCTGGGTGGCTGCGTCGCCGGGGCGCTGATTGTCGGGGCCGGCGTCGGATCGGTGGCCACCGAGTGGCGCCGTCTGTGGCGACTGCGCCAGCGCGCCCACGAACGCGATGAAGCGCGCGATATGCTGCACAGTCACGCGGTCGGTAAAGCGAAAGCGTTTTGTGAGAAGCTGGCGCAGCAGGCGGGTCTGGATCAGTCGCATCCGGCGCTGCAGCGCTGGTATGCCGCGATCCACGAAACGCAAAGCGACCGGGAAGTGGTGAGCCTTTATGCGCAGCTGGTGCAGCCGGTGCTGGATGCCCAGGCGCGGCGGGAAATCAGCCGTTCGGCGGCAGAGTCGACGCTGATGATTGCCGTCAGCCCGCTGGCGCTGGTGGATATGGCGTTTATCGCCTGGCGTAACCTGCGGCTGATCAACCGAATTGCCACGTTGTACGGCATTGAGCTCGGGTATTACAGCCGTCTGCGACTGTTTCGCCTGGTGTTGCTGAATATCGCTTTCGCTGGCGCCAGCGAACTGGTGCGCGAGGTGGGGATGGACTGGATGTCGCAGGATCTGGCGGCCCGGCTGTCGGCGCGCGCCGCACAGGGCATCGGTGCCGGACTGCTGACCGCCCGCCTCGGGATCAAGGCGATGGAGCTGTGCCGCCCGCTACCGTGGATTGCCGATGATAAACCGCGGCTCGGCGATTTTCGTCGCGAGCTGATTGGGCAGCTGAAAGAGACCCTGCAGAAAAGCAAAACCAGTCCGGAGAAGTAACCTCCGCTCAGAGACATTGCCGGGCGGCGGCTTCGCCTTGCCCGGCCTACCGGGCAGGTTGGATCCCGGCTCGCCCAGGCGTTCATTTAACCACTGACCGCCTGACTTTACGGCACAACGCCCATTTTTCCGCCATGCTGTCAATAATTGTTGACAGTTAGCTTCCCGAAAACTCATTCCTGTCCTATTATTCTCCCGTCATTGGCACTTTTAGGGTGAACACTCCCATGCGTCTTGAAGTCTTTTGTGAAGACCGTCTCGGTCTGACTCGTGAATTGCTCGATTTGCTGGTGCTGCGCGGCATTGATCTACGTGGTATCGATATTGACCCTATAGGCCGAATTTACCTCAATTTTGCCGAACTGGAGTTCGCCACGTTCAGCAGCCTGATGGCAGAGATCCGCCGTATCGCCGGCGTGACAGACGTGCGCACCGTGTCGTGGATGCCGTCTGAGCGTGAACACCTGGCGCTCAGCGCGCTGCTGGTGGCGATGCCGGAGCCGGTGCTGTCGCTGGATACCAAAGGCAGGGTGGAACTGGCCAACCCCGCCAGCTGCCTGCTGTTTGGCCAAAGCCAGGCGAAGCTGCGCAACCATCCGGTGGCCCAGTTGATCGCCGATTTTAACGTTCAGCGCTGGCTGGAGAGCAGCCCGCAGGAGACGCATGCGGAGCATGTGGTGGTGAATGGACAGAACTATCTGCTGGAAGTGACCCCGGTCTATCTGGAAGGGGAGCATAACGAACGGGTGCTGACCGGCGCCGTAGCGATGCTGCGCTCAACCGTGCGCATGGGACGCCAGCTGCAGACCATGACCAGCCAGGACACCAGCGCCTTCAGCCAGATCCTCGCGGTGGGGCCGAAAATGCGCCACGTGGTGGAGCAAGCGCGCAAGCTGGCGATGCTCAGCGCGCCGCTGCTGATTGTCGGCGACACAGGTACCGGCAAAGATCTGCTGGCCCATGCCTGCCATCTGGCCAGCCCGCGGGCGGGCAAGCCTTATCTGGCGCTCAACTGCGGCTCCATTCCCGAGGACGCGGTCGAGAGCGAGCTGTTTGGCGACGCGCTGCAGGGTAAGAAGGGCTTCTTTGAGCAGGCCAACGGCGGCTCGGTGCTGCTGGATGAAATTGGCGAGATGTCGCCGCGCATGCAGACCAAGCTGCTGCGCTTCCTCAACGACGGCACCTTCCGCCGCGTTGGCGAGGATCATGAAGTGCACGTCGATGTGCGGGTGATCTGCGCGACGCAGAAAAACCTGGTCGAACTGGTGCAGAAAGGGCTGTTCCGCGAAGATCTCTACTATCGCCTCAACGTCCTGACGCTGTATCTGCCGCCGCTGCGCGACTGCCCGCAGGACATTATGCCGCTGACGGAGCTGTTCGTGGCCCGCTTTGCTGATGAGCAGGGGGTCCCGCGGCCGAAGCTCTCCGCCGATCTCAGTACGGTGCTCACCCGCTACAGCTGGCCCGGCAACGTTCGCCAGTTGAAGAATGCCGTCTATCGCGCGCTGACCCAACTGGAGGGATTTGAGCTGCGCCCACAGGACATTCTGCTGCCGGACCATGACGTCGCGTCGCTGCCGGTGGGCGAGGAGGCGATGGAAGGGTCGCTGGACGACATCACCCGCCGCTTTGAGCGCTCGGTGCTGACCCAGCTCTATCGCAGCTACCCCAGCACCCGGAAGCTGGCGAAGCGGCTGGGGGTGTCGCATACCGCCATCGCCAATAAGCTGCGTGAATATGGTCTGAGTCAGAAAAAGGGCGACGAATAATCCTGCCAGGCCGGCGACCCTCGTTGCCGGCATCCTGGCCTGCAAAGCGGGCCAAACCTGTATATACTGGTTTTTTAATCCTTTTTCCGGGGTGGTGCATCTTGGCGTCGCGTCGCGCGATCGGGCAATGGCTGGCATTGCTGCTGCTCTCTGTTCTCTTTTCCTCGCTGCTGTTACGCCTTCATTTGCCGGCAGCGCTGCTGCTGGGGCCGCTGATCGCCGGTCTCATTTTGAGCCTGCGCGGAGTGAAGCTGAGCATCCCTCGTCCCTGTTATCTGGCGGCGCAGGCCATTGTCGGCTGCATGATTGCCCGGGCGATCAACCCCTCTGTTTTTGGTGTGCTGTTCAACAACTGGGCGCTGGTACTGGCGATCCTGTTGACCACCCTGGCGATTAGCGGGCTCACCGGCTGGTTGCTGGTTCGCTACAGCGCGCTGCCGGGCGCCACTGGCGCCTGGGGAAGCTCTCCCGGCGGCGCGTCGGCAATGGTGGTGATGGCCCAGGAGTACGGTGCCGATGTGCGGCTGGTGGCGCTGATGCAGTATCTGCGGGTGCTGTTTGTCGTCGGCGCGGCGGCGCTGGTGGTGCGTTATGCGTTGGGCAATGAAGCGCAGGAAATGACTCAGGATATTGTCTGGTTTCCATCGTTGACCCTGAATTTCCCTTTCACGCTGCTGCTGACGGCGGTGGCCTGTTGGCTGGGCATGCGGCTGCGCATCCCCTCCGGGGCCATGCTGTTGCCGATGCTGCTCGGCGCACTCGCGCAGGGCAGCGGCTGGGTGATGCTGGAGCTGCCGGAGTGGCTGCTGGCGATGGCCTATGCGGTGCTGGGCTGGACGGTGGGGCTGCAGTTTAATAAAGCCATTTTTCTGCTGGCGCTGAAGACGCTGCCGCAGATTATCGCCTCTATTCTTGGGCTGATCCTGATGTGCGCCCTGATGGCCCTCGGCCTGACTCACATTCTGCAGATGGACTTTATGACCGCCTATCTGGCCACCAGCCCTGGCGGCCTGGACACGGTGGCGATTATCGCCGCCGGCACCCGGGCGGATATGTCGTTCATTATGGCGCTACAGACGTTGCGGCTGTTTACCATTTTACTGACCGGCCCGGCGATGGCGCGGGCTATCTCCCGCTATGCGCCACGGCAATAAAAAAGCCCCCGCAGAGCGGGGGCTGAGTACATAGAATGTCCGCGGGCGTGATGCGCCCGGGCACGCTGTTATCAGGCTTTCAGAGCGGCCAGCGCGGCGTCGTAGTCCGGCTCTTCGGTGATTTCGTTCACCAGCTGGCTGTAGACGACCTGATCGTTTTCATCGATAACGACCACGGCGCGAGCAGCCAGGCCAGCCAGCGGACCGGCGGCGATGGCGACACCGTAGTCAGCGAGGAACGACGCGCCGCGCAGCGTGGAAAGGGTCACCACGTTGCTCAGGCCTTCCGCGCCGCAGAAGCGGGACTGGGCGAACGGCAGATCAGCGGAAATGCACAGCACCACGGTGTTGTCCAGTTCAGCGGCCAGCTGGTTGAATTTACGCACTGATGCGGCACACACGCCGGTATCAATGCTCGGGAAAATATTTAGTACTTTACGTTTGCCGGCGTACTGGCTCAGCGCGACGTCAGAGAGATCTTTGGCGACCAGCGTAAACGGCTGCGCTTTAGCGCCTGCCTGCGGAATGGTGCCCTGAACAGAAACGGGGTTGCCCTGGAAATGCACGGTTTGTGACATGGTTATCTTCCTGTTTACATATAGTTAACGTCGCGAGTAGTGTATGACATCCGCCAGCTACACGGCAAACCCTATTTAACATTGACCAGAGAGGACAAGGGAATGCGCAACGTGCGAGTGTATGAGGAAGCCTGGCCGCTACATACCCCTTTTGTGATCGCCCGCGGCAGCCGCAGCGAGGCAAAAGTGGTGGTGGTGGAACTGGAGGAGGACGGTGTGAAAGGGGTGGGCGAATGCACGCCTTATCCCCGCTATGGCGAGAGCATCGCTTCGGTCATGGCCCAGGTGATGGCGATCGGCGAGCAACTGGAGGCGGGCCTTACCCGCGAACAGCTGCAGCGGCTGCTGCCGGCAGGCGCCGCGCGCAATGCCGTTGACTGCGCGCTGTGGGATCTGCAGGCGCGGCGCGAAGGCAAAACCTTGCCTCAGCTGCTGGGTGTGGCGCTGCCCAACCGGGTGATCACCGCCCAAACGGTGGTCATTGGTACGGCGGATCAGATGGCGGCCAGCGCCGCGGCGCTGTGGCAGGCAGGGGCCCAGCTGTTGAAGGTGAAGCTCGACGATCGACTGATCAGCGAGCGGCTAATCGCTATCCGCCAGGCGGCGCCGGAGGCTACGCTGATTGTCGACGCCAATGAGTCCTGGCACAGCGAGGGGCTGGCGGCGCGCTGTCAGCTGCTGGCGGACCTCGGTGTGGCGATGCTTGAGCAGCCGCTCCCCGCCGATGACGACTCGGCGCTGGAAAACTTCGTTCATCCGCTGCCGATTTGCGCCGACGAGAGCTGCCATACCCGGGAGAGCCTGCCGAGGCTGCGCGGGCGCTATGAGATGGTCAATATCAAACTGGATAAAACGGGCGGTCTGACCGAAGCGCTGGCTCTGGCCGGGGAGGCGGAACGGCAGGGGTATGAGCGGATGCTGGGCTGTATGCTCTGCACCTCGCGCGGGATCGCCGCCGCACTCCCGCTGGTGCCGATGGCGCGCTTCGCTGACCTCGACGGCCCGACATGGCTGGCGGTGGACGTCGAGCCGGCGCTGCGGTTCAGCACCGGCGTGCTTCATCTTTAAGCCTGCCAGCGCAGCAGATCGGTCATCGCCGGCAGGTAACGCTCCGTTGCCTCGTCGGCGGAGACCGGTGGGAACTCAGCGGTGATGCAGGGGAGTCCGATATCGGCGCACCAGCTGCCAAAGGAGCCCGGCGTGTCGTAGCCCACGCTGCCCACCAGCGGTAGGGAGAAAGCGTTGGCCAGCCAGTGCCCCAGCGGGCTGTGGCCCGGGTCTTCGATACAGGCCAGCGGATCGTGAAAGGAGACCACCCACGCCGGATGGATCTGGTGGATCAACTGACACAGGGCCTGGGTCTCCCGCTCCGAACCCGGCTGCTCGCCGGTCAACAGCACCACGTCGCGTTCCTCTGCCGCGCTGTTCCAGCGATAAACCGTTTCCCCTTGTTTCCAGTTAGCGGCCGGAAAGTTACGGTTGAGGTCAACGCCGCGGGCATTGGCACGCAGCCCGAGCTGACAGCCGTCAGGATTGACCGTCAGCACCACGTGGTGGCGGCGCAGCTCGGGTTTCAGGGTGCGCAGGGCGCAGGAGAGGGTCACAATCGACGAATTTTCATCACCGTGGGTGCCGGCAATAATCAGGCCGCTACGGCTGTCGGCCTGCGGCGCAGGAAACCACAGCAGCGGCGCGCCCAGTTCCGAGCTGCCGTACTGCCGGGTTCCCGGCGGAAAGTCGCCGCGCTGCGGACGAGGACGTGAAATAGACATAGGGCTTCCTGTGTGTCGTTATTATTCAGTGTTGGCGAAAGCGTGTCGGGATCAAACCCATTCCCTGAGGCGTGAAATCCGACGACACATCAATTTTCTATCATATGTCGTTTGCAATTTCAGGTGATGAAACAAATAATTATCGCTCTGTTGGCGGTATTTTTTTCATTTTAAAGGGGATCTTATGAAGTATCCTGTCGCTTTGACATGCGGCGCGCTGTGGTTAGCCAGCGTATCTTCTTTAGCCTGGGCGGCGGACGTACCGCCGGGCACGGTACTGGCGGAAAAACAGCTGTTAGTACGCCATATCAAAGATGAACCCGCCTCGTTAGATCCCGCCAAAGCGGTGGGCCTGCCGGAAATCCAGGTGATCCGCGATCTGTTTGAAGGTTTAGTCAATCAGGATGCGAAAGGCAACCTGGTTCCAGGCGTGGCGACCCGCTGGCAGAGCAACGATAACCGCGTCTGGACCTTTACCCTGCGCGATGACGCGCGCTGGTCCGACGGCACGCCGGTTACCGCCGAGGATTTCGTCTATAGCTGGCAGCGTCTGGTGGATCCGAAAACCACTTCGCCGTTCGCCTGGTTCGCGGCGCTGGCGGGGATCGCCAACGCGCAGAACATTATCGATGGCAAAGCCGCGCCGGAGACCCTGGGGGTTACCGCCGTCGACGCCCACACTCTGCGGGTGCAGCTGGATAAACCACTGCCGTGGTTCAGCAACCTGACCGCCAGCTTTGCCTTCTACCCGGTACAGAAGGCGAATGTCGACAGCGGCGCGAACTGGACGCGGCCCGGCAGCCTGGTGGGCAACGGCGCCTATGTTCTGAAAGATCGCGTGGTCAATGAAAAGCTGGTGGTGGTGCCGAACACGCACTACTGGGATAACGCCAAAACGGTGATCCAGCAGGTCACCTTTGTGCCGATCAACCAGGAGTCCGCCGCCACCAAGCGCTATCTCGCTGGCGATATCGATATCACCGAATCTTTCCCGAAAAATATGTATCAGAAACTGCTGAAGGATATTCCGGGGCAGGTATATACCCCGCCGCAGCTGGGTACCTACTATTACGCTTTCAATACCCAAAAGGGGCCGACGGCGGACGAGCGGGTGCGACTGGCGCTGAGCATGACCATCGATCGCCGGGTGATGGCGGAGAAAGTACTGGGAACCGGGGAAAAACCGGCCTGGCGTTTCACGCCGGACGTGACGGCGGGCTTCACCCCCCAGCCGTCGCAGTTTGAGAGTATGAGTCAGGCCGAACTTAATGCCCAGGCGAAAGCCCTGCTGGCTGCCGCCGGCTATGGCCCGAATCGTCCGCTGAAGCTGACGCTGCTGTATAACACCTCTGAGAATCACCAGAAGATTGCCATCGCGGTGGCGTCGATGTGGAAGAAAAACCTCGGCGTGGAAGTGAAGTTGCAAAACCAGGAGTGGAAAACCTATATCGACAGCCGTAACACCGGCAATTTCGACGTGATCCGCGCTTCGTGGGTAGGGGACTACAACGAGCCGTCCACCTTCCTGTCGCTGCTGACCTCCACCCACAGCGGAAATATCTCGCGCTTTAACGATCCGGCGTACGACAAAATCCTCGCCCAGGCGGCGGTGGAGAATTCGGCCAAAGCGCGTAACGACGATTACAACGCGGCGGAGAAGATCATTATGGTCAAAGCGCCGATTGCGCCGATCTACCAGTACACTAACGGCCGGCTGATTAAGCCGTGGCTGAAAGGCTACCCGATCACCAACCCGGAAGATGTGGCCTACAGTCGTACCATGTATATCGTGAAGCACTAACCGGTCGTGGTTGCCTGACAATGTCAGGCAACCCTTGCTACGCCGGTAGCGAAAAGCCCATCAGGTCTGCCGAAGAGGAGTAATACCGAGCCGTTTCCTCCTCCATCACGCTCGTAAGCAGTTCGTTAACCTTTATCTTATGTCCGGGCAAATTTCCCCGAGCTTTGGCAATAATTTCCCCATCGCTAAGGGGCCGCTCGGCGCTGCCCAGGGGTTTGTAGCGTTCCTGCACTGCACATTCGCCACGGCTGTTTGTGACCACAACGCGCGCGCCAGGCTGGCGTGCCGGACCGTTCATTCGTTGTGTAAATTCAGGTGTGACAGTGGCCGTGACTTTATCCGCCAGCGCCAGCAAGGCTGGGTTTTGCATATTGTCTTCAGTATACCAGTCGGCACCCGGCGCCAGGCCAGCGGCGATCGCTGCCAGCGTCCACGGCAGGCTGAACTGCGCGTCGGTCACCGTTTGCGGCCGATAGTCCATCATATCATTGACCAGGCGGGGGAAGCTTTGTACCTCAATGGTGCGGAGATCCGCAACAGACCAGCCGGTCTGCTGCATGATGCCCTCCATGCATTCCAGCGCGCAGGCCAGCCAGCGGCAGGCGGGATATCGCTTAAAGCTACCGTAGCCAGCGTACCAGTGACTGCCGAGCTCATCGGTCAACCTGTCTGGCGCGAACTGGTCGGAGCCAATCATCCGCCAGAAACCCTGTTCGCCATCGAGTACATCAAGGCTGCCGCTGAGGCCTTGCTGCGCCATGATCACCGCCTGCACGGCGGCTTGCGCGGCGGGCGCCACGGCATCTTTGAGCGACAACAGCGGCCGTTGTCGCCAGTTATACTGGTGCAGGCTGGGGAGCGGTGTTAACGCGGCGGCCAGGCCCACCGCGTGATGTAATTGCTCAGGGTTTAACCCCAACAACCGACCGGCCACCACGGCTGCGCCGATGGATTGATGCTGCGCCACGCCGTAGACCTGGCTGAAGCGTTCTGCCGAAGGCTGGATGGCGTGGATGAGCCGGTTATTCACCTCGAAACCGGCCGCCAGGGTGGTAATCAGCACGTCCTGAGCTACCGGCTCAGGATTGAGGTCAAGCGCAACCATCGCGGCGGCAACCAGTGTGGCCCCCGGATGGCCGAGCCCTTTGCCGTCGATCTCCACACCGTCATCGTGATCCAGGCCGTTTATCATGGCGGCGTTCGCGAACGCGGCCGCCAATGGGCTGAAACCGGACTCACCGAAGACGCTACAGTGACCGTTTCCGCCAAATAGCCGGGAGGCGCGTATCATCGGTTCGCTGACCCGGTGGCCACTGGCCGCCCAACCGCAGGCGAGGGCATCCAGTAAATGCAGTCGAATTTTGCGCCGAACGGGAGCCGGGATAGCTGGCGCAGATAAGGTACTGGCAAAATTGACCAGCTGGCATGTTGCGGAAATAGTCATGGTTACTCAACGTTTGAAGTAGCGGCTGCGGATCCGGCGCTCGGCATAGCTTGCCAGCAGTGACAGCGGAAGAATGGTGGCGACGAAAAACAGCGCCACAAAAGTCAGTGTCTCCAGAGGGCGGAAGGTGGCGGTACTCAGCCGTTGCCCTTGATAGAGGATCTCACCCGTTGCGATATAACTCGCCAGCACGGAATTCTTAACCGACATCACGCACTGGCTGACAAACGCCGGTAAAATTCGCAAAAAGGCTACCGGCGCGGTAATGCGAACTAATACTTTCAGCGGTGACATCCCCACCGACAGGCCCGCTTCGACCAGACCATGATCGACCGATTGCATACCAGAACGAAATATTTCAGCGAAAAATACGCTGCCATATAACGAGATGGCGAGGACACAGGTCAGATACGAGGAGAGGGTCAGGCCGAACAAAATGGGCAGACAGTAGTAGGCCCAGACAATCAGCACCAGAGGGGGGATTGAACGCACAATCTCAATCAATCCCTGGGTGGGTAAGCGGATGACCGCCCTGGACGCGCCGCGCAACGGGGCCAGCAGCGCTCCGCCAAGTATGCTTAACGTGACTGAGGCCAGCACAATTTTAAAGGTGGTCAATATCCCTTCCAGCAAAACCGCGTGATATTGCCACAGTATTGAGAAATCCCAGTGATATGACATTAGCGCAGCTCCTCTGCCGTTACGCCGGACAGCGTCATAAAGCGTCGGATAGGGGCATCGGGCGGCCGTGACCAGATCTCCTGCGGGGATGCTTCTTCCACCAGTTTGCCATTATCCATCAACAGCAGCCGGCTACAGACCTGCAGGGCAAAACGCATTTCATGGGTAACCACCAGCATGGTGGTGCCGCTGGCCGCCAGTTCGGAAATAACGGACAGCACCTCCCCGACAGATTCCGGATCGAGTGCGGAAGTCGGTTCGTCAAACAGGATCACTTGCGGCGCCATGGCCAGGGCGCGGGCGATAGATACCCGCTGCTGCTGACCGCCTGAAAGTTGAACCGGGAAGTCTCCGGCTTTTTCTTGCAGGCCCATACGCGTGAGCAGCGCCATGGCTTTTTCGATGGCTTTTTTACGCGGCAAGCCCAGGACCTGTACCGGACCTTCAATAATATTCTGCAATACACTGCGGTGTGGCCACAGATTAAAGTGCTGGAATACCATTGTCATTGAGGCACGCTGGCGCGCTAATGTGCGCTGTGTGACCTGTTTTCTCTGCGCGCCGTGAAAGCCTATTTCTTCCTCACCCAGCCAAATATGCCCACTATCCGGGACTTCAAGCATGTTCAGGCAACGCAGCAGGGTGGATTTACCCGCGCCGCTGCGGCCAATGATGCCAATCACCTCCGAGGGACGAACCGCGAAGGAAACATCATCTATAATTTTATTACCTGAAAATGATTTGCTAAGCGCTTCAATTTTCAGTAACGGTAATAATGATTGTGGGTTCATCAGAGTTATTTCGCTGGGTGAGTATATTTCTGCCATATTTTTTTCAGCGTGCCGTCTTTATCCAGCTGTTCGAGCCGTCCATTCAGCCACGCCTGTAATTCCGGTCGTTCTTTACGCAGGCCCATATTGGTTGCCTGTTCTTTGACCGGCTGTGGGATAATCATCGTGCCCTGATGACGCTTTTGAATATATTGCGCCATCTGGATATCGTTAGTGACGATGGCATCCGCGCGGCCGCTCTCCATCTGGAGCTGCATGTTGTCGCTATCGGGAACGATAATCCACTGGGCTTTGTCCAGTTGAGGCTGCAGCAGCGTGACGGCTGCCGAGCCATCAATCGCGCTGAGCCTGGTCTGCGAGGTGTTGATGGTGTCCCAGCGCTGATATTTCTGCGTCTCTTTTTCCAGAGTCAGGACGCCCATCTGGTGCGAGCCCATAGGGCGGGTAAAGTCGACGGCTTTGGCCCTTTCTGGCGTATTATTAAAACCACCTAAAATATCGAAGCGGTTGGACTGTAAACCCGCGACGGCGGTGCCCCATTGCGTATCAACGTATTCAATCTTGATATCGGTGTTTTTAAATATCGCCTGCACAACATCCGGAACCAGCCCGGTCCACTGGTTGGTCAGCAGATCTTTCTGATACCACGGCGGTGCGTTGACCGCACCGACGCGGATCACATGGTCTGGCAGAATCGTATTGATTTCTTCCCCGGCCTGAGCAGGAGGCTGGGCTAAGAACATCCCCGGTATAAGCAACAATATCGACATGAAGCGTGACGTGAAAAATTTCATTTTATGCCCTCTGGTGAATATAATTATGGATTCTATAACCCTGAGTGCATATTTTTTAAATGCATAATCAGCATATCGTTATCAGGAAAATGGCAATGACACCCAAGCAACTCGAGGTCTTTATCAGTATCGTTCAGCTAGGTTCAGTGACAGCAGCAGCGGCGCAGCTGGCCATGTCGCAGCCTTCGGTGAGTAAAAGCCTGGCGCTTATCGAGCAGCAGATGGGGTTCAGCCTGTTTGAGCGCTATCAAGGGAAGATGCAGCCAACCGCGGAAGCCAGAGCGCTGTATAAAGAGGCGCTGCGCGTGCATCAGGACCGGCTTCGTTTTGAGCGTTTTGTTGATCACATCCGCCAGTATCGCGTTGGTCAGTTGCGGGTCTGTGCCACGCCTGCGCTGGCGCTGAATATATTGCCGCTGGCGGTGGCGCGTTTTCGGCAGAGCTTTCCGGATTATGGTGTGGTGGCGGATATGTGTCTCAACAATGAAATTGAGACGGCGGTTGAAGAAGGGCGTTACGATCTCGGTTTTCTGGTGAAACCCGGCTACGAACCAGAGGAGAACCCGTTGGCCATCTGCCGGGGCGAAATGGTGTGTGTGCTGCCCGGGCAGCATCCGCTGGCGCAGCAGACGGAAATCCATTGGCAGGATATCCCGACGCGCGACCTGGTGTATATCACGACCGACGCGCGGCTGGTTGCCATGATTGCCGAAGAGGTGCCGGCGTTCCGCCAGCGCCAGGTGGCGGCGGTAGAAACCAACCGCTACAGCATGGCGATTAATCTTGTCAGACACGGCAACAACAGTATGACTATTGTTGACAGTTTTTCTCTACAGGGCGTCGACACCAGCGGTCTGGCGGTGCGGCCGTTCCGTCATGCATTGCCGGTTTCTGTCGTCGCGGTGACGGATGGACATAGCACCCTGTCTCAGCCGGGCGAAGTGTTTGCGAAAGTGATGACGGAATTAATGGCTGAAACGTGAGATCAGCGTGAGGCTCTGTGGCTGGCCGCTCATGCAGATTCATCACTATTCTGCAACGCGAACTTTCACCCCAGTCACGGTGCGCTAACCCACCGGGAGTGGTGTCTGTGGTTTACCGCCAGGCCGCCTTCCAGTACTTTTGTTGAATAGTAGAGGGAAGGGAGCGGATCGATGCATCTGGATTTTCGCCAGTTACGCAATTTTGTGGCGCTAGTGGAGTACGGCAGTTTTAATCGTGCGGCGGAGGCGGTTTGCCTGTCGCAATCGGCGTTTAGCCGCAGCATTCAGGCGCTGGAGCAGAGTGTCGGTCATCCTTTATTCGACCGCCAGAGCAAGCTACCGACGCTCACGCTGCATGGGCAAAAGCTGCTGCCTTATGCGCGCCGTTTTCAGGAACTCAATATTGAGCTCAGCAGCCAGCTGCGTGAGGCGGACGATGCGCAAAATGGCGAGGTCGCTTTTGGCTGCGGCCCGGCTCCCGGCGCGAGGCTGATTCCGGCGGCCATCGGAGAGTTTCATCGTCTTTTGCCGCAGGCGAGGGTGCGTTTTCACATTGATAACTGGCTTGCTCTGCATCAGGCGCTTACCTCCCAGCACTATCCTTTTGTGGTCGCCGATAGCTGGCAGGCCGAGCTTGACCCGCAGTTACGCGTGCAGCCGCTTAGCCCACAACGCTGTTTCTTTGTCTGCCATGCCGAACATCCGCTGGCAAAACAGGGGACGATCTCGATTCAGGAGATGTTGCGCTACCCTTTTGCCGCCCCCTATTTGCCGCCGGGGGTACGCAAGGTACTGGCAACCCTCAGCCAGCAACAGGACTTTACGCCCGCGATCCAGTGCGACCATATTTACGCGCTGCTTTCCACTCTGGCGCAAACCCACGCGATAAGCTTCGCCAGCGAGGACGGCTTCGCGTTGTGCCAGCACAGCCATCGGCTGGTGAAACTGGAACTTAGCGATCTGCCAGATGAGTGGCGGCTAATGCAGACCCGGTTTGCCATTATCTCCCCGGTTCACGCGATTCAGCCGCCGCTGGTTGAGAGGCTGATTGAGATTATCCTCCACACCGACCGTCAGCATCAGCTTCAGCTGCTGGCGCAGGAGGAGGGGGATTAACCGGCGTTTTTCGCCTCACCTTTGGCATCGTACGGTGGCCAGCGGTTTTCCAGTTGCTGCGTTTTCAGCGCCTGCTCGACAAACTGGCCGTCCACCCACTGCTTAACGTCAAAAGCGCTGCGGATCAGACGACCCGATTTAGCCTGCTCGACGCTACTGCTGAAGCTGTCGGTCAGGAACGGGTCAATACGCGGTGAGGTGGTAAAGTTCAGATCCTGTGGCTGCAGCGCTTCCAGAAATAACGCCTTGGGGATCTGGCTTTGCTGCGCCATCTCGGCAGACCAGGCGTCTCGATTAGCCGGATCGCTGATTTCAGCGGCATTCTTCACCAGCACATTAACGATCTGCTGAGTCGCCTGCGGCCAGGTCTCGATAAACGTCTGCGTGCCGAGGAACCCCGCCTGAGTGGTGTTCTGGCGGCCTGAATCGCCGCTTTTAACCACCACATCAATTTTGTCGCCGCGTAGCGCCAGCAGGGAGACGCCTCCCCATACCGCATCGACGCGACCGGCCGCCAGCGCCGCTTTACCCGCGTTCCAGTCAAGATTGATGACCTGCAAACTGCGCTCATTGAGGCCGGCGGTTTGCAGCGCCCGGTCAAAGGCCAGCTGGTCCGCCGTACCGCGATAGACCGCCACCCGTTTGCCTTTCAGGTCGGCCAGCGTTTTAATACCCGAGGCTTTGGTTACCGCGAGCCAGGATTCCGAGCCGCGGCTGCCCAGAAGCAGGCGTGTCGGCAGACCATTGGCCTTACCGATAATCGCCGCCAGATCGCCGAGGTAAACAAAATCAAGCTGTCGGTTGGCTAACGCTTCATTCACCGCCGGGCCTGCCCCCTTGAAAAACTGCCACTGCACTTCCACCCCCTGCGGTTTAAACACCTCTTCCAGCTGATGGCGGATAAACGCCATGCCGACCGGCCCCTCAATAAAAGGTTGACTGCCGGCGCTCTGATCCGGCACGCCGATGCGAATGGTTCGTAGCGTCTCGGCTTGGGCGTTTACCGCCAGACCGATGACCGCGACCAATGCCATCAAGCTGCGGCTAAAAAATGCTTTCATCATAACGTATTGCTCCCTTGAGTTTTTTTCTCACCCTAAAGAGCCGGCGGGCCGTGTGTTAAATGCTTTTATTCGCCAAGCATGGGTGAAAAAAAGCTAAATCAGACGCCGCGTGCCCGCCAGGCTGAAATGCATTCGATGCATCGAGATTATTCACCTTACGCAATAGCGGGGCAGCGTGAGTCACGTTTTCATAGCGGCATCACTTTCCGATGAGTGGACCGATATGTCGCAGATGATCTTAAGAACCGATGCCCCTGGCAGGCCGGGTTTCCGGCTTAACGGCTGGCTGTGGCTGCTGCCAGCGCTACTGTTGTTGCTGTGGTACATCGCCGCCCGCGAGGGATGGATGCCCGCGCAAATTTTGCCCGCCCCGTCGGTGGTTGCCGATACCGCGTTGTCGCTGCTGAGCGGCGATCTGCTGGCGCAGTGGGGATTTAGTCTCCAGCATCTGGCGCTTGGCCTGCTGCTGGGCGCCATCGCCGGCACGCTGCTCGGGGCGCTGTTTGGCCTGGTGCCAGCGGCCGCGCAGCGGGTGGAACCGCTGTTCTACGCGCTGGCGCAAATTCCGACGCTCGGTTGGATCCCGCTATTGATGGTGCTGTTCGGGATTGATAACGGCCTCAAGCTGGCGGTTATCGTGAAAACCACTGTGGTGCCGATGACCATCAACACTCAACAGGCGGTAGCCAGCGTGCCGCAGACCCTGAGCGAAGCCGGCAGGGTGATGAACTTCTCCCGCTGGCAGCGGCTGCGCTGGCTGGTGATCCCGGCAAGCCTGCCGGGCTGGTTTACCGGTCTGCGTCTGGCGCTTTCGCAGGCCTGGGTATCGCTTATCGTTGTCGAGCTGTTGGCTTCTTCCGAAGGTATTGGCTACCTGATGGTCTGGGGCCGCCAGCTGTTTCAACTGGATATCGTCTTTGTCACCATCGCGGTGGTTGGCCTGAGCGGCATGCTGATGGAGTGGGCGGCGAATCGGGCCTGTTCCCGACTGGTGTTCTGGCCGCAGCCAGCCGCCGGACGCCTGGCGTGGAAACCGCAGGCCAGCTGGCGGGCGTTACCGCTGCCGATAGTCCTGCTGGCGCTGTGGCAGCTGGCCAGCCAGTGGGGCTGGATTGATAGCGGATTATTCTCTTCGCCGCTGGCGGTGGCGGCACGTTTTGTTCAGGGGATCCTGAGCGGAGAGCTGAGCGCCGCGATGCTGGCCAGTCTGGGGAGAGCGGTTGTCGGCGGCGCGCTGGGGATTGCCGGCGGTTTGCTCTGCGGACTGCTGCTGGCGCTGCGCCCACGCGCCGGACAAATTTTTACCCCCACGCTTAACGTGCTGCGCCATATTGCTCTGTTTGCCTGGCTGCCGCTGCTGACGGCATGGGTGGGTAACGATAACGGCGGCAAAATCGTCTTTATCGCGCTGGCGTCGTTCTTTCCTATGTTCTTCAGCACTCTGCAGGCGGTGCTTCAGCGAAACCCGCAACTCGATGAAGTCGCCAGGGTGCTGCGGCTGGGCGAATTCGCACGCCTGCGCCGGGTCATTCTTCCCGGTGCCGCGCCGGGGATCTTTGCCGGTCTGCGGCTGGCGCTGATTTACGCCTGGCTTGGCAATATCGGCGCGGAATATTTCATGTCCTCCGGCGTCGGGATCGGCAGCCTGATGGTCAATGCCCAGCAGCTGCTGGATATGCCCACTATTCTCTGCGGCATGGTGCTGGTCGGTATCACCGGCGCGGCGCTGGATAAAGCCGGACGTTTACTGGAAATGCGCGCCACCCGCTGGCGTCAACAGGAGCAGTTATGACCTCTTCAACTCTGGTCTCTTTTCGCCACGTGCGTAAATCCTGGCAACAGGTGACGGCGCTACAGAATTTCAACCTGGATATCGCCGCCGGTGAACTGGTCGCGCTGGTGGGCAGCAGCGGCTGCGGTAAATCGACGCTGCTACGGATGCTGGTGGGCCTTGAGTCTGCCACCCAGGGGGATATTTGTATTAACGGCGAGCCGGTCACCGGCGTGGGCAAAGAGCGCGGCATTGTGTTTCAGGAGCCGCGCCTGTTCCCGTGGCTTAACGTGCTCGACAACGTGATGCTCGGCCTGGCAGATGAAAAGCTCACCCGGGCGACGAAGCGCCAGCGGGCACTGGAGATGCTGGCGCGCGTGCAGCTCAGCGAGTTCGCCAGCGCGCTGCCCGCGCAGCTTTCCGGCGGCATGGCCCAGCGGGTGGCTATTGCCCGCGGTCTGGTGGCCCGCCCGCAGATCCTGATGCTCGATGAGCCTTTCGGCGCGCTGGATGCCCTGACGCGTCACACCCTGCAGCAGGAACTTTTACAGATCCACCAAAGCGCGGGAACCACCACGTTACTGGTGACGCACGATGTTGAAGAGGCCGTCGCCCTGGCCGATCGCGTCGTCGTGCTCTCCCCGCGTCCGGGGCGGATACGAGAAATCGTGAACCTGGCGCTGCCTCATCCGCGCCAGCGTGATGATGACTCGTTTACCGCCGCCTGCCGCCACATTCGCAACCTGATTACTTCTGTCTGATTTTATTATTTAAGGAGCAACATATGGGACATCCTTCCGTTTACCCGACCGGCGCCACACTTTATGATCCGCAGCGCGCCTGGAGCGGCTACACCCTTTTCCAGGCCACCGAACACGGCGCGGTACTGGTGGATATGAATGGTCACGTGGTGCGGGAATGGCCTGAACTGCATGGGTTTCCCAACAAAATTCTGCCCGGCGGCGCCATCCTTGGCCACAGCGGCGAGCGCGACCCGCGCTATGGCATGCAGGATATGCTCGATCTGATCCAGGTGGACTGGGAGGGCAACGTGACCTGGAAATTCGACCGCTACGAACAGGTCAGTGACCCCGGCAATGAAACGCGCTGGATGGCGCGCGCTCATCACGACTATCAGCGAGCGGGTAACCCCGTCGGCTACTACGCGCCGGGGCTGGAGCCGCAGGTCGATGGCGGCAATACCCTGATCCTCGCCCACACCAATCTGGTTAATGAAGCGATCTCCGACAAGCTGCTGCTGGACGACACCATTATTGAAGTCGACTGGCAGGGCAATGTGGTCTGGGAGTGGCGCTGCAGCGACCATTTTCATGAGCTGGGCTTCGACGATGCGGCGCGCACCGCGCTGTACAATAACCCGAATATGCGCGCCAGCGGCGGCGGAATGGGCGACTGGATGCATATCAACTCGATGTCGGCGCTGGGGCCGAATAAATGGTATGACGCCGGCGATGCGCGCTTTCATCCCGACAACATTATCTGGGACGCCCGCGAATCCAATATTATCGCCATTATCGATAAGCAGAGCGGCAAAATAGTCTGGCAGCTCGGCCCGGACTACAGCAAACCGGAGCTGAAGCACATCGGCTGGATCATCGGCCAGCATCATGCGCATATGATCCCCCAGGGGTTGCCGGGCGCGGGCAATATCCTGATTTTCGACAACGGCGGTTGGGCCGGATACGGTGCGCCTAATCCGGCGTCGGCGGATGGGGTGAAAAACGCCTGGCGCGATTATTCACGGATCCTTGAGATCAACCCGCTGACCCTCGATATTGAGTGGCGCTACTCGCCTTATGAAGCGGACCTGCCACAACCGACTGATTCATACCGCTTCTACAGTCCGTATATCAGCAATATGCAGCGCTTGGAAAATGGCAATACGTTGATTAACGAAGGTTCGAACGGCCGCATTTTTGAAGTGACCCGCGATCACGACATTGTCTGGGAATACATTTCGCCGTTCTGGGGTAAGACGCTGAATAATAATATGGTTTACCGCGCCTACCGCATTCCTTACGCGTGGATCCCGCAGCTTGCGCAACCACAGGAGACGCCGATTGCGGCAGTTGATGTCCGCACTCTGCGTCAGCCGGGCGCGGCGGCGGCGGGCCCGGCGCAGAGCGTGGTGCGCGTGGCGGGCGTACAGCCGTACAGTAAAAGCGCCGATGCGCTGTGCGTCGCAACCGATAACGATACGCTGCGCCGCAGTCCGAAGCTGTTCCGCGTTGCGGAAAGCGCATTCCGGCCGATAAGCGCGGCGAGTGAACTGGAGGGTGAACGACCCGTGCTGCTGTTCGTTGGCGCGGAGCGCTGTGTGCACTGCCGTAAACTCTGGCAGCTACTGGCCCATGAAAAACTCAGCCAGCGGATTGCTCAGTTTGAAACGCGCTATCTGGATGCCGACCTGCATCAGGAACTGGCCAGCGACCTCGGCGTACGCGGCCTGCCGACGCTGCTGTTGATAACATCGGGGCAGCCGATATCGCGCGCACCGACGCAATACTCAGTGGCAAGTCTGCTCAACTGGTTGAACAGTGTCAGTCTGTGATGCTGCCCGGGTAAGAGGATAACTGTGGCGCTGCGGCTTGCAGCGCCAGTTTCTCCCTCTCTCCCTCTCTCCCTCTCTGGCTACAGCAGAAAGCGCACTTTTCTGGCAGTATAGCCGACTGATACCAGGTCCAACCCTCTGAAAGCGAAGCATCAGAAGATCTCATCTGCTGGGTTTTTGTCATGATGCTCAACGTATTCGGCAATCATGCCATCCGGATGCCGAACCAGCATGTTCCAGCCGGTGGGCACGGCCTTCACCGGATTGATAATCGTTGCTCCGGTGGAAGGCAGATGTTTCTCCCAGGCGGTAATGTCGTTGACCAGGAAAGTGGCCTCGGTGGCGCGAAAAGGCGCCAGGCTTTGCTCGGTTCCGCCGATTAAAAGCACTGAACCCACCTGCGCCAGTTTGAGATCGTATTCGGGATAGTCGAAACGCAACCTTGCCTTCTGCGCGATAAGGTTTTCATAAAACGAAACGGTCTCTTCAAAGCGGGTAATCAGCACGCATCGACGGACCAGGATATTGAGGACTTTCATTACGCCTCCTTCGCCATTGACTGAGAGTTAGCGTAGCAGCCCTGAGGTGGAAAGGAATGCTTAAGCGTTTTGGAGGTATTTCAACAACAGGCGTGGGTAGGCGAAGAAAAAGGGTTTGCGTAGCAGGGAAATATGCGTTTTTTTAACTCGTTACGAAGCGGTGCTGTATTATAACTTTATGATCACATAGGTAAGTCGCAAAATTGATACTGATATCAGATCATTTCCGCCTCGCCTAACAATTTGCATGGTTCGGAATTAAGCGAAAGCTCTGAGTTCAGACCCCTCCACCAACCGCTACCGGTGGTCTGCTGCCTGCAGGCAACCTCAGTTACATTCGCAATGTATCAATGACCGCTCTCAGCGCGGGCGACGCATTGCGGTGCGGGTAATAGAGAAATGAACCTTCCAGACGCTGGCTATAACGCTGGAGCACCCGGATAAGTGTGCCCTGGGCTAGATCGTCGGTAATCAGCTCTTCCGGGACATAGGCCAGCCCCAGACCGAGCCTTGCCGCTTTGGCCTCCATATAGCTATCGGCGAAAGCCCACTGTCCCTGAGGCGGGTGGGTGATTTTTTTGCCATCCACATTAAGTTCCCAGGCGTAAAGGCTGCCGTCGCCGAACTGATAAGCGATGCAGGGGTGGGCGACTAAATCGGCGGGCGTTTGTGGAAAGCCGTAGCGGCGAAAATGTTCCGGGGTACCGACAACAGCCATCTCCATATCGGGCGAAATGCGTACCGCAATCATACCACTCCCGACTTCCGGGCCCAGACGCACGCCCGCATCGAATCGCTCCGCAATAATATCGACAAACCGGCTTTCGCTGATCAGTTCCAGTCTGATATCGGGATAGCGGTGTTTAAATACTGCCAGCTTCGGCAGCAGGACTTTATCAATGGCATGCTGGCTGGCATTGATGCGTACCGTACCGGAGGGCGTTTGACGATAGTGGGCCAGCGTGGCGAGTCCCATATCTAAGGCGTCGAAACCGGATTCGACATTGTGATAGAGCTGCTCACCCGCCTGAGTGAGCGACAACCGGCGGGTGGTGCGCACCAGAAGCTGAACGCCCAGCCGCTCTTCGAGTTCGCGAACCGCACGGCTTACCCCGGACTGCGCCAGGCCAAGTCGTTGCGCTGCGGCGGTAAAACTGCCTTCCCGCACCACCTGCATAAACAGATAAAGGTCATTATAGTTTTCCCGTTTCGCCATTCTCCTGCCTCGTCATCCACATGCCATTTAGAACAATATGGTATTAATTTTAGCATTTTTTACCTACTAATCAGAACCATTACTGCTGGCTACACTAAGCGCACGACAATAAAGCAAAGCTGCATTGTCTACTGGAGACTTGCATTGATCACGTTTATTTAGGGGAATTTTGATGACGGTTTTCACCAAAAAACTGACAGCCGCGATACCCGCCATGCTGCTTTGCGCCTCATTAACTGGAGTGACAACGATGAGCTATGCTGAGACAATTAACCCGAATGCGCCTGTTTCACTGATTGAAAAATGGGATAAAACGTTTGCTGAGAGTTTGAAAGTGGATCACCGTAAGGTGACCTTCCAGAACCGCTACGGGATAACCTTAGTTGGCGATCTCTACCTGCCGAAGGATCGCGGTGAACGCAAACTGGCAGCTATTGCCGTGAGCGGTCCCTTCGGCGCGGTAAAAGAGCAGTCCAGCGGCCTGTATGCCCAGACGCTGGCCGAACAGGGGTTTGTCACCCTGGCGTTTGACCCATCCTATACGGGCGAAAGCGGTGGCTACCCACGCAACATGGCCTCACCGGATATCAATACCGAGGATTTCAGTGCCGCGGTGGACTTTCTGGGCCTGCAAAAAGAGGTGGATCGCAACCGTATCGGTTTGCTCGGCATTTGCGGCTGGGGCGGTATGGCCCTAAACGACGCGGCGATGGATACCCGCGTCAAAGCGGTGGCGACCAGCGTCATGTATGACATGAGCCGCGCGATGGGTCATGGGGTAGGCGATGGCAAAGACCGCTACACGACAGCCGACCGCCGAGCGGTACTGCAGTACTTGAACGCGCAGCGCTGGAAGGATGCGGCAAACGGCACTTCCGCCCCCGGTGGGCATGACATATATGTTGATGATAAAGGCAACGTCAGCGCTGCCGATCGTATTTTGCCGGAAACCTTGCCCGCCAACCCCAATCCGGTCCTGAAAGAGTTCTTCGATTATTACCGTATGCCGCGAGGTTTCCATGCGCGTTCGGTTAATTCAACCGGGGCTTGGAATGCGACGATGCCGCTGTCGTTTATGAATATGCCGCTGCTGAGTTACGCCAGCGAAGTGACTATTCCGACGCTTATTGTGACCGGCGAACAAGCCCATTCACGCTATTTTGCCGAAGATGCCTTTAAGGCGATCGGCAGTAAAGAGAAAGCGCTGGTGATTGTCCCTGGCGCAAACCACGTCGATCTCTATGACAACGTCGCGGGCAAAATTCCCTTTGCTACATTCACTCAATTTTTCAAAACCAACCTGCAATAGCTCTCCTGTGCCGGAGACATCCCCAAAGCCGCCTGCAGGCGGCTTTGTTTTGTCGGAGATAAATAATGTCTGGATTACATAATACCCGCGCATACTGGAGCGGCGTCCTGGCGATGACGCTCTGCGTATTTGTGCTCATTGCCTCAGAGTTTATGCCGGTCAGTCTGTTGACACCCATCGCGGGTGATTTACACATTACCGAGGGATTAGCAGGCCAGGGGATCGCGCTTTCTGGCGCGCTGGCGGTATTGACCAGCCTGACGATTTCCCGTCTTACCGGGTCGCTGGACCGTAAATGGCTGTTGCTGGGGCTCACGGCGTTGATGGCGGCCTCAGGATTGATGATTGCCCTGGCGTCCAGTTTCCCGGTTTATATGCTGGGCAGAGCGCTCATCGGGATCGTCATCGGCGGCTTCTGGTCGATGTCGGCGGCAACGGCCATTCGGCTGGTGCCGCAACGCCAGGTCCCCCGCGCATTGGCCATCTTTAACGGCGGTAACGCGCTGGCCACCGTTGTGGCAGCGCCGCTGGGCAGCTACCTGGGGGCCACCGTCGGCTGGCGCGGCGCCTTTTTATGTCTTGTTCCGCTGGCGATGGTAGCCTTCATCTGGCAATGCGTTAGCCTGCCGTCGATGAAAAGCCAGCGCGCACCACAGCGGCAGGGAACCGTGCTGCGTCTGTTCCGCCGCTCGACGGTATCCCTTGGATTGCTGGCCTGCGGGCTGTTCTTTATGGGGCAGTTTACCTTATTTACCTATGTGCGACCGTTTCTGGAGACGGTGACCCGGGTCAGTTCTTCTGGTCTGCCCCTGATATTACTGGCGATTGGCGTCGCTGGTTTTGTCGGCACGCTGCTCATTTCGACCGTTCTGCACGCCCGGTTTTATCTGACGCTGGTGGCTATCCCTTTGATTATGGCTGCGATTGTCGGAGCGCTTTTGCTGGCCGGGCACCATACCGGTGCTGTCACCGTACTGTTAAGCCTGTGGGGCCTGCTGGCGACGGCGGCGCCCACCGGCTGGTGGACATGGATTGCGCGGACGCTGCCCGAAGATGCGGAGGCGGGCGGTGGTCTTATGGTTGCTGTGATCCAGCTATCGATTGCCCTCGGGTCAACGGCAGGCGGCCTGGTGTTTGATAGTCTGGGATGGCACAGCACGTTTGCACTGAGCGGTCTGTTATTGCTGGGCGCGGCAGGGGGGACTTTTCTGCTCTCTGTCAAAATCAGATCATCTCAGCGCACTGCGATTAATGAATTGAATGCATAAGTCAAATCAGGAATGACAGGCTAATCGTGACCGCGTTCTTGTCTTACCATGATGTTTTAACAAGAGGGGAGCTTCACCGTGGAATATTCTGTATTAAGTAACAACCTTAAAATGCCGATGCTGGGTTTTGGCGTTTTTAAGGTGACCGATAAAGCAGAGTGTAAGCAGTCAGTGCTGAACGCCATTCGTACCGGCTACCGCCTTATCGATACCGCTGCCGTCTACGATAATGAAGATGCGGTGGGGGAGGCCGTTCGCGAAGCCATCGCCGAAGGTCTGTGTACCCGTGAGGCGCTGTTTATAACCTCCAAACTGTGGGTCCAGGACATGGCCAACACCGGGATGGCGAAAGCCGGGATTGCCGCGTCCTTAAAAAAATCCGGGCTGGAATATTTCGATCTCTATCTGTTGCATCAGGCGATGGGCGATTATTTCAGCGCCTGGCGCGCGCTGGAAGACGCGTATGAAGCCGGGAAGCTGAAAGCGATTGGCGTCTCCAATTTCTACCCCCATGTGTTAGCTAACTTCTGCGAAACTGTCAGAATCAGGCCGATGGTGAACCAGGTTGAACTGCATCCTTATTTCGCGCAGCCTGCGGCGCTGGAAACCATGAAGCATTATCACGTTCAGCCGGAAGCGTGGGCGCCGTTAGGCGGTGGCAGACATAATCCGTATCAAGAGGCGATGCTGCAGGGGATTGCCGATGCCCATCAAAAAACCATTGCACAGGTCATCCTGCGCTGGAACGTGCAGCGTGGCGTCACGGTGATCCCTAAATCCACCCGCCAGGAGCGTATTGAAGAGAACTTTGCCATCTGGGATTTCTCGCTCACCACGAGCGAAATGGCGCAGATCGGCGCCCTGGATTTAGGTTACGTTGGCGAAGCGGTGAAACACTTTAACCCTGAATTTGTTCGCGGCTGTCTGGGGGTGAAAATCCACGACTGAGAGGAGCTTAGCGTGAAGCCGCCTGCGCTCTGCGCCGCAGCCACAAGTGGCAGCCTGTGATCGCCTCAGCCAGCGCGTCGCGCAGAGCGTCAGACACGGTTTGGTCGGGCGACGTCGCCTGGCTCTCCAGCTGCTGGAGCACCCCGGCAAGGCGTTGAAAGCCGAGGGTGACCGCCTCGCCGCGCAGCTTGTGGGCGGTACGGCGCAGCGTCTCCCGGTCATTGGCGTCAATGGCGTGGGTAAGGGCCGCCGTTGCGGCGTCAAGCCCTTCAGCGAAGAATCCCAGCAACTCCTCGACCAGCTCAGGATCGTCTGCGCACTGTTTTAGCAGGTGGGCCTCGTCCGGCAGGCCTTTCTCTTCCTCCAAACCGCTATCTTCCGCTGCGCCGACGCGGGCGATGGCTTCCCGTAGCGCCTCCTGACTCACCGGTTTGGCGATATAGTCGTCGAAGCCCATCGCCAGACAGCGCTCTCTATCGCCCTGCATGGCGTGGGCGGTCATGGCCATCGCGGGCTGGTGCTCCCGGCCCCGCGCCAGCGTCTCTTCGCGCAGCAGGCGGATGGCGGTTTCACCGTCCATCTCCGGCATTTGCAGGTCGATCAGCAGGAGATCCCAGCAGGCGGCGCGCCAGCGCTCCAGCGCCTCCCGGCCGTTATTCACCACTTCGCAGCGGTGGCCAAGCTGTTCCAGCAGTCGTCTGGCGACCTTTTGATTCACCAGGTTATCTTCGGCCAGCAGGATATGCAGCCCGGCCTGGGCCTTGATCGGCACCGCAACGGGGGCTGGCGCTGTTGTCGCTACTGGCGTGGGGACCAGAATCCCGGCGATAACCTGATGCAGTTCGCGCTGCGCCACCGGTTTATGCAGATAGTGGGCAATGCCGATGCGCTTGAGCATATTGGCGTCGAAATGGCGGCTCATGGAGCTGAGCATAATAATCTGGCTTTGCCGGGCTTCAGGCAGGGCGGAGAGCTCCAGCGCCAGGGATACGCCGTCCATATCCGGCATCTGTGCATCCAGCAGGATCAGCGGCCAGGGCGGCCCTTCGGCGGCCCGACGTAACGCCTCGCTGGCGTTGTCCACGCAGCTTGGCATCAGCCCCATCTGGCGAAGCATGGTGTCGAGCAGGCGCAGGTTGGTG
The DNA here is from genome assembly GCF_014192815.1 of Klebsiella sp. RC2. Classification (NCBI taxonomy): domain Bacteria; kingdom Pseudomonadati; phylum Pseudomonadota; class Gammaproteobacteria; order Enterobacterales; family Enterobacteriaceae; genus Klebsiella; species Klebsiella sp. RC2. The sequence continues at coordinate 479,635 of NZ_JACHYL010000003.1, read as the reverse complement.
CTGTTGTCGTCAACCACCAGCACCCGCTGGTGGTTGAAGCGGCTCAGCGGAGCGCTACCGGAGGCCGTGGCGTTCAGGCCTCCCAGCGGCAGGGTGAAGGCAAATTCGCTGCCCGCCCCGGGCTGGCTCTCCACCATCAGCTCGCCGCCCATCAGGCTGACCAGGCGGGCTGAAATGGTTAACCCCAGCCCGGTGCCGCCGTAGCGGCGGGTGGTAGAGCTATCGGCCTGGCTGAAGGCTTCGAAGATCGCCTTTTGCTTCTCCGGGGCGATGCCGATCCCGGTATCGCGAATGCGAAAGCGCCAGCGGCTTTCGTCGTCGGCCGGCGCTATCGCCAGCAGAACCTCCCCCTGATGTGTGAACTTCAGCGCATTACCCAACAGGTTAGTCAGGATTTGCCGCAGCCGGGGGCCATCGACGATCAGCACCTCCGGTACCGCAGGTGAGATGTCCACCAGCAGCTCAAGGCCCTTTTCGCTGGCGGCAGGCATATGCGGGCGGATCAGCGACTGGATAAAGGGGCGGATCTCCAGCGGCTCTTCGTCCACCTGCATCTTGCCCGATTCAATGCGTGAGAAATCAAGAATGTCGTTAATAATGTGCAGCAGCGACTGGGCTGAGCTCATCACCAGCGAAAGGTACTCCCGCTGCTCCGCGGTCAGCGGCGTATCGAGGCAGAGCTGCGTCATACCGAGAATGCCGTTCATCGGGGTGCGGATTTCGTGGCTCATATTGGCGAGGAAGGCGCTTTTCGCTTCGTTCGCCTCGCGGGCCTCCTTCGCCGCCTCAATGGCCAGCAGCTCTGCGGCTTTGCGCCGGGTAATATCCTGCAACGTCCCGATCACCCGCTCTGCCTGCTGCTGCATATTGAGGGTGACGATCTGCCCGGAGAGCAGCATCCAGCGCCAGCCCTGCGTTGGGTGCTGGACACGAAGTTCACATTCAAAAACCGGCATATGCTCGTTTTGCGAGGCAATCATCGCCTGTTGCAGGGTAGCGCGATCTTCCTCGTGGACCAGATTGAGCATAAAACGCAGCGGATAGCGCCACTGTGCCCGCGACTGGCCGACCATCGCCAGCAGGGTGTCATTCACCTGCAGGTTGTCGTGGAAGACCTGCCAGTCCCAGATACCGATCTGGATCGACTCCGCAGTGAATAAAAAATCGTCGTGAAGCTGGTGAAGTGCGCGTCGGGCCTCGTCAAGCTCAGTGATGTCGGTATGCAGACTGACAATTCCACCATCCGCCAGCCGCTGATGCTGAACGTAAATCCGGCGGTTGCCCGACTGGCGGACCTCGCAGTGGTTCGTCTGGCGGCAGTTGCGGATAATCGTCTCGCGTAGCGTCTGTTGCCGACCAGGGTCGATGTTATACCCTGCATCGATGAACTTCTCCGCCAGGCTCTCAAGGGGAGCGCCGACGGTCAGCCAGGGCGCGATCGCGGGATAAAACAGCGCCACCTTATCATTCCAGGCCTGCAGTCGTTCGCGCTCATCGTAGATCATCACCGCTGAGGGCAGGACGTTGAGGTCGACACGGTTAGCGGCGCGCATGATCAGTGACCTGCGGTCTGATAGTGGAGCTCCGCCTGGCGGCGTAGATACTCAAGACCAGGGGCGATCGCCATTGCCCATGCAGTGAGGATCTCTTCATCGCACAGTGGATCGCTGGCGCGGACGGTTTTGAGCATGGCTTCTCGCCACAGGGCAAAAAACCGCGGTGGCAGACGCAGGCCTTCCTCGCTCTGCGCTCGCGCCAGCCGTTCCAGAAAATCGGGTACAAAGAGGTCGCCGTTGACCGCCAGCATGGCGAAAAAGCTCTTAAAGATCATCTGCTGGCCTTCCTCGCCCGGGCGTCGTGAGAAGTGCTGCTCCGTCTCGGGCGACATATGGATAAAGGTGCTGTAGAAGGCCTGAAAAAAGCGCTTTTTATCGTGCTCCGGTACGACGCGATTCAGGCTGGCTTCAAAAAGATCGCGATAAAACTTCATGGTGCGTTCCTCATGACCCGTTCGCCCGGCAGCGGCCGGGCGGGTTAGGATCCGCAGGCGACACGCGCTGGCCATGCATGAGTTTTCCCCTTACAGGATTTCCTCGTTGCCATTCTGCGGAAAAGCGGGCCGCCGCTCACCCGTCTTTATCCAGCATCAGCCACACGATACTTTTGCTGACCAGCCATTTATCGCCGGTTTGTCGCTAAAGTCGATTGGCGTTGCCGTCAGGTTGGAGTATAGCCTGGTTGACAACCCCATTGCTGATGAGCAAGCCAACCCGCTACTGACTAAACTGATAGCGTACAGCGGCAAGTTTCGTGAAGGCACGATCAGCCTTATCTGGTTCCTGCCGATTTAGGAGGCGCGATGTCGGCACAGCACGTCCTGATTGTTGAAGATTCGCTGGTTTATCGTCGGTTGCTAAGCCGGATGTTGACGCAGTGGGGCTATATCGTCAGTGAGGCGGAAAACGGCGTCGCCGCGCTGGCGATCCTCGAAAACCAGCCCGTCAGCCTGGTGATTAGCGACTGGGAAATGCCGGAGATGAATGGCCTGACGCTGTGCCGGGAAGTTCGCCGTCGCCAGTTTGGTCACTACGTTTATCTGATATTGCTTACCGCTCGCGAAGATCCTGGCGATTTAACGCAAGGGTTTGCGGCAGGGGCCGATGATTTTCTCAGCAAACCGGTGGAGCAGAGCGAACTGCGGGCGCGGCTGCACGCCGGGGCGCGGATCCTCTCCCTTGAAGCCGACCTCGCCGCGCGCAATACGCGGCTAAGTGAAGCGCTGCGGCAGATTGAACAGGATCTGGAGCTGGCGGCGCGCATCCAGCAGTCGGTTCTTCCCGCCCATCAGCTGCGCTATCAGGGTTTTTTCTCCGACTGGATTTTCCTGCCGTCGGCCTGGGTATCGGGGGATATTTTTAATGTTTTCCCGCTGGGGGAGCATCTCGGATTTTACTGCGTGGATGTCTCCGGGCACGGCGTGGGGGCGGCGATGATGTCGCTTGCCGTCGCCCGCCAGTTTCTGCATGGCAGGGCGGTTGAGCGTTTTCTTTTCTCTGCTGATAACCAGCCGGCATCACCTGCCGAGGTAGTGCAGATCCTGAATGGTCGTTTTTGTAGCGACGAGGCAGAGATTGTCAGCTATTTCACCCTGATCTATGGCGTCATCGACCTCACAACCGGTGAGGGGAAACTGTGTCAGGCCGGGCATCCCACCCCGTTTATCGTCACCGTGGATGGAGGTGTGCGCTCGGTCGGCAGCGGTGGGGCGCCGGTGGGGTTGATAAACCATCTCTCATGGGCAGATGTCAGTTTCTCGCTGGCGCCGGGAGAGCGGCTTTGCCTGTTCAGCGACGGTATCACCGAATGTGAAAACCGGAGCGGTGAACAGTTTGGCGAAGCGCGTTTACAAGCGTGGCTGCAGGACAGCGTGACGCAGCCGCTGCCCGCGCTGCTGCCGCGGTTTGCCCGGTACTTGATCCACTGGCGCAATGGCGACGCGCAGGAGACCCAGGCGATGGCCGATGATGTTTCACTTTTGATTATTGAACGTACAGGGGACAGTGATGAAAATTGAAACCGAACGGCAGGCCTCGGTGACGATCCTGACGCCGGCGGTGCGTCGGCTGGATGCTTCCGTCGCAGTAGCCTTTAAAGCGGCAGACGCCCAGGAGATAGGCGAATCTCGCACCGATCTGATTGTTGATTTCAGCAAAATTGCACAGCCAAATGAGTGACGTGCCCGTGAACAACATCATGATGTTTCCTGCCGAACTCACCTCGCTTTCACCGCTGGCGGAGTGGCTTGCCCAGCGAATGGCGCCGCTGCCTGTTGCGGACGAGTGGCGCTTCGCGCTCGATCTCGCTGCCTGTGAAACGGCAACGAATATTATTCGCTATGCGCTGCATGAGGATCGGGAAAGTCGTTTTGGTGTGGAATTTAGGGTCGCGGACCGACGGGTGACGCTGCGCTTTACCGACGCGGGGGAAACCTTTCCCGCCGAGCGCCTGGCGCTGGCGCGTGGTGATGAGCATTTCGATGTCGATCCGTTAGCGGAAAGCGGTAGAGGCTTGCGGCTTATTCTGTGTGCGGTGGACTTTTTTGACGTTGAAATGAATGCAGGGAAAAATATTACCACCCTGATAAAAGCGTTGCCTGATCCCGCTGTTAATTATTCAACCGACAAAAATGGCGGTTGAGAAAAAGACGTCATCCGCCTGGCGGATAACAGGCATGCTTTACCCGCGCATACTTATTGTTGTGCCTGCGCAGTAGACTGCGCGCCCAGATGACGAGGGCGGATAGCATCAAATGTCATCATCGCTGATTTGCAGAAAATGCATTTCGCACCAAAGGGATTTTTTTCCGTCACATCAAACTGGGACGTTCTGTACTGGGAGCCATGGCAGCATGGGCATCTAAAATGGATATGTTCAATCATAATGTAAACCTTGTATGGGTAATGTTCTGTTGAAAAGACAAAGGTCGTTTTCAGGAAAATTAACGCGGCTGATTTTTGTTAGTGGTAAGCCGGGTATGGCGTCAGTCGGAGGGCTTTATTAACGAGCCAACAGGGATCTGACAGAGCCTGTTTACAGAAAAAGCAAAATACTAATGGGACTGCTCAAAGGAAGGTGGTATCAGGGATAACGCCTGGAGATGAGAACGCGTACTTAGATAATAACTTTTCGTCTGGTAAATCGACTTAACGATTAACGCACGAGCCGCAAAAAATAGCAAATATTATTTTAGCCTTCCGGATGCCTGCTGCGCCAGGGGAGGCTTCATCAGCGCCGTCACCCAGTCGATAAATACCTGTACCCGGGCAGAGAGCTGCCGATTACTGGGATAGAGCAGGGAGAGCGGGAGCGGCGCAGGGCGAAAATCGGCCAGCACTTCCGTTAACGCGCCCGACGCCAGATCGGCCTCAAGGCGGGGCAAGGGGGCCTGATACAGGCCAAAGCCAAGCCTTGCCGCTTCGGCGCTGACGTCGGCATCGGAGGTCAGCAGCCGACAGGGCAAACTGACTTCGCTCTGGCGGCCATCCTGGGTAAAGCTCAGCGGCAAGGTTCGTTGCGTGCGCGATGAAACAAACCCGATCATCACGTGGCCCGTCAGTCCTTCAATCGTATGCGGAGTACCGTACCGGGCGAGGTAGGCCGGACTGGCGCAGGTGATTTCCTGCAGCCTGGCGAGCGGCCGGCAAATCATCTCGCTGTCGGGGAGATGGCCGCCGCGAATGACGCAGTCGACCCCTTCGCGAACCAGATCGACGTCGCGCTCGCTTTCGCCGATCTGCAGCGTCATGGCAGGATAGCGGGCGAGAAACTGTGGCAGCGCGGGCAGCAGCAGGGTTCGCGCCAGATTGCCCGCCACGTCCACGCGGATAATACCGGCAATGCTCCCCCCGGCGCTACGGTTGGCCTCCTCAAGGGCCGCCAGAATAGCCACGCAGCGCTGATAATACAGCGAGCCCTCCGCCGTCGGTCGTACGTGCCGGGTGGTGCGCTGCAGCAGCCGCGCCCCGAGACTGGCCTCCAGCGCCTTAATGGCCGCGGTCGCCACCGGCCGGGAAAAACCCAGATCCGCGGCGGCGGCGCTGAACGAACCTCGTTCGACGATGCGCACGAACAGGGTCAGGGTATCCAGTTTATCCATGACATTGTTCCAGCTGGCAAAACAATCCTGTCGGGCAATGCGGTCTTATCGTCGGCATGCAGAAGCCTAGAATCGCTCATGTTTTCAGCAGAGTAAAAAGGGGGAAACATGAACAATAGCGCAAAAATTGCCCTGGTGACAGGCGGCAGTCGCGGCCTGGGGCGCGCGACCGTTGAAGCGCTGGCTCAGCGCGGCGTGAATGTGGTATTGACCTATAACGCGCATTTTGCCGAGGCGAATGAGGTGGTTAAACGTGTTGAAGCACTGGGCGCCCGGGCGATTGCGTTGCCCTTCAGCGCCGGCGAAACCGATACCTTTGACGGATTTGTCAGCGCCTTTCAGGAGGCGCTGGCGGAGCTGGGGGCCGATCGGTTTCATTACCTGGTCAATAACGCCGGCAACGCCAGCGGCATGGGTTTTCTTAACGCTACGGAAGCGGAATTCGATGCGCTGTATCGTATCCACGTGAAGGGCGTTTTTTTCCTCAGCCAAAAACTATTGCCGCTGATGGCCGATGGCGGACGGATAGTGAATGTCTCGTCCGGGCTAACCCGTATCGTGATGGCGAACCGGGCGCCCTATGCGATCATGAAGTCCGCGGTGGAAACCCTGACCCGCTATATGGCGTTTGAGCTGGGCAGTCGCGGAATTACGGTGAACTGCGTGGCGCCCGGCGCCATCGCCACCGATTTCAGCGGCGGGGTGGTGCGGGATAACCCGCAGGTCGCTCAGGCGGTGGCGAACATGACGGCGCTGGGTCGGCCTGGTCTGCCAGAGGATATCGGGCCGATGATCGCCTCGCTGTTATCCGATGATCATCGCTGGGTGAATGCCCAGCGCATTGAAGTTTCCGGGGGAATGCGCATCTGAAGCGAGGGGACTATCCGGCCAACGTTTTGCTGAGTTGAGTCAGGTTAAGCTGCTGCGGGAACGGCTGATCAAACACCGCCGTGCCGGTGGGAAGGAGAGCACCAGCGCGGCGATGGCCAATTCCCTTCGCCAGAGAAAACGCTTTCTCTACAGGCCGTTATTCCGCCAGCAGGGCGGCGAATTTCGCCAGCCACTGCGGGTGGGCCGGCCAGGCGGGGGCGGTAACCAGGTTACCGTCCACATGCGCCTGATCGATACCAATATCCGCATAGTGCCCACCGCTCAGGCGCACTTCCGGGGCGCAGGCGGGATAGGCGCTGCAAGTGCGGCCCTGGAGAATACCGGCGGCGGCCAGCAGTTGCGGGCCGTGGCAGACGGCGGCGATAGGTTTACGCGCGGCGTCGAACGCCTGTACCAGTTTAATAACCTCCTCATTCAGGCGCAAATACTCCGGCGCCCGGCCACCAGGGATCACTAGCGCGTCATAGTCCTCGGCCTTCACCGCGGCAAAATTGGCGTTCAGGGTGAAGCGGTGCCCCTGCTTTTCGCTATAAGTCTGGGCGCCGTCAAAGTCATGGATCGCGGTCATGACATAGTCGCCAGCGGCTTTATCCGGGCAGACGGCATCGACCTGGTGGCCAATCATCTGCAGTGCCTGAAAAGGGACCATCGTTTCGTAATCTTCGGCATAATCGCCGACCAGCATCAGGATCTTCTTGCTCATCATTTTTACTCGTTGTGGGAGAAAGGTGTCTTAGATATAGCCTGGCGATCCGCAGAATGCGACCCCCTCAGGATGCCAAAGACGGTAGCGTGTGCATCTTGCTATCGGGGTCATGTTTTTCTGGTAACGACAACTTTTGCCGACATCGCCGTGTGGTCAGTCACCCGGGAAAATAGCCTTTTTCAGCTAATGACGGCTGTCTGTGGTGGAAAATATCGCGGGTTCCGCAGGCCTGTGTGCCAGGGCTGCTGACGGTTCAGCGTGGACGAAAACAGGAGAAGTGGCTTAAATGCGTGCCTGATCTGCTAACGATAATATCAATTATCTCATGACAATATTATTCACGGGAATTGCCGCTATCATATTCATTTAATCTATTTTTTTTTATCGCCTTGATGATATGTGATGTGAATATTCATGTGTTCAATGTTAATTGAGGGTGTTGGCTTTGGACTTTATATTTGGCTGTAAGTCATTCATTGTTGTTACTATTAAAATAAACTTGTTTGCCTTGTGAATGCATTAAAGAAATATTCTTGTTAAGTTGATCGATAATCTGTTTTTGCTCTATTATCATCCGGTTTTTATCGTCAACTCTTCAATAATTATTCCTTAAGGAAAGGAACTGCTATGGCTGATACGTTCCAGAATGAAGTCCCCAGGGCGCGCATTAATCTCAAATTATCTCTTCATACCGGCGGCGCGCAGAAGAAGGTCGAACTGCCGCTGAAGCTGCTTACCATTGGCGATTTTAGTCATGGTAAGGAAAACCGGCCTTTATCGGAAAGAGAAAAAATCAACGTCAATAAAAATAACTTTAACAGCGTACTTTCGGAATTTAGCCCGGAAGTTAACCTCTCGGTGCCGAATACGCTGGCCGGTAATGGTGAAGAGGAGAATGTCAGACTGCGTTTTACCGACATCAAAGATTTTGAACCGGAGCAGGTTGCCCGGCAAATACCGCAACTCCGCGCCATGCTGGCGATGCGTAATTTATTACGCGATCTCAAATCCAATCTGCTTGATAACGCCACTTTCAGAAAAGAGCTTGAGGCAATCCTGAAAGATCCGGCGCTGTCCCAGGAATTACGCGACGAAATGAGTGCGCTTGCCCCGAAATAATGGCGGGGCAAGTCTGTTAATGGATTAACCGGGAAAATGCTAATGTCTGTTACCACAGAAAACGCCCCTGTTCAGGGGCAAACCACGTTGCAGGAAAATAGGGCGGGCGAGGGCGTTTACGCCTCGCTGTTTGAAAAAATTAATCTCGCCCCGGCGTCTCACCTCGGGGATATCAACGACTTTCTGGACGATGCCGCGCTCTCCGAGGCGCCGGCGGCGGAACGTCTCACCGCGGCGATGCAGGTGTTTATGGAGCGCATCCGTCAGTCCGGTCAGCGGGTGGAAAAGCTCGACAAAACGCTGATTGATCACCATATCGCCGAACTGGATTTCCAGATAAGCCGTCAGCTGGACGCGGTGATGCACCATCAGGAGTTTCAGCAGGTCGAATCCCTGTGGCGCGGCCTCAAACAGCTGGTGGACAACACCGACTATCGGCAGAACGTCAAAACGGAGATCCTGGACGTCGCCAAAGACGAACTGCGCCAGGACTTTGAGGACGCGCCGGAGCTTATCCAGAGCGGCCTCTACTGGCACACCTATACCGCGGAGTATGACACTCCCGGCGGCGAGCCGATCGGCTCGGTGATCTCGGCCTATGAGTTCGACGCCAGCCCGCAGGATGTGGCGCTCCTGCGCAATATCTCCCGCGTCTCTGCGGCCGCCCATATGCCGTTTATCGGCGCCGTCGGCCCGGCCTTCTTCCTGAAAGAGACCATGGAAGAGGTGGCTGCTATTAAGGATATCGGCAACTACTTCGATCGCGCGGAATATATCCGCTGGAAATCATTTCGTGAAACCGACGATGCCCGCTACATCGGTCTGGTGATGCCGCGCGTGCTGGGTCGTCTGCCGTACGGTCCGGACACCGTGCCGGTGCGCAGCTTCAACTATGTCGAGCAGGTGAAAGGTCCGGACCACGAAAAGTATCTGTGGACCAGCGCAGCGTTCTCCTTCGCTTCCAATATGGTGAAGAGCTTTGTCAATAACGGCTGGTGCGTGCAGATCCGCGGTCCGCAGGCCGGCGGCGCGGTGAAAGATCTGCCCATCCACCTGTACGATCTGGGCACCGGCAACCAGGTGAAAATTCCTTCCGAGGTGATGATCCCGGAAACGCGGGAGTTTGAGTTCGCCAGCCTGGGCTTTATCCCGCTGTCGTACTACAAAAATCGCGATTACGCCTGCTTCTTCTCGGCCAACTCCGCGCAGAAACCGGCGCTGTACGATACCGCCGACGCCACCGCCAACAGCCGCATCAACGCGCGTCTGCCTTACATCTTCCTGCTGTCGCGCATCGCGCACTACCTGAAGATGATCCAGCGCGAGAATATCGGCACCACCAAGGACCGGCGGCTGCTGGAGCTGGAGCTGAACACCTGGGTGCGGAGCCTGGTGACTGAAATGACCGACCCCGGCGACGAGCTGCAGGCCTCCCATCCGCTGCGCGATGCCAGCGTGGTGGTGGAAGATATTGAGGATAACCCGGGCTTCTTCCGCGTGAAGCTGTACGCGGTGCCGCACTTCCAGGTCGAGGGGATGGACGTCAATCTGTCGCTGGTTAGCCAGATGCCAAAGGCGAAGGCGTAGGTTCGGACGATGATGAAAACGGAACGTCCGTTGTGGGGCCGGGGCATTATGGTGTCGCCCCAGCATTTTCAACAGCAGGCTGCGTATGCAGCCTGGACTGCGGAAGTGATTGCCCGGATGGGGCTTAACCACCCCTGGGGAGTGATGGAGGCGACCTTCGAACCAGAGATGCTCAAACTGGGCCGCCTGCAGGCTCACAGGCTGCAGGTCCGGTTCCAGGATGGCACGATGATTGATACGGACAATGCCGATGCGCTGCCGTCCGCGCTGTCACTGGACGGCGCGTCCGGCGAGGCGGTGATCGTGCTGGCGCTGCCCCTGATGCAGGCGAATGGCGGCAACTGTCTGAAGCCGGAGGAGGTGGCCGAAAGGCCGGTGCGCTTCCGGCAGCGCTGGCGTGATGTCCGCAACCAGTTCGGGGATGATACCCGGCAGATTGCCGTCATGCAGCCGGAGCTGACCCTCCGCTTCGCCCATCAGGACAACAGCGATTACCTGACCTGTCCGCTTGTTCGCCTGCAGCGGGACTCGCAGGGGGCCTGGCTTATCGACGAGACGTTTCTCCCGCCGCTGCTGCAGATCCAGGGCAGCCGCTGGCTGGCGACGCAGCTTGAACAACTGCTTACTCAGCTTCGGGCTCGTCTGACGCGCCTGATGGCCATGCGTCGCGAGAGCAATGAACGGATGGCTGATTTTGCCGTGGCCGATGTCTCTCTGTTCTGGTTGCTGAACGCGCTGAACAGCGCCGAGCCGGTGCTGGGGTACTTTCTGCGTTACCAACAGAGCCCGCCGGAACGCCTCTATCCGGAGCTGGCGCGCCTGGCTGGCAGCCTGCTGACCTTTTCGCTCACCCATCAGGCGAATGCCGTCCCGATTTATCAGCATGACCAGCTGAACGCGGTTTTTCCGCCGCTGTTTGATTTACTGAGCGACCTGCTGGAGGCGAGCCTGCCGTCGCGGGTGGTGGCGATTGCCCTGGAGCATGATGCCCGGCTGCACTTCTGGCAGGCGCGTCTGCACGATGCCCGGCTGCGGGAAGGGGCTGACTACTACCTGTCGGTTCGTTCTTCGGTACCGGTCGCCCGACTGCAGGAGCAGTTTCCGCGACAGTGCAAAGTGGGCAGTCCGGATCATGTCAAAGCCATCGTCAACTCCTCGCGGACAGGGGTGCCCCTCACGCCATTGCGTCATGTGCCGGCGGCGATCCCGCTGCGTCTGGAAAATCAGTATTTCAGCCTCGATGTGTCCCACCCTCTGGCGACGGAAATGCTGCAGAGCGGCACCTGTATGTTTTACGTCCCGGGGATGCTCGGTGAGCCTGAACTTGAACTTTTTGCGGTACTACGAACGTGAATGAGCCTAAACGCGGTAACGCCGCGTCCATTGATATTGATGCGCTGCTGCAGAACACCTGGCTACAGGTTATCAGCCTGCGCCACGGCCCGCAGTTCCGCGATGAGGAAGGGTACACGCTATGGCAGCGCTGTATTGCTGATGTCGAGCGCGTGCAACATGAGCTGAAGGCGAGCGGGCTTGATGACGCCAGCTGTCAGCATATTCTCACCGCCCAGTGCGCGCTGCTCGATGAAGCCGTGAAGGGGCGCGGCGTGGAGGATGAGGCCTGCCTGCAGTGGTATGACATTCCGCTGCAGGGACACTTCCTCGGCACCATGGACGCCGGCGACACCCTGTGCGAGCGGATGCGCGAGGTCCTGCGTGAACCGGCGCCCGACCTGGCCGTGGTCACCTGTTTTCAGCGGGTGATGCTGCTGGGTTTTGTTGGCAGCTTTCGCTCCCTCAACGATCCCGAGCGCCTGAAGCTGATCAACGCGCTCAGTGAGCGTGTTCCTCCTTTTCAGTGCCCGTCAACCGCTCCCGTACTGGTAGAGAGTCGGGCCGGACTGGGGATAAGCGGCTGGCTTGCCTCCTGGCCGGTACGTATTGGCCTGAGCGTGATGGTGGTACTTGTCCTGTGGTGGGGGCTGAACCACTGGCTCGATCACCTGCTGCTGACCCTGTTACCGGGGACGGTGAAATGAGCCCCGCGCAGCAGCGTGGGCTGGCGCTGTGGGCCAGCCTGCTGAGTGCGCTGGTGTGCCTGCTATTTTTGCCGGTTCCCCGCTGGGGGGCGTGGCTCATTCTGCTGGTCACGCTGGCCCTGATCATCGGGATCTGGCGCATCGCCAGTCGTCGTACCCGACGTAACGTCGCATCAACCCTGGCCCCTCTCCCGGAGGGCGCTTATCGCCAGCCGGTGGTCCTCGTTTGCGGCGATCTGCCGTTTGTCTGGTCGCAAAAGTCTCCGGTGCGGGTCGTCAAACAGGGCTGCTGGATCCGCGTGGAAAAGACGGAGGAGCTGCAGCAGGTCGCGCGTCAGATATTGAGCCAGCGGCCGGAATGGGGGCCTCAGCTGTCGGTGCTGCTCTGCGTCTGCCCGCAGCGGCACGCACAAAGCGATGCGCTGACCAGCGCTCTGCTGGCCCTGCGCTGGCAACTCAGCCAGCTGCGTCAGCAGACGGGGTATGCCGTACCGCTGGCGCTGCAGGGGCAGGTGGGCAGCGCGATGAGTCGCGACCTGTTGTGGCAGGCGGCGATGCCGGGCGAAGCGGTGAAAGTCTGGCAGCCCTCCTGCGCCCCCTGTTCCGTACCGGCCTGGGTAAGCGCCGGCGGGGCGGCCGCGCTGGAGCAGCAGGTGCTGATGAACAGCCTGATGGGCTGGTTTGAACAGCACGTCCATGCCGTGTTGACGGAAGAAAATACCGACCTGCCGCCTCTGACCCCAGCGGCCGTGCTGTGGGGGCTCGGGCCCTCGCTGCCTGGAAGTCTGGCATCGTCGGCCTGGACGACGTGGTTATCCCGACATAGCGGCCTGTCGCGGGTAGCTGGCTGGCAGCCTGGCGAGAGCGACACCGGGGACGCTTCAGCCTTACCGGAATTCATCCTGCCGCAGTTACCGGCGGGACGGGGACTCACGCCACGAGGCAGGGCCTGGCGCGCGGCGCTCGCGATTTTCACCCTCGCGGCTGTCGCCGCGCTGCTCAGCAGTGGCTGGAACAATCGACAACTGCTGCAGCGCGTGGGCGTCGATATTGCCCGTTATGAGCGGATTGCGATGGATGATTATCGGCCAAAAGCCAGCGCTGTCAGGGTGCTGCGTGAAGATGCCGCGCTGCTCGATAGCTGGGCGCGTAACGGCGTCCCGCTGCGCCTGAGTCTGGGCTTGTATCGCGGGGAGCAGATTCGCCTGCCGTTGCTGGAGGCGATTCGCGGTTACGTGCCGCCTCCGCCACCCAGGCCGGTGCAGCGCGTCGCGCCGGACGTCATCCGCCTTGACAGCATGTCGCTATTCGATACCGGGAAATGGGTACTGAAGCCTGGTTCGACAAAGCGGCTGGTCAACTCGCTGATGGACATTAAGGCCAGGCCCGGGTGGCTGATCGTGGTGGCGGGCCACACCGACAGCGTCGGTGAGGAAAAAGCCAACCAGCTATTGTCGCTGAAACGTGCGGAATCGGTCCGCGACTGGATGCGCGATACCGGCGACGTGCCGGACAGCTGCTTTGCCGTTCAGGGCTATGGCGAAAGCCGACCAATTGCAACAAACGATACGCCGGAGGGCCGTGCGCTGAACCGTCGTGTCGAAATCAGTCTGGTGCCGCAGGTAGACGCCTGCCGGTTACCGGACCAACCCTCTGCGTCATCCCAGGATGATGGCGCTTCACTACACAATGGAGAGTAATTCCATGGCAATTCCTGTTTATCTTTGGCTGAAAGACGATGGCGGCGCGGACATTAAAGGGTCTGTCGACGTTCAGGATCGTGAAGGCAGTATCGAAGTGGTGGCCCAGGAGCACAACCTGTACATCCCGACCGATAACAACACCGGCAAACTGACCGGCACGCGTATCCATACGCCGTTCCTGTTCACCAAGGAGATCGACTCCTCCAGCCCCTACCTGTACAAGGCAGTGACCACCGGCCAGACCCTGAAATCCGCTGAGTTCAAGTGGTACAGAATCAACGATGCCGGCCAGGAAGTGGAGTATTTCAATACCAAACTTGAGAACGTCAAGGTGGTGAAAGTGAATCCCCTGATGCACGACATCAAAGACCCCGCCTACGAGAAGCACAACCATCTGGAACAGATTGAGCTGCGCTACGAGAAGATCACCTGGACCTATAAAGACGGCAACATCATTCACTCCGATAGCTGGAACGAACGCGCCACCGCGTAATTGCCCGTCATATTTCGCGCCGCTGGCGCGCAGGCGACGTTCGCTCACTCCGGCCGCATCGTTATCGCTGCGACCGGGGTTTATTGCGGACTATCGCCTGATGCGGGCAGCGTTTCTCTGCCCGCCGTTTTTTGCTGAGTGCCTGAGATGCGGGTTCTCAGCAAAGAAAAACACAATCTGCCTGCCTGACCTTGTGCGCTTTGGGTTCCCTGTTCGGGAACAGCGACGGGCGGTAGCGTGTCCGGAACCAATAAGAGAGGATCTCATGGAAAATCCAGCCAGCCTGTTACGCCGTCTTAATCCCTGCTGTGCCCGCGCAATGGAGGGGGCGGCCTCCCTGTGCCAGACCCGGGCGCATGCCGAGATCCTGCCCGAGCACTGGCTGCTCAAGCTGCTGGAACAGGGGGAAGGCGATCTGACGGTGCTGGCGCGGCGCTATGAATGGGATATGGATGCGCTGTGGCAGGATCTGCTGAGCTGGCTGGATAAACAGCCGCGCTCGGTACGTCATCGTCCCCAGCTCTCTGACCATACCCTGAGGCTGATGCAGGAGGCCTGGCTGATTGCCTCGCTCAGCGGCGAAACGCAGATCCGCAGTGTTCACCTGCTGATGGCGCTGGTTGAAAAACAGAATCTGATCCAGTGCGATGGCCTGTGGCCGCTGTTAACGCTGGGCCAGCGTCAGCTGGAACGCCTGCGCCCCTTGCTTGATGCCCAGTCCGACGAACGTCCGCCAGCGCAGCAGGAAGCGGCCCTGGCGCAGCCCCATGGCGGGGACGTGGAATTTGTGGGGCGTCCTGCGAGCGGTGAACTGAATGCGGATGGGCTCAACCCGGCGCTGCAGAACGCGCTGGACAAATTCACTCTCGACGTCACCGCCAAAGCCAGAGATGGCCAGATTGACCCGGTGTTCGGACGCGACACGGAAATCCGCCAGATGGTGGATATTCTCTCCCGTCGGCGTAAAAACAACCCGATCCTCGTCGGTGAGCCGGGCGTGGGCAAGACCGCTCTGGTGGAAGGCCTGGCGCTGCGCATTGCCGAAGGCAACGTCCCCGACGCGCTGAAGCCGGTGTCGGTGCGCACCCTTGACCTCGGTCTGCTGCAGGCCGGCGCCGGGGTCAAAGGCGAGTTCGAGCAGCGGCTGAAAAATATCATTGAGGCGGTACAGCAGTCGCCTTCGCCGGTGCTGCTGTTTATCGACGAGGCGCACACGATCATCGGCGCGGGAAATCAGGCGGGCGGCGCGGATGCCGCCAACCTGCTGAAGCCGGCGCTGGCCCGGGGCGAACTGCGGACCATCGCCGCCACCACCTGGAGTGAATACAAGCAGTACTTCGAGCGCGACGCCGCGCTGGAGCGCCGCTTTCAGATGGTCAAGGTAGATGAGCCGGACGACGAGACCGCCTGCCTGATGCTGCGTGGCCTGAAGTCTCGCTATGCCGACCACCACGGCGTGCATATCACGGATGATGCGGTGCGCGCCGCCGTGACGCTGTCACGACGTTATCTCACCGGTCGCCAGCTGCCGGACAAGGCAGTGGATTTACTCGACACCGCTTCCGCCCGCCTGCGCATGAGTCTCGATACCGTGCCTGAGCCGCTGACCCGCATGAAGGCGCAGCTCACCGCGCTGGCGATGGAGAAGCAGGCGCTGCTGGAAGATATTGCGCTGGGCAACAGCGCCCGCGGCGAACGGCTGGCGGCCATTGAGCAGGAGGAGATCCGCCTTATTCTGGCGCTGGATACCCTCGAAACTCAGTATGGTCAGGAGCTGCAGCTGACGGAGGCGCTGCTCGCCTGTCGCCGCGATATCTCCCGCCAGGCGGAAATTAGCGATCTACAAAACGCACTTATTGCCGTCCAGCTGGGCAATCCGCTGCTCGGGCTGGACGTCGACGTCCGCACCGTGGCGACGGTGATTGCCGACTGGACCGGCGTACCGCTCTCCTCGCTAATGAAAGATGAGCAGACGGAGCTGCTGAGCCTGGAAGAGAGCCTCGGCAAACGGGTGGTTGGCCAGGAGGCGGCCCTGAGCGCCATTGCCCGGCGCCTGCGCGCCGCGAAAACCGGCCTGACGCCGGAGAACGGTCCGCAGGGGGTGTTCCTGCTGGTCGGGCCGAGCGGCACCGGCAAAACGGAAACGGCGCTCGCCCTGGCCGATGCGCTGTTCGGCGGCGAGAAAGCGCTGATCACCATCAATCTCTCCGAGTACCAGGAGCCGCACACCGTCAGCCAGCTGAAGGGTTCTCCGCCGGGCTACGTCGGCTACGGCCAGGGCGGGATCCTGACCGAGGCGGTGCGCAAACGCCCCTACAGCGTGGTGCTGCTCGATGAGGTGGAGAAGGCCCATCGCGATGTGATGAACCTGTTCTATCAGGTCTTCGACCGGGGGGTGATACGCGACGGCGAGGGGCGTGAAATTGACTTTCGCAACACAGTGATCCTGATGACCGCCAACCTCGGTAGCGACCTCCTGATGCAGTTGCTGGATGAACAGCCGGAGGCCAGCGAATCAGACCTGCACGAGCTGCTGCGCCCGGTGCTGCGCGGCCACTTCCAGCCGGCGCTGCTGGCCCGCTTCCAGACGGTGATTTACCGTCCGCTGCCGGCGGCAGCGCTGCGCGCCATTGTCGGGATGAAGCTCGGGCAGGTGAGTCAGCGTCTGGCTTGCCATTACGGAATCACCACCACCCTCAGCGAGAGCCTGTTCGACGCGCTGACCGAGGCCTGCATGCTGCCGGATACCGGCGCCCGCAACGTCGACAGTCTGCTCAATCAGCAGATCCTGCCGGCGCTGAGCCAGCAGCTATTGAGCCATATGGCGGCGGGGCAGAAACCGCGCCAGGTGACGCTGGGGTATCACGAAGAGGAAGGCATCGTGATGGCGTTTGACGAGGGGGCGATCGCCGATGAGTAGCGTGAAATCGTTGTTGTTCAGCCACAACCACCACCTGCTTTCGGTGAAGGGATGTGAAGCCGGGCTTGATGTGCTGGCGTTTGAGGGCGATGAAGCCCTGAGCCAGCCGTTCCGCTACCGTATCGAATTCACCAGCGCAGACCATGCCATCAGCAAAGAGATGATGCTGATGAAGGCAGCCTCCCTGACGCTGCAGGCGCCGGTGGCTCAGGGCTTCGGCATCAATGTTCAGCAACCCGTGCGGGTGATCCAGGGCGTGGTGACGGGGTTTGAACGGCTCAGTACCTCCAGGGATGAAACGCACTACGCGCTGACGCTTCAGCCACGCCTGGCGCTGCTTAACCGCTCGCACCAGAACGCCATTTACCAGGACCAGTCCGTTCCGCAGATTGTGGAAAAAATCCTCCGCGAGCGCCACGGCCTGCGCGGTCAGGATTTTCTGTTCTCGCTGACAAAAACGTATCCGCGCCGCGAGCAGGTAATGCAATACGGCGAGGATGACCTGTGCTTTATCACCCGGCTGCTGGGTGAGGTGGGGATCTGGTTTCGCTTTACCGCCGACACGCGGCTGCACATCGACGTCGCTGAGTTCTGCGACAGTCAGCAGGGCTATGAGAAGGGACTGACGTTGCCTTCGGTCCCGCCGTCAGGGCAGCAGTCGGCCGGGGTGGACGCGGTGTGGGAGATGGCATGCCGCCACCGCGTCGTGGAGCAGCAGGTCAGTACCCGCGACTACAACTACCGCGAGGCGACGGCGGACATGAACGCGCAGGTGGATGTCACCCGCGGGGAGACCACCACCTTTGGTGAGGCTTACCACTGGGGAGATAACTACCTGACGGCGGGGAATGCCCATGACCGGCATCCGGCGCCGGAGTCCGGGGCGTTTTACGCCCGCCTTCGCCATGAGCGTTATCTGAACGGCCAGACCCGGATGCAGGCCACCACCAGCTGCCCGACGCTCTGCCCGGGGCAGGTGCTGAAGGTCACCGGCGGAGAGGAGGTGGCCGGGGAGTTTGCTGATGGCGTGCTCGTCACGGCGATGCACAGCCACGCCCGGCGCGATGCCGACTTTGCGGTGGAGTTTGCCGGCATACCGGACAGCCCGGACGTCGGCTACCGGCCTGAGCCCGGCGCGCGTCCGGTGATGGCCGGGACGCTGCCGGCCCGCGTGACCAGCACCCGGGAAAACGACACCTACGGGCATATCGACAAACACGGACGCTACCGGGTGAATATGCTGTTTGACCGGGCGCGCTGGGAAACCGGGTTCGAGAGTCTGTGGGTCCGTCAGTCGCGACCGTATGCCGGAGACACTTACGGCCTGCACCTGCCGCTGCTGGCGGGGACGGAGGTGGCGATTGGCTTTGAGGATGGTAACCCCGACCGGCCGTATATCGCGGGCGTCCTCCACGACTCGGCGCACGGCGACCACGTCACCATTCGCAATGACAAACGTAACGTCCTGCGCACCCCGGCCAACAACAAAATCCGCCTCGACGACGAGCGCGGAAAAGAGCATATCAAGGTCTCGACGGAGTACGGCGGTAAGAGCCAGCTGAACCTGGGGCACCTGGTGGACAGTGACAGGCAGCCGCGCGGCGAAGGCTTTGAGCTCAGGACCGACAGCTGGGGAGCTATCCGGGCACAGAAAGGGATATTTATCAGCGCGGACGGACAGGCGCAGGCCCGGGGGCAGGTGCTGGCGATGGAGCCGGCCCTTGCCCGGCTTTCAGCGGCATTACTGGAGATGGAATCCCTTGCCGCCAGCGCACTTCAGGCTCAGGCCCTGGCTGCTGATGTCAGTCGTCAGCAAAAACTCCTGAAGCAGAAAATTGAACAACTGCATGGGGAGGTGATCCTTGGCAGTGCGCCGAAAGGAATTGCCCTGGTGAGCGGTGAAGATATGCAGTTTTCGGCCAGCGATAATCTGACTCTTACTGCAGGTAAACAACTCGATATTGGTGCACATAAGGACTTTACCATGGCGGTAGGTAAGCAACTGAGTCTGTATAGTCGTGGAGGTGTCAAACTATTCAGCTCGCAAAATGATATTGATATTCAGGCTCAGGGAGGGAATATCACTACTTGGTCGACGGAGGATACGCATATTTCAAGTGGCAGAAAAATGGTCATTACAGCACAGGATGAACTGACGCTGATATGCGGTGGCGGCTATATCAAAATCACTGGTGGGAGTGTTGAAATTGGCGGATCGGGCAAACTGCTGATTAAAAATTCGGGGATAAAGAAAGCAGGCGCTGGCAGTATGCAGGGTGTTATGAGGTCGTTTGAACCCTCAACATTTGATGAAAAATTTATAATCAGAAATGCGCTGACTAAAGAACCACTGCCAGGGAGAGCGTACAAAATTACCATGCCAGATGGTTCAGTTGTTTCTGGTGTAACAGATGATTCTGGAGCAACGTCACTCAATTCATCTGATGTTATCGACAATATGAACATAAGCTTGGTTAAGGCGAAATAAGATGAGATGGAGTCAATCAGACCGGAAAGTACTTACAATTATAGCTATTGTCGGTTTGCTACTGTATGTCATTTATAAAGGCTTACAGTTCCTGTCAGGGGTCAGTATGGGGGCCAGTTTTGGCGTAGGGCTGGGAGGTATGAGCGGTTCTCAGAAGGTGGAGGAATCACGAAAAGTTGAAACTGATGCTCCGCCTCAGGTTCTTTATCGCATAGATAAATATCGATACCTGACACTGGAGAACTACATATCTTGTGATAAGGGGGGGCAGGTTTATTACAATGATACTCAGAGGGAAATAAAAACTCAATTGGGATGGGAACACGAATTTTATGATTTCTCGTATCGCCGTGGTAATTATTTTGCGGCTTATAAAGGAACTGTTATTAATGGCGCGAATAATGGTTATCTGGCGTTCCCTGGTGCATCAACTAGACAGTATTGCGGTAGCGGAAGATCAGCGCAAGGGTGTCCGGTTTTTTTCTTTTTTTCAGCGGATTATGGTAGAACCTTTATATATAAAATTGTAGCGGCGGAATACAGCACACCTGAACGCTTTAGTAAGCTCAAAGTGGTAGTGGCTAATGATGGGGTTTATTTAAGAGATGAGTCTCAAAAAGAGAGTGTGTATTCTCACCCTATAGGTCTTCGCGATCTTTATTCAGTCAATAAATTAAGGTTTTCTGATGGGGCTTTAATAAGTATTTATGATGACTGGCAAAATGAAATTGCCGAGTTAGTGAAGGAGGAGTTGATAAGAAAAAAAATACCTTACGCAAATGAGTATGGGCCAGATTTTCGCATACTTGACTATATTAGAACCTTAACGCCACCGAAAACACGTCATGAAAGTAATTTAATGGTAGATAAATTATCAGAAATTCGAATGGAAATTGAAGATAAAATCTATGGTAGTAGAGTTAAATTCCCTGAAATTTCAACACAAAGTATTGATTCTAAATATACATGTAATAGAAATGTTGGGGCTAAAACCATCACGTATACGTTTGTCACAAGTGGAAAAAAGGAAGTGGTAAAAAATGAGCAATAAAACTGAGCCTATCCGTGAACTTGAATGTAAGTTTGATGATAATGGGAGTCCGTCCTGGGACTCCTTTCCTTCTCATAAAAACTGCCAGGTCAGAGGTGGGTGTGACTTACCACCTCATTTGCCTGGTATTATTATACTTGTACACGGTGTTAACTCGACAGGAGAGTGGTTTTCAGTTGCGGAGAAAAAACTTTGTGAAGGTCTGAATAAAAGACTTGGGTTAACCGGAACATCACATGAACTGGAAACCAATAAATATCTTTTTGACGATAAAATAGATGCTATGCCTCTAATGTCCAGGGATTTACCTGATGTTAATATAAATAAATCTCCCGTAATTCGTTTTTACTGGGGGTATGCTTCGTCTAAAGGTAATGAAGATAGATACATCATACCTTTAGCTAATGAGAAAGGTGTTGATTATCATCAACTAAAAAGGGAAAATATATCCTATGCCAATATTATGGCACAGGGTCCATTTTTCTGGGGCGGCGGGCCATTCCAGAACGGTACAAACAATTTGCATTCTTTATGGAGTGAAAAAGGGTTCAAAGAGAGAGTCGGTGGAGTCAAAGTTCAGTGGCTTAATGAGGATAAGGATCGCCTGTTAACCAATGCGCCACCGCGAAAATACTATGCCCATGCAGCCAAACGCCTTGCAGACATGGTTGACAGTATCCGTAATAAATATCCTAAAGATACAGTCACTATTATTTCTCACAGCCAGGGTACAATGATTGCAATGGCAGCGGTAGCGATAGCTAAGAACGCACCTGATGCATTATTTTTACTTAACTCACCCTACGCATTGGATCACAACGACCTTAATGGCGCGTCACTTCCGGTAGATGAGTGTATTTCGCCAGAAGGCCGGCAGAATACGCTATCTGCCATCATTGACAAGGTGGCCTGCAGAAGAAATCATTTGTCATCTCTTGGCTATGAAGGGCTTTGTGTCGGACAGACGGCAGATAAAAAGAACTGGCGACCTGATGTTGCACTTGTTGGGGAAAATGGAGATGGTCTTGCTGAGCGAGATAATCACGGGCGCACTTACATCTACTTCTGCCCTCATGATCGTGTTATGGGGTCACGCCCGCTACGCTCAATTGGCTGGCAGGGATTACCTAATGATTCACAGGGGCAGCCCCATCCACTGCTGAAAAAGCATCAGGGATATTTATTTCAGCGTATGCTGGCGCGCAGTACTCCATGTGGCGAAACTCCTAATCCCGTTACACCGTTTGCAAAATTGCCGGATGGAAAACCATTCTGGGACGACAAAGGCGATAAATATCAAAGCAGTAGTTTCACCTATCCCGACCCTCCGGAATGGCAAACAGTTTTTATTAATGCGGAAATGGTGCCTGAACCTATAGAGGCTGCAAAATTAGCTGATTTTGACGAATCACGCGTTGGAGCGGAGCATGACGATAGAGAGATAGATGGCTGGGGTGAAATTAACCCGGACAAAAAAAGTAAAAACGACAATACCTATGACAACTATATCAATCTTTACCCCAATCAGGATATTGTGACTGGTTTTAAAAATACGGGTACTGAATCCGAACCAAGAATGGTTCCCGTAACACGTAAGGAGACATTTGAAGAAAAGGATCTTCGCCTGAGGACCTATGTTTCTCAGCCCACGGATCACAGCACTCTGCCAATGCGTGCTGATTTTATGTCTAAGGTGGTCGCATATGACTTACCCATTGGATACTGTGATGCAACCTGGGATAAAGAATTTATGGCTGATTTACGGCGAAAAGCTGACTGGACGCAGGGGGAGGATCCGTATCTCTTCACTGGAATACCTGACAATGTGCCTGAGCCTGATATAATTAGTCGTGAAACTGTTACTGATAAATTTAATAAGGAGAAATATAAATTACCCATGTACAGGTCTGTCAATAAGGCATAAATAAGTGTTAATAAACCATTCGGTTTAATATACGTGATGAATATCAAAATATATATTCAAGGTCTTAATTTTAACCAAAGGAATGGCAAGTGGGTAAATATATCGTTGTAATAGGGGATGCTACTTCACATGATGGTAGAGTAACTTCAGCCTCGTCCAGTTTTGAAATATCGGGAAAAAATGTCGCCCTCCTGAACGATACTGTATCCTGCCCGTATCATGGTACAAATAACATCATTGAGTGTGATTTTTCTGCCTATGAAGAAAACGGCCGTGGAGTTGTTATCCATCATTGTAAAACACAGTGCGGAGCTGTGGTTATTGCCAGTTTACAGGATATGGAGATCGGATAATGGGATGGTCTCTACCGGTTATTCCAAAGAAAAACAGCGCCCAACAGTGGTCGCCTTGGTTATGCCTCTTGATTGTTTTATTAGGTTTTGTTCTGTCGCTAATTATTGCAGTGTTGGACTCTCCGGAAAATAGATTTCTTTCTTTTAGTAGCGGTTATTGGCTGCCAATGATACTACAAACTACTATCGGATGTTTTACTGTAGTCACCTTCTACACGTTCTGGTGGGAGGTTCAAGCTTTTGCTGTATGGCGTTGGAATTCCTGGAGACATAATACGAATCTTCTGTGGTTCAGAAGAGCACACAAGCACCACTTTGTAAGCTTCCATTGTATAATACCAGCCAACTCTCAATTGCTCCCTAAAATCGCTGGTGTATCGTCGGAAAGCATTGATGAAAAACCGCCGCTGACACTGCTTCCTGGCGAGCCACTAACGCCGGGTATTTCGCGTTTTGAACAACTATGTCGATTACTGTTTGTCAGTATGCCACAGAGGCTTCTTGATAAGCATTCGGGTAATTTAACGGTGATGTTACTTACCTCCTCTAGCGAAAAAGAAGCGGAACAGCGGGCATTTCGACGACTCTGGGATAGCGAAAAACTCTCTGGTTTACCTTATACATTGGTGCTCCCGAAAGAGTTCGCCTTTAAAGACTGGAACCAGTGTGTATCTACTACATGCGGCAACATTCTGGTGCTGGCGATGCATTATCGGCAGCCTAATGAGTCATTACCAGAGTTTGCAAGCGTTTTACTGCTTAAACCATCATCTTTAGTTAAGCAAGGTGAATATAATTTTATCCCCAAAATTTTCCATGCAATGCCCCTTCGTGGTGATGCCATGGAGAATGAATTAATTGAGTGGCGTGATATGGGGCAACAACCATCAGATCAAAGATATTTAGTCTGGCATAGTGGATTAAACATTACGGTCCGACAAGAATTGGGTAGAGTTTTAAATACACTACCATTACCACTGATTGATAATATCGGAGTTGGGGGAGTAATTGATTTTGACAAGGAATTTGGCGTTTATAAAAGGCTTGCTGGATGGTTGATGATTGCGTCAGCTTGCGAAATGACACGTTATGGCCCAGCAACACATTTACTTTTGTGCGAAAATGAAAATGAGGGTTGGGCTGTGACAATAGGAAAGAGTTGTCCGGTGATTTCTCCCCAATTAAGAGAATTTTATTTATCCCCATTTCCTGCTGGAACAGTTATGATGGCGTTGTTGTTTAGTGTTAGTATTTTCGGTTTGATAGCAAATTGCTCACCCTCGATTGCATTTTCCTGGTCTGGCATGGTGATATTTTCATTTCTTCTTGTAGTATCTTTTTCTTTTATAGTCATTCTTACGCGCAATGTAATTTCAAAACTGCTGTATCCTCGTTTTGTTAAGGCTGTCAGAGAGCCCAAAAAGGAAAGGTTGGAATGAGAAAAAATATACGATTGGTAGGTTTTGGTCTCCTGATTTTGGTTATCTTACTCCTGATTGTTTTATTAATTTCTCAGATAAATAAAATCCCTGCTATTATTGAGGGATATTCCACCTGGTTAAAGATAGGCGCGATTATAGGAATATCTTGCATTTCCTGCGTAACAGCTCAGTTCGTCTTATTTGAGAGGCATATTGAAACACCATTTACCCCTGATGATGAGAACTATGTCAACGAGATGTATTATGCGACGGCAGAGAACAACAATGAATTAAAAAAATATCTTCAGCACCGCTATAGTTTCTTTTGGCGCCGCAAAGTCCGCCTGATTTTAGTCACCGGGGACGATACAGCAATCGAACAACTGGTGCCTGGTCTGCGTCAGCAGCGCTGGCTGGAGGGCCAGCGTACCGTTCTGATTTACGGCGGCAGTCTGCTCTGCGAACCCGATCGCCAACAATACGCCGCGCTGCGCAAGCTGCGCCGCGGCCGTCCTCTGGACGGGATTGTGCGGGTAATGCCGTCGTCTCTCACCCTGACGCCGCAGATAAGCGAGAGCGACCTGCGCGGGCTGGAAAAAATCAGCGAACTGCTGCGCTATGCCGCCCCGGTCTGGCTGTGGAAACTGTGCGATAGTGAGTGGCCGCAGGCTGACCGCGCGGTGCAGGCGGTAGGGGTTAGCTTCCCGTTACGCGCTACCGAGGACGATGTCGCCCGTCAGCTTGCGCAGATGCTGCCCATGCTGCGGGAGCAGGGGATGCACCAGATCTCAGCAGATACCCGCCACGACTTCCTGCTGCGTCTGGGGCAGCAGCTTATCGACGGGGAGATCGCGCAATGGCGCTGGCAGCTGGCGCCGTGGCTGACCGCCTCGCGGCAGCGGTTTGCACTGCGTGGCCTGATGTTTAGCCTGCCAGAGCCTCGCGCCAAGGACCCTTATCAGGAGGCTGATACCTCGCCTGCGGGCCAGCCTCATCTCCTGACTTTGCCCGCGACCTGGCAGGGGATCGTCGATGACTGCCGCCGTTTACGCGGGCATCACGTGGGAATGGCATGGGAGCGGGGCCTGGCGTGCGGTCTGCTGGCCATCCTCGGCCTGTGGGCGGCGGGACTGCTGCTCTCCTTTGCCCTCAATTACAGTCAGATTGCTTCGGTAGCGGGAAAAGCCCGCGACCTGGTGGCCCACCCCTCCGTTTCTGACTATCAACTGACGGCCCTTCATGCCCTGCGCAACGAAGCCGGCCGTCTCGTGCACGATGGGCAGAAGGGAGCTCCCTGGTATCGGCGCTTTGGTCTGGACCATCATCAGCAACTATTAGACGCCGTCCTGCCCTGGTACGGTGTGGCAAATCATCGCCTGATACGTGACCCGGCCAATGCCGCGTTGCAGCAGGCGCTCAGCGCGCTGGTCAACTCCGCCCCCAATAGCGACCAACGAGCCCAGCTGGCGAAACCAGGCTATGACCAGCTGAAAGCCTGGCTGATGATGGCTCGTCCGGATAAAGCCGATGGCGCATTTTTCGCGCAGACCATGAAAACGGTCCAGCCGACGCGAATGGGGATCTCGAGCGGGCTGTGGCAAAGTCTGGCGCCGGATTTGTGGGCCTTTTATCTCTCCCTGCTGCCCGAGCGGCCAGAGTGGAAGATAACTCCGGATGCGCAACGGGTGAGTCAGAGCCGTCAGGTTCTGTTGCAGCAGCTAGGTCGCCGCAATGCCGAAAGCACCTTATATGAAAACATGCTTAAATCCGTGCGTCGTAATTTTGCCGATGTGTCGCTGGAAGACATGACCAGTGGCACCGACGCGCGCCGCCTGTTTACCACCGATGAAGTGGTCCCGGGGATGTTTACCCGCCAGGCATGGGAAGGCGGCATTCAGCAGGCCATTGATAAGGCAGCCAGCTCGCGCCGGGAGGAAATCGACTGGGTGCTGAGCGATTCGCGCAAAACGGTGTCGACAGACCTGTCGCCGGAGGCGCTGAAAGCGCGTCTGACCCGACGCTACTTCACCGATTTCGCCGGCAGCTGGCTGAATTTTCTCAACAGTCTGCGACTTAATCCGGCGACCAATATCGCCGATGTTACCGACCAGCTCACGCTGATTAGCGATGTCCGCCAGTCGCCGCTGATTGCCCTGATGAATACCCTTGCCTGGCAGGGGCAGGCGGGGCAACAAAGGGAGGGGCTGTCGGACAGCCTTATTAAATCGGCCAAAGATCTGGTGGGCGGGAAAGACAAGCTGGTCATCGACCAGTCGGCAGCCGGCCCGCAGGGGCCTCTGGATGACACGTTCGGCCCACTGCTCCAGCTAATGGGGAAAAACACGGGTAGCAACGTCATGTCGGCCGATAGCACCCTGAGCCTGCAAACCTATTTGACCCGTATCACCCGCGTGCGCCTGCGCCTGCAGCAGGTTGCGAATGCCTCCGATCCGCAGGAGATGATGCAGACCCTGGCGCAGACCGTCTTCCAGGGGAAAAGCGTCGACCTGACCGACACGCAACAATATGGCAGCCTGATTTCGGCAAGCCTTGGCGAAGAGTGGAGTGGCTTCGGTAACACTCTGTTTGTGCAGCCGCTAACTCAGGCCTGGGAAACCGTGCTTCTGCCGTCGGCGGCCAGTCTGAATGACAAATGGCGCCGATCGGTGGTCGCCAACTGGCACACCGCCTTTGACGGACGCTTTCCGTTTGCCGCCAGCAAAAGCGATGCCTCCCTGCCGATGCTGGCTGAGTTTGTGCGCAAAGACAGCGGGCGGATCGAACGTTTTCTCACGACGGAGCTGAACGGTGTCTTGCATAAAGAAGGCAGTCAATGGGTGCCGGATAAGGTCAACAGCCACGGCCTGGTCTTTAATCCGGCCTTTCTGCGCGCCATCAACCAGCTAAGCCAGCTGTCTGACATTCTTTTCACCGACGGAAGCCAGGGGATCAGCTTTGAGTTACAGGCCAGGCCTGCCCCGGAGGTTGTCGAGACACAGTTGACGATAGACGGCCAAAAGCTGCGCTATTTCAATCAGATGGCCGACTGGCAGACTTTCCGCTGGCCGGGGGAGACGTATAAACCCGGCACTCTGCTGACCTGGACCAGCGTCAATGCGGGCACGCGCCTGTTCGGTGACTACAGCGGTACCTGGGGCTTTATTCGCTGGCTGGAGCAGGGTAAACGCCAGCAACTCGAACGCAGCCAGTGGATGATGAGCTTCACCGCTCCGGATGGCCGCACCCTGCAGTGGGTATTGCGCTCCCAGCTTGGGAGCGGCCCGCTGGTGCTTCTGGCGCTGCGCGGATTGACCCTGCCGGATCAGATTTTCACTGTCGATGCGGCTGAGAGCGCACAGGCCCTGACGACGGGGGTAGGGAATAGTGACATGGATGAGATGGAATTATGAGTATTTTACAAAATCTGGTTGCCGCCAGTCAGTTGGATGAAAGCGTACTGCGCCAGCAGGCCCGGTCACGCCAGGCGCAGTGGCAGTCCTGGCTTGCGCCAATCAGTGATAGCCAGCCCACCGGGAGCGATCCGGGCTATGACGATGATTTTCAGCGTATCCGCGAGGAGGTCAATAAGATCTCCGGTGTCGATACCGAACTGATTTGCCAGCTGGCAGAAAAACTGCTGACTCAGACCTGCAAGGATCTGCGCGTGATCACCTTTTACGTGTGGGCGCGTCTGCAGCGGGATGGCGAAACCGGTCTGGCGGAGGGCGTTACGCTGCTGGCGGCAATGCTTGAGCGGTTTGGGGCTATGCTCCATCCCCAGCGTGAACGTAGCTGTAAATCGGCGCTGGAATGGCTTGGCAGTCGCCGGATGTCGGACAGTCTGTCTCTTTATCCGGAAGTCGACATGACCACTATGCAGGTCATTATCGGGGCGTTATTGCTGGCGGAAGCCACTTTTTCCGGCTTGGCTGAAGCATCTCGCCCCGATCTTTCCGGGCTATATCAGATACTGGAGAACCGCCTGGTGCAAAGCGGCGGAGCCCACAGTCTGGTGCCGCAGACCAGCCGCGAAGAACACGATCTGCTACCCCAACATGCAGACACCGCGCCGGTAATGCATACCGTCACGTCAGGTCGTGATTTGCTCGATCAGGCTAAGGTGTTGGCGAAATATCTGCGTGAGTGTCCCGGCGGATGGCTGGCAGGTCATCATCTGATGAAGAGTGTGCGTTGGGATACGTTAACGGAGTTACCGCCGCTGGATGCCACGGGCCGGACCCGGCTATTGCCTCCCAAGCCTGAGAGTAAAGCCCATCTTAAGCGGTTGTATTTACAGAAAAGCTGGTCGGAACTGCTGGAGCATACGGACACGCTGTTGGCGCAAGGCGTCAACCATCTGTGGCTGGATGTGCAGTGGTACGCCTGGCAGGCGCTGCTGAAACTGGATGCTGACAGTGTACGGGCCGATATCCTGTGCCGGGATATGAAAGGGCTACTGGCTCGTCTGCCGGGGCTGGAAACCCTGGCGTTTAACGATGGTACGCCATTCGCCGATGAAGTAACGCTCAACTGGCTTAACGAGCGTGTTCTGGATGAGATGGCCGGATGGCAAGATGAGCCGGTAATGGCGGCGACCAGCGCTGATGAGGTGCTGTCGCTGGAGCCAGAAGTGCTCACCCGCGCGGACGATGAAGGTATTGAGTCGGCGCTGAACTGGTTACAGGCGCAGCCGGGCTATACCACCAGCCGCAATCGGTGGCTGATGCGCTTACTGATGGCGCGGGTCAGCGAGCAGTACGGAAAAAATGAAATGGCGCTACATCTGCTGGCGGAACTCGACAGCCATGCCCGGGAAATGACGCTCGAACAATGGAAGCCGGAGCTTATCTTTGAGGTCAAAGCCCGCCGACTCCGGCTGCTCAGAGGCAAGGCCGGGCGCAGTGAGGCAGAAAAAAATCGCTTGCTGCCAGAAATGGAGTCATTGCTTGCCGGGCTCATCGCTCTGGATCCCGCTCGCGCTGCGGTGCTGTGCGCATAATTCACGCATCATTCACATTGCACTCCCTGCACTTGCTGTTCTCTGCATATCTGAAAGCTATTACTCATTCTGGTGATTTATGGACGATTTAACCCTGCGTTATTACGACGCTGAAATGCGCTACTTGCTGGAAGCGGGTGAAGAGTTTGCCCGTGCTCATCCTGAGCAGGCGGCAATGCTCAATCTCGACAAAGCGGGCGCCCGCGACCCCTTTGTCGAGCGCCTGTTTGAAGGTTTTGCCTTCCTGATGGGCCGCATGCGCGAGAAACTCGATGACGATCTGCCTGAGCTGACCGAAGGCGTGGTCAGTCTGCTGTGGCCCCATTATTTACGTACCATTCCCTCGATGTCGGTCGTGGAGTTCACCCCCGACTGGCCGGAAATGAAAGAGCCGATGACGATGGCCAAAGGCTTTGAAGTGCTTTCCCGGCCGATCGGTGAAAAGGGCACGCGCTGCCGGTACACCACCACCAAAGCGATCGCTCTGCAGCCGTTATCTCTTGAGCACGCCCGGCTGGCCACCGATACGGATGGCCGGTCGGTGATCACGCTGCGCTTTAACTGCAGCCAGCTGACGGACTGGAGCCGGGTCGATCTCAGTCATATCCCGCTCTACTGCAACGCCGATGCGCCGCTGGCCTGCGCCATGCACGAGGCCTTTACCCTCAATGTGGCCCGGATGTGGCTGCGCATGTCCGATGAGGTGGACAGAAGGCCGCTGGACGGGTATTTCAGCGCGCTGGGATTTGGCGAGGAGGACAGCCTCTGGCCTGAAGATGGCCGCAGTTTTCGCGGTTACCAGCTGCTGCTGGAGTATTTTACCTTCCGCGAAAAGTTCATGTTCATCGATCTGCGCGGGCTGGAGACGGTGGCTTTTCCGGCCGGACTGGCGTGGTTTGAAATCGACGTCGTGCTGGCGGAACGCTGGGAACATGACTTCCGCTTCAGCGAAAAGCAGCTGCGCCTGCACTGCGTGCCAGTGATCAACCTGTTTCCGCTGGAGTCCGATCCGCTGACCATCAATTCCCTGCAGACCGAATACCCGCTGCGCCCGATGCGCGTGCAGGACGGCCACACCGAAATTTACACCGTCGATTCCGTGATCTCCTCGCACCAGCAGGTTTACGCGCCGTTCTCAAGTTTTCGCCACAAAGGCGGCATGATGCGTCATGACGCGGCGGACTATTACTATCATACCCGGGTGCGCCGTGGCCCCTCCGGGCTGTACAACACCTGGCTTATCGTCGGCGGAGAAGCCTTTGATAATCATACCGTACCGGAAGACGAAAGCCTGTCGCTGACCCTCACCGGAACTAACGGCCAGCTGCCGCGTCGCGCGCTGCAGAGCACCGTGCTTGATACGGTGATGAAAACCACTTCCGCCAGCGTCGCAGTGCGTAACCTCTGCGCACCAACGCTGCCGTGCTATCCCCCCGCCCAGGACCGTTTTCACTGGCGGGTGCTGAGCCATCTGGGCAGCAGTTTTCTTTCCCTGATGGACAACGCTGAAGTCCTGCGCGGCACCCTGGCGCTGTATGAATGGACCGACAGCGAGATGAATCGTCGGCGTCTGGAAGCCATCCTCGACGTGAAGCACTGCGCAACAGAGCGCTTTGCGCAGGGCCATCTGGTGCGCGGCGTGCAGATCGAAGTCACCCTCGACAGTCACGGCTTTGCCGGACGAGGCGACATATGCCTGTTTGGCGAGATGCTTAGCCGCTTCTTTGCGCTCTACACCGACATCTACTTGTTCAACCGCCTGATTATCATTCTGCAACCAACCGGAGAACGACTGGAATGGGAAGAGAAGCACAGCCGACGCATTCCCGGCTGAACCCACGGCTGGAAGCCGACCTGCCGCGGATCAATTTTTACCGCTTCTGCCAGCTTCTGGAAAAGCGGCGTCCCGGCCAACCGCAGATGGGAGAGACCAGCCATCCGGCAGACGATCCGGTGCGTTTTTACCCGCATCCGGGGATGGGATTTCCCGCCAGCGAACTGAAAGCCGTGGAATACGATGAGGCTGATGAAAGCAGGCCGCCGGTCATTCGCACCACCTTTATGGGGTTGTACGGTGTCGATTCGCCGCTCCCGACGGCATATCTCGATGATATCGCCCAGCGCAGGGAAGGGCATGAAGCGCTGCAGGGCTTACTGGATATCTTCAGCCACCGGATCATGACGCAGTTTTACCGCATCTGGCGGAAATACTCCTGGCCCGCCACCTTTGAGCCCGGCGGCACCGATCGTCTCTCGCAGTCGCTGCTGGGCCTGGCGGGGCTGGGCATCCCCGGCACGACGCAGCATATCGCCTCGCCGGCGTCGCGCTTTCTGGCGCTAACTGGCGTGCTGCGTCAGCCGGGCAAAACCCAGCAGGGGATCCAGGCGCTGGTCACCCTGCTGGCCCCGGAGACCACCGTCAGGGTGAGCCCGTACAGCCTGCGTCCGGTGGCGATCAGCCAGCCGCTGGGGTTTTACGGCGATGACGACTTCTTCCTGGACGGCAATATGCCGCTGGGTGACGAAGCGATGGATGCCAGCAGCCAGCTCCTCGTCGCCCTCGCCACTGATAACCCCGTGGAGGCGCAGGGCTGGAAGCCTGACGGCCCGCTGTTTCGGGACTTTCTCATCCTGCTGCGGGTATACCTCGGCTGGCGATTCCGGGCCAACATCACCCTGACCGCGCCGACCCGACTGCTGGCTGTCCCGCCGCTGGGGGACGAGCCGTTCTGGCTCGGTATGAATGGCGTGCTGGGTGTGGGGGAGGGCGAGTGTCAGGACGATATTCCTCAGACCTTTACCACCGAGCTGGGTACCTATACGGGCCTGCAGCCTGCCACCTTTCTACAAGGAAACCGACGTGTTACGTACAAGTTTGACTAAAACCGCCTGCCTGCTGCCCCTGCTTGCGCTTTGTCTGAGCGGGTGCGGGCTCACCCAGCGTGTCTCGGAGGGGACCAAAACCGCCTTCAACGCCGTTTTTTATAAGCAAATTAATACGCTGCATCTGGACTTTACCGCGCGCGAAGCGCTCAACACCGATGCCAGAGAGAATCACTCGCTCTCTGAACCGGTTGTGGTGCGCATCTATCAGCTTAAAGATCGCCAGACCTTTGACCGGCTGGTTTACCAGCAACTGCTGGAGGAGGGGGATATTCTGCTCGCCGCCGATCTCCTCGCCAGTCGCGATGTGGTGATCAGTCCCGGAGGGGATGCCAGTCTGAATATGCCGCTGGAAGCAGAGGCGACGTTCGTGGCGGTTGTCGGCCTGTTCCGCCATCCGGACACCGAAAGAAATACCTGGAAGCAGGTGCTGGGGCGTGAGGAATTGGACCCGGACAAGCCGCGCATTTTCACCGCCGAACGCAACCAGTTACGGCTCAGGCCTGAAGCGGCGAAGTAACGTCGAAAACAAACATTTGTGGCGGGGCTATCGCGCCAGTTCGCCCTCAATCTTCGTAACCAGCGAACGGGCGATAACCATCTTCATCCAGCCCACCGGCTTCATCACAGCACAGGGAGATAACGTGACAGCGAGGGAACGTTTTTTTAAGAAACTGCAGCAACAGCAAAATCCGCAGCGGACAGCGGCCCTCGACGGCTCGGCCGCCGCGGATATCGCCAGGTTTCGTCAGCAGATGGCGGCGCTGGCTCAGCAGATAAGTCAGTGGTTTGATGGAACCGGTATTGAGGTGGTGATTTCGACCCGCCACCTCCACGATCTGAGTACCCTTGGCTACAGCCTCAACAGCGGCATCTGCCGCTACGATATCCCGGCCATTCGTCTGCAAAACGGCGAGCGCAGCGTCAATATCGTGCCGCAGCAGCTGTTGGATGGCGTGGAAAAGGGGATCGTGACGCTGAGTCTCGAGACACCCGGCGGTACGGGCTCCCGGGAGGTGTTTTATCTTAGCCTGGCCCCGGAGGATGGCTGGATGATCCGCAAGGCGCACCAGTCCCCGCAAGCGCGGCTTATGCTTACCGAAGATCGCTTTTTTATGGCGGTCGACAGCCTGGCCTGACAATCCCTGACAGGCGATGACGTTCCCGCGGCGGCGGTGCAAAGCGCGCATCGCCGCCCGGGGATATCAGGCGCCAAACGCGCCGTCGATGGTGTGCATGGCGCCCGTGACAAATGACGCCTCCGGACCGGCCAGCCACGCCACCATTCCCGCCACCTCTTCCGGGCGGCCATGGCGCTTAATGGCCATAAAGCTGTGCATCAGCTCTTTCATCGGACCGTTCTCCGGGTTGGCGTCGGTATCAACAGGGCCGGGCTGGACGACGTTGACCGTGATGCCGCGCGGGCCAAAATCCCGCGCCAGGCCACGCGCCAGCCCCTGCAGGGCCGATTTGCTGACCGCATAGGCCGCCATTCCCGGCACCGGCATGCGATCGCCATTGACTGAACCGATGACAATAATGCGCCCGCCTTCCGGCATGCGGCGCGCCGCTTCCACGGAGGCATGGTAGGGGGCATGAATATTGATGCGGAACAGGCGATCGATGGCATCGCTGTCCTGCTCGAGGGCATCGCCGAAAATGGCGATCCCGGCATTGACCACTAACACGTCCAGCGGGCCGCTGTCGCGGACCAGGCTTATCACCGCATCACGATCGGCGCTATCCGCCTGCACCGCCGTGCTGCCGGTCTCCGCCGCCAGCCGCTCGGCCGCTTCCGGCGAACCGGAATAGCTAAACACCACCGATGCGCCATCGGCGACAAAACGCCTGACAATCGCCGCGCCAATTCCCCGACTCCCGCCTAAAACCAGCACTGATTTGTTGTGAAATGCTGTCATATCCCGTACCTCATGATATTGTAGTGACGATTACAATATGCTGCGGCAAAACAGGCTGTCAAGGATTAATATAGTGACCACTACAAAATCAGGGCGTACTCCGGGACGTCCTCGCCAGTTTGATGCGGAACAGGCCATTGAAACGGCGCAACGCCTCTTTCACGCGCGAGGCTATGACGCGGTGAGCGTGGCCGATCTGACCCAGGCTTTCGGTATCAATCCCCCGAGTTTTTATGCCGCTTTCGGCAGCAAGCTCGGGCTGTATACCCGCGTCCTGCAGCGCTACAGCCAGACCGGGGCCATTCCCATCGACGCCCTGCTGCGAGACGACCAGCCGGTGGCGGCGTCGCTCATCGCCGTGCTGCAGGAGGCGGCTCGCCGCTATGTGGCCGATCCGGCCGCCGCCGGCTGTCTGGTGCTGGAGGGGGTACATTGCCAGGATGCCGACGCCCGAGGGGCGGCTGGCGAATGGCATGCTGCGGCGAGGGCCAAAATCCAGCAGTATATCGCCCGCCATCGCCCGCAGGACGCGCTGCGGGTGACTGACTATATGGATACGCTGATGCTTGGCCTGTCGGCGAAAGCGCGGGAGGGGGATAGCCTGCCGCGTCTTCTGGAGACCGTGCGGCTGGCAGGCCTGGCGCTGGAGCACATCCTGCCAGCCTGAGTCGTCAGATGGTTTGTCCGCCCGACACCTCGATCCGCTGGGCGGTCACCCAGCGGTTATCGTCGCGCAGCAGGCTGGCGATCATTGGCCCAATATCCTCAGGAACGCCCACCCGTCCCAGCGCCGTCATGGCGGCAAACTGCGCGTTAACCCCCGCGTCGTCCCGCACCAGCCCGCCGCCAAAATCGGTGGCGATAGCCCCGGGGGCGATGGTATTGACGGTGATGCCGCGTCCGCCCAGCTCGCGGGCCATGTACACGCTCAGCATCTCCACGGCCGCTTTGGCCGCAGCGTAAGCGGAGAAGCCAGGATAGGAGACGCGGGTCAGCCCGGAGGAGAAGTTAACGATCCGTCCGCCGTCTGCCAGCAGCGGCAGCAGGGTTTGTACGAGGAAAAATACCCCCTTAACGTGGACGTTAAACAGCCCGTCGAACTGCGCTTCGCGCGTTTCGGCCAGCGGGGTGAATTCGCCGTGCCCTGCGTTATTGATCAGGTGGTCGAAAGTGGCCCGCCCCCAGACGCTGGCCAGCGCGCTGCCGAGGCTGTCGGCGACCACCGCTTCCGCCTGTTCGAGATTGCCGCGGCAGGTGACGATGACATCCCCACCCTGGCGGGCGATATCCAGTGCAGTCTGACGGCCAAGGCCGCGGTTGGCGCCGGTAATAAGTGCAATCTTAGTCATGTTCGGTCCTCTCTGGTATGTTGAGGCTCTACAATAGGGGCCGCGCGTCAGGCCGGGTTGCCCAATCCTTGTTATTTTTTGCCCATTTCTCTCCGTTCACTCCCTTTTCCCGGGAAATAGCGCATACTCAGGCTTTAAAACTTGCCTGAAAGGATCTTATGCGCGACGCCCTGTTCGATCTCTGCCGCCGGTTTGCCGATGCTCATGTCGATAGCAGCGGGGTGGCGGTTACCCCGGTTCCCGGCATCACCCTGGTGCGGGCCCTGCATCCTGGCGACCTGCAGGCGGCCATCGCCAGGCCGCTGGTGGCCATGCTGCTCCAGGGGCGCAAGAGCGTGACCACCGGCCTGGCGAGCTTTGACTATGGCCCGGGCGAGGCGATGGTGATTGCCGCGGATGTCCCCACCACCAGCCAGATCACCGAGGCCAGTCAGCGTTTTCCC
This sequence comes from Klebsiella sp. RC2, assembly GCF_014192815.1. Lineage (NCBI taxonomy): Bacteria > Pseudomonadati > Pseudomonadota > Gammaproteobacteria > Enterobacterales > Enterobacteriaceae > Klebsiella > Klebsiella sp. RC2. The sequence goes on along the minus strand of NZ_JACHYL010000003.1, from coordinate 443,691 downwards.
TATTACGCGCTGGTGCTGGAGCTGGACCTGGCTATCCTGCGCGAGCTGCAGGAGGCCGGGCCGTCAGGGCCGGATGAGGCGCCCCGCGTTGGTATCGAACCGATGAACGCCGATGTGACGGACGCCGCTTACCGGCTGGCAAGACTGTTTGATCAACCGGGGGCGCTGGCGGTGCTGGGGGAAGGTCTGCGGCGGGAGCTGCATTACTGGCTGTTGCAGAGTGTCCATGGGCCGGCCATTCGGGCGCTGGGCGCCGTAGACAGCTATTCGGCGCGGATCCGCCGGGCGGTGGCGATGCTGCGCCGGGATTTTATGCAGCCAGTCAGCGTCGACGTGCTGGCCGACGCCGCCGGGATGAGCGTCTCTGTCTTTCACCGTCATTTCCGCGCCGTGACCACGCTGTCGCCGCTGCAGTTTCAGAAGCAGTTACGCCTGATCCACGCCCGTCGCCTGATGTTGGCGGAAGGGATGAGCATTGCCCAGGCTGCCGGGGAGGTGGGCTATATCAGCGTGTCGCAGTTCACCCGGGAATACGCTCGCCTGTATGGCGCGCCGCCGGGCCGCGATCGTCGACGGGAAAAAATGAGCGCCTGACCTGGCGCGCGGGCAGGCGGCAGCTCATCCCTGAGCCTGACGCCGGTCGTTTAGTCCGCGATTTTCGCCGTGATATGCACTTTGTTGCCCATTCGCGCTTCAGTGATGCGATAGGTAGTCGCGCCCTCGCGGGCGGCCTGCTGGCGGATTTTGCTCTCCGCATGGTCCAGGGTATCGCCGGTGGCGGTGATGGTTCTGGCATTTGCCGCCAGAGGCAGCAGACAACTCAATACGATCAGTGGAATTAACTTGTTCATCGTCATTCTGTCCTGTGAGAGAAAATCAGCGCGCGGTCTGCAGCCAGCCGGCAATGTCCTGGGTCGGCAGCTGGTGGCGGGCATTCCAGGTGTCGCCCATCGGCCACCACACGCCATCCCCCCGGGCGAAGGCGGCGCGATAGCGCAGCATGGCGTCATCCGGGTCTGTCCGCAGCTGCTCCAGCAGGGCGGGCAGGGTGTGGACGGCTTTGCTGAACGTCTGCTGCGTTACGCGCTCCACGGTATCCGCCAGCTGCCGGTAAGAGGTTGTTTCGCCGGCAACAAACACCACCTCGTTGACGATCCGCGGCTGATGCAGATAAATCGCCGTGGTCAGGCGGCCAATATCCGCCGGTGAGGTGACGGTCACCTGGGTATCCCAGCTGCCAAGGGCGTGAAGGGTTCGGTTGGATAAATTCACTACATCGAAGTCTGGTTCGAAGAGAAAGCTGGTAAACATCCCGGTGGAGACAATGACCCACTCCGTGGCCCGCTGCGCGCGCAGCAGGGTCCGGACATCGTACTGCTCGTCCCAGACCGGCTGACCGCTGCCTTTGCCGACCACATCGTAATTGACGCCAAACTGCCAGGGAAAATAGCGGGGTACCCCGGCCGCCAGCACCGCGCGGGTAATTTTCAGCTGTGTCCCCGGACCGGCGACAAACCCCATGCAGTTAATCACGGTGGTGAATCCGCGAAACTGATCGGCCAGCGTCTCCATGGCGCTACCGGCGATGTCGACGGCGAGGAAGGTGGCTCCGGCGTCGGCCAGCGCCTGATGGTTTGCCGACCGCAGCTGGCCGGCTTCATCCCTGGCCGCCGGCGAGACGATAACCGAGACCGTGCCCTGGCGCTGGATCACCGCAGGCACCAGCGCATCGAGAACGGCGGCGCCCAGTTGTCCCGCTCCCAGCACCAATACCTTTTCCTCATGATTAAAATTATCAGTTTTCATTTTAACTCCTTGCTCAGTTAAGCCTTGTACTGACGGGCTACAGGCTCAGTGTAGGGGGGCGGGCATCATTCGATAAGAACAGGATTTCGGGTTAGACTGTTCGTGATAATGGGATAATAATTGCCGGGGGAGTACGAAATGGACAGACTGGATGCCATGCAGTTGTATGTTGCGGTCGTGGATGCCCACAGCTTCGCCCGCGCGGTGGAGGTGCTCGGGCAGCCGCGCTCCACGGTATCGCGGGTGGTGAAGGAGCTGGAAGCCTGGCTTGGGGCGCAGCTTCTTCAGCGCACCACCCGCAAGCTCAGCGTGACGGCGGAGGGTCGCCGGTATTATGAGGAGTGTAAAAGGCTGCTGGCCGAGATGGCGGCGATGGAAGCCTCCTTTCCCGGGCGCTCGGCTCAGCCCGCCGGGCGGTTCAAGGTAGGGATGCCGCAATCCCTTGCCCGCCACTGCATTCTGCCGAGGATCGGCGAGTTTTTGCAGCAGTATCCCGACCTGGAGCTGATCCTCTGCTCAAGCGACAACGTGGAAGATATTATTCAGGAGGGATTCGACTGCGTGATCCGTACCGGGCGGATCGAAGATTCCACCACCCTGGTGGCGCGTCCTCTGGCCTGCTACCGCTGGATGGTCCTCGCCTCGCCGGCCTGGCTCGCGGCCCACGGCCGGCCGCAGGGCATCGACGATCTGCACCAGCACCGGGCGGTGGGCTATCTGAACCACCGTACCGGGCGGACCATCGACTGGCTTTTCTCCCTCAATGACGGCGACTACGCGATCCGTATGCAGGAGACGCTGGTGGTCGACGATACCGATGCCTATATCCAGGCCGGCGTTCAGGGGCTGGGCCTGATACGCGTCGCCAGCTATCTGGCGCAACCTTATCTGCAGAGCGGGGCGCTGGTCGCCTGTCTGGAGCAGGCCGCTTCTGATCTTCCCTTGTCGCTGGTCTATCCGCAAAACCGCTATCTGCCGCCGGCGGTGCGCGCGTTTTATGACTGGAGCAGGCGCGTTCTGCAACCCCCGCTCAGCGAGGCCTGATGCCGGGGCATCGGCCCGGTTATTGACCGCGCATGGCCTGTTTTAACTTCGCCACCAGCCAGTTCAGCGCCGGATCCTGCGCCCGCCGTTTGTGCCGCAAAATGCACAGCGTAAATTCCGGATACGCTACCGGCGGAGCGTCCGCGCGCAACGCGTACTGCGCCTGCCAGCGCTGCGCCAGCCCCTGCGGGACGGTGGCGAACAGCGGCAGGGTGGTCAGCAGCAGGGGAAAGGTGGAGAAATTCTGCGTGGCAAAGCGCACGCGCCGCGCGAGTCCCTGGCTGGCGAGCTGGCGGTCTATTTCCCCGTGGCCGGTTTCGCGATAGGCCACCATCACGTGTTCCCAGGCGACAAAGTCGCTCACCGACAGCGGCCCGCGACACGGGATCTGCTGCGGCGACCACAGGGTGGTGACTCCCATGGTCATCACTGGCTCGCTGACCACCTCCCCGCGGCTCTGTTTGTTGACAGACACCGCGACATCAATGCGCTCCTCCTCCAGCAGCTGGCGAACCTGGAAGGGGTCGGCGGCTATCGACTGCAGTGAGACCCCGGGCGCCTCCTGCATCAGCCCGGGTAACAGCTGGGGCATCAGCCAGTGTTCGCTCCAGTCGCTGAGGCCGATGCGAAAAAGCTGCTGTGCGCGCGCCGGGACGAACTCCCCGGCGCCAAACATCGCCGAATGCAGGTTTTCCATCAGCGGCTGCAGGTCGGTCATCAGCGCTTGCGCCCGCGGCGTCGGCAGCATGCCTCTGGCGCTGCGCACGAACAGCGGGTCGTCAAACATCTCGCGCAGCCGCTTCAGCGCCCCGCTGATAGCCGGCTGGCCAAGGTGCAACACCTCTGCGGTGCGGGTGACGCTCGCTTCGCGGTACAGCACCATCAAGACCGTCAACAGATTCAGATCGATACGACTAAAATCATTTTCAATGATTTTCTTCATTATGATAATCAATTTGAATGTGGGTTATCCCGGCAGCATAGTGAATCTCACCCCGATAAATCAACCAGCGCAATGCGCGCGGAGGGTGTGATGCAAACTTACCAGACAGGCGATAGCCTGATTTTCAAAGTGCCGGAGCGCGAGATTACCCTGCAGCCGGCGGCGCTCTATCCACAGGCGTTCCCGGTAGCGGAGGCGGACAACGTTATTCAGTCGATTGCGCTGTCGATCCACAGCTGGGTGGTGCAGACCCCCCACGATCTGATTGTTATCGATACCGCCACCGGCAACGGTCGGGAGCGCGGCGGCAATCCGCTCTATCATCAACTTAACACGCCGTATCTGGAGAATCTCCGCGCCGCGGGAGTGAACCCGGAGGACGTGACCCTGGTGCTACTGACCCACCTGCATACCGACCATGTCGGATGGAATACCGTCTGGCAGGACGATCGCTGGGTGCCGCTGTTCCCCAACGCCCGCTACCTGTGCTCGGCAAAAGAGCTGACGCGGGTGAAAAACAGCGAACGCTACCGGGCGCTGTGGCTCGACAGCCTGCTGCCGGTGATCGAGGCCGGCCAGCTGGAAACCGTCGATGTGGCGGCCCGGCCGCGGGTCGGCGGGCGGATCGACTTTATCCCCACCCCCGGCCACAGTCCGGACCATGCCGCGCTGATCCTCGCCGCCGGAGATGATTACGCCTGTTTCTCCGGCGATCTCCTTCATTCCCCGCTCCAGTTTGCCCATCCGCAGTGGAACTCAGCGTTCTGCGGCGATCCCCGGCAGGCGGAAGCCTCCCGACGGGAGATGATGGCGTGGGGGGCAAGCCATCATGCTCAATGGTTCACCGGGCATTTTGCCGGGCCTTCCTGCGGCTGGCTGGAGGAGGATAAGCAAGATGACTATCGCTGGCGAGAGGCCGGGCAACAGGCTGCAGATAAGGGGAAACAGTGATGAATAATGCGCAAAGCGTGTTGATTTTTGGCGCCACCGGTCAGCAGGGCGGCTCGGTGGCGCGGGCGCTGCTGCACCGCGGCTGGCGGGTTCGGGCGCTGGTCAGGGATCCTTTCTCCGCCGGGGCCGTCGCGCTGGCGGCACGGGGAGCCGAGCTGGTGGTGGGTACCTTTGAAGACCGGGCGGCAATGCGATCGGCAATGGCCGGGGTCGACGGCGTCTTCAGCGTCCAGCCCAGTTCGCCGGGAGGGACGGTAACCGATGAGCAGGAGGTACGCTACGGGATAACCATCGCCGATCTCGCCGTCGAGTGCGGGGTGAAGCATCTGGTGTACAGCTCCGGCAGCGCGGCGGGGGAGACGCCCACCGGCGTAGCGCATTATGACACCAAAGCGGAAATTGAACGGCATATCCGCCGCCTGCCGCTGGCGGCGACCATCGTGCGTCCCGCCACCTTTATGGAGCTGCTGGTGATGCCCGGTTTTGGCCTTGATGAAGGTCATTTTCACTTTTTTATGCTGCCGGAGGGGAGGATGCAGGTGCTGGCGGTGGAGGATATCGGCCATCTTGTCGCGGCGGTTTTTGCCGCGCCAGCGCGTTTTGCCGGCAAGACGTTTGAGATCGCCAGCGACAGCGTGACCGGCCGTCAGCTGGAGGGGTTATTCTCCGCGGCGGCGGGACGGCCGATCCCCTATTCGCGATTTTCCGATGAGGTGCTGGCCGCCAGCCCTTTTCTGCACAAGCTGACCGGGCTGGTGGACGACGGGCGGCTGGCCGGGCACGCCGACCTCAACGCCCTGCGCCAGCTGCACCCGCAGCTGCACACCTTCGCCGGCTGGCTGGCAGGCCCCGGCCGTCCCGCCTTCGAGCGGGCGCTGACCAGCGGGGCCCGCTGGGCGTTTGATCGTTAAAGGCTGGCGTTCCGGTCACCCGCCAGGCGTGCTGTCTCGTCGGTGACCAGCCGCCGCTAGCCGGCAGTCAGGATCGCGTCGGCCAGCACCGCTAAAATCCGCTCTGCGCGCGGGGCATGGGAGGGCTGCTCCCGCAGCCAGGCAAGCGCGGCAATCAGATCGAACAGTTCGTCTCCGCTGAGATCTGGCCGTGCCTGGCCGGCCTGCTGCGCGCGGGTCAGCAGCGACGTACCGGCGGCGCGCAGGGCAACGCAGGCGCTGTGCAGGGCGGACTCAGGATCGTCGATGGCGCTCATCAGCGGGGCGATGATCCCGCGATGCTGATGGGTAAACGCCACGCTCTCGGCCAGCCATTCCAGCAGCGCCGCGGCAGGATCGGCGGCGAGCAGAAGCGACTCAGCCCGGGCGGTCAGCGCCGCAAAGCGGCTGCGGAGCAGGGCTTCCAGCAGGCTGTCGCGGTTGGGAAAGTGGCGGTAGAGGGTTCCCATTCCGACGCCCGCCCGGCGGGCGATATCGCGCAGCGAGGCCTCGGCGCCTTGCTCCACAAACACTTCCCGGGCCACGTCGATCAACAGATCATAATTTTTTCTGGCATCAGCTCTCATTGGCGTTCCTTGACAATCGGAGCACTGCTCCATATATTCGGAACAGTGCTCCGTTAAATATAACGCATTTCCATATGAGGAGAAAGCGATGTCGACGCAGATGATGAAGGCTGTTCAACAGCACGCCTTTGGCGGGCCGGAAGTCCTGAGCTATGACGATGCGCCACTGCCGGTGTTGCAGGCTGGCGAGGTGCTGGTGCAGGTGCACGCGGTGGGCGTGAACCCACCGGACAGCTATCTGCGCGATGGCTATCAACAGCTGCCCCCGGAATGGCGGCCCGAGGTCCGCTTTCCCTTGATCCTCGGGACCGATCTCTCCGGGGTGGTGGTGGCGCGGGCGGATGACGTCCGGGAGGTGGCGGTCGGCGACGAAGTGTATGCCATGGCGCGTTTTCCTGAAGGGGCGGCAGGGGGCAGCCGCGCTTACGCCGAGTACGTTAGCGTACCGGTCAGCGACCTGGCCCGCAAACCCCTAACCCTGAGCCATCAGCAGGCCGCCGCGGTGCCGATGTCGCTCCTCACCGCCTGGCAGTTCATGATCGATCCCGGGCATGAGGTGGCGAATCCGCTGCAGCCGGGGCCGCATCGGCCGGTGCCGCTGGCGGGTAAACGCGTTCTGGTCAACGGTGCGGCGGGCGGCGTTGGTCATTTCGCCGTACAGCTGGCGAAGTGGCAGGGCGCCGAGGTGATTGCCGTCGCCGCGGGCCGCCATGAAGCCTTTTTACGTCAGCTCGGCGCCGATGCCGTTATCGACTATACGACCACTGCGGTTGAGGAGGCGGTGCGTGACCTGGATCTGGTCATTGATGCGCCGGGCGGGCCGGCCAGCGGTCGTTTTCTGCGTACCCTGCGGCGCGGCGGCGCGCTGTACCCGATTTTTCCGCTCGGCTTTGCCGGGGCGGAAGAGGCGCGACAGCGCGGAGTGACGGTCTCGACCACCCAGGTGCGCTCCAGCGGCGCGCAGCTCGCCCGGCTTGCCGGCCTGCTGGACGCCGGAGTCATCCGGGTGGCGATTGACAGCGTTTTCCCCCTTGCGCAGGCGCAGATGGCGCACGAGCGAGCGGTGCAAGGTCATCTGCAGGGCAAAATTGTGCTGTCGGTGATGGACTCGTCAGCTGAGTAATCCCCGGCGGCCAGGGTTACGTTTTTTCGCTTCTCCCGGCGGCGGACTAAAACAGCGCCAGCCGGGCGAGACGGTCCAGCGCGTTGCTCAGCGCGTCGTCGCCTGCCGTGAGGCTGATGCGAATAAACCCTTCACCCCCTTCGCCAAAACCAGTGCCTGGCGCCACCAGAATATGCGCTTCCTGCAGCAGCAGGCGGGCAAACTCCTGCGAACGGTAGCCGGGCGGCACGCCGAGCCAGAGGAAGAAAGTGCCTTGTGCGGCACGAGCCGGCCAGCGCAGCGCAGCCAGTCGACGCAGAACCCACTCCCGACGTTGATGATAGACCGCCGTCAACTGCGCAATCCGCTCAGCTGGCAGGTTGAGCGCAGCGATCGCCGCATCCTGAATCGCGCCAAACACCGTGCTGTAGCTATGGGTGTGCAGCTTTTTAAACGCCTGGATAATCGAGGCGTTGCCGACCGCGAAGCCGAAGCGCCAGCCGGCCATATTAAAGGTCTTGGAAAAAGTATAGGTTTCCACTCCCCATGCTTTCGCGTTGGGCTGGGAGAAGAGGCTCAGCGGCGCATCGCTGGCCGCGCTGCCGATGGCCGCATAGGCAAAATCATGGAGGATCGGCACCTGGTGACGACGGGCAAATTGCAGAGCGCTGGCGAACAGCGCCGGCGTGGCGAGGGCGCCGGTTGGATTATGCGGGTAGTTAAGCACCACCAGCCCGGCCTTGTCAGCCACCTCCCGGGGGAGGTCGTTAAAATCCGGCAGGAAATGGTTCTCCGCCCTGAGCGGCAGTGCAGCGCCGCTGAGCGGTAAATCGGATAGCAGGGATCGGTGGAGATCAGATATTGACCGGGGCTGAGCAGCGCCCGCGGGATGCCGCCAATGCCGATATGCGAACCCTGAAACACGGCGACTTCGCTGTGCGGATCGAGTTCCACATCATATTGCCGGCGATAGAACTGGGCGATCGCCTCGCGGACCTGCGGTTTGCCCCAGAACGACGGGTAGCCATGGTTTTCACGACGATGAATGGCGCTCTGCAGCGAGTCAATCACTTCCGGCGGAGTGGGTTGATCCGGACTGCCGCTGGAAAGATCGATCAGCGGCAGCGCTTCGGTGTTGACCTCCGCGGCCAGTTTTTCCAGCAAGCTGAACAGATTCTCTTCCAGCGCGTCCACCAGCGGCGAAGCAGTAAAATCAGGCATAACATTCCCGGTTTAAGTCACGAATAATTAGCCATCTTTAAGGGATTTATTGCGCCTGGCTAAATAACAAAAAACGCAAAGGATTCTTGTTTTTAGGATATGTCGATATAGCAAAAGTTAATGAGGAATTAGCAAAAGGAAATCCGGCGTTCTGGCTTACAACCCACAGTCGGCTGTGATTTAATCGCTCAATATCGCCAACCTTCCAGGAAAATACCTTATGAACAAGTCAGTTGCGCTCAGGATGACTCTCGCCCTGTTGTCGGCCACCTCTTTTTATGCCGCCGCCGACGAACATCTTATTCGCGTCGGCTTTAACCCCGGGCCGTATAAAGAGCAATTTGAGAAAGGCGTCGCGCCCTATTTATTGAGTAAAGGGTATAAAATCGAATATAAGGATTTCAGCGACGGTATTCAGGTGAATGACGCGGTAGCCCGCGGGGATATCGAAGCGAATATTATGCAGCATCCGGTATATCTGAAAGCAATTAATGAGCGGCTGGGGATCGATAACGTGGGCATTGTGCAGGTCCCCACGCCGCCGATGGGGCTGTACGGCGGTAAACTGACCACCCTGGGGACGCCGGCGGCAGGGACCGTCGTGTCGGTACCGAACCAGCCGTCGAACGAATATCGCGCGGTGCTGGTGTTACAGAGTCTGGGCTGGGTGAAGGTCAAACCGGACAGCGACCCCGCCACTTTTTCGCAGCGCAATATCGTTGACAATCCGTACAAAATTGTCCTTAAAGAGATGGATAATGCCCAGCAGGTTCGCGCTCTGCCGGATGTCGACTATGGCCTGATTCAGGGCAATTTCGCCGTCTCCAGCGGTATGTCCCTGACCTCGGCATTAAAGCTGGAGGCAGCCACCAGCCATTTTATTAATGTCGTGACCGTCGCCGGTAAAAATCAGAAGGCGCAGTTTGCCAAAGATATTATCGATGGCTACCACTCTGCCGATTTCAAAAAATATATTCTCAGCCATCCGCAGTATGATGGTTACCTGCTTCCTGATTATTTAAAATGAATAACGCGATGATAGAGTTTCGCCACGTCAGTAAAAGCTTTTCCAGGAAAGGACATCCGGTTCTGGCCCTGCAGGATATTAATCTCAGCATTGAACGAGGCGATATTTTCGGCATTATTGGCTACAGCGGGGCAGGAAAAAGCACCTTATTACGGCTGATTAATCGTCTGGAAACGCCTGGCGAGGGCGAGGTGCTGTTAAACGGCGAGCCGCTACAGGCCTGCAGCGGCCAGCGCCTGCAGGCCATCAAAAAAGATATCGGCATGATCTTTCAGAATTTTAATCTGCTGAATTCGAAAACCGTTTTCCATAACATCGCCATCCCGCTGATTTTACAAGGCCGCGACAAGGCCTTTATCCAGGCGCGGGTGGCGGAACTGCTGGCGTTCGTCGATCTGAGCGACAAAATCCACAGCTACCCTAATGAGCTGTCGGGTGGACAAAAGCAGCGGGTCGGTATTGCCCGGGCGCTGGCCACCAACCCGTCGGTACTGCTGTGCGATGAAGCCACCTCGGCGCTCGATCCCCACACCACGGTGCAGATCTTACTGCTCTTGCAGGAGATTAATCGCCGCTATGGCATCACCATCGTACTGATCACCCATGAGATGTCGGTGATCCAGAAAATCTGTCACAAGGTGGCGGTGATGCAGGCGGGCCGTATCGTTGAGCAGGGGACGGTTTTCGACCTCTTTGCCCAGCCGCAGCATCCGGTAACGGCCAGTTTCGTGCAGTCGGTGGTGCACGATCGTCTGCCGCAGCGTGTGGCGTCGCTCCTGCAGCGCGATAACGGCGCCCGGGCTATACGCCTCGAATTTATCGGCGCGACGGCGCAGCAGCCGATCATTAACCACCTGATCCGCGAGTATGCTGTCGAGGTGAATATCCTGTTTGCCAGCATGTCTGAAGTTCAGGGCCGGATTCTGGGATTTATGATTGTGCAACTCCTCGGCGAGCCTGACGAAACCGACCGCGCCATCACCCATCTGGCCGATGCAGGAGTGAAAATCACCCATGTTTGATCTTATTGATACCGCCATTACCGGCGATCAGTTTCTGCTGGCGCTGCATGACACGCTGATTATGGTCGCCGTCTCGCTGGGCTTTGGCGCGCTGATCGGCGTACCGTTAGGGATTGTGCTGGTGGTTTGCCGTCCCGGCGGCATCGTGGCCAACCCGGTGGTGCATCAGGCGCTGAATCCGCTGATTAACGTGCTGCGTTCGCTGCCGTTTATCATTTTGCTGATTGTGATCCTGCCCTTTACCCGACTGCTGGTGGGCACCACTATCGGCACCGCGGGGGCCATCGTGCCGCTGATCGTTTTTGTCGCCCCCTACATTGCCCGGCTGGTGGAGAGCTCACTGCTGGAGGTGGATGAGGGGATCCTCGAAGCCGCGGATGCTATGGGCGCGACCCCCCTGCAGACGGTCTGGCATTTTATGCTGCCGGAGGCGGCAGCGTCGCTGATTCTGGCCCTTACCACGGCGACCATCGGCCTGCTTGGTGCGACCGCCATGGCAGGAACGGTGGGCGGCGGCGGTATTGGCGACCTGGCGATCACCTATGGCTATCAGCGCTTCGACGCCTTTGCCACCCTCACCACCGCCCTGGTGCTGATTGTGATTGTCCAGCTCATTCAGACGCTGGGCACCCGCCTGGCTCGCCGACTGCGTTGCGAATAACCGTCGTCCCGCCCCGGGGTAACCGCGGTTCGCGGGACAGCGGCTTAGCGCGTGGAGACCGCGGCAAAGGCATGGGCGACTCGCGCAATATTACCGTGGTTGAGCCCGGCCACGCAGACCCGACCGCTGGCGATCAGGTAAATGCCGTACTCTTCACGCAGGATGTCCACCTGCCGGGTGCTAAAGCCGGTATAACTGAACATGCCGCGCTGGGTCAGCAGATAGGAAAAATCACCCTCCGGCTGGGCGGCCTGCAGGGCCGTCACCAGCGCGACGCGCATGGCGCTGATGCGGGTGCGCATGGCTTCCACTTCTTCCTGCCACAAGGCGTTCAGCGCGGGAGCGTTGAGCACCTGCGATACCACCTGGGCGCCAAACCCCGGCGGGCTGGAGTAGTTGCGCCGCACGGTGGCTTTCAGCTGGCCCAGCACGCGCCCGGCGATATCGGCATTGTCGCAGACCACTGACAGGCCGCCAACCCGCTCGCCATACAGCGAAAATATCTTGGAAAACGAGTTGCTGACCAGCGCCGTCAGCCCGGCGCTGGCGATGGCGCGAATGGCATAGGCATCCTCGTCCAGTCCGCGGCCGAAGCCCTGGTAGGCGATATCAAGGAATGGGATCAGCTCCCGGGCGATCAGCACCTCAATCACGCGATCCCACTGCTCGCGGGTGAGATCGGCCCCCGTCGGGTTATGGCAGCAAGGGTGAAGCAGCACAATGCTGCGCGGCGGCAGTTGCTGGAGGGCGGCGAGCATAGCGGGGAAATTCACCCCGCGGGTGGCGCTGTCGAACCAGGGATAGGTATGTACCTCAAAGCCGGCGCCGGCAAAGATGGCAACGTGGTTCTCCCAGGTTGGATCGCTGACCCAGACCGCGGAGTCGGGGAAGTAGCGCTTGAGGAAATCAGCGCCCACCTTCAGCGCGCCGGAGCCCCCCAGCGTCTGGATGGTGGCGATGCGTCCGGCACGCAACGCCGGATGATTGTCGCCAAACAGCAGGGTCTGGACCGCACGGCGATAGGGCGCCAGCCCCTCCATCGGCAGATAAAGGCTGGCCTTTTGCTGCTGACTCTGCAGCCGGTCAGCGGCCTGACGGACCGCCTCCAGCTGGGGAATAATGGCCTGCTCGTTATAGTACAGCCCGATGCTGAGGTTAACTTTGTCTGCCCGGGGATCCTGTTGAAAGGCTTCCATCAGCGACAGGATAGGATCGCCCGTATAGGCGTCAACGTTCTGGAACACAGTGGTTACTCCTGAAATGACCGTCAAAGGTGAAGCCATTACACCGCGTAGCGTCCGGGACGGTGGTTCATGGCGATAATCGAATTCAAAACTACGGCGCCGAGGATAGAGACCAGCAGCATCGGCAGGCTTACTACCCATAGCGAGGCGGTGACGATGCAGGCGTCAACCACCATCTGGAATTTACCGGCGCGGATGCCACTTTTGTCCTGCAGATAGAGGGCCAGAATATTAACGCCGCCGAGGCTCGCTTTATGGCGAAACAGCACCACAAAGCCAATGCCGACCATGATGTTGCCGAAGAGAGTGGCGTAATAGGGGTTCAGGCGATCGACATGGATAAAGTAACCGTGCAGGTCAGAGAACAGGGACACCAGTCCGACCGCGCAGAAGGTTTTCAGCGTGAAGGCGGCGCCCATCCGCCGGACGGAGAGCCAATAGAAAGGCAGGTTAATGACGAAGAAGACCACGCCAAACGGCAGGTGGGTGGCATAGTGGATCAGAAAGGCCATACCTGCCGTTCCGCCGGTCAGGGCGCCGGCCTGGCGAAATAAAATAATGCCAAAGGAGATCATCAGCGTGCCGAACAGCAGCGCCAGGGTATCCTCCAGCCAGGTGTGGGTCAGTTTTTCAGGGGAAAGGATATTATCCATAAATAAGCACTATCTTTTCGTTAACAAGGATAAGTCCTTATTTGCAAAAATCGCACCAGAGGAGAGGGCCGGGCGATCGTTTGCGGAAAAAACAGACGCTATTCAGCCTAACGTATTGTTATGCCGAAAAGAGAAAATTGCACAAGTCATGCGATTTTCTGCAATCCATTGCGCAAACCGTGCAAATTATCACGATGTGATGCATTAACTAACCCTGCGTTTGCACCAGCGCAGGGCATCATGCCCTGATTCAGCGCAGCGGATCCGGGCCCGGCATCAGTTGGCCATTCTCTTTAAGGCGGTTGAGTATCACCGCGGTTTTCAGGTGGGCGACCCCTTTGTTTTGCGCCAGAATATGGCTGATCAAATGGCTCAGACCGGGCAGGTCCGGGACCGTCACCCGCAGCAGATAATCGGCGTCGCCGGTGGTTTTCCAGGCGTCCAGGATGGCGTCCACTTCACTGAGCATCTGGTGAAAGCTCTCCACGCATTGCGGGGTGTGATTCAGCAAGCGCACTTCTATCAGACCCAGCATTTCCTGTCCGGCAGCATCCGGCGCCAGCCGCGCGTGATAGCCGAGGATAAGCTGCGCCTGTTCAAGGGCGATGCGGCGCCGTGAACACTGGGAGGCGGACAGGCCGATGAGATCGCTCAGTTCCTGATTGGTCAAACGGCCATTGGCCTGCAGCAGGGTGAGAATTTTCAAATCATAGTCGTCGATGTTGTACATGGTGGCCACTAATGGAACGTCAGAGTGGTTAACAGCCTAACAGCTTTTTGCCCGCCGTGAAGTCTGACGACAGGGCGACGACGTCGGCGCACCAAAACGGGTCAGCTTTATGCATGAGGAGGCTATTTTTCTCATGATATGTGCGATTTCAGGCGGTTTATTGCGCGTTATGTTTGGCCTGGCGGCGCATGACTCACGCCCCAGAGCAGACGGATAAATAATATTTTAATAAAATTCAATATATTGCTCTTGCTCTTATGGCGGGATGCTGCGCCCTGGCCTGAAAGTTGCTATCGCCGAAGGTGACTTTTTTACAGACAGGGGCAGGTCAGAGATGACAACGCAGCAAGAGCATCAGTTAAAACGTGGGTTAAAAAACCGCCACATCCAGTTGATCGCCCTCGGGGGCGCGGTCGGCACCGGACTGTTTTTAGGTATCGCGCAGACGATCCGTATGGCAGGCCCCTCGGTCCTGCTGGGCTACGCCATCGCCGGAGCGATCGCCTTCTTCATCATGCGACAACTTGGCGAGATGGTGGTAGAGGAGCCGGTGGCGGGGTCGTTCAGCCATTTCGCCAACCGCTACTGGGGGCCTTTCGCCGGGTTTATGTCCGGCTGGAATTACTGGGTGTTGTATGTGCTGGTGAGCATGGCGGAGCTGACGGCGGTGGGGATCTATATTCAGTACTGGTGGCCGGAAGTACCCGCCTGGCTGTCGGCGGCGATCTTCTTCGTGGCGATCAACGCCATCAACCTGACGAATGTCAAAGTGTATGGCGAGCTGGAGTTTTGGTTCTCGATTGTCAAAGTGGCCGCCATCATCAGCATGATCGCCTTTGGCAGCTATCTGTTATTTAGCGGCCACGGCGGCCCGGCGGCGACGGTGGCCAACCTGTGGCAGGACGGGGGATTTTTTCCTAACGGTATCACGGGCTTAGTAATGGCGATGGCGGTAATCATGTTCTCCTTCGGCGGCCTTGAACTGGTGGGGATCACCGCGGCGGAAGCCGACGAACCGCATAAAACCATTCCTAAAGCCACCAACCAGGTGATCTATCGCATTCTGCTGTTTTATGTGGGGTCGCTGGCGGTCCTGCTGTCACTCTACCCCTGGCGGAACGTCGTGGAGGGGGGGAGCCCCTTTGTGCTGATCTTTCATGCCATTGACAGCAATATTGTGGCCAACGCTCTCAATCTGGTGGTGCTCACCGCCGCGCTGTCGGTCTACAACAGCTGTGTGTACTGCAACAGCCGGATGCTGTTCGGCCTGGCTCAGCAGGGCAATGCTCCGCGGGCGCTGCTGCGGGTTAACCGCCGGGGGATCCCGTTGACCGCGCTGGCGGTATCTGCCGTCGCCACGGCGCTTTGCGTGGTGATTAACTATGTGATGCCTGGTAAAGCGTTTGGCCTGCTGATGGCGCTGGTGGTGGCGGCCCTGGTGATTAACTGGGCGATGATCTGCATCACCCATCTCAAGTTTCGTCGCGCTATGCAGCGGGCCGGGAAGGTAACGGCCTTCCAAAGCCTCGGCTATCCCCTGACTAACTGGCTGTGCCTGCTGTTTCTCGCCGGGATCCTCGTGGTGATGTATCTGACTCCCGACATCCGCATCTCCGTCTGCCTGATCCCGGTATGGCTGCTGATCCTCGCCGCAGGCTATCTGCTGCGGAAGAAAAGCGCCCCGGCGCTGGTGGCGATGAAAGAAGGTTAATCGCCAACACCCTGCCGGGCGGCAGGGTGATATTCTCATCGTGAAAATAACGTCAATACTTCTAGTGGATTTTATAATTCCTATAAATGATAACCGGACATGTTAATCTGGGAATAGATGACATGAACATGCTTTTTATTGATCTTGCGTGGCGCTTTGGTAATATCCCGACGGCATTCAGGTTTATTTTATAATGCCACCGAATGGAATAGTAAAATACATAATGGAGTATGGGATGAAGCATGTTCATAAACTGGTCTGGATAGGCCTGTTCGTCAATATTATTATCTGTTTTGTCGCTCGAAATTTATTACTCGATGAAGGACAGCTGAACTTTCATCATCGGGCGGACAGCATGTGGTCCTGGCTGGTGCTCGCTCTGTTTATCGCCGTGGTGGTTCAGGCCGTCAGTATTATGTTGTCGGGCCGCTATCCTTATCTGGCCATCGTGCTGGCGTTTATTGGCGGTATCGTGATGGTGCCCGCCAGCATGATCTTTCTGGTTGGCTGTATGTTCAGCTTTCAAACGCGGATTAACGCCGGTTTTACCCCGTGGCGGTCAACAACCGGGGCGATGGGCCGCGACGATAATCACCAGCTATTAACCTTTAATGCATCCGGTTTTTATCCGCAGGGGGCGCTGGCGCTCATCGCCGGCATTATTATCTTAATGATTGGCATGGGTATTGGCGGGGTATTTATTGCCGCCGGCATTGTTGCGCTGTGCAATGGCTATCGTCTGCAGAATCGGGTGGTGATTGGCGTGAGCGGCGAGTCGATGATATTTACACCGGGGCTCTATGCCGATACCTACGTTATTCCGTTAGGTGACGTTGTGCTGGCTGAGCGCGGGAATAATGATGCGAAAGTTCGGCTACGGATCCGTTCCAGCGGCAGAAGCTTCACGTTGCGTAAAAAACTGCTCGCCGGCGATAACGTTAATGATGCCTTCGCCGCCATTCTGGCCAAACTGTCCACGGTTTAAGGCCGACGGGGAAGGGAAGCCGCCAGGAGAGAAACACCTGGCGGCGAAAGCGTGGGTTAGCATGCGCGTTCATCGCGCCAGCCTGCACCCACGCCCTACAGCACCAGGTTGCATGTTAATCCACGTTGGTAAAATAATCGCGCGCGGCGGTCTCGACGCGTTTCGCATCCAGCCCGGTCTTCTCAGTGATCTGTTCGATAAACGGTTTAAATTTTTCGTCCATCACGTTACCCCCGTCCCAGTGGGCGACGTAAAATTTGCACTGATAGCGATAAAAATGGAGAGTGGTATCTCCTAACGTGTAGTACATGAGCTTCTCCTGTCCATTAATACGGTCGCGGCGTCCACAGCGTCAGCAACCCTTTTCTCATCACGATCGAACTGCTCTCTATCCTCCTCCCAATTGGCTGAAATTTCCAGCGGTGCTTTGCGCTATAAAGCAGGATAAAGGAGGGTTAGATTGCGGACGAGTAGTGATTTTTTCTGAAATGGATCGGAGGAACCGGTTACCTGCGGGATGCGCAGATAACCGGAGAGCAGGCAGGATTAGCGCAGCGCGTTGCGCTCGTCGTCGGTCAGGTCCAGGGTCTGCACCATGCCGCTTTCTGCAGCGCGCACCGCCGCTTCCAGAACGGCCATTACCGCCAGCGCTTCAACCGGCGGCACCGGATTGGCGATCTGACCCTTCAGCGCGTCGCGGATCTGCATATAGTACTGGCGCTGATCGCCCTGCGGAGTGGCCTGAGAGTGGGCCTGCAGCGAGGCGTCATAGATCACCAGCTTGTCATCATCCTGACCCCAGCCGGCGCTTCCGGGCTCCACGCCCGCCAGCAGCTGGCTCTCCTGCTGGTCGGCCCGCGCTTTGATAACGCTGCCTTTATCGCCGTGCACGGTGAAGCGCGAGGAGCCGCCCGCGACCAGCATGCTGCAGTGCAGGATCGCTTTATGCGCCGGGTAGTTTAATACCACATGCGCCCAGTCGTTGATCTCCGCGCCGTCGCGCAGGGTGGCGATATTGCCTTGTACCGACTGCGGCAAACCAAACAGCTGCAGCGCCTGGTCGATCAGGTGGGGCCCCAGATCGAACCATAAACCACTGCCCGGGACGTTCTGCTCACGCCAGCGGACGCGGACTTCCGGACGGAAGCGGTCAAAATGCGACTCGAAGTGTTTCACCGTGCCAATGGCGCCCTGCTCAATGACCTGACGGATCCCCTGGTAGTCGCTGTCCCAGCGGCGGTTATGGAAGACCGAGAGCAGGCGCTGTTTCTCCTCAGCCAGGGCGATCAGCTCCCGGGCTTCCTGCATATCGAGGGTAAAAGGTTTATCCACCACCACATGCTTGCCGGCGTTCAGCGCCAGGCGGGCCAGCGGCGCGTGGGTGGCGTTGGGGGAGGCGATGACCACCAGATCGACATCCGGATGCTGAACCGCTGCCTCCGGGGAAGCGATGACCGTGACATCCGGCAGGTCGCGTTTGACTTTCTCTTCATCGCGCGAGGCGACGAACGCCAGATTCAGACCCGGCACTGAACGGATAAGCGGCGCGTGGAAGGTCTTACCGACGAAGCCATAGCCAATCAGGGCGATATTTATTGTGTTGTTACTCATCAGGTTCTCCACGCGGTTAAGCGTCAGCAATATGTACAGAGAGGGCGGGGTCATCCCCCAGCTCAGCCCAGGGACGATCAAGAAAAAGATGGTGAATGTCGCTGAGCCCGGCCACCAGCCACGGCTCGCAATGGTTGACTTTGGTATGGTCTGCCACCAGCCAGTGCTCTGCGCTGGCGGCCAGCATGGCGCGCTTCACGTCAGCATCGGCCTCCTGGCTCGCGCTCAGCCCCAGCCCGGCATGAAGCGCGCAGGCGCCGAGAATGGCGATGTCGGCCCGGTAGCGGGCGACCAGCGACAGCGTAGCGCTGCCGGCGAACAGCCGCTGTTCACTGTCCCACTGGCCGCCAAGCAGGATCAGCTGGATATCGGTACGGTCGCTAAACAGCTGGGCGATATCCAGCGAAGGCGTGATCACGGTCATCGGCCCTTTAAGCTGAGCGGCGACCGCCAGCACCGTGCTTCCGGCGTCGAGAAACAGCGTCGAGCCGAGGGGGATGCGCGCGGCGACCTGCTGACCCAGGCGCTGCTTGGTCTGGGGGAGCAGGGCGTTTCGACCCTGGCGCGTCATCGCCGGGACGTTAAGAGCGATGGCGCCGCCGTGGCTTTTCTGCAGGACACCCTGTTTTTCCAGCTCGCTCAGATCCCGGCGAATGGTATCGGCGGAGACCTGGAGCCCTTCGACCAGTTCGCTGATGCTTAGCTGGCCGTTTTCACTCAGCCTGTCGAGGATGTGTTTTTGTCTGGCGAGCTTATGCATGGCAAGTGACCCCGCAAATTAACGCAATAAACAGCATAATACAGCAATGAGTGACAAAATAAACCGCAGAAAGACGCATTGAGATCGGCAAAACGGGAAGAACTTGATTTCACTACGCTTTAACGTTAAATGAGGAGTGCAGCGCGACCCGGGGCGAAAGCGCTTTTTAATGAAGCTATTAGCCCAACTTACTGGGCAATAAAAAGCGAAAAAGCGCGCTTTCGCGTACCTTATAGAGAGTGCGCGCAATGTGACAGGTATGGATTAACGGAGGTTGAGTGGACGCGATTAAAGGCTCGGAGTTGCAAATACCGGACGCGATCTTCGCGTGGGTGCTCGACGGACAGGGGGGCGTGAAGCCGCTCACCGATAACGATATTATCGACAAAGACAAGCCCTGCTGGCTGCATCTGAATTATACCCACAGCGACAGCGCCGACTGGCTGGCGGCCACCCCGTTGCTGCCCAATAACGTGCGTGACGCCCTGGCGGGAGAGAGCACCCGGCCACGGGTGACGCGGATCGGCGACGGGGCGCTGATAACCCTGCGCTGCATTAACGGCAGTACCGATGAGCGTCCCGACCAGCTGGTGGCGATGCGTCTGTATATGGACGAGCGGCTGATCGTCTCCACCCGTCAGCGCAAGGTGCTGGCGCTGGACGATGTGCTGGGTGACCTGAAGGAGGGCAATGGCCCGACGGACGGCGGCAGCTGGCTGGTGGAAGTCTGCGATGCGCTGACCGATCATGCCAGCGAGTTTATCGAACAGCTGCACGACCGCATTATCGACCTGGAAGATGACCTGCTTGACCAACAGGTGCCACCGCGGGGTTTTCTCGCGCTGCTGCGTAAGCAACTGATTGTGATGCGCCGCTATATGGCGCCGCAGCGCGACGTTTACGCCCGACTGGCCAGCGAGCGGCTGCCGTGGATGAGTGACGATCAGCGGCGGCGGATGCAGGATATCGCTGAGCGGCTGGGGCGCGGTCTGGATGAGATCGACAGCTGTATCGCCCGGACGGCGATCATGAGCGACGAGATCGCCCAGATTATGCAGGAGTCGCTGGCGCGGCGGACTTATACAATGTCGTTGATGGCGATGGTGTTTCTGCCCAGCACCTTTTTAACCGGCCTGTTCGGCGTCAACCTTGGCGGGATCCCGGGAAACAGCTGGCATCTGGGGTTTAGCCTCTTCTGCCTGATGTTAGTTGTTGTCATCGGTGGTGTTGCGTGGTGGTTACATCGCAGTAAATGGTTGTAAAGAATCGCCTTTTAGCGGCCGCATTGCCGGGAAAACCCGGCAATGTTTGAGCGAAATCAATAAACCACCTACCCATTCAGGGCAATATCTCTCTCGCAGGTGAATGCAACGTCAAGCGATGGGCGTTGCGCTCCATATTGTCTTACTTCCTTTTTTGAATTACTGCATAGCACAATTGATTCGTACGACGCCGACTTTGTTGAGTCGGCTTTTTTTTTGCGCTCTCCGGACCAGCTTCTACGCTTACTAAGACACCCGACGGTCTTCAGGCCGTTAAGCCTGCGGGTACGCCCGTATTACTCTCCGGGAGGCCTCTATGCATTACGCTTCAGGGCTGACAGCCCAGTCTATCCCCATCTCACCCGAGCCGAACGATCCGGCTCCTTTACCCGACCCACGACCGCGTCCGCAGCCGCAGCCCGATCCGCCGCCTGACGAAGAGCCGATTAAATTGTCGCATCAGGCGCGGAGATCTGCGAGGATACGCGCCTGCAGATTGTCCGTCCTTTAATACGAGAATACATTGTGACCGCTTTTTCTACCCTGACTGTTTTACCTGCCGCCCAATTAGCCAACCTTAATGAGCTGGGTTATCTGTCGATGACCCCGGTTCAGGCCGCCGCCCTGCCGGCGATCCTTGCGGGGAAAGATGTGCGCGTGCAGGCAAAAACCGGCAGCGGAAAAACGGCCGCATTCGGGCTGGGTCTGCTGCAGCATATCGATCCGGCGCGCTTTGAAACCCAGTCGCTGGTCCTGTGTCCGACCCGCGAGCTGGCCGATCAGGTTGCCGGTGAGCTGCGTCGCCTGGCGCGCTGCCTGCCGAACATCAAGATTCTGATGCTCTGCGGCGGGCAGCCCTTTGGCGCCCAGCGAGATTCACTCCAGCACGCCCCGCATATCATCGTCGCCACCCCGGGCCGTCTGCTCGATCATCTGCAGAAGGGGACGGTCTCCCTTGACGCGTTGCAGACCCTGGTGATGGATGAAGCGGACCGCATGCTCGATATGGGCTTCAGCGACGCCATCGACGAGGTGATCCGCTTCGCGCCGGCTGACCGGCAGACCCTGCTGTTTTCCGCCACCTGGCCGGCGGCAATCGCGGCGATCAGCGGCCGGGTACAGCGCAATCCGCAGACAATTGAGATCGACACTGTCGATGCGCTCCCGGCGATTGAGCAGCAGTTCTTTGAAGTTTCCCGCCACGGTAAGATTGCCCTGCTGCAGCGCCTGCTCAGCCAGCATCAACCCGCATCCTGTGTGGTGTTCTGCAACACCAAACGCGATTGCCAGGCGGTCTGCGATGCGCTCAACGCCGCCGGGCAGAGCGCCTTGTCGCTGCACGGTGATCTCGAGCAGCGCGACCGCGATCAGACGCTGGTGCGCTTCGCCAACGGCAGCGTCCGGGTTCTGGTGGCGACCGACGTCGCCGCCCGCGGCCTCGACATCAAATCCCTCGCGCTGGTGGTGAACTTCGAGCTGGCCTGGGATCCGGAGGTGCATGTTCACCGCATCGGCCGTACCGCCCGCGCCGGCGAACAAGGGCTGGCCATCAGCTTCTGCGCGCCGGAAGAGGCGCAACGCGCCACTATCCTGGCCGACATGCTGCAGCTTTCCCTGAACTGGCTGCCGGCGCCGACGGGCAACACCACCATCGCGCCGCTGACGGCGGAGATGGCCACGCTGTGTATCGACGGCGGTAAAAAGGCGAAAATGCGCCCGGGAGATGTGCTGGGAGCCCTGACCGGGGATATGGGTTTTGACGGTGCCGATATCGGCAAAATTACCGTCCATCCGGCTCATGTCTATGTGGCGATCCGCCAGAATATGGCGCAGAAGGCGTATAAGCAGTTACAAAATGGCAAGATTAAGGGCAAAGCCTGCCGCGTTCGACTGCTGAAGTAAGGGCAGGTTAGTGCGTCTCAGGCGGCTGCCTGAGACGCGTGAGGGTTACTTCACTTCCACCACGTTCAGACGCAGTTCATCGAGACGGGCGTCTTCTTCTTCCGGCTGCCAGCCGGCGGGTTGCAGGGGAATCTCTTCCCGGTCAAACGCCAGATCGCCACCGTCCACCACCTCGGAGCCGTGGGTGATACCTTTAAAATCAAACAGATTGACATCGCTCAGATGCGAAGGCACCACGTTCTGCATCGCGCTGAACATGGTTTCAATGCGCCCAGGATAACGCTTATCCCAGTCGCGGAGCATATCGGCGATCACCTGACGCTGCAGATTTGGCTGCGAACCGCACAGGTTGCACGGAATAATCGGGAAGCCTTTGGCCTGGGAGAAGCGCTCGATGTCCTTTTCGCGGCAGTACGCCAGCGGGCGGATGACGATGTGTTTGCCGTCGTCGCTCATTAGCTTCGGCGGCATCCCTTTCATTTTGCCGCCGTAGAACATATTCAGGAACAGCGTCTGCAGGATGTCATCGCGATGATGGCCGAGGGCGATCTTGGTCGCCCCGAGCTCGGTGGCGGTACGGTAGAGGATGCCGCGACGCAGGCGAGAGCACAGCGAGCAGGTGGTTTTCCCTTCCGGGATCTTCTCTTTGACGATGCCGTAGGTATTCTCTTCGACAATCTTGTATTCCACGCCCAGCTGCTCAAGATACGCCGGCAGAATATGCTCCGGGAACCCAGGCTGTTTCTGATCGAGGTTCACCGCCACCAGCGAGAAGGAGATGGGCGCGCTTTTCTGCAGATTACGCAGGATCTCCAGCATGGTATAGCTGTCCTTGCCGCCAGAAAGACAAACCATAATGCGGTCGCCCTCTTCAATCATATTGAAGTCGGCAATCGCCTCACCGACGTTGCGGCGCAGACGTTTCTGCAGCTTATCGATGTTGTATTTTTCTTTTTTACTGATTTCTTGATTTTGCAGCATGTAATAGTGGCTCAATTCATAGTGTGGCATCAGAAGAGCACGCGTTCTGCCAGCCTGGACAACGTGGCGCTGGCGCGTAGCAATTAATGAGGTCTGACAGACAACCGTGGCGTGTATGGTACGGATTCAGGGGCAGAATGTCAGCATCTTTCCGGCACTTTCCGCTGCGGGCAGGCAGGCGGAGGCGGTGTAAGCGGAAATAAAAAGCCCGCCGGGCGGCGGGCTGTGGCGTTAACGCACCACCAGGACTGAGCACTCGGCGTGGCGGACCACCGCGGCGGCGTTGGAGCCCAGCAGATAGGTGGTGATATCTGGCCGGTGCGACGCGATGATCACCAGGTCGGCGGGTAGCGACTTGGCCAGCGCGAGGATCTTATCTTTTGGCGACCCTTCGGCGACGTGAAAATGCATCCGATCTTCCGGGATGGAAAATTGTTTGGCGATCTCTTTAAGCTGCGTTTCCGTTCCTTCGCGCAGCTCATCCATACCCGGCAGTTCAGCGGTGTAAGCCATTCCCAGTGAGGCATAATAGGGCAGGGAAGGGATCACGGAGAGGAAATGGACCTCGGCGTCGTCAATCCGTGCTTCCGATTCAACGTGACTGATAATGCGTTCAGTAAATTCTTTATCAGAGATATCGATAGGGACAAGAATCATTCTGCTCATAAAAACCTCCTGTTTAAGTATCCCCTCACATTGTACGGCATTAGAGCACGTTTTGTATCATGACCGTGGTCACACTTTGACATTAACGTGGCTTGCGTTCGGGGAATTTCCCTTTGATCACGCCGTCATAAAATCGTCCTTTTGACACCACCTGTAAAAAATCGCGGAAAATACGCGGTGGCACGCCGGTATATTGCAACGGCGGCTGGTGATAAAAATAGATTTCCAGTGTGGCGGAGGCGTCATCGTAGGCGACAGAGATAATTCGGGATGATTTTACCGGGTGATGATGCATGGTGGACGTCCTCGGGCAAGCACTGACTGAGCACGACTATATCACTAAATGGACGGCTATTTTAACCAGCGGGATATATTGTTTTGTTTTATCTACTGTACGGCGGGAGGAAGAAGCCCGCCGGAACCGGCGGGCTGGCGCATCAGAACTGGTAAACCAGGCCCAGGGCGACGATGTTGTCGGTAGAGATACCGTTGTCTTTGTAGAAGCTGTCGTTGTCATCCAGCAGGTTGATTTTGTAATCAACGTAGGTAGACATATTACGGTTGAAGTAATAGGTAGCGCCAACGTCCATATATTTGACCAGATCTTTATCGGCGTAGCGGCCGTTATTATAGAGATCTTTGCCTTTGGACTGCAGGTAGGAGATGGCCGGACGCAGGCCGAAGTCGAACTGATACTGCGCGGTGACTTCGAAGTTTTGCGTTTTATTGGCCACGCCGTCATTGCCGTACGGGGTCATATTGCGGGTTTCTGAGTACATGGTCGCCAGGTAGATATCGTTGGCGTCGTACTTCAGGCCGGCGGTCCAGGCTTCGGCTTTATCGCCGCGGGCGTTGGTCTGGGTCATCTGATCGTTGGTACGGTCAGAAGAGGTGTAGGCCGCTGCCGCGCTGATGCCCATGCCGAAGTCATAAGAGGTGGAGAGACCGAAGCCATCGCCATTGTCGAAGCGAACATCGCTGTCGCTGCTGCGGTTATTGGTGCCGACGTTGATATCCTGCGCGTTCTGACCTTCGTTTTTACCCTGATACTGCAGGGCAAAGTTCAGACCCTCCACCAGGCCAAAGAAATCGCTGTTGCGGTAGGTCGCGACGCCGTTGGCGCGGCCTGCCATAAAGTTATCCGCATAGGTGTAGGAGTCGCCGCCGAACTCCGGCAGCATATCGGTCCAGCCTTCGACGTCGTACAGCACGCCGTAGTTACGACCGTAGTCGAAGGAGCCGTAATCGCCGACTTTGATACCCGCGAATGCCAGACGGGTCCACGCCTGATCGCTGGAGCTCTCGGTGTTGTTGGCCTGAACGTTATATTCCCACTGACCATAGCCGGTAAGCATATCGTTGATCTGGGTTTCGCCTTTAAAGCCGAAACGCAAATAAGTTTGATCGCCGTCTTTTTTCGAGTCGCTGGAGAAATAGTGCAGACCGTCTACCTTGCCATAGAGATCTAATTTATTTCCGTCTTTATTATAAATTTCCGCCGCATGGGCGGCACCGGCGGCTAATAAAGCCGGAATAACGAGGGCCAGTACTTTTCTTTTCATGAAGAAATTCCTTTAACTGTTTTTATGTTTTAGCTTCCGGGAAGGAAGTGAACTCATGCTAAAGGAGCGGTCTGAGATATGGTAAGACTCAATTGTTACGATATAAGTAAAATCTAAAATAAATAATACCAAAGAAATGGTGATAATTATGCTGAATATATCCGTGGATAATATACAAAATAAAAATTATACATGCCCAGGGTAATCACGTATTATTCGCACGTTATATGCCTTTATTGTCATGCCAATTATTTATTGTTGCCGTCTCATTCTGCGGAATGATTTTGTTTATCGGTAAAACGACAAGCCCGAACAACATGTTCGGGCTTTTTTTATGGCTGCAGGATGGAAAATAACCTTAGCCTTCGCTCGGTGATTTCTCCGCTTTGCCGGCCAGCTGGGCGAGGAAGTCATACCGTTTCTGCAGATCGGCGGCGGCGTCTTTCCACAACTGCTCCGCCACCTCCGGCTGCTGGGCGTTCAGTCGACGGAAGCGTTGCTCGTTGAGCAGCGTCTCGGCCAGCGTGTCGGACGGCGGACGAGAATCCAGCGCCAGCGGCAGTTTGCCTTCGTCAGCGCGACGCGGGTCGAAGCGGTAGAGCGGCCAGAATCCAGTGGCGGTCAGCTGACGCATCTGATCGTGGCTGAGCGCCAGATCGTAGCCGTGCTCTTCGCAAGGACTGTAGGCGATGATCAGCGACGGTCCCGGATAGGCTTCCGCTTCCTGAATCGCTTTCACCGTCTGGTTCAGCTGCGCGCCCAGCGAAATCTGCGCCACATAGACATGACCGTACATCATCATGCTGACGCCCAGATCTTTGCGCGCCTTGCGTTTACCGTGTTCGCCAAACTTAGTGACCGCCCCCAGCGGGGTGGCTTTTGACGCCTGGCCGCCGGTGTTGGAGTAACACTGGGTATCCAGCACCAGAATGTTGACGTTTTCCGTCAGGCTCAGCACATGATCCAGACCGCCGAAGCCAATATCGTAGGCCCAGCCGTCGCCACCGATCAGCCAGACGGATTTCTCCACCAGCGCGTCAGCATCGGTCAGCAGCTCTTCAGCGCCGTCCACGCCGGCCAGCGCCTGGCGCAGGGCCGCCACCTGTTCGCGGCGTACTTCCGGCGTCGCCTCGGCATGCAGCGCCGCGTTCAACTCTGCCGGCAGTTTGTCGGCAAATTCGCTCAGCAGGCGCATCACGCGCTGACGGTGCTGGTCGACGGTTAAGCGGAAGCCGAGCCCGAATTCAGCGTTATCCTCAAACAGCGAGTTGGCCCATGCCGGGCCGCGGCCGTTGGCGTCGGTCGTATACGGCGTCGAGGGCAGGTTGCCGCCGTAAATGGAGGAGCAGCCGGTAGCATTGGCAATCAACATCCGATCGCCATACAGCTGGGTCAGCAGTTTGATATACGGCGTTTCGCCACAGCCGGAGCAGGCACCGGAGTATTCAAACAGCGGGCTGATCAGCTGCGAGGTGCGAATATCTATCCGCTCCAGTTTTGTGCGGTCGATTTCCGGCAGGTTGAGGAAGTAATCGTAATTGACCTTCTCCTCTTCCACATGCTCCAGGCGCGACATCATATTGATAGCCTTGATCTCCGGGTTCTGGCGATCTTTCGCCGGGCACACTTCAACGCACAGGTTGCAGCCGGTGCAGTCTTCCGGGGCGACCTGCAGAACGTATTTTTGTCCGCGCATATCGCGGGATTTGACGTCCAGCGAGTGCAGACTGGCAGGGGCGTTCTCCATCTCTTCCGGCGCGACCACTTTGGCGCGGATCGCCGAGTGCGGGCAGGCGGCGACGCAGTGGTTGCACTGCGTACACAGCGCTTCCTTCCAGATGGGGATCTCTTCGGCGATATTGCGTTTCTCCCAGCGCGTGGTGCCCATGGGCCAGGTGCCGTCCGGCGGCAGGGCGGAGACCGGCAGCGCATCGCCGAGGCCGGCCAGCATCGCGGCGGTGACCGTTTTGACGAAATCCGGCGCGGCGTCGGAGACCACCGGCGGGCGGTTCGGACTGCTGGCGTTCACTGGCTGGAGCGGCACTTCCGCCAGCGATTCCCGGGCCAGGGCCAGCGCCTGCCAGTTGCGTTCCACCAGCTCCTGGCCTTTGCTGCTGTAGCTTTTGGCGATGGCTGCCTGCAGTTCCGCCAGCGCGCTGTCGCCCGGCAGGATGCGGGTGAGATGGAAGAACGCCATCTGCATCACGGTATTAATGCGCGCGCCGAGGCTGCACTCGCGGGCGATTTTCGCCGCGTTGACCACGTAAAAACGCGCTTTTTTCTGATTCAGGGTGGCCTGGACTTCCTGCGGCAGGCGAGACCAGACCTCATCGGCGCTGTACGGCGTGTTGAGCAGGAAAATACCGCCGGGCTTCAGCCGCTCGGCCATCTGGTATTTATCGATAAACTGTAGCTGGTGGCAGCCGACGAAATCAGCCTGCGAAATCAGATACGAAGAACGAATCGGTTTTTCGCTCACGCGCAGATGCGAGACGGTGAGGCCGCCCGCTTTCTTCGAGTCATAGACAAAATAGCCCTGTGAGAACCACGGGGTCGAGTTCCCGATGATTTTGATGTTGTTTTTGGTGGCTGACACGCTGCCATCGCTGCCGAGACCGTAGAACAGGGCCTCGAGCTTGGCCTCTGCGGGCAGGGTATTTTCTCCCAGCGGCAGCGACAGATTGGTCACGTCATCATAGATACCGACGGTAAAGCGTGGCTTCGGCTGAGCGGACTGCAGTTCACTAAATACCGCCAGCACGCATTCCGGGCCGAACTCCTTGGAGGAGAGGCCATAGCGGCCGCCGATGGTGCGCGGCAGCGTCTCGCGCTCGCCGCGGTTAAAGGCTTCCGCCAGGGCGGTCATCACATCGAGATACAGCGGCTCGGCAAGCGCGCCAGGCTCTTTGGTGCGATCGAGCACCGCTACCGCCCGGGCGCTTTCCGGCAGCGCTGCCAGCAGGTGGGCGGCGGAGAATGGGCGATAGAGGCGCACTTTCAGCACGCCGACTTTCTCGCCGCGGCTCAGCAGTTCATCAACCACCTCTTCGCAGGTACCGATGGCCGAACCCATAATGACGATCACGCGCTCTGCCTGCGGGTGGCCGTAAAACTCAAACGGTTTGTACTGACGGCCGGTGGCGGCGGCGAAGTCGTTCATCGCCGTCTCAACATGGTTATAGACCGCGTCGTACCACGGATTGGTGGCCTCCCGGGACTGGAAGTAAGTGTCGGGGTTGGCCGAGGTTCCGCGGATCACCGGGTGTTCCGGATTGAGCGCGCGCTGGCGATGCTCGGCGATTTTATCCTGCGGTAGCAGGGAGCGAATGGTGTCATCCGCCAGCGGGGCGATTTTGTTGATTTCGTGCGAGGTGCGGAAGCCATCAAAGAAATGAATAAACGGCACCCGGCTTTGCAGGGTGGCGATATGCGAGATCAGCGCAAAATCCTGAGCCTCCTGGACGCTGCTGGCGCACAGCATGGCGCAACCGGTCTGCCGCACGGCCATCACATCGGAATGATCGCCGAAGATCGATAGCGCGTGGGTGGCGACGGTGCGGGCGGCGACGTGCAGCACAAACGGCATCAGCTGGCCGGCCAGTTTGTACAGCGTGGGGATCATCAGCAGCAGACCCTGCGATGAGGTAAAGGAGGTGGAGAGGGCGCCGGTCTGCAGCGCGCCATGTACGGCGCCAATGGCGCCTGCCTCCGACTGCATTTCGACTACCCGGGGAACATCGCCCCAGACGTTTTTCAGCCCATTGCCGGCCCAGGCGTCAGCCTGTTCCGCCATCGTTGAACTGGGCGTGATCGGGTAGATGGCGATAACTTCACTGGTGCGAAACGCGACGGAAGCGACCGCGCCATTACCATCAATCGTAATCATATGAAGACACCCTTACATTGCGCAAAAGAATGGACACGTGAAACCGCGACGCGCCCTGTAATTATATAAGGGGTAGTTTAGCAAACCGTTGGCGCGGCCATTTTTGCATTTGTGTCCTCAATGCGCCGGCCACCCGTGACCAGATCAATATTTTGCATGGTTCGCGGAGAAAATGGCTTCCTGCCGAGTGTCGAATCACGTGCGCCCGGCGACCAGGCCGGAGCAGATCAAGCTTTCGGCGAAAATTTGCTAGAAAATGTTAATGAGGCGCATAAATACGTACTTCCCCCCTCGACGCCGCCCGCCACGCTGCCTATTATTCTGGGGTTTGCTTTTTTAAGACGTTTCCGAGGGGAGAGAGAATGCGAGCTGCGATATTAGTAGGTTGTGCGGCGCTGTTGCTGTCGGCGTGCAGTAGTGAACCCGTTCAGCAGGCCACGGCGGCGCACGTCACGCCAGGCATGCGGGCGGCGATGAGCGACGCCGGTCAGGCCAACTGCGCCATGATAGGCGGCTCGTTATCGGTGGCTCGTCAGCTCGATGGTTCGGCGATTGGCATGTGCGCGCTGCCGAACGGCAAACGCTGCAGCGAGCAGGCGCTGGCGGGCGGCAGCTGCGGCTACTAACGGCGGCCCCGTCGCGGGGCAGCGTCAGCGGCACCTCAAGGCCGGCTAGTGCATCAGGTCGGCGAGCTTATAGACCAGCGTCTGGTCGGCGGTCGCCAGCGTCAACTGGTTTTCCGTCAGATCGACCTGCGCGCCTTCGCGCAACATCTTGCCGATCGTCGCGTCAAGGGTATTAAGCTGGGCATCGTGGCACAGCATCCGGGTCATCGCCAGCGACTTCACCTTCAGCTCGCCGTCCGACACCTTGCCTTCCCCGCTAAAACCGTTGCACATATTGCCCGAAACATACATCTTGCCCGTAATAGCCATCTTCTCGCCGAAGCTCAGCTCCAGCGGCCGGTCGCCGGCGTTGACCGCCTGGCCGTTGACGCTGGTCAGCACGAAGCGATGATGCTGCAGCTGTTCCGCGCCGGTGGACACCTTACTGTTATAGACACAGCCGGACAACAGCATACCTGCCGCCAGTAGCGCCGCCAATTTGTTCATTTTCACTCCAAAACATTCACATTTCTAATAAAACCAAGCCAGTGTAACGGTATCGCAGCGGGGATCTGTGGGGATTATCTGAATGTGCTCCCCCCGGGAGAGGAGCACAAAAGGGAAAGGAATCAGACGATGGCGTTCGGGCAGGTTTCGCCGTTTGCGACCTGCTGCAGGTTGCCCAGGGTGGTCTCCGAAATGCTGATCAGCGCCTCAGCGGTGAGGAACGCCTGGTGGCCGGTGAACAGCACGTTGTGACAGGCGGAGAGGCGGCGGAAAACGTCGTCCTGGATCACATCGTTGGATTTGTCTTCAAAGAACAGATCGCGTTCGTTCTCATAAACATCCAGCCCCAGCGCGCCAATTTTCTGGTGCTTCAGGGCGTCGATGGCCGCCTGGGAGTCGATCAGCGCGCCGCGGCTGGTGTTAATCACCATCACCCCGTCCTTCATCTGGTCAAACGCCTCGCGATTGAGCAGATGGTAGTTTTCGTCGGTCAGCGGGCAGTGCAGGGAGATCACGTCCGACTCCTTGTACAGTGTAGCGAGGTCGACATATTCCACCCCCAGCTCCAGCGCGGCGGCGCTTGGGTACGGGTCGAACGCCAGCAGGCGCATGCCGAAACCTTTGAGGATCCGCAGCATCGCCACGCCAATTTTCCCGGTGCCGATCACCCCGGCGGTTTTACCGTACATGGTGAAACCGGTGAGGCCTTCGAGGGAGAAGTTGGCATCACGGGTACGCTGATAGGCGCGGTGGATGCGACGGTTGAGCGACATCATCATACCGATCGCATGCTCAGCGACGGCTTCCGGCGAGTACGCCGGGACGCGGACCACGCGCAGGCCAAGCTCCTTTGCCGCCTCGAGGTCGACGTTGTTAAATCCGGCGCAGCGCAGAGCGATATACTTCACGCCGTGGGCCTTCAGCTCTTCCAGCACCGGGCGGCTGCCGTCGTCATTGACGAAGATACACACCGCTTCGCAACCGTTGGCGGTTTTGGCGGTCTTCGCTGTCAGCAGGAAGTCGAAGAATTCCAGTTCAAAGCCGTAGGTATCATTCACGTGCTGCAGGTACTTTTTATCGTACTGCTTCGTACTGTAAACCGCGATTTTCATAAGACTTTTCTCCAGTGATTATAACGTCACGGTAGCATATTTAAAATAATCGTACAATTATTAAAAAATAGTTTAAGTGTCAGGTGCTTATGCTAATTCTAGAGCATATCGCGGATTTGCGGAATCTCTTTGAAAGACAAAGTTTTTTCACCACAAACTGAGGCTTAAAGCGCCGGGGGAGAGCAGCAGAAACGGCCACAGCAGACCGGAGCTGACGTTAGCTAGCTGAAACGACCACAGCGGCAGGCCGCTGGCGCCGCTGACCAGGGGCAGGGTGGCGCGCAGGGGAGAGAGGAAGCGACTGAAAAAGACCGCCCACAGCCCGCGGCGCTGAAAAAAGAGTCGGCTGCGGGCCAGCCGCTCGGCGGTGAGCCAGCGTAACTGTGTGAGGCGGTGACGATAGCGAACGCCTAACCACCACGAGAGCCAGAATCCGCCGATGGCGCCGAGGCTGGCGCTGGACCACATTAACAGGAAATGACCGAGACTGGCGGAAGCGAATGTCCCCAACAGCAGCAGGCCGGAGGTGCCCGGGATCGCCAGCGACACCAGCGCGCAGGATTTAGTGAAGGTGAGCAGGAAAACCATTAGTAATACCAATGGATAGTGGCCCTGTGCGCTCTCAAAGAGCGAGATAATTAACGACACGGTCTCTCCCGCAAGCCATTTCTGTCTGGCTGGAGTGTGGCAGGCGCTGCTTAAACAAAAGCTAAATGATGACGGCCGATCGCCGCGCCGCGATACCGGCTGGCAACTATGCTTTAACAGGTCGCAAACTTTCACTCACTGGTCGAACGTGTCACAATGGGCGCCATTCGGCTTTTACTTATGTTGAATCAGGATATTAACTGCCCATGAAGGGTAAATATAAAGCCGCCATCGCGCTGGTGTTAGTGCTGGTGTTATTGCCGCTAACGCTGCTGTTGACGCTGACCCACTGGGTGCCGACGCTGGCGGGCATCTGGCTGCCTGTTGGCACTCGTATCTCGTTGCAGGAGAGCCCGCGTCTGACGCGGTCGGCTCTGCTGATCCCCGATCTGCGCTATCTGGTGGGCGACTGTGAACTCGCCCGGGTGACCGATACCCGCCTTTCGCGTCCCAGCCGCTGGCGGCTGCATATTGGCCAGCTGGACATCAACAGCGCTTGTCTGAGCAAACTGCCGGCCAGCGAGCCCACGCCGGGATCGCCGCGCACCCTCGCCGAATGGCAATCGATGTTGCCCTACAGTTGGTTAACGATTGATAACCTGCGGCTGTCGCCGTGGGAGAAATGGCAGGGGCGGCTGGTGATGTCGTTGACGCCAGTGCAGCAGGACATCGGCTTTGCCGGTAAGGAACTGAGTCTGCAGGCGCGCCTGCGCGGCCAGGCCCTCACCGTCAGCCAGTTCAGCGCCCGGCTGACTGACGATCAGCCGCCGGTGAAGCTGGTGGGAACCTTCCACCTGCCGCTGGTACCGGATGGTCTGCCGGTCGACGGCCAGATGCAGGGCACCTTTGAATTTCCACAAACCGCGGAATGGATCGATGCCGAGCTCGAGTGGCAGCACAATCGCGGCCAGCTGCTGGTGACGCCGCGCGGCGAGGTAGAGCCGATCCTGGACCTGCCGTGGGAGATCACCCCGGAGCGGATCACCATCAGCGACGGCCGCTGGCGCACCCGCTACCAGAACTACCCGCTCAGCGGGCGCGTCGCATTGTCGGTGGGTAACTGGCAGCAGGGGACCGAGCAGATGACCGTCAGCGGTCGCTTAAATGTCCTCACCGAGGGGCATGCCGGCAAAGGCAACGCGGTGCTGAATATCGGTCCGGGCAAGCTAAGCATGGATAACAGCGACATGCCGCTGCGGCTCACCGGCGAGGCCAAGCTGGGGGAGATGATCTTCTACGCGGCGCTGCCGGCGCAGCTCAGCGGGTCGCTGGTCAGCCCGCAGCTGGCGTTTCATCCCGGGGCGCTGCTGCGTTCGCGCGGACGAGTGATCGATGCGCTGAATATTGATGAAATTCGCTGGCCGCTGGCTGGGGTGAAAGTGACCCAGCAGGGCGTCGATGGCCGCCTGCAGGCGATCCTCCGCGCCCATGAGCAGCAGATGGGCGACTTTACGCTGCATCTGGACGGTCAGGCGAGCGATTTTCTGCCCGACAGCGGCCGCTGGCAATGGCGCTACTGGGGTGAGGGACACTTCACCCCGATGCAGGCGCGCTGGGATGTGAAGGGCAGCGGGGAGTGGCGCGACAATGCTATTACCCTGAGCAGCCTCTCCACCGGCTTCGATAAGCTCGAGTACGGCACGATGCGGGTCAGTACGCCGCGTCTGACGCTCGAGCAGCCGATCCGCTGGCTGCGTGATGCCCAGCACCCGCGGCTGACCGGCGCGCTGTCGCTGGACGCGGCCAAAACCACCTTCTCCGGCGGCAGCTATCTCCCGGCGTCAACGCTGAAATTTGCCCTCGACGGCCGGGACCCGACGTGGTTCCAGTTCACCGGCGCCCTGCACGCCGATACCATTGGCCCGGTGCGGCTGACCGGGCGCTGGGATGGCGAACGGCTGCGCGGCCAGGCGTGGTGGCCAAAACAGTCGCTGACGGTGTTCCAGCCGCTGGTGCCACCGGACTGGAAGATGAACCTGCGGGAAGGGAGTCTCTATGCGCAGGTGGCCTTTTCAGCGGCGGCCGGGCAGGGATTTGAGGCGGGCGGCCACGGCGTGCTGAAGGGCGGCAGCGCCTGGATGCCGGATAACCAGATTAACGGTGTCGACTTCGTGCTGCCATTCCGTTTCAGCGACGGCCACTGGCAACTGGGCACCCGTCGTCCGGTCTCCCTGCGTATTGGCGAAATCGTCAACCAGGTTACCGCGCGCAATCTGACGGCGGACCTGCAGGGCACCTGGCCGTGGAGTGAGGCCAATCCGCTGCAGCTCAGCGACGTCAGCGTCGATCTGTTAGGCGGAAAACTGACCCTGCTGCAGCTGCGCATGCCGCAGCGCGACCCGGCGCTGATCCGTCTGCAACATATCTCCAGCAGCGAACTCACCAGCGCCGTCAAGGTGAAGCAGTTCGCCATGTCCGGGGCGGTGAGCGGCGCGCTGCCGCTGTGGCTGGAAAACAACCAATGGATCATCCACGACGGCTGGTTGCGTAATGACGGGCCGATGACCCTGCGGCTGGATAAAGACACTGCCGATGCGCTGGTGGCGGACAATGTCTCCGCCGGGGCGGCGATTAACTGGCTGCGCTATATGGAGATCTCCCGCTCGTGGACGCGGATTAACCTCGACAATCTGGGCGTATTGACGCTTAAGGCCACCATCAACGGTACCAGCCGGGTGGACGGGAAAAGCAGTACCGTGCATTTAAACTACGCTCATGAAGAGAATATTTTCGACCTGTGGCGCAGTTTACGCTTCGGCGACAATTTACAGGCGTGGCTCGAACAGAATGCCATGCTGCCCGTGCGGCACTGTACGGACGGTAAGACATGTAAGGAACCTAAATGAAGAAGTTGCTACTGGCCATGGTGGCGCCGATGCTGCTCGCCGGCTGTACGCCGCGTATCGAAATTGCGGCATCGAAAGAGCCCATCACCATTAATATGAATGTCAAAATTGAGCATGAGATCCATATCAAGGTCGATAAGGATGTGGAAAATCTGCTGAAATCCCGCAGCGATCTGTTCTGAGGCGACGATGAGAAAACGACTGTTAAGCGCAGCGCTGGCGCTGACCTTACTCAGCGCGCCCGCGCTGGCGTTGACCCTGAGCGAAGCGCGGCAGCAGGGGCGGGTGGGGGAAACGCTGAACGGCTATCTGGCGCCGCTGCGCCAGGATAAAGAGACCTTAGCGCTGGTGAAGCAGATCAACGCCGCGCGCAGCGAAAGCTACCAGCAGCTGGCGGATGACAACAATCTGCCGGTAGATGAAGTGGCGAAAATGGCCGGGCAGAAGCTGGTGGCCCGGGCTCAGCCCGGGGAGTACGTCCAGGGGCTGAACGGCCAGTGGCGGCGTAAATGATCAGCGGCAGCGCTTGCGGTATTCGCCCGGCGAGACGCCAAAGCGCTGCTTAAAGGCGGTGGAGAAATGGCTGTGGTCGCTGAAGCCCCAGCGGTAGCCGATCCCCGCCAGCTTTTCGTCGTCATGGGCATTCTGTAGCGCCCGGGCGCACAGATCCAACCGCCGGTTCTTAATATACTGCGCCACCACCAGCCCTTTGTCGGCAAACAGCCGGTACAGGCTGCGTACCGACATCCCCGTCTCGCTGGCCAGCCACTCCGGGCGCAAATGCTCCGACTGAATGGACGCATCGATTAAGGCAATAATCTTTTGAAACTGCTTTTCCCTCCGGGAAGGGGTAGGCTCGCGCTGATGCAGCACCGGGCGCAACAGGCAGGCGATCGCCTCCAGCGCCGCTTCACTCTCGCTGGCGGAGAGTGTCGTGCCGCCCATGCTTTCCAGCAACAATCGCTGGCTGAGCTGCACCATTGGCAGGGATTTGTCCAGCCGGCAGGCGGTGGCGATGTCGCCTGTGGGCGCCACCCGCTGGCGCGGCAGCAGCAGGGAGGCCTGACGCGAGGTCTGCTGCCAGACAATCGAGCAGGGGCGGGCGGCGTCGATTAACGTGATATCGCCTGCCGCCAGCGTCACCTGGCGATCGTCCTGTTCGATGATGGCTTCGCCGGCAAGCTGAAATACGGTGTAGAACCAGGCGTCGTTATCGCGTTTTATCTCATTGTGTGTGCGGTAGAGATTAACGCCGGCGGCGGTGACCGTGCTGACCTTGAGGTTACCGGCGTAGCGGGCGTCAATCTCGCCGTGGAAGCGCCCCTCCAGCGGCCGGGCGGCGAAATGGCCGCAGACCTGATTGATCGTCGCCAGCCAGCGCTGGTACGCCAGCCCCCCCTCTGCCGTGGTCATCATTCGCCCTTCTCCTGTAATAACAATGTTTCCGCATTGTTGCATTTATGCCGCCTCAGGCAAGGCCGCGATGGCGGGTATATGAAAGAACTATTACCTGCGGCACATTTCTGCCAGGGTAAGCCGCGGATTTGCGGCGACTGTCACAGCGGCGCAAACGAATGTCACAGAGAAAAAAGCGCCAGCCGCCAACCGGACATAGACTGAAAGCACTATCCGCGAAGAATAAGGAAAGGGTATGTCCACCTCTCAGATAGCGCTGCTTGCCAGCGTCCAGCAGTTTTTAGACCGTCAGCATGGCCTGTATATCGACGGCGCTCCCTGCGCCGCGCAGAGCGAAAACCGGTTAACCGTCTGGGATCCGGCCACCGGGCAGGCGATTGCCACCACCGCCGACGCCAGCCCGGCGGATGTTGACCGGGCGGTAATGTCCGCCTGGCGCGCTTTTGTCGATCGCCGCTGGGCCGGGCGCACCCCGGCCGACCGTGAACGCATCCTGCTGCGTTTTGCCGACCTGGTGGAGCAGCACGGCGAAGAGCTGGCGCAACTGGAAACCCTTGAGCAGGGCAAATCCATTGCGATCTCTCGCGCCTTTGAGGTCGGCTGCACCCTGAACTGGATGCGCTACACCGCGGGGCTGACCACCAAGATCAGCGGCCGGACGCTGGACGTGTCGATCCCGTTCCCGCAAGGGGCGCGTTACCAGGCGTGGACCAAAAAAGAGCCGGTCGGGGTGGTGGCGGGCATCGTCCCGTGGAATTTCCCGCTGATGATCGGCATGTGGAAGGTCATGCCGGCCCTGGCGGCAGGCTGTTCGATCGTCATCAAACCTTCTGAAACCACCCCGCTGACCCTGCTGCGGGTGGCAGAGCTGGCGACCCTGGCGGGCATACCTGACGGGGTATTCAACGTGGTCACCGGCAGCGGCGCCGGCTGCGGCGCGGCGCTGACCGCCCATCCGCAGGTAGCGAAGGTCAGCTTTACCGGCTCAACGGCGACCGGGAAACAGATCGCCCGTGTGGCCGCCGACCGCCTGACTCGCGTGACGCTGGAGCTGGGCGGCAAGAACCCGGCGATTGTGCTCAAAGATGCCGATCCCCAGTGGGTTATTGAGGGGCTGATGACCGGTAGCTTCCTCAATCAGGGGCAGGTCTGCGCCGCCAGCTCGCGGATCTACATCGAAGCGCCGCTGTTTGACACCCTGGTCAGCGGTTTCGAGCAGGCGGTAAAATCGCTGCAGGTGGGGCCGGGGATACAGGAGACGGCGCAGATCAACCCGGTGGTCTCCCGGGCCCACTGCGACAAGGTGGCGGCCTACCTCGAAGAGGCTCGCCAGCAGAAGGCAGAGCTCATCAGCGGCAGCGCCGGACCGGATGCGGGGGGGTACTATATTCCGCCGACGCTGGTGGTTAACCCCGACGCCGGGCTGCGCCTCACCCGTGAGGAGGTGTTTGGCCCAGTGGTGAACCTGGTGCGGGTGGCCGACGGCGAGGAGGCGCTGCGTCTGGCCAACGACAGCGATTTTGGTCTGACCGCCAGCGTCTGGACCCGCGATCTAACCCAGGCCCTGAACTACACCGACCGTCTGCAGGCGGGAACGGTATGGGTCAACAGCCATACTCTGATTGACGCCAACCTGCCTTTCGGCGGCATGAAGCAGTCTGGTACCGGCCGCGATTTCGGCCCTGACTGGCTCGACGGCTGGTGCGAAACCAAATCCGTCTGCGTGCGTTACTAGACCGCTGTCGGGGAAAGCGAATGGCTTTTCCCGACGCGCCGCTTGCCGACCTCCGGTCTTTCTCGCTACTGTGGAGGGCAATCTTTGCCCAACCAGGGCGGTGAATCACCAGGAGGTCTTCGGCATGACAGCATTTCCTAAGGTTGCACTTATTGGTCCCGGCGCCATCGGCACGACTATCGCCGCCGCCCTGTTTGAGGTGGGGAGGGCGCCGATGGTCTGCGGCCGTACCGCCCATT
This sequence comes from Klebsiella sp. RC2, assembly GCF_014192815.1. Classification (NCBI taxonomy): domain Bacteria; kingdom Pseudomonadati; phylum Pseudomonadota; class Gammaproteobacteria; order Enterobacterales; family Enterobacteriaceae; genus Klebsiella; species Klebsiella sp. RC2. Next base: position 405,337 of record NZ_JACHYL010000003.1, on the reverse strand, counting down.
CGGCGCTGGTGCTGCGCACTGACGAGGGCGAGATCGTGGTGCCCGGCCCGGTGCACACCGACCCAACGGCGATAGCCGCCCCCTTCGACCTGGTCTTTGTCGCGGTGAAAACTACCCAGACGGAGGCCATCGCCTCCTGGCTGACGGCCCTGTGTTCCACGGACACCGTGGTGTGCGTGCTGCAAAACGGCGTTGAGCAGCGCCAGCAGTTTGCCCCCCTGACCGGCGGCGCGACGGTGTTGCCCTCGGTGGTCTGGTTTCCGGCGCAGCGCGATGCCGATGCCTCTGTCTGGCTGCGCGCCACGCCGCGCCTGACCCTCCCGGATCTGCCGGGGGCAGAGCGAGTGCAGCAGGCGCTGGCGGGGACCCGCTGCGCGGTGGACCTGGCGGCGGATTTTACCACCGTGGCCTGGCGTAAACTGTTGCAGAACGCCGTCGCCGGACTGATGGTGCTGACCGGACGCCGCGCCGGGATGTTTGCCCGGGAAGACATTACTGCCCTCGGACTGGCTTATCTGCGCGAATGTCTGCAGGTGGCGCGGGCGGAAGGGGCCGCCCTGGGCGACAGCGTGCCGGAGGAGATTATCGCCGGCTTTCACCGGGCGCCTGCCGACTTAAGCACCTCTATTCTGATCGATCGCCTGAATGGCCGACCGCTGGAGTGGGATATTCGTAACGGCGTGGTGCAGCGTCGCGGACGTCAGCACGGCATTCCGACACCGCTCAGCGATATCATCGTGCCGCTGCTGGCGGCAGCCAGCGACGGCCCGGGCTGACCCGGGCAGGCGCGGGGTTAGTCCACCAGGGAGGGATCGAGGTCGATCATTAACTGCTTCATTTCGGCAAAATGCTGCCGCGAGAAATCGGCAATCTTCTCCCAGTCCTGGGCCGTTTTTTCCGCTACCGCGTCTGACAGAACCTTCAGCGGCTGGCCGGTGGACCAGGCGGTGATCAGGATCTGACAGGCGCGCTCCAGGGTCCAGATATCATCGAACGCTTCGCCGATGGTCGGGGCGGTCACCAGCACCCCGTGATTCCCCATCAGCAGGCGGCGTTTGTCCGCCAGCAGGCCCGCCAACCGGGCGCCTTCTGCCGCGGTGTCCGCCATCCCGCCGTACAGCGTATCGACGGCGACCCGGTTAAAATAGCGGGCCGTGTTCTGGTCGATGGGCAGGATCTGCGGCGTCGCCAGACAGGCGAGGCTGGTGGTGTACACCGGGTGCAGATGCAGCACCACCCGCACGTCCGGGAGCCGCTGATGGATCTGCCCGTGAATAGCCCACGCGGTGGCATCGACGTCAGGGCGCGCGGCGCAACCTTCATCATCGGCGTTCAGCACCAGCAGATCGCTGGCGCGGATGCGCGAAAAGTGTTTCCACTTCGGGTTGAGTAAAAACGTTTTCCCGTCAGCGGAGAGCGCGGCGCTGAAATGGTTGGCCACCGCCTCATGCATGCCAAGATGGGCAATGATGCGAAAGGTGGCCGCCAGGTCGATGCGGATCTGCTCTTCATCGGAATCGCGCATGGCCATTACTCCGCTTTCGGCATCAGGGTCTGCAGATCGTCCGCCGTCGGCGCCTGGAAGCGATATTTCTTCAGCAGGGCGGCATATTCCGGCGTCGCGCTGTACTTTTTCAGCGCCTCTTCGAGGGCGGTTTTCACCTCAGTATTGCCTTTTTTAACGCCAAAGCCGTTCAGCACCGGATAGATCAGCGTGTCAGAGGAGATAACCACCCGGTCGCCCAGTTTTTCCACCACCCCGCGCGCCACGGCGGCGTCGGTGATCTGCGCATCCACCGCGCGCGACAGCAGCGCCTGGGTGGTCTGCGGGTCGGTGGTATAAACGCTCAGCGCAATCGGCTTCAACCCCTTCTTCACGCAGTAGTCGGCGGAAAGCTTCTGCAATTGCGCCAGCCACGAGGTGGCGCCCATCGAGCCGATTTTATGCCCGCAGAAGTCCTCCGGGGTCTTAGGCTGGTAGTCGCCGCCTTTGCGGGCGAGGATCGCTTCCCCACTTTTCAGGTACGGCACCATATCGATCACCTTCAGGCGTTCGGCGGTAATGTACATCGACGAGTTGGTGATATCGAAGCGCCCACCCTGCAGCCCGGGGATCAGGTTGGGGAAGCGGGTATCGATATTCACTGCTTCACGGCCCATAGTCTTCGCCAGACCATCGAGCAGCTCGATGTCAAAACCGGCTGGCTTATTGTTTTCCATGTACTCGTAAGGAAAAAAGGTCATGTCCGAACCGGCGGTGATCTTACCGCTTTGCTGAAAGGCCAGTGCGCTAAAGGATGTCAGAGCAGCCGCTGCGCAGAGCAGCAGGGTCAGCGGGCGTGGTGCGAAAATGCGTGTCATAAAACCTCCGGAGTGTGGGCAAATTACATGCTGGCGCGATCGGCGCCGGCCTGCTGAACAAAAAACGAAGCGCCGCGCGGCTTCTGCGGCAGACGAAGCTGGTTATTGGTGCTGCGCACCAGACCGCTCTCTTCTCCCGCGACCAGTTGGCCGGCATGGCGGCTCGGCAGCGGGTTTTCGCCGTAGGGTAGCGCATCCTCCGCGGCGTAGACGCTGATGAACAGGGTGCGCGGCAGGGCGGTTTCGTTGGGACTGGAGGCGTGCAGCAGGCGGGTATGCATAAAGCAGACTGAGCCCGCCGGGCCAAAACAGGCCTGCGGCTGCTGGCAGTGCGTCGCCACCACCTCATCATCCACCGCCCCCGTGAAGCGCCCCTCCTGCCAGTGGGACCACAGCGGCCCCTGATGACTGCCCGGCACCACGTTGAGCGGGCCATTCTCTGGCGTCACCTCGCTGACCATCAGCAGGGCGGTGATGATGTCGTCATTGCTGTGCGGGGTGAAAAGGAAATCCTGATGCCATTTCACCTCGGTGGCGGTGTGCGGCAGCTTGGAGTTAATTTTGCTGTGATGAAAGCGGGTGCCGCTGCCGCCGATCAGCTGCGCGGCGATGGTCGCCATCCGCGAGTTCAGCGCAGTATGGCGATAGGCCTCGGAGATCTCCGTCGGGGAGGCGACCCGGCGCAGCGACGGATGGTCAGGAGCATGATCGCGCTCGATATCGAAGCGCGGCCGCCCGTCGAGGGTTTCTCCCCACACCGTCGCGTGACCGCGGCTCTCCTCGACCCAGCCGTCGAAATCGCTCTGCAGGGCGGCGATGTCGGCGCTGGAAAGCACCTCTTCGACCACCAGAAAACCCTGCTGATGAAACTGATCAATTTGCCACTGCGCAATCATAGTTTTTCCTCTTCACGTTCCGATAGTTAAGCCAGAGAAACATCTTTGAGAAAGGCCTCGACCCGCGGGTGTTGCCCGCTACGCATCGCCTGCGGCGTGTCATCGCACACCACCCGGCCTTTCTCCATAAACACGATCCGGTCGGACACTTTGAAGGCGAAGTTCATCTCGTGGGTGACGATGACCATGGTGATGCCTTCGTGGGCCAGGGATTCGATAACCTGCAGCACTTCATTCACTTTTTCCGGATCCAGCGCCGAGGTGGGCTCATCGAACAGCATGATCTGCGGACGCATCATCAGGGCGCGGGCGATCGCCACCCGCTGCTGCTGTCCGCCGGAGAGCTGGTGTGGATACTTCCAGGCGTGCTCCAGCATGCCCACTTTGTGCAGCAGTTCGCAGGCGTGCTGGCGCAGCTCCGCGTCACTTGCCAGATGGTGATAGCGCGGGGCCAGCAGCAGATTGCCGAACACGGTCAGATGCGGGAACAGGTTAAAGCTCTGGAACACCATGCCGATGTTCAGGCGATGTTCGGCATTCTCCATAAAGCGCGGCTTCTGCTGCCCCTGACGGTCGAGGTGAATAAAGGGTTGGCCGTTAATCTGAATTTCGCCGTTATCGATCTGCTCAAGACCGTTCAGCAGGCGAATGAGGGTGGTTTTCCCCGAGCCTGACGGACCGATGACCGAGACCACCTCGCCGGGCTGGATCTGCAGGCTCACCGCCCCCAACACTTCGACGTTGTTGTAGGCCTTATGCAGCTTAGAGGCCTGCAGCGCCGGCTCATGACTCTGGGTGACGCTGCGCGCCATCGCCGGGCGGCGGGCGCTGGCCAGCCGCTGCATCTCGGCATCTACCGGACGAGCGGTATTGCGCTGGGTCACGTCAAGGTAGTTCTCCAGCCGTTTCAGCAGAAAATCGAACACCGTGACGATAAAGATGTAATAAAACGCCACGGCCGTCATCGTCTCCATGACCAGAAAGTTCTGCGAGTAGAGCTGCTGGCCGACCATCAATATTTCGGTCAGGGAGATCACCGACACCAGCGAACTGAGCTTCACGATGGCGATATATTCATTGGCCAGCGCCGGCAGGGCGACGCGCAGCGCCTGGGGGATGATCACCCGCCACTGGATCCCGGCGTAGCGCAACCCCAGGGCCCGTGCGGCTTCGCTCTGCCCGCGAGGGATGGAGAGCAATCCGCCGCGGTGGATCTCGGCGATATAAGCCGCTTCGCTGAGGACCATCGCCAGCAGGCCGGCCCAGAAGGGATCGTTCAGCACCGGGGCGAAGGAGGGCAGCGCCTGCGGCATGTTGTAGACAAAAATCAGCAGGACCAGCAGCGGCATACTGCGAAATAACCAGATATACAGCCGGGCTGGGGTGGATAACCAGCCGCGCGGCGACTGTTTGGCCAGCGCCAGAATAAATCCGAGCACAATACTGCAGCCCCAGGTCAGCAGACTTAATTTAATGACGGTCCAGGTGGCCCACCAAAAATCGGCATCGCTGAGCAGGCTTAACATGTAGTTCCAGTTAAACGTCATGGGCTATTTCACTCGTCATAATTATCAAAAATGAAAGTGGCTCGGCTGTGCCGTAATGGAGCGCCACCGGTATTCATCGTGCGAATACACTATGCTGGCAGGATGCTTTCAGAGGCAATTAGTAAATTTTTGGTCTTTAAGTTTAAAAAAACTATACAGAGATATTAACGATATGGAATTTAAAGTGATTGTTAAGATACTTTGTGTAAACAATTTAAAAACAATGACTGTAATTCAATAACGCTATTTTGCGCAGACAGGTTATTTTGCGCGAAACTGGGGCAGGCGCTGCCAGTCTGGCGTGCAGCGTGGCGCATGATGGTGCAATGGTGGAAATAAACCACGCGGGCGTAGAGCAATAATAAATATTGTCGCCCCTTGTCGGGCAATGCGCCGCGCTTTTCCGGGGGTGGCACGCGGATTGCTTGGGACTTAGAGGAAAACTATTCCCCGTGTACGCCGGACCATATTTTATCAATGGTGATGCTATGAACCGATTTACCCTGAAGCAGCTCAAATATTTCGTCACCGTGGTGGAGACGGAGAGTATCGCCGAGGCCTCCCGCCAGCTGCACATTGCGCAGCCGTCGATTTCGATTGCCATCAAGAATCTGGAGAGCACCTTCGACCAGCAGCTGTTTATTCGCCACCATGCGCAGGGCGTTTCGCTCACCTCCAGCGGTCGGCGGATCTACGATAAAGCGAAAGAGCTGCTGCGCCTGTCCTGGGAGTTCGAACAGAATTCGCGAGCGGATAAAGAGCTGGTTTCTGGCATGATCTCCATCGGTTGCTTCGAATCGGTGGCTCCGCTGTATATGCCGAAGCTGGTGGCCGGGTTTAAGAAATGCTATCCGGAAATCACCCTGCATCTGTACGACGGCGAACAGCATGAGCTGATGCATGGCCTGCACCGCGGCCGCTTCGACCTCGCGCTGGTTTACGATCTGGAGCTCGGCCATTCGATCAATAAAGAGCGGCTCAATGCCCCGCATAAACCCTACGCGCTGCTGCCCGCCGCGCATCCGCTGGCGCAGAAGGCGCAGGTGACGCTGCAGGAGCTGAGCCGCGAGCCGATGATCCTCCTCGATGCGGTCCCCAGTAAAAATTATTTTATCTCCATCTTTAAGGAAAAGGGTTATCACCCGGAAGTGGCTTACAGTTCCCCCTCCATTGAAATGGTGCGCTGTATGGTGGGTCAGGGGTTGGGTTTTTCGGTGCTGGTCACCCGGCCCTGCTGCGATATGACCTACGATGGCGAAAGAGTGGTGCAGCGGGATATTGCCGACGAGATGCCCGCCTCGACCTTAATTATGGCGCATCTCGCGAATAATGAGCCCACGCGGCCGACGCAACTGTTTATGGATTATTGTCGCAGCATCGAATTAACCCCAACTCACGCCTGAAATAACGCCTGTCGATCCGGCAGGCATTATTTTTTGTCGTCACTCAGCCTCGTAAAATTCTATTCAGTCGATCGTTTTATAATATTTTACCAATTCGTCACAGTTAAATAACCTGAAAGCCGTCAATTCCGGCGACGTCGTCGGCAACTGTGCTTGAAGGATAGCGAAATGACTGAACAGATTACCGAGATCGATACCCTGGTGGTGGGCGCGGGGCAGGCGGGCGTCGCCATGAGCGAGCATCTGACCCGGCTGGATATCCCCCACCTGGTGCTGGAAAAGCAGGGTATTGCCCAGGCCTGGCGCAGCGGACGCTGGGATTCGCTGGTCGCCAACGGCCCGGCCTGGCACGATCGGTTCCCGGGCATGGTGTTCCCGGACTGCCCGGCAGACAGCTTTGTCGGCAAAGAGCAGGTGGCAGACTATTTTGCCGCCTATGCCCGCAGCTTCAATGCGCCGATCCGTACCGGGGTGGAGGTTTTCAGCGCCGAACGCCTCGTCGGACGGCCGGGCTTTCGTATCGACACCTCGCAGGGGGTGATTGAAGCGCAGCGGATCGTGGCGGCCACCGGGCCGTTTCAGCGGCCAGTGATCCCGGCCATCGCCCCACAGAGTCAGGCTATTCAGCAGCTCCACTCCGCGCACTATTTTAACCCGCAGCAGCTGCCGGAGGGCGGTGTGCTGGTGATTGGCGCAGGCTCCTCCGGCGTGCAGATTGCCGATGAGCTACAGCGAGCCGGACGCGCGGTGTGGCTGTCGGTGGGAGCGCACGACCGCCCGCCGCGTCGCTATCGTCAGCGCGATTTTTGCTGGTGGCTCGGGGTGCTGGGAATGTGGGATGCCGCGGCCAATGCGCCGGGTAAAGAGCATGTCACTATCGCGGTGAGCGGCGCGCGCGGCGGCCATACCGTCGATTTTCGCCAGCTGGCGCATCAGGGGGTCACGTTAGTGGGGCAGACCCGTGGCTTTGACGGTGACAAAGCACTGTTTCACCACGACCTGGCGGAGAATATCCGCCGCGGCGATGCCTCCTACCTTGCGCTGCTCGACGCCGCGGACGCGTGGGTGGCCCGCAACGGTATGGACCTGCCCGAAGAGCCCTCCGCCCGCGAATTTCTGCCCGATCCGGCCTGCGTTACCGACCCGCTGCTCAGTCTCAATCTGGCGGAGGCCGGGATCGGCACCATCATCTGGGCGACGGGCTACACCACCGACTATCGCTGGCTGAAGGTCAACGCCTTCGATGACGCACAGCGGCCACAGCATCACCGCGGCGTATCGACGGAGCCGGGCGTCTATTTCCTCGGCCTGCCTTGGCTCTCGCGGCGCGGGTCCACCTTTATCTGGGGCGTCTGGCACGATGCCAAATATATTGCCGACCAGATCGCCATTCAGCGCCAGTACCAGCGTTACCAGCCGTCCTGTTAACCGTTTTCCTTAAGGAGTGCTTTGATGCCAACTCATACCCGTATTCGCATGTTTAACACCAAAGAGACCTACCCGAACCAGGCGCTGAACAACGATCTGTGCCAGGCGGTGCGGGCCGGCAATACCGTCTACGTTCGCGGCCAGGTTGGCACCGATTTCGCCGGCAATCTGATTGGCCTCGGCGACCCGCGGGCGCAGGCGGAGCAGGCAATGAAGAATGTTGAACAGTTGCTGAAAGAGGCGGGAAGCGACCTCTCGCATATCGTCAAGACCACCACTTATCTGATCGATCCCCGCTATCGCGAGCCGGTCTATCAGGAGGTGGGCAAATGGTTAAAAGGCGTCTTTCCCATCTCCACCGGGGTGGTGGTGTCGGCCCTCGCGCAGCCGCAGTGGCTGATGGAGATTGACGTTACGGCGGTGATCCCTGACGACTGGCAGGGGGAGGCAGCAGAATGACTCTCTCTATTAGCGCCCGCTGCCCGGAATCAGGTCAGTTGGGCATTGCCATTAGTTCGTCGAGCATGGCCGTGGGATCGCGCTGTCCGTGGCTATTGCCCGGCGTCGGCGCAGTCGCCAGTCAGAACATAACCTTACCGTCGCTGGGGCCGCATATTCTTGGTGCGCTTGAGGCGGGGGCCTCCGTTGAGCAGGCTCTGAACCTGGCCCTGGCGGAGGACCGCTTCCGCGAATATCGCCAGGTCGCGGCGATTGATGCCAACGGTGAAGTGGCGGCGTTCAGCGGAGAACATACTCTCGGGATCGGTGGCACCCTGGCGGGAGATAACTGCGTGGCGGCGGGCAACATGCTGGCCAGTCACGAGGTGATCGCCGCGATGGTGGCCGCCTTCGAGACGGCGAGCGGTGAACTGGCCAGCCGGCTGCTGGCCGGGCTGCGCGCGGGGATTGCCGCCGGGGGCGAGGCCGGCCCGGTCCACTCGGCGGCGGTGAAGGTGGTGGACGATTACCCGTGGCCGGTGGTCGATCTGCGTATTGACTGGGCGGAGACGGATCCGCTGGCGGCCCTTGAGCAACTGTGGCTGGCCTGGGAGCCGCAAATGGACGCCTATATTACCCGGGCGCTCGACCCTCGCGATGCGCCCGCCTATGGCGTCCCCGGCGATGAATAACATCCTCGCCGCGCTGCTGGCTTTTGACACCACCAGCCGCCATTCGAACCTGGCGATGATCGACTGGATCGCCGATTTTCTCGCTTCCCGCGGCGTGGCGTCCCGCCGCTTTTATGACCCGTCGGGCGGTAAGGCCAATCTCTACGCCCGGCTGGGGCCGTCCGGCGGCGGTGGGGTGATGCTCTCGGGCCACACCGACGTGGTCCCGGTGGACGGCCAGGCCTGGAGCGTTCCGCCTTTCAGCCTGACCGAGCGCGATGGCCGCTACTATGGCCGCGGCAGCGCCGATATGAAGGGGTTTCTCGCCTGCGTGCTGGCGGCAGTGGATGACTTTCTGGCGGCGCCGCTGCGCATGCCACTGCATCTGGCCTTCTCCTATGACGAAGAGGTCGGCTGTCTCGGCGTGCGCAGCCTGGTGGATTTTCTGCAGGCCTCGCCGGAGAAACCGGCGCTGTGCCTCATCGGCGAGCCAACGGAGATGCAGCCGGTGTTCGGTCATAAAGGCAAACTGGCCATGCGCTGCTGCATCGAGGGGCAGGCCTGCCATTCGGCCTATGCCCCGCAGGGGGTGAACGCCATCCGCTACGCGGCGAGACTGATCAACCACCTGGATCGGCTGGGCGTGCGTCTGGCCCGGCAGCAGGACAGCCGCTTTTCGCCGCCCTTCAGCACGCTGCAGGTGGGCACCATTCAGGGTGGGGCCGCGCTGAATATTGTTCCGCAGTCCTGCCGCTTTGATTTTGAGATCCGCTACCTGCCGGGGATGCGTCCCGAAGCGGTCACCGAGGCGCTGGCGGCCTACGCCCGCCGCCAGCTGCTGCCGGAGATGCGCCGGGTAGGCAGCGGGAGCGACATCCAGTTCCAGCTGTTAAGCCACTATCCGCCGCTGCTCAGCGATCCGCAGTCCGACTTCGCCCGCTGGCTGGCACAGTGGTGCGGCAGCGACCGCTTCTCCACCGTGGCGTTCGGCACCGAAGGAGGGCTGTTCGATGAGATGGGCGTCGCGACCCTGGTCTGCGGACCGGGCAGCATGGCCCAGGGCCATAAGGCCGATGAGTACATCAGCATCGCGCAGACCGAGCGCTGTATGACGATGCTGCGACAGCTTTGCGCGTGGATGCGTGCCGAACCGGCGGAACCGCTCACCTGATCCCTCAACACAGGAACCCAAGCGATGCACAACCAACACTCTCCCCACATCGATCAAGCGACCATCGACCGCTGGCAGGCGGATGGCGCGGTGTTATTAAAAGGCGTCTTTACCCCCTGGGTCGAGCGCCTCGCCGAAGGGGTCACGGCGCTGATGGCCAGCCCCAGCGAGTATGGTCATGCGCGCACGGTGATCCCCAAAGATGGTTCGCCGCCTTTTTTTCAGGACTACTGCAACTGGTCGCGGATCCCGGCGTTTAGCGAGTTTGTCTTTCAGTCAGCGGCCGCCGAGATCGCGGCGGCGCTGATGCAGTCGCAGACGGCGAAATTTTTCCATGAACATACGCTGGTCAAACCGGCCGGAGGCAGCACGGTGACTCCCTGGCATCATGACCAGCCTTACTATTGCGTCTCCGGCAGACAGAACGTCAGCTTCTGGATCCCGCTGGACCCGGTGGCGGAGGCCACCTCGCTGCGCTGCATTCGCGGGTCGCATCGCTGGGAGGAGGAGTACAGTCCTACCCGTTTCAATGGCACTAAGCTTTACGAGCACACCCGGTTCAGCACCCTGCCGGATATCGACGCCCATGAGGACGAATACGATATCGTCAGCTGGGCGCTGGAGCCGGGGGATGCGGTGGCCTTCCATTTCCGCACCGTCCATGGCGCCCGCGGCAACCCCGGCGCGCGGGCGCGACGGGTCTTCTCCGCCCGTTGGGTGGGGGATGACGCCGCGTTTGCCGATCGCGGCGGCGTGACGTCGCCACCGTTCCCCGAGCTGACCCTGCGGGACGGCGACCCGCTGGATTCCCCGCTGTTCCCCCAGGTTTGGCCGCGGGCGTGAGCCACTGGCGGCGGGATCTGCTATGATCCCGCCTTTCGCTGTCTGGAGCCTGTCGATGTTCAACGACGCCATTGTTTATGACCGTTACGGGCCGCCGGCCGCCGTGCTGATCCTGAAACGCCTGCCGCTGGCGCCGCTGGCGGGCGGACGGGTGCGGGTCAGGATGCGCTATGCCCCGGTGAATCCCTCGGATTTGATCCCCGTGACCGGCGCCTATCGACACCGCACCCGACTGCCGGCCGTCGCCGGCTATGAAGGCCTTGGCGAGGTGGTCGCCGCGCCATACGGCAGCCGGCTGACCGCGGGCCAGCGGGTGCTACCTCTTCGCGGGGGCGGCACCTGGCAGCGGTTTATCGATCTGGATGAGACCTGGCTGGTGCCGGTGCCGCCAGCGGTTGACGATCTGCTGGCCGCCCGCGGGTATATCAATCCGCTGACGGCTATGCTGATGCTCAAGCGCTGGCCGGTTGCCGGAAAACACCTTGTGCTGACCGCGGCATCGTCCTCCTGCGCCAGCCTGCTGGGACAGTGGGCGCTGGCGATGGGCGCCCGCTCGGTGAGCGGGATTATTCGCTCGCCGCAGCACCGGGCGCGCCTGGAACAGGCCGGGATCTATCCGATCCTCGATACCGACCGGGCGCTGATGGAGAAGGTCAGCCAGCACAGCGATCTGGTGTTTGACGCGGTGGGCGGCGAACTGGCGAATACGCTGCTGTCGGTGCTGCCCGCATCGTCGCTCCTGATCTCCTATGGGCTGTTATCCGGGCAGCCGCTGACCCAGACGCGCGGTAGCGCGACGGTGCGCAAGTTTCATCTGCGGGAGGCGTTGCCGACACTCAGCGTGGCGGCGTGGCGGGCGGCGTTTGACGAGATTTGGCTGCGCTTGCCAACGACCACCCAGCCGCCGGCCCAGCGCATAGCGTTGAACGACTGGCGGGAGGCAATTGCCGCCGCCGACCAGCCGGGAAGAGGCGGTAAAATCCTGCTCGATTTCACCGCGGGCTAAGATTACTTTTTCTTCTCGCCAAGGGTTGGGGTTTCGTCAAAGAAGTTCCACGGCTTCAGCAGGGCGTGCGCCCACTCGGTCGGCATGATCGGCCACTCTTCGGCGCGCGCCACGTGGGTGGTGCCGGTGGTGATCCACACGACGTCGTCGTGGTTTGTCAGCGACTCATCATCCTGCGCATACTGCCCTAAGCCGGTATCGTGGGCGGAACGGTTAGGGTATTTCCCTTCCGGATAACGCTCTGTCGGGTGGTAGCGCGTCACCCACAGCTGTTTATCCATAAAGCTCAGGCGATGGTAGATCCACTCGTCCGGGGCGAACTTCGCGCCGGTCGCCGCCGGATGCGTGCCGCCGGCGTAAGGGATAATCTGATAAGAGACCGGGTTGCCCATGCGGTTCTCTTTGCTGGTATTGCTCAGCAGGCGAATGGTGCCCGGGTCGAATTTCTGCGCCGCTTTCTGCTCGCTGTCAATGGTGTACTGATTCACCTGCATGGTACTGGTGCGCGGGCCACCGGCGGTGTTGGGCTTCACTTCAGGATCCATCGCCACCAGGGTGTTGTTTTCGCCGTCCACGTCGAGGTCGAGGCGGAAGTTATAGATGTGCTGGTGGGTGGTGCCGACAATATTATGGTCGATCAGCGTCCCGTAGCGGGTATCCTCTTTGGCGCTGGGGTCATGCATGGTCTTCGCCATCACGCCTTTAACGGCTTCAATGCCGGTGGCGCCGGCGTCGATACCGATGGTGCCGTTGTCGTGGAACACCCAGTCAAAGATATAATCATAGTTCCCGACGGTACTGATCCAGCGTACCACCAGTTCCCGGCGTTCGGTGCTGACGTTGGGTTTGCCCATTTCCAGGTGCTTATACTCAGGCCCGGCATAGCGTTCGAATATGGCGACCGCGCCTGGAATCGTGGTCGGTTTGCCGGTGTAATCGGCGATGGTTTCATCCAGCAGCACCGCATTCGATGGCGCATCTTTACCTCGCACAATCGGCGAGGTCAGGGTGCCCATGCCGTAATCGCCGGAGTCGAGGTAGGCTTTGAAATACCAGCCGACGTCCGGGTCGCCGTAGGGGACGATCATCCCGCCGAGGGAACCTTCATACATCACCTGGCGTTTTGTGCCGTTATCGTTGTAGGTCACCGTCGAGAGGATTGGCCCGACGCGCGAGTTCAGGCGCAGGTGGAAATCCCAGTTTTGCCAGTGAATGGTATCCCCGGTGATTGTGTAGTTTTTGCCTTCCGGTTCGGTTATCTCCAGCAGTTTCACCGCCGGGGCGTTGCGGTCGCGGCCATCATACGGACGGGGCTCCATCGGTACCGGGATCACCGGGCCTTCCTCAATTTTGATAATTTTCTTCGCTTCAAGGTCGACCACCGCCACCAGGTTTTCAATCGGGTGCGCCCAGTAGTTGCCGTCGCCGGTATCGAGATAACTGACCACCTTCAGCAGACGCGCATCCTGTTGCAGGCCATCTTTGCCATCAAAATAGCCAACGGTGAGCGGGGTGGTGACCACTTTGCCTGGATCGGTAATACCGTGCTTTTTCAGCACCTCAGCGAATTCGCTGCTGGCGTTGATGATGTTCTGCACGCTGACAAAATCATCGAGCAGTACCATCCCGTGGGCGCCTTTAATCGGCGTCCAGGAGAGGATTTTTTTGTTTTGCAGATCGACGACGGCTTCAATCACGTGTTTGCCATCCAGCATCACCACATCGGCGGTGCGCGGTGAATCGACCGGCGTACCCTGCAGGGCAAAGGCCCACACCGCCGCTTTATCCGGCTCGTGCAGGGAAATTTCGGTAAAGCGGGTATTGGGCTGGAATTCCGGCGCGGCTTTGACAAGGGTCACCGCTTCACTGATTTCCGCCGCCGAGAGCGAGTTTAACGGGTGAGGGCGCTTTTCCACCTGGAAGGTCTGATCGAGACCGGACTGGAACACATCGTTGATAAAGGTATCGGAGACCCAGGCTTTTCCTTCCTTCATCACCACCGGCACCTGCAGGTCAAGGGTTTTACCGTTGACGATCGCGGTTTTGGCGCCGGGCTTCACTTTAACGTAAGCGCCGTCTTTTATCAGGGTGAACATTTGCGCGTAGTCATCCCACTGCACATCGGCGCCGAACGCCTGCAGCGTTTTATCCAGCGGTACCATGTGGGCTTCGCTGCCGTGGGCGAAGACCGGTGATTGCCAGGCGCAAACCACCGCGACGGCCAGCGCCAGTGCGGTTTTACGAGGAGAAAATTTCAAGCCGTTTGCCATAGTGACCTCATCTTATTGTTGTGTTGTCTCTTGCCGCTGCGAATGTCGGCTTTGTCACCCTTAAGCTACCAGCCAGCGGCGCCGGGGCGTTTGTTTGCTTTTGCCAGCTTGTTTGTCAGTTTTGCCAGACGGACGTAAAAAATGCCTCCGCAGAGGCATTGAGAACGTGCGCCGATTTTTTTGCCGGGTGGCGGCTGACGCCTTACCGGGCCTACAGCCCCTACAGATCCAAATCATCGCTGGCGCTGGGGCCGCTGAAACTACCGGTGCTGGCGGCCTCAAAATCGCTGAGACGTTCCCGGAAGGCCGGGGCAGCCCGCAAGGATGCGGGCTGAGGGCCGTGTTTTGCAGGGACGCTGCCTCGGCCCGACCCGCAGCCTGCAGGGAAAAGTCGAAGGCACCACGCAGTGGCGATTTTGCTGGCCGGAGCCCGGGGGTACAGGGGGCGGCGGCGACTGGCCGCCCCCTGTGCGCTCCCTGCGCCATGAGTGACATAACGCAGACGATTAATCGGGAGCGCAATGTGCGCTGAAGCCACAGATAACATAAAGGACTTCCCGGGGCGAAACCGTTGCAAACCGATTGCAGGATCAATGGCTCAAGGATCGGCCAACAGAGCGCCAGCGGTCTATTTTCCGCTATTACGCCGGAAAATCCCCTTGCTGGCGCGCCACCAGGGTCAGAATGGAATACAGCGCCACCGCCTGCTGGTGCTGGTTGAAAATCTCCACCGCCCATTCCACCACGCCGGTGGCTTTCTCATCGGCGCTACGCTGACGCTTAACGGTTTTACGCTTACAGGTCAGGCGAACCTGAATGGTGTCTCCCGGTTTGACCGGCTCAATAAAGCGCAGGTTTTCCATCCCGTAGTTGGCGATAACCGGCCCGACGCCGGCATCGACGAACAGCCCGGCCGCAGCGGAGATCAGGAAATAACCGTGGACCACCCGCTCGCCGAAAATCGACTCGGCGGCGGCGATTTTGTCCATGTGCGCATAGAAATGGTCGCCGCTCAGGCAGGCGAAGTTAACGATATCCGCTTCGGTGAGGGTTCTCCGCGGGGTTAATAAGCTATCGCCAGGCTGGATCTCTTCGAAGTATTTACGGAACGGGTGAATGCGGTCTTCGCTAACCTGCGCGCCACGCACCCACTGCTGGCCGATGGTCGCCAGCATCGTTGGGCTGCCCTGGACCGCGGTACGCTGCATATAGTGTTTCACCGAGCGCAGCCCGCCAAGCTCTTCTCCGCCGCCCGCGCGGCCAGGGCCGCCGTGTACCAGCTGCGGCAGCGGCGAGCCGTGGCCGGTCGACTCTGCCGAGGACTCCTCGTTAAGGATCTGAATACGACCATGGGCGCGCGCGGCGCCAAGGATAAACTCGCGCGCCAGCTCGCCGCTGGCGGTGACCAGCGTACCAGCCAGGCTACCGCCGCCGGCGCGTGCCAGCGTGAGCGCATGCTGGCGGTCGCGATACGGCATCAGCGTCGCTACCGGGCCAAAGGCTTCAATGGCGTGAACCTCTGGCGTTTCATCCGGCTGCGGGCAGTACAGCAGGGTCGGCGGGAAGAACGCGCCATCAGCATTAAGATCTGCCTGTCCGCCGAGCAGCGCTTCACAGCCGGAGGCAATCAGTTTATTGACGTTATCCTGCACATCTTGACGCTGTTCGCGATTAACCAGGGCCCCCATCTTAATGCCCTCCTGCGCAGGGTCACCGACGGTTACTTTATGCAGGCGGGAGATCAGTGCATCGCTAACCGCATTAATCTGAGCCAGTGGCACGATGATTCTGCGGATAGCGGTACATTTTTGCCCGGCTTTCGCCGTCATCTCGCGGACCACTTCCCAAATAAACAGCGCGAATTCAGGTTGCTCTGGCGTGACGTCTTCACCTAATACGCAGCAGTTGAGCGAATCCGCTTCCATCGTAAAGGGAATCGATTTTGCCACCAGGTTAGGGTGGGTCCGTAGCTGCTGACCGGTGGCGGCTGAGCCGGTAAAGGTCACCACGTCCTGGCTATCGAGATGGTCGAGAAGATCGCCCGCACCGCCGCAAATCAGGCTGATGGCGCCTTCCGGCACCAGGCCGCTGTCGACAATCGCTTTCACCATCGCCTGGGTAAGCTGGGCGGTAGCGGTGGCCGGTTTAATGATCGCCGGCATGCCGGCAAGCCAGGTCGGCGCCAGTTTTTCCAGCATTCCCCAACAGGGGAAGTTGAAGGCGTTGATATGGACGGCGACGCCTGATTTCGAGGTCAGCACGTGACGCGCGGCAAAACCCCCTTGTTTGGAGAGCGGGATCAGCTCGTCCTCCGGCCACAGGATATCGTCCGGCAATTCGCGACTACCGAGCCCGGCATAGGTGAAAAGGGTGCCGATGCCGCCTTCAATATCCACCCAGCTGTCGGCGCGGGTTGCGCCGGTTTGCGCGGAGATGGCGTAGAACTCGTCTTTCTGCTCCAGCAGCCGTTTTGCTACCGCTTTTAACATCGCGCTGCGTTCAATAAAGGTCATGGCTTGCAGAGCTTTACCGCCGCGCTCAATCGCGAAGCGGCGCGCTTGCGCCATATCCAGGCCTTCACTGGTCACCTCCCACAGCGCCGCGCCGGTGATGGCGTGATGGATAGTACGGGCGCGGCCCCGGCCGGTCTGCCAGGCGCCGGATAAGTAGCTGGCTAACTGCTGCATCGCAAATCTCCAAATGTGTTACGTGTGATATCTATAAATAGTTCTTTTATGAATCATAAAAATCAAGCCTGTATTTAATAATTTATTAACATTGTGATCGGCGGTCGATGGGGTGTTGCGTTTATGCTGCTGATTTATCGGCTGTTTACAAAAGGTTTTGCGGTTAGCATCACAAAAAGAACAAACAAAATTTGTGGTTTTATTTAACCAATATGTAACCTTCAATAAACAAAGTGATTCACATAAATGTTTTTGTTGTGAATATCGGAATCATAAAGGTGATGACGTGACAGAAGAACAACGCTTTGACCAGCGCATCGCGCAGGAAACGGCCATCGAACCGCAGGACTGGATGCCGGATGCCTACCGTAAGACCTTGATTCGGCAGATAGGCCAGCACGCGCACTCGGAAATCGTCGGCATGCTGCCGGAAGGCAACTGGATCACCCGCGCGCCGACGCTGCGCCGCAAAGCGATCCTGCTGGCTAAGGTACAGGATGAGGCCGGGCATGGGCTTTATCTCTATAGCGCCGCGGAAACGCTGGGCTGCGCCCGGGAAGACCTGTATCAGAAAATGCTCGACGGGCAGATGAAATATTCCTCCATTTTTAACTACCCGACCCTGAGCTGGGCGGATATCGGCGTGATCGGCTGGCTGGTCGATGGCGCGGCCATCGTCAACCAGGTGGCGCTGTGCCGGACCTCCTATGGCCCCTATGCCCGGGCGATGGTCAAAATCTGCAAAGAAGAGAGCTTTCACCAGCGTCAGGGTTTTGAAGCCTGCATGGCGCTGGCGCAGGGCAATGACGCGCAGCGGCAGATGCTGCAGGACGCCATTAACCGTTTCTGGTGGCCGGCGCTGATGATGTTTGGCCCCAACGATGACAACTCGCCGAACAGCGCCCGCAGCATGGCGTGGAAAATCAAACTGCACTCCAACGACGAGCTACGTCAGCGCTTCGTCGATAACACCGTGCCGCAGGTAGAGATCCTCGGTATGACCGTCCCGGACCCGGATTTGCAGTTTGATGAAGCCAGCGGCCACTACCGCTTCGGCGAAATCGACTGGCAGGAATTTAACGAGGTGATTAGCGGCCGTGGGATTTGCAATCACGAGCGGCTGGCCGCCAAGCGTAAGGCCTGGGAAGAGGGCGAGTGGGTGCGCGAGGCCGCGCTGGCCCATGCGCAAAAACAGCAGGCCCGCAGCGCGGCATGAGGAGAGACAACATGAGCAAAGTTTACTGGCCGTTATATGAAGTGTTCGTTCGCAGCAAACAGGGGTTATCCCATCGTCACGTCGGCAGTCTGCACGCCGCTGATGATCAAATGGCGCTGGAGAATGCCCGCGATGCCTATACCCGCCGCAGCGAAGGCTGCTCAATTTGGGTGGTGAAGGCCAGCGAAATCGTTGCTTCGCAGCCGGAAGAGCGCGGCGAATTCTTCGACCCGGCGGAAAGCAAAGTCTACCGTCATCCGACTTTCTATACCGTGCCGGATGGCATGGAACACATGTGAGGCGGCGATGAATAACCCTAACCCCGTAGCCACCTACGCCCTGCGGCTTGGCGACAATGGTCTGGTTCTGGCCCAGCGTTTAGGCGCCTGGTGCGGCCATGCTCCCGAGCTCGAGATCGATCTTGCGCTGGCCAACATCGGCCTCGACCTGCTCGGCCAGGCGCGCAATTTTTTAAGCTATGCCGCCGAGCTTAACGGCTGCGGCGACGAAGATACGCTGGCCTTTGGCCGCGATGAACGCCAGTACAGCAACCTGCTGCTGGTGGAGCAGCCAAACGGCAATTTTGCCGACACCATCGCCCGCCAGTTCTTTATCGACGTCTGGCACGTCGCCCTGTACAGCCGGCTGGTGAACAGCCGCGACACGCAGCTGGCGGCCATTGCCGCCAAAGGGCTGAAAGAGGTGCGTTACCACCAGCGCTTTAGCCGCGGCTGGCTGGAGCGTCTGGGTAACGGCACCGAGTTATCAAATCGCAAAATGCAGCAGGCGGTCGACAATCTGTGGCGCTTCACCGGCGAACTGTTCCTTGCCGATGAAGTGGATCTCAGCCTGGTTGAGCAGGGCATTGCGGTTGATCCGCGCGAGCTTCAGGCCGAATGGCAAAGGGCGGTACACACGGCGCTGCTCGACTCCGGCTTACAGATCCCGCAGGAAGCGGCCTTCCGCAGCGGCGGCAAACAGGGGCTGCACAGTGAACATCTCGGCCCGCTGCTGGCGGAGATGCAATATCTGCAGCGTTCGCATCCCGGACTGCAGTGGTAAGTGAGGTGACTATGCAACGTCTTGCCGACATCGCTCCTGCAGAGGTTCGCACCATCTGGGGATTATTAAGCGCGATCCCGGATCCGGAAGTGCCGGTACTCACCATCACCGACCTCGGTATGGTACGCAGCGTCGCGCGTCACGGCGACGGGTGGGTGATTGGCTTTACCCCGACCTATTCGGGCTGTCCGGCGACGGAGCATCTGCTGGGCGAGATCCGTACGGTCATGAGCGAGCATGGCTTTCTGCCGGTGCATATCGTCCTGCAGCTGGATCCGCCGTGGACCACCGACTGGATGAGTCAGGAGGCCCGCGAGCGCCTGCGCCAGTACGGAATCAGCCCGCCCCAGGGGCACGCCTGCCATGCGGACATGCCCGCTGAGGTGAGCTGTCCGCGCTGCGGCAGCACCCATACCTCGCTGATTAGCGAATTCGGTTCCACGGCCTGCAAAGCGCTCTATCGCTGCGACAGCTGCCGGGAACCTTTTGATTACTTTAAATGTATTTGAGGTTGCCATGACGACGTTCCATTCGCTTAAGGTGGCGAGAGTCGAGCCGGAAACCCGCGATGCGGTGACCATCACTTTTGCGATCCCGCAAGCCCTGCAGGCGGAGTACTGCTTTCGCCCAGGCCAGCATCTGACGCTAAAAGCCCGTCTGGGCGGCGAAGAACTGCGCCGCTGTTACTCCATTTGTCGCAGCCGCACGCCCGGCGAAATTAGCGTCGCGGTCAAAGCTATCGACGGCGGGCGCTTTTCGCGCTACGCCCAGCACGATATCCAGCAGGGTATGGAGCTGGAAGTGATGGTGCCGCAGGGGCATTTCGGTTATCAACCGCAGGCTGAACGGCAGGGTGAATATCTGGCGATTGCCGCCGGTTCCGGGATCACGCCGATGATGGCGATCATGAGCGCGACGCTGGCGACCGAGCCGCACAGCCGCTTCACGCTGATCTACGGCAACCGCAGCAGCCATAGCATGATGTTCCGCCAGGCGCTGGCCGATTTAAAAGACCGCTATCCGCAGCGCCTGCAGGTGATACATCTGTTTAGCCAGGAGTCGATGGACAGCGATCTGCTACAGGGGCGCATTGACGGCGACAAACTGCGCCAGCTCGCTGACCATCTGCTGGATTTTAGCCGTTTCGACGAGGCTTTTATCTGCGGTCCGGCGGCGATGATGGATGAGGCGGAAGCGGCGTTACGTGAACTTGGCGTAGCGGAGAAATCGATTCATCTCGAACGCTTTAATACACCAGGCGGCAATGTGAAGCGCGCCGCCGGCGTGCAGGCGGAAGGGCGCACGGTGACCATCCGCCAGGACGGGCGCGATCGGCTGATCGCCCTCAGCGCCGAAGACGACAGCATCCTGGATGCCGCATTGCGTCAGGGCGCCGATCTGCCGTTCGCCTGTAAGGGCGGGGTATGCGCCACCTGTAAATGCAAAGTGCTACGCGGTGAAGTGGCGATGGCCGCCAATTACAGCCTGGAAGCAGATGAGCTGGCGGCGGGATATGTCCTGAGCTGCCAGTCGTTGCCGACCAGCGGCGATGTGGTGGTCGACTTTGACGCGCGGGGGATGGCATGAGTGACCTGCTGATCCACCGTCATGGCCGGGTGCTTCAGCTGACGCTGAACCGCCCGCAGGCCCGCAACGCGCTGAACAATGCCTTATTAACCCAGATTGCCGAGGCGCTGGAGGCCGCGGCAGTTGATGACAGCGTCGGCGTCTGCGTTATCAGCGGCAACCCGCGTTTTTTTGCCGCCGGGGCCGACCTCAATGAGATGGCGGAAAAAGATCTGCCTGCCACCCTTGATGATATTCGCCCACGGTTGTGGGCGCGAATTGATGCTTTCACTAAACCGCTCATCGCTTCGGTCAACGGCTACGCGCTTGGCGCCGGCTGCGAGCTGGCCCTGCTGTGCGACCTGATTATCGCCGGCGACAACGCCCGTTTTGGCCTGCCGGAAATTACCCTCGGCATTATGCCGGGCGCGGGCGGCACCCAGCGGCTGATCCGCAGCGTAGGCAAGGCGCTGGCCAGCCGAATGGTGCTGAGCGGCGAGAGTATTGACGCCCGCCAGGCGCAGCAGGCCGGGCTGGTTAGTGATATCCATCCGGCGGCGTTAACCGATGAGTATGCCCTGAAACTGGCAACCACCATTGCCCGCCACTCGCCGCTGGCGCTCCGGGCGGCAAAACAGTCGCTGCGCCTGTCGCAGGAAGTCAGCCTGCAGGCCGGTCTGCAACAGGAGCGCCAGCTGTTTAGCCTACTGAGCGCCACCGAGGACCGCCGCGAAGGCATCGACGCCTTCTTACAAAAACGTACACCGGACTTTAAAGGACGCTAATCGTGGAAGCTTTCATTCTCAGCGCAGTGGAACAGGGCGTCATGACCATTACCCTCAATCGCCCGGACCGTCTCAACAGTTTTAACGATCTGATGCATCACCAGCTGGCGGAATGTCTGAAGCAGGCCGAGCGCGATGATGGCGTGCGCTGCCTGCTGATCACCGGCGCCGGTCGCGGCTTTTGCGCCGGCCAGGATTTGAACGATCGCAATGTCGACCCCAGCGGCCCACCGCCGGATCTCGGCCTGTCGGTAGAACGCTTTTACAACCCGTTAGTGCGCCGTCTGGCGGCGCTGCCGAAGCCGGTTATCTGCGCGGTCAACGGCGTTGCCGCCGGCGCTGGCGCCACCCTGGCGCTGGGCTGCGATATCGTGCTGGCCGCGCGTTCGGCGAAATTTGTGATGGCGTTCAGCAAGCTCGGCCTGGTGCCGGACTGCGGCGGTAGCTGGTTCCTGCCGCGGGTGGCCGGCCGCGCGCGCGCGATGGGGCTGGCGCTGTTGGGGGATAGCCTCAGCGCGGAACAGGCCGCGCAGTGGGGAATGATCTGGCAACTGGTGGACGATTCAGAACTGGCGGATACCAGTCTGCAGCTGGCGCGCCATCTGGCGGCGCAGCCGACGTTTGGTCTTGGGCTGATTAAAAAGGCGCTGCTGGCTTCTGAAACCAACAGTCTCGATGCGCAGCTGGATCTGGAGCGCGATTATCAGCGCCTGGCCGGACGCAGCGATGATTACCGCGAAGGGGTCAGCGCGTTTCTGGCCAAACGGCCACCACAGTTCAGCGGGAAATAGATGATGACGACATCCTTAGCCAACGTGGCGGTGATCGGCAGCGGCACCATGGGGGCCGGTATTGCCGAAGTAGCCGCTGCCGCCGGACATCCGGTGCTGATTTATGACATCGATCATCAGGCCATTGCCCGGGCGATCGACGGCATTGCCAGGCGTCTGGCATCACGGGTCGAGCGCGGCAAACTGGCGTCAGAGCAGGCCGACGCGCTGCTGGCGCGCCTGCATCCGGCTCACGATTTAGCCGCGCTTGCCGACGCGGATTTAGTGATTGAAGCGGCCTCTGAACGGCTGGAGGTCAAAACGGCGCTGTTCGCGCAGCTGGCGGAGATCTGCGCGCCGTCAACGTTGTTGACCAGTAACACTTCGTCTATTTCGATTACCGCCATCGCCGCCGGGGTCAAAAACCCGGAGCGGGTGGCCGGGCTGCACTTTTTTAATCCGGCGCCGGTGATGAAGCTGGTCGAGGTGGTCAGCGGCCTGGAGACGTCTGCTGAGGTAGTAGAGCAGCTGTGCCAGTGCGTAAGCGGCTGGGGGAAACAGCCGGTACGCTGCCGCTCAACGCCCGGTTTTATCGTTAACCGCGTAGCGCGTCCGTTCTACGCCGAGGCCTGGCGCGCGCTGGAAGAGCAGGTTGCCGCCCCGGAGGTTATCGATGCCGCTTTGCGTGACGGCGGCGGTTTTCCGATGGGACCCCTGGCGCTGACTGATCTGATTGGCCAGGACGTCAATTTCGCCGTGACCTGTTCGGTGTTTAACGCCTTCTGGCAGGACCGCCGCTACCTGCCATCGCTCCTCCAGCAAGAGCTGGCGCTGGCCGGGCGGCTGGGTAAAAAGAGCGGTTACGGCGTCTATCGCTGGCCCGCTGAGACACTGCCGGACGCGGCGTTGCCGCCGGTTGCCAATGGCGCTCAATCCGTGATGACGATAGGTGACAGTGTCACTGAGCTGGACGAACTGCTGTTGCTGGAGACCGAAGGTGAGACCGCGCTGGCGCTAAGCGTTAAGCATCACCGCCCGGTGGTGGTGTATGACCTGTGCGCCAGCGATACGGTGGTGCTGGCCGCAGCGGCGACCAACGCGCCTGCGGCCACTGATAAGGCCGTGCATTACTTCCAACAGCAGGGCAAGAAAGTCCTGCATATTGCCGATTATCCCGGCCTGCTGGTGTGGCGCACGGTGGCGATGTTGATTAACGAAGCGCTGGATGCGCTGCAAAAAGGCGTCGCCAGCCCGCAGGATATCGATACCGCGATGCGCCTTGGCGTCAATTATCCGCACGGCCCGCTGGCATGGGGAGAACGCCTTGGCTGGCGACGGGTGCTGCAACTGCTGGAGAACCTGCAACACCATTATGGCGAGGAGCGCTATCGTCCCTGTTCCCTGTTGCGCCAGAAGGCGCTGATGGAGAAGCACCATGAGCAATGATGCGTGGCGCAACGCGCGCGTGATGTACGAAAAAGATACCTGCGCCAGAAAGATGGGGATCGAACTTATCGAAATGGACGATGGTTTTGCGCAGATGAGCATGACCGTCTCGGCGGACATGCTTAACGGCCATCAAACCTGTCACGGCGGTCAGCTATTTACGCTCGCCGATACCGCTTTCGCTTACGCCTGTAACAGCCAGGGGCTGGCGGCGGTGGCTTCGGCGGCAAATATTGATTTTCTTCGTCCGGCGTTTGCCGGCGACAGGCTGGTCGCCACCGCAAGAGTCAAACAGCAGGGCAAGCTGACCGGCGTCTACGACATCGAAATTGTTAATCAACAGCAAAAGATTGTGGCCCTGTTCCGCGGCAAATCGCACCGTATCGGCGGCACAATCACGGGAGAAGTGTAATGCGCGACGCCTTTATTTGTGACGGGATCCGCACGCCGATTGGCCGCTACGGCGGAGCGCTGGCCGGCGTCCGCGCCGACGATCTGGCGGCGATCCCGCTACGTGAGTTGCTGAGCCGTAACCCCGGGCTCGACCCGGCAGCGATTGATGATGTGATTTTCGGTTGTGCTAACCAGGCCGGTGAAGATAACCGCAACGTAGCGCATATGGCGACGTTGTTGGCAGGTTATCCGCATACCGTGCCGGGCACCACGATTAACCGCTTGTGCGGATCGGGTCTGGATGCAATCGGTTTTGCCGCCAGGGCGATCAAAGCCGGCGATGCCGATCTGTTGATTGCCGGCGGCGTGGAATCGATGTCTCGCGCGCCGTTCGTGATGGGAAAAGCCAGCGCGCCTTATCAGCGTCAGGCGGAACTCTTCGATACCACGATTGGCTGGCGTTTTGTGAACCCGCTCATGGCGCAACACTTCGGAACTGACAGCATGCCGGAAACGGCCGAGAATGTAGCTGAATTGTTAAATATCAGCCGGATCGATCAGGACGCTTTCGCCTGGCGCAGCCAGCAGCGTACGGCGCAGGCCCAGCGTGACGGCATTCTGGCGCAGGAGATCGTGCCGGTGCAGATCATCGGCAAGAAAGGGGCGGTCAGTGCGGTACGCGATGATGAGCATCCCCGCCCGGAAACCACGCTTGAGCAACTCGCGCTATTAAAAGCGCCGTTCCGTAAAGGCGGAGTCATTACGGCTGGAAATGCTTCTGGCGTTAACGATGGCGCAGCGGCGCTGATTATCGCCAGTGAACAGCAGGCCAGCGTACAGGGGCTCACGCCGCGCGCGCGTATCGTGGCGATGGCGACGGCGGGTGTTGAACCGCGCCTGATGGGGCTGGGGCCGGTACCGGCAGTGCGTAAAGTGCTGGAGCGAGCCGGACTCAATATTAACGATATGGATCTGATAGAGCTGAATGAGGCCTTCGCCGCGCAGGCGCTGGGGGTGCTCAGACAACTCGGCGTGCCGGATGATGCGGCGCACGTGAATCCCAACGGCGGCGCCATCGCGTTAGGTCATCCGCTGGGCATGAGCGGCGCGCGACTGGCGCTGAGCGCCAGCCTTGAGCTGCAACGCCGGGGTGGGCGTTATGCGCTGTGTACGATGTGTATTGGCGTGGGTCAGGGCATTGCCATGATCCTCGAGCGAGTGTGAGCTAATTTACCTGCGAGTACCCTACAATGATAACTACTACAAAATTAGATCCGATTGAAACCGCATCGCGTGATGAACTGCAGGCTCTGCAAACCCAGCGCCTGAAATGGACGCTGAAGCATGCGTATGACAATGTGCCGATGTATCGACGCAAATTCGACGCCGCCGGCGTACACCCTGACGACTTTCGGGAATTAAACGATCTGAAAAAATTCCCCTGTACCACCAAACAAGATCTGCGCGACAACTATCCCTTCGATACCTTCGCGGTGCCGATGGAGCAGGTGGTGCGCATTCACGCCTCTTCCGGCACCACCGGCAAACCGACGGTGGTGGGCTACACGCAGAACGATATTGATAACTGGGCCAATATCGTCGCCCGTTCGCTGCGCGCCGCCGGCGGCACGGCGAAAGATAAAATTCACGTCGCCTACGGCTACGGCCTGTTTACCGGCGGCCTTGGCGCGCACTACGGCGCGGAGCGTTTAGGCGCGACGGTGATCCCGATGTCCGGCGGGCAGACCGAAAAACAGGCGCAGCTGATCCGCGATTTTCAGCCGGATATGATCATGGTGACGCCGTCCTACTGCCTGAATCTGATTGAAGAGCTGGAGCGCCAGATGGGCGGCGATGCCCGCGGCTGTTCATTGCGGGTCGGCGTGTTTGGCGCTGAGCCGTGGACGCTGGCGATGCGCGCGGAGATCGAGCGCCGCCTGGGGATCACCGCCCTGGATATTTACGGTCTGTCAGAGGTGATGGGGCCAGGGGTGGCAATGGAGTGTCTGGAAACCGTTGACGGCCCGACCATCTGGGAAGACCACTTCTTCCCGGAAATCGTCAACCCGGACGACGGTACGCCGCTGGAAGATGGCGAGCATGGCGAACTGCTGTTTACCACATTGACCAAAGAAGCGCTGCCGGTGATCCGCTATCGTACCCGCGATCTGACTCGCCTGCTGCCGGGCACCGCGCGGACCATGCGCCGCATGGATCGCATCAGCGGGCGCAGCGACGATATGCTGATTATCCGCGGGGTTAACGTCTTCCCCTCGCAGCTGGAAGAGGAGATCCTCAAGTTTGAACACCTGGCGCCGCACTATCAGTTAGAGGTCAATCGCCGCGGTCATCTTGATTCGCTGGCTGTGCGCGTTGAACTGAAAGAGAGCGGGCTGGCGTTAAGTCATGAACAACGCTGCCAGATTTGCCATCAGTTGCGTCACCGCATTAAGTCGATGGTCGGGATCTCTACCGATATTACTATCGTCAACTGCGGCAGCATTCCTCGCTCGGAAGGGAAAGCCTGTCGGGTATTCGACCTGCGTAAAGCGGTGGTCAGCGGTTAATTCTCTCCCCGGTAACCCGGCTGAGGCCTTTACGCCGTAAGCCGGGAATTTCCTGTGCTATGATTCATAAAGGAAAAATATAACAACAGAATGAATCAGATGAGTAAACTCGACGCCTTTATTCAACAAGCGGTGACGGCGATGCCGATCAGCGGTACGTCATTGATTGCCTCGCTGTATGGCGACGCTTTATTGCAGCGCGGTGGGGAAGTGTGGCTGGGCAGCGTTGCGGCGCTGCTGGAAGGATTAGGCTTCGGCGAGCGCTTTGTCCGCACCGCGCTATTTCGTCTCAATAAAGAAGAGTGGCTCGATGTCGTCCGTATCGGCCGGCGCAGCTTCTATCGCCTGAGCGATAAAGGGCTGCGCCTGACCCGGCGCGCGGAACATAAAATTTATCGCGCCAGTGCCCCGGAATGGGACGGTACCTGGCTGCTGCTGCTTTCGGAAGGCCTGGAGAAAAATGTGCTCGCCGACGTCAAAAAGCAGCTGCTGTGGCAGGGCTTTGGCGCGCTGGCGCCCAGCCTGCTGGCCTCGCCGTCGCAAAAACTGGCCGATGTCCAGTCGCTGCTCCACGAAGCGGGCGTCGCCGAAAACGTCATCTGTTTTGAAGCCCATTCGCCGCTGGCGCTCTCCCGTGCGGCGCTGCGCAGCCGCGTGGAGGAGTGCTGGCATCTCACTGAACAAAACGAGATGTATGAATCTTTCATCTCGCTATTCCGACCGTTACTGCCGCTGCTGCGCGACTGCGACCCGGCCGAGCTGACGCCTGAGCGCTGTTTCCAGATCCAGCTGCTGCTGATCCATTTTTATCGCCGGGTGGTGCTCAAAGATCCGCTGCTGCCGGAGGAGCTGCTGCCGGCGCACTGGGCGGGGCAAACCGCCCGCCAGCTGTGTATCAATATTTATCAACGCGTGAATCCCGGCGCGCTGGCGTTCGTCAGCGAGAAAGGGGAAAGCTCGGTGGGCGAGCTTCCGGCGCCGGGCCCGCTCTATTATCAGCGCTTTGGCGGTTTGCCGGGCGCATAAGGAGGTTGCATGCCGATTTATCAGATTGATGGACTGACGCCAGTGGTGCCGGAGGAGAGCTACGTCCACCCAACCGCCGTGCTGATTGGCGACGTGATCCTCGGCAAAGGGGTCTATGTTGGGCCCAACGCCAGTCTGCGCGGCGATTTTGGCCGCATCGTGGTCAAAGACGGCGCCAATATTCAGGACAACTGCGTCATGCATGGATTCCCCGGCCAGGATACGGTGGTGGAAGAGGATGGCCACATCGGTCACGGCGCTATTCTGCACGGCTGCGTGATTGGCCGCAACGCGCTGGTGGGCATGAGCGCGGTGATTATCGACGGGGCGGTCATTGGCGAAAACAGCATTGTCGGCGCTTCGGCCTTTGTCAAAGCCAACGCCGAGATGCCCGCCAACCATCTGATTATCGGCAGCCCGGCAAAAGCGATTCGCACCCTGAGCGAACAGGAGCTGGCGTGGAAAAAACAGGGTACCCGTGAATACCAGGTGCTGGTGGAGCGCTGTAAGCAGACGCTGCATCAGGTGGAGCCATTACGGGAAGTGGAAGCAGGGCGTAAGCGACTGGAATTTGATGAAAACCTGCGGCCAAAAACGCAGCGCTAACTTTCCAGGGCAACCCGGAGGGGCTCGGTGGATTAGTGCTCAGCCAGTTCACGAAAGAACGCCGGGTTGGCCTGGATAACCGCCAGTACTTTTGCTGCCAGGCCTGTCGGGTTGCGCCGCCTGGACTCCCAACTTTTGATAGTATCCACGCTGGTACCCAGCGCTTTTGCCATCTCCGCCTGCGAAACATTAAGCTGAGTGCGGATGGCTTTCACATCAGCAACTTCATAGCGCGTCGCTCGGGCTGGGGCCTTGTTGCCGTCTTTGATCTCAACAGCCTCTTCCAGGGACGCTTTAAGTTCGTTGAAGTAACCCATTTCAAACCTCATTTTTTAGTCGCCGGGTCAGTTTCCTGAGTTCGTTTTTTTCCGCTGCGCTCAGGCTCTCTTTGGTGTGCTTGGGGTAGGCTAAGACGAGATAGATGATCTCGCGGGTTGCCAGAAAATAAATCACCCGCACGCCGCCGCTTTTTCCCTGTGAGCCTGTCGCCATTCTTATTTTCCGTAACCCGCCGGTATCCTGGATAAGATCGCCGAAATCCGGATTGCCTATGAGTTGCCTCTGCAGTGCCCTCAGATCTTCATCGCTGGCCAGCTGTTTTATCTGGCGGGTAAATAGCGACGTTTCGATAAATTCAATGGCATGACACACGAAAACGCTCCTTGCTAAGGTACCATGTACACCATCGAGTGTACATAGTACGCACTCCTGTTTTTGACCATGACAACGGTTGCCGTCAGCGACCGGGAGTGAGCCAGATTCGCGCGGCGACAGCCATGGTACAGGCTGGTGGCTTAAGGCGTTGGAATGATGTGTGAATTTACGAGGCGGCTCGTAAAAGGGGGATGGGCGAGGGGAAAAAACACTCCCGCCGGGCGGCGGGAGTGGAAATCTTAGGCTGCAACCACGCTGTCGATGGCCGCTTTGGCATCGGACTGCGCTTTGGCCGCCACTTCCGGGCCGTAAGCGATACCTTCGGCGAACACGAAGTTCACGTCGGTGATACCGATGAAGCCGAGGAAGGTGGACAGGTACGGGGTGACCAGGTCGGTCGGGGTATCTTTATGGATACCGCCGCGGCTGGTCACGACGACCGCACGTTTACCGGTCACCAGACCTTCCGGCCCTTTCTCGGTGTAGCGGAAGGTGACGCCGGCGCGAGCCACCAGGTCAAAATAGTTTTTCAGCTGCGTCGGGATGTTGAAGTTGTACATCGGCGCAGCGATAACAATCACATCATTGCCTTTCAGTTCGGCGATCAGCTCGTCGGAAAGGGCCAGCGCTTCCTGCTGACGCGGAGTCAGCGGCGCGTCGCTCGGACGCAGGGCGCCAACCAGTTCACCATCCAGAACCGGGATCGGATTAGCGGCCAGGTCACGCACGGTGATCTCGTCGCCCGGGTGTTTTTCCTGCCATTGTTCAACAAAATAGTCGGAAAGCTGACCAGATTGTGAGTACCCTGCCAGAATACTGGATTTCAGAACTAATACTTTGCTCATGGGTGTTTCCTTTTTTAATGTGATTGACGGGTCAATGCCCTGGTGCTTGTTAACACTGTATTCACAATCGCGCCACAGAGATAGCGCAATATATCGAATCCTATGTTCAGATTTTTTGAACAAGGCACGGATGACACAGATGTGGTACTCTAAGGCAATACATCAAAAGAGATTTTCCCGGCAGAGCTCTGCCCGATAACGCTATGACAGAACAACAAAAAATCACCTTCCCCCAGCTTTATCAACAGCTCGACGGCCTGATGCTGCGCGACAAAACGCGCTTCGCCCGCCGTCTGCACGGCGTGAAGAAGGTTAAAAATCCTGAATCGCAACAGGCCATCCTCCAGGAGATGGCGCAGGAGATAAGCCAGGCAGCCGGTAAAGTCCTGCTGCGCGAAGCGGCGCGTCCGGCCATCACCTATCCTGAAAACCTGCCGGTTAGCCAGAAAAAACAAGAGATTCTCGAGGCGGTGCGCGATCACCAGGTGGTGATCGTCGCCGGAGAGACCGGTTCGGGTAAAACCACCCAGTTGCCAAAAATCTGCATGGAGCTGGGCCGCGGGCTGAAAGGGCTGATCGGCCATACCCAGCCGCGTCGTCTGGCCGCGCGAACCGTCGCCAACCGTATCGCCGAGGAGCTGCAAACGGAGCCGGGCAGTTGCATCGGCTATAAAGTTCGCTTTAGCGATCACGTCAGCGACAACACCATGGTCAAGCTGATGACCGACGGTATTCTGCTGGCGGAGATCCAGCAGGATCGCCTGCTGATGCAGTACGACACCATCATTATCGATGAAGCGCACGAGCGCAGTCTGAACATTGATTTTCTGCTCGGCTATCTGAAAGAGCTCCTGCCGCGCCGCCCGGACCTGAAAATCATCATTACCTCGGCGACCATCGACCCGGAACGTTTCTCAAAGCATTTCAATCATGCGCCCATTATCGAAGTCTCCGGGCGGACTTACCCGGTGGAAGTCCGCTACCGGCCGATAGTGGAAGAGGCGGACGACACCGAGCGCGATCAATTACAGGCGATTTTTGATGCGGTTGACGAACTGGGGCGCGAAGGGCCCGGCGATATTCTGATCTTTATGAGCGGTGAGCGGGAAATTCGCGATACCGCTGATGCGCTGAATAAGCTGGATCTGCGCCATACTGAAGTGCTGCCGCTGTATGCCCGCCTGTCCAACAGCGAGCAGAACCGCGTCTTCCAGCCGCACAGCGGACGACGCATCGTGCTGGCGACCAACGTGGCGGAAACTTCGCTGACCGTGCCGGGCATTAAATACGTTATCGATCCCGGTACTGCGCGTATCAGCCGTTACAGCTACCGTACCAAGGTGCAGCGCCTGCCGATCGAGCCGGTTTCCCAGGCGTCCGCCAACCAGCGTAAGGGCCGCTGCGGCCGCGTTTCGGAAGGGATCTGTATTCGTCTTTATTCGGAAGACGATTTCCTGTCGCGCCCGGAGTTTACTGACCCGGAAATTCTGCGTACCAACCTGGCGTCGGTCATCCTGCAGATGACCGCCCTGGGCTTAGGCGATATCGCCGCCTTCCCGTTTGTCGAAGCGCCGGATAAGCGCAATATCCAGGACGGCGTGCGCCTGCTGGAAGAGCTGGGCGCCATCACCACCGATGAGCAGGCCACCGCCTATAAGCTGACGCCGATGGGCCGCCAGCTCAGCCAACTGCCGGTGGATCCCCGTCTGGCGCGCATGGTGCTGGAGGCGCAGAAGCACGGCTGCGTGCGGGAAGCGATGATCATCACCTCCGCGCTGTCGATTCAGGACCCGCGCGAGCGGCCGATGGACAAACAGCAGGCCTCCGATGAGAAGCACCGCCGCTTCCACGATAAAGAGTCCGATTTCCTCGCCTTCGTCAATCTGTGGAACTACCTTGGCGAGCAGCAGAAGGCACTGTCGTCGAATCAGTTCCGCCGCCAGTGCCGGGTCGATTTTCTTAACTATCTGCGCGTGCGCGAGTGGCAGGACATCTACACCCAGTTGCGCCAGGTGGTGAAAGAGCTCGGCCTGCCGATCAACAGCGAGCCGGCGGAATATCGCGAGATCCATACCGCGTTGCTGACCGGTTTGCTGTCGCACATCGGCATGAAGGATGCCGATAAGCAGGAGTTTACCGGCGCGCGCAACGCCCGCTTCTCCATCTTCCCGGGTTCCGGTTTGTTTAAAAAGCCGCCAAAATGGACGATGGTGGCGGAACTGGTGGAAACCAGCCGGCTGTGGGGGCGCATCGCCGCCCGCATTGAGCCGGAGTGGGTTGAGCCGGTCGCGCAGCACCTGATCAAGCGCTCATACAGCGAACCGCACTGGGAGCGGGCGCAGGGCGCGGTGATGGCGACGGAGAAGGTCACCGTCTACGGCCTGCCGATCGTTGGCGCACGCAAGGTCAACTACAGCCAGATCGACCCGGCGCTGTGCCGCGAACTGTTTATCCGCCACGCGCTGGTGGAGGGCGACTGGCAGACGCGGCATGCCTTCTTCCGGGAAAATCTGAAGCTGCGGGCGGAAATCGAAGAGCTGGAGCATAAATCGCGCCGCCGCGACATCCTGGTGGATGACGAAACCCTGTTCGAGTTCTACGACCAGCGCATTAGCCACGACGTCATCTCCGCCCGTCATTTTGATGCCTGGTGGAAGCAGGCCAGCCGCGAAACGCCAGACTTGCTCAATTTTGAAAAGAGCATGCTGATTAAAGAAGGGGCGGAGCAGGTCAGCAAGCTGGACTACCCGAACTTCTGGCATCAGGGCAACCTCAAGCTGCGGCTTAGCTACCAGTTTGAACCGGGCGCCGATGCCGATGGCGTGACGGTGCATATTCCGCTGCCTCTGCTGAACCAGGTGGAGGAGGCCGGATTTGAGTGGCAGATCCCCGGCCTGCGTCGCGAGCTGATTATCGCGCTGATAAAATCGCTGCCGAAGCCGGTGCGGCGCAATTTCGTCCCGGCCCCTAACTATGCGGAAGCGTTTCTCGGCCGGGCGACGCCGCTTGAGCTGCCGCTGCTTGATTCGCTGGAGCGTGAGCTGCGTAAGATGACCGGCGTGACCATCGACCGCGAGGCCTGGCAGTGGGATCAGGTGCCCGATCACCTGAAAATCACCTTCCGGGTGGTGGATGACAAAAACAAGAAGCTTCAGGAAGGGCGCTCGCTGCAGGCGTTGAAAGACGCGCTGAAGGGCAAAGTTCAGGAGACGCTGTCGGCGGTGGCCGATGACGGCATCGAGCAGAGCGGGCTGCATATCTGGAGCTTTGGTACGCTGGCGGAAAGTTACGAACAGAAACGCGGCAACTATAAGGTGAAAGCCTGGCCGGCGCTGGTGGACGAGCGCGACAGCGTGGCTATCAAGCTGTTTGATAATCCACAGGAACAGCAGCAGGCCATGTGGCGTGGTCTGCGCCGCCTGCTGCTGCTCAACATCCCGTCGCCAATTAAGTATCTGCACGAAAAACTGCCGAACAAAGCCAAGCTTGGGCTCTATTTTAACCCGTACGGTAAAGTGCTGGATCTGATTGACGATTGCATCTCCTGCGGCGTTGATAAGCTTATCGACGAGGCGGGTGGTCCGGTGTGGACGGAAGAGGGCTTCAGTCAATTGCACGATAAAGTGCGAGCCGAGCTCAACGACACGGTGGTGGAGATCGCTAAACAGGTCGAGCAGATCCTCACCGCGGTGTTCAATATCAACAAACGGCTGAAAGGCCGCGTGGATATGACCATGGCGCTGGGGCTGTCGGATATCAAAGCGCAGATGGCGGGTCTGGTGTATCGCGGTTTTGTCACCGGCAACGGTTTCCGCCGTCTTGGCGATACGCTGCGTTATCTGCAGGCGATTGAAAAGCGTCTCGAGAAGATGGCTATCGATCCGCACCGCGATCGCGCACAGATGCTGAAAATTGAGAGCGTGCAGCAGGCGTGGCAGCAGTGGCTGAATAAGCTGCCGCCGAACCGCCGTGAGGACGACGATGTCCGGGAGATCCGCTGGATGATCGAGGAATTGCGCGTGAGCTTCTTCGCCCAGCAGCTGGGCACCCCGTATCCTATCTCGGACAAACGCGTCCTGCAGGCGATGGAGCAGATCACGCCGTAATCCCTTCCTTCCCCCCGCCCGGTGGCGCTGTGCTTGCCGGGCGGGGGCATATCCTGAGGCTGATACTCATCAGTACGCCGCACCCGATAATCTTCCCGCCCCGGATGTGGCCCATACCGGTTCTCCCGGACGTAAAATTAACGGATTCTGAAAATCAACCCGGTGGCTTGGGGAACCTGCTTTATTGGCGTATGTTTAGCCTCGCTTTGCCGGATAAACAGGACTCGGAGTCTATTTTTACGATGATGGCTATGTACAGACTATTTATGCTGGTGTCGGCCATTCTTGTTATTACGGCGTGTAAGCCTTTCGTTGACGCTTTTTCCTGTGATGAAACCCAGCGGGCGATCAACGATGCCAATTTTTATATTTTGACCTATCTTCCACCGCTCAATGGCGATGTGCAGAGCGTAAAAATTGACGGTAGCCAAAATAACGACGCAGGCACGCTGCGTTTTGCCCGGTGCCGCCGGCTGGAAAGTTACGAGCGAGCAAAAACTTTTAATACCGCGAATGACTCCACGATAGTCAGAGATAATGTTCACTGGCGAAATGATAAAGGATGGATGCGGGAATATATCCGACAGACCCGGAGCGCGGCGGGAAATATCAGAAAAATGGTCATGCGTGAGCAGTTCTACACCGATAATCTCGGGCGCATTGTACGTTCAGAGAATCTACTCGTGTCGCAGCAACCGCCCAAAGCCATGAGCACGACCACCTATCACTATGACGACCGCCACCGGCTGGTGCGTAAAACGGTCAATGGCGGCATGATGGCCATGCTTGCTGTCAATTATCGCTACGCGGAAGGGCATTTAAGCCGCATTGCCGACTCGGATGCGACCACGACGCTGCGTTGGGATGAAAAAGGGCGGTGGTTATCCGAGGAAAGAACCACCACGTATAGTACAAAACACCAGTCGCGCTGTTTAGGCTGGGACCCCGAGGGGAACTGTACCGGGGAATATGGCGAGCATGAAGGATACGGCGGAAAAAGCGACGCGTCTCTGCACTATCAGTATACGTATTATCCCCAATGATCGTCAGCGGACGAATGCCGCTGGTGACGCGTCCCGGCGCGGGTTTTCTCCCTCTCCCTGGGGGAGAGGGCCGGGATGAGGGCATCAGGCCGCCCGGATCTTACCCATTCACCAGCGCCAGCGTAAACCCATCCCATCCCTTGATGCCCACCGTCTGCAGCGCGGTGGCAGTGAGCCGCGGGTTATCCCCGATCATTTCGATAAACCGACGCACGCCCTGCACGCGCGCATCATCGCTTTGTCCGTTAATCACTTCGCCATCGCGCACCACGTTATCGCCCACGATCAGCGTCCCGGGGCGCGAATAGTGCAGCGCCCACTCCAGATAGCGAGGATTATTAGGTTTATCGGCATCAATAAAGATCAGGTCGAACGGCTGCACATTCGCGAAATTTTCCAGCGTGTTCAGCGCCGGTCCTTCAATGAGTTCAATGCGCTCGTTTAGCCCCGCAAGGCGGATATTCTGGCGCGCCACCCCGGCATGGCCAGGATCGGCCTCGAGGGTAATCAGCTTTCCGTCGGCGGGCAGCGCGCGCGCCATCCAGATAGCGCTATAGGCGCCGAGCGTGCCAATTTCCAGGATCCGCCGCGCCTGCGTTATGCGCACCAACAGCGCCAGAAGTTGCCCCTGATTGGCCGCAACATCATGTTCAGGTAGCCCGGCGCGTTTGTTGTTTTCCAGTACCTGACTCAGTATGTCATCTTCAGGAATAAGCGAAGAAATCATGAAATTATCGACGGCAGACCACTGTTGTTGCATAGATTGACTCCCTGGTGGTTGTTGCCGGGTAGCGCTGCGCTACACCGGCCTGAATATGGGTTTCTGCGCTCTCCACGGTTGTGGACCGGCGCGCACAGGGGATTCACGCGTTCATCCAGCCGCCTCCCAGCGCCCGGTAAAGATCGATCTGCGCCAGCAGCAGGTTGTTCTTCACCTGCACTACGCTAAGCTGGGTGGAGAACAGCGTTCGCTGGGCATCGAGCACATCCAGATACGAAGAGTAGCCGTTACGGTAGCGATTCTGC
Source organism: Klebsiella sp. RC2 (assembly GCF_014192815.1). Classification (NCBI taxonomy): domain Bacteria; kingdom Pseudomonadati; phylum Pseudomonadota; class Gammaproteobacteria; order Enterobacterales; family Enterobacteriaceae; genus Klebsiella; species Klebsiella sp. RC2. Next base: position 369,505 of record NZ_JACHYL010000003.1, on the reverse strand, counting down.
GCAATGCGCAATGTTTCCTCCGCCACCGCCACCTGCCCCTGCAGTTCGGCCAGCTGTTCGCCGTAGCGGCTAATGGCGTCAAGGCTGTCATTCACCTCTTTGAACGCGCCGCGCACCGTTTTCTCGTAGCTATAGAGCGCCTGGTTGCGCTGGGCCATGGAGACATCCACCTGGGCATTTAACGCCTGGCGGTTAAGCAGCGGCGCCAGAATACTGCCGCCGACGCTCCACAGCCGCAGCGGGTTGTCCAGCAGGTCCGGCAGTGTACGATCCTGCATGCTGCCGGTAGCGGTGAGGTTGATAGACGGCAGCAACTGCGCCTGCGACGAGGCCAGGGTGGCATCGGCGGCCACCAGCTGACGCTGAGCCTGTACGATATCCGGGCGGCGGTTGAGTAAGGTGGACGGCAGTTGCGACGGCAGACGCAGCGGAGTGAGCTGGGCGAACTCGCCGCGTTTTACCGCGCCGGGGTTATCACCCAGCAGCACGCTGAGCGCATTTTCCTGCTGCGCAATCTGGTGCTGTAGCGGCGGGATCTGCGCCCGCGTTGAGCGCAGCTCCGAATCTGCCTGCATCAGCTCAAGGCGTGAAGTATACCCGGTTTCAAACTGACGCTTCGCCAGGCGCCACGCGTCTTCCCGTGATTTCAGCGTCTGTTGGGTAACCCGCAGCTGCTCATCCAGCGACAACAGGGTCACGTAGCCGACGGCCACCGAGCTGGCGACGCTCAAATTGGCCGCGGCTGCAGCGGCTTTTTGCGCCTCGAGGCTGGCTCCGGCGGCACTGGCCGCGCTGCGGTTGGCGCCCCAGATATCAACATCATAGCTGGCGGTCAGGCCGCCTTTGTACAGCGTGCTATGGATCGGCAGGCCGGTGGTGGCGGACTGCGCGCGGGCGCGGGTGCCGGTCAGGCTGGCGTCCAGCGAGGGGAAAAGGCTGCTGTCGGCGGCATAGGCCCGCGCCTGATACTCATTCACCCGCTCCCGGGCGATCAGCACATCGCTGTTATAGCGCAGCGCCCGGTCGACATTCTGATTGAGCGTGCTGTCATGAAAATTGCGCCACCAGACGCCTTCCACCGGGCTGGCCGGGCCAACGTCGGCCCGCCAGGCGGCAGGGATGGTCAGGGTCGGCTGCGCGCGCTGCACGTCGGCGGATTGACAGCCGACCAGCGCGAGGATGACGGCAAGGGTGACCGGGCGGATCATGGCTGTTTCTCCGCGCGGGTATCAATGGTCACCTGCACCGACATACCGGGACGCAGGTGTTCGCTGTACTTCTGCCCGTCGTTGACCGTAATGCGCACTGGGATCCGCTGGGCGATCTTGACGAAGTTGCCGGTGGCGTTGTCCGGTGAGATGGCGCTGAATTCCACCCCGGTCGCCGGGGAGATGCTCTGCACCTTGCCATGGAAACGCTCACCGTTAAGCGCGTCGACGGTGAAGGTGACCGGCTGGCCGATACGCACCTCGGCAAGCTGGGTCTCTTTCAGGTTGGCGATCACCCAGTGCTGGGGCGGGACCAGCGAGGTCAGATGGGTTCCGGCGCTGACGTAGGCGCCAAGACGTACCGAGATCTGCCCCAGCTGGCCGCCGGTGGGGGCGATGATCTGCGTATTCTGCAGGTCGATCTGCGCCAGCTCGAGGGCGGCTTTGGCGCTGGCCACGTCGGCTTCCAGCGAATCGCGATTGACGATGGTCGATTCACGGTCCTGGCGCGACATCTCCAGCGCCGCTTTCGCCTGTTCAATATCCGCAGCCCCTTGCGCCGCGCTGGCGCGCGCCGAATCACGCTCGCGGATCGACAGCGAACCATCGGCAGTCAGCTCCTGTACCCGTTTTAAATCGGCCTGGATTTTCAGATTCTGCGCGCGGGCGTTTTGCAGCGCGGCTTCATTTTTGGCGATCGTCGCCTCGGCGCTTTTGCGCTGCTGCAGATTGTTGCGCAGCGCGGCCTCCTTCATCGCCAGGGTAGCCTGGGCCTGATGCACCCGCTGCTTATAGATGCGATCGTCTATCTGGAACAGCACCTCGCCCGGCTGGACAATTGCGAAATCTTTGACGTTGACGGCGGTGATGTAGCCGTTGACCTGCGGGCTGATAAAGGTGGTCTGCCCGCGCACATAGGCGTTATCGGTAAACTGGCTATGCCGGGTGAACGGCGGCAGTTGCCAGGCGTAGAGGATCACTAATACGCCGACGAGGCCTATCGCTGCGGCGGTAAAAATGGAGACCACGCGAATGTTGTTCCGGGTGTTGGCCTGTTGTTTGGCCGCATCCTGCTGACTCATAACGACTCCAGAGATGAAATGATGATAATTATTTGCTGCCGGTGGCGCGTTTTAAGGCGATACGGGCGGTCAGTCGTAAGCGAATTAAGCGCCAGAAAACCCACACTAATGTGCCGGCGGAGATGGCCGCCGTCAGCAGATAGGTGTCATTCCAGGCGAGAATATTGGCCTGCAGCGTCGCGGCGTTTTGCAGCAGGGTGGTGGCCTGAACGTTAAGCAGGGTGCTGTCGCCGATCTGGCTCTGATACATCTGGCTATACTGCTGCAGCCGCTCGACGATCAGCGGGTTCAGGGTGGTGATCTGGTCCGCCAGCTGGCTGGAGTGAAATTTTTCCCGCCAGGTCTGGAAGGTGCCGAGGATCGCCGACCCCAGCAGACCGCCGATGTTCTGGCTCATGCCGAATAGCACCGAGAAGCTGACCAGGTTGCGCGGATCGGCAAACACGCCGCCAATGCCGGCGAGCATCGCCGGGGCCAGAAAGAAGGCGCTGCCGAAGCCGAGTAAAAACTGGCTGAACATTAATTGTTCCGGACGGGTGAGGGCGTTGGACTGGCTGTCGAGCAGCGAGGCTACCATGATCAGCGCCAGGGCGGTGGCGGTCGGCCAGTAGAGCTTCTGCGGGTTGAGCGTCAGACAACTGGCGATGATCCCGCACAGAATGCCGGCGAAAATTGACCATGCGAGGTTAGTCATCTGTTCGTTTTGCAGACCAACGTACTGCAACCAGCCGATGACCCCGGTGTTTTGCTCCGCCAGCACGATGCGGATCAGCAGCATAATCAGGCCGAGGCGTACGATGCTGCCGCTGGAGAGCCACTTGGTATTGAGCAGGGGATTGCTGCGGTTATGCTCAAAGGCGATAGCGGCGACGATCAGCACCACCGCTGCCGCCAGCGACCAGCCGATCCACGGCGCTTCAAACCACCACTCGAGCCGCCCCAGCGACAGCACGGCGCACACCAGCGCCATGCCGGGCGCCAGCAGAAAGAAGGTGATAAAATCCTTCTTCTCGAACACCTTTTTACGATCGCTCGGCGGCAGTTTCAGCGCGATGACGCAGGCCAGCGACACCAGCGCCAGCCCCAGTTCAAAGAAGTAAAGGCCGCGCCATTCATCGATCTGCAGCAGTTCGGTGGAAAAGAGACGCGCCAGCGGAATGGCCAGCGACGAGCCGGTGATGCCGATGGTTAGCCCTTTCAGGCGGTGGCGTGCGGGCCAGGCCTGCACCTGGTAGTAGATCCCCAGCGAGCTGAGCGCTGCGGCCACCATGCCGTGGGCGGCGCGGACCATCATCGCCGAGCTGAGATCGTTGACGAACAGGTGGAAAAAGGTGACCAGCACATAGAGCACCAGAAAGCCTTCGGTAAAGGCGCGCAGCCCAAACTGCTGGCGAAATTTCACCAGCAGCAGGTTGATGGAGACGTTGGTCATGACGTACACCGCCGGCAGCCAGGCGATCTCGGTCGACCAGGCGGCGAAGGTGCCCTGCAGCAGCTGCAGGTTGGCGGTGACCACCGCGTTGCCCAGCGCGCCGGTGAGGCACACCAGCAGGCCGACCACGCCATAGGCGAGACGTTTCTGCGGACTGTGCAGCGGCGTCGAGGGCGAGCCAAGCAGGGCTGGTTTTTCATGCGGCGCCCAGTCATGCGGGGCATAGGGGTTATCCTGGCGACGGGGCATTATTTCTTCTCCACTTCGCGCAGCAGTTTTTCCAGCACCCGCTGAGTTTGCTCCCGCTCCTGCGGGGTAATCGCCGTCAGGATCTCTTCGCGCAGATCGTCCGCCACCGTTTTGACCTGCTCATACAGCGCCATTCCCTGCTCGGTGGCGACCAGCAGCCGCTTACGTTTATCGCTGGCGGTGGTGACACGCTCCACCAGGCCGAGGGCGACCAGCCGGTTGATCAGCGGCACAATGGTCGGACTCTCTACCCCCAGCTCCTGCGCCAGTTCGCTTTGCGACAGCGGCTGTGGCTGGCGGGCAATGGCCGCGACCGCCACCCAACTGGCCTGGCTCAGGCCAAGGTCCTTTAGCCGACGGTTGACCGCCAGCCGCCAGTGATGGGCGGTGAGGTATAAAAGATGGGAGAAGTTAAGCTGTCGATTGTCCATAGGTCGTCTGTCAATATCGTTAGAGCTCTAACGAGTTTATGTCGGGCGACCGCCATAATTCAAGGCGAAGGAAAAAAATTGGTTAACGGTATGTGCGTTTATTGTGGCTAATAGCGATGGGTTAACCCGCGAACCCTCTACTCACTGAGGATGCTCTTATTCTGCGCCATGACCCAGGTGATAAAGGCCCGTAGCGGCACCGGTATATGTTTCCGGCTCGGGTAGTAGACGCAGAAATGGTCGGCAGGATAGTGGTAGTCGGGTAACAAACGGACCAGGCTGCCCGCGCTCAACTGCTGCGTCACCAGCGACTGATAGACAAAGGCGATGCCTAATCCGCTCTCCGCCGCCTGGATCATCGCCGTATCGGAATCAACGACCAGATCGCCTCTGACCGAAACTTCGCTAGGCTCCCCGCTGGGGCTAATAAACTCCCAACGGTACTTTTCACCGCTGGGAAAACAGCGGTTGATGCAGCGGAAATTGACCAGCGACTGCGGGGTGTCGGGCTCGCCGGCCTCGCGGATATAGGCCGGGCTGGCCACCGGGATCAGCGACAGCTTCTCGCCAAAGGGGATGGCAATCATATCTTTGGGCACATCCTGCGAATAGCGAATACCGGCGTCAAAACCGGACTCAATAATATTGACTTTCCGATCGGTGGTGTACAGTTCGAGCGTTACATCGGGATAGGCGGTTTTAAAGGCAATAAAATAGTGTTGAAAAAACAGGTCAAGAACAATACGCGGTAAATTGACTTTCACCACGCCTTCCGGCGTCAGGCGATGATAATTCAGGCTGTCAACCACCCGGCGATAATCATTGACCACCGACGTCATATTATTAAGAAATTCCTCACCCACGGCAGTTAATGACAAACTGCGCGTCGAGCGATTCAGCAGGCGCACGCCTAACTTTTCTTCCAGATGATTAATAGCGCTGGTGAGGGCCGGTGGTGAAAGATTTAATGCCCTGGCAGCCTGGCGAAAACTGCCATGTTTCACTATGAGTATTAATATTTCAATTTGTTGCAAATCCGGCAAGGTTTTCATTGTTAATTTCCAGCTAACACCGCGTTCGGAATAGATTAATTGTTATCAATGTAAAAGGGAAGTATATATTTAATAACATTCAGCACGTAAGGAAAATAAGGTGAAAACACGTTATCTCGGAAAAGAGAAGTTCCAGGTTTCCGCATTGGGTCTCGGGTGTATGGGAATGAGTTTCGCCTACGGCGGCGCCGAGGAGTCGCAGGCGATTAATACGATTCATGCCGCGGTGGACATGGGCGTGACCTTCCTGGATTCTGCCGAAGTGTATGGTCCTTTCGATAATGAAGTTCTTGTCGGGAAAGCGATAAAAGGTATCCGCGATAAGGTGCAGATTGCCACCAAGTTTGGTTTTCGTATTTTGCCGACCGGCCAGGGACTGGAGCGGATGGCCGGCGTCGACAGTCGTCCGGAACATATTCGCGAGTCAGTGGAAGGGTCGCTGAAGCGGCTGAATATCGAGACCATCGATCTGCTCTATCAGCACCGCGTCGATCCGGCGGTGCCGGTGGAAGACGTGGTGGGCACCATGGCCGACCTGGTTAAAGAGGGGAAAATTCGTCATATCGGACTGTCGGAAGTCTCATCCCAGACGCTGCGCCGGGCCTGCAAGGTGCATCCGATTACCGCCGTGCAGACGGAATACTCGCTGTGGACCCGCGAGCCGGAGGCCGGTATTCTCAACGCCTGCCGCGAGCTGGGGGTGGGCTTTGTCCCATACAGCCCGCTGGGGCGCGGCTTCCTGACGGGAAAAATCACCGATCCTGGCGTCTTCGCTGAGGATGATTTCCGCCGCAATCTGCCGCGCTTCCAGGCCGAGACCATGCGCAAAAACCAGCTGCTGCTTGAGCGTCTGCAGCAGGTGGCCACGCGCTATGACGCGACCCTTGCGCAGATTGCCCTTGCCTGGGTCATGAGCAAAGGCGAGGATATCGTGCCTATCCCGGGGGCGAGAAAAATTGCCCATCTGCGTGATAATGCCGGAGCCGCGAATATTACCCTCTCTCCTGAGGATATTCTCACCATCGAAGATATTTTCACTCCCGATAACGTCACTGGCTTACGCTATAACCAGGGCGACTTTAACTTAATCGAAAAATAACCCCCTGAATACTATTCTCCCGCCGCCCTGGCGGGAGATGAGGTTACTTATGACTATTGCTGTTTCCCGTACGGCGGGATTGCCTGCGGCAGTTTATGCGCTTTCCGTGGGCTCATTTGGTATTGGTACCACCGAATTTGTGATTATGGGATTATTACTTGATGTGGCCCATGATTTTCATATATCCATTACGCTTGCCGCCTGGTCTATTACCGCTTATGCCTGTGGGGTGGTGATTGGCGCGCCGCTCCTCACACCGCTATTAAGCAGCTACCCCAAAAAACCGGCGTTGTTATTTCTGATGATCTTATTTTCCATCGGTAATTTAGGTTGCGGTATTGCCGGTAATATGACCATGCTCATTATTTTCCGGGTAATAACCGCCTTAGCTCACGCCTCATTCTTCGGCATCAGTTCGGTCTATGCCGCGGAGCTGGCGCCGGTGGATAAACGGGCTTCGGCGGTCTCCGCCGTCTTTCTCGGCGCCACCCTGGCCAATATTCTGGGCGTGCCCCTCGGCGCCTGGGTAGGGCAATACCTTGGCTGGCGCTACACCTTCTTTATGGTCACGCTGATTGGCATTCTTTCCGCCCTGGCAGTCATTGCCCTGGTGCCCGGCCGTCAGGCCCAACCGGCGGTGCAGAGTCGGATCCGCGACGAGCTGAAGGTGCTGCGCCATCCGACGGTGCTGCGCAGCCTGCTGATCACCGCGCTCGGGTTTTCCGGCGTCTTCGCCGCCTTTACCTACATTGCGCCAATGCTGAAAACCGTCACCGGGATGAGCGACCATCTCATTCCACCGGTGCTGGTGCTGTTTGGCGTCGGGATGGTCGCCGGGAATCACCTCGGCGGCCGCCTGACCGACGGTGGGGTCCGCCGGGCGCTGCTGCTGACCCTGGCCTTGCTTATCGTCGTCCTGTGCCTCTTTCCGTTCGCCATTCAGACGCTACCCGGCGCCTGCGCGGCGGTGTTTCTGCTGGGGGCGGCGATGTTCTCCACCATTCCGCCGCTGCAGATGCAGGCGCTGGACAGCAGTGAGACCGGCAAAAGCATGGTCTCCTCGTGCAATATCGCCGCCTTTAACCTCGGCAATGCCGCTGGCGCCTGGTTTGGTGGGCTGTTGCTCACCGCCGGCGTCTCCCTCTCGCATATTCCCCTGGCCGGTGCATGCCTGACCGCCAGCGGATTTGTTATCGCTAGTGTGACGTTGTCACCTTTAAAAGGAAGTCAAGCATGAAGTATCGGTATTTAGGTTCCACCGGGCTGTCGGTGTCGGAGCTCTGTTTTGGCGCCATGACGTTTGGTGAAAAAGGGGCCTTTCTCGGCGCACCGGGACGCAACTGGTCGGAATTCGGCGTGGTGCCTGAGCATACGGCATACGATCTGGTGTACAAAGCGCTGGACGCCGGGATTAACTTTTTTGATACCGCGGACTGTTATAAAAACGGCCAGGGCGAAGAGCTGCTCGGTAACGCGCTGAAGGGGAAACGCCAGCAGGTGATTATCGGCACCAAAGGACGCTGGCAGACCGACCCCAATCCGAACGCGCTGGGGGCGTCGCGCTACCATATTATTAATGCCGTCGACGCCAGCCTGCAGCGGCTGAAAACGGATTATATCGATATCTATCATCTCCACGGGTTCGATCCGCGCACCGCGCTGGAGGATACCCTGCGGACGCTGGATGCGTTAATTCGCGCCGGGAAAATTCGCTACATCGGGGTCTCCAACTACGCGGCCTGGCAGCTGGCGAAGGCGCTGGGGATCTCAGAGCGCCTCGGACTGGAAAAATTCTGCGTCTATCAGGGCTATTACAATATCGCCGCGCGAGAACTGGAGCATGAGATTATCCCGCTCAGCGTCGATCAGAACGTCGGCATCACCGTCTGGAGCCCGCTGGCCGGGGGCTTCCTCACCGGTAAATACCCTCGCAATCAGGCGTTTCCTGAGGGCAGTCGGCTGGCGAACGCCACCCCGTTTGAGTCGGCGCCGATCGCCAATCGTGAACAAGCCTGGCAGACCCTGGAAGTGATGCAGGAGATTGCCCGTCAGCGCAACGCCAGCGTGGCGCAGGTGGCGCTCAACTGGTTGCGTACCCGCCCGGGGATCACATCGCTGGTGATCGGCGCGACCAAACTCGCCCAGCTGGAGGATAACCTGGCGGCACTGAACTGGACGCTGAGCGACGAGGAGGCGGCGATCCTCAACAGCGTGAGCGAAAAAGAGAAGCCTTATCCCTACTGGCATATCTGCAATGTCGCCGGCGATCGCCGTCTGGCCGACGATATCTACCCCTAACTCACCCTGCACCCAGGCAACACGCGTATGCCCCCCTGGGGGCATACAGAGAGGCTCGATCGTGAAAAAAGTACTCATTGTTGGCGCCGGCCCGGTAGGGTTAATCATTGGCTGCTATCTGAATAAGTATGGAATTGATTTTGATATTATTGATAAAAATACACACAGCACCACCTGGTCCAAAGCGCTGAGCGTCAGTCCGGCGACGATTAAAGCCTTCCACGGCTTAGCCCTTGCCGGGGAGCTGACCGCCCAGGGCAAGCAGGTTCAGTCAATTTACGCCTGGTATAAAAACCGCAAGTTTCTGCATATTGATAACCGCCATCTCCCCACCTGCTATCCCTTCCATGTCAGTATCCCGCAGCCGCGGACGGAGAAGATCCTTGAAACGGCGCTGGCCGAGGCCGGTCAACTGGTGAAACGCGGACATCAGCTGGTCTCCTGGCGGCGGGAGGAAGGGCGCTATCACGTCTCTCTGCTCGACGATGCCCGCCGGGCCTGTTCCGCTACCTATGACTATATTATCGGCGCCGACGGCGCGGCCAGCACCGTCCGGGAGCTGGCCGGGATTGGCTTTAGCGGCCATGATTACCCGCTGCATTTTGTAATGGCGGACGTGCAGTTCGCCAGCGCGGCGACGCTCCCGGGAACCTCTTACTATATTGACGAGCTGGGCTTTCTGATCTTTCTGCCCATGCCGGACAATCAGGTCAGGATCGTGATTAAAAGAGCCGGTCGATTACCGTCGCCGCGTCCGGTGCCGGATCTGCAGGAGATCAACGTGGCGCTGGCGCGCTTCTGCCCCGAGGTTCCTCCGGCGCAGGCGCTGACCTGGTCCTCCAGCGCCAACTTCTATAACCGGATCGCCGATGACAATCTGCAGCACAATATCATGCTGGCAGGCGATGCTTTCCATCTGTTCAGTCCGATTGGCGGGCAGGGGATGAATACCGGTATTCAGGATGCGATTAACCTGGCCTGGAAGCTGGCCTTTTACCTGCATGGCGTCGCCAGCGACCGGCTGCTGGCATCCTATCGCACCGAGCGTTTCGCCGCGGTGAGCGGCGTGCTGCACGCCACCGATCACGATACCGGCCTGATCGCCGGTCTGGTGCCGAAAAACCATATCGACGCGGTCTACTTTCCGGAGTTTTGCAATCGTCACTATTATCGCCACCAGCTGCCGCTGCAGTACGCCGGCTTTGCCGCGCCGCAGAGCGCTCACCCGAACGGCCTGATGGGCCACCATGTCCCGTGGTACGTCTTTACCTCGCCGCAGGCGAGGTTTCGCAACAGTTATGACGCCTTCGCCAGCGGTAAGGTCGTGGTCTTTTCCGCGCGCGTCGACTGTCCTCCCTTATCCCGCCTGAAACCTGGCGGCTGGTTTATATTCTGCGCCCTTGACCCGGCGGACGAGGCGTTTCTCGAGGCGCTACAGATTGGCCGCGATGACTATGCGGTGATCAATCCCGATGGCTATGTGGGCTTTACCGGCAGCGAAGCCGGGACATCGCAGTATCTTTCCTCGCTCTACGTAATGGAATAATCATGAATAAAGTGTATATCGTCGCGGCCTGCCGTACGCCGGTGGGGCGTTTTCTTGGCGCCCTGAAAACGGTCTCTGCGGTGGAACTGGCCGCGCTCACCGTCCGCCACAACCTGCAGCAGGCCGGGATTGACCCGGCGTGGATTGACGAAGTGATCTGCGGCTGCGTCCTCGCCGCCGGGCAGGGGATGGGGCCGGCGCGTCAGGCCGCGCTGCGGGCGGGGATCCCGGTGCAAAAGCCGGCTTACACCCTGAATATGATCTGCGGTAGCGGTATGAAAAGTATTACCGAAGGGGCGATCCATATCCAGAGCGGTTATGCCGACATGGTCGTCGCTGGCGGGATGGAAAACATGAGCCAGGCGCCGTTTTTGCTGCGGGGAGAGATAAGGGGCGGCATGAAATTTGGCGCGTTCAGCAGCGAGGATCTGATCCAGAGCGATGGCTTAACCGATCCGCTGTTGCATATTCCGATGGGGGAAACGGCGGAGGCCATCGCCGCGCATGAGCAGATCTCGCGCGCAGAACAGGACCAGTACGCGCTGGACAGCCATCAAAAAGCCTCCGCCGCCAGCCGCGCCGGCCATTTTGCCGAGGAGATAGTGCCGGTGACGGTCAGCGGGAAGCGGGGCGTCAGCGTGGTCCGCGAGGATGAGCAGATCCGCCATGACCTTAGCGCCGACCAGCTGGCGGCGCTGAAACCGGCTTTTCGTCGCGACGGGAGCGTCACGGCGGGCAACGCCTCGGGGCTGAACGACGGCGCGGCGTCAGTGATCCTCGCCTCGGCGCGCGCCGTTGCGCAGTACGGCCTGCGGCCGCTGGCTGAGATAGTCTCCTTCGGCGAGGGCGGCGTCGACCCGGCGATGATGGGGCTTGGGCCGCTGCCGGCCATGACGTGCGCCCTGCGCCGCGGGCGGTTTCAGCTCAGCGATATGGCGCGACTGGAAATTAACGAAGCCTTTGCCGCGCAGGTGCTGGGGGTGGTCAAGGGGCTGGCCCGCGAGCATCAGATGACGGCGGAGGAGATAGCCGCCCGCCTGAACGTCAACGGCGGCGCGATTGCCCTCGGGCACCCGCTCGGCAGTTCCGGAACCCGGATTGTCGTGAGCCTTCTGCACGCGCTGCGCCGGGAGAATAAACCGACCGGCCTGGCCTCGCTGTGTATCGGCGGCGGGATGGGTATTGCGTTAATTGTGAAAGCGATCTGAGGAGACAAGCGCCATGGAAAAATTAATTGTGGTGGGTGAGAAATTTACCGATTTTGCCCGGCGGCATCAGAACGTGCTGACCGTCAACGAGTTTGAGCGTTTTGTCTGGAGCGGCGAGCTCGCCGGCGTCGATAAAATCGTCATTGGTCAGGGCGTGCAGCTCGACGACATCTCCCGCACGGTCTGCATTATTCGTCAGCACTATCCGGATAAAATCCGCCAGATCGTCAATCTGCAGGATCTCTATTATCAAAACAACCGCGATCATCAGCGGCTGGTGCATAAACGTAAAAAAGAGAACATCCTCATCACCTCGCCGGAAAAACGCGATGAAGATAGCTATTGCGCGCGTCTGATCCTGCAGGACGCCTCGGAGCTGCTTTGCGACCACCAGACCGGGCAACACATCCAGGGGATGGTGCTGATCGAGGCGGCGCGGCAAACCATCATCGCCACCTCGGAGAAATTTCTGCTGGCGGAGGCCGGCGTGGCGATGGACGAGAAGTACTTCACGCTGAGCTCGCTGCAGGTAGCTTTTTCCAGCTTTGTTTTCCCGCTGCCGGTGACCATTGTGCTGAATGTGGTGTCGCGCAAAAGCTCAGCCCACGGCCGCTTTACCTGCGAGTGTTCGGTCGGTTTTGACCAGACCGGCACCCGCAAAGCGGAAGTCGGCTTTAGCTTCAGCGTCTATGACCTGAACTACATTACTCGTAAGGAGTGTGAGCAGGCGGCGCTCTGCCATCAACATTATCTGGTCAGTATTGAGCAGGGGGACGGGGATGAGCATCGCCTTTTTTGACGTGGATGAAACGCTGATTACCGGCAAAAGTATGTTCCTGTTTCTGCACCGCTATGCCGAGGAATATCCGCTGCAGTGCGGTTTGACGGCCGCGGCGATTGTCCGCCAGCTCCAGGCGCTTAGCAAAGCGGGTCAACCGCGGGAGGCAATCAATCGCTACTACTATTCGCTGTTTCGCCATGAGCCGCGCGCCCAGGTACGGGCGGTTGCTGAGGCATTGTATCGCGAAGGTGGGTACGGTTTTCACCGTGAGGTGGTGGCGATCCTCCGGCAACATCAGGCGCGCGGGGATGACGTGGTGTTTGTCTCCGGATCGATGACCGACATTCTCTGGCCAGCGATGGCGGCGCTGGGGGTGGAGCATGCCCTGTGTTCAGAGCCGGTGGTGGTTGACGAACACTATACCGGGGAACTCTGGCGGACCGCCATTGGCGAACATAAGGCGTTGCATGCTCAACGCTACGCGCAGGAACGGGGCCAGCCGCTGGCGGCGTGCTATGCCTTTGGGGACCATATCTCGGATCTGCCGCTGCTCGCGCTGGTTGGCAACCCCTGCGCGGTCAATCCGTGCGCGGCGCTGCTGGCGGAGTCGCAGCGTCGGGGATGGCCGGTGCTGTGGTCTAACGGCGGTTGACGGCACGATAGCGAAAAAAAGGGGGCGGCGCTACGCCACCCCCTGATTCACACCCTGACGGGGATCAGCCCGGGTAGATGCCGCGGTCTTTACGCGCCATCAGGATGCGCTCGCAGGCCACGATATAGGCGGCGGTACGCAGCGTACACGCTTTCTCGGCGGCTTTATCGCAGACGTGAATAATGGCGTCGGTCATGATGCGGTCCATCTTGGCGTTGATCTCTTCTTCGCTCCAGAAGAAGCTGGCCATATCCTGCACCCACTCAAAATAGCTGACGGTCACCCCACCGGCGTTACAGATAACGTCCGGCACTACGATCACGCCGCGCTCGGCCAGCACGTCGTCCGCTTCCGGAAAGGTTGGGCCGTTGGCCCCTTCCAGCACCAGTTTGCAGGTCAGCTTCTCCGCGCGCTCGCGGGTGATTTGCCCTTCCAGTGCTGCCGGGATCAGAATGTCCATCGGGGTGGTCCAGAAGGCGTCTTTATCGATCTCCTGGGCGCCAGGGAAACCGGCAATCTGCTTTTTCTCCGCCTGCCAGGCGGTGAGGGCGGCCATATCAATCCCGCCTTCGTTATACAGGGTCGCGGTATGATCCTGAATGACCACCACGCGGGCGCCGACGCCGGCGAACAGGCGGGCTGCTTCGCTACCGACGTTACCAAAGCCCTGCAGCGCGACTTTGGCGCCTTCAATTTCGATACCGGCGCGACGAGCCACTTCCCGGCCGGTGACAAATACGCCACGCCCGGTGGCCTTTTCACGGCCGAGGGAGCCGCCGAGGTGGATCGGTTTGCCGGTGACCACGCCGGTAATGGTGGTGCCATGGTTCATGGAGTAGGTGTCCATCATCCATGCCATCACTTTACCGTTGGTGCCGACGTCCGGCGCCGGAATATCTTTCTGCGGCCCGATAATAATGCCGATTTCGCTGGTGTAGCGGCGGGTCAGACGCTCCAGTTCACCTTCTGACAGTGAGAAGGGGTCGACGCGAATGCCGCCTTTGGCCCCGCCGTAAGGAATATTGACCGCGGCGCACTTAATGGTCATCCAGGCAGAAAGTGCCATGACTTCGTTAAGATCGACATCCGGATGGTAGCGAACACCACCTTTACCCGGTCCACGCGACAGATTGTGCTGAACGCGATAGCCCTCGAAGTGGCGGATGGTGCCGTCGTCCATTTGCACAGGAATGTCGACGATCAGCGCACGCTTCGGATGGCGCAGGGTTTCCACCCAGTAGGCAAGATCGCCGAGATAAGGCGCGACACGGTCGATCTGGCGCAGGTAGGTGGTCCATGGAGATGTACTACTTTCAGATGCGTAAGATAACTTTTCCATAAGAGTCCTGTTTCTCAGTGTTATTTATGTCGTGTAAAACCGTGGAATAGCTACAGCAGTAAACTCTGTGCAATGAATGGTATCACCAATTTTATAAAGCGGTATTTGACGGCAATTCCGATTTTTAAATTTTTGTTAGATTTTTTATTTTTTAAGTGAATAACTACGCACGCCAACCACCTGCAAGCTGTGCATTTTAATTCACTTTTTATTCACTTAAGTGCATAGAAAAATATTTTTTCTATGTTTTTCATTATCTTGATGATCTTCAAAAAGTGAATAAATTGCTTCCACCCGTATTGACAATCTTATTGTTCACAGGCCAGCATTAGCCCACACAACAACATGACGTTAACCATGAATTAACAAATGCCCGCAAAATAAATAGGGCTTATTTTTCCTGTGGTGAATATTTTTGCCATCACAGCGGGCGCGCTCGTGTCCAAAATAAGCCGAGGGTCAGGGTTAATGTCGATTGTCCAACGCGGCGGGAGCGTTTTCCGTCGTCTTACGTTCCGGAGATGAATGATGTCAGGCACTATGACTCGCGAAGATTTTGACGCTTACCTGGTTCCCTGTTTTGCCCCCGCGCCGTTTATTCCGGTCAGGGCGGCGGGTTCCCGCGTCTGGGACCAGCAGGGGAAAGAGTATATCGATATGGCGGGCGGCATTGCGGTGAATGCCTTAGGCCATGCCCATCCGGCGCTGGCTCAGGCCCTGCAGGATCAACTGGCGAAACTGTGGCATATCGGCAATGGCTATACCAACGAGCCGGTGCTGCAGCTGGCGAAAACCCTCGTACAGTCGACCTTTGCCGATAAGGTGTTTTTCTGCAACTCCGGCGCCGAAGCCAACGAGGCCGCTCTCAAACTGGCGCGGAAATACGCTCACGATAAGTTTGGTGGTGAAAAAAGCGAAATCATCGCCTTCAACCATGCCTTCCATGGCCGGACGCTGTTCACCGTCTCCGTCGGCGGCCAGCCGAAATATTCCAGCGATTATGCTCCGCTGCCGCAGGGCATTACCCATCTGCCCTATAACGACATCGAGGCGGTCACCGCGGCCATCTCTTCGCGCACCTGTGCGGTGATCGTCGAGCCGATCATCGGCGAAGGCGGCGTGATACCCGCTGACCCGGCGTTCCTCCAGGCGCTGCGCACCCTCTGCGATCGCCATCACGCGACCCTGATATTCGATGAGGTGCAGACCGGGGCGGGCCGTACCGGCCATCTCTACGCCTACCAGCACTACAACGTCGTCCCGGACATCCTCACCAGCGCCAAAGGGCTGGGGGGCGGCTTCCCAATCGGCGCGATGCTGGCGAAAGAGGCCTGGGCGCAGGTTTTCCAGCCCGGCACCCATGGCACCACCTTCGGCGGCAACCCGCTGGCGGCGACCGTCGCTAACGCCGTGCTGGCCCATCTCGATGCGCCGCTGCTGGCGGGCGTTGGCGAGCGCCATGCGCTGATTGTTGACCAGTTGAATGCGATCTCTGCCCGTTACGATGCGTTCAGCGCCGTGCGCGGCACCGGTCTGCTGATCGGCGCTGAGCTGGCGGGGCCGCTGCGCGGCAAGGCCAAAACGTTGACCAACCTGGCGGCGGAAGAGGGGCTGATCGCCCTGATTGCCGGCCCGGACGTGCTGCGCTTCGCGCCGGCGCTCAATATCCCGCTGGCGGATATTGCGGAAGCCTTCGTGCGCCTTGATCGCGCCGTTGCTCGCTTAACCCGCTAACCGGGAGGACGGCCTGTGATGCTATTTCGTCCCGTACGGGAAAACGATCTCGACGACATCGTCCGCCTTGCCGCGCGGGCGGGGGTCGGCATGACCTCCTTACCGCATGATGCCGGGCGCCTGGCCGCCCGTATCCAGCGCAGTATCGAGACCTTCGCCGGCGAACTGCCGCGCGGCCAGCAGGGTTTCCTGTTTGTGCTGGAAGACACCGCGCTGGCGCGGGTGGTGGGGGTGAGCGCCATTGAGGTCGCGGTGGGCCTGGACGAGCCGTTTTACAATTTTCGCATTCAGAAAACGGTTCGCGCCTCGAAAGCGCTGGGAGTCTATAAGCCTCAGGAGCTGCTTAATCTCAGCTATGACCACACCGGGCACAGCGAACTGTGTACGCTGTTTCTCGACCCGGCCTATCAGCGCAACCGCAATGGTCTGCTGCTCTCCAAGGCGCGCTTTTTATTTATCGCCGCCTTCCGCGAGTGGTTTTCCCCGTACCTGTTTGCCGAACTGCGCGGCTGCAGCGATGAGCAGGGGCAGTCGCCGTTCTGGGATGCGCTGGGCCATCACTTCTTCGACATCCCGTTTGCCGATGCTGACCGGCTGACCGGCACCGGCATGAAAACCTTTATTGCCGAACTGATGCCGGCTTACCCGATCTATATCTCACTGCTGCCGGAAGCGGCCCGCGAGGTCATCGGTCAGGTGCATCCCAATACCGCCCCGGCGCGGGCGATCCTCGAGAAAGAGGGATTCAGCTGGCGCGGCTCGGTGGATATTTTCGATGCCGGACCGGTGCTGGAGGCGAACACCGATCAGATCCGCGCCGTGCGCGACAGCCAGTGCCTGCCGGCCCAGCAGCTGATGGGCGCCCTGCCGGCGCCGACGCTCGTCGCCAACGGTCAGTTCGACAATTTCCGGGCGCTGCTGGTGGCCCACGAAGAGCAGGTCTCACTGGATGCCGCCGCGCTGGACGCGCTGCAGGTCAGTGAAACCGACCGCGTTTATACGGTAACCCTGAATCCAGAGGAAAACAGATCATGGCGGTAAAAGCACAGTTTATAGCCGGGCAGTGGCAGGCGGGCAGCGGCGCAACGATGAGCAAACTGGCCCCGGAGGATCAGTCGCTGCTGTGGCAGGCGGCCAGCGCGGGTGCCGACGACGTCCAGGCGGCCTGCGCCGCGGCGCGCGCGGCGTTTTACCCCTGGTCGCACCGGCCGCTGGCCGAGCGTATTGCCGTGGTGGAGCGTTTTGCCGCGCTGCTGGAGACACATAAAGAGGCGCTGGCGACCCTGATTTCCCGGGAGACCAGCAAGCCGCTGTGGGAGACCCGCACCGAAGTGCAGGCGATGATCGGCAAGGCCGCGATCTCCATCGAGGCCTATCACCAGCGGACGGGCTTTCACGAGTCGACGCTGCCGGACGGAAAAGCACAGCTGCGCCACAAACCGCATGGCGTGATGGCGGTCTTTGGTCCCTACAACTTCCCGGGCCACCTGCCCAACGGGCACATCATTCCGGCACTGATTGCCGGCAATACCATCGTGTTTAAACCCAGCGAGCTGACGCCGGCCACCGCCGAAATGACCGTCCAGCTGTGGCAGCAGGCGGGCGTCCCTGACGGGGTGATCAATCTGCTGCAGGGCGGAAAAACCACTGGCCAGGCGCTGCTGGAAAATCGTGATATCGACGGCGTACTGTTCACCGGCAGCGCGGCGGCCGGTTTCCACTTCCATCGCTATTTCGGCGGCCAGCCGGAGAAGATGCTGGCGCTGGAGATGGGCGGCAACAACGCGCTGATCGTCGCCGACGTGGCCGATGTCGATGCGGCGCTGCATGTGATTATCCAGTCGGCGTTTATCTCCGCCGGGCAGCGCTGCACCTGCGCGCGCCGGCTGATCGTGCCGCGCGGCGAGCAGGGGGATGCGCTGCTGCAGCGGCTGGTCGCGGCCAGCGCGCAGATCCGCGCCGGCAAGTGGGATGACCAGCCCGCGCCGTTTATGGGCGGAGTGATTTCTCTCGACGCCGCGCAGAACATGCTGGCGGCGCAGCAAAAACTGGAGGGGCTCGGCGGCAAGGTGCTGCTGCGCATGCGCCAGCCCGACCCGCGCTCCACGGTGCTGACGCCGGGGATCGTCGACGTCACCGGTATCGAGGTGCCGGATGAAGAATACTTTGGCCCGCTGCTGACGGTTATCCGTTATGACGATTTCCCGGAGGCCATCCGCCTTGCCAACCAGACCCGCTATGGCCTGGCCGTTGGGCTGATCTCCAGCGACGCGGCGCAGTTTGACCAGCTGGCGGACGAGGCGCGGGCCGGGATCGTCAACTGGAACAAGCCGCTGACCGGCGCCTCGAGTAAAGCGCCGTTTGGCGGGGTGGGCGCCTCCGGCAACCATCGCGCGGCAGCGTGGTACGCCGCTGATTACTGTGCCTGGCCGATGGCCTCTCTGGTCAGCGATACGCTGACGCTTCCGGCGACGGTATCGCCGGGCCTGCCATTCTGATAACGGATCCTGTGAGGACATATGTCTGGTTTTGAAGCAAACTTTGATGGCCTGGTCGGCCCGACGCACCACTACGCCGGACTCTCCGTCGGCAATGAAGCCTCGCAAAATAACCGCGATGGTCTCTCTAACCCTAAAAAGGCGGCGCTGCAGGGGCTGTATAAAATGAAAGCCCTTGCCGATCGCGGATTCGTGCAGGGCATTCTGCCGCCGCAGCCGCGTCCGAATCTACGTCTGCTGCGCGAAGTCGGTTTCCAGGGCAGCGATGAGCAGGTCATCCGGCAGGCGGCCCACGCGGCGCCGCAGCTGCTCTCCGCCTTCAGCTCCGCCTCGTCGATGTGGACCGCCAATGCGGCGACCGTCTCACCGTCGGCGGACAGCGCCGATGGCAAAGTCCATTTCACCGTCGCCAACCTGAACAATAAGCTGCACCGTATGCAGGAGGCGCCCACCACCTCGGCGATCCTGGGCGCCACGTTCGCCGATCCGCGCTACTTCGCCCACCATGCGGCGCTGCCGCAGCATGGCGACCTCGGCGATGAAGGGGCAGCCAACCATAACCGCTTCTGCCGGGAGTATGACCGACAGGGGGTGCAGTTTTTTGTCTACGGTCGACGCGCCAGCGGCGGGATCGCCCCGGTGAAGTATCCGGCGCGGCAGACCCTCGAGGCCAGCGAGGCGGTGGCCCGCCTGCATCAGCTGGATCCGCGCTACACGGTGTTTGCCCAGCAGGCGCCGCAGGCTATCGATCGCGGCGTGTTTCACAACGACGTCATCGCGGTCAGCAATCGCCATGTGCTGTTCCACCATCAGCAGGCGTTTGTCGATCAGGCGACGGTGCTGGCGACGCTACGGGCTAAAAGCGACAGTCTGGATATCCCGTTCACCAGCGTGGAAGTGCCGGACGAGCGGGTGTCGCTCGATGACGCTGTGGCCTCTTACCTGTTCAACAGCCAGCTGCTGAGTAAACCTGACGGCAAGATGCTGATCGTGGTGCCGGAGGAGTGCCGCCAGCGGGAAAACGTCTGGCGCTATCTGAGCGACCTCGCCGCCGACAGCGCATCGCCGATCGATGAAGTGGCGGTCTTTGACCTGCGGGAAAGCATGCGCAACGGCGGCGGCCCGGCCTGTCTGCGGCTGCGGGTAGTGCTCAACGAGGCTGAACGCCAGGCGGTCAACGCCCACAGTCTGATGAACGACGAGCGTTATCAGCAGCTGACGGCATGGGTGGAAAAACACTATCGCGACCGGCTGCACGCCCGCGATCTGGCGGACCCGCAGCTGCTGCGCGAGGTTTATCAGGCGCTGGATGAGCTGACGCAGATCCTGCGCCTGGGCGCGGTCTATGATTTTCAGCGTTAAGGAGCGGCAGATGGAGCACCTGGTTAACGATTTACTGCACTGCCGCCTGCAGGAGTGGAGCTTCCCGGCGGGCATCGAGGCCCGCTGGCTGGGCGAGGGGATCCTGCAGTTGCTGCCGACGGCGCCGTGGCGCCAGGCGACGATCCTCTCCGCGGGCGTGCATGGCAATGAGACCGCGCCGACGGAGCTGCTGCTGCAGTTGACCCACGATCTGAGCCAGGGGCGGCAGCCGCTCACTCAGGCGCTGCTGATCGTCTTTGGTAACCTGCCGGCGATCCGCGCCGCACGCCGCTATCTGCACAACGACTTGAATCGCCTGTTCGGCGGCCGCCATCTGGCGGTCACCCCGGGGAATGAGTCGCGGCGGGCTTTTGCGCTGGAGCAGGCGGTGCAGGCCTTCTATCGCGCCGCCGATGCGGCGGGTCCGGTCAACCGTAGCCATCTCGATATGCATACCGCCATTCGCGGGTCGCTGTATCGCCAGTTTGCGCTGCTCCCGGCCCACGCCGGGGATTTTTCGCCTGGCTTCTACCAGCTGTTGCAGGCCAGCGGGATGGATGCCATCGTGCGGCATACCGAAGCGGGCGGCACCTTCACCCATTTCACCTGCGAAAAGTTCGCCGCGCAAAGCGCCACCCTGGAGCTGGGGAAAGTGATGCCGTTCGGCGCCAACGATCTCAGCCTGTTCGCCGCTACCGACGCGGCGATCCGGGCCTGGATTTCTGACGCGCCGCTACCGCCGCGCGACAAAGCGCCAGTGGACTACTTCCTGGTCGAGGAGAGCATCATCAAGCGCGAGGGGGAATTTACGCTTAATCTCGCGGCCAACGTTGAGAACTTCACCGCGCTCCCGGCGGGATACGAAATCGCTCGCCAGGCGGAGAAACGGTGGGTGGTGCAGGCCCGGGCCCCCTATATCCTCTTTCCCAATGCCGGGGTCGCCACCGGTCAGCGCGCCGGGCTGCTGCTGCGCGCCGCGGCTCTTCGCCTCCCACAACCAGCCTGAGGAAACACCATGACTGAACATCAACATCAGGCGTCTCCTGCCGCCGGAGGTGAGGGCGCGTCACAGCTTAAACGCGGGCTCGGCGCCCGCCACATTCAAATGATTGCCCTCGGGGGCGCCATCGGCACCGGGCTGTTTATGGGGGCGGGGCGCAACATCGCCGTCGCCGGCACCTCGATTCTGGTGATCTATGTGCTGGTCGGGTTCTTTACCTATATGGTGATGCGGGCGATGGGGGAGCTGCTGCTCACCCGCCATGACTACCGCTCGTTTGCCGACTTTGTCGGCGAGTATCTCGGGCCGCAGGCCAGCTTTTACCTCGGCTGGACCTACTGGCTAAGCTGGGTAGTGACCTGCATTGCCGACGTGGTGGTCTGCGGGAGCTATATGCAGTACTGGTTCCCGGAACTGTCGGCATGGATGCCGGCCCTCAGCATGCTGGCGATCCTGTTCCTGCTTAACCTGCTGTCGGTGAAAATGTTTGGCGAGGCGGAGTTCTGGTTCGCCCTGATCAAGGTGATCACCATTATCGCCCTGATCGGCACCGGCGGCTGGATGATTGCCACTGGCTGGACTTCTCCGGACGGCGTGACGGCTTCTCTCAGCCATCTTACCGACCCGACGGCTTTTATGCCTCACGGTATCACCGGTTTTTTCGCCGGCTTCCAGATAGCGATCTTCTCCTTTACCGGCATTGAGCTGCTGGGCACCATGACGGCGGAGACCCGCGATCCGCAGCGCATTTTGCCCAAGGCGATCAATGCTCTGCCGCTGCGGATTATCATCTTCTATCTGCTGTCGATGGTGGTGATTATCGCCGTCGCCTCCTGGCCGGGGGTATCGGCGGAGACCAGTCCGTTCGTGACGCTGTTTGCCAAGGCCGGGCTGCCTGCCGCCGCGGCGGTGATTAACTTCGTGGCGCTGACCTCGGCGATGTCCTCGGCCAACAGCGGCGTCTTCTCCAGCACCCGCATGCTGTACGGCCTGTCGGTGGAGAAGCATGCGCACTGGCAGTTTCGCATCCTGTCGCGCAATACCCGCATCCCGGTGCGTAGCCTGCTGTTCTCCTGCTTCTGCATGCTGATCGGTACGCTGCTGCTATTCCTGGTACCGAATGTGATGACCCTGTTCACCATCGTCTCGACCCTGGCGGCGATTATGGTGGTGTTCAGCTGGGGGATGATCCTCGTGGCCTATCTGGTCTATCGCCGTCAGCGTCCGGACCTGCACGCCGGGTCGATCTTTAAGATGCCTGCCGGGGTGGTGATGAGCTGGGTGAGCCTGCTGTTCTTCGCCTTCGCCATCTTCATCATGATCTTTGACCCGGACACGCTGCTGGCGCTGTTGGCTTCTCCGCTGTGGTTTATTGCCCTGTGGGGCTTCTGGAAGCTGAAGCAGCGGCGTGAGGGGCAGCTGACACTGGATAACCAGAGCGCCTGACACTCGCCGGCCAACCTGGCCGGCTAAGCAGGAGGTGAAGACGTTACGTCTGTTTCTGCCCGGTGGCGGCTGGCGCTTTACCGGGCCTACATGCTTACCGGACCTGGGATGAGCGGTATCCCCCGCGGCGTGATCTCCCTCTGTAGGCCCGCGCAAGCGCAGCGCCGCCGGGCGGGATAGTCGGCACGCTACCTGCCCAGACGGCGGCGGTTAGGCGCTTTCCGCCCGGGAAGGGGCCGCACCCGGCGCGGACTTCATCCGGCTGGCGCAGAAAATTGCCAGCAGCGAAATCACCACCGTTACGCCCAGATAAACGGCCACCGGCCGCCAGTCCCCGTCATATTTTGCCAGCAGACCGGTGGCGATAAGCGGCGCGGTGCCCCCGGCCAGCGCGGCACCCAGCTGGTAGCCGAGGGTGATCCCGGTATAGCGCACATTGGCGCTGAAAATCTCAGAGCACAAGGTGCCGAGCACCGCAGTTACCGGCGCCCACAGGATGCCGAAGGCAACGACCGTCGCCAGCATGATGCCCCAGTTGGTGCCGGTGTCGAGCAGCAGGAACCACGGAACGATAAACAGCCCCAGCAGCACCACGCTCAGGGTATACATCTTTTGCCGCCCCACCTTGTCTGACAGCAGCCCCATCAGCGGGATCATCACGGTGGCCACCAGCGCGCCCAGGGTCACGGATTCCAGCGCCTGCGACTTCTGGTAGCTCAGGGTGGTGGTGGCATAGCTGACCACAAAGGTGGAGAAGATATAGAATGGGGCGGTCTCCACCACTTTCAGACCGGCGGCAATCAGCACTTCCCGCCAGTGGTGCTTGAGCGTTTCGCGCAGCGGGGCCTTCGCCACCTGGCCGGATTTTTTCACCTGCTTAAAGGCGGGCGTTTCGTCGATATCTTTGCGGATCCACAGGCCGAGAAAAACGAGAACGGAGCTGAGCAGGAACGGTATGCGCCAGCCCCAGGCGAGAAACTGCGCCTCGTCAAACAGGGTCATCAGCGAGACGATAAACGTCGCCATCAGCATGCCGATGGTCACGCCGGCCTGGGGAATGCTGCCGAAAAAGCCTTTCCGCTTTTCCGGCGCGTATTCGTAGGCCAGCAGCAGCGCACCGCCCCATTCACCGCCGATACCCATGCCCTGAATAATGCGCAGGGTAATCAGCAGGGCGGGCGCCCAGAGGCCCACCATCTCATAGGTGGGAAGCAGGCCGATCGCCACCGTGGCGCTGCCCATCAGCGACAGGGTCAGCACCAGCGTCTTCTTGCGGCCGATGCGATCGCCGATATGAGCGAAAATGACGCCGCCGATGGGGCGGATAAAAAACGTCAGCGAGAAGGAGAGCCAGGAGAGGATCAGGCCGATGACCGGGTCGACCATCGGAAAGAAGATTTTGTTGAACACCAGCGCGGCGGCGGTGCCATAGAGAAAATAATCGAACCATTCGATGGCGCTGCCTGTCAGGCTGGCGATCAGGACCTTCTTGTTTTTCTGCAGAATGGATGCAGTGTTGTCTTGTGGATTGCTCATTACGAAACGTTCTCCCGCCACGGTAAATAGGTCAGGTGTCACTCTGTGTAAACAGGGTGCAACCTGGTGTGAAAAAAGGTTGTGTAATTGTTAAGCAACTTAGGGTTGAAGGTTACAATTGGCAAGTTCATCGCTGGCAAACTGGGCGACATGGCGAGGTTTGGCGTGGTGTAACCGCGACGCTATTTTTTATTTTCCACCTGATTTTGCTGTTTTTTGTTATTTTCATAGTGAGTTGTTCAGGTGCAACCCGCCTGTTTTTAGATGTTTCTTGTTATTTCAAAATGGTTACAAATTAACGCCGCTTTGCCTCCCGCGAGGCGGCGTTTATGATGGCGAAAGCATCCTCTCCGATCGGCTGAGAGGGAATTAAGGAGACAGAATGGCAGAACAATTTCCCCGGCTGTCGGCGGCGACGCTGGCGGCGGCTAACCAGGTCGGCGCCTGGCTGGCGCAGGACGATCTGGCGACGCTGCCCGCGCTGCCGCAGGTGGACGTGGTGGTGCTGGCCGGCAACGCCGTGATCCCGACCATCGACGCCGCCTGCCGGCTGGCGGCGGAACGGGAAGTCCCGCTGCTGATCAGCGGCGGCGTGGGACATTCTACGAACTATCTCTACGAGGCGGTGCGCCAGGATACCCGTTACCGTATGTTGCCGGTGGCGGGGCGTCCGGAAGCGCATATTCTGGCCGATATTGCTCATGACTACTGGCACATTCCGCGCTCGCGGCTGGTGGTGGAGGACCAGTCGACCAACTGCGGCGAGAACGCCCGTTTTACCCGGACCACGCTGGAGAACGGGGGGATCCCTCATCGTCGCGGGATCGTCATTCAGGACCCCACCATGCAGCGGCGAACCATGGCCACCTTCGCCCGCGTCTGGCAGGGGGTGGCGACACCGCCACAGTGGCTGAGCTTTCCCGGCTGCTCGCCGGTGCTGGAGCAGACCGATGGTCAACTGGGGTTCGCGGGCGGCGGGGCGGGGCTGTGGCCGGTCGCCCGCTACCTGGCGCTGCTGCTGGGCGAGCTGCCGCGCCTGCAGGATACGCCTGAAGGATACGGTCCGCGGGGGAAAGACTTCATCAGCCACGTCACCTTCCCGCCGGAGATCCTCGATGCCTGGCGACAGCTGCGGGAGGACGGCCAGCTTGCCGGGGCGCTGCAGGCCCGCACCCTCGGCTGAAAACTGCCCGTTTGCGGCAGATTTATCGCAAACGGGCAATTTGTGTTATTGGAATGTAACCTCAACCGGGCATTTTTGGCCCGGTTTTATGAATCAGCTCACAGAACGGCGCCAACGTGCTGCGAAGCCACGGCTTATCCGCCCGATATTTAACAAAAAAATCACTTGTTAAATACAAACGCACTACAGGAGCAGCCATGACAGCACCCGTTCAACACCAAATGTATATTGATGGCCAGTTCGTTTCCGGTCGCGGCGACGGCTGGATCGACGTGCTTAACCCGGCGACCGAAGCGCTGCTGTCGCGGATCCCGGACGGGACTGCTGAAGAGGCGCGGCTGGCGATTGACGCGGCTGAGCGCGCCCAGCCCGCCTGGGAAGCGCTGCCGGCCATTGAGCGTGCGGGTTGGTTACGCAAAATTGCCGCTGGTATCCGCCAGCGTGCTGAAGAGATTGCCGGGCTGATCGTGGCTGAAGGCGGCAAGATCCAGCAGCTGGCTGCGGTGGAAGTCGCATTCACCGCGGACTATCTCGACTATATGGCCGAATGGGCGCGCCGTTACGAAGGCGAGATCGTGCAGAGCGATCGCCCTGGGGAGAATATCCTCGTCTTTAAACGCGCGCTGGGGGTGACCACCGGGATCCTGCCGTGGAACTTCCCGTTCTTTCTTATCGCCCGCAAGCTGGCGCCGGCCCTGATCACCGGGAATACCATCGTCATTAAGCCCAGCGAATTTACGCCCAATAATGCCATCGCCTTTGCCGAGATTGTCCATCAGGTAGGGTTGCCGAAAGGGGTCTTTAACCTGGTGCTCGGCCGCGGAGAAACCGTTGGTCAGGAGCTGGCCGGCAATCCAAAGGTGGCGATGGTCAGCATGACCGGTAGCGTGGCGGCAGGAGAGAAAATCATGGCCGCTGCGGCGAAAAATATCACCAAAGTGTGCCTCGAACTCGGCGGCAAAGCGCCAGCCATTGTGATGGATGATGCGGATCTGGAGCTGGCGGTGAAAGCGGTGGTGGACTCGCGGGTGATTAACACCGGGCAGGTGTGTAACTGCGTCGAGCGGGTCTATGTTCAGCAGGACATTTACGACCGCTTCGTCAACCGCCTCGGCGAGGCGATGAAGGCCGTGCAGTTTGGCGACCCGGCGACGCGGGATGACATCGCGATGGGGCCGCTGATCAACGCGGCGGCGCGGGACCAGGTGGCGGGCAAAGTGGCGAAGGCGGTGGCGCAGGGGGCGCGGGTGGCGCTGGGCGGGCAGCCGCTGGAGGGCAAAGGCTATTTTTATCCGCCGACCCTGCTGCTGGATGTGCGTCAGGAGATGGACATTATCCACGAGGAAACCTTCGGGCCGGTGCTGCCGGTGGTGGCGTTTTCGACCCTCGATGAGGCGCTGGCGATGGCCAATGACAGCGACTATGGCCTGACCTCCTCGATCTATACCCGCGATCTGAACGTGGCGATGAAGGCGATTAAGGGACTGAAGTTCGGCGAAACCTATATCAACCGGGAAAACTTTGAGGCGATGCAGGGTTTCCACGCCGGCTGGCGCAAATCGGGGATCGGCGGCGCTGATGGCCGCCACGGGCTGAATGAGTACCTGCAGACCCAGGTGGTCTATCTGCAGGCCTGAGGTACTTAACTCCGAGCCGGCGGGCAGCTCAGGCGGCCCGCCGTTCGCTTAGCGGGCGAATTTCTCCAGCACGCGGATCAACTGGGTGACGAAGCCGTATTCGTTATCATACCAGGCGACGGTTTTCACCAGCTGTACGCCGCCGGCCTCCACAATCTCCAGCTGGGTGGCATCGTAGATCGAGCCGAAATGGCTGCCGATGATGTCGGAAGAGACAATCTCTTCTTCGGTGTAGCCGAAGGATTCATTGCCCTCAGCCGCCTGCTTCATCGCCTGATTGACCTCATCCGCAGTCACTTTTTTCTCCAGCACCGACACCAGCTCTGTCACCGAACCCGTTTTTGTCGGCACACGCTGGGCATGGCCCTTCAGTTTACCGCTCAGGGCGGGGATCACCAGGCCGATGGCCTTTGCCGCACCTGTGGTGTGCGGGATGACGTTTTCTGCCGCCGCTCTGGAGGCGCGCAGATCTTTGCCGCGCGGCCCGTCCACCAGCGACTGGGTGCCGGTATAAGCATGGATGGTGGTCATGGTGCCCACGGTGATGCCGAAGGCATCCTGGAGGACTTTGGCCATCGGCGCCAGGCAGTTGGTGGTGCAGGAGGCCACGGAGATGATGGTGTCATCCGGGGTCAGGGTGTCATCGTTGACGTTGTAGACGATGGTTTTCATCTCGCCAGCGGGGGCGGAAATCAGCACTTTGCGCGCGCCGGCCTGGAGATGGGCTTGCGATTTCTCGGCCGAGGTGTAAAACCCGGTACACTCCACAATCACCTCTGCGCCTGCCGCCTGCCACGGAATATGCTGCGCCTCTTTTTCGGCATACACCGTAATGGTTTTGCCGTTGACGATCAGCGCATCTTCCGTAAAGTCGACGCTCCACGGAAAGGGGCCGTAGTTTGAATCATGCTTCAACAAATAGGCCAGCACCTTTGGCGAGGTGAGGTCGTTGATAGCCACCACTTCCAGGCTGCTGTCGACTTCTAATAAACGGCGTAACACCAAACGTCCGATACGACCAAATCCATTAATCCCAAGTTTACTCATGGACATTCTCCGGTTGGTAAAACGACTCGATGTGATAAAACTCCTCCAGGCTTAGTCCTGTCCCCCTGATTGGTCAACTGACAATCTGTGCGGTATGCCAGCGTTTCCGGGCCGGGGAGGAAAAAAGTGGATGTTTTCCCGGCCTTTTTTAGCGCTGACGGCAGGGAATAATTTTTGTTACCGGAGATGAGGGGGCCGCCTGCTGGCGAAGCGGTGAAAAGCGTCTATGCTTAACTATTGAATAGCTTAGTAAAATATTGACGTTAGACGAAGGGAGAGGTTATGGGATTCTGGAGAATCGTTTTCACTATCATTCTGCCGCCGCTGGGCGTACTGCTGGGGAAAGGCTTCGGCTGGGCGTTTATTCTCAACATTATTCTGACCCTGCTGGGCTATATTCCTGGCCTGATCCACGCCTTCTGGGTGCAGACCCGCGACTGAGGGGCGAGCAGATAACCACGCCTCCCCCTGGGACCCGCTCAGGGGGGCATCAGGCTCTCTTTATACAGCAGCGTATTATCCTTCGACCAGTAGTGCCGGGTCTCCTCTTCCAGATCAACAATCCACTTAAACACGCCGGCGCTGGCGAGATCCTTGCAGTACTGTTCAAAGTTGATGGCGCCGGCAAAATGGCGGATGACCGCGGCCGAGGTCAGTCGATGGCTGGGGGCGCTGCGCACGCGTAGCAGGCCGCGGGCGCTTTTTATCGAAATCACCTCGTCGTTTGCCATCACGAAATTCATATTGCCGGTGGAGACAAAATAGATGTAGTAGGAGACCTGATGCCGGCGGAGTTCACTGGCGAAGGTGGTAAAATCGGCATCCGCGCGAACCTGTTCGAAAAAGTGACCCAGCCTTGCCAGCAGTTCCATTTCAATCCTTGTTGTGTTGTTGCTGCGCATGGTTTCGGCGTCTGTCGGCATAAACCATTCACACGTTTACTTATTCGTATTTTAATAATATAGGCGCGTTATATTAATGGTTATTATGTAACTGGAACATCGTTTCAAGTGTTACAAGCTATTGCAAAGGTTCGCAGGGGATCCTCGAGGCAGGCAGAAGGTGTGGTAAGACGGGAAGAGGCGAAATTAGCGCCGGCGATGATCGTCGCCGGCGGGGCCATGAGCCGCGGCTATTTCTGGATCAGATAGCGAATGGTTGGGCCATCCTGCTGAATATCCAGCACCGTATAGCCATGGTTCCTGGCATCGAGTGGAATGTTATTGATCGACTGCGGACAGTCGCTGACCACTTCCAGGATCTCGCCTTTTTGCAGGGAGGGCATCGCTTCCAGAGTGGCCACGGCCGGATAGGGACAGGGTTCGCCGACCATATCCAGGCGATAATCAGGGATGATGTTTTTCATGCGCTCTCCTTCACGGTCCGGACCGCCGTCGACTGGCGGCGGAAAAAATGTCTTTCCCAGGCGATCACCAGCAGCAGGGCGATCAGCAGCAGCAGATAGGTCGCCAGCAGCCCGCCGAAGGGGCCGAAGGCGTTCAGCAGGTTGATTTTTTGCCAGTGGGTGGCGAGCGGAGCGGCGATATCGTCCCAGCACCAGGCGAGCAGCGTTGAGCCAATGACATTGCCCAGCCCAACCCACCAGTAGTGAACCTGGCCCTCCACCGCCCGGTACATCCAGCCGGTTTCACAGCCGCCGGCCAGCACGATGCCAAAGCCAAACAGCAGCCCGCCAATCGCCGCATTGGGACCGGCCCACATAATTTTCGGCGCCATCCCCAATTGCACATAGCTAAAGATACCGATGGCGCTCGCCGCCATGCCGAAGATAATCGCCTTCGCCATCACCGTCCGGCCGGTGATCCACATATCGCGAAAGGCGGAGGTAAAGCAGATCTGCGCGCGCTCAATAAGCAGACCGAAGCCGATGCCGAACAGCATCGCCAGGCCGAGCGCCGGGTGGTCTGCGGCGGTGAGCAGGCCCCAGCCGATCATGGCGAAAAAGATCACCATCCCCAGCCGGAAACGGCGGCGCGCCTGCTGCGGTTTTTGGGTTAACGGCGAGGCGGCGGACACCTTTTGCATTTTTACCGGGATGCGAAAAAGGGGCAGCAGCGTGAAGCGGGCGCCAAACCAGGAGCCGATGGCGGTGGCGATGGCAAACAGCCAGGCGTGCAGGGAGAACTGCGGAATACCGGTGAAAAAAGCCGCCAGATTGCAGCCCATCGCCAGACGTGCGCCGAACCCGGCGATGATGCCGCCTGCCACGGCCTGCACAATGCGGATCCGGCTGCGTGGAAAGCGCAGTTTGACGTTATTGGCCCATAGCGCGGCGGCCAGGCAGCCGCCGAACATGCCGATGATCATCCTGCCATCGATGCGGGTCAGCGGCGTCCCTTCGAGATGAATCAGCTGGTAATAGCCCCACTGTTCGCTGTGGACGCCCAGCAGTTGCAGCAGTTGACCACCCCAGCGGGTGAATTCGCCGGTCACCGCCCAGAAGGTGCCGGTGATGCCAAAATAGTAGGTGGAGAGGATGCCCGCCGCGATGACCGCCGGGACAGGGGACCAGAACCGGATAAGCCAGGCCTGTTTGAAGGATTGCCATGTCATAAAAATGCCTCTGAACTCAGAAGGTATTAAAGGTCGATGACCGACCGAAGGGGGCAAATAGTACCCGCCTTAACGCCTGCTTTCTCTGTTTTGGATCAAGGCCCTACGCTTGCGCCACCACGGCAAGCAGCGCCAGCAGTGCGGGCAGCGCCTGAATATAGAGAATTTTGCGGCTGGCGGTTAGCGCGCCGAAAATCCCGGCGACCAGCACGCAGGCCAGGAAAAAGATAACCACCTGCACCCCCGGCGCCCCCAGCCACAGCCCCCACGCCAGGCCGGCGGCCAGAAAACCGTTATACAACCCCTGGTTGGCCGCCAGCACCCGGGTCTCCCGGGCGAAATCGGCGCTGAGGTTAAAGGCCCGGCGCCCGGCGGGGGCTTCCCAGAGAAACATCTCCAGCACCAGGATGGCGAGATGAATAATAGCGACCAGCGCAACGAGGAGAGTGGCTAACACAGCAGTCCTTAATCAATAAGATGAATGTGTCTGCAGTATAGCTGCAAGCGCTAACGAAGCGGGAGCGCCGCTGCTATAGTGCAGATAGGGTCATGTTTTCTGCCGCGACCAGCGTCGGTTATCTGATTGCCCTTCGGTTTAGTTTAGCGGTGCTAGTATGCCGGGTTCTTTTTTACGGGTGTGGTGTAGGTTGCTGAATGTTAAATAAATTATGGATTTTGTTATCAGGGCTACTGGTGGTTGCCATGCCGTCGGCGCAGGCCGGGGAATTAAACCTCTATTCGATGAATACCGGCTCCTATGTTTATCATATGACCGGTAACCACGGACAATATAACGAGCATTTCAATAACAATTTTTTCTCGGTGGAGCGCAAGTTTTCTCAGGATTCAAAATACAGCGTGCTGGTCGGAACGATGAAAAACAGCTTTGACGATCGCTGTTTGACCCTCGGCGTGCGCCGCGACTGGCTGAAAAACGATACCGGCTGGGTGCTGAAAGGGGTGTATGCCTATACCGGGGAATTTTTCTTTGACGCCTTCAGCCACTGTGGGGATTCCGGCACCTACCGCACCGCCAAAAAAATCACCGGCGTCGGTTTTTCGCCCTACCTCTATCATGGTCTGCAATATAACTTCACCGATTATTTCGGTGTGGAAGGCGGCATTATTGTGCCGGCGATCTTTGTGATGAGTATTCAGTGGAGCTTTCGCTAGCCGCTTTATTATCCGGGAAAAGAGCAGGCCGCCTCAGGTGGCCTGCTACTGATGACCTGGCGGCAGGAATTAATGGAAGCCGAGACGGATCAGATCTAACGGGCAAAAGCGGCCCTCGCAGCCGTCGATTTCAACGCAGTCCGCCCGGCGAAGCTGCTCGGCGGTTTTCCCTTCACCATGGATAGCTTTAATCACGCCTGTTGTGCCGTTACCGGCGATCATTACCATGCTGCCGGTAGCAATAGCGTTACGATTACGGTCATAGGTTTTCATGGTCTCCTCCTCAATAAACCAGGGTAAGCAATGATTAAGCGGCTAAAGTAATACGCTTTTTTGCCTAAAAAAGTTTTGAGGATAATCAAATTTATTTTAATAACCCCGGAGCGAAAAGGGCCACAAGTCCCCTCTATTCACGCCGATCGCATCGCCTGCGTGGCGCGCGACACTGACGGCAATATGTCATTCAGGTTACTGTTTTATGACCAGATTATTAACCTTGCCAGCCCGCGGAAAATAGCGAAAGATGGCGCTATTCGGGCATCAACAGTGCCAGTGCGTGTCCTGAGGGAGCCATGAGTCAAGACGTCACCGCGAAGATGTTAAAGCCCGATTTTGATAGTGAAGTTTCCGGTCTGGTGCATGGTTATCTGTTTCATGAACAGCGCCCCCCGCAGCCCATCGCCTCTGGCGAGGTGTGCGCCCGTTATCAGGCGCTCGCCGATGACAAGGCGTTTATCTGGTTACACCTGAATCTCAATCATGCCACCGCCGAAAAATGGTTAACCAGCCACTTTCCGGTGGCGGACTTTTTCTTCGAGGAGATCCGCAGCGGCTCGCACACCACCCGCATTGAGCGACAGGGGGAGAATCTGTTCGCTGTGCTCAACGATGTGCTGTTTCGTCCGCAGGATACCAGTGCGGAAACCGCCACGCTGTGGCTCTACTGTAGCCCTAAGCTGGTGGTGACGGCGCGCTTCAAACCGTTGCGGTTTATCGAATGGATGCTGCCGCGTCTGCAGACGCTCAGGGTGAATACCTCTACCGAGCTGCTGGCTTTTCTGCTGGAGGAGCAGGAGGAGGTGCTGGAGCAGGTCGTCCGCCAGGCCAGCCGCCATGTCGACCTTATTGAAGAGCGTCTCCTGAGCAATCACGTGCAGAGCAACCGGGCCGATCTGGCGCGGCTGCGGCGGATGCTTTTACGTTTTCAGCGGCTGCTGGCGCCGGAGCCGGCGGCGATGTTCCGGCTGCTTAACCGGCCGCCGGCGTGGATGGATCGTGCAGTGGTGCAGGCGTTTCGTCAGTTCACCGAAGAGTTTAGCGTGGTGCTCAATGACCTGTCCGGCCTGATCGAGCGCATCAGTCTGCTGCAGGAGGAGATTGGCGCCCGCCAGCTGGAACAGAGCAACCGCACCCTCTACACCCTGACGGTGATCACGGTCCTCGCGCTGCCGATTAACATCGTCGCTGGCTTCTTCGGCATGAATGTCGGGGGGATCCCGCTGGCGAGTAACCACCACGGGTTTATCCTGCTGGTGGTGATAGTCGCCATCTTTACCCTCGGCGCCGGCTACCTGGCATTCCGCCGGCGCGATGACCTGTAGATTGCGCGTCGAATCAGCTGAGGCTGCGCAGGGCGGCAATCAGTCCTTCGACACCGCGTTCCAGCTTCTCGCGCGGGCAGCCGACGTTGAGGCGCAGAAAGCCGTTGCCCTCAGGACCATAGGTATAACCCGGCATAATCGCCACCTTCTGTTCGGCGATCAGCGCCTGCTGTAGCGCGTGATCGTCGATGTTCAGGGGGCGCAGGTCGATCCACGCCAGGTAGGTGGCCTCCGGCGGCTGCCAACAGAGCGCGGGGAAGGCATTATTAAGCGTGTCGGCGACATAGCGCATATTCGCCTGCAGATAGTCACGCAAGGCGTCGAGCCAGGGAGCCCCGTCGCGGTAGGCGGCGATATGGGCGACCAGCGCCGGCACGGAGGGAGAAGAGAGCCCGTCGCGGGCCTTCAGCGCCTGCAGGTAGTTGTCGCGCGCGTTCGCCTCAGGGATAAAGCCATAGGCCCCGGTAAAGGCCGGAATATTAAAGCTCTTCGAACCGGAGGTGAACAGCGCCCATGGCCCCTGAGCGACCTCGCTCCACGGGATATGGCGGTGTTTGTCCCAGGCCATGTCCATATGAATTTCGTCGCTAATCACCCTGACGCCATGTTTTTGACACAGGGCCGCCATGGTTTGGAGCTCCTCCCGACGCCAGACTTTCCCCGTTGGGTTGTGCGGGCTGCACAGCAGCAGCAGGGTATTCTTCGGTTCCGCCAGCACGGCTTCCAGGCGGGCCATATCGCAGTGCCATTGATTATTCGTCAGGGTCAATGGCACCGGGGCAATCTCCCGGCGGTTAGCGGTGATGGTCTTATAGAATGCATCGTAGGCAGGGGTATGGACGACGACCCCGTCGCCTTCGCTCGACCACTGGCGGATGGTTTCCGCCACCATGTAGATAACCGACGGCCCGTAGACCACCGTTTGCGGATCGATGACGCTGTTAAACCGGCTGGCGTACCAGTGGGCAATCGCCCCGAGAAACGCCTCGTTCCGCCAGCGACTGTAGCCGAACACCCCGTGGGCCAGCCGCTGGCTGACGGCGTCGAGAATGCAGGGCGCGGTGGCGAAATCCATATCGGAGATGGTGAACGGCAGCAGGTCGGCGGCGCCAAACCGGTCGGCGACATAGTCCCACTGTGTGCACCAGGTACCGTGGCGGTCGATGGGGGTGGCAAAATCAAACATCGGAACTTCCTTAGCGAATGTCCCCCTCCGCGCGGAAGGGGGACCAGTGGGGTCAGGCCTGAACAGTATTCATCAATACGGCCATTTCATCTTTTACTGACTGCACCTGCGGGCCAATAACCACCTGCAGGTTATGCTGATTGAGCTGAACCACCCCGATGGCGCGATGGGCTTTCAGCGCGGCGGCGTCCACTTTGCTCATATCGTGTACCGACAGACGCAGACGAGTAATGCAGTTATCCAGCGAAACAATGTTCTCGGCGCCGCCGAGCGCCGCCAGAATCGCCGGCACGTTATAGCCGGATTTGCCGATGGTACCGGCGACGGCTTTCTCCACGCTGGCGGCGGTGTCGATATCGCGGCCCGGCGTTTTCAGATTGAAGCGGGTGATGGCGAAGCGGAAGATGGCATAGTAGACCGCGAACCAGATAGCCGCTACCACCGGCACCAGATACCACTTGGTCGCCAGGCCATGCAGGATGCCAAACACCACGAAGTCAATGATATTGCCGTCGGTGTTGCCGATGGTCACCCCGAGCACCGCCATGATGGTAAAGCCGAGACCGGTCAGCAGCGCGTGGATGACATACAGCACCGGCGCGACGAACAGAAACAGGAACTCCAGCGGCTCGGTGGTGCCGCCGACCACGCAGGCGATGACCCCGGAGATCAGCAGGCCTTTAATTTTATGCCGGTTTTCCGGACGGGCGCAGTGGTACATCGCCAGCGCGGCTCCCGGCAGGCCGCCGAGGAAGGCCGGCATTTTACCCTGCGACAGGAAGCGGGTGGCGCTTTCGGAGAAGCCGTGGGTGGTTGGGCAGCTTAGCTGCGCCTGGAAGATGGTCAGCGCGCCGCTGACGCTGTGGCCGCAGACGTCGAGGGTACCGCCGGCTTCAGTGAAGCGGATCAGCGCCACCAGAATGTGGTGCAGGCCAAACGGCAGCAGCAGTCGCTCGCCGGTGCCGAAGATCATCGGGCCAAAATCCCCGGCGCTGTTGATCATCTTCCCGAGGGCGTTGATCCCCATGGCGAAGACTGGCCACACCAGCGGGATCGCCAGCCCGACCAGACCCAGCACCACGGTGGTGATGATCGGCACGAAGCGGGTGCCACCGAAGAAGGCCAGGGCGTCCGGCAGGCGAATGTTATGGAAGCGTTCATGCAGCAGCCAGACGATAATCCCGGCGATAACCGCGCCGAGGATCCCGGTATCGATCGACGGAATACCGATGATGTTCTGGATATTGTTGGCCTTCAGGATCGCGGCGTCGGTGGTGGGCAGAATGCCTTTCGCCGTCAGCCAGAAGTTGACCGCCAGGTTCATGACCGCGTAGCCGACAAAGCCGGCGAAGGCGGCGACGCCTTTGTTCTCCCGCGCCAGTCCCAGTGGGATGGCGATACAGAACATGACCGGCAGGAAGCTGAAGGCAAAGGAGCCGACTTTGCTCATCCAGATAAAGATGGCCTGCAGCAGCGGCATATCCAGCCACGGCAGCAGCGTCAAAACATCGTGACTGCTTAACGAACTGCCGATCCCCAGCATGATCCCACAAAACGAGAGCAACGCTACGGGCAGCATAAAGGTTTTTCCGAGCTGCTGGAAAAACTCCCATAAAGTGATTTTTGGTGCTGTTTTCGCCGTCATAACACGGTTCCTGATTCTCAAGTGGTCGGGAAGAACTAACGCCACGGCAAGATAAAACGTTTTACCAGTTTTTAGTGCGATAAAAATCACATAATCAAGCGATAATAAGGTTTATAAAGATTGCACAATGATAAAACGTTTTATCGACAGGCAAGGGAGTCAGCCAGCAC
Organism: Klebsiella sp. RC2; assembly: GCF_014192815.1. Taxonomy (NCBI): domain Bacteria; kingdom Pseudomonadati; phylum Pseudomonadota; class Gammaproteobacteria; order Enterobacterales; family Enterobacteriaceae; genus Klebsiella; species Klebsiella sp. RC2. The sequence goes on along the minus strand of NZ_JACHYL010000003.1, from coordinate 333,336 downwards.
GTTATGGCTATCGCAAAAAAGATCACCATCAATGATGTGGCGCAGGCCGCCGGGGTCTCCGTGAGCACCGTCTCGCTGGTGCTGAGCGGTAAAGGGCGCATCTCCAGCGCCACCGGCGAGCGGGTTAATCAGGCCATCGAACAGCTGGGATTTGTGCGCAACCGCCAGGCCGCCTCGCTGCGTGGCGGGCAGAGCGGGGTGATTGGCCTTATCGTTAGCGATCTGTCAAAGCCGTTTTACGCCGAATTAACCGCCGGCCTCACCGACGCCCTGGAAAGGCAGGGGAAAATGGTGTTCCTCACACAGGGCGGGCGCAGCGGCGAGAAGATAGACCAGCGGTTTGATACCCTCGCGGCGCAGGGGGTCGACGGGGTGATCATCGCCGGGTCGATCGATCGCGGGAGCGAACTGCGCGAGCGGGCCGCGCAGGCCGGCGTGCCGCTGGTGTTTGCTTCCCGCGCCAGCTACCTTGACGATGTCGACCTGATCCGCCCGGACAACATGCAGGCGGCGCAGCTGGTGACCGAGCATCTTATCCGCCGCGGCCATCAGCGGATCGCCTGGCTTGGCGGGCAGAGCTCGTCGCTGACGCGCGCCGAGCGGGTCGGCGGCTATTGCGCCACCTTGCTGAAATACGGTCTGCCGTTTCACAGCGAATGGGTGCTGGAGTGCGAGTCGAGCCAGAAGCAGGCGGCGGAGGCGATGGCGGGGCTGTTGCGCCAGAACCCGACCATCACCGCGGTGCTGTGCTACAACAACGTGGTGGCCACCGGCGCGTGGTTTGGTTTACTGCGGGCCGGAAGGCAGAGCGGAGAGGATGGCGTCGAGAGCTATTTCGAACAGCGGGTGGCGCTGGCGGCCTTCGCCGACGTGCCGGAGGCGGCGCTGGATGACCTGCCGCTCACCTGGGTAACGACCCCGGCGCGCGAGATGGGGAAAACCCTGGCAGAGTCGATGCTGCGACGGCTGGAGGAAGGCACCGGCGAGGCGCGAAACCAGATTATGCCGCCGCGGCTGGTGACACGGAAGTGAGGGAGACGGCGCGATGGCCGTCTCCTGAGACGATAAGTTACGGCTGCGGGGCGGCGTCGTCCTGCTGAGGAGCGGCGTCATCCTGTTGCGGCTGGCCTTCCTGCGGCGCCGCGTCCGGTTGAGCAGGCGCTTCCAGACCAAACATCGCGGCAAAATCCTCCAGCGGCATTTTCTGTCCGTTCAGCGTCACCTGGCCGTTAGCGTACTGCAGGCTGCTGCTGATGGCGTTATCTTCCATGGTGGTGATGCGGAACATCTGGCCCATCGCCGCCAGGCCTTTGACCTGCTGATCGGCGAGTTTGGCCGCATCGGCTGGCTGGTAACCTTCCAGACCGGCGATTTTGGTCATCAACTCCGTCGCCATATCCACCGGGATCACCACCTTGCCGTCAAGGGACTGCACCACGCGATCCAGACTGTCCGCCAGGGTCTGCGGTGGGGTGGTCACCTGGGCCGGATCCTTCAGCAGAACCGACAGATTCAGGGTACTTTCCCCTTTGGCATTGCGCCAGCTCAGCGGAGAGATGGTCACCGATGGGTTGCCTTTAAGCAGGATCGGCAGCGCATTGAACAGGGTTTCGGTTAACGCCTGCTGGTACAGTTCCGGGTTTTGCGCCAGTTCCGGTTTTGCCAGCAGCGCCTGAGACTGTGCACTGTACTGCTGACTAAACTGGTGCCACGCCTGACCGTCGACATTATCCACTTTCAGCGTCAGTTTGCCGCTGCCCATATCCTGCCCCTGCAGCTTGAGGCTGTTGACGGTGTAGTTCACCTGGCTGTTCACGCCTTTGCCGTCCTGGGTCAGCGTCGAGCCGCCGTCCAGCGCCATCCCGTCAACCAGCGCCAGCTCTTTGCCTTCGACGCTGATGGCCAGTTTATCGAGGGTCATTTTTTGCTGGCCGATACGTTCGTTGAAGCTGGCCAGTTCGGTGGCGCCGTCGGTGGTCAGGTTGACGAAGCGCAGCTGTACCTTCTGATTATATTCGTTGAGCGCATCGATCTGCCCGCTGCCGGCCTGGCCCTTCAGGCTGATGTTTTTGCCGTCGCGGTCGGCGTCGAGCTGGAACTGACCGCCGCTGAAGGTGACTTTCTCATCACCTTTGGCATAGTCGAGGGCATTGAGCACGATCGCCGACTGGCTGTCGCCGCTGTAGGCGATGCGTGTATCGACGGTAAAGGGAGTGTTGCCTTTGGCGATCTCGAACAGCGCCTGGCTGGCATCATTTTTCACCAGCGTGGTGTGGACCGAGGCCATCGCCGGGGCCAGATTAAAGGTTTTTAATGAGGCCAGCGGGAAGGGTCCATGATCGACCACCTCGTCAAGTACCACGCTCTGTCCGGCGGCCAGCCAGCTGTTGGCCTGACCGGCGATCGGCTTAACCACCAGCTGCAGATGGCTGCTGAACAGCCCGCGCTGGTAATTCTGATAGCTCAGCTCCAGACCTGATTCCGGCGCGCTGCTGCGTAGCTGCGCGTTAGCCTGCTGCACCATATCGGCGATCCGGCCTTCCAGCTGTTTGCCGGTGTACCAGGCGCCGCCTGTCCATACCACGCCCAGCGCCACGATGATGCCTGCTGCGACCAGCGATTTTTTCATAGCATTTGTCCATAAATGAAGCCAGGCGGAGAGACCGCCTGGCTGAGTTGTCATCATTCAGTAAGCGCGACCTGAAAGGTCAGTCACTTACTGGAGCTTATTGAACACGCGCGCCACGCGGCCGCGTCCGCTGACCTGCACCGGTGATTCGTTGGCGGCCACGAAAGCCGACTCGCCCGGCTTGAGCGTCAGGCTCTGGTCACCTTTGTGCAGCACGGCTTCGCCGTCGACGCAGAAAATAATCGCCGCGCTCGCCTGAGCCAGATCGCTGGCCTCGGCGGAGAGGTCGTGCAGCGAGAAGGCAAAATCTTCCACCGGGATCGGGAAGTCCAGCTCTGCGCCGTGCTGCTGCGGCTGGGTCAACAGCTCACCCGCCGGTTTGGCTTCGAACTTGACGTTAGCGACCAGCTCAGGAATATCAATGTATTTCGGCGTCAGACCGGCACGCAGTACGTTATCCGAGTTGGCCATCACCTCCAGCGCCACCCCCTGCAGATAGGCATGCGGCGTTTCGGCGAACAGGAACATGGCTTCGCCAGGGTTCAGCTTCACCACGTTCAGCAGCAGCGGCGAGAAGAGGCCGCTGTCGTCCGGATAGAATTCCGCGATCAGGCGGATAGTCTGCCACGGTTCGCCTTGTTCACGGGCCAGTACGTCGCGCAGCACCTGCAGCGCCTTGGCTTTTTCCTCGCCCTGCATATTGAGCAGGCTGGCAAACAGCTGGCTCAGATGAGCCGCATCCGGCTGCTGCAGGAAGGCGCCAATCGCCGGATGCGCGCTAGCCACCGGCTGCAGCAGGGTGACAATCTCGCTGAACTCGCGAAACGCATTCATCGCCAGGAACGGCGTCAGGGCAAAAACCAGCTCCGGCTTGTGGTTTGGATCTTTATAGTTACGCTCGGCGGCGGAGAGCGGGATGCCGGCGGCGTTCTCGCGGGCGAAACCTTCTTCCGAGGCCTGCTTGTTGGGATGGACCTGAATAGAGAGCGGCTGAGCGGCGCACAGCACTTTAAACAGGAACGGCAGCTCACCAAAGCGGGCGGCAACCTTGTCGCCGAGCAGGGCGGTTTTATCCGAGTCAATCACCTCGCGCAGCGAACGCGGCTGGCCGTCGGCCGCCAGGATCTGCGAGCTGCTCTTCGGATGCGCCCCCATCCACAGCTCCGCCATCGGCAGGTTGTCCGGGTTGGCAATGCCATACAGTTCAGTTAAAGCGGTGTGGCTTCCCCATGCGTAGTTCTGTACGGCGTTGATCAGCTTTTGCATTCTCATTCCCTGTATCAATCAAAGTAAAAATTATTGCTCTATTAAACCAGTAAACCGTGGAGAAGCAACTGCTGAAAGAAAAAGTCGTCCCTGTCTCAGTTTTTGTTAAAAAATTGTGTAAGATTGATCGACTCGCTTTTCTACAGGCACATGGAGTCCCTGCCTGAAACATAATCAGCCAAAGCAGTAAGTGAGAGTACAATGTCGAATAAACCGTTTGTTTACCAGGATCCTTTTCCCCTCAAAAAGGATGACACCGAGTATTATCTCCTCAGCAGTGATTACGTCTCCGTCGCCGAATTTGCCGGCCAGGAAGTGCTAAAAGTCGACCCTCAGGCGCTAACCCTTCTGGCGCAGCATGCTTTCCACGACGCCTCCTTTATGCTTCGCCCGGCGCATCAGCAGCAGGTGGCGGATATCCTTAACGACCCGGAAGCCAGCGAAAACGACAAATACGTCGCCCTGCAGTTCCTGCGCAACTCGGATATCGCCGCCAAAGGCATTCTGCCCACCTGCCAGGACACCGGCACCGCGATCATCATGGGTAAAAAAGGCCAGCGCGTGTGGACCGGCGGCGGTGATGAAGCCGCTCTGGCGCAGGGTGTGTACAACACCTATATCCAGGACAACCTGCGCTACTCGCAGAACGCGCCGCTGGATATGTATAAAGAGGTTAACACCGGTACCAACCTGCCGGCGCAGATCGATCTTTATGCTACCGATGGCGATGAGTACAAATTCCTCTGCATCGCCAAGGGCGGCGGTTCGGCGAACAAAACCTATCTGTACCAGGAAACCAAAGCGCTGATCACCCCGGCGAAGCTGAAAAACTATCTGGTTGAGAAGATGCGCACCCTCGGGACCGCCGCTTGTCCGCCGTACCATATCGCCTTTGTGATCGGCGGGACTTCGGCGGAAGCGACGCTGAAAACCGTGAAGCTGGCCTCCACCAAATACTACGATGGCCTGCCGACCGAAGGTAACGAGCATGGCCAGGCGTTCCGCGACATTCAGCTGGAGCAGGAGCTGCTGCTGGAAGCGCAGAACCTTGGCCTCGGCGCGCAGTTCGGCGGGAAATACTTCGCCCACGATATCCGCGTGATCCGTCTGCCACGCCACGGCGCTTCCTGCCCGGTAGGGATGGGCGTCTCCTGTTCCGCCGACCGCAACATCAAAGCCAAAATCAACCGCGACGGCATCTGGATCGAGAAGCTGGAGAGCAATCCGGGGAAATATATCCCTGAGCATCTGCGCCAGGCCGGGGAAGGCGAAGCGGTGAAGGTGAATCTTAACCAGCCGATGAGCGAAATCCTGGCGCTGCTGTCGCAGTACCCGGTGTCCACCCGTTTGTCGCTGAGCGGCACTATTATCGTGGCCCGCGATATCGCTCACGCCAAGCTGAAGGAGCTTATCGACAGCGGTGAAGCACTGCCGCAGTACGTCAAAGATCACCCGATCTACTATGCCGGTCCGGCCAAGACACCGGACGGTTACGCCTCCGGCTCTCTGGGACCGACCACCGCAGGGCGCATGGATTCATACGTTGATCTGCTGCAGTCGCACGGCGCGAGCATGGTAATGCTGGCGAAAGGCAACCGCAGCCAGCAGGTGACCGATGCCTGCCATAAACACGGCGGCTTCTACCTCGGCAGCATTGGCGGCCCGGCAGCAGTGCTCGCCCAGCAGAGCATTAAGAGCCTCGAATGCGTGGCATATCCGGAGCTGGGTATGGAGGCTATCTGGAAAATTGAAGTGGAGGATTTCCCGGCGTTTATCCTCGTCGATGATAAAGGCAATGACTTCTTCCAGCAGATCCAGACGTCGCAGTGCGCCCGCTGCGTGAAGTAACCCAGACCGCCCTTCGGGGCGGCTCTGGCCGATGACAAACCGGTTTTCGTTATTGTGATCGCCTTTCTGCCGGGTGGCGGCTTTCGCCTTACCCGGCCTGCGAAAAACAGCAATATTAAACAGTTAGGCAATTCTCTGTAGTCCCGCGCAAGCGCAGCGCCGCCGGGCAATCCCGACGATTGCATTTTGTCAGCGGTCTGGGCCGCCCTTCGGGCGGCTTTTTTATGTCGCTTCGCGGCACGAACCACCAAAACAACTTATAAATCTGGCCAATACTTAGTCTTTTAAGCAGGTGAGCTTTGTCGCTATGACGCACTTTGAATCCAAGGAGAAAGTAATGACAACGCATCGCAGTGAAAAAGACTCGATGGGCGCCATCGACGTCCCGGCCGATAAACTCTGGGGCGCCCAGACCCAGCGCTCGCTGGAGCATTTCCGCATATCAAGCGAAAAAATGCCCGGGGAGCTGATTTACGCCCTGGCGCTGACCAAGCGGGCGGCGGCGAAGGTTAATCAGGATCTCGGGTTGCTGACGGCGGAGAAAGCCGGGGCGATCGTCGCTGCCGCTGACGAAGTCCTCGCCGGAAAGCACGCGCAGGAGTTCCCGCTGGCTATCTGGCAGACCGGCTCCGGCACCCAAAGCAATATGAATATGAACGAGGTGCTGGCCAACCGCGCCAGTGAACTGCTGGGCGGTGAACGGGGGATGGCGCGAAAAATTCATCCCAATGACGATGTGAATAAGAGCCAGAGCTCAAATGACGTGTTCCCCACCGCCATGCACGTCGCGGCGCTGATTGCCCTGCGGGAAAAAGTGATCCCGTCGCTGCAGGCGCTGCGGGCGACGCTCAATGAAAAAGCAGTAGCCTTCAGGGATATCGTCAAGATCGGCCGCACCCATCTGCAGGACGCCACGCCGCTCACGTTAGGCCAGGAGATCTCCGGCTGGGTGGCGATGCTGGACCATAGCCTGAAGCACATCGAAGCCAGTCAGCCGCATCTTGCCGAGCTGGCGCTGGGCGGGACGGCGGTAGGAACCGGGCTGAATACCCATCCGGAGTATGCCGTGCGGGTGGCGGCCGAGCTGGCGTCGCTCAGCGGACAACCATTTGTCACCGCACCAAACAAATTCGAAGCGTTGGCCACTGTGGATGCCCTGGTCCATGCCCACGGCGCGCTGAAAGGCCTGGCGGCGTCCCTGATGAAAATCGCTAACGATGTCCGCTGGCTGGCCTCCGGCCCCCGCTGCGGCATTGGCGAAATCGCCATCCCGGAAAACGAGCCAGGGTCATCGATTATGCCCGGCAAGGTTAACCCAACCCAGTGCGAAGCCCTGACCATGGTCTGCTGCCAGGTGATGGGCAACGACGTGGCGGTGAATATCGGTGGCGCCTCCGGCAACTTTGAGCTTAACGTCTATCGCCCGATGGTCATCCACAACTTCCTGCAGTCGGTGCGTCTGCTGGCGGACGGCATGGCAAGTTTTAACGAGCACTGTGCGGTGGGTATTGAACCGAATCGCGAGCGGATCAGCCAGCTGCTCAATGAGTCGCTGATGCTGGTCACTGCGCTGAATACCCATATCGGCTACGACAAGGCGGCGGAAATCGCTAAAAAAGCGCACCATGAGGGGCTGACCCTCAAAGCCTCGGCGCTGGCGCTGGGCTACCTGACGGAAGCCGAATTCGACAGCTGGGTGCGCCCTGAGGAGATGGTTGGCAGCCTGGCTACTCGCTAGCCAGCCAGAGGTGCAGGCGCGGGATAAGTAATCTCAGCGACTGCGCCTCCGGTTTGTAGCGGTACTGGACATTGTCGGCGTCATAGTTCAGCAATTCGCCGATATCCGGGACGCTGACCCCCTGGCTGCCGGATATCAGCGCGATCAGCGGGCTGGGGCAGGCGTACTGCACCTGTTTCTGCTCGCTGGCGTACCAGACGCGGGCAATCGGCTGCACTTTCACCGGCCGTTTGATTTTCAGCCGCGCCCGCTGCGGCAGGGCGGCGATGTCCTGATACTCCCTCTCAAGCTTGCTCTGCCACTGCTCACGGGTCCACGGCGGCACCGCTCGCGGTGATTGCAGGCTTTTCTCCAGCATCATCAATACCTGGTCGCGGGTCAGGTTCTTGATCACGTGTTTATTGGCCCAGCCGAAGCGGATGGTGCTGGGGTCGATAAGGGGCGTCAGCGTGCGGTAGGCGCTGAGGGTGATCAAGCCCGGCAGGTGGCGATGCACCCATTCAAAACGGGCAGTGGGGGGCAGGCCAGAATCGACGGTGACGATTTTCTCGAAGGTAGCCTTCAGGGCGTTAATATGCTGAATGCGCGCCTGCAGATCCTGCTGCTCCGCAGCGGTGACCTGCAGGCAGATAGCCCCTGGCAGGCGGACGGCGGCCTTGCTGCTGCGGTTTTCCGACTGCTGCTGGATAAACAGATGGCTGAAGTGGCGCAGGGCGAGGGCCAGCGCCGCCTTGCCGCTGTGCTGCACCACCGGTATGTTGGCCAGCGGATCGTGCTCGGCATCCTTACTGATCGCCGGCAGTTCAAATACCCTGGCCGCCAGCAGCCGACAGCTGCTTAATGCCTGCTGGAGCGTCTGCAGCTCCAGCTCGATCTGGCGAAAGGTATCATTCAGACGTTCAACAAGATCGTAGCTGGCCATCATTTCACCTTAGTTACAACATACTATTTGATTTTTACAGCATACGCAGCGCGCGGCCGCTGCGCAAGTTTTATTCAGGCAGAGGTAAAATCGGGCAACTGATGATAAACCGGCCAGCTAAAGCAGAAGCGGGCGCCGCCGAGAGGGCTGGCCTCACAGCGCACGTCACCGCCCATCGCCTGGGCGATACTGTGCACAATCGCCAGGCCGAGGCCACAACCTCCTGTCGCCCGATCGCGGCTGGGGTCAAGACGGACAAAGGGCTCAAACACCCGCTCGCGCTCTTCGGGAGCGATTCCCGGGCCGTCATCCTCGACCTGCAGCGACGCGCGCGGACCCTGTAGGGTCAGGCTGACCGCCACCCGCTGGGTGCTGTAGCGCAGGGCGTTATTCACCAGATTATCCAGTACCCGCTCCATCAGCCGCATATCCAGCGCGCCGTAGTTGCCGTGGGTCAGCGTCGCCAGAGCGACCTCGCGCTGCGGGTTGACCATCTGGATATCCTCGACGTGATCGCTGATCCAGGCGGGAAAGTCAGGCGTCGTCAGGCTGAGTTCCGTCTGCGGGCGGTCGAGGCGGGCGTAGGTCAGGAGCTCTTCAATCAGCGCCTCCAGCTGGCCGATATCGCGGTTCAGCGCTTGCGATTCCGCCTCGGTGAGGTTTTCGCTCATCTCCAGACGGTAGCGCAGGCGGACCAGCGGCGTCCTGAGCTCATGGGCGATACCGTCAATCAACTGCTTCTTACTGGCAATGAGGGCGTTAATGTTATCGGCCATTTGGTTAAAGGCCACGCCGAGCCGTTCAAAGCTGGACATGCTGTCAAAATGAATGCGCTCGCTGAAGTGGCCCTCGCCAAAGCGCTGGGCAGCGGTTTCAATGCGCAACATGTCCTGCCAGTGCGGACGCATCCAGATAAACACCGGAAAGGCCAGCGAGATAGCAATAAACGCCATCAGCGCCACGTCCAGCAGGCGCATTTCATGCAGAAAATAGAGATAAGGCACCGGGCCCACCGACAGCACATAATGGCTGCGGGGAATACGCTGAATAAAGGTGTACTGGTCATCCAGCGCGACAATATCGCCGGCGCGCAGGTGCTGCATCGAGCTTTCCGACAGCTTAAATTTGCTGATCGGCTCGATGTGCAGATCGAACGACAGGTTCAGATCCAGCTCTTTGAGCGTCTTGCTCCAGTCGCGCGGCGGAATTTCCCGCAGCTCGCTGCGCATCAGATACAGCGAACTTTTCATCAAATCGTCCAGCGACTGTCGTCCGGCGCGCTCAGCGGTAAATTTATAGACCAGACCGACCAGCATGGTCATTACCAGAAAGCAAACGAAGAGCAAAAGATAGAACTGCACAAACAGCTTTTTCATTAAATCTCACTTAAATCAGAATGTTAATTACCTATCTTTTGCCTTCATGGCGCGGTGTGGTATGTGTCTTTCCGCTAAAGCGGTGATGCAGGAACGAAACCAGACCGCAGTCCAGGGCGTTTGTCACGGCAGAATATACCGCAAAATCACTTCTGCGTTTCACGCCCGGTTTAATGCGCTATCAAAGCAGGGTTCACCCTCACTGACAACATCCCGTACGCATAAATAATGACGGAGCCCTTATAAGCGCAGCAGTCCGCCATCCACCACATACTGGGAACGGACGTTGTTGGCCATGATGGTATCGAACTGCGTTTCGGTGGTATTTTCCACCGTAGAAAAGGCGAGCTGCCCGGCGTTCAGCCACAGGCCATCCAGCATGCCAAATGATTCTACAGACTCGGCGAGGGCATGCGCCGCCTCAGGTTTCGCACCATCGTTCTGAAGAAACCAGGCACGCTCGGGCAGCAATGTGCGTAACGACGCCAGTTTTTGCTGATGGCGTCCGGTCAGCATCACTTCGCCCCCTTCATCAATAATGCGCATTGCCCCCGCCAGACCAATACCGCTGCTCGCCCCTGTAATCACAATTTTCTTACCTGAGAACCGTCCCATTGTCTCTCCCGTACCGCGTGAGTGTTGAGTTAACTCACACTAGAACAATGAAAATTTATTGTAAAACGACCATCTTTGGGGGCTCGGCATGTTGCACCTTGCCATCTTTGTGGCGCCGGTATACCCGGTATAGGTCGCGTCATCCGGGATGATATCGGCCGGGAATATCTGAATTAGTGACGTTGTCACAAATCAATTATAACCACCAGACCTGCACTACTCTGGGGCGTCGAGCGGGGTATCGCTACTCACGAAAGTAGGGAATATCCACCGGATAGAGGGTCGTCAGACTCAGCAGACGACAGCGCACCAGCTTTTCCGTTTTGGCATACCAGTAAGCAAATTCGCCGGTGGTCTGGTGGTAAATCATCTGATCGAGGTTGGCAAACGGGATCACCAGCAGCGGTCCCTGGCGAACGTGGCCGCCTCCCGTTTCAAAGTGATGCTGTCCCCAGGATTGCTGGGTATGTTCATAGCGGTGGAGGATCACCTCGATTTGCCCGCGCTGTGGACAGAGGAGTCGAATATCGGCGTTGTCGAGGGAAAAAGCCCAACCAGAGAGTGAAGTGAAGAGTGAGAGTGCCAAAAGTACAACGTATTTCATCATGCAAAAGTCCTGTGTTTTCAGGCTTTATGCCACTCTGATAACGGTAAGTCCTTGAGCACAATCATATTGAAGGCTTATGTGATGGGGAACTGTACGGCTAAACCTATTGATTTACGCAATATGACAAATTCGCAGCGGGCAGCGGGCGCGCAGAGGGAAACCCGCGCAGTTGCCCTAAGCAGTAAAAGTTGAGGTGGTTACTGTCGGGGAGTGCGCCATAAAACGGGCCCTTCGCAGGGCCGCGGGAGAAGCTTAGTTGTCCCAGGCGTGTGGGGCGAACAGGTAGCCTTTGTTGCGAACGGTCTTAATACGATAGGGCTCCGTGGCGTTGTCGAGCAGTTTTTTGCGCAGGCGGGAGATAGCCACGTCAACGCTGCGATCCATCCCGTCGTAGGTGACGCCGCGTAAATTTTTCAGCAGCGCGTCGCGGTCCATAATTTGCCCGGCGTGGGTGGCCAGCTCCCACAGCAGATCGAAATCGGCCGTCGACAATGCGACGTTTTCTCCGCCAAGCAGCACCTGGCGGTTGACCGGGTCAATGGTCAGCGAACCAAAGGAGATGGTTTTGTGCGGCGTGAGCGTTGCCGGGGTACCGGCGCCGGCGCCCGCCGGAGCGATATGCTGGCGTAAATGCAGACGCAGTCGCGCGAGAAGCACCGCTGGCGGCGTGGTTTTCAGGATATAATCGCTGGCGCCCATCTCCAGGGAGAGGATATGGTTCATGTCGCTGTCGAGTGAGGTCAGCAGGACAATGGGCCCTTGCCATTGCCCGCGCAGATCGCGGCAGAGCGTCATCCCGTCTTTGCCGGGCAGCATAATGTCCAGCAGCACGAGGTCCGGTTTCTCCCGCGCGATCACGTCCTCTGCGCGGTCGCCGCGAGGCTCGACCACCACCTCCATATCATGCTTGCCGAGATAGGCGGCGATCAGCGCCCCAACCTCAGGGTCATCCTCAACAAAAACGATTTTATTCATGTCTATTGCACATCAGTAAAAGAAGTAACATACACTGCGTCTATTTTACCCGCCATTACTCTTTTATAAACAGCGCTATTTCCGCTATGCTGCGCTAACTTGTTGATTCATTGTTAAGGCATAAGGACATGGGGCTGTTAATCAAAGGGCTGCTGGGTGCGCTGGTGGTGGTGCTGATTGGCGTGCTGGCAAAAACGAAAAATTACGCTCTCGCCGGGCTGATCCCGCTGTTTCCTACCTTTGCGCTCATCGCCCACTATATCGTCGCCAGCGAGCGCGGTATTGAAGCCCTGCGCGCCACCATCGTGTTCGGCATGTGGTCGATTATTCCCTATTTTGTCTATTTGGTATCGCTGTGGTACTTCACCGGGATCATGCGCCTGCCGTTGGCGCTGGCAGGCGCGGTGGGATGCTGGGGGCTATGCGCCTGGCTGTTAATCCTGGGCTGGAACCACTTCCACTAGCGCAGCGGGCGGCCGCCGTCGACGGCGAAGGACCGGCCGGTGACGTAGCGGCTGGTAAACAGATAGTCGATAAGGTCGCTAATCTCTTTTTCGCCTGGGGCGATTTTCATCAGCGATTTATCCAGCGCCTGCTGACGATAGGCTTCGTCGTCACCCTCATTAAACATAATCAGCGACGGGGCGATGGCGTTGACCTTGATCTCCGGCGCCAGCTTGCGGGCGAAGGAGCGGGTCATATTGTCCAGCGCGGCTTTGCTGGCGGCGTAGGCGATATGTTTATCGCTGCCGCGCTCCACGACGTAATCGGTAATATGGATAATATCACTGGCGGCATGGCCGTGGCCGCGCAGCAGATCCTCCAGCGCGTGGTTGAGCAGGTAGGGGGCATGGACGTGGATCTGCATCATGCGGTTGATCACTGTGCTCAGCGCAACTCCCGGCTTCTCCGCCATCCAGTCGCTGGCGTTGTGGATGATGGCGCGCAGGCCGCTGGTGTGCGATTTGACCGCTTCGGCGAAGGTCAGTATGCCGTCATCGCTGCTGAAATCGGCCTGCAGACAGAGGGCGCCCGCGTCGCGCAGGCCATCGATTGCCGGATAGGGCGTGCGATAGCTGACGATGACCGGCTGGTGTTGCAGCAGAAAATGGTGTGCCAGCGCGAGACCGATGCGGCGGCCTCCTCCTGTGATCAGAACCGGGCGGGGCTGTTGTTCAGCCATGGGTATCTCCTATGCGTTCTGCGGCAGGGCGAGCGCTTACCCCACCAGCATCCACGTTGCCGGCACAGCGGCAACCAGCAATAAACCAATTAGCGCCAATTCGCGGCGTTTGAGCGAACGATCGTGCTGGTGCGTACGTCGAGCGTACAAAAAGACCAGAAGACCCGGAGCGTAAAGTACCACCGACAACAGCAAATGCACAGGTCCCGACGCGTATAATAACCATAAGCCATAAATGCAGGCGCCGATACCCACCGCTTTGTGCAGCGGGCGAGTGGCGATTTTCAGCAGAAAGGCGCCGACCAGCAGATAGGGAACGAGGATCATCTCTGAGGCGATGGTCAGCAGGGTGCCGTAGTCCGACCCGGTCAACCAGATCAGCACCAGCGATACCTGAACGCTGATATTGGTCAGCCACAGCGAGGCGGACGGGGCATTGTTGCTGTTCTGGCGGGCAAACAGGCGCGGGAAGGCTTTATGAGTGGCGGCCAGGAAAGGCACTTCCGCAGCCATAATCGTCCAGCTCAGGTAGGCGCCACACACCGACACGATCAGGCCCGCCGCAATCACGATTTCTCCCCACGAACCCATCATGTTGACCATCAGTCCCGCCATCGACGGGTTACGCATACCGGCCAGTTCGCTGCGCGGCACCACGCCCAGCGACAGCAGGGTGACCAGCAGATAGACCGTGAGGGCGGAGAGCACCGCCAGCAGCGTTGCGCGACCGACATCGCGCTTGTGTCGGGCGCGGGCAGAAACCACGACGGCACCTTCCACGCCAATAAACACCCACAGGGTGATCAGCATGGTGTTTTTAACCTGCTCCCACACGGGGATTCCCAGCGCCAGTCCGCGGAAATCGAGGCGGAACGTATCCAGCTGGAAGGCCAGGGCGGCGAGCGCGATAAACGCGCCCAGCGGCAGGAGTTTGGCGAGGGTGGCCACCAGGTTAATCCCCGCCGCCGTCTGCACGCCGCGCAGGACCAGAAAATGGACAACCCACAGCAAAACCGAAGCGCCAGCGATAGACTGCCAGGTGTTGCCATCGCCAAACAGGCGCAGCTCAGGGGTATCGGTGAAGAAACTGAGCGCCGAAAAGACGATGACCAGATAGGAGACGTTGGCGATCACCGCGCATAGCCAGTATCCCCAGGCGGAACAGAAGCCAATCAGCTCACCGAACCCTTCGCGGGCGTAGGTGAAGATCCCGCCGTCGAGGTCGGGGCGAATGCGGGTTAACAGCAGCATGGCGAAGGCGAGGAACAGGATCCCGACGCCGGTGATGGCCCAGCCGATAAGCAAAGCGGAGGGGCTGGCTACGGCAGCCATATTTTGCGGCAAACTGAATACGCCAGCGCCGAGCATTGAGCTAAGGACCAGGGCGGTCAGGGCGCTCAGGCCCAGTTTCTTTTCCATTGCATTCCCGAGGTGAAAATGGCTGTTCCAGAATATTTATTTTGCGAAATCGCATAAAAATGGAGGATTGCGCTAAGGCGCGGGATTTTACGGAGTGTCCGGGAGCCATGCAATGGCGGGGGATGAAAAAAAATGAAAAGGCGGCATTGCGCCGCCTTTTTAGCCAGTCAGCAGTGATTATTTGTACAAATCAGCGCTGATGGTGATGTTGCCGCCGCGTTCCTGCCACTGACGGGTGATGTGGTAGTACTTCGCCCCTTTCTTCGCCGCGCGTTTCGCCGTCTGATAGGAGATTTCCGTCATGTTGCCGTAGTTGCCGGTGAACTGGATATTATCGAACGGCACCATTTGCGCCGCGGTCACTTTGTTCACTTCTTCCACTTTTGTGCCGTCCGGCAGCGTGACAGTGTAACGCCCGCCTTTGGAAGACTGGGTCTCGAAGAAACGACCGACGCCAGTGCCTGAGCCCACAGCCGCGGTGGTGGCGACGCCCGGGATTTCCACGTTTTTCGCGGCTTCACCGCCTTTGGCCAGCGCCGCGCGACCGGCGTCAGAGTCTGCCGGGATGGCGTCCGGGCTCTGCAGCACGCGTTTTTCAGCATCTTTTTTATAGATATAAGCGGTAATGCGCTGGTTGCCGCCCTGGTTGGCATCCACCTGGCGCACGATAAAGAACGCATAGGCGCCTTTCGCTTTTGCCGCTTTGGTGATGGCATCATTGACTTCCGGCTGGCTGCGATAGAAGCCCTGAACGGTGACAGTGTCGTAAGGCATCAGCGTCACGGCCTGATCTTTCGGCAGTTCTACCACGCCATTGATGATGCGATTTTTCGGCGCATCCGCTTGCGGCGCGTTGTCTTTATAGAGGTCAGCCGTGACGCGCCAGTTGCCGCCATTGCCGTAGTCCGACGTGTCGACAACATAGAATGAGGCCGCGCCGTCTTTGTCGGCTTTACGCGATACCGCCTGTACCGCGTCGCCAATGGCATTAAACCGGCCGGTGACGACAACGCGATCGTAGGGCTTCAGCGCAGCCGCCTGCTCCGGGGTCAACTCGGTCGCTGCATGGGCAGACAACGTGGCGGTTGTCAGGAGAGCAGACGCCAGGAGGGTGTTTTTAAGCTTCATAAAAATAATCCTTTGCCTTGCGCAAACCATATACTGGTGTTGTTGTTGACTGAAAACGTTTGATTATTGCATTTAATCGTTGTGACTGTCTGCGTCATTTTTTGCTTGCCGCCCGAATCGTATACTACGGAAAGATAACATTTTTCGATATGTTGAAAAAACAGCCGCTTGACCAGCAAAAACGATAATCGATACCACTTTTATTAGTTAACGTAATGTTAATACAATGATCTCAATGGCGATAAATGGCGTTTTATCACGCTGGATAAGCGGATTATCAGGCCTGAGTGAGAAATTCAGGTAAATATTGCTGCCCGGAACCATCTGTGCTGACAATAAGCAATAAAATCAAAATTTCTGTTTTATCGCTGTAGATCACAATCGCTATTTTCAGTAGGTTATAAAAAGTTTGTTACTGTTTCATTTTGCAGACAGCGGAAGATGGCGAGGAAGATTTCGCCGTCTTGTCGTTGTTGGTCAGAAAAGTAAACCATCATCAAAAACCGATGGAAGGGAAAACTATGCGTATTGGTGTACCACAAGAGAGGCTAGCCCAGGAGACCCGGGCCGCCGCCACGCCGAAGACCGTTGAGCAATTGCTTAAACTCGGCTTTAGCGTCGCGGTAGAAAGCGGTGCCGGGAAACTGGCCAGCTTTGACGATGCCGCCTTTACCCAGACAGGGGCTGAGATCGTCACGGGCAACGAGGTCTGGCAGTCTGACGTCATCCTCAAGGTCAATGCTCCAAATGACGATGAAATTGCACTGCTGAATCCGGGAACCACGCTGATAAGTTTTATCTGGCCTGCGCAAAACCCGCAGCTGATGGAAAAACTGGCGGCCCGTAATATCAACGTGATGGCGATGGATTCGGTGCCGCGTATTTCTCGCGCCCAGTCGCTGGATGCGCTCAGTTCAATGGCAAACATTGCCGGCTACCGTGCAATCGTGGAAGCGGCCCATGAATTCGGCCGTTTCTTTACCGGACAGATTACGGCGGCAGGCAAAGTTCCGCCCGCGAAGGTGATGGTCATCGGCGCCGGGGTGGCCGGTCTGGCTGCGATTGGCGCCGCCAACAGCCTGGGCGCTATCGTCCGCGCCTTCGATACCCGTCCGGAAGTGAAGGAGCAGGTGCAGAGTATGGGCGCCGAGTTCCTCGAGCTGGACTTTAAAGAGGAAGCCGGCAGCGGCGACGGCTACGCCAAGGTGATGTCTGAGGCCTTTATTAAGGCCGAAATGGCGCTGTTCGCCGCCCAGGCGAAAGATGTCGATATCATCGTCACCACGGCGTTAATTCCGGGTAAACCGGCACCGAAACTGATCACCCGCGAGATGGTCGACTCCATGAAGTCGGGCAGCGTGGTGGTCGACCTCGCCTCGCAAAATGGCGGCAACTGTGAGTACACCGTGCCCGGCGAAGTGGTCACCACCGCCAACGGCGTGAAAATTATCGGTTACACCGATCTGCCGGGCCGTCTGCCGACCCAGTCTTCCCAGCTCTACGGTACCAACCTGGTTAACCTGCTGAAGCTGCTGTGCAAAGAGAAAGATGGCAACATTGTTATCGATTTCGATGACGTGGTGGTGCGCGGCGTGACCGTAGTGCGCGAAGGCGAAATCACCTGGCCGGCGCCGCCGATTCAGGTCTCCGCTCAGCCGCAGGCTGCAGCGAAAAAAGTGGAAGCGCCGAAAGAAGCGGCAAAACCGGTGTCCCCATGGCGTAAATATGCCCTGATAGCGCTGGCGATTATCCTCTTCGGCTGGCTGGCGAACGTCGCGCCAAAAGAGTTTCTTGGCCATTTCACCGTCTTCGCGCTGGCCTGCGTAGTAGGTTACTACGTGGTATGGAACGTCTCACATGCGCTGCATACGCCGCTGATGTCGGTGACGAACGCGATTTCGGGCATTATCGTTGTTGGTGCGTTGTTGCAGATAGGCCACGGGGGCTGGGTCAGCTTCCTGAGCTTTATCGCGGTACTGATCGCCAGCATTAATATTTTCGGTGGTTTTACCGTGACTCAGCGCATGCTGAAAATGTTTCGCAAAGGATAAGGGGTAGCACATGTCTGGTGGATTAGTTACAGCTGCATACATTGTTGCCGCAATCCTGTTTATTTTCAGCCTGGCGGGTCTGTCGAAACACGAAACGTCGCAGCAGGGCAACTATTTCGGCATCGCCGGGATGGCTATCGCCCTGATCGCCACGATTCTGGGGCCGGACGCCGGCAACGTCGGTTGGATCATCCTCGCGATGGTGATCGGTGGGGCGATCGGTATTCGTCTGGCGAAAAAGGTCGAGATGACCGAGATGCCGGAGCTGGTGGCTATCCTGCACAGCTTCGTGGGCCTGGCGGCGGTGCTGGTGGGTTTTAACAGCTACCTGCAGCATGAAACCGGGATGGAGCAGATTCTGGTCAATATCCATTTGACCGAAGTGTTCCTCGGCATCTTCATCGGTGCAGTCACCTTCACCGGTTCGGTGGTGGCGTTTGGTAAACTGCGCGGCAAAATTTCCTCGAAGCCGCTGATGCTGCCCAATCGCCATAAGCTGAACCTGGCGGCGCTGGTGGTCTCCTTCGTGCTGATGGTGATTTTTGTTCGCGCCGACAGCACTGGTACCCAGGTCCTGTGCCTGCTGGTGATGACCGCGATCGCGCTGGCCTTCGGCTGGCACCTGGTGGCTTCTATCGGCGGCGCGGATATGCCGGTGGTGGTTTCCATGCTCAACTCCTACTCGGGCTGGGCGGCAGCGGCAGCGGGCTTTATGCTGAGCAATGACCTGCTGATCGTCACCGGCGCGCTGGTGGGTTCTTCCGGTGCCATCCTCTCTTACATTATGTGTAAGGCGATGAACCGCTCCTTTATCAGCGTGATTGCTGGCGGCTTCGGCACCGATGGGTCTTCCAGCGGCGGCGATGAAGAAGTGGGCGAACATCGCGAGATTAGCGCGGAAGAGACCGCGGAGATGCTGAAAAACTCGCAGTCGGTGATCATCACCCCTGGCTACGGTATGGCGGTGGCCCAGGCGCAGTATCCGGTGGCAGAAATTACCGAGAAGCTGCGGGCGCGGGGTATCAAAGTACGCTTTGGTATTCACCCGGTGGCCGGGCGTCTGCCGGGGCATATGAATGTGCTGCTGGCGGAAGCCAAAGTGCCTTACGACATCGTGCTGGAGATGGATGAGATCAACGACGATTTCAGCGATACCGACACCGTGCTGGTGATTGGCGCCAACGACACCGTCAACCCGGCGGCGCAGGACGATCCGAAGAGCCCTATCGCGGGTATGCCAGTGTTGGAAGTCTGGAAAGCGCAGAACGTGGTGGTCTTTAAGCGTTCGATGAACACTGGCTACGCCGGCGTACAGAACCCGCTGTTCTTCAAAGAGAACACCCATATGCTGTTTGGGGATGCGAAAGCCAGCGTCGATGCGATCCTGAAAGCGCTGTAATGTAGCACGCTTGTTTTACAACGTTTGTTTATAAGCCGTCTCCTGTGAGACGGCTTTTTTATATGCGGAGAGATGCCTGGAATTGTTCATAAAATAAGCGGTGAGAGATGATATAATGTCCCGGTTATTACATCAGACAGAGGATATTATGGATACCGAGTTAACCCCAACGCAGATGGCCATCGAATTCTTACGCCGCGACACTACCGTCATGACCCCAGCGCAGTATCTGAAAAAGCTGAAACTGCTGGAGCTGGAGTTTGCTGACCTGATGGCGCTCTCATCGCTGGAGCTGAAAGAAGAGATCGATCTGGCCTGGCGTCTGGGTATCCACTAAGCCATTCTCGCTGGACAGTGACAGGGGCCGCCAGCGGCCCTTTTTTTGTGCCTGACTGGCAGCAAGCAAAAAAAAATCCCCCGCGAGGCGGGGGAAGATGAGCGGTACGAGAAGAGGGTTAATCGTCGTCGTCGTCGTCCAGTTCCACCGGCGTCTGGTAGGCCTCCGGTTTGAGTACCAGCAGGTCACAGCGCAGATGATCGACCACCTGTTCCGCGGTATTGCCGAGGAACGCCGCTGACAGGCCGGTACGTCCGACCGTTCCCAGCACCACGATCCCCGCCTGCAGATGCTCGGCGAGATCCGGGATCACCTCCTCAGGCAGGCCTTTTTCCACGTGGGTGAATTTCTCATCGATGCCAAACTTCTGCCGCAGCGCTTTCATCGCCAGCAGGTGCTGACCGCGAATGGCGTCGTTGTAGACGCTGGGATCAAAATCCGGGAGCTCAATCGCGATATTGATGGGGGTTACCGGGTAGGCGCCGATGAGATGTACTTCGGTATGGTTGACTTCTTGCGCCAGCGACAGCGTTTCCCGAACCAGCTTTTCGTTCAGGGTGTTGTGATAATTCTCTTCGCTGGCGAGATTGACCGCGACCAGCGCTTTGCCACCTTCCGGCCACGGTTGGTCTTTTACCATCCACACCGGGCAGGGGCACTTACGCAACAGATGCCAGTCGGTGGGTGTGAAGATCACTGCCTCCAGTTTGTCGTGCTGGTGGGCCATCTTCAACAGCAGGTCGTGTTTCTCGCTAATAACTTCCTGAATAATGGCTTCGAAGGGGCGGTTGTGCCACACCACTTTTACGTCGATCGGCACACCCGATTCAATATAGAATTTCGCCTGCTCGCGTATCCAGGCTGTACGTTGGGCAATAACGCCCTGACGCATCGCCGTGCGTTCGTCCGGCGACAGCAGGGTGGTCATTTCATAAGAAAAATCATAGATCGGCAAAAAGGCTTTGATGCGTCCACCAATCCGTTGGTGCAAGTACACCGCGCGCCTAAGTGCCGGCTGGTCGTCCTGGTTAGGATCGATTACTACCAGCATGCTCTGATACTTCGCCATACAGGGTCTCCTTACAACTGCAGCTACCGTCAGTTACTAAAAAGATAACCTATATGGATGAATTGAAACAGGGGAGGAGCCTGGTCAGATCAACAAATCTTAAAAAATTGCCGATCGTGACCAGGTGGTGCGCAGAGATTAAGCGACGTTGCGCGCCTGACCGGCCAGCTGGGCCAGCAGATCGCTGTTTTCAATAGTGATGTATTTGCCTTTCACTGCCAGCATGCCGCTTTTCTGGAAACGCCCCAGCAGACGGCTGATGGTTTCGACAGTGAGGCCGAGATAGTTGCCAATGTCGCCGCGGGTCATGGTCAGGCGGAACTCACGCGGTGAGAAACCGCGCTGGGCGAAACGACGAGAGAGGTTGTAGATAAACGCCGCCAGACGCTCTTCGGCATTCTTTTTGGAAAGCAGCAGGATCATATCCTGGTCGCCTTTAATCTCACCGCTCATCAGGCGCATCATCTGCTGACGCAGATTCGGCATTTTTCCGGAAAGATCGTCAAGGGTTTCAAAGGGGATTTCGCAGACCATCGAGGTTTCCAGCGCCTGCGCAAAGCTCGGGTGCAGACCGGTGCCGATGGCGTCGAAGCCCACCAGATCGCCCGCCAGATGGAAGCCGGTGATCTGCTCATCACCTTGCTCAGTGATGGTGTAGCTTTTGATGGTCCCGGAGCGAATAGCGTACAACGACTTCAGCTCATCACCGGCTTTGAACAAGGTTTGACCTTTCTGGATTGGCTTTTTCCGCTCGATAATATTATCCAGCTGATCAAGCTCATGCTCGTTCAGAGTAAAGGGGATGCAGAGCTGGCTGATACTGCAATCCTGACAATGGATAGCACAACCGCCAGACTGAATGCGTCGAATAATTCGCTTCTCAGGGATCATATGTCTGCTCAGGCCTTAATTGATATTGGTCAATTTTAACATCTTTTTGATCAGCAGGTAAGTCTTCAGACCCGGAAACACGTAATATCAGCAGGGTAAATCAAAACGGATGCATATCTGCTTGATAAGCAATAGATTATTTCGCTATGTTTGATTGTAAAATTACCTGAAGATTCCAGAAAAGGCATTTTCAGTCAAAGTAAAAGATACCCTTCATGGCGCAATAACCACTCTTTTCGCTGCACGCCCCCGGCATAGCCGGTCAGGGTACCGTTACGCCCGATGACCCGATGGCAGGGCACCACGATACTCACCGGATTGGCGCCATTGGCGGCGCCCACGGCGCGAGCGGCGCCGGGGCGTCCGAGCGCCTCGGCCAGTTGGCCATAGTGCATCACCTGGCCGCAGGGGATATCGCGTAACGCCTGCCAGACCTGGCGCTGGAACGGGGTGCCGGCGGTGGCGGTAGCCAGGGTATCGATAATCGCCAGATCGCCGGCGAAATAGTCGTTCAGCTTACTGCTGAGGCCGCCTGGGTTGCGGCAGTCGACGCGCTGATAGCCTTCCCGTCGATAGTGAACGTCGAGCAGGGTTTCCATCCGATCGCGGTGCTCGTCCCACTCGACGGCGCGCAAATTAAACTTTTCGTCGCAAAGTACCCACAGCGGCCCCAGCGGGGTATCCATTTTATCCTGCAGCAAGGTCAACATCGTTTCTGTCATCCACCATCGTACATGAGGGGCACACGATACCACGCGCTGACGACAGTCAACTATACTCCCAAAAGATAAAGCCGCATCACGGGCTGGCGCTCTGCGTAAGCCACGATGATTTATTTTTGGATCGATCCTCGCGGGTTATCGGGCATGGTTTTTGCTACTTTTTAACTGACGATACCGGTGCTTCTCGCGCCTGGTAGGGTGCCGACGCCTCAGCGCGGCGCTGTTAATCACTCAGAGGTGGGGCTATGCAATATATACTGACTGGCGTACTGGTATTGATCATCAGCGGCTTAGCGATCCACGGTCTGACCCTGGTGTTTGAAAGGGTGTACAAAGCGCTTTTCTATAAATTAGCCAGTGTGGATCATGCGGCCAGCAAAGTGAAAACGAAGGTGTCGCGTTAAGGCTATACGGCCATCCCTGGCCTGCCAGCAGGTTAAGGAAGACGCGGATAGATGCCCGGGCCGATCGGCAGTCCCACCAGATACCATCCCACCAGCAACAGCAGCCAGACGGCGAGAAAAATCAGCGGGTAAGGGAGCACCAGCGAGTAGTAGGTGCCGAGGCGGGCATCCGGTCGGTAGCGCTGTAGGAAGCCGAGAAACAGCGGCACAAACGGCGACACCGGCGCCAGCGGCAGCACCGATGAATCGGCGATGCGAAAGAGGATCTGCGCAAAGGCCGGGTGAAAGCCCAGCAGCATAAACATCGGCACGAAGATCGGCGCCAGAATCGACCAGATGGCCGAGCCGCTGGCGATAAACATACACAGAAAAGCCGACAGCAGCGCGAGCCCGACAAACGCCGGGACGCCGTTCATCCCGGCGCTCTCCAGCAGGTCCGTCAGACCGACGGCCATAAACTTGCCCATGTTGCTCCAGTTGAACATCGCCACGAACTGCGCCAGCGGGAAGACCATCACGATAAACCCGGCCATCTCTTTCATCGGCTCAATCATCAGCTGCGGCAGGTCGGCCTGGCGGCGAATTTTGCCGGTGGCGATGCCGTATGCCAGCGACACGACAAAGAAGAAAAAGATAATCAGCGGCACGATGCCTTTGATAAACGGCGAGGGCATGACCGTATGTTGAACCGGGTCGCGAAGAATACCGTTCTCGGGGACCACCATCAGGGCGACGACCGCCACGAATACCAGCGTTGCCACGCCGGCGATGCGCAGGCCGAAACGCTCCTCGGGCGTCAGCGTCTGCAGCTTTTCATCACGACTGCCTTGCCACTGGCCCAGCCGCGGCTCCACCAGCTTATCGGTGATCAGTCCGCCGACGAGCGTCAGAACGATCACCGAGGTCGCCATAAAGTACCAGTTGTCGATCACGCTGACGTGCAAAGAGGCATCGATGGATTTTGCCGCCTCGGTGCTGATCCCCGAGAGCAGTACGTCGGTGGTGACGATCAGTAAATTGGCGGTAAAGCCGCAGCCCACACCGGCAATCGCCGCCAACAGGCCGGCGACAGGATGCCGACCGACGGCGAGGAACATCAGCGCGCCCAGCGGCGGCATAATTACCAGCGCCGCGTCAGAAGAGATATGGCTGAAGAAGGCGATAAACAGCACCATATAGCTGGCATATCGGGCGCTGACGTGAGAGGCCATCTTCACCATCAGCGCGGGTAACAGGCCCACCCGCTCGGCGAAGCCGGCGCCCAGCACCAGGGCGAGGATCGCCCCCAGCGGCGCGAAACCGCTGAAGTTTTTAATGACGTTGGGCAAAAACCAGTGCAACCCTTCCACGCTGAGCAGATTTTTGACCACCACCCGTGAACCATCCGTAGGGTTCTGCACCCCGACGTTGAAGGCGGAAAGTATCGCCGTGGCCGCGATCAGCGCCACGATAAGATAGATAAACAGCAAAAACGGGTGCGGGACTTTGTTACCGATCTTCTCTACCCAGCCATAGCGCTTTCCGCCGGGGGAAGACGACGGTATGGATGACATACTCATGGGCGTTCCTCTGTTGTCGTTGTTGTGTTGGGCAGGCCTGCTCCCGTACTGCCGGCGGTTATTATGGTCGGTGCGTGCCGCGATGCCGGTCAGCGTTGGCCAGGAGTAGCCTGTCTTAAGTGGTTATCGTAAAACGGACGGACTCACCTCCGCCGGGATCGGGCAACGATAGGGGCGTTCGGCCAGTACCTGCCTGAGTTCTTGTTGGCTGGCCGCCAGCAGGGCGCTGTCGCTGAATAAACGGATCGCGGTCGCCGCGAGCACTTTCCCCGCCAGCAACATCCCTTTATGGGCAATGGAGGTTCTGCCCTGGCTCACCAGCTGCCAGCTGTGCAGCGGGGTTCCCACCGCGAAGCACGGGCTGAAGCACTGAGCCACCGGCGCTTTCCAGCTGACATCGCCGACGTCAGTGGAGCCGGCGAGGACGTTATCCGTGGCCGCCCAGGGCGCCACCTCATCAATCAGCAGCGTGTCGCGGTGGCGACGAGCGAACGTTTTGCCTTCCTCCCCACTGGTGCCGGCAATATTGTTCAGGCTGTTGTTAATATCGTTGGCGCTGAGGGTGGCGCGTATCGCCGCGGCAAAAGCGCGCTCCTCGTCGCTCCAGGCGGGGGTACCGTAATGACAGACCGCCTGATACATCGCCGCCTCAAGCGTGCGGTTGGGGAGATAGCTGGAGCAGGCTTTTTCAAAGCGGCAGCTGACCTGGGTCTCGGTCATCAGCGCGGCCCCCTGAGCAATCTTCTCGATGCGGGCGAAGATCTCCTCCGCGTCGGCCATCTCCGGCGCACGGATCAGATACAGAACTTCCGCCTGAGCCTGCACCACGTTGGGCGAGACACCGCCGGTATCGGTAATGGCATAATGGACCCGCGCCTTCTCGATGATATGTTCATTGAGGAAGTTGCTGCCGGTGGTCATCAGAGTGACGGCATCCAGCGCGCTCCGGCCCAGGTGCGGCGAATTCGCAGCGTGGGCGGCGGTGCCGGTAAAACGCCATGCCGCCTGAATATTGGCGAGGGTGCGGGTGCTGAACATCCCGGCCCAGGCTTCCGGATGCCAGGTCAGCGCCGCATCGACATCATCAAACAACCCTTCGCGCACCATAAAGGTTTTTCCCGATCCGCCTTCCTCGCCGGGACAACCATAGAAGCGCAGCGTGCCCGCGCCGCCATGCTGTTGCAGCCAGGCTTTGGCGGCGACCGCCGCGGCGAATGCCGCCGTACCGAGCAGATTGTGCCCGCAGCCGTGGCCGTTGGCTCCCGGTGTCGAGGGTGTCGGTTCCGCGCAGTGCGCCTGCTGGCTGAGGCCCGCCAGGGCGTCAAATTCGCCGAGCAGGGCAATGACCGGTTGGCCTTCGCCGACGCTGGCGATAAAGGCATTCGGGATCCCACCCGCATCGCGAGTGAGCTGGAAACCTTCTGCCTCCAGCGCATCCGCCAGGCGTTGGGCGGACCAGTACTCCTCAAAGCGGGTCTCCGGGTGATCCCAGATGTCATCGGCGATGGCGCAGTACGCCTCGCGTCGCGTCTCAATCATCTCGTCCACAAACTGAAAAATGGCTTCCATTACACCCCCCGCTGCCAGGGAAAGTTAAGCGCGATACGCGCCAGAGTTTCTACCGCTAGCGCCATGACGCTCTCGTCGAAGTCAAACTTCTCGTTG
This sequence comes from Klebsiella sp. RC2, assembly GCF_014192815.1. Classification (NCBI taxonomy): domain Bacteria; kingdom Pseudomonadati; phylum Pseudomonadota; class Gammaproteobacteria; order Enterobacterales; family Enterobacteriaceae; genus Klebsiella; species Klebsiella sp. RC2. The sequence goes on along the minus strand of NZ_JACHYL010000003.1, from coordinate 307,533 downwards.
TGGTGACCGGCGCTCAGTTGGGTGCCGAAGATCATGTACGAGGCGAGGCCGCCGCGCGCCTGGACCCGGGCCATCATCAGGGTGGCGTCTTCCGAGCCCGCCGGGGCGGCGATACGATCCACCGCCTGTTGCACGCCGGGCACACGGGCGGCCTGTTCGCGCAGATAGTCCACCCACGCCGGCGACGGCGCGCTGGCGGTCGCCGCACCCATCATGCGTAGTTCGTAGCGGGCTTCGTACATCGCCGCCGCCCCGGCGATGACGTGCTGCGCCCGCTCGAACACGTACTGGTTAATGGCTTCGCTTTCACCGCGGGTTTCCACTTTTAACAGCGCGGAAGAGGGCACCACGTTGCGCCCGGTGCCCGCCTGCATCACCCCGACGTTGACCCGCGAGGCGCCGGCGCTGTGCGGCGGGATGGCGTGCAGGCCAAGAGCGGCCTGGGCGGCGGCCAGCAGCGCGTTGCGCCCCTCCTCCGGCTTGCCGCCGGCGTGGGCGGCCACGCCGCTGAACTGCACGTCGAATTTAGTGGTGGCCATAAAGTTGTCGCCGCCGCAGACGACGGTACCTGCCGGCACACCGGTCCCGATATGGATCGCCGTGAAATAATCCACGTCATCCACCACGCCGGCGGCCACCATCGCCCGGGCGCCGCGGGTGCCCTCTTCAGCGGGCTGGAAAATCAGTTTGATCACCCCGTTGAGCTGCGCGGCATACTGCTTCAGGACATGCGCCAGGCCCAGCCCGATGGCGGTATGGCCATCATGGCCGCAGGCGTGCATCATGCCGGCGTTGCAGGAGGCGAAATGGTCGCGATGAGGGCGGTGGCTGTCGTCGTGCTGTTCATTGAGGTCAAGGGCATCCATATCGACGCGGAAGGCCAGGGTTGGGCCGGGCCGCCCGGTGTCGAGCGTGGCGACCACGCCGGCGAAACCGCCTTCAAACGCCGGCAGCCAGCGTTCCGGCGCGCCCTGTTCGCGGGCGCGCTCGAAAGCCTGGGCCAGGGTATCCTCGTCCGGCAGCCCCATCCGGCTATCGGCATCGATGACATCGCGCCCCAGCGCCAGCTGATAGCCGAGCCCGTCGAGGATCTCCGCCACCTTGCTGGCAGTGCGGAATTCCAGCCAGCCGGATTCCGCGTGCAGGTGAAAATCACGGCGCCATTGGATCATGGCCGGCGCCAGCTGGTGGAGGTATTCATCAAGTTGCGGCATAGCTCATCCTGTCATAAGTAAAAAATGTGACGGCGTTCACGATGTGATAGCTTTTGTTTATCACTTACGTTTTACAGGCCGTATCCCACTTAACCTGCCATAGCCTGATGGATTACAGTAGATGTGATTTTCTTCTGTCTGATAAACAATGGTTATCACCTAAAGCATGGCATTTCAGATTAAATTTCATCATATCCGCGCCTTCGTCGAAGTGGCCCGGGAAGGGAGTATTCGCGGCGCCAGCCGGGCGCTGGCGGTCTCGCAGCCGGCCCTGACCAAAGCGATTAAAGAACTGGAGGAGGGGCTTTCCGCCCAGCTGTTCGTGCGCCGCAGTCAGGGGGTGGCGCTGACCGAAAACGGCGAAAGCTTTTACCAACATGCGAGCTTGATCCTTGAGGAACTGCGGGCGGCGCAGGACGAACTGCTGCAGCGCCAGGGCGAGCAGGCCGGGCAAATTAATATTGGCCTTGGCGCCAGCGTCGCCCGGTCGCTGATGCCGTCGGTGATCTGTCGCTTTCATCAGCAGCATCCGCAGGTAAAGGTGCGGATCATGGAGGGCCAGCTGCTGGCGATGATCAATGAGCTGCGCCAGGGAGAGCTGGATTTCACCATCAATACCTATTACCCCGGGCCGTACGACCATGAGTTCAGCTTTGAGAAACTGTTTGAGAAACCGTTCGCGGTGTTTGCCCGCGCGGGACATCCGGCGGCGCAGGCCACCTCGCTGGGGGAGTTGATGGATCACCACTGGACCATGCCGACGCCGCGCGGCAGCTACTTTAAACAGCTGCAGGACCGGCTTAATCAGGCCGGGTTAGCGCCTAAGGTAGATATTGTTTGCGAAACCTTCTCGTCGTGCATTAGCCTGGTGGTGAAAAGTGATTTTCTCAGCATCCTGCCGGTGGAGCTCGGCAACGATCCGCTGATGGCGGACAAGCTGGTGATGATCCCTGTCCGCGACGTCTTGCCGACGGCCACCTATTATCTGATCCAGCGGCGCGATACCCGGCAGACGCCATTAACGGCGTCGTTAATCACGCTGTTTCGCCGCCAAAGCCGACAATTGTTTCCTTAATCGCCCGTCGCGCTCACTTTGCCAGCGAACGCGGCTAAACGCGTTGAGGGGGGAGCGCCGGGCGGCTATAGTAGCTGGCGACAGCCGCTGGAGGAGAGCCCATGAACCTTGATGACAAATCCCTGTTTCTTGACGCCATGGAAGATGTCCAGCCTCTGAAACGTAAAAATGACGTGCACTGGCATCCCGGGCGCAACAGCCGGGCCCCGCAGCGCGTCGATACCCTGCAACTGGATAATTTTCTCACCACCGGCTATCTCGATATCGTGCCGCTCGCCACGCCGCTGGAGTTTAAGCGTGAAGGGCTGCAGAGCGGCGTGCTGGATAAGCTGCGGCGGGGGAAATACAGCCAGCAGGCGAGCCTCTCCCTGCTGCGCCAGCCGGTGGAACAGTGCCGACAGATGCTCTTCGCCTTTATGGTGCAGGCGCAGAAAGAGGGGTTACGTAATGTGCTGATCGTTCACGGCAAAGGCCGCGACGACCAGTCCCACGCCAATATTATCCGCAGCTATCTGGCGCGCTGGCTGGAAGAGCTGCCGGAGGTGCAGGCCTTCTGCGCCGCGCTTCCACATCATGGCGGCAGCGGCGCCTGCTATGTCGCGCTGCGTAAATCGGCCGAGGCGAAGCAGGAGACCTGGGAGCAGCACGCCAAGCGCAGTCGTTAGCGCAGAAGCAGCGTCAGCTCGCGGGCGGCTTTTTGCAGCTCCGGCAGCACGCGATCGATCATCTCGCGGGCCGACATCTGGCCCGCATGCACCCCAACGTTCAGCGCCGCCTGGACCTGCCCCTGAGCGTTAAACAGCGGTACCGCGAGGGAGCGCAGGCCCATCTCCAGCTCCTGGTCGTTGAGGGCATACCCCTGCTGATGCACCCGTTTCAGTTCGGCGCGCAGCTTCGCCACCGAATCCACCGTCTGCGGGGTGTAGCGGATCATGGTCACCCGAGCCAGCATGTCGTTGAGCTTCTCCTCCGGCTGATGGCTGAGCAGCACCCGGCCCATCGAGGTCGCCCAGGCCGGAAGGCGGCTGCCGATATCCAGGTCGATGGTCATAATCCGCGAGCTGGAGGCGCGGGCGATATACAGAATATCGTCCCCGTCGAGGGTGGCGATGGAGCAGGACTCGTTGAGCATTTCGCTCAGATGTCGCAGCACCGGCTGCGCCGAACGCGCCAGCGGCGTCGAGGCCAGCCAGGCGTGGCCCAGCGCCAGGATCCGCGGTCGCAGCTGGAAATTCTTACCGTCTTCGGCATACACGAACCCCAGCTTGCTCAGGGTATACAGGCAGCGGCGCACCGCCGCGCGCGGAATGCCGGTCTTCTGGCTGATCTGCGAGATAGACAGCAGGGGCCGCTGCGGCGTGAACGCCTGAATCACCTCCAGGCCGCGCGCCAGGGAGGCCATAAAGTTAGGATCGCCCTTAAACGGATCGCCGTCGCCGGTCAGTAAATCGTCTGGATGCTTGTCCATTTCTGTTCCCCATATTTGCCATCGATCACATTCTTTCGCTAAAGATAACCGATGTTCGATTATCGCACCATATTTCGATTATCGCCCTTGACCGACATCGTTAAGCGGGTCACATTTTGTGCGAACAACGAATAAAAGTGCGATTACCGCACATCACTGGAGCGACCTGATGATTGATAAAAGCGTATCGACGCTGAGCGAGGCCATCGCCGGGATCCACGACGGGGCGACTATTATGATCGGCGGCTTTGGTCCCGCCGGCCAGCCGACCTTTCTGATTGACGCCCTGATTGACCAGGGCGCCCGCGACCTGACCATCATTAATAACAACGCCGGCAACGGGGAAGTGGGTATCGCGGCGCTGCTGAAAGCCGGGCGAGTACGCAAGATGATCTGCTCCTTCCCGCGCCAGGTGGATTCCCAGATTTTCGATGACCTCTATCGCCGCGGCAAAGTGGAGCTGGAGCTGGTGCCGCAGGGTAACCTCGCGGCGCGGATCCAGGCGGCTGGCGCCGGGCTGGGGGCAGTGTTTACCCCCACCGGCTACGGCACACCGCTGGCGGAAGGCAAGGAGACGCGGGAAATCGATGGTCGCCATTACGTACTGGAATATCCGATTAAAGCCGATTTCGCGCTGATTAAGGCCCATCAGGGCGACCGCTGGGGCAACCTGGTCTATCGCAAGGCGGCGCGCAACTTTGGCCCGATCATGGCGACGGCGGCGAAAACCACCATCGTCGAGGTCTCGCAGCTGGTGCCGCTGGGCGACCTCGACCCGGAACACATCATCACCCCCGGCATTTTCGTCCAGCGTGTCTTCTCGCTGGAAAACCTGACTGCCGCACAACGCGCCTGAGGAGCCCGAGATGCAAAAACTGACCCGTGACGAAATGGCCCAGCGCGTGGCCCGCGATATTCCCGAAGGCGCTTACGTCAACCTCGGCATCGGCCTGCCGACCCGCATTGCCAATTACCTGCCCGCCGACAAAGAAGTGTTCCTGCACAGCGAAAACGGCCTGTTGGGGATGGGGCCGAAACCGCAGCCCGGGGAAGAAGATCCCGAGCTGATCAATGCCGGTAAAGAGTATGTCACCCTCCTGCAGGGCGGCTGCTATTTCCACCACGGCGACTCCTTCGCCATGATGCGCGGCGGCCATCTCGATATCTGCGTGCTGGGGGCCTATCAGGTCTCCGCCAGCGGCGACCTCGCGAACTGGAGCACCGGTGCGCCGGATGCGATCCCGGCCGTTGGCGGGGCGATGGATCTGGCCATCGGCGCCCGCCAGGTGTTCGTGATGATGGACCACCTGACCCGTGACGGCGAGTGCAAGCTGGTGGCGCAGTGCAGCTACCCGCTGACCGGCGTCGGCTGCGTCAGCCGGATCTATACCGACCTGGCGGTGATCGACATCACCGACCGCGGCCCGGTGGTACGTGAAATCTTTAACGGTCTCTCTTTTGAAGAGCTGCAGCGCATCACTCCGGTGGCGCTGACCTTTGAACAACTGGCGGAAAGCGCGTAAGGAACCTATGATGAATCAGGCATTTATCTGTGATGCGGTACGTACACCCTTTGGCCGTTTCGGTGGTACCCTGGCGACGATGCGCGCCGACGACCTCGCGGCGCTGCCATTAAAAGCCCTGCTGGAGCGTAACCCGGGACTGGATCCCTCGCGCATTGACGATGTGATCTTTGGCTGCGCCAACCAGGCCGGGGAAGATAACCGCAACGTGGCGCGGATGGCGCTGCTGCTGGCCGGGCTGCCGGAGAGCGTGCCCGGGAGCACCATCAACCGCCTGTGCGGTTCCAGCCTCGATGCGATCGGCGTCGCGGCGCGGGCGATTAAAAGCGGCGAGACGCAGCTGATGATCGCCGGTGGCGTGGAGAGCATGTCCCGCGCGCCGTTTGTGATGGGGAAAGCAGAGAGCGCCTTTAGCCGCAGCATGCAGATGGAGGATACCACCATCGGCTGGCGCTTTATTAACCCGCAGATGAAAGCCCTGTACGGCGTGCATTCCATGCCGGAGACGGCGGAAAACGTCGCCGATGAGTTTGCCATTTCCCGTGCCGATCAGGACGCGTTCGCCTTACGCAGTCAACTGCGTACCGCCGCGGCGCAGGAGGCGGGGCGTTTCGCCGATGAGCTGATCGCCGTCCAGGTGCCGCAGCGTAAAGGCGAGCCACTGCTGTTTAGCCGCGATGAGCACCCGCGCAGTACCTCGCTGGAGGCGCTGGCTAAACTGCGCGGCGTGGTGCGCGCCGACGGCAGCGTCACCGCCGGTAACGCCTCCGGCGTTAACGATGGCGCCTGTGGGCTGCTGCTGGCCAGCGAGACGGCGCTGGCGGCTCACGATCTTCAACCGCTGGCCCGGGTGGTCGGCGTGGCGACGGCGGGTGTTGCGCCGCGGATCATGGGCTTTGGCCCGGCGCCCGCGGTGCGTAAGGTGCTGGCGCAGACCGGCCTGACATTAGCCCAGATGGATGTCATCGAACTGAATGAAGCCTTCGCCGCTCAGGCGCTGGCGGTGACCCGTGATCTGGGCTTACCGGATGATGCCGCCCACGTGAACCCTAACGGCGGGGCGATCGCGCTGGGCCACCCGCTCGGTGCCTCCGGCGGCCGGCTGGCGATGACCGCGTCTTATCAGCTGAAACGGACCGGCGGCCGCTACGCCCTGTGCACCATGTGCATCGGCGTCGGACAGGGGATCGCCCTGATTATTGAACGTGTTTAAGGAGCCAGAATGAGTTTGTTGACCCCAATGCTGCGCAGCAGTCCGCTGACCGACTGGTTCAGCGACGCGCAGCGGGTGCAGGGCATGCTGGATTTTGAAGCGGCGCTGGCGCAGGCGCAGGCCGTCTGCGGGATGGTGCCGCCGGAAGCGGTCGGGCCGATTGTCGCGGCCTGCCGCCACGAGACCATCGATTTTGCCGCGCTGGGCGAGGCGGCGGTGGGGGCCGGTAACCTGGCGATCCCGCTGGTGAAACAGCTGACGGTACAGGTAAAAGCGCGAGATCCCGAGGCTGCGCGCTACGTCCACTGGGGAGCCACCAGTCAGGACGCCATCGACACCGGACTGGTGCTCCAGCTGCGCGGGGCGCTGGATGCCGCTGAGACCTTGCTTGAGCAGCTGTTGGCTGCCCTGGCTCTCCAGGCGGATCGTTATCGCGATACTGTCATGCCGGGTCGGACCTGGATGCAGCATGCGCTGCCGGTGACCTTTGGCCTGAAGCTGGCGGGCACCCTCGACGCGCTCCTGCGCTGGCAGCAGCGGCTGCGCGAGATGCGTCCGCGGCTGCTGGTGCTGCAGTTTGGCGGCGCCGCGGGCACTCTGGACGCGCTAAAAGAGAAAGGGCCGGCGGTTGGCCAGGCGCTGGCGCAGATCCTCGGTCTGTCGCTGCCGGATACCCCGTGGCACAGCCAGCGCGATCGGCTGCTGGAGGCGGGCGCCTGGTTTGCCGGTGTCTGCGGTACCCTGGGGAAATTCGCTAACGACTTCTCCCTGCTGATGCAGACCGAAGTGGCTGAGGTCGGCGAGCCGGTGGCGGAAGGCCGCGGCGGCTCATCGACGATGCCGCATAAGCGCAATCCGGTGGCCTGCGCGGCGATCCTGACCGCCGCCCAGCGTACGCCGGGGCTGATGGCGACCCTCTACGCCAGCCAGCTCCAGCAGCACGAGCGGGCGCTGGGCGGCTGGCAGGCTGAGTGGGAGACGCTGCCGGATCTGATTACTCTGGTGGGCGGGGCGCTGGCGCAAAGTGAAGCGCTGGTGCGCGATATGCAGGTCTTCCCGCAGAAAATGCGTGCCGATCTCGATATCACCCACGGGCTGATCATGGCCGAGGCGGTGACCCTGGCGCTGGCGGAATTCATCGGCAAAGCCGAGGCGCATCATCATATCGAGGCGCTGTGCCGTCAGGCGCTGGACCGTCACTCTCCGCTGGTCGATCTGCTCGCGGCTGACCCACAGGTCAGTCAGTATCTCTCTCGTGAACGCTTAACCACGCTGCTGGACCCGGCAACGGCGACCGGCAGCGCCGAACGCTTTGTGCGCCAGGTACTGGCGCGTTATCAGGAGCAACGTGATGAATCTTGATTATCAACTCGACGGGCCGGAGGGCGCGCCGGTTATCGTCCTCTCCAACTCGCTGGGCACCACCCGGGCGATGTGGCAGCCGCAGATCGAGGCGTTAACCGCCCATTTTCGGGTGCTGCGCTATGACACCCACGGTCACGGTAATACGACGAAAAATGGCAAAGTGACCCTCGCCCAGCTGGGGGAAGATGTGATTGCGCTGCTCGATCACCTGAATATCGACCGCGCCTGGTTCTGCGGGATCTCGATGGGCGGTCTGACCGGCCTGTGGCTGGGACGCTTTGCGCCAGAACGTTTTTATGGTCTGGCCGTTGCCAACACCGCGGCGCGCATTGGCGATCAGGCCAGCTGGCTGTCGCGGGCGCGGGCGGTACGCCAGGAGGGAATGGCGGTGGTGGCTGCCGGGGCGGCGGATCGCTGGTTCACTCATGCGTTTCGCCAGAAGGCGCCGGAGGTGGTGGAGGCGCTATGCCACCAGTTAACCCATACCGACGTCGAAGGCTATGCCGCCTGCTGCGAGGCGCTGGCCGCCGCCGACCTGCGGGGCGAAGTGGGGCAGATCCCGCTGCCGACATTAATTATCGCCGGTGAAAGTGACCCTGTCACTACGGTCAGTGACGCCAGTTTCCTGCAGCAGCAGATCCCCTCTTCCCAGGTGGTGGTGCTGGCGGCATCGCATCTGTCAAACATTGAGGCGCCGAAAAGCTTTACTTCGGCGCTGCTAAGCTTTTTCCAGGGGGAACGCCATGGAGGATAAACAGCGCTATCAGGACGGAATGACGGTACGGCGCAAAGTATTGGGCGACGCCCACGTCGACCGTACCCTGCAGCATCTGACGCCGTTGAATGACGAGTTTCAGGACTTTATCACCCGCTACGCCTGGGGTGAGACCTGGACCCGTCCGGGGCTCGACCACCACACCCGCAGCATGATCACCATTGCCATGCTGATTGCTCTCAATCGCGAGGCGGAGCTGAAGATGCATCTGCGCGCGTCGTTTAACAACGGGGTCACCCGCGATGAGCTGAAAGAGTTGATCATGCACTCTGCGCTGTACTGTGGGCTGCCGGCGGCGAATGCCACGATGCATCTGGCGCAGCAGGTGTTTGACGACATCGACGCCGCGCAGGGTTGAGTCGTCGTCCGAGTCGGATTGCCCGGCAGTCGTTGTAGGCCGGGTAAGGCGCAGCCGCCATCCGGCGAAATCACGGCACAACCGGAAATGTCCCTGTTCGTACTATGTTTGGCAGGGCTACAACTTCTATGTTAATTCCGGGCAGATTGCGCTCCCGGTTGATCTTCTGCGTTATGTCTCTTATGGCGCCGGGAGCGCACAGGGGGCGGCCAGTCGCCGCCGCCCCCTGTACCCCCGGGCTCCGGCCAGCAAAATCGCCGCTGCGCGGTCCCTTCGACTTATCTCTGCAGGCTGCCCCGGCCTTCCGGGAACGTCACAGCGATTTTGAGGCCGCCAGCACCGGCAGTTTCAGTCGCGCAAATGGGTAAATGAGTGACAGGTCGCACGATCCGTAGGCCGGGCAAGGCGTTAGCCACCGCCCGGCACAAACGCGGCTCTGCGCTGGCTGTTCTTGCTCAGCGGTGAAGCCGCCACCCGGCGGAAATGCCGCTATATTAGCCCTTATTTCTCAGGCTCCTGCGGCGCGACGGCTGGGGCGGCGTACCAGGCCTCCTGCGGCACCACCACCGCCGCCTTGGGCTGCATCACAAAGTTCGGCGACATAATCTGCACGCCGAATTCGTTAAACACATCAATAATACTGCTATGCAACGCGTTGCGGCCATCCGGCAGCTTAGTTGTGGGGAGCAAGCGCACCTGTAGCTCATACGCGGTGTACCAGTCAAGCAACCCCAGCTTGCGAACTATCGGGGCGATTTGTTGATCCACCCCAGGGGTGCGTCTTGCCGCCAGCTCCAGCAGCGCATGCACCTGACGCCACGGCGTATCGTAGCCGATGGTGACGCTGGTGGTGAGATTGAACCCGCCGTCGGTGCTCTCGGCGCTGAGATTAATAATTTTCCCGCTCACCACCACGGCGTTCGGGACGGTGACAATGTAATTCTCACGGGTGAGGATCTTGGTCGCCAGCACGCCAATCTCGCTGACCTGTCCCTCATTGTCGGCGAGGCGGATCCAGTCGCCTTTGCGCAGCGCCCGGGAGTAGATCAGCACCAGGCCGCTCATCGCATGGGTCATCACCCCGGTCGACCCGAGAGTCAGCATCAGGCCGAAGAACACGCTAATGCCTTTGAAGGCGAGGGAGTTGGCGCCGGGGAGGAACGGGTAGGCGGCAGACAGGGCAAACAGCCAGATGACCACCGAGATCAACCGGCGGGTGGCGCTGACGGTTTCCGGATGGATGCCCGGCACCTGAATGCGGCCGGCGGCGACCTGGTCGAGAGCCACTTTCACCAGGCGAATGATGAGCCAGGTGATCAGGAAAATAAGCACCACGATCATCAGCCCCGGCAGGGAGGCGACAATCGACAGGGAGAGATCGCGGATCACGCCCAGCGACCAGTCACCCAGCGATTCACTCCACACCCGTGTCCAGGGAAACAGGCTGAAGGCCCAGCTCAGCCAGAGATAACTGGCCAGCATGCCGACGAGAATGACCAGCACAGCATAGAGTCGAACTTCAATATTGCCGAGATAGCGCCGCCAGTGCTGCGGGATGGCGCTGCGTTTTTCAAGGATCCGCAGCAGGAAAAAGCGCCGCACCCGCCGCCAGGCGCGGAAGGCGCCGTAGTAAAACAGCGCCAGCAGCAGCCCACCGGCCAGCGCTTTGCCGGCTGAAAGCAGCAGATAACGGTCGTTGAACTGTTCCTGCAGGCTGGTGCGCTGGGCCTCCATTCGCGCCAGCACCCGCTGGGCCGCCTGGTCGAGGGTTAAATCATCGCCCTCATCGAGATCCGCCTGGCTCAGCAGCAGCACCGGTTTGCCGTTCATCAGAAACAGCCGGCCCGGCTGACCATAGCGGTTGACCGCAACGACCCGCAGCGGTTGGCGAATATCGTCTTCAGTAAAGGCGCGTAAGGCGCTGCGGGTACGCAGGACGCGCTCTTCGGGCGTGGTCTGGCCGAAAGTAGCCTGCAACATGACGACAGGTTGATGGAAAATCGTGACTGTGCGTGCCTGCTCGCGGGCGGTCGGCTGCTGTCGCGGTTCGGCAGCCAGCGCCGGCTTTAGCACCAGCAGCGCCAGCGCCCAGAGGATCACCACGCTCATCCTGTTCATAGAGGCACCTGAGAAAGAGAATTATTGTTATTTTTCAGCAAACAACGGACGGCTTGTAGTTGAGCATAGCCTGGCGCGAAATGAATTCAAGCTGGCGCGGCGTGGGCATAAAAAAAGCCGTCGCCCAAACGGCGACGGCCTGATATCAGCGTCAGAAGTGAGCGTTAGCCGTGCTGTTGACAGCCGGCACACTGCTTATTCTGGATCTGCTGGAAGAAGTCGTTACCTTTATCATCAACCAGAATAAACGCCGGGAAATCTTCCACTTCGATTTTCCAGATAGCTTCCATCCCCAGTTCCGGATAGGCCACGCACTCGAGGCTCTTAATGCTCTGCTGGGCGAGCACTGCTGCCGGGCCGCCGATGCTGCCGAGGTAGAAGCCGCCGTGTTTATGGCAGGCATCGGTCACCTGCTGGCTGCGGTTGCCTTTCGCCAGCATCACCATGCTCGCGCCGTGCGACTGCAGCAGATCGACATAAGAGTCCATGCGGCCTGCGGTAGTCGGACCGAGGGAGCCGGAGGCATAACCGGTCGGCGTCTTCGCCGGGCCCGCGTAGTAGATCGGGTGATCTTTGACGTACTGCGGCAGCGCCTCGCCGTTATCAATAAGCTCTTTTAGCTTGGCGTGGGCGATGTCGCGGGCCACGATGATGGTGCCGTTGAGGCTCAGGCGGGTGGAGACCGGGTGCGCCGACAGTTGCGCCAGGATTTCGCTCATCGGCTGATTCAGGTTGATGCTGACGACATTGCCTTCACCCTGCTGACGCAGATGTTCAGGGATATATTTCCCCGGATTGCTCTCCAGCTTCTCGATCCAGATGCCGTCGCGGTTGATTTTCGCTTTGATGTTGCGGTCGGCGGAGCAGGAGACGCCCATGCCGATCGGGCAGGAGGCGCCGTGGCGCGGCAGACGGATCACCCGGATATCGTGAGCGAAGTATTTCCCGCCAAACTGCGCGCCGAGGCCGAGGTTCTGCGCTTCCTGCAGCAGTTCCTGCTCCAGCTGGACGTCGCGAAACGCCTGACCGTGCTCGTTGCCTTCGGTCGGCAGGCCGTCGTAGTAGCGTGTGGAGGCCAGCTTCACGGTCTTCAGCGTCGCTTCTGCCGAGGTACCGCCGATCACAAACGCGATGTGGTATGGCGGGCAGGCGGCGGTACCGAGGGTACGCATCTTCTCGACCAGATAGTTTTTCAGCTTCGCCGGAGTGATCAGCGCTTTGGTTTCCTGATAGAGATAGGTTTTATTGGCGGAACCGCCGCCTTTCGCCATGCACAGGAACTTATACTCTTCGCCGTCGACGCTGTAGAGATCGATCTGCGCCGGCAGGTTGGTGCCGGTGTTGACCTCTTTATACATATCCAGCGGCGCGTTCTGTGAGTAACGCAGGTTATCTTCGGTATAGGTGTTGTAAACGCCCTGCGCCAGGGCGGCTTCATCGCCACCGCCGGTCCAGACGCGCTGGCCTTTTTTACCCATGATGATGGCGGTGCCGGTATCCTGACAGGTCGGCAGAATACCTTTGGCGGCGATTTCGGAGTTGCGCAGGAACTGTAGCGCCACGTATTTGTCGTTTTCGCTGGCTTCCGGGTCGAGCAGAATCGAGGCGACCTGCTGCTGATGGGAGACGCGCAGCATAAAGGCGGCGTCATGGAAGGCCTGCTGGGCGAGCAGGGTCAGCGCCTGCGGCTCTACTTTCAGAACCGGCTGGCCGTCAAATTCGGCGACAGAGACGTGCTCTTTGCTGAGCAGATAGTATTCGGTATCGTCGTGCGCCAGCGGGAACGGATCCTGATAAACAAACGGTTTAGTCGACATAGTCACTTACTCCATAAAGATAAAAACCGCCGGGGTGGTCCCGGCGGTTATGAATCAGAACATCATGGACATCCACGGATAGCCAATCAGCAACAGGGCGGCCAGGAAGATGGCGCCAAAGATGGTGCCGAGGCGCCAGTAGTCTTTGGTCGGCAGGTAGCCGCTGCCGTAGTAGATTGGGCTTGGGCCAGTACCGTAAGGGGTGATAATCCCCATCACGCCCAGCGAGGTGACCATCAGCAGGACGAACACTTCCATATTCATACCCGGAATGGTGGCCGCAATAGTCAGCATGGCCGGCAGCAGGGCAGTGGTGTGCGCGGTGGTGCTGGCAAACAGGTAGTGCAGCAGGTAGAACGCCAGCAGCAGGACGATGGTCGCCACGCCTGGGGAGATACCGCCCATCAGCGCGCCGCCCTCTTTACCCAGCCAGGCGATGAAACCGGTGGAGGAGAGGCCGTCGGCCAGCGCCACCAGGGTGGCAAACCAGACAAAGGTGTTCCACGCCGCTTTGTTGTTGGTGATGTCGCTCCAGGAGAGCACGCCGGTCCACAGCATCAGCACGATAACCAGCAGGGCGGCCAGCGCCGGTTCAATCCAGTCGGCGGCGAAGATCCACATCATCAGCGCGAAGCAGACGAACACCAGCAGCAGAATTTCATTGCGCGACAGTTTGCCCAGTTTTTCCAGCTCACGCGCGGCCCACAGCGGCACTTCGTTATTGATTTTCACTTCCGGCGGATAGAACCAGTAAGCCAGCAGCGGCATAGTCAGGATCAGCAGGACACCGAGCGGCAGGAAGGCGATGAACCAGGTCCCCCACGAGATGTTGATGCCGACGATGCTTTTTACCAGCGCCAGGGCCAGCAGGTTCGGTGCCAGCGCTGACAGGAACATCGAGCTGGTGATACAGGCGGCGGTGATCGCCACCCACATCAGATAGGAACCGATTTTACGCGCGCTCGGGTCGTTTGGTTTTGAACCGTACAGCGGCGGCAGGTTGGCAATAATCGGGTAGATGGTACCGCCGCTGCGCGCGGTGTTAGACGGCGTAAACGGCGCCAGCAACAGGTCAGCGAAGGTGATGGCGTAGCCCAGCGTCAGGCTGCGACGGCCAAGATATTTCACCAGGATCAGCGCCAGGCGGCGGCCAAACTGGGTTTTATCGTAGCCGGCGGCGAACATGAACGCGCCGAAGATAAGCCAGACCGTGGAGTTGCCGAAGCCGCTCACCGCCCATTTAAAGGAGGCGCCGGCCAGCTTGAAGCTCGGGGCGGCCATCTGTTCCGGGCTGAACAACAGCCACTGGCTACAGAGGGCGATCACCACCACGCCGGTGATGCCGATAACGGCGCCAGGCAGCGGTTCAAAAATTAACCCGACGATCACCCCGACGAAGATGGCGAAGTAGTGCCAGGCGTACGGCGGCAGGCCGTCCGGGACCGGAACGAACAATAACAGTACGGCAACGATAATCGGCAGCGCCATCATCAGGAGACGTTTTTTAGTCGCAGTCGTTGGATTGACTGCACCGGCAGGCGGTATGGTTGTCTTTTTCTCTTTCATAATGAGTATCTGCAAGTTGTTGAAAATAGCGTTTACGCCAGCGACATGCTCAGTGATTTCTTTAATTACAAAAGTTACTTTAGTTTTTATTTTTCGTTTCTGAGTATCGTCAGGGCGTTTATTTAACGCGTTTGTCTGGGCGTTAAATTAAATTTGTTGGTTATTTATATATTGCGCTTTCAATGGCCGTTGCAATTGATCGAGATCAAGAAAAGCAGGTGATTTCACTATTTTTTTTATTATCAGTATAACCCTATATGATGAGGTGTTAATTTGGATAAAATATCGATAAATGTTAAAATAAAAATGAACATTTAATGCTGAATTTATCCATTATTTTCGTAACAGCATGAAAGTAAATGCTTTTATTGAAATTCTAGATCGTTTTGAATGTTAACATAAGTATCTAAAATGTTATCGTACATTTGTATTATGTAAATGCTATTTATTATTTTAATAATACAATAGAGGTAGCGATGTTATTGTTGGGGTTAAATAGTTTTATAACTAACGTAATTGATTTAGTAACTAAAAAACACGCTATATTATTGGCATGACAACAGGAATTAAAAAACCAAAACCATTAATGATTCCGTCACCCCATTCTGAGTTTTTAATATTTTAAAATCTGGAGCGTAACTTATGACCAGTAACGAACGAATTCTGCAGCCATTTACTTTACCAAATGGTACGGAGCTGAAAAACCGTTTGCTCATGGCGCCGATGACCACCTGCACCGGTTATTTCGATGGGACTGTCACCAGCGAGCTGGTGGAGTACTATCGCGCTCGCGCCGGCAGCATCGGCACCATTATTGTCGAGTGCTGCTTTATTGATGACTACGGCCTGGCCTTCCCGGGCGCGATCGGCATCGATAATGATGAAAAAATTGCCGGCCTGGCGAAAATCGCCGAGGCGATCAAAGCGCAAGGTTCAAAAGCGATTCTGCAGATCTATCACGGCGGACGCATGGTCGACCCGCAGCTGATCGGGGGGCGCCAGCCGGTGGCGCCAAGCGCTATTGCCGCGCCGCGTGAGGGCGCCGCGATGCCGCGGGCGCTGAGCGGAGAAGAAGTGGAAGGGATGATCGCCAAGTTTGGCGACGGCGTCCGTCGCGCCATTCTCGCCGGCTTCGACGGCGTCGAAATTCACGGCGCCAACACCTACCTTATCCAGCAGTTCTATTCACCGAACTCCAACCAGCGCGACGACGAGTGGGGCGGTAGCCGCGACAATCGCGCCCGTTTCCCGCTGGCGGTCCTCGACATCACCCACAAAATGGCCCGCCAGTACGCTGACGATGCCTTTATCATCGGCTATCGCTTCTCGCCGGAAGAGATGGAGGTCCCGGGGATCCGCTTCGACGACACCATGTATCTGCTGGAAAAGCTGGCTGCCCGCGGTGTCGATTATCTGCACTTCTCGGTGGGCGCGACCCTGCGTCCGTCTATCGTCGATACCAGCGATCCAACACCGCTGATCGAGAAATACTGCTCGATGCGCTCTGAAACCCTGGCTCAGGTGCCGGTGATGGGCGTCGGCGGGGTGGTTAACGTTGCTGATGCCGAGCTGGGCCTCGATCACGGTTATGACCTGATCGCCGTGGGCCGCGCCTGCATCGCCTATCCGGACTGGGCGGCACGCATCGCCGCCGGTGAAGAGCTGGAGCTGTTTATCGACAGCACCCAGCGCGAGGCGCTGCACATTCCGGAACCGCTGTGGCGCTTCTCGCTGGTGGAAGCGATGATCCGCGACATGAGCATGGGCGACGCTAAATTTAAGCCGGGGATGTTTGTTGAAACCGTTCAGGATGACGCCAATGAACTGGTGATCAACGTTAGCCTCGAAAATGATCATATTGCCGATATTGAACTGGCGGCGAGCCCGGTGCAGACCGTCGAGTTCACCACCAGCTTCGAAGAGATCCGCGAACGTATTCTGACCGCCAACACCCCGCACGTGGACGCCATTTCCGGTGCTACCAGCCAGAGCGAAGCGGTGAAAAAAGCGGTCGCTAAAGCGATGCTGAAATCCAGCAAAGCGCTGGCAGCGGAAGAGGGCGGCAATGACGCCGCGCCGAAAAGTTATGACGTGGTGGTGGTCGGCAGCGGCGGCGCCGGCCTGGCGGCAGCCATTCAGGCTCACGACGAAGGCGCCAGCGTCCTGATCGTCGAAAAAATGCCGACCATTGGCGGCAACACCATCAAGGCTTCCGCCGGGATGAACGCCGCGGAAACTCGCTTCCAGCGGGTCAAAGGTATTCAGGACAGTAAAGAGTTGTTCTATCAGGAAACCCTGAAGGGCGGCCACAATAAAAACAACCCGCAGCTGCTGCGTCGCTTCGTGGAGAATGCGCCGCAAGCCATTGAGTGGCTGGCGGACCGCGGCATTATGCTCAACGACATCACCACCACCGGCGGGATGAGCATTGACCGTACCCACCGTCCGCGCGACGGGTCAGCAGTCGGCGGCTATCTGATTAGCGGCCTGGTGCGCAACATCACCAAACGCGGGATCGACGTCCTGCTGGATACCTCGGTGGAAGAGATCCTGATGAGCGGGGATGAGGTGAGCGGTGTACGTCTGGTCAACGACGAAAAAGAAGTCATTGAAGTACAGACCAAAAGCATCGTAGTGGCCACCGGCGGCTTCAGCGCCAACAGCGCGATGGTGGTGAAGTATCGTCCGGACCTCGACGGTTTCGTGACCACCAACCACAAAGGGGCAACCGGGAGTGGTATCGCGCTGCTGGAACGCATCGGCGCTGGCACCGTGGATATGGGCGAAATTCAGATTCACCCCACCGTCGAACAGCAGACTTCGTACCTGATTTCCGAATCGATTCGCGGCGGCGGCGCTATTCTTGTTAACCAGCAGGGGAACCGCTTCTTTAACGAAATGGAGACCCGCGATAAAGTCTCGGCGGCGATTATCGCCCTGCCGGAACACTATGCGTACATTGTCTTTGACGAGCATGTGCGGGCGAAAAACAAAGCTGCCGATGAGTACATCGCCAAAGGCTTCGTCACCAGCGCCAGCTCCCCGCGTGAACTGGCGGAGAAACTGGGGATGGATTACCATGCCTTCCTCGCCACCCTCGAGTGTTACAACGGGGCAGTGGAAAAACAGCATGATGAACAGTTTGGCCGGACCACCGCGCTGCGCGCGCCGATTAACGAAGGCCCGTTCCATGCCATTCGCATCGCCCCCGGGGTGCACCACACCATGGGCGGCGTGACCATTAACACCGATGGCGAAGTGCTGAACGTTGACCAGCAGCCGATCCACGGCGCCTACGCCGCCGGTGAAGTGGTGGGCGGGATCCACGGCGGCAACCGCATCGGCGGTAACGCGGTCGCGGATATCATCATCTTCGGTACCCTCGCGGGCCACCAGGCGGCGAAACGTGCCAGAGGATAACAGGTAATTGCTGATGCCGGGCTGGTGCTTTTGCCGCCCGGCTTAGAGCCTATCTCATTAGGGCTATTTTGCTTGCCATGTTGAACCTGGGCAGTGCTCGAAATCCTCACGTACTACGTGTACGCTCCGGTTTCTGCGCGCTGTCCGTGTTCAAACTGGCTGCGCCAATTACGCCTACTGGGATAGGTTCTTATCCCTTCTGAAGGAGAGCCCGATGTCCGATAACCGTGTCTATAGCTACTCCGCCGTCCTGATGGGTTCCCCCATTCTGCTCAAACTTTATTCCCACGATGAGGCGCTGGCCTCCCGCGTATTTCAGTTAATTAAACGCTACGAAGATCTGCTTACCGTTAACCGTGCCGAGTCGCAGGTGATGGATATCAACCATGCCGCCGGACGCCATCCGGTCACGGTCAGTCGCCCGGTCTTTCAGCTGATTCAGTGCGCCAAAGCCGCCAGCATGGTGCGCGACAGCGCCTTTAATCTTGCCATCGGCCCGCTGGTGAAGCTGTGGCGAATTGGCTTTCACGGGCACAGCGTGCCTGACGCGGCTGATATCAGAGCCCGACTGGCGCTGACCCGCCCACAGGAGGTGATCCTTGATGAGGCAACCTGCAGCGTGTTTCTCCAGCAGCCGGGGATGGAGTTGGATCTCGGGGCGATCGCCAAAGGCTATATCGCTGACCGCGTGCGCGATTATCTCCGTCAGCAGCAGGTGGAGAAGGCGCTGATCAATCTCGGCGGCAATGTGCATACCCTCAGTGAATGGACCATTGGCCTGAAAAAACCGTTTGCCGACGCGCAGGCGCTGATCGGCTCCCTGACGATCAACGGACAGTCGGTGGTCACTTCCGGAACCTATGAACGTTACTTTGAGCAGGACGGCAAACGCTGGCACCATATTCTCGACCCGCGCAGCGGTTATCCGCTGGATAACGAACTCGACAGCGTGACAGTGATTTCCACGGATTCTTTAGACGGCGATATCTGGACTACGCTGCTGTTCGGCCTCGGCGTAGAGAAGGGCTGCGCAGCACTGCGTCAGCGTGAGGATATCGACGCGATTTTCGTCACCAAAAATCGCGACATCATTCTCTCATCGCCGCAGCGGCTGCGTTTTGCGCCGCTGGACAGCGGCTATCAGGTTATTGACTGTACTGCTTAAGCAAACTGTACTGTTCGGCGACCAGGCGGTAGCGATAGACCGGTCGCCCGGTAGCGCCGTAGTGGATAGTGGTGTAGAGGATATTGATCTGTGCCAGCCAAATCAGATATTTGCGGCACGAGACGCGGGAGATATTTACGGCCGCCGCCAGCTCATCGGTAGAGAATTCAACGTCCGGATGGGCGTCAATCCACTGGCAGAGCGTACGCAACGTTTGCGCGGTTAGCCCCTTGGGCAGCTTGCGCGCGTCGCTGGCCTCCGGCGCGCCGCCGTGCAGCAGACGGTCGACGTCGGCCTGTTCGTAATACGGCTGGCCGGTCATCAGTTTACGCTTCTCCCGCCAGGTGGTGAGCGCCTCTTCAAAGCGCGGAAACTGGAAAGGTTTGATCAGGTAATCAACCACCCCGTAATGCATCGCGGTCTGCACCGTGGCGGCGTCTGCCGCCGAGGTGATCATGATGACATCGATAGCGCGCCCCGACTCGCGGATGGTCGGCAGTAGATCCAGCCCGCTGTCCTGTTGCATGTAGACATCCAGCAGCACCAGATCGATCTCCCGCTGCTTATCGTTAATCATCTCCTGGGCCTGACTGAGCGTCGAAGCGCTCCCGCTGCAACGAAAGCCGGGAACTCTTGCCACGTACAGGCGATTCAGTTCGGCCACCATCGCATCATCGTCAACAATCAACACATTTATCACGCACGTTTCCTTTTACTATCCCAGGGGAGATGAACAAAAAATTGGGTAAATACGCCGGGTTCCGACTCGACGGCGAGGGTGCCGCCCAGTTCGCGCAGCTGCTGGTTGGCGAGAAACAGCCCGACGCCACGATTCTCGCCTTTGGTGGAGAAACCTTTGTTAAAGATAGCGTCGATATTATTTTCCGGGATCCCCGGTCCGTCATCGCTCACTTCACCGCTTAGCCAGCCGTCCTGGTAGTGCAGCAGCAGGCCGATCTCACCCTCCGCCTGGCCGCTCATGGCGTCCAGCGCGTTCTCGATAAGATTGCCCAGCACCGTCACCAGCACCGTGACCTGCTTCTCATTCGGGCAATCCGGCACCAGGCTCTCTTCCGCCAGCGTCAGCGTAAAGCCGCACTCGGTGGCGCGCTGAATTTTACTTATCAGGAAGCCCGCCACCACCGGGGATTTAATACGGTGCTGAATGTCGCCGATGTCCGCCTGATAGCGGTGGGCGGTCTGCAGCACGTATTCCTCGAGTTTGCCATAGCTTTTCATATTCAGCAGGCCGAGGATCACGTGCAGTTTATTCATAAATTCATGGGAGGTGGTGCGCAGGGCATCCACATAGCTCATCATGCCGTCCAGCCGCTGCAGCAGCTGGCTCACCTCGGTCTTATCGCGGAAGGTACAGATGGCGCCGACCACCGCTTCCTGGCTGCGAATGGGCACCGTATTGCCGATCAGCAACAGGCCATTGCATCCCAGTTCGCGGTCGTACATCGGCTCGCCGCTCTGCAAGACGGTCTGCAGGTCGGCGAGCAGTGGCGTGTGGGCGAGGGTTTTGTCCGGGCCGGAAAAGAGGATCTCCTGCGCCGCCGGGTTGATCAAATTAACTTCGCCGTGGGCATCGACGGCAACGACGCCCTCCTTCAGGGCATGAAGCATGGCCTGACGCTGTTGAAACTGGGTGGAAATCTCCTGCGGCTCCAGCCCCAGCAGGACGCGCTTCAGACCGCGCACCAGGCTCCAGGTGCCCAGCGCGCAGACCAGCGCGCTGAACAGGATGGTCAACAGTACGTCCCAGCGGCTGTTGGCGATCTGTTCGTCCACTTTACTCAGCGAAATGCCGACCACCACCACGCCAATTTGCTGGTGCTGGTCGTTGAACACCGGGGTGAATACCCGCAGCGCCGGGGCCAGTACGCCGTGGTTAATGGCAACGTTCTCTTTTCCCTGCAGCGTGGGCAGGATATCCCGGCCGATAAACCGCTTTCCGATGATAGAGGTATCCGGATGCGAATAGCGAATACCGTGCATATCGGTGACGATAGCGTACAGTAGGTCGTTGCGCCGGGTGATGGCCTGCGCCAGCGGCTGAATGATCTGCTGCTGCGGGGGCGCCTCCAGTCCGCGCTTCACCTGCGGCATATCGGCCATGGTGCGCGCCACCGCCAGCGCGGTCTCTTTCAGACCGTCGCGGGTGGCATTGCTGATCTGCATATACCACAGGGCATAGACCAGCAGGAGAACGGCGCCGATGACGCTGCCAATCATCAAGGATACGGCGGTGCTCAGCTTTAACGGTAAGGCGCGTTGGCGAACGCGAGGCTGCTGCTCTGATGCCTTCATGACGATCCCGGATAGATTCAGTGAAGGCATATTATCGCCGATAGGACGGTTTTCATAAAGCCGTGTAATCAAAGCAAATCGAGGCGGTTTAGCCGATACGTAAACCGTTTCATATGCTCTGCCAGCAATCCTTCTGGCTGGCCATGCCGGCGGGCGGCGAAGATGAGACCTCAGACAGGATTGCTCAGATAACCGGCAATCGCCCCCTGACGGGGCGGTCGGGAGGGTAAACTGTGACCCCGACGGCGGTAAAGCACAGAACATTCCACTTATAGTGGCGGCAGAGGTTAAATAGGCCTGATGAATATAAGGATATGCATCAGGCCGCTGATTTCGCCGAGATGCGCTTTTTCTGTTGTAAATGGAGGTTGTTATGAACAGTTCGCTAACCGCTGCAATGCAGGCCCGCCGTCACCCGGATACCACTCACATCGATCGTCTCGCCACGGCCGACATGCTGGCGATGCTGCATCAGGATGATAAGCAGATATCGGAGGCGGTTGGCGCCTGCCTGCCGGACATCGCCCGGCTGATTGATGTCGCCACCGCGACGATGGGCCGGGGAGGGCGCCTGGTCATTATCGGCGCTGGAGCGTCAGGCCGAACGGCCATCGAGGCGGTCAGCGACTATTCGCCGGAAGGCAAACACGCGCTGGTGGGACTGATTGCCGGTGGGCAGACGGCGGCGATGGCCGAGCGGGAAACCGCAGCAAATAATTATGACCTGGGCGCCTTTGAACTGCAGTCGCTGGACTTTTCCAACCACGATATGCTGCTGGCGTTGACCGTCAGCGGCAAGACGCCATGGGTGTGGGGCGCGATGCGCCACGCCTGGTCGCTTGGGGCCCCTATCGCTGTCGTCACTCAGCAGGCGGCCAGCGAGGCGGCGCAGCTGGCGGATATCATTATTGCCCCACAGACCGGGCCGGAAGCGGTGGCAGGCTTAGCCAATCCGAAGGCTCAACTGGCCCAGCGGCAGATCGTCAACATGCTGACGACCGGGCTCGCCATCCGTGACGGTCGGGTGTACAGCAATCTGCGGGTGGACGTGCAGGCTGACAATTCGCACTGGGCGGAGCGGCAGATAGCGATTGTCATGGCGGCCACCGACTGCACGCGCAGTGAAGCAAAAGCGGCACTGGCCAGCTGCCATCAGCACTGCCGCACCGCGATCCTGATGCTGCTCAGCGGGCTGGATGCCTGGCACGCGCGCGAGCTGCTGACGCAACATCATAATCACCTGCGTCTCGCCCTGCGCGAAGCACACCGCAGCAGCACGGCCACTCCCGCCCATTAACCCCTCTGCCAGGCGCGCGCGATTGGCGTACGCGCCTGGACTTTATTAACTAAAAAAACTCTCTTTTTTTATTTTTCTCAGCAATCAGGCTGAATTTTCGATCTTATTTTTCACCAGGTATCATTTTGATGTCTCGCTTTACTTTTTTAAGTTAAATAATTATTTGATTAAAAGTGCCAGAGTGTAAATGATATTTTAAAATAAAGTAAAAGTGCGTTAATATGCTGCCTCTTATTACCGTGTGCTACGTGATAATTCTATTATGCCTGCAATGAAAAAAACGATTATTTCCTTTACCGCATTAGCGATGTTCGTCAGCGCGGCGACGCATGCTGAAGCGGATACCTCTAAAAAGACCGACTTCCTGCTGATTGGCGGCGGGATCATGAGCGCCTCGCTCGGCACCTGGCTGCAGGCGCTGCAGCCGGACTGGAACCTGACCATGGTGGAGAAACTGGACGGCGTAGCCCTGGAATCTTCCAACGGCTGGAATAACGCCGGTACCGGCCACTCAGCGAATATGGAGCTGAACTATACCCCGGAACGAGCGGACGGGTCGATTGACGTCAGCAAAGCGCTGGATATTAACGAACAGTTTATGATTTCCCGTCAGTTCTGGTCGGCACAGGTGAAACGCGGTATTTTGCACGACCCGCACTCCTTTATTAACTCCACACCGCATATGAGTTTCGTGTGGGGCGATAATGTGGATTACCTGCAAAAACGTTATAACGCGCTGCAGCAGACCACCTTATTCCAGGGAATGAAATTCTCCACCGATCACGCGCAAATTAAACAGTGGGCGCCGCTGGTGATGGAAGGTCGCGATCCGCAGCAGAAAGTGGCCGCCACCTGGACGCCGGTGGGTACCGATGTCAACTACGGCGAAATTACCCGCCAGCTGATCGGCAGCCTGAAGAAAAATAACCACTTCACTCTGCAAACCTCCTCCGAGGTGACCGATTTCAAACGCAATGCCGACAACTCCTGGCACGTGACGATTAAGAACGTGCAGAGCGGGGACGCGCAGACTATTGACGCCAAATACGTCTTTATCGGCGCCGGCGGCGGCGCGCTGAAGCTGCTGCAGAAAACCGGTATTCCGGAAGCGGATAACTATGCCGGTTTCCCGGTGGGCGGCTCGTTCCTGATGACCGAGAACCCGGCGGTCACCGCGCAGCATCTGGAGAAAGTCTACGGTCAGGCTTCGGTCGGCGCGCCGCCGATGTCGGTTCCGCACCTTGACGCTCGTTATCTCGACGGTAAGCGCGTGGTGCTGTTCGGGCCATTCGCCACCTTCTCGACCAAGTTCCTGAAAAATGGTTCGTTCTTTGACCTGCTCAGCACCACCACCACCGATAACGTGCTGCCGATGACCCACGTCGGTCTCGACAACTTCGATCTGGTGAAATATCTCGTCAGCCAGGTGATGCTCAGTGATGATGACCGTTTTGCTGCGCTGAAAGAGTACTACCCGGACGCGCGTAAAGAAGACTGGAAATTGATCCAGGCCGGTCAGCGCGTGCAGATCATCAAGAAAGACGCGGAGAAGGGCGGCGTTCTGAAGCTCGGTACCGAAGTGGTGGTCGATCAGCAGAAAACGATTTCTGCGCTGCTCGGGGCGTCGCCGGGGGCTTCCACCGCCGCGCCGATCACCCTGAACGTACTCAAGCAGATGTTCCCGCAGCAGTTTAACTCGCCGGAGTGGCAGAGCCGTATTCACGCTATCGTGCCGAGCTACGGTCAGAAGCTGAACGGTAACGTGGCGCTGACCCAGCAGGTATGGGATGACACCGCCGCGGCGCTGCAGCTGACTAAGCCGCCGGTGATCCAGATGCCAGCGGCTGCGCCGACCGCGACCGCCAAACCGGCAGAGCCGCCGCGCGACGCCTCGCCGCAGCATGATATGGCGCTGTAAAAGCACATTCGTGCAGTGAACAAAAGGGAAGACCACGGTCTTCCCTTTTTTACATCCACATTTCCCTGCCGCTATTTATGAATGATGCTCATAACCCTGTTATGATTTCCGGGGATTATCCGTTACCCCGAAACGGCTAAAATAGCCAGTCACTTCACCGCTTTCCTCTCCTTAACGGATACCATAATGACTTCATCGCATCAGCGCGCCACCAGCGGGGCGCTTTTTATTTTGATTTTAAGCGGCCTGATGGCCTTTACTTCGCTCTCCACCGATATCTATCTGCCGGCCATGCCGATGATGGCCGCGCAACTGCACGGTGATGCCGAACTGACGATCACCGGATTTCTGATTGGCTTTGCGCTGGCGCAGCTGGTGTGGGGGCCAATAAGTGACCGGCTGGGGCGTCGCACGCCACTGTTCATCGGCATGGTGCTATTTATTATCGGCTCCGCCGGCTGCGCGCTGTCGACCACCATCGATCAGATTGTCTTCTGGCGCGTGTTTCAGGCGCTTGGCGCCTGCACTGGGCCGATGCTGGCGCGGGCGATGGTTCGCGATCTGTTTGCTCGTACTCGCGCCGCGCAGATGCTCTCGACGCTGACTATCGTGATGGCGATTGCGCCGATTGCCGGGCCGCTGATCGGCGGGCAGATGATTAAATTCACCAGCTGGCACACTATTTTCTGGCTGCTGGTGGTGATTGGCGCTCTGATGTTTATCGCCTTGTGCTGGCTGCCGGAAACTCTGCCGCCAGAGCGTCGGCAGAAAGGATCGCCGCTTAGCGCGTTTCGCAATTACGCCGCGTTGGTAAAAAACCGGACGTTTATGCGTTATACCCTCAGTCTGACTTTCTTTTACGTCGCGGCTTACGCTTTTATCACCGGTTCGCCGGATGTCTATATTCGCTATTACGGCATTGCGCCGCAGCACTACGGCTGGTTGTTCGCGGTCAATATCGTTGGGGTTATGCTGATGAGCGTGGTCAATCGTCGTCTGGTGCAGCGCCATGCGTTAGGTTCGCTGTTGAAGGCGGCGCTGGCGGTATCGGCGATTGCCGTCGTCGTGCTGGCAGCCGGCGTGCGTCTGCATATCGGCGGCGTGGCGCTGATTGTGGTGAGTATTTTCCTGTTCTTCTCAATGAATGGGGTGATTGCCGCCACCTCAACCGCTGCAGCGCTGGATGAGGCCGGTGAATATGCCGGTTCCGCTTCGGCGCTGATCGGCTCGCTGCAGTATGGCAGCGGCATTATCTCTTCGCTGTTGCTGGCATGGCTCCACGACGGTACGCCATGGACGATGGCGTGGATCATGGCCGCTTTTACGCTCGCCAGCCTGCTTTTGGCGTGGCTCCATCGGCGCGTCGATTAATGAATTGAGTTCATAGAGACAAGTTGATTTCCCGGCTGGCGAGTAAGCGAACCGACAACGCGGAGAATATTGACGATAATTAGCGGTTGCGGTCAAAACGGACGTGAGGGTTATTGTTATACTGCCTTGAATTACTGAAGAAAAACGATAACCAGGAGTGTGGAAGGGCTATGAAAGACGATATCAACCAGGAGATCACCTTCCGCAAGCTATCGGTCTTTATGATGTTTATGGCGAAGGGCAATATCGCCAGAACCGCCGAAGCCATGAAGCTCAGCAGCGTTAGCGTGCACCGCGCGCTGCATACGCTCGAAGAGGGGGTCGGCTGCCCGCTGTTTGTCCACAAAGGGCGCAACCTGCTGCCGCTGCAGGCGGCGTGGACGCTGCTTGAATACTGCCAGGATGTGATGAGTCTGATGAGCCGTGGTCTTGAGGCGACGCGCAAAGTCGCCGGCATCGGTCAGGGGCGGTTGCGCATCGGTACCCTCTATTCGCTGACGCTGGAAACCGTTCCGCGCATCATTATGGGGATGAAGCTGCGTCGCCCGGAGCTGGAGCTGGATCTGACCATGGGCTCCAACCAGATGCTGCTGGATATGCTGGAGGACGATGCGCTGGATGCTATCTTAATCGCCACCAATGAAGGCGAGTACAATCATTCGGCCTTCGACGTGGTGCCGCTGTTTGAAGATGATATCTTCCTCGCCGCGCCGGCGACGGAACAGCTGAATACCACTCAGCTTGCCGACCTGCGCGATTATGCCGATCGTAAGTTTGTTTCGCTGGCGGAAGGGTTTGCGACTTATGCCGGGTTTCAGGAGGCCTTTCAGGTGGCCGGTTTTGAGCCGGAAATTGTGACCCGGGTAAATGATATCTTTTCGATGATAAGTCTGGTGCAGGCAGGGGTTGGCTTCGCGTTGCTGCCGGGACGCATGAAGAAAGTTTATGAAAACGATGTGCAGCTGTTAAAGCTGGCGGAACCCTATCAGATGCGCCAGCTGATCTCTATCGTCTATTCGCACCATCGCGAGCGCGATGCCGACCTGCTGGCGCTGGCGGCGGAAGGGCGGATGTACGCCCGCAGTATTAATCGCTAAGCCGCTGCGCCAGATGGCGGGCGACGTCTACGCCGCTGCGCTCCAGCGAAATGGTCTCGCCGCGCCAGCCCGCCTGGCGGGTCAGGCAGGTGAGCACCCCGCCGGGCGGCATCTCGATTGCCAGCCTGGCGTCGCGTTCATCGGCGGCGATCATCGCCTCCTGCCAGTGCACGGTGCGCGCCATGTTCATCGCCAGATCGTCAGCGATCCGCTGTGGATCCCACAGCACGCGCGCCGTCGAGCCGCTTAAATAGGCGCGCTGAGGGCGCGTTAAGGTGACGTCGGCAAAGGCTTTTGCCAGCGCTGCGGCGGGTTTATCCAGCAGTGCGCAGTGCGAGGGCACGCTGACCGCCAGCCGCTGGGCTTTACTGGCGCCAGCCCGCAGCGCCAGCTGCGCCACCTCGGCCATCGCCTCATCGCGCCCGGCGATCACGATCTGCGTTTCGGCGTTGAGGTTGGCGAGATAAACCTCGTGGCCCTGCATCAGCGCCTCAACCCGCGGGCGGGTCAGCCCCATAATCGCCGTCAGCCCGTAACCTTCGGGATAAGCCTGCTCCATTAAATCGCCGCGCAGCGCCACCAGCCGCAACGCGCTGGCGAAATCGAGCGCGCCGGCAATCACCGCTGCCGGAAACGCGCCGATAGAGAGGCCGCTGACCATCTGCGGATCCACGCCCTGGCGCTGTAGCTCGCGCGCCCAGGCGACCCCGGCGATCAGCAGACAGAGTTGTACCGCACGGGTGTGTTTTAGCGCGTCGGCGCTATCGAGAGTAGCGACTTCATCCCCCAGCACGGCGCGCGCCTGGGTGAAGATAGCCTCGCGATCGGGGAGGGCCGCCAGCATGCCGGGGCGCTGGCCGCCCTGACCGGGAAAAGTAAATAAAATCTTCATCATTCCTCCCTGTGCCACGGCGTCGCGGTTAAGCGTGCGCCATGGGATGTTTTCAGCAGCGCACGGCCATCGCGCAGCCACTCATTAAGGGCGAAGGCGCCGTAGGGCGTTTCTACCTGGGTATCGGCGCGGCACGGCAGTTGGGCCACACGGGCCTGCCACTCGCGCAGCGCCTCGCGATCCAGCGGCTGCGGCGCGCGGATCAGCAGATCCAGATCGCTTGCCGCATGGAGTACCGGGATCTCAGTGGCCAGCGCATAGCCGGTACTGCCGGTGACGCCCCAGCGCCAGGACCAGGGGTGTAAGGTAAGGGCGATAGCCGCCTGAACCGGCGGCTGTGAAACAAAAGGGGAGCCCAGCAGACGCTCGCGCTCCACCAGCATTTCCGGCGTCACGCAGCGCACGATATTGTACGCCTGGACCCAACCGGCGGCGCGCTGCTCGCGCTTCATGCCCCGCACCCCCACCGGGATGCGGGCCTGGTCATCAACGTCGCGTCTCACCACCACCGGCAGCGCGGCTCGCCACTGCTGAGCCACCCACGGCTCGGCAATCGCTTCCAGGGCGCTGGCGTGGTTTAACCAGAGTAAATCGTGGGGACGCGGCGTTGATGACATGGTTTACAGTCCTGAGGTCAAAGAGATAAACAGCGGTAGCGACAGGATACACAGAACCGAGCTCAACAGCAGCACGGCTTCAGCATCCGGAGATTGCACCCCGAAGCGGTTGCCGAAGACCACGCCGAAGAAGCCGGCGGCCAGGGCAATCATCAGGATCGCGGTAATGGCGATAGAGCCGTGCAGACCCAGCAGCATCACCAGACCCCAGGCAATAAACGGCTGCACCAGCAGTTTCACGATGGTGGAAGTGGCGATCAGCGCATTGAGCTGCAGTTTACGTGCCGACAGGATCACCCCGGTGAGGAACAGCGCGGCGGCGGTGGCGGCCAGGCCCAGCGGTTTGATGGAGGCCAGCAGCATTTCCGGCATTTTGATGCCGATAGCGGAAAGCACCACCCCAAGCAGCGGGCCCCAGACGATCGGTTTTTTCACCGAGCGCCACATCAGCACCGGCAGCATCGCCAGCGTAGAACCGCTGTTTTCACCTGCGGCGCGGGCTTTTTCACGTTCCAGAATCAGCAGGCAGAACGGGGTCATCAGTACCGAGCCGCAGGCGATAGAGACCGCCACCGACAGCGAGGTTGACGCGCCTTCACCCAGCACGCTGCCGAGGATCGGCAGACCCAACGCGGCATAGTTTGGCAGGGCGACGGTGAGGGTCAGCACCGCGGCATCCTGCGGCGTGCGTTTGAACACGCTGGTGGCGAGGAAGTAGATCGCGGCATAGGTGATCCACATCGCGCCGGTCAGCACCAGCACCAGCGGCGACTGGGCGACGATACCGGCCCACGGCGTTTGTACCGTGGCGCTAAACAGCGTGGCGGGTAAGGCAAAATCCATTACAAAGATATTGAGCAGGGAGACATTTTTATTATCTACCATCCCGGCCTTACCGGCCCAGAAGCCCAGCAGCATAATGACGAAAATCGGGGCAAGAGCATGAATAATCACATAAGTCATAAATCACCTGTAAATAAAATAGAGTACTGGCGCGATTGTTATTTTTTCTAAAAGCCGTCCCTTCCCGGAGCGTGTATTCCGCGCTCCGGGGGACAGCTTCCGGCAGGTTTTCTTCTACTACTTACGTACGAACGTCTTACCAGCTGGCGCGCATGCGATCGCGAACCAATTGTGAGCTACGGCGGTTTTCCGCGCCCAGGCGGCACTTCAGCGAGGTATCTTTGCGCGCGTCAGCGATGGCGTCGCGCAGGGTACGGCTGACCAGCGACAGATCGCCTTCGTCTGGCGCATCCGGATTATTAATATCCAGAAGGGCGGAGAGCAGGCCGAGCGTCGCATAGTTGCTGACGTCGTAGGCCATCGGCGGGATTGTCGCCGCCAGTTTCTCCAGCGCCTCCACGGTACGCAGCGTAATGCGCGCTGCCGATTCTTTACCCATCGCGTGGACCAGCACACCGCTATCGTTAAAGGCGATCAGGCGGTTGGCCTGGTAGCCGTGGGCCAGAAACGCCCCGGACATCGCTTTTCCGACAATCAGGCCAATCACCGGGTGGCCGGCAAGACGGGCTTTGGCGTAGGCGCCTGCCGCCCCGGCCAGCGCCTGATGGATGCCGAAAGCTTCTTCGCGGCGGCCATAGGCCTGGCTCGGGACATCAATTACCGCGACGATCGGCCGTTTCACAGGCTGGTCGGCGTCAGCGGCGATGGTTTCATTGACCACTTTCGCCAGCGTCCAGCCTTCCAGCAAGCCGACTTCGCCGCCGGCGGCGCGCGGGTAGTGGTTGTTGGCGTCAGGCACCACGGCGATAAAGCGGACGCTTTCACCATCAATCTGGCCATCTGCGACCTGCACCGAAGGGCACAGACCACTCATCAGCGGCGCGTCGGGCGCCAGTTTATTCAGCCACAGCGCGGCGCGGTTTGGGAACTGACTCATTATTTATCCTCCCGGGCAAAAAGCTGTTTAATCTGCGCGGTATCCGCCTGCTGGCGGGTATCGAACTGGCTCAAGCGACGCAGATAATCGTCATAGTTGTCGCTGCGGTGCTGTACCGGTACGCCTTTGGCGATCGCCTCGTTCATTGCGGTTTTAACGGCGTTAACGCCATCGTTAACCAGCGCGTCGACCAGTCCGCTGGCGGCGCGAATTTCACCCCCGGTCATGCTCCAGATAAACGGACGGTTGCGGGAGTCGTACTCTTCAATGCCGGCTTCCTGCTCGATAACCTGCGGGCCGTTGAGGCCGAGACGGGCTTCACGGGTGACGATAAGGTAGCTGCACAGCGCCGCGGCGATGGACATGCCGCCGAAGCAGCCGACGGTACCGGTAATAATGCCGACCACCGGGGTGTAGCGGCGCAGGTCGACAATCGCGGCGTGAATATCGGCGATGGCGGCCAGACCGAGGTTGGCCTCCTGCAGACGTACGCCGCCGGTTTCGAGGCACAGTACCGCCTGGGTCGGGATACCGTTGCGGTTATCTTCCGCCGCCAGCTCCAGTGCGGCGGCCATTTTGGCGCCGGAGACTTCGCCCATACTGCCGCCCTGGAAGGTGCCTTCGATGGCAATCACCACCGCAGGTTGGCCGTTGATCGTGCCTTTGGCGACCACCATACCGTCGTCGGACTGCGGGACGATGCCCTGCGCGCCGAGCCACGGCGACATAATGCCTTCAAACGGATCCAGCAGTTCGCGGTAGCTGCCGTCGTCCAGCAGGGCGTGGGCGCGTTCGCGAGCGCGCAGTTCGATAAAGCTGCGATCGTTACGCATGAGCGGCCTCCTCAAAGACTTGTTCAATACGAATACGAGCGACGCCCGGCGTGGCGCCGAAGTCGTGGATAATCAACTGCCCGGCGGGCAGACCGTTGATCAGGTTCAGCCTGTCGAACAGCGCCTGCCAGCGCGCCTGGCTGTTATCCACGGAGGTAGTGATCTGTACGTTGAGCGTGGCGCTCTGTGCGGCGGTATAAAGCACTTCCATATCGCCTGAACCTACGACTCCTGCCAATGCTTTGCCGCTGAGGGCGCGGTTGGCAGGAAATGACAATGTAATCTGTTCCATAACATCCTCTGAATGCGTTAGCCGGCAACCCGGTCGAGAAACAGGGTGGCGGCAAGGAGATCGGCCGCGCCACCCGGCGAGGCGTTGTGCGCCAGCATCTGCGCATCAAGGCGCGCCAGCGCGGCGCGACCGGCGACGCTGGCGCAACCGCCCGCCGCCAGAACCTCGCGAGCGCCTTGCTGCATGGCATGCAGGCCGTTCATGCCGGCGCGCGACAGCACGCAGGTATCGCTCAGCGAGGTCATGATGGCCATCAGCGCATCAAGGCGCGCCTGCGGCTCGCTGGCGCCTCGCGCCCGGCTCTGCCGCAGTTGCGGCAGCGCCAGGGTGGTAACATGCGGAAATCCGCGCTGCGCTTCCTCGCGTGCGCCCGGCACCTGCCAGCGGCGGCTGGCGCGCAGACCCTTACTAAAGCTTTTCGGCGCGAAACCGTCCGGCAGGCGGGCAAGGGCGGCTGCGGCGGCGGCGATCGCCTGTGATTGACCCTCTCCACCCAACATCGCCACCGCGCTGACCAGCAGGCCCAGCGCCCAAATGGCGCCGCGGTGGGTGTTAACTCCACCTGTCGCCATCATCATCTGCGCTTCACCTTCGCGACCGAGGCGGCCGACGGTTTCGCGCAGGGCGATATCCGCCGGACGCTGCCAGCTTTGCTGCGCCAGCGCGTGAAAGGTCGGCTGCAGGCTGCGGGCGGAGCGTTCCATCAGGTCCAGATTGAGATCCTGATGCGCGCCGTTGCCGCGACTATCGACCAGGCCCGGTTTCGGACTCAGACGGGCTTCGTCAATCAGACACGCGCTGGCGGTATGCGCCAGCCAGCTGACGCGGCTTTCTGCGTGCAGGGGGGAGAGATTTTTCATTACCAGCTCCGGAATTTTGCCGGTGGGTTGTACAGTCCGTCGGACCACTCCACCAGGTCGGCGACGCTGCCGGCCGCCAGTAGCGAGCGGGTGGCATCGCTACGGCGAATGCCGATATCTTCCGGGTACACCACTTTGCCGCTCTGGCGCAGGGCGGCGACGCGTTTGGCGTCCACCCCGAGGCCAATATCGGTGATCCCGGCCACCGCGGCGACCATCGCCCGGCGCTCTTCAAGGCTCTCCGCGCGGTACAGGTAAGCGATACCCTCTTCGGTCAGCACGTGGGTCACGTCATCGCCATAAATCATCACCGGCGCCAGCGGCATGCCGGAGGTTTTCGCCACCTCAACCGCGTCGAGGGTTTCAACGAAGGTCGGTTTCACGCCGGCCTGGAAGGTTTCGACCATCTGCACCACCAGTTTTTTCCCACGCTGCATCGGGTCTGGTTCAGTGATCATATTGAGCCAGGCCGGGGTGGCGTGGCGGCGACCGTGCGGGTCGTGGCCCATGTTCGGCGCGCCGCCGAAGCCGGATAGGCGGCCGCGGGTGACGGTGGAGGAGTTAGCCAGGCCATCAACCTGCAGGGTCGAACCGATAAACATATCTACCGCGTACTGACCTGCCAGCTGGCAGAAGGCGCGGTTGGAACGCATTGAGCCATCCGGGCCGGTAAAGAAGATATCCGGGCGGGCGCGGATGTACTCTTCCATCCCCAGTTCGCCGCCGAAACAGTGCACGCTCTCCACCCAGCCGCTCTCGATGGCCGGGATTAAGGTCGGATGCGGGTTCAGCGTCCAGTGTTTACAGATTTTGCCTTTCAGTCCGAGCTGTTCGCCATAAGTGGGCAGCAGCAGTTCAATGGCAGCGGTATTAAAGCCGATACCGTGGTTAAGCGACTGCACCTGATGCTCCGCGTAGATGCCTTTGATCGCCATCATCGCCATCAGAATGTGTTCTTGCTTAATCAGGCGCGGGTCGCGGGTGAACAGCGGTTCAATGAAGAACGGTTTGTCGGCGACCACCACGTAATCAATCCACGAGCCGGGAATATCCACGCGCGGTAGATCGCATTCGTCGTCCACCAGTTCGTTGACCTGGGCTATCACAATGCCATCGTGGAAGGCGGCGGCTTCGACCAGCGCCGGGGTATCTTCAGTACTTGGCCCGGTGTACAGGTTGCCTTTGCGGTCGGCTTTATAGCCCGCGATCAGCGCGACGTTTGGCGACAGATCAACGTACAGGCGGGAGTAGAGTTCGATATAGGTGTGGATGGCGCCGATTTCGAGCAGGCCATCTTCCAGCAGCTGCGAAATGCGCAGGCTCTGGGTGCCGGAGAAAGAGAAATCCAGTTTACGGGCAATGCCTTTTTCAAACAGGTCCAGATGCTCGCTGCGCCCGACGCTGGGCATAATCATATGCAGGTCGTGAATTTTTTGCGGATTGACCTCGGCGAGCATGCGGGAGAGGAAATCAGCCTGTTTCTGGTTGTTGCCTTCCAGCACCACCCGATCGCCCGGGGCGAGCAGATTTTCCAGTACGCTGACCAGCTGGTCAGTGGGGATGACTTTGCCGGCGATCTTCGCTTCGGCCAGCCGCCGCTGTTTTTCCGTCCGGCGACGGTTCCAGACCCGCGCCGTCGTTTGTTCAGCATTCATTGTTAACCTCCTGATTCGACAAATCGTTTTGTTTGTCCTGGTGGAAGTTAGTGTGCGATGTGCGGCGCTGCGCATCAATTAAGCACGGCGGCTAATTGTTAGCTTTAGAGTAACGATTGGGTCTTACCGTTTGTGATAGGGATCAATAATACGAAAGGCGTAGTGGTCTAAGAGAAGAGCGCAGGTGAGCAAGCCGGCCGGCACTCGGCCGGCCGTGAGAAGGGGTTATTCTTTGCTGACATCACTTAATAAGAAAGCAATACTCTGACCGCCGCTGGTCTGCTCGAGGGCAATTTTGGCGATAATCGTCAGTGGCACCGACAGCAGCATGCCGACCGGGCCCAATAGCCAGCCCCAGAAGATCAAGGACAGAAACACTACCAGCGTGGAGAGCCCCAGGCCACGTCCCATCACCCGTGGCTCCAGAATGTTGCCGAACACCAGGTTGACGATCAGGTAGCCGGCCAGGACCACCAGCGCCTCGTACAGCCCGCCAAACACCAGTACCTGCAGGATCGGCGGGATGGCCGCCAGCACGGAGCCAATATTGGGAATATAGTTGAGCGCGAAGGCCAGCAGTCCCCACATGAAGGCGAAGCGCACGTCCAGCAGCACTAGCATGCCCCAGACCACCAGGCCGGTCACCAGGCTAATCGCGGTTTTCAGCACCAGATAATGCGACACGCTGTCGATGGCCCGCTGAATGGCGCCCATCCCTTCAACCGGACGGGACATCAGCTGTTGCAGCTTGGCGGGAAGCTGGGGGACCTCCAGCAGCATAAATACCACCGTCAGCAGCAGCAGAAAAATCGAGGACATCGCGTTCGACAGCTGAGTGAGCAGGCTGGTGACCAGCGTCATCACCGCGTTAGGGTCGATGTATTTATTCAGCTCCACCACCGAGACGGTGAACCCCATGCGCTGCAGCCAGGGGGCGATGGTTTGCATCGGCTCGTAGAGATAGTTGCGATATTGCGGTAAGGTGCGCGCCAGCTCGTTAAGCGAGGTCCCCAGCGAGGCCAGCAGCACAATGGCCAGCATGACGATGAGGCCAATCAGCATCGAGATCGCCAGCACGCGCGGGACCCGGCAGCGGACCAGCAGTTGTACCAACGGATTAATGATCACCGCCAGAAAGAGGGCGAGAATAAAGGGGACAATAATGTCCGCCGCAAAGCGAATGCCGGTAAGGATGATCACCAGCATGCCCAGCATGATGACCATCTTTAATCCGTTAAGTGTAATAATGGGTTTAGCCATAGGTCCCGACCTCAATCTTCCTTGCCTATTAACAGGTTGCGTTACATTAGCATAATGACGTTTTTTTGCAGAAAAAACGCATTGAAGCAAAACGGCGGCGTAAAGAATTGCAAATTCTTTGAATTAAATGTAGCACTATGCTACAAATTTATCTGTGTATAACTACTGAGGACAATTTTCATCCGCAACGGACGAGAAGCAACACCGCGGATAATTGTAATTTTATGGACAATCAGTTCAGGATGTATATTTTAAACCACCCCGCAATCTCTCTCTCTTTTTCCCGTTTTGCCGGCGAGCAGCACTGGCATTCGGCTCTATAGTCACCTTCTCTCTGCCTGAGCTGGCGCCAAGCGCACAGCGAAATCTACGTCAGAAATTTTCCTGTTTACGCCTCGCGTAAACGGTAATGGATTATATTCTCAAGCAGGAGAAGGGATCATGTTTTATTGGATTTTATTAGCTTTAGCTATTGTTGCTGAAATTACCGGCACCTTGTCGATGAAATGGGCGAGCGTGAGCGGTGGTCATACCGGTTTTATTTTAATGCTGGCCATGATTGCTCTGTCATATATTTTTCTTGCCTTTGCGGTTAAAAAAATTGCCCTGGGTGTGGCCTACGCGCTATGGGAAGGGATCGGCATTTTGCTGATTACCGTGTTTAGCGTGCTGTTGTTTGATGAAAGCCTGTCGCCGCTGAAGATCGCCGGCCTGACCACCCTGGTGGTGGGGATCGTCTTAATTAAGTCCGGCACCCAGAAAAAAGCGTCGTCAAAGCAGGAGGTGGCCCATGCAGCAGTTTGAGTGGATCCACGCCGCGTGGCTGGCCGTCGCCATCGTGCTTGAAATCATTGCCAACGTCTTTTTGAAGTTTTCCGATGGCTTCCGCCGCAAAGTCTACGGCATCCTGTCCCTGGCGGCGGTGCTGGGCGCGTTCAGCGCCCTGTCGCAGGCGGTTAAAGGGATCGATCTCTCGGTCGCCTATGCGCTGTGGGGCGGCTTCGGTATCGCGGCGACCATCGCCGCCGGCTGGGTGCTGTTTGGTCAGCGCCTGAATAACAAAGGCTGGGCGGGGCTCATCCTGCTGGTGGCCGGCATGGTGTTAATTAAACTCGCCTGACGTCTCGCCGCCTGCAAAGCCAGGCGGCAAAACAGGTCCTCTGTAGTATGCTTAACTCAAGATCAGCCCCTCGCTGATAGTGTGCCTGGTGACGATGAGGACTGCGCATGTTCACTGCTTTCGGCTGGCGGAAAATTCCTTCCGCCAGGACGTTGTCAATAATGATATTCCTCGCCGGCCTTGGACTCACCGCGTCGGTCATTTCTCTGCTGTATCTCTCACAACACCTGATTGCCAGCAAATCTAATGAAATCGATCAGCAGCGTTCGGTGCTGTCGGTGGAAGGGGCGGTACAGACCTCGGTCAATCGGGTGCTGTCGCTGGTGCTGGACAATGCCATCTGGGATGACGCGGTAACGCAGACCTACGCCCCGTCACTCGATCAGAAATGGCTGTACGATTCCTGGGGATCAGGCTTCAAAATCAATAACCTGTACGATGGTACCTTTGTCCTCGATGAACATTATCGTATCCTGTGGGGCGCCTTTCAGAGCCAGGTGCTGCCCCGGACTGACCTCTCATTTCTAGGGGCTGGCCTGACCAGTCTGATCCACACTCATGCGCAAGCATTGCGTGAGGGAAAAAACGCCTTTGCCGGTATCACGCGCACGGAGGCCGGGATCGCCTTTGTCGGCATCGGCCTGATACGCCCAACGACAGGTCGGCTTCAGGTATTTGATGCGACGCGGCGCTATCTGGTGATAACCCGGCATATCAACCCCCAACTGCTGGAGCGCCTGGGTGACACCTTTCAGATTCGTCATCTGCATCTCGCCGAGGGTCCCGGCGCCTATCGTATTCCGCTGCGAACGCAGGCGGGTGAGGTGCTGGGATACCTGGCCTGGCAGCCGCGCCTGCCTGGCGCTGAAGCGGCGCAGGCCTCGTCAGGCAGCATGGGACTGATCGCCGGGGTGGCGGCCAGCCTGATCCTGCTGTTTATCCTTTTTAGCAGTTTGGGCATGTATAAGCTGGCGCGCGGGGAGCGTCAGGCGCGGGAGATAGCCATGATTGACTGGCTGAGCCGACTGCCTAACCGGCGAGCGCTTCTGCTGCGGTTAAGCCAGGTATGCGAGACGGGGAAACACGATATTCAGTGCGTGGTGTTTATCGATCTGGATGGTTTTAAGGACGTCAATGATAACTATGGTCATGATGTCGGCGACGCCCTGATCCGCCATATCGCCAGCGCCCTACAGACGCGGGTACCGACGGGGGCCATGCTGGCGCGGATGGGCGGGGATGAGTTCGCCATGGCGGTGAGCGGCGCAAAGGCGATTGACCGGGCGGCGGCGTTCGCCTGGGCAGCGCTGGAGCTGCTGAAAGCGCCAGTGACGCTCAGCAAACGCAAAATTTATATCGGCGCCAGCATTGGCATCGCCAGCGGCGCCCCGGCGGAATGTTCCAGTACCGAGCTGTTTCGCCGGGCGGATATCGCCATGTACCACGCCAAGAAGAGCGGGAAGGGGCGGACGGCCTGGTATGACGATGCGCTGGATGCCGTGCGGCGTCATCAACTGATGATTGAGAACGGCATCCGCCAGGGGCTGGAGCAGGATGAATTTGAGGTCTGGTATCAGCCGGTGGTCGATGCCGATACCCTGGCGATGACCGGCGTGGAGGCGCTACTGCGCTGGCCGCGACGCCCGCAGGGGGCGCTGGCGCCGGATGCGTTTATTGCCATCGCCGAGAGCAGCGGCCTGATTGATGCCCTCGGGCAGTTCGTTCTGCAACGCGCCTGCAGCGACCTGCAGCCGGTGGACGATCTCCTTTTGTCGGTGAACATCTCGCCGGCGCAATTTCGCGACCCGGCTTTTGAAAACCGGGTGATGAAGACCGTCGCGGCCTGCCGCTTTCCGCCGTCGCGCCTGCAGGTGGAGGTGACGGAGAGCTATGTGCTGGAAAATCCGGAACGTTCGCAGGCGGTGGTGGAGAATCTGAAGGCCCAGGGTATTGCCGTGGCGCTGGACGATTTTGGCACGGGCTACTCAAGTATTGGCTATTTACGCCGCTTTCGCTTTGATAGCCTGAAGATCGACAAATCTCTCGCCGGGCGGGTGGACAGCGATGAACAGGCGGCGGAGATGGTGCGCGGGACGGTGCGCATTGCCCGCGCGCTGGGGATGACGGTCGTGGCGGAGGGGGTTGAGGATCCGCAGCAGCTGACGCTGCTGCGGCGGGCCGGCTGCGACCGGCTTCAGGGGTACTATTTCAGTAAACCGATGCCGATCGCCGATCTGCTGCAGCGGCGTCAGTCGCAGGGGTGATTACTCTCTGGCCAGTGCTTCCAGCTTATCGCGAAAGCCGGTAACCGAAATGGCGCGGTTGTCAGCCCGCCAGCGATCCTGCGGACCGGGAGCGGAGCTTTGCACGGCGATCACTTGCCAGCCGTCCTCCGTTTTCATCAGCAACGGCGACCCGCTGTCACCAGGCAGCGTATCGCACTGATGCGACAGCACGCTGTTTTGCGCCCAGCCGGTCACGATGCAATCCTGATGGCTGTACAGATTATCCAGATGATCCTCCGGATATCCCGATTGGGTCACTTTACGGTCCGCTGCCTTCAGCGCAGCGGTGAGATCGGCCTTGCTACCCGGGAAGAGTGGGATCGGCGTGATGCCCGAGGGAGCATAGCGCAGTACGATCAGGCCAAAATCTGACGGCGCCGCGGCGGAGGGCACGATCCAGCCATCGCCATCGGCCTTCAGGCGCTTACCTAAGGCCGGATCCACTCGCCCTTCAATGCCGTGAATTTCATATACCCAGCCGCCCTTGCGCGAAATAAAGCGCAGAGCAACCGCTTTGTCCGGTTTGCCGCGCGGAGGCGTCAACAGACAGTGGCCAGCGGTCAGCGCCAGGTGAGGGGAGATAAGCGTCGCTGTGCACAGATTGCCGCTGGCGGTTTCCAGTTGGCCGATCGCATCCCACGGGCTTTCCTCGGGGTGGCTCACCGCTTTTCGGTCATCATGGCCGAAAAACAGCGTCTTAATATCTTTGGCGCTCAGTCCGCTATCATCGGCATGTGCGCCCAGAGGTAACAGATAAAATGAACACAGCAATAACAGAACGTCTCTACGCATATCACTCTCTGGGGAGGCTATGATGTCTATTGACAGTAGCAGGAGATTTAAGTTTTTGAAAGTAAACAATAATTCTAAGCAGGCCAAACCGTTGCCATCAGGCGAGACGGGCTGACGCTGCCGCTGGCAAAACCGTCTGATTTCAAGCGGTTAATACCAGCTGAACGCTGTTGCTATTTCCGCAGAAAGCGACGTCCGACGCAACAAAATTCGTGTATCAGAACGTACTGAACCCGGCGAATAATTCACCAACCGGACATTAAGATTATTCCTGGTTTGCCAGCGATTCGCTGAAAAATAATGCGCTTGCCCGCCAAAACTTCACCAGAATTCGCACTTCTTTACGCCTCTCGTAATTATTTTCAATGCGAAACATTTTCTCACCGAAAACGTTGTTACCGTCACTCCGCCGTTGAGTAAATAGAGAGGTAATACCGGCGATGATAGCCTGAATTCTATTTCCCCGACGTTGGGAGGGTATATGTCTAAAAAAGGTATTCGCGCACTGGTTTATGTTTCCCTGGTCTCAGTTGCTATCTGGGGCGCGACCGGTTATCTGGTGATGGAAGCGGTGCGCGTACTGTGAAGCGTCTGGTCACCGAGAGGTGGCCGGCGCGCGCTAGTTTATGACTACAGTGTCTGGCGTCTTCGGACGCCGGGCATTTTTTGTGCCGCAGGAATTTCAGGGTAATGAGACGCGGGAAGGTGTCGTCAGCGATCGCCGTACGGTATTTATTATTCTGCAAAGCCAGCAGAAGCAGTAAATGAGAGCGTGGCGGAAATGATTAATAGAGGAAAAAGCGGGTAGCAACCACTGCGCAAATGATTAACAGGATCAGGATGAGCTCGAAACGATAGCGCCGCAGCATAGTGCTCTCCAGAAAAAACGGCGCTGAAACAGCGCCGATTATTAAGAAGGTTAGTTCACCGGGAGGAATTATGCTGCCGGCTGTGCAGCAGGTTTAGCGGCCTGGTGTTTAGTGGTTTTGTGGTGTTTTTTTGCAGCCTGCGCTTTCTGTGCTACCGGTTTAGCCGCAGCTTTGTGGTGCTTTTTAGCCGCCTGAGCTTTCTGCGGAGCAGCGGGTTTAGCTTCTACTTTTTTGTGTTTTTTAGCGGCCTGGGCTTTCTGGGCAGCGGCTGGTTTAGCTTCTGCTTTTTTGTGTTTTTTGGCAGCCTGAGCTTTCTGCTCTGCAGCTGGTTTTGCCGCGGCTTTGTGGTGTTTTTTGTGATGGGTGGTCTTGGCAGCAGTGCTGTGGGTAGCAGCCGGTGCCTGAGTGGTGCTTACTGCGTCAGCAGCGAAAGCGGCGGAAGAGAGACCCATAGCAGCGGCAACGACCAGAGCTAATACTTTTTTCATTCTGATATCCTCGAAAAGTTTTCTTAATTTCAACCCCACTGCGGGGCCGGTGAAATCACTATATGCTTGTCTTTTCGAGCTTTCCGTGAGTGTTTGGTATCGGCGTGTAACCGAATGTACAACACGCCTGGCCGTGGGGAGTGGAAGGACGCGCCGGGCAACCCGGCGCGTACGATCACAGATAGCGGTCGGTAAGGTGTTCGCGGAAGTAGCGGCTGTTGAGATCCTCGCCGGTGGCCTGCTGGATCAGCTGCGAGGTGGAGAAGCGGCTGCCATGCTGCCAGATATTCTGCCGCAGCCAGTCGAACAGGGCGCTGAAATCGCCCTCCGCAATATCGCGGTCTAACGTCGGCAGCGCGCGCCGGGTGGCGGCCATCAGCTGGGCGGCATACATCGCACCCAGCGTATAGGAAGGGAAATAGCCGAATCCGCCGTCGGTCCAGTGAATATCCTGCATGCAGCCGTCCCGGTAGTTGCCGGTGGTCGACAGCCCCAGCCAGTGCTGCATCTTCTCGTCCCACAGCGCCGGGATATCATCTACTTCAATCTCGCTGTCAATCAGCGCGCGTTCAATTTCATAACGCAGGATCACATGCGCCGGGTAGCTGACCTCATCGGCATCGACGCGAATAAAGCCCGGTTTCACCCGCTGATTCCAGGCGACAAAGTTGTCGCTGCTAAAGGCTGGTTGATCGCCAAAACGCTCACGCACCGCCGGTAACAGGCGGTTGAGGAAAGGCTCGCTACGTCCCAGCTGCATTTCAAAAAACAGGCTCTGCGACTCGTGGATAGCGGTGGAGCGAGCGAGTCCTACCGGCTGGTCGACCCACGGGCGAGGCAGATTCTGTTCATAGCGGGCGTGGCCGGTTTCGTGGATCACGCCGAACAGGGCGCTGAGCAGGTCGTTTTCGTTGTAGCGGGTGGTGATGCGCACATCCTGCGGGACGCCGCCGCAGAACGGGTGAGCGCTGATGTCGAGGCGCCCGCCGTCGAAGTCAAAGCCGAGGATGCGCATGGCCTGCAGGCCCAGCTCGCGCTGAGCGGCAATCGGGAAAGGCCCCTGCGGGGCGAGTAATGTCTGCGTCGCTTGCTTAGCGACCGCTTGCCGCAGCAGGGAAGGCAGCCAGGACTTGAGGTCGGCAAACAGGCTATCCAGCCGGGCGCTGGTCATATCTGGTTCGAAAATATCGAGCAGCGCGTCGTAGCGTGAGCCGCCTCTGGCATCGGCGCGGATCTGCGCTTCCTGACGGCTCAGCCTGACCACCTCGCGAAGATTGTCGGCAAAGCCAGCCCAGTCGTTAGCGGGACGCTGACTGCGCCAGGCATGCTCACAGCGGCTGCCGGCAAGAGATTTTGCTTCCACCAGGCTCTCCGGCAGCAGCGCGGCCTGATCGTACTGACGCTGCATCTCCCGCAGATTGGCCTGCTCGACGTCGTTGAGGTCCTGCTGGCGGGCCTCCTGCAGCCATTGGCCCACTTTTTTATCGGTCAGGATCTGATGCTGCAGCACGCCGAGCTCCGCCAGCGCTTCGCTCCGGGCGGCGCTGCCACCTGGGGGCATCATCGCAAACATATCCCAGCCAGCGATGGCGGAGAGATGCGAAAAGCGCGACAGGCGCTGAAAGGTACGAGTAAGCTGCTGATAAGGCGTATTTTCAGTCATAGTGGCGTTCGGTCCGTGACAGGTGAATGAACAGGTTATCGGTATCCTTCTACACTATCCTGATACGCCCGGCGGGTCGAGCGTTGCGCATACGGGAAGGGAAAGACACATGGCGGGAGAATAAGCTCACCTCTGTGATCGGTGTGACAGAAAACGGTAACATATCGGTACTAAACTGTGATCGATTACACAGGTCTGGAGGTTCGGGGGTGGTTTATGAATCCGTTCACCTGGCTGTTTATTGCACTGCTGTCCGTTGATGCCGTCAGAGAGTTGATGGGCTTGTCTTCCATTATGGGCATGTGGTGAACCGTGGCCCGCAGGCCACGTCACACGCGACTATTTCAGTCGTTGATGTAAGCAGGTGCCGGTCAACAGCGCGGCAAGGAGCAGCAGCGCGATAAACCCACCGACGCCGTTCCAGCCGTAGTGATGCCAGAATACCCCGCCTAACGTCCCGGCAAGACTTGAACCCAAATAATAGCTGAACAGATACAGCGATGACGCCTGACCGCGGGCGCGGCGGGCGCGTGGGCCAATCCAGCTGCTGGCGACGGAATGCGCGGCGAAGAAGCCAGCGGAAAACAGCAGCATGCCGATGAAAATAAGCCACAGGGAAGAAAAGAGCGTCAGCAGCAGTCCGCAGAGCATGACAGCGGTAAAGCCTAGCATCACCGGTCCGCGGCCAAAGCGTACGGTCATGGCCCCTGCCTTCGGTGAACTCCAGGTCCCGGTGAGATAAGCTACCGACAGCAGGCCTACCACCGCCTGGCTTAGCGACCATGGCGACATCATCAGCCGGTAGCCAATATAGTTAAACAGGGTGACAAAAGCGCCCATCAGCAGAAAACCTTCGACGAACAGCAGCGGCAGACCGCGGTCGCGCCAGTGCAGACGGAAGTTGATCAGCAAGTTTTTCGGTCGCAGCGAGGTCGAGCGGAAATGGCGCGACTCGGGCAGAATGCGCCAGAACATGATGGCCGCGGCCAGCGCGAAGCCACTGATCACCGCCAGCGCCACGCGCCAGCCGAAGAAATCGGTAAAGACCCCGGTCAGCAAGCGGCCGCTCATGCCGCCGATGGAGTTGCCGCTGATATATAACCCCATCGAAAAGGCGACGAAACTGGGGTGGATCTCCTCACTCAGGTAGGTCATGCCGACCGCCGCCACGCCGCTCAGCGACAGGCCGATCAGGGCACGCATAATGAGGATGCCGTGCCAGCTGGTCATCATGGTCGACAGCAGCGAGCAGCAGGCGGCCAGCAGAAGGGCGGTGACCATCACCGGCTTGCGCCCGATGGCGTCGGACAGCGGGCCGGTAAACAACAGGCCCACCGCAAGCATCGCCGTGGAAATGGAGAGTGAAATACTGCTGCTGGCCGGGGAGACGCCGAACTCGTTCGACAGCACCGGCAGGATCGGTTGCACGCAGTAGAGCAGAGCAAAGGTGGCCAAACCGGCGGAGAACAGCGCGAGGGTGACGCGCATAAATTGCGGGGTGCCGCGCTTAATAAACTGATCCGGGCGGGATGCACCAGCGACGCTGACCTCGCCCGCCGGCACGGTGTCAACGGTTGTTGTACGACTCACAGAGAATTCCTTGCGTAGAAGTTGCTGCTTACCAACAGAATGTTGTGACCATTCAGCTCACATTTTTAGGGTATGAAAATGTAAATATTCTGTCTAATATATTAATAATCTCAAATAAGACGTTTTAAATATGAATATCGAGTTGCGTCATCTGCGCTATTTTGTCGCCGTCGCCGAGGAATTACATTTTGGCCGGGCCGCAGCGCGACTGAATATTTCTCAACCGCCGTTAAGCCAGCAAATTCAGATCCTCG
The DNA here is from genome assembly GCF_014192815.1 of Klebsiella sp. RC2. NCBI lineage: Bacteria > Pseudomonadati > Pseudomonadota > Gammaproteobacteria > Enterobacterales > Enterobacteriaceae > Klebsiella > Klebsiella sp. RC2. The sequence goes on along the minus strand of NZ_JACHYL010000003.1, from coordinate 263,090 downwards.
AGCAGCAGACCGGTGCCCGCCTGTTCGCGCGCACCAATCGCAGCGTCAGTCTGACGGCGGCCGGAAAGCAGTTTCTCGCCGATAGCCGACAAATTCTTGCCCAGGTGGATGACGCGGCCGCCCGCGCTGCGCGTCTGCATCACGGTGAAACCGGCGAACTGCGTATCGGCTTTACCTCCTCGGCCCCCTTTATCAAGGCGGTATCCGATACGTTGTCGATGTTTCGTCAGCGCTACCCGGATGTGCATATTTTGACCCGCGAGACCAACACTCGCGAACAGATTGTGCCACTGAGCGAGGGGGCTCTCGATCTGGGGCTCCTGCGCAATACCCAACTGCCGGACACCCTGGCGTGGGAGCGGGTGCTGCGCGAGCCGTTGCTGGCGATGGTCCCGGCCGACCATCCGCTGGCCCGCCAGCCCTCGGTCAGCCTGGCGGCGCTGGCGCGCGAACCCTTCGTCTTTTTCGACCCGCACGTGGGTACCGGCCTGTATGACGATATCCTCGGCTTGCTGCGTCGTTACGGTCATACGCCGGTGATTGCCCAGGAGGTGGGGGAGGCGATGACCATTATTGGTCTGGTGGCCGCCGGACTGGGGGTGTCTATCCTGCCGGCCTCCTTTCAGCGCGTACAGCTCAGTGAAATGCGCTGGCTGCCGATCGACGAACAGGATGCGGTGTCGGAGATGTGGCTGGTGTGGTCGAAACATCATGAACAGGGAGCGCTGGCAAAACGCTTTCGCGAGTCGCTGCTGGCCTGGAAAACCGAGCACAATTGAGGCGAAAAGGGGCTGGAAATGTGCGGTAAATCACAAGGCTAAGTAAAAATTTGACGTTCACCATCGAAGTGCTTCACCATAGCCGAAAGTTTATTTCGAAGCGCGAAAATAAAGGGAGTCAATGGTGGTAGCGGATAGTCAACCAGGCCATATCGATCAAATTAAGCAGACCAATGCGGGCGCCGTGTATCGCCTGATTGATCAGCTCGGCCCGGTATCGCGTATCGACCTCTCCCGATTTGCGCAACTGGCTCCCGCCAGCATCACCAAGATTGTCCGCGAGATGCTGGAAGCGCATCTGGTGCAGGAGACGGAGATCCAGGAGCCCGGCAGCCGTGGCCGCCCGGCGGTGGGGTTGATGGTAGAAACCGAGGCCTGGCACTATCTTGCGGTGCGCATCAGCCGCGGCGAAATCCACCTTTCGCTGCGTGATTTAAGCAGTCAGCTGGTGGTGGAGGATCAGCTGGAGCTGGCCCTCACCGACAGCACGCCGTTTCTGACCCGTATTATTGATCATATCGATCGGTTCTTTATTCGCCACCAGAAGAAGCTGGAACGGCTCACCTCCATCGCCATGACGATGCCGGGTATTATTGATACCGAAAATGGCATTATTCATCGCATGCCGTTTTATGAGGATGTCAAAGATGTGCCGCTGGGCGATGTGCTGGCCAACCATACCGGGGTGCCGGTCTACATTCAGCATGACATCAGCGCCTGGACTATGGCGGAATCGTTGTTCGGCGCCTCGCGCGGCGCCCGGGATGTCATTCAGGTGGTCATCGATCATAACGTCGGCGCCGGGGTTATCACCGACGGACGCCTGCTGCATGCTGGCAGCAGCAGCCTGGTGGAGATCGGCCATACTCAGGTCGATCCCTACGGCAAGCGCTGCTACTGCGGCAACCATGGCTGTCTGGAAACCATTGCCAGCGTAGAGAGCGTGCTGGAGCTGGCGCAGATGCGCATGGCCCAGTCGATGAGCTCGCTGCTGCACCAGCGTCCGCTGAGCGTGGAGTGGCTGTGCCAGGCCGCGCTGCAGGGCGATCTGCTGGCCAGAGACATTATCAGCGGCGTGGGTAACCACGTCGGGCGGATTCTGGCGATCATGGTCAATCTGTTTAACCCGCAGAAAATTCTGATTGGCTCGCCGTTTAATCTGGCGGCAGATATCCTTTTTCCGGCAATTTCCAGCTGCATTCGGCAACAATCGCTCCCGGCCTACAGCCAGCATATCGCGGTTGAAAGCACCCAATTTTCCAATCGTGGCACGATGGCTGGCGCGGCGCTGGTCAAGGATGCGCTCTATAACGGATCCTTACTCATACGACTGTTACAGGGTTAACATTTTTTCATAGTCACACCAAAAATTGCGCTATCTCAAGCCGACCTCTGGCGGCATCACGTAGACTTTGCCCACTGTTGATTATTTCTCTCCCGTATATTTCATCGACAAAACTGTGGGGTTAGTGATGTTTAAGCGTTTCTTTATTACAGGTACAGACACCTCTGTCGGGAAGACAGTGGTTTCCCGTGCGCTGTTGCAGGCACTTGCTGCCAGAGGCAAAAGCGTGGCCGGGTACAAGCCTGTGGCGAAGGGCAGCAAAGAGACGCCAGACGGTTTGCGTAACAAAGACGCGCTGGTGCTGCAGAGCGTCTCCACGCTGGCGTTGCCGTATGAGGCTGTCAATCCCATAGCGTTAAGTGAAGACGAAAGCAGCGTGGCGCACAGCTGCCCGATCAACTACGGTTTGCTGTCGGATGGTTTGCAGCGACTGGCCGGTCAGGTCGATCACGTGGTGGTTGAAGGCACCGGCGGCTGGCGCAGCCTGATGAACGACCTGCGACCGCTCTCCGAATGGGTGGTACAGGAGCAGCTCCCGGTGCTGATGGTGGTGGGGATCCAGGAGGGGTGTATCAACCATGCGCTGCTGACGGCCCAGGCGATCGCCAATGACGGGCTGCCGCTGATCGGCTGGGTGGCCAACCGCATCAACCCCGGTCTCGCGCACTACGCTGAAATCATCGATGTCCTCAGTAAGAAGCTGCCGGCGCCGCTGATTGGCGAGCTGCCGTACCTGCCGCGCGCCGAACAGCGTGAGCTGAGCCGCTACGTCGACTTAGACATGCTCGGCAACGTGATGGCGATAGATCGAATCCCGGCGTAACGTCCGCGACAGCACCGACGCCACCACGCAGGTGATCAGCAGGCCGGGCAGCAGCGCATACTGCCCGGTCATCTCACAAATCATCAGGGTCGACATGATTGGCGCATGGGTGGTGGCAGCCAGAAACGCCGCCATGCCGGTCAGACCGATCATCATAGCCATCTCTTCATTCCCCGGTAGCCATAGCCCGCTGACGCTGGCAAACAGCATGCCCATCGCCAGGCCGACAAACAGCGTGGGGGTAAAGACCCCGCCCGGCGCGCCGGAGCCGCTGCTGGCCAGCACCGCCAGCAGTTTGCACAGGAAAACGCCGGCCAGCAGTACGCCGGACGGCGGCATCTGCAAATAGCTTTGCACCACGCTGTAGCCGTTGCCCCACACCGCCGGGGTGATGAGCGATAAGCCGCCGACAATCAGCCCCCCCAGCGCCAGCTGCCACGGCGGCGTCAGTTTCAGTTTGACGAACCCGCGGTGGCTGTAGTCCATCAGCCAGATAAACAGCGGGCCGCACAGCCCGGCCAGCAGGCCAGTCGCCAGCATTAAACCATAGTGCAGCGCGCTGAGGTTCTGCTGCAGGACGACGTGGTACAGCGGCGCGGCGCCGCCGTTGAGGAATTGCGTCAACAGCAGGGCGATCACCGCTGAGATAACGACCGGCCCAAGCGAGGCCAGCATCAGCGTGCCAAAGAGAATTTCAGCAATAAACAGGCTGCCGGCCAGCGGGGCATGATAGGCGCTGGCCATCCCGGCAGCCGCGCCGCAGGCGACCCACAGCTTCCATTCAGTCTGCGGCGTGAAGCGGCGGGCGAACAGCGATGCCGCCAGCGCGGCCAGCAGGATCATGGCGCCTTCCCGGCCAATTGCGCTGCCGGTGACCACGACCAGCAATGACGCCAGCGATTTCACCAGACTTGCCGGCGTATCGAAGCAACCGTCGCCGGTCTCCAGGGCTTCCATATAATCGGTGGCGGCATGCGGGCGCGCGATGCTGCGTCGCTGCCACAGCCAGAGAAGTGCCCCTGCCGTCAGGCCGCCCAGCGCGGGGGTAATCAGTCGCCGCCACGCCGGCAGCGACTGCGCCGCGTTGACCAGGCTCCCGCTGTCATTGCCAAGAAACAGCGTTTCCAGCACCACCATCGCATGGCGAAACAGCGCCACCGCCAGGGCGGCGAGAAGGCCAATCAGGGTGGCGATCAGCAGGCGGCGAAACATCACCTGCACATCAGGATAGGGATGAAGACGGTGCATCAGTTACGGCGAGGTTCGGAAAACATGGCCTTATTGTGATAGGGAATAACCTTAGATGCAAAAGCGATAAGTGCGGGTGAGGGGCTGGGAAGCGACGAAATAAAACCGCGCCGGATACCGGCGCGGTGAAGGGTTAACGATAGAGCGCTTTTTCCGCCACGGCGATCGGCAGATTCTCCTGCCACTGCGCCAGCGTTGCCTGCGCCAGCTGACCCAGCGCCTGGTAGAAGGGGTGGGCGGCATGGTCGACAAAGACGCTCAGGAAGCGCCCGGACCACGGCAGCAGGTGCCAGGCCAGCAGCTGGGCAAACAACGCATCCTGCTCCGTCTCGCACAGCCATGCCGCCAGCAGCAGCAGGGTGCCGAAATGATCTTCCGGTTCGTTACGCTCGGCGTCCAGTGCGATGCCGTTCGTGCGCATCCACTCGCGCAGGGCCAGCGTGGAATCGCCAAACAGCACTGACTCTTTATCCAGCCAGACGGATCCCCATGGCGGCGCCGGCAGGGCCCACGGGCCGATAAACAGGCGTTGCCAGGCTTCTGGTAATGACTCTTCCGTCGACGCGGCAAAGGCTGACGCCAGTGGGGCGGTTACCGGGAAGGGCCACTGTTGCTGCCAGCTGCCGTCCTGGAAGGCGGCGACCAGCGGCGCAATGTGCGCGCTATTCGGCGCATAAGAGAACAGCGCGCCCAGGGTGCGAGCGCTTAACGCGACAGCGTCGCGGTTTGGGATCGGCATCATTACTTATTCCTTTCTGCGGCGCGCGCCAGCGCGCCGTCTCATTAACCGGCAACTGCCATACCGACGGTCATATGCAGACCATAAAACAGGCCGCGACCAATACATTCCGCGATCAAGACCAGCAGCAGGCCGATCAGCAGCCCCGTAGCGCGCGGCGGTTGGCGGCGGATCAGCGGACACAGCCAGCAGCCAAGACCGAGAGCCAGCAGTATCAGGCGTAACGCCTGGAGTTTGCCGTAATCTGGCAGCAGGGTGGCTGCCTGCTGGACTGAACTGTGAATGGTACTGAGTCCGGCGCTTTGCATGATGATAACGACGGCGCCGATTGCCAGCGCGGCCACGCTGAGTCCGGCAAAAAACCAGCCGTTAAAGTCGACTTTCGCCAGCCGCAGCAGCAGGGCGGCGAACAGCGGCCCGCTGAGGAGCACCGTCAGGAAGAACGCGCTGGTAGTGTAGCCATTGTACCATGTTGGCACAGTATCGATTTGGTAAACCCGGGTCATCGCCAGAACAAACAGCAGGCCTAACAGCATGGCGATCACCAGCCAGGCTTTACCCAGCGCCGCCGGCATTTTGCCCACTACCGCCAGCAGCCACCAGAATCCTCCCACGGCGAAGAACAAGGCGCCGCTGGCGATTTCATTGCTCAGCGCCGAGGCGCCGACGCGGTTCAGCGAGTTAAACGCGCGCAGCGGCGAACCGAGATGCATCACCGAAGCCAGAAAACCAATGCCCATCAGCAGCCAGATAAAAAACATGCTGCGCACCAGCCGCTGCTGCGCTTCGCGTTGGTTTGTCAGCGATAGCCAGCCCAGCCCGCTGACGAGGGTCGCGCCGACCACGCATTGCCCCAGTACCGTAAACAGCACCAGCGGCCATTCATGCCATCCGCTTCCCATCTCACACCTCCTTTGGATTTGCCAGATAACCGGTGGTATCGCCACACGGACGGGCATTGGCGTTAGGTTTAATTACGATACTCGGCCTGGTAAAGTGCGCCGACGGCAGCGGGGCCACTGCGGCCAGCTGGCCGTGCTTGGCGCGCAGCTCGGCAATCGGCCCGAAATCGAGCGCACGCAGCGGGCAGGACTCGACACAGATCGGTTTTTTCCCCTCGGCGACGCGCTCGTGACAGCCGTCGCACTTGGTCATGTGGCCTTTGTCGGCGTTGTACTGCGGGGCGCCGTACGGGCAGGCCATATGGCAGTAGCGGCAGCCAATGCACACCGCTTCGTTGACCACCACAAAACCATCGTCGCGCTTGTGCATCGCCCCACTTGGGCAGACCTTGGTGCAGGCCGGATCTTCGCAGTGGTTACAGGCGATGGAGAGGTAGTAGGCGAACACATTCTGCTGCCAGACGCCGTTGTCCTCCTGCCAGTCGCCGCCGGCATACTCATAGATGCGGCGGAAGCTGACCTCCGGGGTGAGATTCTTGTAGTCCTTACAGGCCAGTTCGCAGGTTTTACACCCGGTACAGCGAGCGGAATCGATAAAGAATCCATATTGCGTGCTCATGGTTTACTCCTTAAACCTTTTCGATGTCGACCAGGTTGGTATGCTGTGGATTCCCCTTCGCCAGCGGCGATGGGCGGTGGGTGGTCAGCGTATTCATGCAGGCGCCATGGTCGATCCGGTCTCCGGCCATATTCGCGTCGTGCCAGGCGCCCTGGCCCATCGCCGACACGCCCGGCATGATGCGTGGCGTCACTTTCGCCGGAAGACGGACTTCGCCGCGCTGATTAAAGACGCGCACCATATCGCCGTTTTTAATCCCGCGTTTTTCCGCGTCAAGCGGATTGAGCCACACCTCCTGGCGACAGGCCGCTTGTAATACATCGACGTTGCCGTAGCTGGAGTGGGTGCGCGCTTTATAGTGGAAACCAAACAGCTGCAGCGGATACTGACTGCGCAGCGGATCGTCCCAGCCTTCAAATGTGGAGGCGTAGACCGGCAGCGGGCTGATAACTTCGTCTTTCTCCAGCTGCCAGTGGGCGGCGATCTCGGCGAGACGGCTGGAGTAGATTTCAATTTTGCCGGACGGGGTTTTGAGCGGATGCGCTTCAGGATCGCGGCGGAAGTCGCGATAGGCGACGAAGTGGCCGTTCGGATCTTTACGCTTGTAGATGCCCATCTGTTTCAGGTCGTCGTAGCCAGGTAGCGCCGGGTCTTTCGCCACCATTTTGGCATACAGATGCTGCAGCCACTGCGCCTGCGTGCGCCGCTCGGTAAAACGTTGATGCACGTCGTCGCCGAGCCGTTTCGCCACTTCACTTAAGATCCAGTAAATCGGTTTGCGTTCGAACTTCGCCGAGGTAGCAGGCTGGATAAAAATGAGATAGCCCATATTGCCGGCGTAGTCGTTGGGAATAATATCTTCCTGCTCAACGGTCATCAGATCGGGTAGCAGCAGGTCGGCGTATTTCGCCGACGAGGTCATAAAGTTGTCGATAACCACAATGGTCTCGCACTTGCTTTCGTCCTGCAGGATCTCGTGGGTCTTATTGATGTCGGAGTGCTGGTTGATGATGGTGTTGCCCGCGTAGTTCCACAGGAACTTGATCGGCACATCCAGCTTCTCTTTGCCGCGCACGCCGTCGCGGGTGGCGGTCATCTCCGGGCCTCGAGCGATGGCGTCGGTCCAGGTGAAGCAGGAGATGGCGGTCTTCACCGGATTTTCCAGCACCGGCAGACGTTCGATAGTGATGGTGTAGGTTGATTCGCGGGCGCCGCTGTTGCCGCCGTTGATGCCGACGTTGCCGGTTAAAATCGGCAGCATGGCGATCGCGCGGGCGGAGAGTTCGCCGTTGGCCTGGCGCTGCGGTCCCCAGCCCTGGCAAATATAAGCCGGTTTACTCATGCCGATTTCGCGCGCCAGCTTAATGATGCGATCGGCGGGGATGCCGGTAATACGCGAGGCCCACTGCGGTGTTTTGGCGACGCCGTCGTCACCCTCGCCAAGAATATACGCTTTGTAGTGGCCGTTTACCGGCGCCCCGACCGGCAGCGTTTTCTCATCGTAGCCAACGCAGTATTTGTCAAGGAATGGCTGGTCGACGAGATCCTCGTTTATCAGCACCCAGGCGATACCGGCGACCAGCGCGGCGTCCGTGCCGGGACGAATAGGGATCCACTCATCTTCCCGACCGGCGGCGGTATCGGTGTAGCGCGGGTCGATAACGATCATCCGCGCGTTAGAGCGCTCGCGAGCCTGCTCCAGATACCAGGTAATGCCGCCGCCGCTCATCCGGGTTTCCGCCGGGTTATTGCCGAACATCACCACCAGCTTGCTGTTTTCAATATCCGAAGTACTGTTGCCGTCGTTGCTGCCGTAGGTATAGGGCATCGCGCAGGCAATCTGTGCGGTGCTGTAGGTACCGTACTGGTTAAGCGAGCCGCCGTAGCAGTTCATCAGCCGCGCTACCGGCGACGCTGAAGGCGACGAACGGGTGATGTTGCCGCCGACGATCCCCGAAGAGTAGTTAATGTACACGGCTTCATTGCCATACTGGGCAACGGTGCTTTTCAGACGGTCAGCGAGGATATCCAGCGCCTCCTGCCAGCTGATGCGTTCAAATTTGCCTTCCCCGCGCTTGCCGACGCGCTTCATGGGATAGTTAAGGCGATCCGGATGATTGATGCGCCGACGAATAGAGCGCCCGCGCAGGCAGGCGCGGACCTGGTGGTCGCCGTAGCGGTCGTCGCCGGTATTATCCGTTTCGACGTAAACCACTTCATCATCCCGCACGTGCAGCCGCAGGGCGCAGCGGCTACCGCAGTTGACCGAACAGGCGCCCCAGACAATGCGGGTGTTGTCGCCAGTAGCCTGTTGTACTGCTGCCGCGGCGCTGCGCAGTGTAAAGGGCAGGGTAAGCCCGCCGGCGGCCAGCGCCAGAGAGCTGAGGGCTGTGGATTTGAGTAGCGCGCGTCGGGAGACGCCGCCGGGGGATTCCTGATTCGACATTGCTCACTCCATGATAGTTATGCTGTGCGGAGAAGGGCCGCCACGTCATTAACAGACGCAGGGGTGAGCGATAATACGTTATGGGTAGCCAGCAGATCTTATCCCTGGTCAATGCAGGGATAAGATCTTTCATTTGAAACCGAAGTGGGCTTACTGAGCGTCGTTTTCGGCGGGACTGTCGCTGTTACGCGTATAGGTGATTTTGAAGGTGTCATTGGCGCAATGACCGACCACCTGAACCCCGGGCTGGTCTGCCTGATCGTTTGGCACAATGGCCAGGCTGAAGGCGGTTTCCGGTACGCCATTGTTGATGATCTTCTGCTGGATGTCGCTTTTGACCCGTTCACAAGAGTCGGGGGCCGCCAGCACGGCCGTGGAGCACAGCAGTAGTGCGGCGCCTGTCCAGAGGGATAGTTTCATCTTACACTCCTTATCGATGTTATCCAGAATTAAGCATAGCAGAACTGGTGTAAACAATTGTATTTGCTAATATGATCTGGTGTACACAAAAGGAATCGCCTGTGAAAAGATTGTATTGGCTGATCCCGGCAGCGCTGCTGCTGACGGCGTGCGACCGCCAAAGCGCCCCGGAAGCCTTCACCCCGGAGATGGCGAGTTTTTCCAATGAGTTTGAGTTCGATCCGCTGCGCGGGCCGGTGAAAGATTTTAGCCAGACGCTATTGGATGAACACGATGTGGTGGTCAAGAAGGTGAGCGCTCAGCTGTCAAAAGAGGGATGTTTCGATCTGCTGACCCTGGAAGATGTGGAGAACAATACCGGCGCCACGCTGCTGCTGGATGCCAACTATTACGTCGATGGGCGCACCCACGAGAAGCGACTGCGCCTGCAGGGCAAGTGTCAGCTGGCAGAGATGCCCGCCACGGGGGTGAGTTGGGAGACGGATGATAACGGTTTTATTATTCGCGCCCGTGGCAAAGAGACCACCGCCACCTACCGCTATGACAGCGATGGCTATCCGCTGGGAAAAACCACCACCGCCAAAGAAGAGCAATTTACCGTCGCTTCCACGCCGTCGAAAGATCCGCGCAAGAAAATGGACTACACCGCCATCAGCACCTTCAACGAACGCACGCTGGGCACGGTACGCCAGACCTGCGACTACGATCGCCACGACAATCCGCTGAGCTGTGAGCTGCAGGTGATTGATGAAAGCGTGCAGCCGCCGCTGACACGCCATTACACCATCAAGAACCGCATTGATTATTACTGAGCCGTCGGCTTCAGCAGGGCCGGTCCTGGGGTTTTGTGTTCGGCCAGATACTGGTGCTGGAACAGACACATGCGAATGGTGTTGCGGTACTCGCCGTTAATGAAAAACTCATGGATGAGTTCACCCTCGACGATAAAGCCAAGCTTGCGGTAAATATGGATCGCTTTTTCATTCTCTTTATCGACAATCAAATACAGCTTATACAGATTAAGAACCGTAAAACCGTAGTCCATGGCCAGCCGCGCCGCGCGAGTGGCAAGGCCTTTTCCCTGGAAGTCCGGTGAGATAATGATCTGGAACTCGGCCCGCCGATGAACATGGTTGATTTCAACCAGCTCTACCAGCCCGGCTTTATCGCCATTGCATTCGATGACAAAGCGACGCTCGCTTTGATCGTGGATATGTTTGTCGTACAGATCGGAGAGCTCAACGAAGGCCTCGTACGGCTCTTCAAACCAGTAGCGCATGACGCTGGCGTTGTTATCGAGCTGGTGGACAAAGCGCAAATCTTCCCGTTCGAGGGGGCGGAGTTTGACGTGTAGCGCGTCGGTCATGGGTAATCCTGTGGTTAAAGCTGAACAGCGCGTTATGAAAGGCGGCGCCCGCAGGCGCCAGCGTTGACAGGAAGCGGATCAGGGATTGATTGCCCGGCCGGTGCGGCGGTCAAGGCAGCGCAGAGTGTTCGGCTCCCAGTAGGCATTGACGTTGGCGCTCTTCTGGCAGTTATCCTGCGCGTCGAAGGCCACATCGGTTTTGTCCCACTCTTTTTCCGCCCGCTTATTGACCTTCTGGCGCAGGCTGCGGGTGTCGTTCCATTGCTCTTTTTCCATCGACGCCTGCTGACGGCTTTGCGCGCTGTCGCCAGATTCAATCACCAGCCGGTCGGTGGCGGCGAAGGAGCTGGAGGTATAGACCACGGCGCTCAACGCCAGAATGGCGGTCAGGCACCAGCGTTTGTTCAGTGTCATGTTCATCACGGTTTCCTTTAAGTGATGGGTTAACCCTCAGGCTAAGTTTACTACAGCTCTTTTGCCGGGCATAGCCGACAAAACAGCGTGGGGCAGAAGCCATTATCGCGTAGAATGGTTCAACGCTTTGTCTCATTTACGAATCTTTTAATGCTCAAAACAACGCTCCTGTTCTTTGCCACCGCCCTGTGCGAAATCATCGGCTGCTATCTGCCGTGGCTATGGTTAAAGCGCGGGGCCACGCCGCTGCTGTTGATCCCCACCGGCCTGGCGCTGGCGCTGTTTGTCTGGCTCCTGACGCTCCATCCTGCCGCCAGCGGGCGGGTCTATGCCGCCTACGGTGGGGTGTACGTCTGTACCGCCTTGCTCTGGCTGCGGGTCGTGGATGGCGTCAAGCTCAGCCATTACGACTGGGCCGGGGCGATCATCGCCCTGTGCGGCATGCTGATCATCGTGGCGGGCTGGGGGCGGGCCTGAGCTCGCCTTGTGTGATCGCTGCCACTTTTTTAAACCTTAATTCTTGTATGGTAGTCGACCTGTTGCCTTACTTATCAGACATTCTCTTTTGTTATGACTCTGTAAGGAACAACGATGGCTATCGAGACACTTGCCGCCCGGACGGGGGCGACGCCGCTGCGTATCCGTCGGGTGCAGAAGATCACCCTGACGCTGCTGTTTATCGCCGGTATCGTCAACTTTCTTGACCGCTCTTCGCTGAGCGTCGCCGGGGAGGCGATACGCGCCGACCTGGGACTCAGCGCCACCGAGTTTGGGGTGCTGCTCTCCGCCTTTTCGCTCTCCTACGGCTTCGCACAATTGCCGTCGGGAATATTGCTGGATCGCGTTGGACCGCGCATTGTGCTCGGCGCCGGACTGATTTTCTGGTCCGCAATGCAGGCCCTGACCGGGATGGTCAATTCGTTCTCGCATTTTATTCTGCTGCGCATTGGCCTCGGGATTGGTGAAGCGCCATTTATGCCCGCCGGTGTGAAATCAATCAATGACTGGTATGCGCAAAGAGAGCGCGGTACGGCGGTGGGGATATTTAACTCCTCGACGGTGCTGGGGCAGGCCATTGCGCCACCGGCTCTGGTTATTATGCAACTGGCCTGGGGCTGGCGAACGATGTTTGTGGTGATTGGCTTAGCCGGTATCGTGATCGGTCTGTGCTGGTATGTGGGCTACCGAAATCGCCGGCACTTCACCCTTATGGAAGAGGAGCAGCAGTATCTGGCCAGCGAGGAGGTGGCCCGCCCGGCGCTGAAATTTAGCGAATGGCTGGCTCTGTTTAAACGGCGCACCACCTGGGGGATGATTCTGGGCTTTTCCGGTGTGAACTACACCGGCTGGCTGTATATCGCCTGGTTGCCCGGCTATTTGCAGGCACAGCAGGGATTAAGCCTGGCCCGTACCGGCTGGGTGGCGGCGATCCCGTTCCTTGCGGCGGCGGTGGGGATGTGGGTCAATGGCCTGGTGGTCGATGCCCTGGCGCGCAGAGGTTACGATCTGGCGAAAACCCGGAAAACGGCGATCGTGATCGGTCTGGTGCTGTCGGCCCTGGGCACCCTGCTGGTGGTGCAATCCTCCACGCCGACCCAGGCGGTGGCTTTTATCTCCATGGCGCTGTTTTGCGTCCATTTTGCCGGGACGTCGGCCTGGGGGCTGGTGCAGGTATTGGTGGCAGAGCATAAAGTGGCTTCGGTGGCAGCGATCCAGAACTTTGGCAGCTTTGTGTTTGCCTCCTTTGCGCCGATCGTCACCGGGTGGGTGGTGGATACCACTCATTCTTTTAATCTGGCGCTGGTGATCGCCGCCGGCGTGACCTTCACCGGGGCGTTGTGCTACTTCTTTATCGTTAAAACCCGTATCGACTAACCGCCAGACCGGACTCCCGGTTAAATGACAGGCCCGCAGGGACGCGTGGCCGGTGTGTCATTCGTCGACTTCTTTTATTTCCTCGCGGCGACTGTTTCCCATTCCATCAGCGATGATTTTGTGACGGTTCACTCCCGGCAGCGAACCGATCATATCTTCTTGTATGGTAGTTGACAGAAATCAAAGATGTTATACCAATTGCGTGCGATGGTTGAGACACAAAGGCATTCTCCTCGAGAGTTCTCCCCGAGAATGGTTGATGAGACACATAACAACGAGAGTCATCATGGAAAACACCCTTTTAACCGCCAACGCCATGCTGCCAGGCTACGATCGCAGCGCGCTGATCCCCCGTATCGTGCACCTTGGTTTTGGCGCATTCCACCGCGCCCATCAGGCGGTATATGCCGATATTCTTGCCAGTGAACATGGCAGCGACTGGGGCTATACCGAAGTCAATCTCATCGGCGGCGAGCAGCAGATCGCCGACCTCCGCCAGCAGGATCGGCTGTACACTGTGGCCGAAATGTCCGCCGACGCCTGGACCGCACGCGTGGTTGGGGTGGTGAAGCAGGCGCTGCACGCCCAGGTTGATGGCCTCGAAGCGGTGCTGGCGGCGATGTGTGAGCCTCAGGTAGCCATTGTCTCCCTGACCATTACCGAGAAAGGTTATTGTCATTCGCCGGCCAGCGGCGAGCTGCAGCTCGATCACCCGCTGATCGTCGCCGATCTGCACAACCCGCGCCAGCCAAAATCGGCGCCGGGCGTGGTGGTGGAGGCTCTGGCTCGCCGTCGGGCGGCAGGCTTGCCGGCTTTTACCGTGATGTCCTGCGACAACATGCCGGAAAACGGTCACGTGATGCGCAATGTCGTCTGCGCCTACGCCCGGGCGCTGGACGCGGAGCTGGCGGCCTGGATTGAACAGAACGTCACCTTCCCATCGACCATGGTGGACCGCATTGTCCCGGCCGTTACCGCGGAAACCCTCGATAAAATTGAACAACTGACCGGCGTGCGCGACCCGGCCGGGGTGGCCTGCGAACCTTTCCGGCAGTGGGTGATTGAGGATAACTTTGTTGCCGGACGTCCGCAGTGGGAAAAAGCGGGAGCGGAACTGGTCGCCGATGTAGTGCCTTTTGAAGAGATGAAGCTGAGGATGCTCAACGGTAGCCACTCGTTCCTGGCGTACCTGGGCTATCTGGCCGGTTATCAGCACATCAACGACTGTATGCAGGATGACAACTACCGCCGCGCGGCGCTGGCGCTGATGCTGGACGAACAGGCGCCGACGCTGAAAGTGCAGGGGGTGGATCTTCCGCGCTATGCCAGTCTGCTAATTGACCGCTACTGCAATCCGGCGCTGAAGCACCGTACCTGGCAGATAGCCATGGACGGCAGCCAGAAGTTGCCGCAGCGCATGCTGGACTCCGTACGCTGGCATCTGGCGCACCAGCAAGATTTCACGCTGCTGGCGCTCGGTGTGGCGGGCTGGATGCGCTATGTCGGCGGCGTTGACGATGCCGGCCAGGCGATTGAGATTTGCGATCCGCTGTTGCCGGTTATCCAACAGGCGGTGGCGGCCAGCGCCGAGGGTGAAGCGCGGGTGAAAGCGCTGCTGGGTATTGAGGCGATCTTCGGCCTGGCGTTGCCGCAGGAGCCCCGTTTCGTCTCGGCGGTGACCCGCGCCTATCTGGCGCTGCAGCGGCAGGGGGCCAAAGCCACTGTCGCCGCGTGGGCTGCCGAGCAATAATCCGCTTCCGGTGTCGGCCTCGTCGTCGGCACCGGCTATTTTGTTATCTCTGCCACCTTCCGCTGATATTTCTTTTTTGCTGTCGATCGGTTTTAGCGCGCTGAAAAGATGATCGAACGCAATGTCTATACATAACTCTATATTTCCCTGATTTACTAAAGATAATTAGCTGTTATTTTTCCGAATAATGGCTGGTAATTTACTGCCATAATGGCATAGTTAAGTCATTGAAAAAGAACTTTCTCTGGAAAAGGAGTACGGGCCATGTATAAAAAAATTTTATTGCCTGTTGATGTCTTTGAAATGGATTTAAGCGATAAAGCTGTGCGTCACGCGGAATTCCTCGCCACTGCAGAAAACGGTGAAATCACATTGCTCAACGTTCTGCCGAACAGCAGTCGTTCACTATTACGCGGCTTTACGGCGGATATTCGTAAATTTGAAGCCTATATGAAAGAAGAGTCGGAGAAAAAGATGCGCGAGGTGGCGCGACTGTTCGACATTCCGATGTCGCGGATCCATACCCGGGTGGTCTTTGGTAACGTGCGCGACGAAATTCTGGCTATCAGTAATAACGAAGAGTTCGATGTGATAGTGGTTGGATCCCGCAAACCGGGCATCTCCACCCATCTGCTGGGCTCCAACGCCGAGTCGATTCTGCGCTACGCCAAAACGCCGGTGCTGGTCGTCCGTTAATCCCCTCATGACGACGGCTGCGTCAGCCACGCTGGGCAGCCGTCTGACCATTAATCTTCGCTAAACCAGTCGCGGTTCTCCTGGCGGATCAGTAACACGGACTCGCTGATTTCATGCAGATGGACATTCATTGCCTGCTCTACTGCCTCCGCGTCGCGTTTTTCCAGCGCGGTGAAAATCTCATGGTGCTGACGCAGGAGCATCTCCGGCGAGGTGATATGGTCCAGGCTCATGTAGCGCACGCGGTCGATGGCGGCTTTAATATTTTCCACCGTATCCCACGCCAACTGACAATCGGCAATGATCGACAGCTTCTGGTGAAACTCATCATCAAGCAGGAAAAAGTCGTTTGATTGTTGTCTGTCGACGGCAATACGCTGCTGATGGAGATTCTGCTCCAGCTGATAAACCTGCTCATCGTTAATCATGCCGGCGGCGCGGCGGACCACCGCGCACTCAATCGCCTGGCGGACAAAGCAACCATTGCGCACCTGCGACAAGGAAATTTTATTGACGTAGCTGCCGCGCTGGGGACGTATCTGGATAAGCCCATTTTCCGCCAGCTTGATGAAGGCCTCGCGCACCGGCTGACGCGACACATCGAAACGCACGGAGACTTCTTTCTCGGACAGCGGTGTGCCAGGCGGGATCAGGCAGTGAACGATATCCCGGCGGAGGATGCGATAAATTTGCTGATTGACAGGTTGCGTCGGGTTCAGTTGCGATTCTGCGGCCATTGATGATTACTTTTTAAGGGATTATGCGCACTATTTTACGCGTTTTTTGCGGTTCCGCCCATACCCGGCCCGCAGGCCGGGTGGCTGACGGTTAGCCCTGGCGGTGAACGCTGAGTCCGGCAAAACTCTGGCTCACCGGCATCATCTCCAGGGTGTTGATGTTGACGTGCTTCGGCAGGGTGGCCACCCACCAGACCGCCTCGGTCACATCTTCCGGCGTCAGGGCTTCGGTGTTCTCATAAGTTTTCCCGGCCTTGGCGTCATCACCTTTAAAGCGGACGTTGGAAAACTCGGTGCCACCCACCAGACCCGGCTCGATGTCGGTGACGCGCACGGCGGTGCCGTGCAGGTCGGTGCGTAGATTCAGACTGAACTGACGGACGAAGGCTTTGGTCGCCCCATAGACGTTGCCCCCGGCATAAGGCCAGCTACCTGCCGTGGAGCCGATGTTAATGATATGCCCGCGATTGCGCTCCACCATACCCGGCAGGACCGCGCGGGTCATGTACACCAGCCCTTTATTATTGGTGTCGATCATATCCTCCCAGTCTTCAACGCTGGCGCGGTGCGCCGGCTCCAGACCCAGCGCCAGACCGGCGTTATTCACCAGGACGTCAATCGCCTGCCACTCGGCGGGCAGATCGGCAATCAGCGTCTCAATGGCGGCGCGGTTGCGGACGTCAAGCTGGGCGATATAAAGGTTGTCACCGAGGTCGTCTTTCAGCGTCTTCAGGCGCTCTTCACGACGTCCGGTGGCAATCACTTTATGGCCGTTAGCGACGAAACGGCGAGTAATACTTTCACCAAAACCGGCGGTGGCACCGGTAACCATGATAATCATCTTACTGTTCCTCAACGCTTTTTGTGTTTTCATACCATAGCACGCACAGACGGCGACCGGTAACGGAAATCATTGCGACCCCTTAAGGAGAAGCCTAATCTTACAGGATTAGCCTGTGCAGGAGAGAAAGATGTCTGAACAAAATCCCTTTTTTAGCGTCAGTTTGCTGCCTTACCAGGCACCCCCGTTTGATCTCATCCAGGACTACCACTATCGCCCGGCGTTTGATGAGGGTGTCCGGCAGCAGCGCGCGGAGATCCGCGCGATAATCGACAACCCGGAGCCGGCGAATTTTGCCAACACGCTTGAGGCCCTTGAACAGAGCGGACAGCTGCTGGCGCGAGTGACGCGGGTCTTTTTCGCCATGGCTGGCGCCCACACCAACCCGTTCATCCAGTCTCTGGATGAAGAATTTTCCGCTGAGCTCGCCGAGCTGGGGAATGACATCTGGCTTAACGAGGCCTTATTTCAGCGAGTGAACAGCGTCTATGAGCAGCGTGACGCGCTGGCGTTAGACAGCGAATCTCATCGTCTCCTGACCCTCACCTGGCAACGTTTTGTCCATGCCGGGGCGACGCTGGCGCCAGCGCGGAAGGCGGTGCTACGCACGCTGAACACCGAAGCGGCGACCCTGCAAAGTCAGTTCCAGCAGCGGTTGCTGGGGGCGGCCAAAAACGGTGGACTGGTGGTTGATTACCGACATCAACTGGATGGCCTGGCGGATGAGGAGATAGCGGCGGCCGCCGACGCGGCGCGGGAAAAAGGGCTCAGTGACCGCTGGCTGCTGACGCTGACCAATACCACCCAGCAGCCGCCGCTGCTCTCTTTGCGCGACCGACAGACGCGGGAGAATCTCTTTGCCGCCGGCTGGACGCGCAATCAGCAGGGTGATGAGCATGATACACGTCGCCTGGTGCTGCGACTGGCGGCGATCCGCGCGCAGCAGGCGGAGCTGCTGGGCGCGGCCGATTACGCCAGCTGGGCGCTGACCGATCAAATGGCCGCCTCTCCGGCGGAGGCATTAACTTTTATGCGCCGGATCGCGCCGGCTGCGCGGGCGCGGGCTGAACGAGAGCTGGCTGACATCCAGCAGGTGATTGATAACGAGGGCGGGGCGTTTCGCGCCGCAGCATGGGACTGGCTCTATTACAGCGAACAGGTGCGGCGAGCTGCCTTTGCCATTGATGATGCGCAGCTTAAACCCTATTTTGCTCTCGAGCGCGTGCTGCAGGATGGCGTCTTCTGGACGGCCACGCAGCTCTTTGGCCTCCGCTTTGTCGAGCGCTTCGATATCCCCGTCTATCACCCGGATGTTCGGGTCTGGGAGATCTTCGATCACAACGGAGAAGGGATGGCGCTGTTTTACGGTGACTACTACGCACGCGACTCAAAAAGCGGCGGCGCCTGGATGGATGTGTTTGTCGAACAGTCTACCCTGCGGGAGCAGCGACCGGTTATCTACAATGTCTGCAACTACGCCCGGCCGCAGGCAGGGCAGAGCGCGCTGTTGTCGTGGGATGAGGTGATCACTCTGTTCCATGAGTTTGGCCATACCCTGCATGGGCTGTTCGCCAGCCAGCGTTACGCCAGTCTCTCCGGAACCAATACCCCGCGCGATTTTGTCGAATTTCCTTCGCAGATTTTCGAACACTGGGCCAGCCAGCCGCAGGTGTTTGCCCACTACGCGAAGCACTACCAGTCCGGGGAGCCGATGCCGGAGGCGCTACGCGACAATATGTTGCGTGCGGCAACCTTCAATAAAGGGTACGACATGAGCGAGCTGTTGGCTGCTGCGTTGCTCGATATGCGCTGGCATAGCCTGTCGACCTCGGCAATACCGGAGGACGTGGATGTGTTTGAGCAGAAGATATTGCAGGAAGAACACCTGGATCTGGCGGCCGTTCCGCCGCGCTATCGCAGCAGCTATTTCTCCCATATCTTTGGCGGCGGCTATGCGGCAGGCTATTATGCCTATCTGTGGACCCAGATGCTGGCCGACGACGGCTATCAGTGGTTTGTGGAGCAGGGCGGTTTGACCCGTGAGAACGGTCAGCGCTTCCGGGAAGCGATTCTGTCGCGCGGCAATAGCACTGATTTAGCTGAACTTTATCGCCAGTGGCGCGGGCACGATCCACAGATTGAGCCGATGCTGAAAAATCGCGGGTTGAATGCGTAGGGCCATTTCGGGCTGACACGATAACCGGGCGCGATGCCCGGTTTTTTTACGATTTTTTCTTCCCCCAAATCCCTCCAAAACTTTTCCACAAAATAAATTTTTAAATTCTGCTAAATTTGCATGGAGGTACGGCCCAATTTTTCACGTAGCTACACCTTTACTTTCACCCAATCGAGACTCCGATAGCAGTGATACTGCGCGGTCATTTTTTCTGATGAGTGCCCTAACAGCTGATGGGTGTTGATTCCCTGTGCTTCATACAGACGTTCGGACAGTGAGCGCTGCTCATGGAAAGTAGGTATTGTTTTCCCTCTTTCAATGGAAAGGTTGGTGCTATCCACTGCGAGTTTGAAGGAAACGCTAAGGCTGTTCTCGCCAACCTGATCGCTGGCTTTTACTTTCCCGCTGGACGTTACGTGGTGAAGAAGCCACGGGCTAACAACCCGATCCCTACAGCGCTTGATCACTTGTGCCAGGCTAATGTCCAGCACCTCACTGCGCAAATTGAGTGGAATAGCAAGTTTCACACCTGTCTTTCGCTGCTTAACGTGCAGGTATCCATCCCAAACATCTGAGAACTTCATTTTGGCGAGATCACCGCGCCTTTGTCCGGTGACTATCGCCAACAGCATGGAGTTTTGAACGTAAGGGGCCATATCGCTGGCCGCTTCAAAGATCGCTTGCCACATTTCAAAATTCAGTCGAGAGCGGTTTACTCGAGCAACGACTTTTCTGGTAGCTAGTGCCGGGTTGTATCCTGGCTCAACTTCGCCCGCATGTTGTGCTTCCCTGAACAAATCGATCCAGACGCTACGAAGCGTTTGTGCCATTCGTGCTTTACCTTTGGCTTTATATTCGTCGGTAATGGCTGCAAGCATTTTCGTGGTTACTTCCTGTAGAGCACTGTCAGCAGTTGAGTACGTCCGCGCAGTGATTCGGATCACCAGACATCAGGGGCGACTCACGACCGCCGAGGCATTGGTGAGAGCTAATTTGCCGGAGATGTGCCAGGGGAGGGAGGCTGCCTAAATCCCCCGCAGAACGCAAAGCCGCGCAGCTAATCTGTTAGTGATATATAATCCCCTTCATAACCTGAGGGGGATTTATGTTTAAAGAAAAAATGAACCTTGAAGCTGGCTACACTCTTTTGGACGACGGCACAGTCAGGAGGGGGCATTTAGTTAGCCGCATAGATCGAAGTTACATTGTCTTGGACGAGAATCAGAACAAAATTGGCACAGTCACAGTGACTGTTATCGAGCAAACCAAGCCGCCATTTAAGGAAGATGTTCATATTGTGAGAAAGGACCTGGAAGGGAATGTGGTTCTTGATGTGCGGTATGTAGATGATTAATAATGAGTAAATTCAACATTGCAGCCAAATCGAAAGACGAGCAGGACAAGGTCAACGTCGACCTCGCCGCTTCCGGCGTAGCCTACAAAGAGCGCCTGAACATGCCGGTTGTCGCCGAAGAAGTAGCGATTATCAGGTAGGGAAGGGCGTATTTAATTTCGAGTGAGGAAGTACAGAGGAGGAAAAATCATGCTAGATCTTGAAAGCATTTATAAAAATGTAAGTGTGGAAGATGTTCTTCTGTATTTTTCACCTATTACTCCATACCCTAGCATCGACCGTATGTATGTTAGGTATAACTTTGATGTTGTTGCTAATGGTGAGTTACTAAGGACTCATGACAGACTGTTCAAGGAAGGAAAACTAAAACATACAGGCCAACCTCTTCCCGATAAAGGCCCTAACTGGAGAGAACCTGAATTTGTCAAAGAAAAACGGTATGGGGTTACCTAGGAACTCTCAACTTCCAGTAGCCTAGGGATACAAGGAAAACAACAGTTGGTATCGTATATGAATACAACATTACTTCTGGTTTGTGCTGTTCTTATATCAAACTTGGCACTTGCTGTAGAACATAAAGAAGAAATAGTGCCAGTGCGTATAAGTTGCCCTTCCCCTTATTATCCAGCTTCTGCTATGGCTAATAAGATTAGCGGCACTGTAACATACTCTGCCGAAGTAAATGAAAAAGGAGAAGTTACTTCTGTTGATACAACCGGTACTGAGATCTTTTTTAGAGAAACTAGATCAGCAATCCGGAAATGCAAGTTTGAGCCAGGAAGACCGGGCGTTGCCCGTGGAATCATAAGATTTAGGCCGTATCAACCGTAAGTGCTCCTAACTTTTTGGGGAAGTTACCTCTGGAACTATGCTTCGCAAGAAGATTTAGATGCACATGGCATGTTTTATCTATTTCCTGCATAGGTTATCTGGTTTTTCTTGCATATGTATGGCGATAAACCTTGCTATTTTATTGGCATCTTGGCGTTACCTAGAGGCGCGCTCAAGCAAAACATCATGTACCTGCTTCAGTGGGGCTTTTCGCATATGCTCATTTTGCATCTATCCCCGGGAAGGGCGATAATTATCTCGTCAGCCTGAACAACTGACGACTTACTTCCGGCGCCAAGTGGGGACACATGGCGCAAAAACCTTACAGCAATTCCTATCACCGATGGCGAAAGGCACCAGCGATTTTCTGTATTCAGCGTTTGACCTCTCCGGAGGTGAAGCGTGAACTTCCCACAGGAAAGCATCAAACCTCATAACGGTAGCTTCTCGGCTATAGGTAAGCACCTGCAGCCTTATCTAGCCATCGCGATAGCTCCATACTGATACTCAAACCGTGACGTGAAAGATGCAAAGGACATGCAAGAGGCGCGCTGTGGCCATGCGGTGCCTCCGCCTTTTGCTGAGGCGCTGTGAGGGCTAATTTGCCGGAGATGTGTTAGAAGAATTTGGCGGGATAGTGTCATACTGAAAAAGAGCTATAGTAGAAATGTACTACCCCCGCGTTGTGGGGGTAATTGGGTAATACAAGTGATGCTTTTTGATAAAGCAATCATCTTCCCCCGTTTGCGGGGGTTATGTAGTCCAAGCCCCTCTTTTTGAGGGGCTTTTTATGTCGAAGTGGTAGCCAGAGAGTAGCCTGAGCACCTCAGCGGCTACTTCATCGAACGCGTCCGCCACAATCGCGAGCGAAGCGTCCAACTCCCATGCGCCAGCAATCCTCGTTATCAGGAAATGGAAGAAGCAAATAAAAAGTAATCTTTACTACAATGTTGTTTAAGCGTCATTAATATATTTCTATTGAGCACCAAAGACTTAACTATCATTTTTTCATTTCTTTAGTATGGTTACCAAATTTATATTGGATCCTATCATGCGCATATTGAAAATCGTTGTAACTGGAACCGTACTGCTGCTTGCTGCCTGCGCAGAACCGCAAAGCTAGTCGGTGTTATCAATGACCAAGGTCTTGGCAAGCGAGTCAACAAATCTGTCTATAGTTGAATGTTCACTTGGCATTAAGATGCTTGATGACAAAGGAAACTCATATCAGGATACAAGCGGCATTTGTGTTAATGAAATGAATTTACGCCTGAAAAGCGGAACAATGACGCAAGCAGAGCTCGAAATTGATAAAAACCGAGCACAAAACGAAATTGCACAATATCAGCAGCAATTGGCTATTGCTGCGGCTAATGATAGAGAGGAAAGAAAAGAACAGGCCGACAGGCAAAACGCCTTTCAGATAAGGAACGCGATATGCCAAAACAGAATTGGCGGTTGCAACTACTAACGCTAAATCAGACATTCTGGTATCAGTAATGAATGCAATAACAAGCTTTGATTTTCATGATCGAGCAGCCGTTATATCTATGCCAACCTGAGAAACTAAATACTAGATTTCGGCGTCAACTGGGGGACATATGATGCACAAAAACTTAAGCAATGACTGTGACTGATGGCTTCGGTCACCGGCTATTTTCTTCATTCATCGTTTTATCTCTCTGGAGATAAAGAGTGAACTTCCCTCAAGAAGGCATAAGGTTGTATAACGGAAATTTCGCAGCTATGGTCAGCACCTGAAGCTGTTTCTTTCCAATGGTGTTACCTCCCGACTGATTCTCCAATCGTGACATGAAATATACCAGAGAAATATTATCTCTGGGCTATCTTAACGCTGTGCCACCCCATTATCCCCTCCAAGTATTCCCAAGAATTATTACCACACTCAAGGGGGGGCAAAAGAAGTCCATTTGGCTGAGAATGTCCTTGAAATGGCGCTTACCTATGCGAAAAACGCTTAAGGGTGTATTATAATCCGATAACTGACCATTTGGTAGTGTTAGATATGGATGATGGTTCGGTTCAGACTGCCATTTTATATAATGCTGTCCATATCAACTTAACAATATTGAAAAAGGAGTTCTGTAATGAGTATGAATTTGATAAAACTTGCAAGGAAACTAGTGACCTTACAAATTTCTGCAGATGAATTCGAAACCCATTTTTTCAATATGTGGCGAAATGAAGGGAGAACTGGCCAGCTTACACAAGATAGTAAGGATATTGGAGAGTGTGCGGCTGAACTTTTTATTCTTGCTGATTGTTATACATCGGATTCTGTGAGAAGAGAGAGCGAGCTGGATTCAGATAGTTTGCGCAAGGAGGTTAAAGCTACTCTTGCGAAGTATCAACTCCTGTAACTTTTCCAATTGGTTCTGAGATAAATGATTGATTTTGAAAGTATGGCACATGCTATCGGAGCCTGAGCAATTCCTGTGACCTATGCGCTCTGCATGCAGCACTTTAACTTTCAGGAAGTGACGCGTGCGACAACAACTTCCACGACGATCTCTTAAGTTCCACTTCCACCTTACCTGCGATAATGGGTCGCTTTCGTCCTTGCGCACGCTATCAGGAGAAGACCAGGCAGAACACCAGATGTTCCACCTAATGAACCAAACCTGCACCGGTGTTTATTAACACTTGTTCCTTGTCATTAACCATTACTCATCTTTTGTCAGAAAGGCGGTGCAATATGTCATATGGATATTTCAAAATAATTTGGATTTTAATGCTGCAAAATATGCTTAAATCAACGGAATTTTCATGGTAAATAGAAGTTAACTTTATGATTTTTATTGGTAAATGCACACATTGAAAAGGATGCTTCTCCCATATCTTTGGCGGCGGCTATGCGGCAGGCTATTACGCCTATCTGTGGACCCAGATGCTGGCCGACGACGGCTATCAGTGGTTCGTGGAGCACGGCGGTTTGACCCGTGAGAACGGTCAGCGCTTCCGGGAAGCGATTCTGTCGCGCGGCAATAGCACTGATTTAGCTGAACTTTATCGCCAGTGGCGCGGACACGATCCACAGATTGAGCCGATGCTGAAAAATCGTGGGTTGAATGCGTAGGGCCATTTCGGACTGACACGATAACCGGGCGCGATGCCCGGTTATTTCGATTTTTTCTTTCCCAAAACCGCAGCAAAATTCCTCGCCAACATGAATCCTTCAATGCTGAAAAAATTGCAGGGTGATAGAGCTCCATTTCTCACGTCACGACATCTTCCACGTTCATCGAGTCGAACCGCGATCGTTGTGATATTGCGCTGTCATCTTATCTGATGCCCGCCAGAAGGGGTTCCAGCACCAGGTGAGCCAGAGTAGATGGCTAAAGAAAATCCGACATTATGCTCGCACTGCGGCGGCGAGATTCAGCGAATAGCAGACATCAGAGAGGGTTTCGATAATGTGGCTGGCTTTTATTGAGTGTCAGTGTCTCAGTCCGTTATAGCTTTCCATTTGCTAACGGACAGCGCATGACTTCCCATACCTAAAAGGGTATGGCTGGGCATCAATATAGTATTGGAAAGGGTGTTATGCCTGTTATTAAGATTGAATCACCCGCCAGACAGGGCGAAGGAATACGCAGACAGAGGTGATCAGTCTATGAGTAATGCAATAACTAAAGTCCAGAATGCCAATGCACGCCGCGGCGGTGATGTATTGTTAGAAGTTCTGGAAAGTGAAGGGGTGGAATATGTGTTTGGTAATCCAGGTACCACCGAACTGCCGTTTATGGATGCGCTGTTAAGAAAACCGTCAATTCAGTACGTGTTAGCTCTGCAGGAAGCGAGTGCAGTCGCCATGGCGGACGGTTATGCGCAGGCAGCAAAAAAACCAGGCTTTCTGAATCTGCATACCGCCGGTGGTTTAGGCCACGGCATGGGAAATCTGTTGAATGCAAAATGCTCACAGACACCACTGGTGGTGACGGCGGGGCAGCAGGATTCACGCCACACGACAACCGACCCATTATTGTTGGGTGATCTGGTCGGTATGGGTAAAACGTTCGCGAAATGGTCGCAGGAGGTTACCCACGTTGATCAGCTACCGGTATTAGTTCGTCGGGCCTTCCACGATTCTGACGCTGCACCGAAAGGCTCCGTTTTCCTGTCGCTTCCGATGGATGTGATGGAGGCGATGAGTGCTATCGGCATTGGCGCGCCTTCTACTATCGACCGCAATGCAGTCGCGGGTTCGTTACCTTTGCTGGCGAGTAAGCTGGCGGCATTTACTCCGGGTAACGTCGCACTGATTGCCGGCGACGAAATCTATCAAAGTGAAGCGGCCAATGAGGTTGTTGCTCTTGCTGAGATGCTTGCCGCTGACGTGTACGGTTCAACATGGCCGAACCGGATCCCCTACCCAACAGCACACCCTCTCTGGCGGGGCAATCTGTCCACGAAAGCGACGGAAATTAACCGAGCATTAAGCCAGTACGATGCTATTTTTGCCCTTGGTGGTAAGTCGCTTATCACTATTCTTTATACCGAAGGTCAGGCAGTGCCGGAGCAGTGCAAAGTGTTCCAATTATCAGCCGATGCGGGCGACCTGGGACGCACCTACAGTAGTGAACTCTCAGTGGTTGGCGATATTAAATCATCGTTAAAGGTGCTACTTCCTGAACTGGAGAAAGCCACGGCAAACCATCGCCGTGATTATCAACGCCGTTTTGAAAAGGCGATTAATGAGTTTAAATTGAGCAAAGAAAGTCTGCTCGGGCAGGTTCAGGAACAACAATCTGCTACGGTAATTACGCCGCTGGTGGCGGCGTTTGAGGCAGCAAGGGCGATCGGACCAGATGTGGCCATTGTTGACGAGGCGATTGCCACCAGCGGTTCGCTTCGCAAATCTCTCAACAGTCACCGCGCGGATCAATATGCCTTTTTACGCGGCGGTGGCCTGGGATGGGGAATGCCCGCGGCTGTCGGCTATTCACTCGGTTTGGGAAAAGCGCCTGTGGTGTGTTTTGTGGGAGACGGCGCGGCGATGTACTCCCCTCAGGCTCTCTGGACGGCCGCACACGAAAAACTGCCAGTCACCTTTATTGTCATGAATAACACGGAATATAACGTATTGAAAAACTTCATGCGTTCACAGGCGGATTATACGTCGGCCCAAACAGATCGCTTCATCGCAATGGATTTGGTTAATCCGTCAGTGGATTATCAGGCACTGGGTGCATCGATGGGGCTGGAGACCCGAAAAGTTATCCGTGCTGGCGATATTGCCCCGGCCGTTGAGGCCGCACTGGCGAGTGGCAAGCCTAACGTGATCGAAATCATCATCAGTAAAAGTTAATCGTTAATCCGTCCGGACTGTGCCGCATCCAGTTTATCCTTGATACTGCGGCACAGGTTCACAAAACCCGGTAAAGCCGGATTAGTGTTCTTTGCCGACCACATCAGCATATTCTCCACCATATTCGGATTTTCCAGCTTCCGGTAAACCACACCGCGTAATTGAGCATTCTCCATACTGGCGGGAATAAGCGCGACACCAACACCATGGGCCACAAAATTCATCACAGTCTGCTGCACGGAGGCTTCCAGACCTATCTGCGGACTAAATCCAGCTTTGAGGCACTGATGAAGGATGGAATCATAGAGCATCGGCGCGCTCTCGCGCGGAACCGTGATGAACGGGTCATCACAGAGTGATTCAAGCCTGAAATGCTCGTGTTGAACCTGGGGGTGGTTGGCAGGAAGGGCGGCAATGAGCGGCTCACGCAAGAGCACCAGTGAATGAATCCCCGGCGTGGCCGTCTCGGAGAAGCTGATTGCCGCGTCCAATCTGCCATCCTGTAATGCGGCGTGTAAATCAGAGGGGACCCTCTCCTGAAAATGCAACTCCACGTCCGAACAGGTATTCCTGTGCTGCATCGCAACATGCGGCACAACGCTATAGCTGGCATACATTGTTGCGCCTAATTTCAGAACCCCTTTCTGCCCTGATTCTATTGCCCGTACGTTATTACAGGCCTGCTCCAGCATTGCCAGCATCGCGCGACAGTCCAGCAGAAATTGCTCCCCGGCAAGGGTTAAACTGACCCCTTTTGCGGCCCGGTTAAATAGCTTTGCTCCGAGGATAGTTTCCAGCTGGGCTATTTGCCGGCTTAAGGGAGGCTGCGAAATATTAAGTTTACTGGCGGCTTTGCCAATGTTTCCGGTTTCAGCAACAGTGCAAAAGTTAATCAACTGATTAAGGGTTGGTTTCATAAGCATTCCTGAAGCGGGTTCATACCTTCCAGGGTATCACTTGTTTGCCGCAGAGGGGCATATGAAATTAAGCGTTCTGGCGTTCGAGTTGAAGCAGGTGTGTGGCAATTCCCCATCTGATTGCCAGGCATTTCCCATCCCGGAAATCGAACACCGAGTAACTTGCATTAGGGTGAGCGTACCGCGAAAAGTTATCAATAGTCCCTTCTTTAAGCACCGCCAGCACGCCCTGGCTGACTTGCCCGTGCGTGACAATACAGATGCGCTGATGTTCTGTGGCTTCTGGTAGGTTGTGTATGAAACCTGTTACTCGTCGGGTTGCTTGTGCTAATGACTCCCCCTCTGGTGGGCAATACTCAGCATCAAGTGTGAATAACGCATGCGCATCGTGGGGACGTTGTTGCAGGAGCTGTGACGTTAACATACCTTCGAACTGGCCAAAGGCCTGTTCTTTGAGGGCCGGCTCAGCTATCAATGGGCAACGAAAACGGTCAGCCAGGCGCTGTCCCATTTGCCAGGCACGACCAAGCGGAGACGTGTAAACGTAGTCTACCCGGTAATCACTCGCTGCAAACGCGGCAAGTAAAGCTGATGTTTGGCGCTCCCCGCGGGGGGTTAACGCACTGTCACTCTGTCCCTGAATTATTCCTTTTATATTCCACTCTGTTTCCGCGTGTCGAACAAGTATCACTTGCATCATTAAATGGCCATGTATGTTGTTGATTTAAATTCTACCGTTTAGACAAATCCCTTTAATAAGTGGGATTTTTAGCACTGGACGAAGACAGGTTCTGCCTCCCCGCTTTCCTTGTATCTGACAGCATGTAGTGATGAGATACCGTCTCTGAAATCGAGTTAGCCATCCCATTCCCTTAATCAGTGACGCCTGGTTAGGAATGTGATGCAGACAATCCAAAAAACGTGCCAGGCAATGACCCGAGCCAGCACGCTTGTCAAATGGGATGGCTAGAATGGCAAACAGCGATTGTCTTCAGGACATTTTCGCTTCGACGTTTAACTCAGCATTTATAATATCGCGTATATTGACGAGTGCATTGCGCACCGCGGCACCTCCTGCATAAAACAGTAATTGCAGGACAACCTCGATGATTTCTTCTCTGGTTGCCCCTGCATTTAGCGCTGCCTGAGCGTGTGCCCTCAATTGTGGAACCGTATGACCCAGAGTGACGCAGGAAGCAATGACAACCAGCTCCCGAGTTTTAGCGTCCAGCCCCGGGCGTGCAAGGATGCCTCCCATAGCCCATTCGATCGAGATATCAGTAAAATCAGGGCACAAATCGGCCATGTCCTTTCGTAGTTCTTCTCCTGCGCCATTTCCATACAGCTCATTAAACAATCTCATTCCTCGCTCACGGAGCTCTGTATTGGTCATCATTTTTAACCCTCCTGCACTAAGTGAAAACAGATTAAAACCCGCTGGTGAAATTTGATAAACAGCGTTATGTTTTTATCTTTAACAAGCCAGGCTTGATAATAGTGAATAAACTGGAAAGTATGGCGGTGTTTGTCCGCGTCGTGGACAGGGGCAGCTTTAGCGCTGTTGCTGAAGAGATGCGAATCAGCGGAACCATGGTTGGGCTGCATATCAAAGCGTTAGAGGAACATCTCGGCGTTCGCTTACTTAATCGCACAACGCGTCGGCAAAGTCTGACCGATTTTGGTCAGGGTTATTATCAGAGTTGCCGCCGGATATTAGCTGATATTGAAGATAGCGAGTCACAGGCATTTGCTCTTCACCAGAAGCCACGTGGAAAACTGAGAGTAGGTTGCCCAGTCTCCTTTGGTGTCCATGCGCTTTCGCCTGTTACTGCTCAGTTTCTTATTGAATGGACTGATATGGCAGTAGACCTGGTGCTGAGCGATAAATCGATGGATATGGCAGATGAAGGTTTAGATGTCATGATTAAGATTGGTGAGCTCCTGCATGTTAATACACTTGTTGCCCGTCCGATAGCGCCATATCGCTCAGTCATGTGTGCATCTCCGGCCTATATAAAACGGGCAGGGGAACCCATAACACCTGAAGAGTTATGCCATCATCGATGTCTTGGGTTTGCCCATCCCATTGCAGCGAATGAATGGACACTTCAGAGGGAAGGCAAACCTGTCAGAGCTCCGGTAAACATCACGATGACCTGTAACAATGGGGAAGCATTGCGAAGGGCAGCATTGAATGGATTGGGAATTATTATGCAACCCGAGATCCTGTTGGCTGAAGATTTGCAACATGGCCGACTGCTGCCTCTGATGTCTGAATTTCAACCATTAGCTAAGCCAGTGCATATATTGACCTTTGCAAACCGTCAACAGTTACCAAAAATCCGTTTATACGTTGATTTTTTTATTGAAAAATTTCAGTGCATCACTCTACGCATTGAACCTTGAATAAATAATGAATTGTACGCGGCTACGGTTGACCGAATGCCCCGTCGGTGGCAGAGAGGCACCATCTGACGTTGATAATACATAATAATTCGCCTTTGTTCCTGAACACTCCCGAACGTGCGTCCCTTTTTAATCTTGACTTTGCATAAGATTGCTCGGTATGTTTCTCATCGTAGTGTATTATGCCAGATGAAATAAAGCCGTCTATAGCGTGGGTTATATCGTTAAAATGATATATTCGCGCTAATGATTTTTATCCAGGGAAGCAATGAATAAGGAAGTGCGCGAGTGTCTGATTGGAATATTATTGTGCTGTCTCTATTTTCAGCGACGTACCTGCCTTTGTTCTGGTTCGTAGGCATGCGGATAGCCTCTGAGGACATTCTCAGAAAGAGTAAATTTTACGAAGCGGATCCAAATGTTTTAGTCCCTGGATGGGCGAAGACATGCACGACAGTATTCTGTGTTTTGCACTACTGCCTGTTCATCATTCCGCTGACTATGATTGACTGGTTACATGGCTTGGCTGCATTTGGCGCAGGAATTCTGTTGCTTGTGTTTCTCCCTTTATTCAGGAAAAGCTATATGCCTGTTTTTAAAGCACACGCTGTGCGCGTTCACAGGGGAGACCCTTCAACAGGTCGATTATTAATTCGTGTGTTGAAGGCTTAGACTTTTGGTTGAAGATGCTCTGTTTAGCCTTTATTCATATTACGTAAGTCTTCAAGCAAACCAGGTCCGTCCGGTAACCAACCCAGATGAGTCTGGGTAGCTTTGCCTGAAGCACCAAGATCAACATGAGCCAGTGCCGCTATCCAGCCAAAATAGGCTTCAACTTCCTCAGTGCTGATTGAGCGTACAGGTAAACTCAGACTTTCAGCAAGCTGTGCTGCGATGGCATGCATAGGGACGCCTTCTTCCGCCACTGCATGGTAATGTGCACCGGTTTCACCCTTTTCCAGCGCCAGTCGGTAGAGTCTTGCCGCATCCGTGACATGAACAGCGGAAAGCCGATTTTCTCCTTGTCCTACATAAGCCACAAAGCCTTTTTCCCGGGCAATACGAATATGTTCTGCCAGCCGGCCCTGGTGCTCAGTATCATGCACTTGAGACAAACGAACCACGATAATGTTTACCCCTTTGGCCAGCATTGAGGCAGCGGCTTCTTCTGTCGCTGCACGAGGAAATAAGGCGGAGGAGACAGGTTTATCAGTTTCACGAACAAGTCCATGGATTCTGCTACGGTCTACAAGACCTGTTCCGGAAGAGACCACCAATGGCCGCTGGCTTCCGGCCAGCGCCTCACCCAATGTTTCGATAACCCTGCGATCAATTTCACTGTTCTCTTTAAGTTTTGAAAAATCATGATTGAAAGCAGTGTGGATAACCCCATCGACGGAGTTTGTGGCATCGCGCAGGCTTTTCAGGTCAGTTAACTCGCCAAACATTGCTGTGGCTCCGGCCGCCTCTAACGTCTTCGCCCCTTTACCAGTGCGTGTCAGGCCGATGACCTCGTGTCCATTGCGCAGAAGTTCTGGTAGAAGATAAGAACCAATGAAGCCTGTCGCGCCGGTTAAAAGTATCTTCATAATTACATTCCTCATCGCCCAATGAGATGATGGTCCTGGACTCTGGATGCGGAAAAATTTTTCCAACGGGTCCGAAGGGTGTCTATCGCGCATGTAAGTATAGCGTGCAAACGGAATAAGGTTCCGTTTTAATTTGAGAGTCCATTTTTCTATTGGCTAAGAGATGAAGGGTGAAAAAAGTGATTTCTGACGATGGCGGAAAAAGAGGTGCCCGGGCGGATGCCAGACGTAATCATGAGCAGTTGCTGAAAACGGCATCCACTCTGTTCAGAGAAAAGGGCGTCATGGTTCCGATGAAGGACATTGCCAGAGAGGCTGGGATTGGGGTGGGGACGCTGTACCGCCACTTTCCTCATCGTGCTGACCTTATTGCGGCAGTATTTCGCAACGAAGTGGATGAATGTGCGATGGCGGCAGAACATCTGTGTCAGGAATTTTCTTCCTGCGAAGCACTGGAGCGGTGGATCGCGCTTTATGTCCAGCTCATCGTTACCAAACGAGGTCTTGCCAGCGTACTCCATTCTGATGAATCGGCTTATGCCGATCTCCCCGCGTATTTTGAAACCCGCCTCGTTTCGTCGCTGGAGAAATTACTACCGCATGTGACAGGGAATATCCGCGATAACACGCTGGCGACTGATATCCTGAGAGGGATAGCCCTGTTATGTGCACCTGCCGCGAAGGGAGATTTATTGCAGACTCAAAGACTGGTTAAGCTGTTTCTCAAAGGTATCCGCGCTGGCGATGATATCCATGGTGATTAGCTGCTGAGATAGCCGGTATGGTTTGCCTTTTATTCATACATCATTCAGTGCACTTCAACATCAAGGCGTTAAGGTTGCGTTAACAAACAGACGCAATACTGATGTGGCCGATCCCCTTATAAAATGGCCAAATGATGAACGAACAACTTCGCAATGCGCTTCCGCACAAAGACACCCCTTTTTTCCGCATGCTGCATATTATTGTCGCCACCCTGATTCTATTGCAGATCATTAGCTCTAATCTCACCGAAAGTGAGGCGCTTCGCGACGTAACTCTGACCGGAGTCGTGACATGGTTCCATGTTATCTGTGGATTCGCGCTGATGGTTCTTGGTGTAGTGATGCTGGTATGGATGCTTAAACAACGTGGGTTTCGTTACTATTTTGCCTGGTCGTCCCTTGATTTTCGCGGTGTAGTTGAAGACATTAAAATGCTAATGACATTTCGTCTTCCTGAAGCACATGCCGGTGGCATAGCGGCGATGATCCAGGGGCTTGGCGTACTTGCTTTGTTGGCGGTCGCACTCTGTGGAGGGCTCTGGTTTGTACTGGACACCGCGCCAGGGACGTCAACGGCGCTGGCAGAAGCGGTCCTGCATTTGCATAAATTTCTGACGGTGTTCATTGAAACCTATTTCTGGGCACATGGTGCGATGGGATTGCTGCATATCTTCCTCACCTTTCGCAGTCAAAAGAAACATCCCGTTGTTGGATAAGGTTCTGGTCTCTCGCTAATCCCGATGAGAGTGCGTATTAAAAGGAAAAAGGCATGCATCTTGAACGACACAGCATTGAAAGCGTCGGTTGGTTAAGGGCGGCGGTACTCGGGGCGAATGACGGGATTGTCTCAACCGCCAGCCTGGTGCTCGGCGTGGCGTCTGCAAATACCAGCCCTTCGGGCGTGTTGCTGGCCGGTGTCGCCGGGCTGGTTGCTGGCGCCATATCGATGGCAACAGGAGAATATGTTTCGGTATCATCCCAGGCGGATACGGAAACCGCCGCGCTTGCCGAGGAAAAAAGTGAGCTGGACGCAGATTATCAGGGAGAGGTACGGGAGCTGACGTCTCTTTATATCCAACGCGGAGTGGAGCCTGCGCTTGCCCGCCAGGTTGCAGAGCAACTGATGGCTAAAGATGCCCTCGAGGCCCATGCCCGCGAAGAGTTGGGATTAACGGATACTCATTCTGCGCGACCTTTGCAGGCGGCCATTTTTTCGGCCGTGAGTTTTTCAGCCGGGGCGGGGTTACCCTTGATCGTTGCAGTGCTATCGCCAGCAAAACTGACTGTTATCGCGATTTTCCTATCCACTCTCTGTTCACTGGCTGCTCTTGGCTATTTCTCTTCCGTGGTGAGTAACGCACCGCCTGTCAGAGCTATCAGCAGAATTACGTTCTGGAGCACGCTGGCCATGCTTTTTTCGATGGGGATTGGGCGCATAGCCGGGCAGGTACTGCTGTAAAATTGCTAAATTATCAAACACACCTTTAGAGAATGAGCTATTTAATCTAACGTCCATATCGGGGTAGTCTTTAAATATAGCGAAATAACTTGTTATATAAATCTCGCTACAACGATATCTTTCATTGGCAACGTGGACGAAAAAATGGTTTTGATGGCTACTATGTTTCTGTATTCTCTGGCTCTGTCGTTTTCGCCCGGGCCAGTCAATATGGTCATTATCTCTTCAGGTGTTATGCATGGCTTTAGAAAAACATTCGCCTTCGTATCCGGTGCGACTCTGGGTTTCACCCTGTTGCTTATCTTTGTTAGTTTTGGGTTATACACAGTCATTGCCTCGCACCCATCATTTTTCAAATACCTGAATGTTCTCGGCTCGATTTTTATACTGTATCAGGGCTATAAAATTGCCACATCACAACCTGATTGGTCATTAAAAAAGGGAAATGCACCCGGATTTGTTCAGGGAGTGTTAATGCAATGGTTCAACCCAAAAGCCTGGGCTGCCTGTACCTCTGGAACTACCTTGTTTTCTGAGCCATCAACCAGTCTGCCCCTAATACTGTTCATTATTATTTACTTTTTTATCTGTTATATCTCATTATCAATTTGGGCAATCTTCGGTGATAAAATGTCAACATTTCTTCAGGGAAGGGCACAAATGCGTATCTTTAATTTATTGATGGGCGGGGTTTTATGCGTTATCGCATGTTATATGCTTTACCCACAATGATTTTAACTGTTCAAAGCTTATGTTGTTCCATAGCGTTATAAATGTAATTAATTAGTTTATAGGCGGCGCTGCTGGTTGATATATTGGCGGGCCAAATGGCATAAACTTTTAGCGGCTCTAATGACCAGTCAGGAAGTACTTCATGCATCTCCCCGAGTTTAACATCATTTTCGCAGAGGAAACGGGGAGGTACGGCAAGCCCTATGTTCTGTTTGGCAAGGACATAGGCAGCTTCAATGTTATCAACGCATACCATAGGAGCATACTTAATGACCGCCAGTTCGCCGTTTTTATGCCTGAACTCTCGGATGTTCTCTCTCATTGTTAACCCAATCCACGGCAGGGATCCCAGCTCAACGGGATGCTTAATGGGTTGGTGCTGCATGAGCAAGTCCTTAGACGCCACCAGTTGTCGTGGTAGAACAAATAGATGTCTTGCTTTGAGTGAACTGTCCGGGAGTTCGCCAATACGGAAGGCGACATCAATGCTATCGGCGATGATGTCCTCGCGTAGATCACTATAAGAAATACTCAGGGAAATATCCGGGTTTTCTTTGATAAAATTCGCCAGATGGCGGGTGAATGGACCGTTTAAAAAAACAGCAGGGAGGGAAATGCGCAGCTTGCCGACGGTAGAGATAGAGCGTTGTTTAAATTCAATGACGCCCTTTTCATACAGCTCCAGCATCGATCTGGCGGTCTCCAGCAAACTGATGCCATCCTGGGTTAGAGAAATTTTCCGCGTATTTCTGTACAGCAAGGCGCTATTGAGGTTTTTCTCAAGTCTGGATAAATGTGTGCTTGCTGTTGCGGTCGTCAGGCCTAACGCTGCGGCGCCACCTGAGATAGAACCTCGTTCTACAATTTTGGCAAATACTATCAGGTAGCGGATGTCATCGATCATTTACAGTCCTGTGTTCACTCAGTAATGCTGGGCGTGGAGCCAGCAAAAGCGTTAATCCATCATAGAATTAACATATCCTATTTTCATCATCGGCAGCATAATTTTTCAAATGCTTCTCAACGCTGGCTAACCGGTTCCCCGGTATGGAGATTTGTGCTTCAATGGGCAGGCAGAAATCCTCGAAGCATCATCGGTAATATTCCCCGTCAGGAGGTAAGTTTGCACATTGATACCCATCGTTTGCATCTTCGCCCGGTCATGGCTTCCGATGTCGACGATCTGTACCGAATTTATGGCGATCCCGCGACCAATACCTTCAACCCCGCAGGACCGTACCCGAATATAGACTATGCGGAAGTCGTCCTGCGGCGCTGGCTCGCGCACTGGCAAACGCACGGATTCGGAAACTGGGCAATATCAATGCGCAATACCCCTGAACACATCATTGGCTTTGGTGGCGTCAGTCTACGCAGTTATAACGATGTCACCATTAACAATCTTGGATATCGGTTTTCTACTGAGGCATGGGGAAAAGGCCTGGCCACCGAGTTTGCGATTGGCGCGATGAGATATGGCTTCGAGGTGCTTAAACTTGCGGAGATGTCAGCGGTTGTCCGGGCTAACCATCTGGCTTCGCAGAAAGTTCTCGAGAAAGCCGGGATGAGGTACTTTAACGATATTGCTGATGTAAAAGATGCACCGCCGAGCCTGCTTTATTCATTGACGTTAAACGAGTGGTTAAGCCAGATCAGTGGCTGTACATAACGTTTAGGTTAACCCTGGTGACGGGTAATGACGCGATCGCCTTGGGCGATCTTTCCGGCAAAACCTGCTGGCATGCCCACGAAGATACTCTTAGACATCCGCCCCCAATTTTATGCTGGTATTATGGGAGTAACCGCTGCGCGTCACGCCCGGTTCACTCCGTGCAGCGATGTGCTTTTTATTAGCTAAATGCGCGCGTAATAATAAAAATAATTTCTTCAGCTTTATTCATTTTCAGAATTATCGCACAAGGTCTTACCTTAATCTGAAATGGCTGAGGGATAGTTGTTTTTGAAAACTTATACCCCGTATTATTTGATAATCATCTTTATCTCTTAAAAGGTCGTGTATGAGTAATTTTCTGCTATTAGCCCTGGCGGTGGTGTTATTGTTAACATCATTATTTTGTGGTCTGTCATATGTTAAAGACAGAAGGAAGCTTAAGATGCGTTTTAACAAAACCCGGCGTTAATGGGTTGCTATTGAGGATAGCGCAAGAGCGATGGCCGAGAATCGCGCCAGCTCTTGCTTAGTATCAATCTGGAATTTTTTCATGATGTTTATTTTGTGTGAAAAAACCGTCTTATGGCTGATGCCCAGCTCTTGCGCTATCTGTTGATTGTTCATTCCCGTTTTTATCGCATCGATAATATAAAGCTGCGATTTGGTCAATGTTAGTCGCGGGCATTTAAGGCAGCGTCTGCTGTCTTTTTCCGCCCCCCCAGCGACGGGTTTACTTAATGCCGTCAGACGGTTTGCAATTTGCTTTTTAATGCTGCTGAGATCGGCGTTGATACTGATAAAACAGGCATCACGCAGACAAAGCGGCAAACGGTCAACCCGGGCACAGCTGTCGCTGGGGACAAAAACAAAGACAGGCGTCTGTTGCGGTATCTTCTTGAAGTACGGGTGACACAGGTAATGTTCACCGGTTTCCATTTCCGTAAAAAGCACATCAGTCTGGCTAATGATGTCAGATGAATATTCGTGAAGGGAAAAGGGCGTACAGATATTTTCTTCGATTGCGATCTCGATCAGTAGCTCGCAAATTCCCCGTTTCAGATAAATATTTTCAGTGTTAATTAAAAAATCAGGCATAGTGATGATGAACGCGAAATGGATTAAGGTTGATAAAATTCTTTGAAGCAAATTTGTTTTGCGAATATGGTCTTAGGATATTTCTAATAACAAACAAAAGCAATAAGTCCAAAATTGGACTTATTGCTGTGCGGATGATATAAGATTTTTAAAATCAGTGAGTTACGTATATGAGTCGCATAGAAGTTGTCGGCAATTTGGCACAAACTGCTTAAATTGCTTATATTGCATGCGTTAATTCTGGTCTCAAATATATTAATCAAAGTAATTTATTCACTGTGTGAATTGCTATTTCAAAAATACGTTGTGCAGGCGCGGATCCTCGATGAGATCGCGCCTGAGCGAAGCCAGGAGTTGTCTTTGACAAAAAGGGAGCGAGGTATTGTCCCGCCGCTGCGGAGGGTGAACAGCAACGGCGTACAAAAGAATCAGTTATCGGGGTTGTTAGAAATGCCTTTCCAGACCATCCCCAGGCCGATCAACATCGACGCGAAGAGGGCGAACAGGGTGGTGGAGATAAAAATACCGGTCATGGTGGTGCCTCAGAAAGTGCGTATGCAGGTTATTAGGCACGGGACGGCGAGAAAGGTTCCTTGCAGGGCTGACTATTTTTCCGTCAGGGTTTGCCGGCTGATGCCAGCAAGGTAATGGCTTGTCAGCGCGCCTCGGGCGGCGGAGCGAGCCGCTGGTGAGGAACGCGCTTATCACTGCAGTCGTAAAGGGCAAAACGGACGGTGGGGGTGGTGGCGCGGTCCGGGCGTTGACATCCCTTTGAACAAGTTATATATACATGTCGCTTCTGTTTATTGAATGTTAAACAGCATCAGTTATGGGACTCAGAAGCGCCACTGCCCCCGCCGTCGGGCGGGGGTCACTCTGCCACCCGGCCTGGTTATTTTTTCCTGTGGCGAGTGATAAAAAATTTTATTTTCGCTCTTGAAAAATGCACTGCAGATATTATTTTATATAGCGGACAAGCAATGCTTGCCTTTATGTTGAGCTTTTGAATGGATATTCAGGAGGTTAATTATGGCACTCAAAACCTTGTCAGCACTCCCTGTTTTCGCTGATTCTCTTTTTGCCGATCGTTTCAACCGCATTGACCGTCTTTTCAGCCAGTTAACTGGCGATACGCCGGTGGGCGCCTTGCCGGCCTATGATTTGCAGAAAATAGATGACAGTAATTTCCTGCTCAGCGTCAGCGTGCCCGGCTGGAAAGATGAGGAACTGGAAATAGAGACCGTCGGCGGTAATCTGCATATTACCGGCAAACGTGGAGAAACTGATTCCGGGACCGACGGTAGCCAGCGCTGGATATATAAAGGCATCCGCCGCGCTGATTTCCAGCTGAGTTTCTCGCTTCCTGAACATGCCCAGATTAATCAGGCACAGCTGGATAGTGGGATCTTAAAGGTGACTATCCATCAGGAGATCCCGGAAAGCGAAAAACCGCGCAAAATTGCCATTGAGAGTCACGGCCGGGTGATTGAACACAAGGTCTGATTCGGCGACAGTTCAGACGAGTATTCGCTAAGGCCCGCGCAGCGGGCCTTTATTTTTCCACCCGAACTGACGCGATCGGTCTACTGCCGACGAGAGAAATCGATATGCTATTCTTTTAACTGGCGCGATGCTGCTGTTATTCCTTTGATATTTTGTGAGGGGTCTGAATGACAGACGAGATGAGTTACGATGCAAAACCGACCTCAGCGCTAACGGCGGAAGTGGCTCAGATGCTGGTTGCTCGGGGCTGGCGGCTAACCACGGCAGAGTCCTGCACCGGGGGCAATCTGGCGGCGGCGCTCTGTGCTCAGGCGGATACCGCGGCGTTTTATGATACCGGCGTCGTCACTTTCAGCGATGAAGCCAAACGAAACGTGCTGCAGGTTCGTGCGGAAACCCTGGCGGTACACAGCGCCGTCAGCGAAGCGTGCGTCCAGGAGATGTCGACCGGTATTCTGGCAATGGCTGACGCCGATATCGCCATCGCCATCAGCGGCTACGCGGGACCGGAGGGCGGGGAAGATGGTACCCCCGCCGGCACGGTATGGTTTGCCTGGAATTTTCGCGGCCAGACTGAAACCAAACGGATGTGCTTTGCCGGCGACTGTGAGACCGTGGTGGCGAAAGCGGTACGATATGCCCTGGCGGCACTGAGCGAAAAGCTTGCCCACTGGCAATGACGATGCCCGGGTGCGCGTCCTTACAGGTCCGTTGCCTGGCGCGCTACCGGCCAGCAGATCTCCCCGATGCCGTTAAGGCAGGGTCGGGAAAAGAGAAATCCCTGAAACAGGCGAATGCCTACCGACTGCAGCCAGCACCACTCCTCAATGGTTTCGACGCCCTCGGCGACCACGGTGATGCCGAGATCTTCACAGCAGCGCACGACCGAGGCGACAATCGCCTGTTTGGTGCCGCTAATATGAATATCGCGCACCAGCTCCGCATCCACTTTGATTTTATCAGGCTGAAAGCGGGTCAGGAGCGACAGACCGGAGTAACCGGCGCCAAAATCGTCGATGGCCAGTTTCATGCCGGCCACGCGCAGCGCTTTGAGTACTTTGCGGAACTGGTCGAAACAGGAGATAACCTCCGTCTCAGTCACCTCGATCAAGACCTGTTCTGGCCTGAGACCTGCCGCCAGCAGGTTGTCCATCAGCCAGCCTACGGCGTCAGGATGGTTATACAGCGAGCCTGGCAGCAGGTTGACCGCCAGCTGCTGTTTGCCGAGCGGAAGGCGGGCGGCGAGAGAGAAGGCGAACGCTTTGCTCTCAAGGTCGAAACGGTAGCGATCTTCCGCCGCAATGGCGGCAAACATTTCCACGGGTGAGCCGCCGGTTGGGCTGCGGATCAGGGCTTCAAAGGAAGAGACCCGCCTTTTGGCCGGCTCGACGATGGCCTGCAGGGCGAACTGGCAGGGCTGATCCGTCAGGTTGCGCGGCGAGGCATTGCCCACTGTGGGAGTCATCGACCAGCGAGAAGGCTGCAGAGACTCGGGCAGGCAATAGCGCCCGCCGTCGGCGATAAAGGCGCTAATCAGTCTGAACATGCGGTCATTGACCGGCTCAGTTTCACCAAAGGTGCTGAAGCGCAGGATCTCTTCTACCGCAGCATCATTCTCATGATAGCGGAGATCCAACATCCGCATACCGACGTCCCGAAAACGGCGATAGGCCGAGTAGTCGCGCATCAGCTCCACCACATCGCGATGTCGTGGGTCGAATTGTATTTTGCTGAATAACGACTCGAGGATCTCCTCATTTCCTTCCAGTACCTGGAAAAACTGCTGACCATTAAACAGCAGAATTCCGGTTATCCCGAGGGGCATATTTTTTCCGCTGGCGCGATGAATAAGGGCGTCAAGATCGGTCAGTGGCCGGGCTGGATCAACCTGGCTGCGGTAAATCAAGGTGGTTAGCATAGTCATTCCGTTCGCTGTAGCAGAGCCCGATGGCCTGTACAGAGCGAAAATAGGGAGGTAGGGCCATACCCTCAAGGAGGAGGCCAGCATTTTCTGACATTCAACCAACCGTGATGTCCGCTACGCGGAACGGGAGATTCACATGGTGATTCCCTCCACTCTACAGGGAATCGGATGTTTAGCTATCTTTTTCTCAATATCGTTGCTAAAAGATAATAACAGGCCATACATTTCTTCTAAAACTCGGGGGCGGAGACTGAACTTAGCGATTAAATAATGGCTGTCAGGAATTATCCTACCACGCTATGACGTGTTCTGGAAAAAAAGAAATGAGCTTGCATGGATAATATGAGGTCAATATTATCTATGCCAATCAAATTCTTTTTATTTTTCGAGGTTGTCATGGGTGATTTGCTTATTGTTTTATGTTTGATTTTTTGCCCCATTATTTCTTTGTGGAGCGGTATATCCTATATTAAAGAGAGGCGTAAAAGACGTTATGTCTTCCGTTCCAGAAGATAATGAGTTAGCATAATAATATTTTACGAGGTTAACGTCTGGCGAGTATCTGGACAAGATTGTTGAATTGCTGACGACTCTTTAAATGGAACTTATTCATAATGTTCTTTTTATGCGAATGGATCGTTTTGTGACTAATTTTTAGTACAGTGGCAACTTCATGCGGGCTCAGGCCAATGCTGAACGCGTAGATGACTTTGGTTTGTGCGTCGCTCAATGACTTACAGGGACAATTTATGCAGCGACGCAGACGATTAAAGGGAGAGCCATGCTGTTCCGTTAAGGGGCGTTGAATTGCATGACCTATCACCTCCTTAAGAAGATGAACGGCGGTGTGCGGGTGTATAAATACCGCATGCTTAAAACAGTTGGGTAAGTGATCGATGACGGTAACCTCTTCATCATTCAGGAAAATAAAAAGTTGATAATTCTCTGTAGCGTGCTGTAAAAGTTCATGGCATAAGTACCATTCTCCCGCCACCATTTCCGTGAATATGACATCGGCTTGTGCAATCGACGCCGGCTTCCATTGCTGAGAAAACTGATAATGCGATCGCTCGCACGCCTGCATCGTTTCATTGACCAGTTCGGCAATCGCGACCCGCAGATAGTGATTTTTTATATTGAACAAAAAATTCGTCATATAACTTCCCTGTTGGGTATTAAAATGATATCAGGATAAATTAAAACATATAATGGCAATGCGCTGAATATTTTTAGACGAGATAATCTAAGGGATGTTTTACACTAATGCAATATTCGCTGGAGAAAGTGGGATAACGGCAGATGAGCATACGAAAGTTCCTAATAAACAAAACGTTAATCATATGTCTGTTAGGGTTTTTCACTGATAATTATTTTTTTATTTTTGCCGTGCATAAAAAGCTTAGTGCTGTCCGCCGCCTGTTGTTAAAATTAGAGGAGGATAAGACTACAGGAAGTATGCGGTATCTATGAAGCAGATGCTCTATTTAAAAATGCTGGCGTGGCTGGAAGATAATATCTACTGTAACCCGTCTATCGATGACCTGGCGCAGTATATGGGGTATTCGCGGCGGTTTGTCTATGAGGTGTTTTATCAGTATGGTCAGTTACCCATCGGGCAGTATATCCGGCTGCGGCGGTTGACCATCGCGGCGGTGAGTCTGCGATTAACACGGCAACCGATCGCCGCCATTGCCTGGCAGTTAAGCTATGATTCGCCGCAGACTTTTTCCCGGGAGTTTAAGAAGCGCTTCTCGCTCTCGCCGCGGGAATACCGTTGCGCCGTGCACTGGGACACGGCTTTGCTGTTAAAGAAATTCGACCCGGAGGGTGAGAGCCTGCCTCAGGCCCGTTTCTGTTCACTGCCCGAGAGGGTCTATCGTGGCTCTCCAATGAAGTATGAGCTG
This sequence comes from Klebsiella sp. RC2, assembly GCF_014192815.1. Classification (NCBI taxonomy): domain Bacteria; kingdom Pseudomonadati; phylum Pseudomonadota; class Gammaproteobacteria; order Enterobacterales; family Enterobacteriaceae; genus Klebsiella; species Klebsiella sp. RC2. The sequence goes on along the minus strand of NZ_JACHYL010000003.1, from coordinate 220,435 downwards.
CGCCTGTCGGATATGGTATTGCAAAGCACGTCGAAGACGGCTGTCAGACAAAAGGTTGACCGTTTTTTTACCGCCGGCGGTGGCCGTCTCTCTGTGTTATCCGATTATTATGCGGCGAGAAACAATGAGCTTAACGTCGAGGTTAACGCTTTTGTCGGTTGTCATCGGGAGCGAGGGGCGCTGCCCGCGCTGACGACGAACAGCACGTTGACGACAAGGCCTGGGCTGTATGTTGGCGTTGAATTCTATGGCAGTTGGGCGCGTTACGCCCGTTTATCCAGCGATCTGTATATGGAGTTGCTGCCAGCGCTGGGAGCAAGCCGCCGGGAGGGAGTCGACATTGAATGCTTTCTCGAGCGTCATACGGAAGGTGGGCCAGCGGCGGAAAGGCGCTATCGCGTACGCTATTTTATTCCGGTGACGCTGTCTGGTGAGGTGACAGCGCGGCCAGCGCCCGGCTAACTGACAAATGACAAATAAAGGTGGCCCGGTGGCCACCTTTCACGAATATCACAACACAAACCACAGCAGCCAGGTGATCAGAAAGCCCGTCACCCCCATGATGGTCGTCAATACGGTCCAGGTTTTTAACCCGTCCGGCACTGAGAGCCCGAGATAGCGCGTGACGACCCAGAACCCGGCATCGTTGACGTGCGATAACCCGAGCGAGCCGAAGCAAGTCGCCAGCGTTACCAGCACCAGCTGAATCGGATCCAGCCCGATGACCGCCTGAGACAGCAGACCGGAGGTGGTGAGGATCGCCACGGTGGCCGATCCCTGCGAGGCCCGGAGTACCAGCGAGAGCAGGAAGGCGGCGGGCATCAGCGGCAGATGAATTGTCTCCAGCGCCTCGGCTAAGGCATTGCCGATGCCGGAGGCGACCAGTACGCCGCCAAAGGCGCCGCCGGCGCCGGCGACGAGGATCACGTCCGCCGACGAGGGGATCGCGCTGCCGGTGACTTCGCCCAGCTTTTTCAGGCTCATCCGCCGACGGATGCCCAGCGTCCAGCTCGCCAGGCCCAGGGAGATCAGCAGGGCGACCGGCGGGGTACCAATGACGGTCATCAGCTGGCGAACCGCGTTTTCCGGCAGCAGCAGTGCCTGACACAGCGTCCCGGAAACAATCAGCATAATGGGCACCACGATCAGTCCACCGATAACCAGCGCATTCGGCGGCGGCAGACGGGTCTGCTGCGCGTTAACCGAGAGGTCCGGCACTTCAGCTGTTTGCTGCTGTTCCAGCACGTTAATCGACAGATGATAATGGCGCCGATTGATAAACCGGGCGACAAAATAACCCACGATACCAACGACTATCGATACTCCAATCCCCGCCAGCATCAGCCAGCCCACATCGCTATGCAGAATGCCTGCCGCGGCCGCTGCGCCAGGGTGGGTGGGCAGCGCGACGTGCACGGTTAACATCACTCCTGCCATCGGCAGGCCAAACTTCAGCGGCGACACGTGGGCGACTTTGCTGAAGCCGTAAATTAACGGAATGATGATGATAAAGCCGACTTCAAAAAAGACCGGCGTGCCGAGAATAAAAGCCACGATGGTTAAGGCGGCAATGGTCCGTTTTGCGCCCAGTACGCCGGTCAACGTTTTCGCCAGCGATTCGGCGCCGCCGGACATTTCAATCAGCACCCCCAGCATTGAGCCCAGAATAATAATGCTGGCGATGTGACCAAGCAGGCCGCCCATGCCTTTTTCAATGGTGGTAATAATTTTATCTGCCGGAATGCCGGTGGCGAATGCCACCAGCAGGCTGACGATCAGGAGCGCCACAAAAGGATGCGCTTTCGCTTTGATCACCAACAGGAGCAACAGCACTACGCTGGCTAACGCAATAAGTAACAGCGCCGATGTCGACATAGGTTTGCCTCGGGTATTAACAGGTGTACAGAGAGTTATTTTTTTAGAAAACGGCGTTTATTTTTTCCGGTAGGGCGAGAACCACCCCAGCCCGGAAAGCGTGTCTGCTCGGGGGATATATTCGCAGCCGATCCAGCCGTCATAACCGGTTTTATCCAGTAGCGCATAGAGCCACGGATAGTTTATTTCGCCCTCATCCGGTTCATGACGGTCGGGCAGGGAGGCAATCTGAATATGGCGATACTGGCCGGCATATTCGGTAATGAGATGGCTTAAATTGCCGTCCACCTTCTGCGCGTGAAACAGATCTAACTGCACCGCGACGTTTGGCCTGTCGACACGTTTCACCATCTCCAGCGTTTGATATTGGCTGTGGTAGAGATAGCCCGGTTTGGTCTGGGGATTCAGCGCTTCGATGAGTATCCGCTTGTCGTGGCGGGCAAAGCACTCCGCCGCGTAGCGCAGATTATCGATAAGCACGGCTTCGCAGGCTGCGCGATCCATCCCCGGCTGTACCACGCCGGCCATGATATGCACCTGCGGGCAATCCAGCTGGCAGGCATACTCCAGTGCCAGCTGGATCTGCTGGCGGGCCTCGGCGCTTCTGCCTGGCACCGCGGCGAGCCCCCATTCTCCGGCGTTGACGTCGCCAGGTGGGGTATTGAACAGCACCAGCTGCAGCTGGTTTTCCTGCAGGCGCTGTTTAATTTCCCCGGCCTCATACTCATAGGGAAACAGAAACTCCACGGCTTCAAAACCCGCGCGGGCAGCGGCGGCGAACCGGTCCAGGAACGGCAGTTCGGTAAACAGCATGGTTAAATTAGCAGCAAATTTTGGCATGGTTTTATCTCAGTTCATCCACTTCGTCAGTGGTCAGGTAACGGATCTCACGGTTGCCGAGGGTAAATATCAGCCGCGCGGTCTCTTCCAGCTCTTCGGTATTGTTGGTGGCTTCGCGCAGCGATGAGCCGGTGACCACCGGACCGTGGTTGGCCAGTAAAAAGGCGTTATAGCGCGGCGCCAGTCCGGCCAGTGCCTGGGCAATACGGTCATCGCCCGGCCGGTAGTAGGGAACCACCGGGACGTCGCCGACACGCATCACCACATAGGGGGTAAAGGGACGAATACAGTTGTGCGGATCGAGCCCCTGCAGGCAGGAGAGCGCGGTCAGATAGTGGCTGTGCAAGTGGACGATCGCCTTGCAGGCCGGGTTGTGCAAATAGACCGCCCGGTGAAAAGTGACCTCTTTCGACGGTTTGTCGCCGGAGATCCATTCACCTTGCAGCGTCACCACCGACAACCGCTGCGCCTGCAGTTCGCCGAGGCAGGAGCCGGTCGGCGTCGCCAGCAGATTGCCGTCCGGCAGCAGCAGCGACAGATTGCCGGCGGAGCCGGTGGCATAGCCGCGGCTAAACAACGAGGCGCCAATCTGCACCATTTCATCTCGCAGCTGTTGCTCAGTCATGACGAAACTCCTGCTGGGCACGGGCAAAGAAGTGGATATCGCCGAAGTTACCTGACTTCAGCGCCAGGGAGAGCGGCTGGCGGGTGTCACGCACCCAGGGCACGCCGGGGGAGATGGTCGGCCCAATATGGAACGCCTCGACCCCCAGCGTCTGCGCCACAATGCTCGATGTTTCCCCTCCGGCCACAATAAACCGGGTAAATCCTTTCGCCTTCAGGGCGGCGGCAAGGGCGGCAAACAGCTGTTCCACCCGTTCGCTGCTGGCCTTGTCGCCATACTGCGCCTGGATCCGCTGCAGCGTTTGCGGCTCGGTGGTGGCATAGATCATCGGCGCCAGCGGCGCATCGCGCTGCGCGTCCACCCAGTCAGTCAGCGTCCTGACGTAGCTCTCCAGATCGGTAAAACAGGCGCTTAAGTCGACGGCGCGGGCGGGGGCCTGTTCACGATAGGCCGCCACCTGGCTGTTGGTCATCACCGAGCAGGAGCCCGAGAGCACCACCGCCGGGCCGGCCAGCGGCATGCCCGCCTGAGCGCTTTCACCCCGGGCGCCATGGCGCTGTGCCCAGTCGCGGGCGAGGCCGATGGCGAGACCGGAACCGCCGGAGACCAGCTTCATCTCTCGCAGCGCCACGCCCTGGGTGAGCAAATCCTGTTCACTGAGGGCGTCGAGCACCACATAGCGCACCGCCGGATCGCTGATTGTCGCCAGCGCGGTGGCGACCGCCTCCGGCCCCCGGGCGACAATCGGCCAGGCAATCAGCGCGGCTTTTCCGCGCCCCTGGCGCTCAATTAAGCGGCCCAGGTGCGCATCCTCCATCGGCGTCACCGGATGGTGGCGCATCCCGGACTCATTCAGCAGTTGCTCGCCGACAAACAGATACCCCTGATAGACCGTGCGGCCGTTCACCGGCAACGCCGGGGAAATCACCGTCCGCGTTTCACCCAGCTCGGCCAGCAGAGCATCCAGCACCGGGCCAATGTTGCCCTGCGCGGTGCTGTCGAACGTGGAACAGTACTTGAAGTAGAATTGCTGACAGCCCTGGGCCTGCAGCCAGCGCAGCGCGGCCAGCGACTGGCTGACGGCCATTTCCACCGCGCAGGAGCGGGTTTTCAGGCTGATGACCACCGCCTCGCTGGTCAGCGGAAGATCGCGGGTCGGTACGCCATTAAGTTGCACCGTCGGCATGCCGTTGCGCACGAGAAAGCTGGCGATATCCGTGGCGCCGGTGAAGTCATCGGCAATGACACCAAGCTGCATGTTATCTCTCCTCACTGTTTGTGGCCCGGCAGGGTGATGCCTTTGAAAATCTTGATCACCGCGCTGTCATCTTCCCGGCCGAATCCGGCATTGCTGGCGGAGGTGAACATATTTAGCGCGGTGGTGGCGAGCGGCAGCGGGAAGGTCAGCGCCCGGGCGGTGTCATTCACCAGACCGAGATCTTTGACAAAAATATCGACGGCGGATTTTGGCGAGTAATCGCCATCCAGGACGTGCTGCATGCGATTCTCAAACATCCAGGAATTACCCGCCGCGTGCGTCACCACGTCATACATCGTCTCCAGCGGGATCCCGGCGCGGGCGGCAAGCGCCATCGCTTCGGCGGCAACAGCGATATGCACCCCAGCCAGCAGCTGATGAATAATCTTTACCGTCGAGCCAAGGCCGATGTCGCTGCCGATGCGGTAGACTTTGCCGGCCACGGCGTCCAGTACCGGCGCGAGGCGGGCAAAGGCGGCATCGCTTCCGGAGGCCATCACCGTCATGTCGCCAGCGGCCGCTTTCACTGCGCCGCCCGATACCGGCGCGTCAAGCATCAATAGCTGGTATTCCGCCAGCGCCACGGCTATCGCCTGGGCATCGGCGGAGGCGATGGTGGACGACACCATCACGACGGTGCCGGGCTTCAGATGGGCGGCGAGGCCGGTTTCGCCGAACAGGATCCCCCGCACCTGGGCGGCATTGACCACCAGCAAGACGACCGCATCCAGGTCAGCGGCGAAAGGCACCGCGCTGGGGCCCGCGCCTTTGGCGCCCGCCGCCAGCAGTGCGCGACAGTTGTCGGGGTTGATGTCAACGCCCCAGGTGTTCAGGCCCGCCTGCAGGCAGGCGCGGGCGGCGCCCATGCCCATTGAACCCAGCCCAATCACGCAGACGTTAGTGTGTGCAGCCATGATGGTCTCCTTGTGAATATTCGTTAATTAATGTGATTTAATGATAGAATAAAGCGTTATCATGTGAATTTATGTGAGAGCTATCACGAATAACCCACATGAATATAAAAAATTCACAGGCGGAAAGAGGCTGCACAACGGCGATTCTTGCCCTAAAATAGCGTAAAAACAGCAGCAAAGCGCGATAACAACACAGGGTGTCGCCAGGTCCGCAGCCCGAGTGGTGACGCCTGGTGTGAAAAAATGGTAAGGGGAGAGCGGTGATTCCAATAGAACGACATCAGCGTATTTTAGCCCTGGTGGAGCAGCGTGGGGCGGTAAGCATCAATGAGCTGACGGAGATCCTCGGCGTGTCCCATATGACCATCCGTCGGGACGTCAGTAAACTGGAGGAACAGGGGCTGCTGGTCAGCGTCTCAGGCGGCGTGCGCGCCGTCAGCCGGCTGGCCACGGAACCCAGTCATCTGGTGAAAAGCACGCTGCAGAGCGAGGAGAAACAGGCGATTGGCGCGCTGGCGGCGAGTCACATCGCCAAAAACAGCTGTATCTATCTCGATGCCGGGACCACTACCCTGGCGCTGGCGCGGGCGATCCTCGACCGGGATGATCTGCAGGTGGTGACCAATGATTTTGAGATAACCCAACTGCTGATCGATGCCAGCCAGTGCGGCGTGATCCACACCGGCGGCACGCTGTGCCGGGAGAATCGCTCCTGCGTGGGCGAATCGGCGGCGCGAACGTTACGCCACCTGGCTATCGATACGGCCTTTATCTCCGCCAGCGGCTGGGACAGCCGCGGTATTTTCACCCCTGATGAGAACAAGGTTACCGTCAAGGAGACCGTCAGCCAGGTCAGCGCGAGAAGCATCCTGCTGTGCGACAGTTCGAAATACAATCAGGTGGCCACCTTTATGGCGTTACCCTTGACCCGGTTCAGCACTATTATTACCGATCGGCATCTGTCCGATGCCGCCGCCAGTCATATCGCCCGGCACGCCTGCGAGGTGCTGCGGGCCGGCTAACGCACGGTACCGCCGGGTTAGCGTTGCCAGTGCTCGATCAGCGCTGCGCCGATCCCGGCGATATGTTGATTACGCTCGGCCATACTCGCCGGGGTATCCCGCAGATAGATCACCACAATGCGCTCCGGTTTGCCGTCCGGGCCGAGCAGGGCGACAATGCCGCGCGCACCCCGTTCGCCAGCCCCGGTTTTGTCGGCGATAAACCAGCCCGGCGGCAGCACGGCGCGGATCAGCGGGCCGGCAACCCGATCGTCCACCATCCACTGCAGGAGTTGCTGTTGCGAACGGGCGCTCAGATGCTGCGCGGTCAGTAGTTTGCGCAGCGTGGCGGCCATGCTGGCCGGGGTGGTGGTGTCGCGCGCGTCGCCGGGAAGCGCCTCATTCAGTGCCGTTTCCCAGCGGTCAAGACGGGTGACGTTGTCACCGATCTGGCGCAGAAAGGCAGTTAATCCCGCGGGGCCGCCGACGGTGGCCAGCAGCAGATTGCCAGCGCTGTTATCGCTCAGGGTGATGGCGGCGGCGCAGAGTTCGCCGATCGTCATCCCGTCGACAAGGTGTTTTTCGCTGACCGGGGAGTAGTCCACCAGATCCTGCTGGCGGTAGTGGATCCTCCGATCCAGTTGTTCGACCCCTGCATCCACCCGCGCCAGCACCGCGCCGCACAGCAGCACTTTAAAGGTGCTCACCATGGGAAAGCGTTCATCGGCGCGCCAGGCGGCCAGCGTGCGGCCGCTGGCCAGATCCATTTCCACCATCCCCACGCGGCCCGACAGCTGGCTTTCGCTTTGTTTAATCTGCTCAAGCGGCTGTGGACCGGCGTATACCACCAGTGGCAGGGTGGCTAACAGGGAGATAACACACAGGCGAACATAACGCATAACCGCAATACTTCCTTGAGTGAGGGCCGATAAGGGCGAGCAAAGGGGCGACAAATAAGAATAACCCGGCGTTTTGCTGATTCACAATTCCTCTTTTTTCCTTCATCATTTGTCATCTTTTATTTCGAATAATCAATATTTAGCCCAGCCTCAGCACGCTATTTTTTGACTCAAGGCCGCGATGAACTATAAGAAAGTACGTAATGCCGCACTCAGGCTGGCGCCGTTTGTTGACGTGACGACAATGCCCGCCGCACTCCGCGGTTCGCCAATGATATACGCCATCCCGGGAGGAACTGGTGCACCCGATAATTAAGGTCATGCTGGTGGGAGGTAAGGCCGACGGGCTGTTGGTCAGCGTCGCCAATGACGCGACCGAGGTCTCGGTGACGCCTGCGCAGTACGGTGCGCTATCCGGGCAACCGCTGAGCTATCGTATTGTCAGTCAAACCATTGACGATGAACGCTATTATTTTGGCGTCTTCAGTGAAGCCCATCAGGATAGCGACAAGCTGACGCGGGTCGCCCTAACCCGTGGAATGAAAAAAATGTTCTGTTAAACCCTGCCCGAATGAGGGCGTGAGAGGGTATCCCTGGCGCCGCTCTGCTACTGTGGCAGCCTTCTATTTCCAGGGCAGGACCTATGATGATTCAGTACATCCGTATTCAAAACTTTCGCTCGGTCAGGGATATCGCGCTGGAGCTCGGGCCGCTGAACATTGTCTTCGGCCCCAACGGCTGCGGCAAATCCAATATTTATAACGCCATCCACCTGCTGACCGCCGCCGCTGACGGCAGGCTGTCGGGGTTTATCAGCGAAGAGGGCGGTCTGGAGAATATGATGTGGTCCGGGGAGCGTTCGCCCGTTGATCGTCATCCCCGCCGTCTGCAGATCGCCTGCCGGACCGACAGCTTCGATTATGAGCTGCAGATAGGCTTCCCGGAAAAATTGCCCTATCCGACGCAGTTCATGCTCGATCCCATCGTTAAAGAAGAGAACATCTGGCTGGCCGGCTACTCCCGCCGGCCTTCCTCCCGCGTACTGCAGCGTAAGAATCAGGCGGCGTTTCTCGTCGATGTGACGGGGGAGAAAAGTACGTTCACTGAGAGCATCTATGAAAACGAGTCGGTGTTCGGTCAGCTCGGCGAACCGCATCGTTTTCCCGAGGTGTCGCGGGTGCGGGAGACCCTGCGCCGCTGGCGGTTTTACCATGAGTTCGCCATCGGCCGCCATTCGCCGCTGCGTCAGCCGGCCGTGGGATACCGTTCGCCAGTGCTCGACAGCGATGGCCATAATCTGGCGGCCGCCTTTCAGACCATTGTCGAAATTGGCGCGGAAGAGATTTTGCACGAGATCCTCGCCGACGCCTTTCCTGGCTGCCAGTTTTACTGTGAAAACGAGCAGTCACGTTTCGCCCTGAAAATGCGTCGCGAGGGGATCCGCCGCCCGCTGCTGGCGGCGGAGATGTCTGACGGTACGCTGCGTTTTTTGTGCCTCGCCGTTGCGCTGCTCAGCCCGCGCCCGCCGGCCTTTCTGGCGATCAATGAACCGGAGAACAGCCTGCATCGCGACATGTTGCCCGCGCTGGCCCGGCTGATTATCGAGGCCTCGCGCTACAGCCAGATCTGGCTGACCAGCCACTCGGCAGAGCTGGCGGAGCTGATTGCCGCCGGGGCGCCTTGTCAGCGCTATGCCCTGGAGAATCGCGGCGGGGAGACGCGGATTGTCGAGTGAGTCCCGTCGTCCCTGACGGGAGCCGGAGTCAGGCGGGGGTCTGCGTCCCCGCTGCTGGCAGCAGATTTTTCCCGCCCCGTAAGGTAAAGAACGAGAGCAGGGTGAAGCTCAGGGTGATACACCCGAGGATCAAATAAGCCTGATGGAAGCCGACGGTGTCGTACATCCGGCCGACCCAGGCGGAAAGCACCACCCCGGAAAGCTGTTTCGACAGGTTAAAGCCGATCAGAAACAGGGTGGCCGAGAGCCGCGGGTTAAAGGCGGAGGAGATATATTTAAAGGTCCCGACCAGCAGGAAGGGGATCTCAAACATATGCAGCATCTTGAGGATCACCACCTCCACCGCCGATGAGGCAAAAGACGACCCGAGAATACGCACCGACATGATCATCCCCGCCGTCAGCAGGGCGTTTTTGGCGCCGATGCGGTTAACGATGGCCGGGGCGCAGAACATAATTAGCGCGTTGAGCAGTTCGCCACCGGTGGTAACAAAGCCAAACACTTCGGTACCACGCTGCGGGCTGGCGAAAAAGCTTTTGAAAAAGTTGGCGAACTGCTGGTCAAACACGTCATAGACGCTGGCGACGCCGATCACATAGACGATAAAGCCCCAGAAGCGCGGCATACGCAGCAGCTCTGCCGCCGTGCGCAGCGAAAAGGCCTGGCGATTGGCGCCCAGCGCCTCGATAACCTCGGCGCTGTTGCTGCTTTCCGGTCGCGACAACCAGAGCAGCAGACCGAGCACCAGCGCAAAACCGGAGGCGATCCAGAAGGTGATGTTGGGATCGATGCCGAACAGCACGCCGGTTATCGAGGCGCACAGCGCCCAGCCGACGCAGCCTGCGACCCGCACTTTGCCATATTCAAAGCGGTTGGCCCGGCTGACGCGTTCGATATAGGCTTCCACCGCCCCGGAGCCGCTGGAGAAAACAATCCCCAGATAGATCCCGCCCGCCAGCGCCCCGGCGATAATATTCATTTGCAGCAGCGGTGAAAAAACGAAAATAAAGAACGGCGCGAACAGAATTAACAGCACCGTAATAGTCCACAGCAGATGTTTGCGCAGGCCGAGCTTATCTGACATCAGGCCAAACACCGGCTGAAATATAATGGCGAATAACGAGATAGACGAGAAAACGATCCCGGTTTCCGTTTTGGTTAAATGGTTAACGTCCGCCAGCCACACCGGAAAAAACGGAAAGTAGGCCGACATAATGAAATAGTAAAAGAAAAAGAACAGCAGGAAATAGACAAAATTATGCCGTTCTCGTGGCGCCAGTTCAGAGAATTTCATCACCATGATCCCTTGTTATTCTGTTTGTAGGGTGGGGGCTGTCGCCCCCACGGATTAAAGGCAACGCAAAAAGACCTCGTACTGCCAGCGCGTTTGACTCAGGAGCCACTGCGGTAGCACGCTGGGGGTCCAGGAGTCATCGCCTCCCACCCCCATATGCAGGCCGTCGAGGGTGATCCACACGCCGTCTTCGGCCTGCATCTTGTGCCAGTGGTCGGTCTCCATCAGCTGACGGGTGCTCCACGGCTGAACGGAGAAGTGGAAATGCCCGCTGACGTGCCAGCGTCCCCAGTCCAGCGCCTGGGTATCGCAGCGCAGGCCGTTTTCCGTCGGGAAGATGTAGGGCGTCGTCATCGCCGCCAGCGGCTGCTCCCAGCGGGCGAAGCAGGCGCTGCTCCGCCGGTCGGGGTAGTTCTCATGCGGCCCCAGCCCCAGCCAGCTCACCGGCGCCTGCTGATCCGCCACCTGGAAGTGCAGCCCGACCCGCGGCAGCGGCGGCAGGGTTTCTGCACGTTCGCCGTCCACCGCCAGCCGCAGCGTACCGTCCGCGGTGAAGTGCATGCGCCAGTGGCTGACAATCACTACCTCTTCGCCGCGCAGATAGTGCCAGCGGCAGTCGACGAGGGTTTCATTTGCCAGGCGCTGCGCGTCGCACTGGACGCAGTGCGCCTCAAGATCGTACAGGCCGGCGCTTTTCCAGCGCTCCACCCAGGCGTTGGGGTCGATACGCTCTACTTCGCTGACCCCGATGTCGTTGTCGAGCGGCGCGCGAATAAACTGGTCACGCAGGGGGGTCAACAGCTGCTCCTGACCGCCAACCGACCAGCGGCTCAGCAGACCCGTCCGGCGATCGATGGTCCAGCATTGCGAACCGGCGCGGATCTGCCAGACCTCGTCGCTGACGATAAGATCCGGAGCGCCGGCAGGCACGGTGGGCGCCGGCAGCGCCAGCGGGGCGGGCAGGGGAAACTGTTGCCAGGCGACGCGGTGTTCCGCTGCTGACCAGGCGGTCGCCCGGGGCTGGGTCACCTCCAGCGTCAGCCACACCGCGCGGGCGCCTTCAGGCAGGATCAGGCTGTCGAGCAGCGTTATCTCGTCGCTGCCCTCAGGGGGCAGCGCAAGGGTCAGGTTGCCGTGATACAGGGTTTCACCGGCCGACTGCACCTGCCAGCGCACCACTTCGTTATCGGTTGGACGGAACAGGTATTCGCTGGTGATGCGCACCCGCAGCGGCGAGGTCGACAGCAGCGTGAACTGAAAATACTGCTGGGCGTGCTTCGCCTCCACCAGCGACGGATGCGGCGTGCGATCGGGAAACACCAGACCATTCATACAGAACTGGCGATCGTTAGGCTTATCGCCAAAGTCGCCGCCATAGGCCCAGCCGACGCTGCCGTCGTCAAAGATTTTGCGGATCGCCTGATCGGCCCAGTCCCAGATAAACCCGCCCTGCAACCGCGGATACTCGCGGAAGGCCTGCCAGTAATCGGCGAAGTTGCCGAGGCTGTTGCCCATCGCGTGGGCATATTCGCAAAGGATCAGCGGCCGCTGCTCGCCGGGCAGGCTGATCCATTTTTTGATCCCCCATTTCGGTACCGCCGGGATCGGCTGGTCGCGTTCGACGCGGGCGTACATCGGACAGATAATATCGGTGGCGGTGGTATCCGCGCCGCCGCCCTCGTACTGCACCGGACGGCTCGGGTCGTTGCGTTTCAGCCAGTGGTACAGCGCTTCGTGGTTGCCGCCGCCGCCGGACTCGTTGCCCAGCGACCAGATGATAATGCACGGATGGTTGCGGTTGCTCTGTACCATCCGGGTGACGCGGGCGCTGAAGGCTGGCAGCCACGCCGGATCGTCGGACAGCCGATTCATCGGCACCATCCCGTGGGTTTCAATATTAGCTTCATCGACCACGTACAGACCGTAGCGGTTGCAGAGTTCATACCAGCGCGGCGCGTTGGGGTAGTGCGAGCAGCGCACGGCGTTAAAGTTGTTCTGCTTCATCAACAGAATGTCCTGCACCATATCCGCCTCGGTGACCACCTGACCGCGCAAATGATGATGCTCATGGCGGTTAACGCCGCGGATCAGCAGCGGTTTGCCATTGAGACGCAGCAGGCCATCGGCAATCTCGATACGGCGAAAACCGATGTCCCATGCTTCGGCCTCCAGCAGTTCGTCGCCGCGCCACAGGGTGACCACGGCGCGATAACAGTTTGGAGTTTCCGCGCTCCAGTGCGCCGGCGCCGTCACCGCCAGAGCAAAATCGACCCGTTCCGCGTAGTGGCCGCGTTCATCCACCGCCGGGGTGCCTAATGGCTGCCGCCCGGCGGCGACCTGCTCCTCGCCACGCCACAGGCTAACCCCGATGCTGAGCCCGGCAAGGGCCGCCTCTGTCGCTTCGACGGTCGCCTGGACCTGCAGAGTGCCATCGCGGTAGAGGGCGTCGAGGGCTGGCGTCAACTGCACGTCGCATAGCCGTTGCTGCGGCTTATTCAGCAGCCACACCGAGCGGAAAATGCCGCTCATCCGCCACATATCCTGGTCTTCCAGCCAGCTGCCGGCGCTCCAGCGCATGACCATCACGCACAGGCGGTTGTCGCCCGGGCGCAGGAAGGGGCTGAGATCGAACGCTGCCGGCAGGCGACTGTCCTGCGAATAGCCGACCCAGACGCCATTGCACCACAGATGAAACGCCGAGTTGACGCCATCGAAAATAATCTGCGTTTGCCCGTTCTCGCGCCATGTGTCCTCAACCGTAAAGTGCAGGGAATAACAGCCGGTCGGGTTATCCTCCGGCACCCGCGGTGGCGTGGTATCGATGGGATAGCGGACGTTGGTGTAGATCGGCGCGTCATAGCCCTCCATCTGCCAGTTGGAAGGCACTGGCGTGCCGCGGCTGTCCGGCAGATCCTGCGTCAGCCACTGCGCATCGACGGCAAACGGGCTGCGGGCATAAACGAACTGCCACTCGCCGTCCAGCTGACGACGGCGTGTGGAGAGATGGTTATCCCGGGCGGCAAGCTCATCGCGCCAGCTGGCGAAAGCGGGATGCGCCGGCAGGCGGTTAAGGTGGGTAATGGTCTGGTTCTGCCAGTCTTCACGGGCGAGGACGGCGTCAAAGTTGGGCATGTGGCTGTTGCCGGTATCGCTAATTTGCATTTTAATCCCCGGTAAGTCAGAAAATGTCGTTCGCTAAACAGGATGATTAACGTTATCGGGTAATTTGTTTTTTCCAGCAATCACGCTGGAAATGAAATGAACAGACGATCACGAAAGCGAGGGCAAAACGCTGTTTTTTGTCGCGCGTTAAACATAAAATGTTAGCGCACGACATTGTTATCGCTGAGGAGAAAAGATGCCGCGTCGTACCGCAACCCTTGAGGATGTCGCCCGCGCGGCGGGTGTCTCCCAACAGACGGTCTCCCGGGTGCTGAACCGTCCTGAGGTGGTGTCAGCCCGCACCCGGGAGCAGGTGATCCGCGCGATGCAGACGCTGCACTACGTGCCTAACCGCTCGGCGCAGCTGCTTGCCGGCAAGGCAGCGCCCTCCATCGGGTTAATTACCGCCTCGCTGACGCTGCATGCCCCCTCGCAGATCGCCGCCGCGATAAAAAGCCATGCCAGCCTGCATCAGCTGGAAGTGGCGATAGCGATGCCGGCGCAGGCCGATTTTGTCGCGCTACAGGCGCGGCTGGATGAGCTACGCGCCCAGCATATTCGCGGGGTGATCGTCAGTCTGCCCCTGGAGAGCGCCACCGCCGAGCGGCTGGTGCAAGAGAACCCGGATATGGCCTGCCTGTTTCTTGACGTCTCCCCGGAGGCCGATGTCTGCTGCGTGCGCTTCGACCACCGCGACGGCTGCGGAGCCTGCGTACGCCACCTGTGGGAGCTGGGGCATCGCGAATTCGGCCTGCTGGCGGGGCCGGAAAGTTCGGTTTCCGCCCGTCTGCGCCTCGCCAGCTGGCGCGAGGCGCTGCACAGTCTGAATATCGCTCGCTCAACAACGGTGTTCGGCGACTGGAGCGCCGCCAGCGGCTGGCAAAAAACGTTCGAGCTGCTGCATCTGCAGCCGCGGATCAGCGCGATTGTGGTGGCGAACGATCAAATGGCGCTCGGCGTGCTCAGCGCGCTCGCCCAGCTTAATCGCAGCGGTAGCCGGGCGGTATCGGTGACCGGCTATGACGACACCGCCGACAGTCTCTACTTCCAGCCGCCGCTCACCACGGTGGCGCAGGACTTCGATCTGCTGGGCAAGAGGGCGGTGGAGCGGCTGATCGCCCTGATGGCGGCCCCGCAGCTGCGGATCCGCGAGCTGCTGCCGACCCGGCTTATTGTGCGCCAGTCGGCCTGGCCCGCCGCCGTCGCGGAGGATCAGCAGCAGACCCTCGCGCAACTGAAAGCGCTGGTGGAAAAACTTTAGCGCAGGCCGTTGAGGCTTTATTGAGGTTGACTCTGTTAACCTCGTCATCAAACGTAGAGAGGTCAGGATTATCTGTCTGCGAAAAATGCAAAACACAATCTATCCATGCAAGCATTGATTTACCGCCAGTCATATGGCGGTTTTTTTTTGCCGTCGCCCGCGTCTACCGTTTTCTTCCGTTCGCCTTTCCGCCTGGCATATCCTGCCGCGGCATGCTAGATCTTGCTTCCGGGGCTCCATCCGGGAGACGACGGGAGGCAAGGGTATGATGGTGATAGAGGGTAAAGAGGCGATCGCGCGGGTGGACTGGCAGCGGGTGCGAACCATTATCGCCGAGGCCGGATTGAATGAGCGCGATGTTCAGCAACTGGAGCAGGCGTTCCGCCAGAGCACCTTCTGCTGGTTTGGCTATGAGAACGGCCAGTTGATTGCCGTGGCGCGAGCCATCAGCGATTGCACCTGGAGCAGCTATCTGGCGGATGTGGCGATCGTCCCCGAACGTCAGGGGCAGGGTTACGGGCAACAGCTGATGCTGGCCATCCGGGAGCAACTCCTGCCCTTTGGCAAAATTTTTATCTATGCGGTCGCCGATAAAATTACGTTTTATCAGCGCTTTGGTTTTGCCATGCTGACCACCGGCATGGTCTGCGCCAGCGAGGAGGGCATGCACAACATGCAGGAGCAGGGCTATATCCGTCGGCCCTGAAAGCAGGCGTTCAGGAACGCCTGGCTTAAGCGGGTAAACCAGGCGCAGGCTGTCAGAGGGGGCGTTCGAGCACGAAAAGATACGCTTCCCGCGACCAGAACAGGGCGGTGCGGCGGCGCTCCACCGACATGGTTTTCACTTCCCATCCCTCACGGGTATAGCTGCTGAGAAACTGGCTCATTTTGTCAGGGTCAGCCTTGGCTTCGCCAAAAAACAGGCTGCCCAGCAGCCCCTCTTTATAGATCACTACCCGACACTCTTTCTTCATCATCGACCCTCCTGGCGACCCGTTTACTGTGGCCGTCTATTGTCCGTTGCCGCGACGATTTTGCAATCGGAGAAGTAGCAAACTGTTTCCGGTACTGCAGCGGACTGAGCGCGAAGTGCTGGCGAAAATGGTGACGCAGGGTGCCGGCGCTGGCAAACCCGCAGCGCTCAGCGATCTGATCGATGGACATCGTGCTCTCCGTCAGGTGCTGGCGGGCGCGCAGCAGCCGCTCGTCCAGCAGCCAGCGGGCGGGTGTTTTACCGGTGGCCTCCTCAAAGCGGCGCAAAAAGGTGCGCGTCCCCATGCCGGCGCGCTGGGCGAGGGAAGCGACGGTATGGCTGGCGGCAAGATGTTGGTGCAGATAGTCAAACAGCTGCCCAAGGCGCTGGCTCTCCCGGCTGCGGGCTACCGGGCGCAGGACCTGCTGCGCCTGACCGCCATCGCGATGGGGAGAGACCACCAGGCGGCGGGCGACGACGTTGGCGGCTTCGCTGCCGAAATCCTCGCGCACCAGATGCAGACAAAGGTCGATCCCCGCCGCGCTGCCGGCGGAAGTCAGCAGCAAAGCATCGCCCACGTAGAGCACATCTTCCACCACCTGGATCTGCGGGAAACGCGACTGCAGCGCCGCGGTGTAGCGCCAGTGGGTCGTTGCCTGGCGGCCATTGAGCAGCCCGGCGGCGGCGAGAACGAACACCCCGGAACAGATGGAAATAATCCGGCATCCGCGGGCGTGGGCGGCAACGAGGGCGGCGCACAGCGCCTCGGGGACCGGGGCGTCGACACCGCGCCAGCCGGGGACCACAATCGTATCCGCCTGGGCGAGAAGTTCAGGCCCGCCGTCAGTCATCAGGCGGATGCCGCCGGTAGCGCACAGCGGCCCTTCATCGACGGCGGCGACGGCAAAGTGGTACCAGTTGTCACCCATTTCCGGGCGCGGCAGGCCGAAGATCTCCACGGCTACGCCAAACTCAAAGGTGCACAGGCCATCGTAGGCGAGGGCGACCACCTGATGACGTGACGGTGTCACAGAAGGGGTTGTCAGGATGTTAGCGTTTTCTGTCATGGTTGTCGGCAGATCAGGGTGATGGGCGTCAGTAAAGTAGTGTTATCACAGACAAGGAGAAGACGCCATGAGTGTAGTAACCCAATTTCCCCCTGCCGCTTCCGCTGAGGCTATCCGTTGGTTCCGCCATAAGCTGCATCTTGAGACCGACTGCGCCGATGTGCACAGCGCCCAGCGTGCCGGCGAGGTCGACTTTGTCCTGCTGCACGTGGTCGGCAGCGAGGAAGCCTTCGCCAGACGTCACTTGCCAGGCGCGCAGCATCTCCCGCACAGCCAGATCACCGCCGAGCGAATGGCCGCCTGGCCGGCGGAGACCCTCTTTGTGGTCTACTGCGCCGGGCCGCACTGCAACGGTGCTGACGTTGCCGCGCTGAAGCTGGCTGAGCTTGGGCGGCCGGTGAAAATGATGCTCGGCGGACTCACCGGCTGGGAAGATGAGGGCTATGCGTTTGTTTCCGGTAAATGAAAATATTTCATGCACCATGAAATATTCTCGTTTGCGACCCACCACTCTGCATGCCAGTATCTGGACATATAGCCATCCAGAAGTCTAAAAATTCAAATAATGAACTATCACGGTGGGCAACTAACGCGCCCACCGCTAAGGAGACAGCATGCGACGTCAACAGGCCCCGTTCCGCGCAGACATCGTCGGCAGTTTTTTGCGCCCGGACAGCATTAAACAGGCGCGTCAGCAGCTGGCTGAGGGGATTATCGACGCCGGTCAGCTACGCGAAATTGAGAATAACGCGATCCGTCATCTGGTTCAGCAGCAATGCGACTGCGGCCTGCATGTGGTCACCGACGGTGAGTTTCGGCGCGCATGGTGGCATTTCGATTTCTTCGATGGCCTGCAGGGCGTTGAACGTTACGATGCCGAGCAGGGGATCCAGTTTAACGGCGTGCAGACCAAAGCGCACGGCGTTCGCGTCACCGGCAAGCTGGCGTTTGGCGACCACCCGATGCTGGAGGACTTCCGCTATCTGAAAAGCATCAGCGGCGACGCGCAGCCGAAGATGACCATTCCCAGCCCGAGCGTGCTGCACTTCCGCGGCGGGCGGAAAGATATTGATGCCACCGTTTACCCGGATCTTAGCGACTACTTCGACGATCTGGCCACCACCTGGCGCGACGCGATCCGCGCGTTTTATGACGCCGGCTGCCGCTATCTGCAGCTGGACGATACTGTGTGGGCCTACCTGTGTTCCGATGCCCAGCGTCAGCAGGTACGCGAGCGCGGCGACGATCCGGATGCGCTGGCGCGCATTTATGCCCGGGTGCTGAACCAGGCGCTGGAAGGTAAGCCGGCCGATCTGACGGTGGGCCTGCACGTCTGTCGGGGTAACTTCCGTTCAACCTGGATCTCGGAAGGCGGTTACGAGCCGGTGGCCGAGGTGCTGTTTGGCGGCGTCAATGTCGATGCCTTCTTCCTTGAGTACGACAACGACCGCTCCGGGGATTTCGCGCCGCTGCGCTTTATTCGTCCTGGCCATCAGCAGGTGGTTCTCGGACTGATCACCACCAAAAATGGCGAGCTGGAGAATCCGCAGGGGGTGAAAGCGCGTCTCGCCGAGGCGGCGCAGTACGTGCCGCTCGAGCAGATCTGCCTGAGTCCGCAGTGCGGTTTCGCCTCTACGGAAGAGGGCAATGCCCTCAGCGAAGACCAGCAGTGGCAAAAAGTCCGTCTGGTGACGTCGATCGCCGCCGACGTCTGGTAATGACTTTCTTAGCGCAGCGTTGCACCGTGATGAGGCAACGCTGCCGTCCCCACCGTCTCCGCCGCCCACCTGTCCCGCATCCTGCTGTTTTCACAACCTGGCACCGTTTTTGCCTTATCACCTCTGGTTAGCTGTTAATTCTTTATTTTTGCGCTACTCAGGAGTGAATCATGCAACGTAGAACGTTATTAAAAGCTTTTGCACTCTCCGCCTCTGTAATGGCTATGGGTCTTTCATTCCAGGCCTATGCCGCCGACACCATCAAAGTCGGGATCATGCATTCGCTCTCGGGAACGATGGCGATTTCCGAAACGCCGCTGAAGGACGTCGCGCTGATGGCCATCGACGACATCAACGCCAAAGGCGGGGTACTGGGCAAGAAGCTGGAGCCGGTGGTGGTCGACCCGGCCTCCAACTGGCCGCTGTTTGCCGAGAAGGCACGCCAGCTGCTGGCCCAGGATAAAGTGGCGGTGGTGTTTGGCTGCTGGACGTCGGTCTCACGTAAATCGGTGCTGCCGGTGTTTGAGGAGCTGAACGGCCTGCTGTTCTACCCGGTGCAGTATGAAGGGGAAGAGATGTCCCCCAACGTCTTCTATACCGGCGCGGCGCCTAACCAGCAGGCTATCCCGGCAGTGGAATACCTGCTAAGTGACGATGGCGGCGGCGCCAAACGTTTCTTCCTGCTGGGGACGGACTACGTCTATCCGCGCACCACCAACAAGATCCTCCGCGCCTTCCTGCATGCCAAAGGGATCCAGGACAAAGATATCGAGGAGGTCTACACCCCGTTCGGCTACAGCGATTACCAGACCATCGTCGCCAATATCAAAAAATTCTCCGCCGGTGGCAAAACGGCAGTGGTCTCCACCATCAATGGCGATTCCAACGTGCCGTTCTACAAAGAGCTGGCTAACCAGGGTCTGAAAGCGACCGATGTGCCGGTGGTGGCCTTCTCGGTGGGGGAAGAGGAGCTGCGCGGCATCGATACCAAACCGCTGGTCGGCAACCTCGCGGCATGGAACTACTTTGAGTCCGTCGATAATCCGACCAACAAAGCCTTCGTCGCCGACTATCGCGCGTACGCCAAAGCGCACAAGCTGCCGAATGCCGATACGGTGGTGACCAACGATCCGATGGAAGCGACCTGGGTGGGTCTGCATATGTGGGCGCAGGCGGTGACCAAAGCGGGCACCACCGATGTCGATAAAGTGCGCGAGGCGATGGCCGGGCAGACCTTCAACGCGCCATCCGGTTTTACCCTGACCATGGATGCCACTAACCATCATCTGCATAAGCCGGTGATGATCGGTGAAATTGAAGGTAACGGTCAGTTCAACGTGGTCTGGCAGACCGATAAACCCGTTCGCGCGCAGCCGTGGAGTCCGTGGATCCCCGGTAACGATAAGAAACCTGACCATCCGGTGAAAACCGTCAGCCAGTAAGCGCCAGGGCCGACGGGGCTGGAGCATAGCGCCCGTCGGCTGCTGACCAGAGGAGAACGACATGAACGCATTGCGTCTCATGAGTGTGTTGGCGCTACTGCTGATCCTGCTGCCGTGGCGGGCGCAGGCCGCGGAGGCGGACGACTTCGTTGCCGCCAGCCGCAGCCAGCAGGCGCAGCTGTTGACCCAGTGGGCGGCAGCGCCGCAGGCGGATCGTCTGCCGCTGCTGCGGGCGTTGACCACCGAGAGCCTGGTGATGGACGACGGAAAACATGCTTTCCGCACCCGACAGGGCGGATTACAGCCATTGGGTGCCGTCGCCGCGCCGCAGGGCGAAACCCGACCGGTCCGTCTGACCAACAGGCTGCGCAATCTGGCTGCCGGCGCGCTGGCCAGCCACCTTATTTTAAGTGACAACGTCACGGAGAGAGCTTCCGCCGCGCGCACGCTACAGCGGGAAGCGACCCCGGCCATGGCCGCGCTGCTGCAACAGCGGCTGCAGGCGGAAACCGATGATAATGTGCGGGGTCTGCTGGAGGTGGCGCTGGCGCGCCTGCAGCTCACTCAGCCTGAGGCCAGCGCGCGGCTGGCCGCCGTGACGCTGCTCGGCCATTCCGCGGACCCGGAAACCCAGGCGCTGCTGATCCCCTTTACCGATGCCCAGCATGAGCCGGATGCGGCGGTGCGCGAGGCGGCCAGCGACAGCCTGCAAAAGATCAAACATCGTCTGCTGCTCGGCGATCTGCTGGGCCAGGCCTTTATGGGGCTGTCGCTGGGATCGGTGCTGTTGCTGGCCGCGCTGGGGCTGGCGATCACCTATGGCCTGCTGGGGGTGATTAACATGGCCCACGGTGAGATGTTAATGATCGGCGCCTACAGCTGCTGGCTGGTACAGCAGGTGCTGGCGCAGCTCGCGCCGCAATGGCTGGCCTTTTATCCGCTGGTCGCGCTGCCGGTGGCGTTTCTGGTGACCGCCGGGATCGGCATGGCGCTGGAGCGCACCATTATTCGTCATCTGTATGGTCGGCCGCTGGAAACGCTGCTCGCCACCTGGGGGATCAGCCTGATGCTTATCCAGCTGGTGAGGATGCTGTTTGGCGCGCAGAACGTGGAGGTGGCAAACCCGGCCTGGCTCTCCGGCGGCGTGCAGGTCCTGCCGAACCTGATCCTGCCGTGGAACCGGCTGGCGGTGCTGGCGTTCGTCCTGCTGGTGCTGTGTTTTACCTGGCTCATCCTGAACCGTACCCGTCTGGGGATGAACGTCCGCGCCGTGACGCAGAACCGGGCGATGGCCGCCTGCTGCGGCGTGCCTACCGGGCGGGTGGATATGCTGGCCTTTGGCCTCGGCTCCGGTATTGCCGGGCTGGGCGGCGTGGCGCTGTCGCAGCTTGGCAACGTCGGGCCTGAACTGGGTCAGGGATACATCATCGACTCGTTTCTGGTAGTGGTGCTGGGCGGCGTCGGCCAGCTGGCCGGCAGCGTGGCGGCGGCCTTTGGGCTGGGCATTTTCAACAAAATTCTCGAACCCCAAATGGGCGCGGTGCTGGGCAAAATCCTGATCCTGGTGATGATTATTCTGTTTATTCAGAAACGCCCGCAGGGTCTGTTCGCGCTGAAAGGGAGGGTTATTGACTGATGAGCCAACCAATCACCTTAACGCTGGCGCAGCGCGCGCCGCGGCCTCTGCGCTGGCTGGGGATCCTGCTGGTGCTGGGGCTGCTGAGTATGCCATTCCTGGCGCTGCTGCCGGCCTCGCATCCGCTGGCGGTGCCGAGCTGGCTGCTGACGCTGAGCGGCAAAATCCTCTGCTACGCCATTGTGGCGGTGGCGCTGGATCTGGTCTGGGGCTATGCGGGTATGCTGTCGCTGGGGCACGGGATCTTCTTTGCCCTCGGCGGGTACGCCATGGGGATGTACCTGATGCGCCAGGCGGCGGGCGACGGTCTGCCGGCGTTTATGTCTTTTCTCTCCTGGAGCGAGCTGCCCTGGTTCTGGTGGGGCACGCAACATTTCGCCTGGGCGATGGCGCTGGTAGTGCTGGTTCCCGGTCTGCTGGCCCTGGTTTTCGGCTGGTTTGCCTTTCGCTCGAAGATCAAAGGGGTCTATTTCTCGATCATGACCCAGGCCCTGACCTATGCCGGTATGCTGCTGTTCTTTCGCAACGAGACCGGGTTTGGCGGCAACAACGGCTTCACCGGTTTTACCACGCTGCTGGGTTTTCCGGTCACCGCCACCGGCACCCGCGCCACCCTGTTTATGGCCACGGTTTTGCTGCTGTTGCTGACCCTGTGGCTGGGCTCGGCGCTGGCGCAGAGTAAGTTTGGCCGGATCCTCACCGCGGTACGTGACGCCGAAAACCGGCTGATGTTCTGCGGGTACGACCCGCGCGGCTTCAAGCTGCTGGTATGGACGCTGTCGGCGGTGCTCTGCGGTCTGGCGGGGGCGTTATATGTCCCGCAGGTCGGGATCATCAACCCCAGCGAAATGTCGCCGACCAACTCCATCGAGGCCGCCATCTGGGTCGCGCTCGGCGGGCGCGGCACCCTGATCGGCCCGGTGCTTGGCGCCGGGCTGGTCAACGGCGCGAAAAGCATTTTCACCGTGGCGATGCCAGAGTACTGGCAGCTGTTTCTGGGCCTCATCTTCATCATCGTGACCCTGTTTTTACCCCGCGGAGTGATGGGCCTGCTGCGTCGAGGAGACCGCTAATGCAACCGGATGAAGGACTGTTTACCCGTCAGCTGCCCGGCGATCGCTTTCGCGAACAAACCGATCCGGTGCTGCAGCTGGAGAATATCAACGTCAGCTTTGACGGTTTCCGGGCGCTGACGGATCTGTCGCTGGCGATAGGCGTCGGCGAACTGCGCTGCGTGATCGGCCCCAACGGGGCGGGCAAGACTACCCTGATGGACGTGATCACCGGCAAGACCCGGCCGCAAAGCGGCAAAGCGCTCTATGACCAGTCGGTGGATCTGACCACTCTTGACCCGGTGGCCATCGCCCGCCAGGGCATCGGGCGCAAGTTTCAGAAGCCGACGGTCTTCGAAGCGCTGACGGTGGCGGAAAATCTCGCCCTGGCGATGAAGGGAGATAAATCGGTGTGGGCCAGCCTGCGCGCCCGGCTGAGCAGCGAACAGGACGATCGGCTGAATGAGGTACTGCGCCTGCTGCGTCTCGACGGCGAGCGCTACCGCCAGGCCGGTCTGCTGTCCCATGGCCAGAAACAGTTCCTTGAGATCGGCATGCTGCTGGTGCAGGAGCCGCATCTGCTGCTGCTTGATGAGCCGGCGGCCGGCATGACCGATGCGGAAACGGAGTATACGGCGGAGCTGTTTCGTACCCTGGCTGGACAGCACTCCCTGATGGTGGTGGAGCACGACATGGGATTTGTCGAGACCATCGCCGACCGGGTGACGGTCCTGCATCAGGGCCAGGTGCTGGCGGAGGGATCGCTGCGGGAGGTGCAGGCCAATGAGCAGGTCATTGAAGTTTATCTGGGACGTTAAGGAGCGCCAATGTTACAGGTGAGTCAGCTACATCAATACTACGGCGGCAGCCATATTTTGCGTGGGGTGGATTTTTCCGCCCGTCAGGGCGAAGTCACCTGCCTGCTGGGGCGCAATGGCGTCGGTAAGACCACGCTGCTGAAATGCCTGATGGGGCTGATCCCGGCGCGCAGCGGTGAGGTACGCTGGCAGGATCAGAACATCACCCATCGCAAACCGCACCAGCGGGTGCAGGCCGGGGTCGCCTACGTCCCCCAGGGGCGCGAGATATTTCCGCGCCTGACGGTGGAAGAAAACCTGCTGATGGGGCTGTCGCGCTTTCCCGCCCGCGAAGCGCAGCAGGTGCCGGAGGAGATCTACCAGCTTTTCCCGGTGCTCAAGACCATGAAGCAGCGGCGGGGCGGTGACTTATCCGGCGGTCAACAGCAACAGCTGGCGATTGGCCGCGCGCTGGCCAGCCGTCCGCAGCTGCTGATCCTCGATGAACCCACCGAGGGGATCCAGCCTTCGGTTATCAAAGAGATTGGCGAGGTGATCCGCCAGCTGGCGAGCCGCGGGGATATGGCGATCCTGCTGGTGGAGCAG
Organism: Klebsiella sp. RC2; assembly: GCF_014192815.1. NCBI lineage: Bacteria > Pseudomonadati > Pseudomonadota > Gammaproteobacteria > Enterobacterales > Enterobacteriaceae > Klebsiella > Klebsiella sp. RC2. The sequence goes on along the minus strand of NZ_JACHYL010000003.1, from coordinate 196,280 downwards.
TTCTATGACTTTGCCGCCGGGCTGGCGGACCACTACCTGGTGATGTCGCGCGGCGCCATCGTCCAGCAGGGCAAGGGCGGTGATATGGAGAGCGACGGCGTGCGCGCCATGGTGACCATCTGACCAGGCCGGCGGCGTGCGCGCCGCCGGTTTGCGGGCTATTTGCGCAACAGCCGCTGCAGGCGCGCCTGGCGCCAGTTTTTGATCCATTCGCCGAACACGAACAGGCGTAATCCTCTCACCACCAGCAGGGCGCCCCAGATCAGGGCGACCCAGCCGGACCAGTAGTACTGCGGATTAGTGAAGCGGTTAAGCACCGCCAGCAGCACGCAAACCACCAGCGCCACCGACAGCGAACGGAAAAAGCGGCTCTCCTGATGCACCCGCGCTTTGGCTTCCTCTATGCGCAGATCCAGCGAGGCTTCCGGGCCCGGCGCACCCTCCCGCGAGGCTTCGCCGCCGATCTCGGCCACCGTGACCTCAAAGACCGCGGCGAGGGCGCTGAGGGTCTCCAGCCCCGGGCGTTCTCCATTCTCAATGCGCTGGATCGTGCGGACGCTGAGACCCGCCATTTCGGCCAGCTGCTCCTGGGACCAGGCGCGCTGTAGCCGTAATTGTTTGACCTGATTGTTGTTGTTCATATTCGTATGCTCCATGACGTTCTGCGGATGTAAACCTGTGATGGAGTATGGTGAACCGGGCCGCCAGCCACCACGACAGCGACCCGACAGCGGCCCGACATCAACCCGACAGCCGCATGCCAGCTGGCGTCAGGCGTTGGCCAGCGGACAATCCGGCTGCCAGGGACGGGCATTCATCCCGCGGAAAATCATCAGCCAGGCGGCGACAATCGCCACGATAAGAATGACAAAAAGCGACCAGTGCGGCAGATGGGTGAGGATCATCCCGGTGAACATCGGGTTGAATGCCGCGCCCAGCCACCCCAGCGACTGGGCGGAGAAGTAGCTGGCCTTCATCCCCGGCGGGGCAATATGGTCAATCAGCATATACTCCCCGGGGGCATAAATCACTTCCCCGAGGGTGAAGATCGCCGCCGAGATCCCCCACGCCCACAGGCTGGCGCCAGAGAACATAAAGCCCACGAGGCCGATAACAAAGCAGACGGTGCCGAAGGTCATCAGCGGGCGAATATTTCTGGCGCTCAGCCGCCGGCCAACCGCGTACTGCAAAGCGACCACCACCGCGGCGTTAACCGGCAGCACCACGGCCACCACTTTCTCGGCGAAGTCGCTGCTGGCGACCACCAGCACATACTGCGAGAGGCAGGAGGCGAAAGCGCCGCTGACGAAGGAGGCCAGCAGCCCGGAACAGGTAAACCACAGCAGCGCCCGGTCACGCAGCAACACTGAGGGAGACCAGGCAGCAGCGCCCGGCTGGGCCGCGGCGGCCCCATCCCGCTGGAGAAACAGCTGAATAAACACCAATGGAAAGGCGGCGCAGGCGGCCGCCAGCCAGAACGGCAAATTGATGCTGTGCATCACCAGCAGTGTGCCGATGGGCGGCCCGACGGTCCAGCCGATATTGAGGATGGTATAGTTCAGCGAGAAGATACGCGCTTTTTTCTCCGGCGTCAGTCGGTCGGCGAACCAGGCTTTTAGCACGGTGGAAAACACCGAGTAGGCGCAGTTGATCAACGCAAAAAAGATCACCACCAGGATAGCGTTATTGACCAGCGGTATCGCGCTAAATCCCAGAATAAACACCAGCACTGACCACACCATATAGCGCTTTTTGTCGAACTTATCCGCGAGGATGCCAAAGCCCATGCTGAACAGCACGCCGACCACCAGCGCCAGCGACAACGCGTAGCCAATCACATCGACATCCAGCTGATAACGTCGGGTGAGGTAGATAGTCATAAACGGCAGTGTGGCCCCGCGGCCAATAGTTAGCAGTAACGACGATGCCAGCAGCGCGATGGTGGAGCGCCTGAGAGTGGTGATCATGATTTCCTTGCCTGTCATGTTGTTATAATTTTACGTCTTCGATCACAAATAACACGCTCATTACGCCTTGTACAGGTCAGCCCGGTCGCCGGTCGCACTTCCTGGCCTGCCAAAAATAATGATCTATCCTGGCGGCCGCTTTTTGGTTACTTTGATTTTGTTCACAAAAATTCTAATAACGACAGAGGCAGGGTATGACGAGGAAAGATGGACTGCTGGCGCTGCTGGTAGTGGTGGTGTGGGGGCTTAACTTTGTGGTGATTAAGCTGGGATTACACAATATGCCGCCGCTGATGCTGGCGGGGCTGCGCTTTATGTTGGTCGCCTTCCCGGCGCTGCTGTTTGTATCCCGCCCGGCTATCCCGCTGCGCCTGCTGCTGGGTTATGGCCTGACCATTAGCTTTGGTCAGTTTGCCTTTCTGTTCTGCGCTATCGGCCTGGGTATGCCTGCCGGGCTGGCTTCGCTGGTGCTGCAGGCGCAAGCCTTCTTCACCATCATTCTCGGCGCCTTCGTCTTTGGCGAACGTCTGCAGGGCAAGCAACTGGCGGGGATCGCCCTGGCGATCTTTGGCGTGCTGGTGCTGGTGGAGGGCAGCCTTGGCGGGGAGCATGTGCCGCTGGTGGGCTTTATGCTGACCCTGGCGGCGGCGCTCAGCTGGGCCTGCGGTAATATCTTCAACAAGAAAATCATGTCGCATGCCGCCCGGCCGCCCATTATGTCGCTGGTGGTGTGGAGCGCGTTGATCCCGGTGCTGCCGTTTATGCTGGCCTCATGGCTGATTGATGGCCCGCAGACCATGCTGGCGAGCCTGCAACACATCGATCTGCTGACGATACTGTCGCTGCTCTATCTGGCATTTATCGCCACTATCGTCGGCTATGGTATCTGGGGATCGCTGCTGGGGCGCTATGAGACCTGGCGGGTGGCGCCGCTGTCGCTGCTGGTGCCGGTGGTGGGGATGGCCAGCGCTGCGCTGTTGCTGGGGGAGACGCTGAGCGGACTGCAGCTCATCGGGGCGGTACTGATTATGGCCGGGCTCTATATTAACGTCTTCGGCTTACGTCTGGTGCGGCCGGGTATGGCGCGCGGATAAAAAAAAGCCCCGAAGAAGGGGCTACACAATTATGCGTGTAATGGCATCACAGGTCGTGCTGCTGGTAGTACGGCACGCCCAGTTCGTCGGATTTATCACTGCCAGCCGCCATATGATTGAAATCAAATGGCGAATCGTTATGTTCCGAAGGGATAATCATTGTATCACGCTGGTTTTGACGCACCGGCGTGGTGTTTTGCTCCGCATAGCTGAGGCTGGAGACCAGCGACAGGAGTACGATAGCTGCGGTAGCGAATAATTTCATGATTTCCTCAATACGTCTTTGATAATACAGGCGATTAACATCAGTTATTTAGCGGATGCAGATAGCGGGATTCGCCAGGTACATTCGTTATGCGATACTTGTGGGGCGGAACATCGAAATAGTTCTTGAACGTTCGCGTCAGGGTCTGCTGCGACTCGAAACCGTAGCGTTCCGCCAGGTACAAAATGGGCTCATTGCTCTGCTTGAGCTTCTGCGCAATCTCCGTCAGCTTGCGGCTGCGGATGTACTGGCCGAGGGAATGGCCGGTCTCTTTCTTAAACATACGTTGCAGGTGCCACTTGGAGTAACCTGAACGCTCAGACACTTTTTCCAGCGACAGGGGCGATTCCAGGTTATCCTCGATCCACGACAAAATACTATGGATAGTGATGGCGTCATTATTACGTCTGGACATCATCTTACCTCTTCTTATTTTACGGCAGGACCTTCTTGAGTAGTTGCTCAAGCGCGACGACTTCGTCCGCCGACAGATTTTTTGTTAACTCCTGGTGTAACTTCTGACCCACAACCTGATGACACTGCTCGCAGAGGGCTGCGCCGTCCGGTGTCAACTGCACCAGCACGCCGCGCTTGTCAGCGGGGTTGGGTAACCGTTCAATCCAGCCTTTGCACGCCAGGCGGTCGAGCATACGCGTCATCGCGCCCGGGTCGACGGAAAGCACGGTTTTCAGCTCAACGGGGGTAATACATACCTCGCAACGAATGGAACAGAGCACGCGAAACTGGGTCGCGGTAATATCCATGGGTGAGAGGTAGTCGTTGAGCAGGCGATCTTTTTTCTGGTTAACCATCTGGATCAAGCGGCCCAACGGGATCATTTCATTAAACAGGTCGCTGGTACTTTTCATGATGGTTGCCCAGGCAAGTAATTAGTTGCAGGTGATACTATTGCCCAGGCAATCATAAGTCAACATTATGAATTGGCCGATGCCACGATTTGCTAAAATAAAAAAATCTGACGTGGGTCACTGTTTGTGGTTTTGCTAACGCTTGTTAATTTTTAGCGGAAGTGGTTTATCAGCAGGCTGGCGGCGAAAGTGTCGAAGCCGGTATACTCACGGAACGAAACAATACTTAAAAAATGAATATTAACGGGACTTTAATTAACTATGTTCGATTTGTTTAAAGCAATAGGGCTTGGCCTGGCGGTGCTTTTACCGCTGGCAAACCCACTCACAACCGTGGCGCTGTTCCTCGGCCTGGCGGGCAATATGAACAACGCCGAGCGGAACAAGCAGGCGTTGATGGCATCGGTGTATGTGTTCGCCATTCTGATGGTGTCGTGGTATGCCGGTCAGGTGGTGATGAATACATTCGGCATATCAATACCTGGGCTGCGTATCGCCGGGGGATTGATTGTGGCCTTTATCGGTTTCCGCATGCTGTTCCCCCAGCAAAAAGCCCACGATTCGATGGAAGCGAAGATCAAATCGGAAGAACTGCAGGATGAACCGACCGCCAATATCGCCTTTGTGCCGCTGGCGATGCCAAGCACCGCCGGTCCGGGAACCATCGCGATGATTATTAGCTCCGCCTCGACCGTTAAGCACGGCGTGGACTTCCCGGAGTGGGTGGTACTGGCGGCGCCGCCGATCATCTTTTTGCTGTTAGGGGTGATTCTGTGGGCTTGTCTGCGCAGTTCCGGCGCGATTATGCGTCTGGTAGGCAAAGGCGGCATCGAGGCCATTTCGCGGCTGATGGGCTTCCTGCTGGTCTGTATGGGCGTGCAGTTTATTATTAATGGCGTGCTGGAGATCATTTCGACCTGGCACCCCTGATCGCCCCGGATGGGATGAGAGACAACAGCCTGCCGGTAGCCATGCCGGCAGGCTTTTTTATCGCGGTAACTCAGGAGTGGTGCGGTTGATGGTCTTCCAGCGATACCGGCCAGCGGCGGAAGATCATCAGAGACCATACCAGCGCGGCCAGCGCCGGGATGGCACCGATGTAGCCGATGGAAGCCATCGACAGATGCAGACTCACCTGGCTGCCCACCAGCGCGCCAGCGCCAATACCAATATTAAAGATGCCCGAGAACAGGGACATGGCGACGTCGGTGGCATCCGGCGCGGAAGCCAGCACTTTTACCTGCATACCGAGGCCGATAATCATGATCGCCACGCCCCAGAAGATACTGAGCAGCATCAGATGATGTGCATTGTCCGAGGCAGGCAGGAGCAACAGCAGGCAGGCCAGCAGCAGGCCGATAGCGATGCTAATCAGCCCGGAAGCGTGCTGGTTGCCGAGCTTACCGAACAGAATGCTGCCGATAATACCGGCCCCGCCGAGGATCAACAGCAGCACGGTAGCAAAGTTGCCGCTCAGGCCCGCCACCGTCTGGACAAAGGGCTCGATATAGCTGTAGGCGGTATAGTGGGCGGTCACCACCACCACGGTCAGAATATAAACGCTGACCAGCGCCGGGCGGCGGAACAGCACCGGCAGGCTTTTCAGCGAGCCAGAATGTTCGCTCGGTAGCGTCGGCAGCAGTTTTACCAGACAGGCAAGGGTGGCTAACGCGCCGAGGCCAATCGCCAGGAAGGTCATTCGCCAGCCAAAATACTGGCCGATGATGCGGCCAATCGGAATACCGAACACCATCGCCAGGGCTGTACCGGTGGCGATCAGGCTCAGCGCCTGCGCCCGTTTGCCAGGCGGCGCCATGCGGATGGCCAGCGCTGAGGTAATCGACCAGAAAACCGCATGCGCAAAAGCGATGCCAATGCGACTAATCACCAGGACGTCAAAACTCCACGCAAAAAACGACAGAACGTGGCTGGCGATAAACAGAATAAACAGGCCGATGAGCAGCCGCCGGCGCTCCATTTTGCTGGTCAGCAGCATAAACGGCAGCGACATCAGCGCCACCACCCACGCATAAATGGTGAGCATCATGCCCACCTGGGCGGTTTCCATGCCGAAGCTGCCGGCAATATCGGACAGCAGACCGACAGGGGCGAATTCTGTGGTGTTGAAAATAAACGCGGCGATGGCCAACGTCACGACACGTAGCCACGCTACCTTGCGTGAGACCGTATTCGTAGTCATAAGCTCTGGATGGGTGATTCAAGGGAAGATGTGACGGTGATCTTAAAACGATTACTGGCGAAAAGACAATCATTTTGTGATCTGCATCTCATTTCGCTGCAAGTGGCTGGCCGCGGTTAAGCAATTAATTTTGCTATGGATAGTGTCAGGGGAGCGCTTTTATGTCATGTTGAAGGAAAGTAAAAAAAGTAAGGACAGTGTATGCAGGAAATTCAATTTTATCTGGTCGATGCCTTCAGCGATAAAAACTTTGGCGGTAATGCCGCGGCCGTTTGCCCGCTCAGCGAGTGGTTAGCGGACGATGTATTGCTGAAAATGGCCCAACAGCATAACCAGTCCGAAACGGCGTTTTTCGTCCACACCGACGAAGGCTATGAGCTGCGCTGGTTTACCACGCTGGGCGAGATCAACCTCTGCGGCCACGCCACCCTGGCGACGGCGCATGTTATTTTCGAGTATCTTGACCATCCCTCGGCGACGATTACCTTCAGCACCCGTTTTGTCGGTGAACTGCGGGTGACCCGCAGCGGCGACTGGCTGACGCTCGACTTCCCGGCGTGGTCGACCACCCCGGTGGACAACCCGCCGGCGGACCTGCTGGCCGGACTGGGGCTTGAGTCTGCCGTCGAGGTGCGGGAGGGGCGTGATTATCTGGTCGTGCTGGCGGATCGCCAGCAGGTTGAAGCGGTGCAGACCGATATGGCACGTCTGCAGAAGCTCGGCAAAATGATCTGCGTCAGCGCGCCGGATGAGGAGTATGACTTTGTCAGCCGCTTCTTCTGCCCGGGTGAAGGGGTGCCGGAAGATCCGGTCACCGGCTCCGCCCACAGCATGCTGATCCCCTGGTGGGGCGAAAAGCTGGGGAAAACCACCATGATGGCGCGCCAGGTCTCTGGCCGCGGCGGCGACCTGCGCTGCCAGTGGCAGGGCGACAGGGTGCTGATTGGCGGCCAGGCCACCACCTATCTGCGCGGAACGGTTTACCTGCGTTAATCATGGCCCCCGCGTCGCCCCGGAGAGCGGCAATCTACTTCCGCTCCCCAGGGCGACATAGCATCAGCCCAGCGATGCGCCGCCACACATCACCAGCTCCTGTCCGGTCATCGCCGATGCGCCCTCGCTCAGCAACCAGCTCACCAGAGAGACCACTTCCTGCGGAGTAATGAGTCGCCCAAGCGGCGGAAGCCGTGGCGGAGAACTTTCTCTGCCTGGCTGATGAAGCATCGGCGTATCGGTTGCCCCGGGAGCCACGACGTTGACCGTCACCCCGGCAGGCGCCAGCTCTGCCGCCCAGCTCCTGGCGAGAGCGACCAGCGCGGCTTTGGTGGCCGCATACTGCGAGCGACCAGCGGCGCCTCGTGAGGTACGGCTTCCCAGCAGAACGATCCTCCCGCCTGGCCCCATGGTCGGGGCGAAGTGATTGACCAATGTCTGAGCCGCATCGACGTGTAAACGCCACAGCGACTCGCTGCGCTGAGGGTCCAGATTGCCCAGAGTGGCGGCCGCCATTGAACCCGCGGCGTGAATGATGGCCTGCGGGGGCTCAATCTGCTCCAGCGCCGCCAGCAGCGCGCTGCGTTGGCTGACGTCGACCATCAGATGGCGAAAGTTCGGCTGTGAGAAGGGCGGCAGCGAACGGCTCATGCCGATCACCTGCCAGCCGTCCGCCAGCAACTGCCTCACCACTGCGGCGCCGATCCCGGAGCTGGCCCCGGTTACCATTGCCCGCTTCATCGCGCCTCCAGCATCTCAGCGGGGATTTTGAATACCGCCTTTCTGACCGGCGCTGGCGTCGAAACCGCACACAGCGCCTGGTGCGGTTCGCCGGGGTAAAAGACCGCGAAGTCGCCGGGACGCAGCAGAATAGAGACACTCTCCGGGGCTGGCTGACATATATAGAGGTCGGGCTTAAGCTCATTATCTTCCGGGCGCATCGCGGGAGCCATGCCCGCCTGGATCCGCTCCTCGCCGGCCAGGATGACCTGAATATCCGCCCACTGGCGATGATATTCCGTATGCCGCTCGGCCGCAGGCTGGGTTTGCACCACGCTGAGGGTGCAGAACCACGGCGCACCGTCGGGCTGGAAGCGGCCATTCTCTCTGGCACTGAGGGCAGCCAGCGAACAGGCCTCGCTGCTCAATAGCTGCTTTAACGCCGGCGGCAGACCAGCCTGCTGCAGCGCCTGCAGATTACCGATAATCATGCGCTTTCTCCTTTTACCCACTGTGGCGAGACACGAACATACTTGATCGCCTGGCGATACCAGGTGTAGGCGATATGCAAATTACCGTCTGCTCCCTGTTTGATGCTGGGGTAGGAGAACTCCCGGTTCAGCTTCTGCTCCGAATTATTGGTCATGCAGTAGCCGTCACCCTCATCGAGATTGCGCAGCCACGGCCAGCTTTCACCACCATCGGCTGAAATAGCGACGGTCATCGGCGCGCGTGGTGCGCCCCAGAAGGCGCTTTTCCCGGTCGCTTCCGGCTCCCTTCGGCCATCGTCGTCAGCAATTTCATCATACAGCGAGGCGCGGCGTTCCGTGGCGCCGGCGGCGCTCATATTATTGAACACCAGCGCCAGTTCGCCATTGTCCAGGGTGGTCGCCTGAATGGACGAGTTGTTGTTCGGAAGCGTCGTCGGTACCGGCGCAGACCAGCTCTCTCCCTGGTCGCTGGACTGGCTGAACCAGATATGATCCGCCCAGCGGCTGCGGAAGAAGGCTGCCAGTCTGCCGTCCGGAAGCGGAGTGATACTCATATGGACACAACCCAGGCTCTCCGGGACCGCCACGTCACGCCAGCTTTTTCCGCAGTCTGAAGAGATCTTCACCGCGCTGACGTCATTGTTACCCACCCATTTCTCGCCGGGTTCGGTACGGCAGTAAAAGACCGGCAGCAGCCAGTTGCCGTCAGACATAACGCTTATTGGCTGGCGAATAAAGGTACCCGGTTGATCCAGCAGCGTATCGATGGCCCCCCAGCTTCGTCCGCCATCGTGGGAGAGGCGGTAGCGCACAATGGCGGTATCCTGGTTTCCGGCAAATTGCGCTGTCCACAACAGCCACAGCACGTTATCGGGCGCCTGAAATAGCACCGGGTTTTGTTCTGAGCGGTCTGGATCATCAGATAGCTTGACTGCCTCACTCCAGCGGTCACTGCCGGGGGCTAACCGCGATCCCCAGATAGAGATATCGGCTTTTCCCTCCTGGGAGCCGCCAAACCAGACGCACATCAGGCTGCCGTCATCCAGCGGCAGCAGATTGGCGGCATGGTTCTGCGGGCAGGCGCAGGGAAGCATTGCCCATGCGATGTGTTCATCTTGCTGGTGTTGGCGAATGACGCCGTCAAAAGGCGGAATTACGGTCATGTTTTATACTCCACGTTGCTCAACTGGGGCGGGGGATGGTTGTGATTTATTTGGGATCAGGCGGTCAATCACCATGATGATGGCCGGGGTTGCCAGGGCGACATACATGTTATTGATGCCGAACGGGTCGCCGAGTAAATACCAGACGGACGTCACCACACAGGCGCCGATCAGGCCGGCATTCGCGCCCCGAGTGCTTCTGAAGAAGGGGGCATAGAAGGCGATGACCGCCACCACGGTAATGGAGAGGCGAATGGCGCGGGTAAAGAAGGAGAGTTTCAGCACCTCCGGTACCAGCAGCACAAAGATCAGCGGCAGGAAGCCGATAATTAGCGACGCCCAGCGTGTGGCTCTGAACTCCTGGTCCGGCGTTGGGTTGCGCCATGGTACGTAAAAATCCTTCACCACCAGCGAGGCAATGGCCAGGGCTACGGTACTTACGCTGACGAAAATCGATGCCACAAGTGACGTTGTCACCAGACCTGCCAGCCACGGGTTCATGTCCTGCAGAAAGACCGGGAGGGCATACAGGCTGTTGATCTCGGGATGCAGGTATTTCGCCGCGACGCCGATAATGGCGATGGCAAAGGCGATAGGCAGGCAGAAAAAGAAGGCGATCCAGGTGGAGCGTTTCGCTGACCGAACGTCTTTGGTTGAGCTAATGGCCTGAATGACAAACTGGGTGCAAAAAATGGAGCCGATAGTGCCGATGAGCCAGGCGAAGATCGTGCCAGCACCAATGTTGCCATCCCATGTCCAGTAATAATCCGGCATCTTCTCCATCATCGGCGAGAAGCCGCCGGTTTTGGACAGGGCAAAACCCAGAATGATCAGCAGACCGGCGTATTTCAACGCGCTGTGTAACATGGTGACCCATGCGACGCCCTTCATGCCGCCGAACGCGAAATAAAAGGTACTCACAATGGCGGTAATAAAGGCGGCTACCGGTAAATTCACTTTTAATACGGTGGAGATGGCTGCGGCACCGCTGACGTAGTTGCCCACGTTAACCAGCAGCAGCGCATAAATCATAATCAGGGAGATAATATTTTTGGTACTGTTGCCATATTTTTCAGCGATGGCGCCGGAAATGGTAATTTTTCCGGTGTTATAGATGCGTTTCACCAGGATTAAACCGAACAGCGGAAAGCCGATGGCTGCCCCCAGCACGGACCACGAGGCGGCAATTCCGCTCTCAAAGGCGGCCTGGGCAGTACCGATGGTCGATTTGGCGCCAATATATTCTGACATCAGTAATATACCGACAATAAAGGCCGGCATGGCGCGCGAGCCTTCCATAAAATCCCCGGAATTTTTACTACGAATACGGAATGTCAGCCAGGTGGTAAACAGAATATAGGCAATAACAATGCCGACAATAATAAAGGTATCTTCAGCGGTAAAATGATTCATCTTAGCCTCTCTCTGGGCGTACGAATCCTGGGCACGGCGGTACCCGGTCTGTTTTATTAAAAAAGCGCAGCAAGTATTACGCTAAATAACGAGCGATGATGTCGCGTATCTGCTGCAGCTGTTGGTCACTGAACTGCACCGCGTAGCGGCTGTCGCCCACCTCATGACCCATCAGTTGCAGGGCTTTTTTCACTGCCGCGGGTGAGAACGCCACCTTATACAGATCGGTGCGCAGGCCCGTCACGCGCTCCTGCGCCTGGCGCGATCCGGCGATATCTCCGGCGTGAAACAGCGACCAGATCGCGTTGATTTCAGCGGGGGCGACGTTGGCAAGCCCTGAGATGCAGGCCGAACAGCCGTCGACATACCCCTGATGGATAAGGGAGTCCGGCCCGTTCAGAACGTCGAAACCGTCAATGTCGCGTACCGCGTCAAGAAAGCCTTTCAGGCTATCGTAGCTGCCGGCGCTGTCCTTAATGCCGACGATATTCTCGTGTCGGGCCAGCTGGCGTGCCGTCTCCGGAGCAATGGTGTTCCCGGTGCGGGCGGGAATGTTATAAAGAAAAAGCGGGACGCTCAGCGCGTCGGCGATCGCCGTATAGTGGTTAATCAGCTCTTCCTGCTTCAAGGGTACGAACCACGGGGTAATGGCCGATACCGCGTCAACCCCGAGGCGGGCGATCTGCTGGCCCAGCCGGCGAGTCTCACGGGTGGAAATCTCCCCGATATGCGCTACCACCGGCGCGCGTCCGGCGGCTTCTTCCACGCAGGTTCTGGCGACGGCGATCTTCTCCTCCTCATTGAGGACAAAAAACTCGCCATTGGTGCCGCCGCAGAAAATCCCGTTGCCTGCGGCGAGCTGGCGCTGCACCTGCTGGCGTAGCGCTGGCAGGTTAAGGGCTCCCTCGGCGGTAAAAGGGGTGACGATGGCGGTGAGTACGCCGCTAATGGCTCTCCTCATTTTCTTTCTCCTGTTAGGCATGTTCTGGAAACAGCGTTTGATAGATAGCCGCAATCTCTTCGCGGCTGACGCTGCAGGGGGCGTTGTTCATCAGGCGCTTGACGTTTTGCGCCGCTGCGCTGAGAGCAGGGATGCTCTCCCTGGGCACGCCGAGCGCGGCCAGGTTGTCCGGCAGGGGCAGTCGTTTCACCAGCGCCGCCAGCCACGCGACCAGCGCATGGGATTTCTCTTCCTCACTGAGCGTGCGATCTGCGTCGGGGATCAGATCCCAGACCTGAGCGAATTTTGCCACCGCGTGGGGGCGGACCACCCGCATGCAGGGCGCCAGCAGAATGGCGTTAGCCACCCCGTGCGGCAGGTGCCAGGTACCGCCAAGCGGATAGGAGAGCGCATGCACCAGATGGGTGCCGGCATGGTTGATCGCCGCGCCGCCGTACCACGAGGCCCAGAGCATCTCCAGCTTCGCCGTCAGATCCTGCGGCTGATCCACCGAGCGTTCGATATGCCGCACCAGCTTGTGTAAACCGATTAACGCCGCGTTGTCGCTCACCGGATTGGCGACGGTGGAGGTAAAGCACTCCAGCAGATGACACAGGGCATCGATGCCGGTCGACGCCGCGATGCTGGCCGGCATGCTGGTGGTCAGCTCCGGCAGCAGGGCGACATAGTCCGGCAGCAGCACCGGGGAGATGATCCCCACTTTGGTCTGCTGCTCGGGGATCGCCAGAATGGCGTTCGGCGTCGCTTCGGAGCCGGTGCCGGCGGTGGCCGGGATCAACAATGAGCTAATCCGTCGTTGCGGCAACTCGCCTGCCAGCATGGCCGTCAGAGAGGGCGCCTCAGTATGCAGGAGCACCGAGAGCAGTTTCGCCACATCCAGTACGCTCCCCCCGCCGATGCCCACGATCATCTGGGGCTGACTGGCGCCCAGTTGGCTGACAATCTGCGCCACATCGTGATGGCTGGGCTCTGCCGGTACTGTGTCAATGACCTCAACCTTACGCCCTTCGGCCGCCAGCAGGCGATGGATCGCCTGGGTCGCTTCCAGCGCGCCAACGTTCTGGTCGGTCACCAGCAGGATGCGGGTTTTACCTGACAACAGCGGGAGCAGGGCCGTTGAGGCGCCCGCCCCGCTGATGATTGTGCTGTGTATCGTCGCCACGCGTTTCTCCTTGGTAGTAATTGATTGAATTCAATCATTCATGGATCGTGTCACTCGTCTGGTGGGGAAGAGTTATAATTTATACGGCAGTTTAATAACTTGAGCTTGCTCACATTTAATCAAATATGATTGAATATAATCAGTTTCAGATTTTCATCGACCACAAGGCAGAACAATGAACGATGGTAATAACCAGGTGCTGGTGCTGGCAGATGACTTTACGGGAGCCAATGACGCCGGTGTCAGCCTCGCGGAGGCGGGCATGTCGGTGGAAGTGGCCTTCAGCGCCGGGCAACCATCAACCGCCCGGGCGTTAATTCTCAATAGCGACAGCCGGGCAATGAGCGCCGCCGCCGCGGCGGACAAGGTCACCGGTCTGCTGCGCGGCGCGGCAAGATTTGTCCCGCACTGGCAGGTAAAGAAGATCGACTCCACGCTGCGCGGCAACCTTGGCGGCGAACTGGAGGCAATGATGGCGGCGCACGGCTGCCGGCTGGCGGTGGTGGCCCCGGCGTATCCGGCGGCCGGGCGGCATACCCGGGACGGGCGCTGCTATGTGCATGGGGTGGCCCTCGATCAGACCGAATTTGCCAGCGATCCGAAAACGCCCGTGAGCCGGGCGGAGATTAGCGAAATTATCGCCATGCAGAGCCGTCTTCCCTGTCTGACGTTGAACGCTGCCCGGCTTCCGGCGGCATTAGCGACCGCGGGCGAGGAGAAGCGAGTGTTGATTGTCGACGCCTGGGAAGACAGCCATCTGGACCAGGTGATCGACGCCGTTGCGCCCCATGCGCGGGAGACCCTGCTGGTCGGCTCGGCGGGACTTTGCGAGGCGCTGGCGCGCCGCCTGCGCCGCTGCGAGCAGGGGCCGCTGCTGGCGCTGGTTGGTTCGATGAGCGAGATGGCGCAGCGCCAGGTCGCTGCGCTGCAGGCTCATTCCCGAGTGAGAAAGATCGAAATAGATGTCGAACAGGCCTTTAGCAGATCGCCGAAGGAGGAAGCCTCGCGGATCGCCGAGGTGCTGCGTGAGGGTCATCACTGCGTGGTGACCACCCGCCCGAATAACGCCGCCCGGCACGGGATTGAAGCCCAGTGTAACGAACGCGGTCTCAGCCGCGCAGCCTACGGGGAGCACATCTGCGCCTGGCTTGCCGACGTCACGGCGCAGGCGGTGGCGCTGTGCCCACCGGGCGCCCTGTACCTCTCTGGCGGCGATGTAGCCATCGCCGTCGCGCACGCGCTCGGCGCCACCGGATTTCAGATCCGTGGGCGGGTGGCGCAGTGTGTGCCTTACGGGCACTTTCTCGGCGGTCGCTGGTCACGGCCGGTGATGACCAAAGCAGGGGGATTCGGCACCGACACTACGCTGTTAAATGTTGTGAATTTTATTGAGGAGAAACTGAGTGTCTAACATGATTGCAGTGACAATGGGCGACCCGGCAGGGATTGGTCCGGAGATTATTATCAAATCCCTCGCCGAAGGGGCGCTGAGCGGCGCGCCGGTGGTGGTGGTGGGCTGCGCGCAGACGCTGCGGCGGATCCTGGCGCTGAATATTACGCCGCGGGCGGAGCTGCGCATCATTGACCATCCCGCCGAGGCGAGTTTTTCCCCAGCGACCATCAACGTTATTGATGAACCGCTCAGCGACCCGCAGGGGCTGCGCCCTGGCGAAGTTCAGGCCCAGGCAGGGGACCTCGCGTTTCGCTGCATCAGGCGGGCGACCGCGCTGGCGCTGGACGGCGCGGTCGCGGCCATCGCGACCGCGCCGCTAAATAAAGAGGCGCTGCATCTCGCCGGGCACGCTTTCCCCGGCCATACCGAACTGCTGGCCCACCTGACGCAGACCACCGATTACGCCATGGTGCTCTATACCGAGAAGCTCAAGGTTATCCATATCACTACTCATATCGCCCTGCGCCAGTTCCTCGATACCCTCAACCAGCCGCGAATCGAGACGGTGATTGGCGTAGCGGATCGGTTTTTGCGCCGGGTCGGCTATCAGCGTCCGCGCATTGCGGTTGCCGGCGTTAACCCGCACGCCGGGGAGAACGGCCTGTTTGGCGATGAAGAGATCCGCATCGTCGCCCCGGCGGTCGCCGCCATGCAGGCGCAGGGGATAGAGGTCACCGGCCCCTGTCCACCGGACACGGTGTTTATGCAGTGTCACGAAGGTATGTACGACATGGTGGTGGCGATGTACCACGATCAGGGGCATATCCCGCTGAAGCTGCTCGGGTTCTATGATGGGGTGAATATCACCGCCGGGCTGCCGTTTATCCGTACCTCAGCGGATCATGGCACCGCGTTTGATATTGCCTGGACAGGTAAAGCGAAGTCTGAGAGCATGGCAACCTCCATTGAGCTCGCCATGCACATCGCGCAGGAATAACATGAAGGGATATAACCGGTTAGAGCAGATTATGGACTTCCTGAAAAGCCATAATCTGGTGACAGTCGACCAGCTGGTGGCGGCGACCAACGCCTCGCCGGCCACCATTCGTCGCGACCTGATCAAACTCGATCAGGAAGGGGTGATCAGCCGTACACATGGCGGGGTGACGCTGAACCGGTTTATTCCTTCCCAGCCGACGACGCTGGAGAAAGCCCAGCGCAGTCCGCTGGAAAAGCAGGCTATCGCCAGCGCGGCGGCCGCGCTGGTGAAGGCCGGCGACGCGATTGTGCTTGACGCCGGCACCACCATGATTGAGCTGGCGCGGCAGATCACCCATCTGCCGCTGCGGGTGATCACCAGCGATTTACATATCGCGCTGTTTTTGTCGGAATTTAAGCAGATAGAAGTGACGATTATCGGTGGGCGCATCGATGACAGCAGCCAGTCGTGCATCGGCGATCACGGCCGCCGCCTGCTGCAGACCATCTGGCCGGACCTTGCCTTCGTCAGTTGCAACGGCTGGGACCTCGAGAAGGGGATCACCGCCCCGACGGAGGAGAAGGCTGCCCTGAAACGTGATCTGATGGCTAATGCCCGGCGGCGCATCCTGCTGGCGGACAGCTCCAAATACGGCGCCTGGTCACTGTTTAATATTGCCCCGCTGGAGTCGTTGACCGATATCGTCACCGACGCCCATCTGCCGGAGGCGACCCGCGAGGCGCTGGTGACCCTTTCCCCACAGCTGATCATTGCCGACTGACTTGCAAGCTGCCGTCAGGGCAGACGGGCAATATTGGCCTTGATCACCGCCATCGACTGGCTGAACTTCGCCTGCTCCTCGGCGGCCAGCTGCAGTTCAATAATCTGCTCCACGCCACCCTGGGCCAGCACCGCCGGCACCCCTGCCGCCGCGCCGCTGACGCCGTACTCACCGTCAAGAATGCAGGAGACTGCCAGCGCACGGTGGCTGCCGGTGAAGATATTGCGGCAGATCTCGGCGATGGTGCCTGCCACGCCATATTCGGTGCAGCCTTTGCCCGCGTAGATCTCAAACCCCAGTTTTCGTACTTTTTCGGCCATTGCCTCGCGGTCGAGCGGCCGGCCGGTACGTTGCTGATAGAGGTCGGCGATCGGCGAGCCATACACCGAAGAGTGTGACCATACCGGAAACTGGGTATCGCCATGCTCGCCGAGGATAAAAGCGTCGATGCTCTGGGCGCCAATATCCAGTTCCTGCGCCAGCAGGCGACGCAGGCGGGTGGTATCCAGCCAGACGCCGGTGCCCAGCACCTGACTGCGCGGCAGGCCGGAGAGCTGCCATACCTGCCAGGTGATGATGTCGCAGGGGTTGGTGGCCACCAGAAAGATGCCGTTAAACCCGTTGGCCATCATCGTCGGCACAATACTTTTCACAATCTTCGCCGTCGTGGTCAGTTCATCCAGCCGACTCTGACCGGGGCGCAGCGCACCGCCGGAAACGGTGATCACCGCGATATCGACATCAGCGCAGTCGCTGGCTTCCCGGGTGGAGATGGTCATCATCCCCGGCAGATAGGCCGCGGCATCGCTGAGATCCTGGGCATGGGCCTCGGCGCGCTGTTGGTTAAGGTCGACGAGGATCAGCTCCTCGCAAATGCTCTGGTTGAGCAGGGCGTAGGCCGCCGACGCGCCGACATTGCCGGCGCCAATAATCATCACTTTACGGGCTTTGGTGTGCATATTCAGATCTCAAGTACGAACGGCAGGGGATAAAATTACTGTGTTTCAGCGAGTTAGCGCAAGAGGTGGGCAGCAATATAAGTTAATGCTATGGCGGAAACGGGCCGAGGGCGCGCTACAGTGGCGTAAAAAAAGGAGTTCACCTATGTATACCGTTACCGACATCGCCCCCACCGACGCAGAATTTACCGCCCTGATTGCCGCTCTCGACGCCTGGCAGGAGACACTCTATCCGGCAGAGAGCAACCATTTGCTGGACCTCAGCCAGCTGCCGCCGCAGACGGTGATCGCCCTGGTCATCCGCAGCGCGCAGGGCGAGGCCGTTGGCTGCGGGGCTATCGTCCTCAGTGAGGAAGGTTTCGGCGAGATGAAGCGGGTCTATATCGATCCGCAGCACCGCGGACAGCAGCTGGGAGAAAAGCTGCTGGCGGCGCTGGAAGCGAAAGCGCGCCAGCGCGACTGTCATACGCTGCGGCTTGAAACCGGTATCCATCAGCATGCGGCCATCACCCTCTACACTCGCAACGGCTACCAGACCCGCTGCGCGTTTGCGCCGTATCAGCCCGATCCGCTCAGCGTGTTTATGGAGAAACCGCTGTTTGCCGATCTTCGTTCAGCAGCGCTATAAACGCCTCCAGCTGGCGGGTTTTGGCGCCCCGGCGCCACACCAGCCAGGTGGTTAACCAGCGCCACTCTTCGGCTAGCGGCCAGGCGGAAACCTGCTGATGACCGGGCATACTCTCCAGCATACTGCGCGGGATCAACGCCAGGCCCGCGCCGGCGATCACGCAGGCCAGCATCCCATGGTAAGACTCCATCTCGTGGATCCTGCCCGGGGTTGCTCTGTCGGCATGGAACCAGCTCTCAAAATGCCGGCGGTAGGAGCAGTTGGCGCGAAAGGCGTAAACGTTGGCCCCGTTCACTTCGCTGGCGCGGGCGATGGGCGCGTGGCCGTACGGGGCGACGATCATCATCTCTTCCGGGAACACCGGCAGCCCCTCCAGACCCGGATGCACCAGCGGGCCGTCAACGAACGCGGCGCTCAGGGCGCCCTCCAGCACGCCGTCGATCATCGTCCCGGAAGGGCCGGTGGAGAGCGCCAGGTGAATTTTCGGGTAGCGCTGATTAAAGTGGGCCAGGGTGGTGGGGATCCGTACCGCCGCGGTGCTCTCCAGCGAACCAAGAGAAAACAGTCCCTGGGGTTCATCGCCTGCCACCACCATCCGCGCCTCGTCCACCAGGGCGAGGATCTGCTGGCTGTAGCGCAAAAAGCTGTGTCCCGCAGGCGAGAGGCGCAGGCGCTGGTTCTCGCGGATAAACAGCTCTACGCCGAGGTCTGCTTCCAGCTGGCGGATGCGGGTGGTGAGGTTGGACGGCACGCGATGCACTTTCTGCGCCGCCTGGGTAATGCTGCCGGTGGTGGCGACAGCGTTAAACATCTCTAGCTGAGTCAGGTCCATACTATTCTTCTTTTGTGAATGCGTTGCTTAATATTATTCATTTTCAATGAATGGAAAGGTAAGCCAGAATACGGTTACTTCGCAAGCAACGAGAGAGAGAATAACGATGAATTTATCTGCAACGCACGCGGTTTCCGTCAACCCGACTACCGGTGAGGTGGTCTCCTCGCTGCCCTGGGCCAGCGAACGCGAGGTCGATGCGGCTATCGCTCTCGCCGCGGCAGGCTATCGCCAGTGGCGTCAGACGCCGCTCGCCGAGCGCGCTGATGCGCTGCGCCGCATCGGGGCCGCGCTGCGCGCCCGCGGGGAAGAGGTGGCCCAGATGATCACCCTCGAGATGGGCAAGCCGATCGCTCAGGCGCGCGGCGAGGTGGCGAAATCCGCCAACCTCTGCGACTGGTACGCCGAGCACGGCCCGGCGATGCTGGCGACGGAAGCCACCCAGGTGGAAAATAACCAGGCGGTGATTGAGTATCGTCCGCTGGGCGCCATTCTGGCGGTCATGCCGTGGAACTTCCCGGTCTGGCAGGTGCTGCGCGGCGCCGTGCCGATCCTGCTGGCCGGCAACAGCTACCTGCTGAAGCATGCCCCGAACGTGATGGGCAGCGCCCGCCTGCTGGGCGAGATTTTTGCCGCCGCCGGCCTGCCGGATGGCGTGTTCGGTTGGGTGAACGCCACCAATGACGGCGTTTCGCAGATCATCAATGATGACCGCATCGCGGCGGTGACCGTCACCGGCAGCGTCCGCGCCGGCAAGGCGATTGGCGCCCAGGCGGGGGCGGCGCTGAAGAAATGCGTGCTTGAGCTGGGTGGCTCCGATCCCTTTATCGTGCTCAACGATGCCGACCTGGATGAGGCGGTGAAGGCCGCCGTCACCGGTCGCTATCAGAACAGCGGCCAGGTGTGCGCCGCGTCGAAACGCTTCATCCTCGAAGCTGGCATTGCCGACGCGTTCACCCGCAAATTCGTCGACGCCGTGGCGGCGCTGAAGATGGGCGACCCGCGCGATGAGCAAAACTACGTCGGGCCGATGGCGCGTTTCGACCTGCGCGATGAACTGCACCAGCAGGTAACGGCGACCCTTGATGAAGGGGCAACTCTGCTGCTGGGCGCAGAAAAAATCGAAGGAGCGGGCAACTACTATGCGCCAACGGTGCTGGGCAATGTCACCGCCGGGATGACCGGTTTTCGTCAGGAGCTGTTTGGTCCGGTAGCAACCCTGACCACCGCTCGCGACGCTGACCATGCGCTGGCCCTCGCCAACGACAGCGAGTTTGGTTTGTCTGCAACGGTCTATACCACCGACGAGGCGCAGGCCCAGCGCTTCGCCCGCGAGCTGGAGTGCGGCGGCGTCTTCCTCAACGGCTACTGCGCCAGCGACGCCCGCGTGGCCTTCGGCGGCGTGAAGAAGAGTGGTTTTGGTCGCGAGCTGTCACATTTTGGTCTGCACGAGTTCTGTAATGCGCAGACCGTCTGGAAAGACCGTCGCTAATCAACGTTAGCCCCCTGACGACCGTCGTCCACGTCTGCTATACTCGCCCACCAAATTTCGATGGTGGGCAAGGAGCTGCATGTGGCGGCGGTGATCAATAACGCAATGCTGGAAGCCATTCTGGCAGAAATCAGGCCGCTGATTGGCCGCGGTAAAGTGGCGGATTACATTCCGGCGCTGGCCAGCGTCAGCGGCGATAAGCTTGGCATTGCGATCAGTACGGTAGACGGGCAGCACTTCGCCGCCGGCGATGCGCATGAACGTTTTTCCATCCAGTCTATCTCCAAGGTATTGAGCCTGGTGGTGGCCATGAACCACTATCAGGAAGAGGAGATCTGGCAGCGGGTGGGCAAAGATCCCTCCGGCCAACCCTTTAACTCCCTTTTGCAGCTGGAGATCGAGCAGGGCAAACCGCGAAACCCGTTTATCAACGCCGGGGCGCTGGTGGTCTGCGACATGCTGCAGAGCCGGCTCAGCGCCCCGCGTCAGCGGATGCTGGAGATTGTCCGCCGCCTGAGCGGCGTGGCCGATATCGCCTACGATCCGGTGGTGGCCCGTTCTGAGTTCGAGCATTCGGCGCGCAACGCCGCCATCGCCTGGCTGATGAAATCCTTCGGTAACTTCCATAACGACGTCGCCACCGTGTTGCAGAACTATTTCCACTACTGTTCGCTGGAGATGAGCTGCGTTGAGCTGGCGCGAACCTTCCTGTTCCTCGCCGATCGCGGTATCGCCCCGCACCTGGAGGCACCGGTTATCGCGCCCATTCAGTCCCGTCAGGTGAATGCCCTGATGATGACCAGCGGCATGTACCAGAACGCCGGCGAATTCGCCTGGCGCGTTGGCCTGCCGGCGAAATCGGGCGTCGGCGGCGGAATTGTGGCGATTGTGCCGCAGGAGATGGCGATCGCCGTGTGGAGCCCGGAGCTTGATGACGCCGGGAACTCGCTGGCCGGCGTGGCGCTGCTGGAAAAACTGACTCAGCGGATGGGGAGGTCGGTGTTCTGATGGTTGAGCAGGATCGGTTGTTTGCCCGTCTGGCGCGCTCGACGTTTCGTTCACGCTTTCGACTCGGGGTCAAAGAGCGGCAATACTGTCTTGATAAGGGGCCGGAGATCATCGACCAGCACGCTGCGGATTTTATCCGCCAGCGGCTGGCGCCCGCCGAACCGATGAACGACGGTAAGCAGACGCCGATGCGCGGCCATCCGGTATTTATCGCCCAGCATGCGACCGCCACCTGCTGCCGCGGCTGTCTGGAAAAATGGCACGCCATTCCCCACGGCCGCGCGCTGAGCGAGCAGGAGCAGCGCTATGTGGTGCAGGTGATCCATCACTGGCTGGTGCTGCAGATGAACGGCCCGTCTGTGCGGTAATCTGCATTTGATCGGCGCCGGAGTATGCCTGATAAATATTCTCATGTTATGATAATCCGCTAACTAATTATTAACATAATAATTGCCTGAAACAATTAGACGGATAATTACTGAATGTCTTCACTGTCGATTCGGTCATTTACGCTGTTTCGTGAAGAGCAGCCCGTGCGCGACGCACTGGTATTATTCACGTTAACGCTACTACTGCATTTTCTGGGGGCTATGCTGCGCCTGGTGCAGGAGCTCTCATTCTTCTGGCCGCTCAATGCCGTGATGGCCGGGATCTTTGCGCGCTATGTCTGGCTTAATCGCAGCTATTTTTATGCCGTCTGTTTTGCGGCAATGCTGGTTTATGACGGACTCACTTCGCGCTGGGGCATGGGCTTTGCCTCATTGCTGATTAATTTCTCCAATATTGTCTTTATTGTGGTGCTGGCGCAGCTGGTGCTGTGGGATAAGCGACGCGCCGACTCCATGCCCGGCCCGATTAATGCGCTTAATTTATTCTGTTTTTGCCTGTTTGCCGCCTTATTGTGCGCCGCCGTCGGCGCCCTGGGGTCGGTGGATGTTGAACGCGCCACCTTTATTCCCCAACTGGCAGACTGGTTTAGCGAACAGTTCTCGACAGCGGTGCTGATCCTGCCGTTTATTCTGACCCTGACGTTGCCTTCGGCATTAAGCGGTTTTCGTTTTCGCCAACTGCTGCCCGCGCTGGCGCTGGTGCTGTCGATAGCCCTCGGCGTGGCGGTGGGCGGCGCCGGCAGCATTACCTTCCCGTTGCCGGCCCTGATCTGGTGCGCCGTTCGTTATCCGCTGCCGCTGACCTGCCTGTTAACCTTTCTCACCGGCATCAGCGAGATATTGCTGGTCGCCAACTCGTTAATTCACTTTTCGCCGGATGCGCGAATGCAGCCGTGGCAGCTGTTCTCCACCCGCCTCGGCATTGCCGCTATGCTGATTAGCCCGGTGATTGTCGCTTCCAGTGTCGAAGCGATTAACACGCTGGTGAAACAGCTGGCCCTGCGTGCCGATTTTGATTTTCAGACCCGGGTGTATTCCCGTTCCGGACTGAGCGAGGCGCTGAAGCGTCAGGCGTTGCCCGCCGATAAGCTGCTGACGGTGATGGTGCTGGATATCGATGGCTTCAAACGGGTGAATGATGCTCTGGGCCATGAAGGCGGCGATTGCGTATTGACCCAGTTTGCCCAGCAGGTTCGGCAGTTGGTGGACGAGCAGGGGATGGTTGCCCGCATTGGCGGTGAAGAGTTTGCGGTGGCGGCGGTCGTCGACAGTACCCAGCAGGGCTATTTACTGGCGGAAAAAATCCGCCACGGGGTGGAGTCGCAACCCTTCGGCCTGGGGCAGAATCCAATTCACCTGACCATCAGCATGGGGCTGGAGACGCGCGAGGTGGGGCACGCTCGCATCACGGAGCTGTTTAACCAATTGCTGATGGCGGCAGACGAGGAGATGGTCAAAGCCAAACAGACCGGTCGCAATCGCATCTGTATGCCAGCGCTAACCGAAAGCGCACCATAAGAAAATCCTATACGGAATCCGCTTGTGTTAATTTTTGGTTAAAAACATAGTGATGTGGTCAATTACAGGGAGCTTCCATGACCACATCCTTTTCACTGCGCACGCTGTCGCGTGACGATATTCTGCATCACCTCCCGGCATTAAGCGATATCCTGGCAAGCTGCGTCAACGGCGGCGCCTCGGTAAGTTTTATGCTGCCCTTTAGCGCGCACACGGCCACCACTTTCTGGCAACATACCGCCGACAGCGTGGCGGCCGGCGAGCGCATCGTGCTGGCGGCCCTCGACGCGGATGAAAGGCCCGTCGGTACCGTGCAACTTATTACCCGCCAACCGGAAAACCAGCCCCATCGTGCGGATGTCGCCAAACTTTTGGTTCACCAAAATGCCCGTCGCCAGGGGATTGCCAACGCGCTGATGAGCGAGCTAGAGCATGTTGCCCGACAGGAAGGGAAGACGGTGTTGGTGCTGGACACGGCAGCCGGTAGCGGGGCGGAGCAGTTCTATGTCCGCTGTGGCTGGGAAAAAGTGGGGGAAATCCCGCGCTATGCGCTGATGCCTGACGGAGAGATGACCGCCACCTCACTGTTCTATAAGTTTTTGCCCTGACGGTCGCTATTGCAGAATGCTTTGATCAAAACGGGGTTTCACTGGTAGAAAAACCTGATAACTTATTGGACCAATTACTCAGGTTGTATGACTACTATTAGAGGGAACCCATTGTGAAAACATTAAACCGTCGTGATTTCCCCGGCGCGCAGTACCCTGACCGTATCATCCAGTTTGGTGAAGGCAATTTCCTGCGCGCATTCGTTGACTGGCAGATAGATCTCCTCAACGAGCATACCGACCTGAATGCGGGCATCGTGGTCGTCCGTCCTATTGCGACGGATTTCCCGCCTTCACTGAGCACCCAGGACGGCCTTTACACCACCATTATTCGCGGTCTGAACGAGCAGGGTGAGGCGGTGAGCGACGCGCGCCTGATCCGCTCGGTCAACCGGGAGATCAGCGCTTACGCTGACTTCGACGCTTTTTTACGTCTGGCGCATAACCCGGAGATGCGGTTTGTCTTCTCCAATACCACTGAGGCGGGCATCAGCTATCATGCCGGGGATCGTTTTGACGACGCGCCGCCGGTCAGTTATCCGGCGAAACTGACGCGCCTGCTGTTTGAACGCTACCAGCATTTCGCCGGTGCGGCCGACAAGGGATGGGTGATTATTCCCTGCGAACTGATCGATTATAACGGCGAGGCGCTGCAGGCGCTGGTGCTGCGCTATGCTGCTGAGTGGCAGCTGCCGCAGGCCTTTATCCGCTGGCTGACCTCGGCGAATACCTTCTGTTCAACGCTGGTGGATCGCATCGTAACCGGCTATCCGCGTGATGAAGTGGCGGCCCTTGAGGCACAGACTGGCTATAAAGATGCCTTCCTTGATACCGCCGAGCATTTCTACCTGTTTGTGATCCAGGGGCCTGCCTCGCTGGCGGCCGAGCTGCGTCTCGATAAACTACCGCTGAATGTGCGCATTGTGGACGATATCAAGCCGTATAAAGAGCGCAAAGTGGCGATCCTCAACGGGGCGCATACCGCGCTGGTGCCGGTGGCCTTCCTGGCCGGGATCGACACCGTGGGTGAGGCGATGAACGATGCGGAGATTTGCGCGTTTGTCGAAAAAGCGATTTATGACGAGATTATTCCGGTGCTGGATCTGCCGCGCGATGAGCTTGAGTCATTTGCCAGCGCCGTGACCGGGCGCTTCCGTAACCCGTATATTAAACATCAGCTGCTCTCGATTGCGCTCAACGGCATGACCAAATACCGCACTCGCATTCTGCCGCAACTGCTGGCAGGGCAGCAAAAGAGTGGGCAACTGCCGCCGCGGCTGACTTTTGCCCTGGCAGCGCTGATCGCCTTTTACCGGGGAGAGCGGGAGGGTGAAAGCTATCCGGTACAGGATGACGCCGAATGGTTGGCGCGATACCAGACGCTGTGGGCCCGGCATCGGGATCGCCAGATGAGCACCCGCGAGCTGGTGACTGCGGTACTCAGCGTAGAGGCTCATTGGGAACAGGACTTGAGCCAGATCCCGGGGCTGGTTGAGCAGGTGACTGCCGACCTCGATGCTATCTTGTCTCGCGGTATGCGCGATGCTGTACAGCCCTTGTGCTGATAGCGGACGTCATTGACCCGGCTGCGGCCGGGTTTTAAAGCCCCTTAATTAGTTACAACATGCTTTTTTATCACAGCTATCAAGCCGGTCGGTCACTCCGCTGCAAAAAAGCCTTTTAGTGCCAAATCGCCCCCTGCAAGGAGAGAATTGCCGCTATGCCGCTTGAACATGTGACTGCACAGGAAAATAATGGTTCGAACCCATTTTCCCTGCCAATGTTCGCAGGCTAATTCATTCATCTGTAAGGAAACTCGCATGGTCATCGATATCCGGGAAATACGGCCGCACGACAAAGCCGAATGGCTTAATCTCTGGGAAGGCTATACCCGCTTCTACGGCAGCCCGCAGCCGGAAGAGGTGACCGAATGCACCTGGCAGCGAATGCTGGACATGAACTCCCCGGTGCTGGGCAGGGTGGCTGTGGTCGATGATACGGTGGTGGGGTTCGCCATCTGCATTCTTCACGAGGGAACCTGGGTCACCACGCCAATCTGCTATCTGGAGGATCTGTTTGTCGATCCTGCCTTCCGTGGACAAGGCATTGCCAGAACAATCATTAAGTCGCTGCAAACCGAAGGGGCAGACAAAGGCTGGTCACGGTTGTACTGGCATACGCGCCGTGATAATCCCGCCCGTCATCTGTATGATGAGTTTACCCCGGCTGACGATTATGTGCGCTACAGGATCACGCTTGGGTCCTGAAGCGGTAAGAGGTTGTTAAGCTTTTCCCGCTATAACAGGGGAAACCGGCTCAGGAGAAGCAACGATGGAAAAACGTCTCGACACAGTGGTCAATCTGATTATGTTTCTTTCACTATTGGCTACGGCCTGGGATCTCTCACTGGTGCATCATCTCGCCTGGTAGCAAATAATATAGTGCTGAAACGCGGCGCCTCATGCGGCGCCGCCGGCGTTATTCAATAGCCATCCTCCCTGCGCTAAAACTCCAGTCCTCCTGCTGATTAAACTGGATAACCACCATCACGTCCTGCGGGCTGACCGCCATCTCATCGGCTAACCGCGCACAGAGCCGACGATAAAGCCTCTGTTTCTGCGCCCGGCTGCGCGGTTTACCGGCGAAAATATGAAACAGCACGAAGCGGGCGCTGCGTCCGTCGCTGAGGTAGTTCGGGTCGTAAATGCGCTGCTCGTCGGCGGCCTGCTCGATAAACTGAAATTTATCTGCTGACGGCACGTCGAACTCTGCCACCAGACACTCATGAAAGAGCGCCGACAATTGAGCAAACTCCGTGGGACGCCAGGCCGTGCCAAGCGATATGCGGGTCAGGGGCATGGTGTCTCCTGCTCATTCAGACAGGTCAGGGCGCTGGCCGCCGCCGGCCAGCCGGCATAGAACGCCAGATGGGTGAACAGCTCGACGATTTCGGCCTGGCTCAGGCCATTTTGATAGCCGAGAGCGATATGCCACGGCAGCTGCTGGGTTTTACCCAGCGCCGTCAGGGCTGAAAGGGTGATCAGGCTCCGTTCGCGGGGCGACAGATCGCGGCGTGCCCAGATATCACCAAACAGTACCGTTTCGGTCAGTTCGGCCAGTTTTGGCGCAATGGCGGCCAGGGTGTTGCGATTAACAGCGCTATTTTCCACAGTGACTCCCGTTATTGGGTGTTGAGATGGCAATCACTGTCGCATGCCGGGAAAAAGGTTGAATATCGCAATGTTCAGGATATTTCGTCCTGATAAACAGGATGATTTTTCACCCTGTTCTCCTTATTCATTGCCACGCTTAAGCGCTCATTCCGGTTAGACGTCGATTTTTCGCGCCACGATAAACAACCTGGGGAATCGCAGGAGCACCTTTCCGTTACACTGTAACGGATAGTGTTCGGCCAGTAGTTCGACATAGCGTGTCAGAAATGCGTTTCTGGACTGCTCGTCCAGGCCGGCCAGATAGGGACGCAATCCGGTCCCCTGCAACCAGTCGCTTATCGCCTGATGGGAAGCGAGGGGATGAAAATAGGTGGTGCGCCAGATATCAACTTCACAACCCTGACGGGTTAGCATGTCATACCAGGCGTCCGGCGGGAGTAAGGGCTGGCGCCCGCGGTCCGGTAATCCCTGCTCGTCGGCGACCTGGCGCATCAGAGTATGCGAAGGTTCCTGCCAGTTATCCGGCATTTGCACGGCCAGCGTCCCGTTGACTGCCAGCTGCGCCACCAGATGTGGAAACAGCATCTCATGATCCGCCAGCCACTGCAGAGAGGCGTTCGCATAGATCACGTCTACCGGTTGCGCAGGCCGCCAGCGGGCAATATCGGCGTCGATGAACTCACAGTCGGGTAAGGCCTGTGCCGCCTGAGCCAGCATGGCCGGGGAGTTATCGATACCGGTGATTGCCGCCAGCGGCCAGGCGGCGCGCAGCAGGCGGGTGCTGTTTCCCGGCCCGCAGCCAAGGTCGACAACGTGCTCAACCTGCAGATGGGCAATACGCGAGAGCAGGTCGGCCGCGGGGCGGGTACGTTCAGCGTCAAATTGCAGATACAAAGAAGGGTTCCAGTCAGCCATAGCGCGGTCCAGTGTGAGGGAAGACTGGGCAAAGCATAGAACGCCACAGGCCGACTGTCAGCCGCCGAATGTTACCAGCGGTAACCCACTTCGTGACAGTGTCACTAAAAGAATAAACATCAGTGGGGTTTTCGCGTCTGGTCGGTACGCTCAGGGAGGCGGTGGGATGGACAGTCACTGCGCCCGTTGCGGGCGCAGTGACTTATTCGGCGTTCTTGAGCGCTTCAGCGCGGCTGGCGGTGGCGTAAACAAAATCCAGCATCGGTTCGAGATCGGTGTCGTAACCGGCCTGAATGATTTTACCTCGCAGCCATTCAATTTCGCTGGTGATATCGGGCGGGAAGATGTTGTTATCCTGCGCCCGGCGCAGCCATTTCAGCAGAAAGTTATTCTTTCCTCTGATACCGCCCGATTTTTTCGACTTTCCGTGCATCTTCAGCGCGACCAGGACGCAGTAATAGAAATGAACGCGCTGATTAAAACTTTGGTGCATGTCTGTGTTTCCCGCCAGAATCAGGAATTCACCGTGTGGGTCAGTGATTCGGATTGGACTACGGCGCCGGGCTGGATCGTTGTGCGATCTCTGTTGTTCTCCGCTACCGTCCTTGCATCTGTTGTCAGACGCTGAGGAGGATGTTGGCATGGAAGCCGAATCGTCGTCAATTGCCGATTCGTTTTTTGCCCGCGGCGATCCGCGGGCCAGGGCTGACTACGTTCCTGAGACGGCTCGCTGTTGTCGCTGGACGCGTAAAATGAGCAGGAAAGCGAACACCACGACAATCGCCGCCAACAGATATAGCGTGGCGAGGTCGTAGAAGCCGGCGACCCATCCGGCCAGCGGCCCGGTGAGTCCCAGCGCCAGGTCAAGAAACGCCGAGTAGGTGCCGAGGGCGGTCCCCTGGTTTTGCTCTTCCACCTGTTTGACTGCCTCGACCCCTAGCGCCGGGAAGACCAGGGAAAAACCCGAGCCGGTGAGAAAGGCGCCGACGCCGGCCACCCAGGCTGACGGCGCCAGCCAGATCAGCAGCAGGCCGAGACACTCGATCACAAAGCAGACCAGCGAGACCGGGACCCCGCCATAGCGGGTAATGGTATTTCCCAGCACCAGGCGGACGCAGATAAAGCCGACGCTGAACAGGGAGAGGGTAAACGCCGCGCCCTGCCAGCTGTGCGCCGCAAAATAGAGGGTGATGAAGGTGGCGATAACGCCGAAGCCAACGGTACCAAAGGCCAGCCCCAGGCCATAAGGCCAAATTTTTCGTACCACTGCGTGAAAGGGCGCTCTGACACCGGCAGTCACGCTGACATCCTGGCGGGTGCGGGCGAACAGCAGGCCGATGGCGGCCACCACCACCACCACCGTGGCAAATCCGCTAATGCCGAAATAGTGGTTAAGGGTGACCCCCAGCGGCGCCCCGATTGCCATGGCGATATAGGTCGCCACGCCATTCCAGGAGATCACCCGCGAGGTATGGATCGCGCCGACGGTTTTGATCCCCCAGAGCGTGGCGCCGGTCGCGGTAAAGCTCTCGCCGACACCAAGAAACACCCGGCCCGCCAGCAGCGCGGCGATGGCCAGCATCGGCGTCGCCTGCAAAAGCACCGCCAGCAGGGTGAATGCTCCGCTCAGCAGACAGCAGATGATCCCGAGACTGACCACTTTTTTCGGGCCCCAGATATCGGTATAGCGCCCGGCGTGCGGTCGACTGATCAGCGTTGAGATGTATTGCAGGCTGATCACAATCCCGGCGACAAAGGTGCTGTAGCCCAGCTGATAGTGAATGTATCCCGGCAGTACGGCCAGCGGCAGGCCGATGGAGAGATAGCAGATACAGGTGAAGACAACGATCGAAATGATGCGCAAATTGAGTTGCGTGGTGCTGACGGAAGTGCTCATAGGGATAAGTGATTAATACAAGGGATGTTTAGCATAGCGCGCCGCGAGGACGCTGGCGAGTCGCGAGGGCGTTTTATCTGTCACCGATGAAGTCGCCGTCTGTCCGAAGGGGCGCAACGGTCTGTACCGTCGATGATGTTGTGAATGCGCCCGCCATTAATCGGGTTTGCCGCTGGCGCCTGCGTACGGGCATGATGGCGTTATCTTACCGCCGCGTTCAGGAGAGAACATGTCCCACGATTTCGCTGATATTGACGTTTTGTTCATTGCGGGCTTCGGTCCCATCACCCGCAGCACGTCGCAAAGCCGTGACTTCTATTGTCAGGCGTTGGGTTTGCCGCTAAAGCCGATGACGGGTAACGAGGCGTATCTCCTCAGCGAGCAGGATGCCATCGGCGGGGTGAAACATTTCGCGCTGTGGCCGCTGGCGCAGGCGGCGCAGTCCTGTTTTGGTCAGGACCAGTGGCCGGAGACGGAGCCGGTGCCGCAGGCATGGATTGAGTTTGAGGTCCGCGACCTGGCTGCGGCGACGGCGCGGCTGCAGCAGCAAGGATACCGCCTGCTCGTCGCGGCGCGCGACGAACCGTGGGGACAGACGGTCACCCGATTGCTCAGTCCGGAAGGGCTGCTGGCCGGGCTCACGGTGACGCCGTGGCTGCGGGCGGAAGAGCCATAGCGCCCGCGCCGGACGCGGCGCAGGGCATATAGGGGAGGTTATTGATTCTCCTCTTGATGGGAAGCGCTTCGTACTTCTCCCCAGGCGCGGTTTTGCAACACGGTGCGATAGCCGTCGCGGTCGACGAAAGTGACGCCATTGACCTCCCAGTAAGGGTTAAACGCCGTGACCCGCAGAAACCCGGCGGCGTCCATGGCGGCGCACTGTGCTTGCCATTCCGCCTGCTGTGGGTAATACAGCACCAGCAAATCTTCATCTCCTGGCGAGGGAGTGACGGGATGGTGGCGACAGTGGGTGAATTCCAGATGCCAGCCCGCGTCGGGCGCGCCGAGCATAATCCCGCTGAATCCTTCATGATCGGTAAAGCTGCCGAGTTGTTGAAGCCCCAGCCCGGCGCAATACATGCTGGCGGTGGCGTCCAGTTCACTGACCGGTCTGGCAATACGCATATGGCTGAACAACATAATGGCTCCCGTAAGCAAAAGCTCAAGTTGATACTGTACCGGTAAATCGGCCCGGCGTGTGTTAAGACGTGCCCGGGCGCCATTTTCTCTCTGTCAATACCATAGCGGATTAACGTCCGCCTTGCGCCGACATTCTCTCTTAATCATAATAAAAAAAGAATTATAAAATACTATTGTTCTTAATGTGAGAATCATTGTGAGGTGGTGGATGAATAACAGATCGCGCCAGGCCATATGGCTGGCACTGGCTGGGTCGATAGTACTGATGATCGGCATGGGCTACGGGCGCTTTGCCTTCACCGGCGTGCTGCCGCTGATGCTTAATGAAGGTCTGTTGACCCTGCACCAGGGCAATCTCGCCGCGTCGGCCAATTACGCTGGTTATCTGGTCGGCGCGTTGCTGCTGGCGCGGGTACAGCCTGGGGCCGCCAGCCGACTGAGCATTATCTCCGCCGGGTTGACCATCGCCAGCCTGGCGCTGCTGGCCTGGGTGAGCTCGCCGTGGACCATTATTGCGCTGCGCGCCGTCGCCGGCGCGCTGAGCGCGATAACGCTGATTGCCGGTTCGCTGTGGCTGCTGGAACATATGGGCCATCATCACGGGGCGCCGTTGCTGTATGCCGGGGTGGGGCTGGGGATATTTATCTCTGCGGAGGGGATCGCCCTTGGACATGCCCTGAGCCTCACCAGCCAGCAGATCTGGCTGCTCTGCGCATTATGCGCCGGTCTGCTGCTGGCGCTGGCGATCCGTTGGCTGCTGACTCCGCCGGCTGCACTGGTGAGGGTTTCCCATGTTGAGACCTCCTTGCCTGAGACCGGGAGCGATACGCGTCGCGCGGCGTGGCGACTATTGATGGTTTACGGCCTGGCGGGCTTCGGCTATATCATCACCGCCACTTATCTGCCGTTGTTTCTGTCTGGTTCGCTGCAGAGCGTTGACCCGGTCCATCTGTGGGCGCTGTTTGGTCTGGCGGCCGCGCCGTCCTGCCTTATCTGGCATAAGCTGGTGCTAAAGTGGGGGTACCGGCAGGCGCTGACCCGCAACCTGATCGTCCAGGCGCTTGGCGTGATCCTTCCAGCCTGCAGCGCTTCACTGCTGTTTTGCGTGCTAAGCGCGCTATTGGTGGGCTTTACCTTTATGGGCACCGTCACCATTGCGCTACCGAAGGCGAAAAGTCTCAGCCATCAGGTGAGCTTCAATATGATTGCCGCGATGACTGCACTGTACGGCGTGGGACAGATTGCCGGGCCGCTTATCGCCGGCGCGCTGTATCAGATCGCGGCTTCATTTAACCCGGCGCTCTATGCTGCGGCGCTGGCGCTGCTGATTGCCGCAGGGCTGGTCTTTACCGAACGCCGGGCTTAGCCAATCGCCACGCTTTGCAGCAGCTTGCGCCACTCGCTCAGAGCGGGGGCGTTCAAGCCGCTGCGCCAGATAAGCTGGGTGGTCGCCTCGCACAGCGGTTCGCTAAGGCAGTTTTCGGGAAGCGTCATCTGCGACAGCACGCTCTGCGGCAGCAGGCAGGCGTAGCGTCCGGAAGCCACGCAGGCGAGCATGCTGTGATAGGAGTTGACCTCATGCACCTCGACGGCCGCCTGCTGCTCCGCCAGCCAGCGTTCGCCCAGCGCGCGGTAGCTGCAGCCGCTGGCGAATGCCGCGAACCGCAGCGGGCCCGGGGTCTGCGGACGGACCAGCATCAGCGTTTCATAAAACACCGGGGTGCATGCCAGCTCGGCGGGACAGGCCGGTTGACCATCGGCCCCAGGCGGCAGGCAGACCAGCGCGGCATCGAGGGCGGCGGTTAACACTCCCTCGGTTAACTGGCGGGTCGGTTGGGTGAGGAGGGTGATATCCACCTGCGGGCACCGTTGTTGAAAGCGGGTTAGCAGCGGCGGCAGCCGGCTGGCGGCGGTCGCCTCCATCGCGCCCAGACGCAGACTGCCGCCTGGGGTTGTCGGATGCAGAGCCTGCTTTGCCTCTTCCGCCAGGCTCAGGATCCGCCGGGCATAGCTGAGAAACTGTACGCCTGCCGGGGACAACACCATTTTTTTGTTGCCGCGAACGAAGAGCTCAACGGCAAGCTCCTCTTCCAGCTGCTGAATGCGGGTCGTGATATTGGACTGTGCGCGGCCCAGCCGTTTTGCTGCCTGGGTGACGCTCTGCGTTTCTGCCACCTGAATGAAGATCTCTAGTGTGCTGTGGTTCATATTTTTCTTCTCAATACGATAATGATGTTGATCTTACCATCTTTAAAGGAGATGGTAAGCCTCCGGCACCGCTAATGCATGAGGAAACCATGAGCAACCCGCTGCTTTCGCTTATTGATATTGATTATCCCCTGATTCAGGCCCCGATGGCGGGCGTCTCCACCCCCGCGCTGGCTGCCGCGGTAAGTCATGCCGGCGCGCTGGGCTCGCTGGGGCTGGGTGCTTCAACCGTTGCCCAGGCGGAAGCGATGATAGTCGCCACCCGCCAGCTGACGGACCGTCCGTTCAATGTCAATCTGTTCTGCCATGCGCCGCCCCGGCGCGACGCCCGGCGGGAAGCCGACTGGGCAACAACTTTACGACCCCATTTTGCCCGCTATGGCAGTACGCCACCGGATTCGTTAAGCGAGATCTACCAGACATTTATCGGTCATGCGCCGATGCTGGAGCTGCTTCTCGACCTGTCGCCGGCGGTGGTGAGTTTTCATTTTGGTCTTCCTGAACGTGAGACGATCCAGCGTCTGCGACAGCAGCGGATTGTCACCCTGGCGACGGCAACCTCGCTCCAGGAGGCGCTGCTGATTGAACAGCAGGGGATCGACGTAGTGGTCGCTCAGGGCTATGAGGCGGGCGGGCACCGGGGGATCTTTGCTCCGCAGGAGCCTGATGCCCAACTGAGCACCTTCACCCTGGTGCAACTTCTGCGGCGTCGGCTAACCATCCCGGTGGTAGCCGCCGGGGGCATCATGGACGGGGCGGGGATCACCAGCGTAATGCAGTTGGGGGCGCAGGGCGTTCAGCTCGGTACGGCGTTTTTACTGTGTCCGGAATCGGCCGCCGACGCCGGTTATCGCGCGGCGATCAACAACAGCATTGACGGACGTACGGTGCTGACCTCCGCGATATCCGGGCGTCCGGCACGCTGTCTGGCGAATGCCTTCTGTGCGCTGGGGGAAGCCTGTCCGGCGAGCGCCGTGCCGGATTATCCGCTGGCGTATGATATCGGCAAAGCGCTGGCCGCCGCCGCGAAAGCCCAGGGCGTTCATGAGTATGGCGCCCACTGGGCCGGGCAGGGTGTGGGGTTGATCCGCGAGTGTGACGCCGCCAGTCTGGTTCGTCAGCTGGCGGCAGAGTGCGGCTGGAACTAATGTCTGACGGTTAGCGACGGTGGGCCAGGCTGCGCACCAGCCGATCGCCGGCCATTTGCACGCCCTGGACCATCGCCACCAGGATCAGCACCGTGCCAAACATGACTTCATTATTAAACCGCTGATAGCCGTAGCGGATGGCGAGGTCGCCGAGTCCACCGCCGCCGATCACACCGGCCATGGAGGAGAAACCAATCAGCATCACGATGGTCAGCGTGATCCCGGCCAGCAGCGTTGGCAGGGCTTCCGGCAGCAGGGATTTAAAAATCACGTGCCAGACGTTACCGCCCATCGACAGAATGGCTTCGATTCTCCCGTAGTCCACCTCGTCGAGCGCGTTTTCCGTCAGACGGGCAAAGAACGGAAAGGCGCCGATGGTCACCGGCACGATGGCGGCGGTGCTGCCCAGCGTGGTGCCGACGATCAGGCGGGTAAAGGGGATCAGGGCGATCAGCAGCACGATAAACGGCAGCGACCTGCCGATGTTGATCACCGCGCCTAACAGCGCGTTCAGTTTCGGCATCGGCGCCAGCCCGTTGGCGCGGGAAATAAATAACAGCACGCCGGTGGGCAGCCCGATCAGCACGGTAAACAGGGCCGCCAGGCCCACCATATAAAGCGTATCCAGCGTGCCGTCGAGTAATAACGGCCACAAATCTTCCCAGCTCATGCTACTCCGCATAATGGCCTCCCCTGAACGCCGTGACGGGTAAGAAAATCTTGTTCAGCCTGCGGGTCGTGCAGCAGCGACTGGCGCAGCCGCGACCATGGAGTCACCAGCAGGTCGGCGAGTTTACCGCTCTCGACAATCTCGCCCTGTTCCAGCAGCGCCGCGTGGTCACAAATGGTTTTCACCACCTCCAGCTGGTGCGTAATCAACACGATGGTCAGATTGAGGCGCTGGTTAATATCCGCCAGCAGGGCCAGCACCGAGGCGGTGGTCTCGGGATCCAGCGCACTGGTCGCCTCATCGCACAGCAACACTTCCGGCCGGGCGGCCAGCGCCCGGGCGATGCCGACGCGCTGTTTTTGCCCACCGGAAAGCTGCGACGGGAAGGCGGCGGCCTTTTCGCTGAGATCCACCAGCTCCAGCAGTTCGCGCACCCTGGCCTCGCGAGCGGCCCTCGGCACTCCGGCAATCTCCAGCGGCACCGCGATGTTGTCAGCGACGGTGCGGGCATGCAGCAGATTGAAGTGCTGGAAAATCATCCCGGTGCGCAGGCGATAATCCCGCAGCGCCGCCTTGTTCAACTGGGTAATATCCTGTCCGTTCACCAGAATGCGGCCCGAGGTGGGCCGCTCCAGTAAATTGAGACAGCGGATGAGCGTACTTTTGCCGGCGCCACTGCGCCCGAGAATGCCGTATATTGCCCCTTTCGGTATCTGCAACGCGATATCGTTCAGCGCCGGTCGGCCGGTTCCGGCGTAGGTTTTGCTCAGCCCTTCGATGGTTATCATGACTGAGGGGCCACCGGGATCACCGAGCCGTTGTAGGTTTTACGGATAAACTCCGCCACCTGCGGTGACGTCAGATCTTTCGCCAGCGCCTTAATGCGCGGGTCATTCGCCAGGGCTGGGGTGGTCACCAGAATATTGGCGTACGGATTATGCTCGGCGCTTTCCAGCCCCAGGGCATCTTTCGCTGGCACCAGGCCGGCTTCCAGCGCGTAGTTACCGTTAATCACCGCCAGGTCGACATCGTCGAGGGAACGCGGGATCTGCGGTGATTCAATCTCCAGAATCTTCAGGTGTTTCGGGTTCTCGACAATATCCTTCGGCGTCGCCAGGGTGGTGGCCGGGTCGGTAAATTTGGGATCCAGCTTAATAAGCTTCTGCGCCTGCAGCAGGAACAGCGCCCGGCTCAGGTTGGTGGTGTTATTCGGCACCGCCACGGTGGCGTTTTCCGGCAGTGATGAGAAATCTTTATGCTTATGCGAGTAAATTCCCAGCGGCTCAATATGCACGGTGGCCGCGACGGCAAAGGTTTTACCCAGCGCTTTTTCCTGATCCTTCAGATAGGGAACATGCTGGAAGTAGTTGGCATCCACATCGCCACTGGCCAGCAGTTCATTGGCGTTGACCCCGCTGGTCAGCTCCACCACCTTCAGATCGAGGCTGGGATCGATTTTTTTGATGTAGTTGAGGATCTCCGCGTGGGGAACCGGGTCCGCGGCGACGCGCAGCGCGGCAGCCTGGGCAGACGTCCATGCCAGAGAAAGAGACAGTGCGACCCCTGCCAGTTTAAAAGCGGCATATTTCATGGTGTGTTCCTTTATTAGTTATGGTTAAACGATCAATTGCTCGGCGCGTTCGCGAAACACGTCCTGATAGTAGCGTTCCGCCACGTCCGGATGGGAACGCAGACGGCCCTTGAGATAATTCCAGCCGACATCGCGTAGCAGCGGATTGTGCGGGTCGCTGTCCGGACCTCGCGCTTCACGCGCCAGTTCGGGCGGCAGGGTGTAAACCGGCACCACCGCGTCAAGCTGGGCGCCGAGGAAGAAAGCGATGGAGAGGCGCTGCTGCTGCGCCGGCGGCGACACCACGCGATGGACGGTGGCGCGCAAATACCCGTTGGTCGCCAGCTCCAGCAGTTCGCCAATATTGACCACAAAGCTGCCGGCCAGCGGCACGGCGTCGATCCATTGTCCAGGCGCGACCTCTACCTGCAGTCCTTTCTGTTCGTCCTGCAGCAGGAAGCTGAGGAAACCGGAATCTTTATGGGCGCCGACGCCCTGGCTGCTTTGGGTCTCCTGCTGGCCGGGATAGCGGATCAGTTTGATATGCTCGTTGGGTTTCTCGCCGTAGAGCCGGTCAAAGGCATTCTCCGGGAGCTGCAGGGCTTCGGCAAAAGCGCGCAGCAGGCGGATGCCCACCTGGGTCATCTGCTGTTGCCAGTGAAGTAACACCGGTTTAAGCGACGGCAGGGCGGCAGGCCACAGATTCGGACCCTGCAGGCGCTGCCAGCGCGGGGCATCGTCGCTGAGGGTCAGCGCCGGGCGTTCGGCGCCGATATCAAACTGCTCTCGCCAGTCAGGCTGGCCGCGCGTCAGCTCTGAGGCCGCGCGGTTATAGCCGCGAAAATGGGGGGAGTGGATCATCGCTACCTGCTGTTTTTGCGCTTCATCGAGGGCAAAAAAGCGTTGGGACTGGCGCTGAACTTCATACTGAAGCGCGTCGTCCACACCGTGGTTGATCAAATAGAAGAAGCCGATGTCGCGGGCGGCGTGACGCAGGTCGGCCAGGAAGGCCGCTTTATCCGCGGGGTCCGCGTAGCGGGCCAGGTCGAGAATCGGCAGGGTGGTCGCGTTCATTGTGTTCTCCGAAAACGGGGTAATAAGTTATGGGTTGATTCAGGTTCAGGGTTCGGGCACAACAGCAGCGCATGGTGATTTCCTCTGTCCGGGGCTGAACACAGCTTGCCTCAAGGCCAAATAAGCAACCAATAACGTTATTTTCTAATTTATGACCGCGCGGGGTTCAGTGCTTTTGCGTTAAATAGATATAGGCGCAAAGCGCGTAATGAAGCCGGTTGCGCCCGTCGGTCAGAGCCAGTAAGGTAGGCGCACTTTTTTAATGCGGAACGGACGTATCGTAATGCACAGCTCGAAAGATCCCCTGCACGGCGTGACGCTGGAAGCGCTGCTCAATGCCCTGGTGGCGCGCTATGGCTGGGCGGAAATGGCCCGCCAGGTCAACATTAACTGCTTTAAAAGCGATCCCAGCATTAAGTCCAGCCTCAAATTTCTCCGCCGGACGCCGTGGGCGCGCAAAGAGGTTGAGGCCATGTATCTCGCCTCCCTTGATGATGACGCGCCGGTGGAGAAAGCGGATCCCTGGGCAAACTGGCAGAAAAAATAACCCTTACCACAGGACACCATCATGCAGAGCTGGAGCAGCAAAGATTTCATCGCCGACCGCCCGTGGGGCGCGCTGGATATCGCCAATTTTTCCGGGACCACCGTGCGTCTGCACTGGACCGACCAACCCTATATCTGGCACATCAACGATGGTCAGGAGGTGTTTGCCGTGATGGATGGTCAGGTGGCGATGCATGTGAAAGTCGACGGCGAGGAGCAAGTCATCATGCTGAACGCCGGCGATATCTTCTACGCCGAAGTGGGATGCGAGCATGTCGCCCATCCGCAGGGGGCGGCGCGTATTCTGGTGATCGAGAAAGAAGGGTCGGTCTGATCCCTCCGGCGGGCGGTTCTTAGCCCGCCGTTTCATCACCGGTTAGACTCAACATACCGCGTTGATATAAATCACTTATCCAGCTTTCGATATATTTAATTCTTGTTTGCCATTCCCTTCACCCCAGCACTATCTTTTGCCGCAGGCGCCTGAACAGGCACAATCGCGGGAGAGATCATGGCAACCTTGCAGTGGGACCACGCAGTACAGTTTGTGAATCAGCCGGAAGCGGCCATTCAGACCTTTGCCGACCAGCAGCTGCGGGCGGTGGCCGGAGGGCGACATCCGGGGTGGGGAACCCGCAATGCGCTGAGCTATTTTGGCCTGACCTATATCGAATTCCTCGCCATTTCCGACCCGGACGAACTGCGCGCCGCGACGGACAGGTTCCTGCTTTCGCGGGATGCCGAGCGGTTGCTGCCGGAGAACGAAGCGCTGTTTCGGGTGGCGCTGCGCAGCGACGACATCGAGGCCACTCATGACCAGTTGCGTCGCAAGGGGTTGGCGGTATCACCGATTGTCGATGGTCAGCGCAACGATCCGCAGGGCAATATCATCCGCTGGCGGATCTTCACCATCGATGGCGACACTGACGGGCTGGTCTATCCATTTGTGCTGCAGTGGGGAGAAGACGATACCACCCGGCTGGCGCGGCTGCGCGCTCAGGAACTGGACGTGCCGCACCCGCTGGGCGACATTGCGCTTGAGCAGGCGGTGTTCGAGGTGGTCAATCCGCAGGCGGTACGCGATCGCTGGCAGGCGCTGCTGGGCTTCCCGCCACAGGGGGAGCAGGGACTGGACGTGGGCGGCCAGTGGTTTACTTTCCGCGAAGGACCCGCTAACCAGCTGACCGAACTGGTGTTTCGCGTCGCCAACCCGGCGCTTAAGGGGCAGCGCTTTCGCGTCGGCAACGGCGTGTATCGCTTTACATAAAAGCTGAATCTAGCGTGCTGTGGCGCGCAGGGCCCCCGGCGGCTGGCCGGTGATGCGTTTGAAGGCCCGGCTGAAGGCCGCCAGCGATTGATACCCGAGGCTGAAGGCGACCGTTTCCAGCGCCTGGCCTTCGTGGGTGATGTACTGCACCGCCAGCCGCATACGCAGCTCGGTCAGATAGCGGGCGGGGGTGGTGTCTGTCGCGGCGAGAAAACGTTCCGCGAACAGCGAGCGTGAAAGCCCCGCCTCCCGCGCCAGATCTTCCACTTTCCAGTTGACCCCCGGGCGCTGATGCATGGCATAGATCGCTTTTGCCAGCCGGGGATCGCGCAGGACCTGTACCCAACCGGTGGCGTTGCCACATCCGCACTCTACCCAGCCGCGGACAATCAGCGCGGCCACCACGTCCGCCAGCCGGGCGAGGATCCCGGCATAGCCTACCTGGCGGGTGAGGGATTCCCGCTCCATCGCTACCAACAGCGGCTGGATCTCCGGCCAGGTGTTTAGCAGGCTGCTGACCCGCATCACCTCGGGCATGGCCTTCACCAGCGGCTGCATGCCGCCGAGCTCAAAATCCATACAACCGCTGAAAATGACGGCGCGCTCCGGGCAGTCCGGGCGGCCGCCGGCGTTGATACAGCTTACCGTGCTGCACACCGTTTCGCTGGGCAGCTGGGCCACATTGACCACCGTGGCCTGCGGATCAGAAAGCAGGGCGTGCCCGTCGCCGTTGGGAATAAACAGTGCATCGCCGCTCTCGAGGGTGAACTGTTCTCCGCTGGCCATGCGCAGCAGTACCGGCCCGCGGCTGATGAAATGGAACTGGGCTTTACCCGCCACGGCGCTAAAGCCGACGCCGAACGGGCGTGCGGTTTCGATGCGCCGGTAGTTAACGCCGGAGAGGCGCATCCCGCGCAACAGTTCGCTGGTCAGGTCGATGCCAGGCTGGCTCATGGTAATTCCGGACGAATAATCAATAACTGAAGAGTATGCATCATATATCGTCCAAAGGTAAGTCCCTAAGATGACCAGGATGTTAATAAAACTGGAGAGATGTATATGAGTTCCTGCATAGCTGCTGACGCGAGCCTGTCACCCGCCAAACCTGCCTGGCGCGCCGTCTATGCCCTGGCCCTCGGGGTGTTCGGCCTGATCGTGGCCGAGTTTCTGCCCGCCAGCCTGTTAACGCCGATGGCCAGCAGCCTCGGGGTCAGTGAAGGGATGGCCGGACAGGCGGTCACCGCGACGGCGCTGGTGGCGTTAGTCACCGGCCTGCTGATCGCCACCGCCACCCGCAATATCGATCGCCGCTGGGTGCTGATGTTCTTTTCCGTGCTGCAGATAGTCTCCAGCCTGATGGTCGCTTTTGCCGATTCGCTGGCGTTTCTCCTGCTGGGCCGTCTGCTGCTGGGGGTCGCCATCGGCGGCTTCTGGGCGATGTCCACTGCCACGGCGATGCGTCTGGTGCCGGCGGCCCATGTGCCGAAGGCGCTGGCGATCATCTTTTCCGCGGTGTCTGTCGCTACGGTGGT
This sequence comes from Klebsiella sp. RC2, assembly GCF_014192815.1. NCBI lineage: Bacteria > Pseudomonadati > Pseudomonadota > Gammaproteobacteria > Enterobacterales > Enterobacteriaceae > Klebsiella > Klebsiella sp. RC2. The sequence goes on along the minus strand of NZ_JACHYL010000003.1, from coordinate 155,255 downwards.
AGCCGCGCCGCTCGGCAGCTATCTTGGCGAGCTGATCGGCTGGCGCAACGTATTTATTCTCTGTGCGATACCCAGCCTGCTGGCGCTGCTCTGGCAACTGTGGGTGCTGCCCTCCATGCGTCCGGAGAGCGTCGGGACCTTCTCCACGCTGTTCAGGGTGCTGCGCCGTCCCGGTATGCTGGGCGGCATGCTGGCGACAATCCTGATTTTTAGCGGCCATTTCGCCTTCTTTACCTACCTGCGGCCGTTCCTTGAGACCGTTGCGCAGGCCAGTGTCGAAGGGGTCTCGCTGATATTGCTCGGCTTCGGTATCGCTAACTTTATCGGCACCTCGGTGGCGAGCTATCTGCTGAGCCGTAGCCTGCGCCTGACCCTGGCGCTGGTGCCGTTGATGATGAGCGTTCTGGCGCTGCTGATGGTGACGTTTGGCCATCTGACCATGCTGGACGGGCTGCTGGTCGCCCTGTGGGGATTTGCCTTCGGTCTGGTGCCGGTGGCCTGGTCCACCTGGCTTGCCACCACCGTGCCGGATGAAGCAGAAAGCGCGGGCGGTCTGCTGGTCGCCTCTATTCAGCTGGCCATCAGCGCCGGGGCCGCCGGCGGCGGGGCGGTGTTTGATTTGCACGGCGCCAGCGGCGTCTTCACCGGCAGCGGTCTGCTGCTGTTGAGCGCGATGGTGATTGTTTTCGCCGCCGTGCGGGTGAAACCGGTCGCCAGCGCTGACCAGCCGGAGACGGGCCGCTTATCCCGCGAGATCGATAACTAAATTGGCCGACAGGCTGCGGGAGCAGCACAGCGCAATATGCTGCTCTGCGGCCTGTTTTTCCGCCTCCGACTGCACGGTATCCCGGTGGTCGACGGTTCCCTCCCGCACCGGCGTCAGGCAGGCGCCGCAGATCCCCATCTCGCAGGAGAGCGGCACCGCGACGCCATGCTCCTGTAGCACCTGGGCGATGGTTTTGTTCCCCGGGACCGGCCAGCGTTCCCCGGTGGAGGCGAGGGTGATGGTGAAGGTTCCGTCCGCCGCCGACGCTGCCGTCGGGGCGGGCGGCTGGAACGCTTCGCTGTGCAATTGCGCCTCCTCCCATCCGGCCGCCCGCGCGGTATCGCGAACCCGGGCCATAAATCCGGGCGGACCGCAGAAGTAGACCCGGGTGTCGGCGTCCGGAGCCCCCAGATCCTGCGCCAGCCGCTGGCGCGGACTCTGCCCCTCGTCTGAGCAGTGGATCTGGCAGATTCCACCGGTTAGCTGGCGGGCGATCTCGGTGGCGAAGGCGGCCTCCTGCGCACGGCTAACGTAATAGTGCAGCGTAACGCTGGCGCCGGACGCCGCCCGGGCGTGGGCCATCGCCAGCAGTGGCGTAATGCCGATCCCGGCGGCGAGAAGCACCACATGGCCGCCCTCGTGCAGCGGAAAGTGGTTGCGCGGGGCAGAGATCATCAGCGGTTGTCCCGGGCGCAGGGTGTCGTGGACATAGCCTGAGCCACCGCGGGACTGCGCCTCGCGGGCGATGCAGAGCAGATAGTGATCCCGTTCGGCCGGGCTGCCGGTCAGGGAGTACTGGCGGATCAGCCCGCAGGGAAGATGGAGATCGATATGGGCGCCGGGTGTCCACGCCGGCAGCGGTTGCCCCTCGGCGCTCACCAGACGAACGGCCAGATTTTTCGCGCCCTGACGCCACAGGCCATCGACCACCACGGGGAATATGTCGCGCATATGACCTCCACTCATACCAGAAAGAAATCGCCAAAACCCATCTTCTTCAGCCCGCGCCGGTAGGCGATGGAGCTACGGTCTGCCGGAATATGCGCCTCAAGGGTCAGATCCAGCGGCAGCCGCTCCGGACGCTGGGTTTCTACCATCAGGCGGTCCTCTTCGAACACTCGCAGGTTGAACGCATGTACGTCTTCCACCGGCACGTGCAGGTCGAAATTGCGGGCAATAGGGGCAAACATCCGCGTCACCCGTGACGACACCGGCGAGGCGGCGTTCATGATCACCAGCCTGGCGTCGGCGGGAAAATGGATGGTCAGCGTAGCGGTGAACGGCAGATGCATTTCAAAGTGACGCAGCCACTGGAACCCTTCCGGCGCGCGGAAATCGGAGCTGGCCGGGTAATTGCCCACCGAGCTCCAGTAGTCGGCAACAAAGCCGAACGGCGTATCCTGCGGGGTGTAGTCCGGCACCTGCTGGTTGTCCGGATCGGCGAAGGTGTCGGTGTGGATCCACGCGAAGTGGGCGACATCGAGAAAGCCTTCGACCTGGCGGCCGGCAAATCCCTTCACCTCGAAGGCCGGGCAGTTGATTTGCTGAAATCCCGCGTCGTCCCAGTGCGGCATGGTCGGTAACGGCGGCGGATTGTCCGGATCGCAGGCCAGGCAGGTCCAGATCAGCCCGTAGCGCTCCTCCACGGCGAAGCTGGTGAGATGCAGTTTGGCCGGAATGAGTTGCCCCGGGCTGGAGGGGATACGGTTGCAGCGGCCATCCTCACCAAAGCGCAGGCCATGATAGGGGCAGACGATGCCTTCCTCTTCATGAAACCCCAGGGTCAGCGGCACCCCGCGGTGCGGGCAGACGTCGCGGGCGACCACCACCTGGCCTTTAATACGGTAGATAACCAGCTGTTCGTCCAGCAGGGTGGCTTTCACCGGGGCGCCGGTAATATCGCAGGCGCGGGCCACCGGGTGCCAGCAGCGGGCCAGCCGCAGCCAGTCCTCTGGATCAAAGGTGCAATGGGCGGGGGGCGTGGGGGTGATTGTCTTCATGATTTCTCTTCCTGCTCACATCGGTGATTGTTTTATTGTTGTGAGATTATTGTTGTCATATTAGGGTGTTCACATCCATCACCATTAATTCACTCTGCTGTTGCAAAAAAGAGTACAGGGGTGCCATGAGTCCTTTTTCCCGTTTCGCCCACTATTTTATCGCCGTGGCCCGCTGCGGCAGCTTGCGCCGGGCCGCCGAGCAGCTGCATATCTCCGCCTCGGCAATTAACCGCCAGATCCTGCAGGCCGAGGAGGCCTTCGGCACCCCGCTGTTCGAGCGCCTGCCGGAGGGACTGCGGATGACCACCGCCGGTGAACTGCTGTATGACAATCTGCTGCGCTGGCAAAAGGAGTTTCGCCAGACCCGGCAGAAATTTGATGAGCTGCAGGGGATGAAGCGCGGGAGCGTCAGCGTTGGGATGGTGCAGGCGCTGGCGGAAGGGGGCTTCGCCGCCGCGCTGGCGGAGATCATCGCCAGCTGGCCGTGGCTGGAACTGGATCTGCAGGTGGCCGACAGCCACACCGTCAGCCAGAAAGTGCGTCAGGCGGACCTGGACGTCGGCCTGATCCTCGATCCGCAGGGGCAGGCCGGACTCAGCGTGCTGGCCTTTGCCGAACTGGAGGTGGGGATTGTGATGCGCCCGGACCACCCCCTGGCGGGGGCGAAAGCGCTGTCATTGGGCGAGCTCAGCCTGGAGCGGCATATCGTGCCCGGCGCGCCGCTGATCGTCCATGAGCGGGTGGCGCTCCTCTATCGCCACCATGACTTTGCGCCGGAGAATACCATCAGCTGCAATGATATCCGGCTCATCAAGTCGCTGGTGCTGCGCGGCAGCGGCGTGACGCTCCTCAGCCTGCTCGACGTGCTGGACGAAGTCCAGCGCGGACAGCTGGCCTTTATCCCGCTGCGCAGTACGCTGCTGCGACCGCTGACCCTGGCGCTGTGCACCGCGCCCTCGCGTCAGCTTTCGCGGCCCGCGCAAATGGCCATTCAGACGCTGAGTGCGGTGATTGAATCCATGGCGACGGTCAGCCCAGCGGCCCGCTGAGGATGGTGTCGCACATGCCGTTGATAATGCGCTCCCCGGTCTCCTCACGCAGCTCCTGGTACCAGGCTTCGGTGAGCTGCATATCCTTCCCGTGGGTAATATCGCAGCGCTTGCGCGCCTTCAGCACCAGGTCACGAACCCGGTCGCAGCGCTGGGCCTCGTACTCGCGCAGGGCGGCCGCAATATCGTGGGTCTGGCGGAAAACGGCGCCCAGCACCACCGCATCTTCCATCGCCGCGCAGCCTCCCTGGCCAATATCCGGGGTGGTGCTATGTCCGGCGTCGCCGAGCAGCGCGACGCGGCCGCGCACCAGGCGGCTGAACGGCTCGATATCATGGATTTCAATACGGTTGGTGGTCTGCGGGTCGAGGGTGGCGATAAGCTGCTGCACCGGCGGCGCCCAGCCGGCAAAATAGCGGCTGAGGTCGGCGCGCAGAGTGTCGCGATCCTCCGCCAGACCCGCCGGCAGCGGCACATCAAAGAAAAAATAGAACCGGCCGGCGGAGACCGGCATCAGCGAGACGCGCTTGCCTTCGCCGACAAAGGTGGTCCACTGGTCGCCGGGCGCCAGCGCTTCATCTATTTCCACCAGACCGTTCCAGTTGACGTAGCCGGCGTAGCGGCGCTGCGGGGTAAAGCCCAGCACCCACGGACGCAGTGCGGAATGGCTGCCGTCGGCGGCAATCAGCAGATCGCCGCTGGCGCTGCTGCCATCGGTAAACCACACCGTCACGCCGTCGGCATCTTCCTCACAGCGGGTGACGCGTTTGCCGAACTGCACGCTTTCCCGTCCCCAGAAATCCAGCATTTCCCGCTGCAGCTCTGCCCGGGAGACCGGGCAGGGGCGGCTGCCGGTGCGTTCGATCAGCGGGGCGAGACTGAACTGGGTCATGTTCTCGCCGCTGCGGAAATCACGATACGCCATCCGGCGCAGCGGCCCGCCGAAGGTCTCCATGATGTCGCCCATGCCGAGGTGGGCCATGCACTTCACGCCGTTGGGCCACACGGAAATCGCCGCGCCGACCGGTTTGATCTCTTTCACCGCTTCATAGACGTCGCAGTCGATCCCCGACTGTTTGAGCGCCACTGCCGCACTTAAGCCGCCGATGCCGGCGCCAATCACGATTGCTTTCATTTTATTCTCCTTATCCAGATGTCGTGACTGACTCCAGCAATTTACGTACCAGTTCGCCGGAGGGAGGAAAACCGCCTGCTCAAAGCACAGCGATGGCTCACGGCGCACCGCATTGGTGCAATGTGACGTATTGGTTGCCTTTTTATGAATCAAAAGTTTCTTAATATTGCATCAGGAATCTATCGTTTCAGCGTGCTGATTTTGCAGCGGTGCGGGGGTATACGTTAACAGAGTAATGTAAGCTAATGATTTTTCAGCATTAATGAAATTTTCTGGTCGCTTTTGTCGTCTCTGGCCTGCTTTGTGCACTAGCCCATGCACTTCTCTTTGCTATGGGATTACACCATGTCTGACGAACATTACAGTGGCTTGCTTTACGGCCTTGAACAGCGGATCCCACCGCTTCCGGCCTTTTTCAGCGCTCTCCAGCATGTGCTGGCGGGCCTGGTGGGGATCATCACGCCGCCGCTGATCATCGGCGCTACCCTCGGGCTTGGCGACTGGCTGCCGTATCTCATCAGTATGTCGCTGCTGGCCTCGGGCATTGGCACCTTTCTGCAGTCCAATCGGGTATGGGGCGTTGGCGCCGGGATGATCTGCATGCAGGGCACCAGCTTCGCCTTCCTCGGCGTGACGGTGGCCGGAGGGATGTGGGTAAAAGCGCAGGGCGGCGGGCCGCAGGATATGATGGCGATGCTGTTTGGCGTTAACTTTGTCGCCGCTCTGGTGCCGGTGATTGTCAGCCGTTTTATTGAGCCGCTGAAAAAAATCTTTACCCCCATTATCACCGGCAGCGTGATTGCGCTGATCGGCATCAGTCTGATCAAAGTCAGCGTCATCAACTGGTGCGGTGGGGAAAAGGCCGAGGATTTCGCCAGCATGAGCAACATCGCACTCGGGGCGGGCACCCTCGGGGTTATCGTCCTGCTGAGCTGCGCCAAAAACCGCTGGCTGCGTCTCTCCTCGGTGGTGGTGGGCATTGCCGTGGGCTGCGTCGCGGCAGGGCTGAGCGGTCAGTTCCATCTTCACAGCCTGGGCGACACTCTGTTTCGCCTGCCGACGCTGTTTCCGTTCGGCTTTCAGTTTAACAGCGCGATATTTCTGCCGGTCGCCCTGGTGTCGCTGGTTTGTATTCTGGAGGCGGTGGGCGATCTGACGGCCAACTCGCTGATTTCGCAACAGTCTATTGATGATCACGCTTTTCGTAACCGGCTGAAGGGCGGTATCCTGGCGGACGGTGTCAGCTGTATGGTGGCCGCCATGCTCTGTGCTTTTCCGAACACCACCTTCGCGCAGAACAACGGCGTGATCCAGATGACCGGGGTGGCCAGCCGCTATGTCGGACGCTACATTGGCGTGATTCTGATCCTGCTTGGACTGTTTCCCCCGGTGGGCGAACTGCTGCGGCAGATCCCGGCGCCGGTGCTGGGGGGCGCCACGATGGTGATGTTTGGCTGTGTAGTGGCGGCCGGGATCCGGATTATTACCCAGACCCCGCTGAGCCGTCGCGATGTGCTGATTGTGGGGCTGGCGTTTGGTGCTGGCCTTGGCGTGGAGTCAGTGCCGGCGTTTCTCAGCCATTTTCCGCCGATGGTCGGCGATCTGTTCGGTTCGGCGGCCACCAGCGGTGGGCTGGTAGCGATAGCGCTGAACCTTATTCTGCCGCAGGAGCAGGCGGCGACGAAAACGATAAGGAGTCAGGATGATCGCGCTGAGTCAGTTTAACGGCCTGAGTAAAGATGAGGCAGTGGGGCTGCTGGCCCCCTGCGTGGCGATCCCGGCCTGGGGCGAGACGCTGGTGAACTTGCGACCTTTTGCCAGCCGTCATGCGCTACTGCAGACCGCCCGTGAGGCGATGGATTACTGGGGAGAGGACGAGCTGAACGCGGCGCTCAGCGCCCATCCGCGGATCGGTGAAAAGCCGACCGGCGGCCAGGCGCACGCGGCGCTGTCGCGCCAGGAGCAGTCGGCGGTGGACAGCGAGAATGAGCGGCTCGCGCAGGCCCTGCAGGAGGGCAATGCCCGCTACGAGGCCCGTTTTGGCCGGGTGTTTTTAATCCGCGCCAAAGGGCGCAGCGGCGAAGCGATTTTACAGGCGCTGACGCGCCGACTGCAGCATACCGCCGACGAAGAAGTGACTGAGGCGCTTGCCCAGCTGCGAGAGATTACGATGTTAAGACTGGAAGGAGTGATTGGCGAATGAGTACCCTGAGCACCCATATTCTGGATATTTCCACCGGCAGGCCGGCGGAAGGCGTGACGGTCAGCCTGAGTCGGGAGGGCGAGACGCTGGTGACCCTGGTGACCAACGCCCAGGGGCGTATCGCCACCTTTAGCGCCGCACCGCTGCCGGCGGGGAGCTATTGCTTAACGGCGGAAACCGGGGCGTGGTTTGCCCGCGCCGGGCGGGAGAGCGTCTTTACCCGGGCGCAGATTGATTTTGTTATCGGCGAGGCGGCAGATGACCATTTCCATCTGCCGTTTCTCATCGCCCCGGGCGGGTGGTCGACCTACCGCGGCAGCTAAACCCGGCTGCCCGATGCCGGGCGGCGCTGCGTTTGCCCGGCCTGGATCGTTACGGCGCGGGCAGAGACAGCTCGTAGGCCCGGTAAGGCGCAGCCGTCACCGGGCATGTAAAGGTGTCTCTGGCCACCATCCTTCCTGTTTTATCCCCACTCAAGGATAATCACCCACCTATCCCCACCAGGGTATAATCTTGACATTATCCCCTGCGGGGTATAAAACCAAATTTATCCCGATAGGGGGATAAATGATGGTGAGGAACAAGGCGATGAATTCCCCGCAGATATACAGTCCCGTGCAGCTGGCCAATTATCTGAAGCTGCTGCGCCAGCAGAACCACTGGACCCAGGATGCGCTGGCCAGGCGGATCGGCATTAAGCAGGCCACACTGTCCAATTTTGAAAATCACCCCGACAAAACCACCTTAACCACGCTGTTTAAGATCCTCCAGTCGCTAGGGGTGGTGATGACGCTGAACGCCAAAGCCACAGAGACGGCGCCGGCTCCCGATAACAACACGGACCTTGACTGGTAATGGCGACGCTTACCACCTGGATGAACAATGTGCGCGTGGGCACCTTAACCCGCCAGGCTAACGGGGCGCACAGTTTTCGCTATGACGAAGAGTGGCTGCGCAGCCCGCGCGCCAGACCGCTCTCCCTCTCGCTGCCGCTGCAGTATGGCAATATCACCGCCGACGCGGTGTATCACTATTTTGATAACCTGCTACCCGACAGCCCGCAGGTCCGCGATCGGATCGTCAGGCGCTATCAGGCGCGCTCGAAGCAGCCGTTCGATCTGCTGGCCGAAGTGGGACGGGATAGCGTAGGGGCGGTGACTCTGCTACCGCCGGGGGAAGAGGCGCACCTCGAGGGGTTGCGCTGGCAGACGCTGGACGAGGCGCAGCTCACCGCTTTGCTGACCGCCTACCAGTCGGATATCCCTCTCGGGATGATTACCGGCCAGGATGATTTCCGTATCTCGGTGGCCGGCGCCCAGGAGAAAACGGCGCTGCTGCGGATGGGCGGGCACTGGTGTATTCCGCAGGGCACCACGCCGACCACGCATATCATTAAACTGCCCATCGGCGAGATAAAGCAGCCTAATGCGACGCTGGATCTGCGTGAAAGCGTGGATAACGAGTTTCTGTGCCTGGCGCTGGCCAGGGAACTGGGCCTGGCGGTGCCGGAGGCAGAGATTATCACCACGCCGCGGATCCGCGCGCTGGCGGTGACCCGCTTTGACCGGCGCTGGGCGCAGGAGGGACGGGTGCTGCTGCGTCTGCCGCAGGAGGATCTGTGTCAGGCCTTTGGCATCCCGTCGTCGATGAAATATGAATCTGACGGCGGGCCGGGTATTGCGGCAATCATGGCCTTTCTGCTGGGCTCCAGTGAAGCCCTGAAAGATCGCGCAGACTTTATGAAATTCATGGTTTTTCAGTGGCTGGTTGGGGCAACGGACGGGCATGCGAAGAACTTCTCGCTCTTTTTGCTGCCCGGTGGCAGCTACCGTCTAACGCCGTTCTACGACATCATTTCGGCGTTTCCGGTGCTAGGAGGCACGGGACTGCATCTGCGCGACCTGAAGCTGTCGATGGGGCTCAATGCCACAAAAGGGCGGAAAACAGAGATTAACGCTATCTATCCGCGTCATTTTCTGGCAACCGCCAAAGCGGTGAACTTTCCTGGGGAGCAGATGCTGGCGATCCTCCAGGAGTTTGCCGGGCATGTGCCGCAGGCAATCGAAAGCGCTCGCCGGACGCTGCCGGCGGACTTTTCCACCCACGTCTGGCGGGCCATTACGGAAAATATGCTGAAGCTGCACGCCCGCCTGCAGCAAGGGCTGCAGGCGTTATAGCGAAGCCGGCTGGCGGTTAGCTCTGCGGTTGCCCCCAGCGGCTGCGCAGATAGTTGACCGCCTGCCGGGTTTGCGGCTGATTGAGGTTATTTTCGCGGAACAGGATCGTGCCCTGGATCTGCGGCAGAGTTTCATTGAGGTCGAGCTGCTTTTTCAGCTCCGGCACGCCGCCATCCACCGTCCAGTCAGGCTCATTTTTGGACGGCTCACCCACTTTGTACAGCGCCACGCCGATATACAGCCGGGTATGCGTCGGCTTAACCACCTCGGCCCACCAGTTGGCCAGCACATCATAGCGCGCGGCATCGCGGGCAAACGGCCAGTAGATCTGCGGCGCGATGTAGTCGAGCAGTCCCTGCTGCACCCAGCTGCGGGTATCGGCATAGGACTCATCATAGGCGGCCGCGCCACGGGTATCGGACCCCGCCGGATCGTGCGAGCGGTTGCGCCACACCCCGGCCGGGCTCACGCCAAACTCGACGTTCGGATTGAGCTTTTTGATAGTAGTGGAAACCTGGGCTATGAGCTGCTGGGTGTTATGCCGGCGCCAGTCGCCCTTCGAGGCGTAACCCTGTCCGTAACGGCGGAAGGTTTCATTGTCGTTAAGCGGGGAAGAGGTGGTTTCGGTGTAGAAATAGTCGTCGAACTGCACGCCGTCAATCGGGTAGTTCTGCACCACTTCAGCGACGATGCTAGTGATCCAGTCCCGTGCTTCGGGAATGCCCGGGTCGAGGACAAAGCGATCGCTGGCGGTGCGGATCCAGTTACGGTGCAGGACGAACACGCTGGCCGGCACCTGCGTGAGGGTGTTATTCAGCTCGGCAACGGTCGACGGTTTGGTGTTAACTGAGACACGATAGGGGTTAAACCATGCGTGAACCTTCATACCGCGCTTGTGCGCTTCATCCAGCATAAACTGCAGCGGATCGTAGCCGGGGTATTCGCCGATTTTGCCGGTCAGCATATCGGACCACGGCAGAATGTCCGACCGCCAGAGCGCCGTGCCGTCGGGTTTCACCTGGAAAAAGACGGTGTTGATACCCAGGCGCTGCAGGTTATCGAGTTTGGCGATCAGCGCCAGCTTCTGCTGCGTGATGCGGCTTTCCGGCGTGCTGGCGATAATCGACCCGACCGGCGGCCAGTCAAGGCGCGACACGGTGGTGAGCCACACGCCGCGTACCGGCTCCCGGTGCGTCTGGCTGGCTTTGACGGCGGTAGTGTTCGGTGTCGTGACAAGGGATTTAGGGGCCTTACTGGTGCAGCTGAACAGCATGCCCACGGCAATGACGGCCGCACCGGCCAGCGCCACTTTGCTGGCTAAGGGGAATCGACGAGAATGGCTGATGATGAACTCCCGTGTAATCAGATCGTCGCGTGTAGCGGCTATTCTCTTACGATTCGTGGGTCAGAGCAATTCCTTCATCCGTCGGTTCGCCATCGCCTAGTCATAATGTAAGGTATAGGTCGCGACGGCCGACACCTGACCGGCGGTGATCCGGGGACGGGTCTGGTAGTAGCGGGCCGTGAGCGGCAGGATAAACCGGCCCGCACTCGCGCTGCCCAGCGTCATCTCATGATTCAGGGAAACCGGCTGGCGATGGTAAAGCAGTTGCACACCAATACCCTGCGCCCGATCGTCCGTGGCGTCATTGCGCAGAACGCCATGCCCCCGGGCGGTGAGGGGCTCCGCGCCGTCAACACGCAGGGAAATAGTCACAGCGCTGTTGCAATCCAGTTGCAGCGCGAAAGGCGTGTCGCCGGTGGTTTTGCCGACGCCGCCGAAGTGGTCAAGCATCGCGGCGGGCAGCTTAATCAGCGCTGGCGTGGCGTCATTCACGGAACATCCCGCGGTGTTGACCCTGCCGCTTAAGTCTAACGCGGCCAGCGGGGTATGCTCTGCCATTAAAAAGTGCTCGCTGTGATACTCAAGCTCGCCCGGTGTCGCCGCGGGACCGGTTTTAATAAGCTCAATCGTCAGGCGGAAATAGCCCAGTTTCCACACCGCATCAGGCAATATGGCCGGATTGTTCACCCGTTGGCTAAACGGCGAGGGCGTCGGCCGGTCAGGAAAACCGCCATAGCCGCCGATAGCGCGCAGCGATACGCGAACGCCAATGCCGGCGAGATTGGTTTGATAAACCGTCGGTCGCGTCGCTCCCCCGGACAGCAAACTGTTCAGCTGTAGCGGCGACAGCCCATGCGGGTCGTCCGCGCAGCGGATCCACTGTTCGCCGCCGTCGCTAAGGTGGTTCCAGGCGAAACTTTTGTGATACAGCGGGGTGCCCGGTCTGGCGTCAGCCGGCACGGTGAGTTGCCCTACGTTCAGTCGAAGGGTGGTGGCCTGGCCGCGGACAAACACCGGCGTACAGGCCCATCCGCTGGCGGGGGGTAACAGGGCGAGTAACAGCGTCAGGGTGGCCCGACGCAGGAGAGTTAAAAAGGACATGTTAACGTCTGCTGTAAAATGAGTGGATGGGGTGTCTGCGCCAGCGTCGGGGTGAGATCGTAGCGGGCAGTACAGTGCTGCTGAGGGCCTGGCCCCCATTGTGCATACAGGGTGCCTTTCGGCGCCAGGCCGGCGAGGTACACCTGACCCTCGCTGGCAACGATGCTGCTGGTGTCTTTGGCGCGCACTTCGCTGCCAAAGGGCAGCGGTTGTCCCTGCGACTGCAGCGTAAACAGCGCCTTATAACCAACGTGGGTGTGAAAACGCGCCAGCACCACCGCGTCCTTAGTGGGCACCCGCGTCACGGTGCTGTTGGCCAGATCCACATTCTCCGGCAGCGAGTGGCTGTCGAGGGCGACGTCGTTGCGGTGATAGGCGGTAGCGAAGGGCAGCACGGCATATCCATCGCGATTGGTGGCGATGGTTCTCTGGTTGGCGAGGGTCACACCGCCTGCGCCACCGGCGTCAATCAGGACGACAGCGCCATTCATTTCCGGCGTAAAGACCACCCCGTGGCGGTGAATCAGGATACCCCCGCTGGCGCCGTAGTTCAGGCGAGTGGCCTGCGAGTCACGGCTGTAGCCGATATTCAGATCGCCTCTTCCACTGCTGTAGCCGGCCGTCAGGCTGCCGCTGTGCCCGTTTTGCTGATCGAGGGTTTGGCTGACGGCGTAGCTGAGCGCGTGATTATCCAGCATGGTGCCATTGAGACTGACCATCTGACTGTCGGCGCTGTGGCGGGAGGAGGTCAGGGTATAGCCGGCATAGCTCCCCGGTAGCAGGTGGTTCAGCGCTACTGAAAGTGACAATGTCACCACTTTATCGGAGTGCGGCTCGTCATTCTCCTCGTCACCGTCGCTACTGTGTGCATCGCTGTAGCTGAGCGACCACGCGATACCGTGAACCTGGCTGCTGATCCCCATATTGGCGGTACGCTGTGGGGCGCCCTCTGACCAGTAGCTGTCCTGGTCGAGGCTCAGATAGAGGGTGATATCGTACGGCAGGCTCTGGCTGGCAGTGATTTGCAGGGTCGTTTTTTTGTTGTCGTTATCCCGCGAGTCGGCGTCGGGATCCGGGCTGGAATACGCCTCGCTCAGCGTGGCATAGCGCTGATGCGAATAACGCCAGCCGGTGAAGGTGAACTGCGTGCCAAGACGATCAAAACCTTTGCTGTACTGGAGCTGCCAGGCCCGGCCATCGATCGGATCCTGCTGGTGCCGGTCGCGGGCGTTTAACAGCTGCAGCGAGAGCGCCCCGGCATCACCCAGCCCCTGTCCCACGCCGAGCGAGAGGTTGTGGTATTGCGCCGCGCTCTGCAGTCCGCCAAACAGTGTCAGGTTGTGGGCGAACCCGCGCATCAGCGACAACTGCATCATCAACGGCCGCTGGCTGGCATCGTCGCTATGATAGCGCCCGGCGACCAGGTTGTATTTCAGGCTGCCTTCGCGTTGCATGCTGGTGACCGATGCATACGGCTGGGTGAAGCGGCGGATTTCGCCATCCGACTCTTTGACGGCAACCTCAAGATTGCCGCTACTGGCGGTGGGATAAAGATCGTCAATCACGAACGCGCCAGGGGTGACGTAGGTTTGATACAGCACGTAGCCATTTTGCCGAACCGTGACCTGGGCGTTGGTTCTGGCTATCCCACGGATGGTCGGGGCAAAACCTTTCTGCGAGTCCGGGAGCATCGCATCACTGGAGGCGAGGGCAATTCCCTGAAACTGTACCGCGTCGAACACATCGCCCGACGTGAAGGTATCCCCGAGCGTCAGTTCACTCCGCCAGCGCGTCAGATCGCGCTCAAGCCAGGCGCCGCTGGTGGTCCAGTGGGGCTTATCGTCGCTGTTGGCGGTCAGGCTGTTGCTGGCGCGCAGGCGCCAGGCGCCGGCGTTCACGCCACTTTTCAACATCAGATAGTTATCGCGCTCAGTGTTGCCCTCGCGGGTACGCTGGCTGGCGCCTGAATAGCGGTAATTGCTCTGAAAGGCGCTGATACCTTCATCCCACAGCGCAGAAGGAACATTATCCCTCGCCTGGCGCGTCATCAGCGCCTGGGGAAGGGTCATTGCCAGCCGCTGATGGGCAAAATCGAAATTGACCGTACTGCCCGGCAACAGCGTGGCGAGTTCGGGACATGAGCGGGAGGTTGCGCCGGACGCCTGGGACAGCACGGCCGGATTAACACCGGCCTGCAGCAGATCTTCCGGCTTAAGGCAGGGCGTCAGCTGCCCGCGGTCATTCTGGCGAAACGTGATGATCTTACGGGCATCCAGGGTGACGCCGTTGACCTGCCAGCTGACCGGATAGTCGCCAGGCGGCTGGCTCGTTTGCTGATTGAAGCGCTGCAGATCCACCGCCGGCAAATGGTCGTTTTTTTCCAGCAGATCCATATTAAAGGTCGCCTGGGCGTGCAAGGGCGCGCTCTGTCCGCCCAGCAGGATGGAGAGGCTGACGACGGTAACGGTATGAGCCGGGCCGTGGCGCATCGCGACATCAGGCGCTTAGTGCGCCGAAACGGGAGCGCTAAACGTCTGCACAGCGCCAAAATCATCCAAAATGCGCCAGCTCACCTGGCGGGTGCAGGCCTCGCCGGGCAGGGCGTACTCTTCACGGCTGTGAGGGACAATCACGCTGTGCTCAAGCGGTGTTTTCTGGTTCTGGCCCGCGCAGGTGAGCGTGGTGATAGTCACATAATAGGGGGAGGTATTCTCCGCCTGCAGGTGGTTGCCACTGACGTGCCAGCGCAGGTGCTGCGCCGCGTCGAGCGCCGAGCCGGGGAGTCCTGCCGGGCGATAAATGAGCTTAAGTTGATTCTTAATAGCAAATTGCAGAATGTTCTCGCCAGCCGGCGCGGTATTGGCAGGAATCACTTTGATATTCAGGGTGAACAAACTTTCCCGATCGTTTGGCAGTTGCGCCGAGGTTAATAACACGCGCAGATCGTTGCTGTCTCCGGCGTCCAGACGGAACAATGGCGGGGTGACGATAAACGGTGATTTATTATTACCAGCCAGATCGTCTACCCAGCTCTGAATAAGTACCGGATCGTGAGGATTGGTGTTTTTTACCGTGATGTCGGCCTCATGACTTTGTTCATTATAAATGACACGCGTGCCGGCAATGGCAACCCCGGCAGCAGACGCCAGGAGCGGACAAAAGAGAAGGCTCAGGAAAAAAGCCATTTTATAACACTGCATAATTGTGGATCCGGTCACGAGGAATGAAAATAAGGGCAGGGGATGCTGCCCTCGGTAAAAGCGGCAATCAGCACATTCTATTCATATACAATATCAATATTGGCCGTGGCATTAATATTGCCGGCGGTGACATCCAGGGAGGAATCGCTCTTGAGATCGGCAATAAAATTAAAGGCAATATCACCGTTTTCGTCGGCTTGCGAAACCGCCGTTTTGCTCTGCTTGTCAAAGGTCAACTGAGTGCCTTCCGTTGAGCCGTCAGGGGAAGAGAAGACTTCAATGCCCACGCCTTTGGCGGTATCCGCGGCGTCGGAGAGCGCCAGCACGGCGGCGCTGGTGCCGTTAGCATTGGTGTCCGGGGTACCCTCCAGGCTAATACTGATATTCTGCGCCAGCGGGCAGCCGGTCAGGTTGATGGTAAACGGTGTTTCTGCGGTTTTCGCTTCATGTGATTTCAGCGCCGACATATCGACGTTGCCAAAATCGACATTCACATCGCCACCGTTGTTGGCGATCTGGCACGACTCGTTAATAATTTTACCGGTGAAATTCAGTGTGCCCGCCGCGCGGGCGGGGGTCACAGTAGCCAGACTGAAGGCCAGCAGTGAACCCACAACCAGCAGGGTGCCTTTTTCTTTCATACTCAAACCTTATTAAATAATCACAAGTTAATTAAATCGCTTAACATTTTTAAAGCATGTTTTTTATTTCTGTTCACAAAAAACGGTAAGCATCACTAATGTATACTGCCGTCGGGGGCGGGATTATACGGAGAACGTCGTAAAGGCCCATGGATAAGGTGTGTTAAGCTGTAACAATCTTTATTTTTTGGTGTAAGTATAATCTCATTTAATATTGTAATTGGATTCTATATACAGAATGTATTATTTCCCGGGGACGCCTGTTTTGGCAAAGTCCTGGCAAAAAGTTGCTGTTATTCCCGGCAGTTGACCGGAGAGGGCAGAATAATCGTTTACGCTGCCGCTATTTTGCCGTAGCGTGAAGATCGCGGCAGGAAGCCGCAGGTTGGATGGCACAGAACGATTCTGTGCCGCGCAGTGTCACTCGCTATCAAGGAAGATTGCTATGTCTCCGCTCCGTCTCGCTCTAATATGTCTGTGTCTGGCACCGCTGGCGTCGTCTGCTGCGCTCTCCGGTCAGGTTCATTTTTCGGGACGTGTCATCAATCCGGCCTGTCTTATCGCGCCGCAGCGCAATCGTATCGATGTTTCGTGCCAGCACCGTTCACCGGAACAGGTCGCCTTGACAGACAACCCCCCTCGCTATGCCATGCCGGATGATCGCGGTGAGGTCAGTCTCCACTGGCGAAATGCACAGCACAGTGAAGCGGATGTCATTATTCGCTATCGCTAAGGTAAGAAAAACGCGGTGAAGGGTAAGCGGATGCAGGACGTAAAGGGTAACGCGGTGGGCGGTTTCAGCGCGCGTCAGCAGTGACTACTGGGGTGACGCGCACGTAGAGTACATTTCATGAAAACAATCCTTGCCGTCGTCCGACAGCAGAGTATCGCCTCAGTCGGGTTCCCAGGCGAGGATATCACCGGGCTGACATTCCAGCGCCTCGCAGATGCGGGACAGGGTATCAAAACGGATGCCTTTGACTTTTCCCGACTTGAGCAGCGACAGGTTCTGTTCGGTAATGCCTACAAAGGCCGCCAGCGCCCTGGACGTCATCTTTTTTTCCACCAGCAGTTTGTCCAGATTCACCACCACAGCCATCGTTAAATAAACTCCTTATTCTCTTCTTCAGCACGGATCCCGTGGAGCATGGCGTGAAATGTCACAAACAGCAAGCTTCCTGTCAGAAGCAGCACCCCGTCGCTGAGCAGAAACACCACCTGATAATAAGGCTGCGGCCACCAGGCGAGCAGCGGGATCAGAAAGCGGCACACCGGCAACAGGATCCCCATGCCCACCATGGCCAGAGCGATGTAACGAACGCTGTGCGCCAGGGAGAGGCTGAGCACGCTGCGCTGGCGGACGCTACGGGTTACCTTCATGCCCTGCCAGATAGCGAACGCGAACAGCCCGGCCGGAAGATACAGCAGGGCCAGCAGCAGCAAACGTCTCGCCATCCCCGGCGCCTGGGCCGGGTTGTCGGTTAACGGCACTTCAGCAAAGTGCAGCAGGGTGGAAAGAAAATATCGTTCGCCGGTAAAGAAAATCCACAGCGGCACGATCAGGGCGAGCATAAAAAAGAGGGGCAGTATGCCGCTAATAATAGCCAGACTCAGCCGGGTTCTGGATTGCTTCACAATTTACCTTCCTGATTGATGAGAATAATTAAAGCACCAGCCGCGCCAAGCATGACATAAGGGCCACGGCGAAGACAACGCTCATCGCCCGGACGCCGCGACGACGGCTGGCAAACCACGGACGGGTCCAGACGCGGTAGAGGCTGAGGGTGATGACCGACGACTGGATGGTCCAGGTCAGCATCCGAAACAGGTAGCCCATTTTGCCGAGATTCTGCAGGGTCTGGAAAACCTCGGCGAGATAAATAACCCCGGTCGCCAGCAAAACATAATTGAGCAGGCGTATTTTTCGCTGCGCCAGCCAGTCGCCGGAAATAAACAGGATCACCGACAACAGCGTTAACAGCGCCCAGAGGATGTCAATTCCGTTCATTACGCGCCTCCTGTTCATCAGGGGTGGCAGCCAGTAAGAGCTTGATGGCAGGTCCGATCACCGGCCAGGCGGTATCGGAGAGGATCACTACCGCGGTCTGTCGCTGTCGGTCGAAGGCCATCATTGCCGCAAAGCCGCCACTCTGCCCGTCATGCCAGACGATCTCCCGTCCGCGGACGCGGGTAGTGAACCAGGCATAACCCACCCGGGAATCGGGATCATCGGTGGCGAACAGGGAGTGCATGCCTTCACTGCCCGCCAGGTTTCCTGCCAGCAGCGCCTGGGCATATTTCGCCATATCGACAATCGTGGCGCGGACGCCGCCGGCGGGGGCGAAGGCGTCCATCACCCATGGCTGCTGAGGGAAACCAGAGGCTGACCAGCCCATGGTAAACGTCGGCGAGGCTGGAGTATTGTGCCGGGCCACTTCCGCGCCCTGCATTCCGGTGGGGGCAAAGACCCGTTGCGCCATCAGTGTGGCAAAATCGCGATGGGACGCCCGCTCCAGCGCCAGTCCGAGCAGGGCAAACCCGGCGTTGGAATAATCAAACCATTTCGTCGGCTGCAGGGTGGCCTGGTTCATCATCGCGATCAGCGCGGGTCGATCGTAGCGCCAGGGATTCTGCCGCCGGGCAATATCGCTCAGAATAGCCAGCCGCTGCCCAACCGACGCGGTGAGCGGTGGCAGTCCTGAACGGTGAGAAACCAGTTGCTCCAGGGTAACATCCCGCACCGGGCTGACAATCTCCGGGACCAGCGCCGACACCGGCGTCTGCGCGGTGACTTCGCCGCGGCGAATAGCCTCCAGCAGCAGGCTGGCGGTCATGGTTTTGCTCAGGCTGGCGATCTCATACTGTGTCGTATACTCGCTCCCCCACAGACCGTAGCGCACCCCCTGAGGCGTAATCAGCGCTGCGGCGACCTGTCCGCGGGCGCCATTAAGCAGGGGCGTTAATATCGAGACCAGCTGTTTATCCCCCGTCGTCCGGGAGCTGGGGGGATGAAAGCCGGGCTGCAGGGCGATCCCCGCCGCCACGATGACGGTAAAAACCAGCACGGCGGCAATGATCTGTCTGTCCCGGCGATAGCGGTTCCAGCGCATGTTTTCTCCTTAACGCGGTACGACATCCAGGTGAGGGAATACCGCTTCTCCCTGGTGTTAAAGTGAGCGCAGGTTAGCCTGGTGTTTATCGTTTTACAATAAATATTTATCGTTTTATGATTAACTTTATGAGGAGTAAAGCAGACACTCCCGGCGCGGTGTGGAGAACGCGGGGGGCAATAGAGGCCAG
This sequence comes from Klebsiella sp. RC2, assembly GCF_014192815.1. Lineage (NCBI taxonomy): Bacteria > Pseudomonadati > Pseudomonadota > Gammaproteobacteria > Enterobacterales > Enterobacteriaceae > Klebsiella > Klebsiella sp. RC2. The sequence continues at coordinate 136,338 of NZ_JACHYL010000003.1, read as the reverse complement.
GGAATAAAGTGCGCTGACGAAGAGAGGTACTCGCCAGCGAGAAATGTCGGCTATGCCGGGAGAAGAAAACTTAGCGGATCCGCGACTGCTCGTCGTCGCGTAGCGTCAGCACCTCAAATCCGTTGGCGGTGACGGCCACGGTGTGCTCCCATTGCGCGGAGAGTTTTTTATCGCGGGTGACGACAGTCCAGCCATCTTTTTTGGTTTTGATGCGGCTGTCGCCCTGGTTCACCATCGGCTCAATGGTGAACACCATTCCTTCGCGCAACACGGCGCCTTCCCCGGGGCGGCCGTAATGCAGCACCTGCGGTTCCTCATGCATTTCCTGGCCGACGCCGTGACCGCAATATTCTCTGACCACGCTGTAGCCATGGTCCTCGACCCAGCGCTGAATAGCGTGGCCAATATCGCCCAGCGTCGCGCCAGGTTTCACCACCTCAATGCCTTTCCACATCGCTTCATAGGTGGTCTTTACCAGCCGGCGGGCCAGCGGGGAGACGTCGCCTATCAGGTACATCTTGCTGGAGTCGGCAATCATGCCCGCTTTCTCCAGGGTGATATCGACGTTAACAATCATCCCGGCGCGCAGATGTTCGGTCGCTTTGGGGATCCCGTGGCACACCACATCGTTAATGGAGGTGTTCAACACATAGGGAAAATCGTATTGCCCCTTGCTGGCCGGGCGGGCATGCAGTTGGTTGACGATAAAATCTTCCACTCGATCGTTAATCGCCATCGTCGTTACGCCGGGAACGATAAAGGTATCCAGCATATCAAACACCGACGCCAGCAGCTGGCCGGCATGGCGCTGACGTGCGAGTTCATCGGCGGTTTTAATGATTATTGATGGCATTGATTACCTCCAGCAGACGGTCAGAGCCGGATTTCAGCATCAGCAGTTTGATCTGCTGGTGGTTAAGCTCGGGGTAGAGCTCGCTCATCATGCCCAGACGGATCCAGTATTCCGCCTGGGCATTGACGGAGCGGGACATAGCTTTGCTGGCATCACGAATATCATCGTGCAATAGATCGGAGATTTTGACGATTCCCATAGAGACAGTCCATATATGATTCGTATATGCATCGTATACAGACCGGCACGGGATGTCATGGGCATTTTGTGTCGTGACCGGGGGGGAGGCGAGAGGCCCACGCAAAAAAGCCCGACCAGCGGGCTTATTTTCAGCATTTTTTTCGGGTTAATCATTCGCGCCATTCACCATGGCGAAAATACCCATTAGATTATCGGTATGCAGAATGAAAATAACATGACGGCGGCGAAGCGCGGCGCATCAATATATTTAATGCAGGTGTTAATTTTGCGTATGAATATTCTCCCGTCAGGCCGGGAATCCGGGGGAGTTACAGCGCGTCAGTGAGTTTATCCACCACCACTTTACCCGCATTATCGAACTGCGTAATGCGAAAGCTGTCGCTCCAGGAGCGGCGGGTGGTGAAACGGTCGAACAGGGATACCCGACCTTTACGCTGACCATCTTTACTCAAAATAACCCATTCAGTCACCGCAGAATAATGCTGGCTATTGTCATGACGGCTCTGTTGTTCAACAAGCTGGTCTTCTTTTTCCACTTTTAAATAATCACGCAACATATTTAACCTCCATAGAAAGTATTATTAACATTACTCCTTTTATTTATTCTTTCAATCAAACTTTTTAATCAATAAAAGTAACTATTAGTGGGCGACCTAAGTGCAAAAATCGTCAGATTGTCATTACCCGGCGCAGTGGATTCCACTACGCTTAACAGAGCTGTCTGGTGCGCTATCTGCGGTTGCCAGGGCCAGAAAGGCGGCAACAAAACGTCTTAACCTTGTATTCATCATGGGCGTTGTTCTGCTATATCTAGTGCGTTTTGCCACGACCGAGCCACAGAGAGCGCTGTACCATGAGTAACGATCACCTGACGGATATCGCCTATCGTCACTTTATTGAAAGTGTTAAAGATTATGCCATATACATGCTGAGCACTGACGGTACGGTCATCAGCTGGAACGAAGGTGCCCGCCGGGCAAAAGGGTACCTGAGCGACGAGATCATCGGTTGCTACTTCGGTCTCTTCTATAGCGAAGCTGAGCAACTCTCCGGTGTACCGGCGAAAAACCTGGAAATCGCCCTGCGTAGCGGGCAGTTCGAAGGGGAAGGCTGGCGTTACCGCAAAGACGGCTCCCGATTCTGGGCGCATGTCATGATCGATACCATCCGCGATGAGCAGAACACCCTGCTGGGTTTTGCCAAAATCACCCGCGATATCAGTGAACAAAAAGCGATTAATGACCGCATCGCATGGATGGCGCGCTACGATGCGCTGACTGGTTTACCTAACCGGGTGGAGTTCTTTGAGCGGGTGGAAAAGCTGATCACCGGTAATGATGCCCGCCGCTTTGCCATTTTCACCATCGATTTAGACAAGTTTAAAGAGATTAATGACCTGCAGGGCCATCTGATTGGTGACCAGCTGCTGCAGCGTGTGGCAGGCGCCGTGCTGAAAACGCTGCAGAAGGAGGAGATGGTCGCGCGCTTTGGCGGCGATGAGTTTGTGGCCGTTAAACCTTTTGCCGATGAGGGTGAAGTGGATGCCTTTGCTGCGCGCCTCTGGCACTGCTTCAGCGGTAAGCAGACGTTTGCCGCGACGGAAGTGGTTCTCTCCGCCAGCATTGGCATCTCGGTCTACCCGGAGGACGGTACGGATATTAACACGGTACTGAGCAATTCCGATCTGGCCATGTATCGGGCAAAGAGCAGTCTCGACCACAAGATTTGCTGGTACGAACGTGAAATGGATGACAAGACGCGGCAGCGCAATATGATGGCCGCCGACATCCGGCGCGGTATTCACGCAGGAGAATTTTCGCTCCACTATCAGGCTATCCGCAACATCAAAGATCGCCGGATCACCGGTTACGAGGCGCTGCTGCGCTGGCAGCATCCGCAGCTGGGGCCGATCCCGCCTGACGTGTTTATTCCCATCGCCGAAGAGAGCGGCGCCATCGTGCCCTTAGGTTACTGGGTGCTCGAGCAGGTGTGTAACGAATCGCTGGAAAAGGGTCTCAACAGAAAAGTTTCGGTCAATATCTCGCCGGTGCAGTTGCGTCACCGCAGCTTTATTGAAAAAGTCCGCGAGATCCTGATGCGTACCGCCTATCCGGTCAGCCTGCTTGAGTTTGAAGTGACGGAGACGGCGTTCATCATCAATAAGCAGCTGGCCTTTAGCGTCCTGCATCATCTGCAAAAAATGGGGATCAGCATCGCACTCGATGACTTCGGTACCGGCTACTCCTCCCTGAGCATGCTGCGCGATTTCCATTTCGACGTGATTAAACTCGACCGAAGTTTTATGCTTGATGTGGAGAGTAATCCCCAGGTACGCTCATTCGTGCGGGCCATCATTTCGCTGGGAAATTCAATTAATACGCCGCTTATCGCCGAGGGTGTGGAAACCGCCGGGCAACTGCAGATCCTCGAAGAGGAAGGGTGTGACGAGATGCAAGGCTTTCTGTTCGGCGAGCCGGTGGATATTAAACACCTGCCTCCGTCGTCCTGATACGCCCACCGGCTGCGGGTGGGCGCTGCGTCATTACTGATGCGCCAGCGGAGCCTGCCCGGAAAGATGCAGCAGAGCCGACTGCAGCGAGACGTCAAACATCTGACCGTGCGTCATACCAGGGTAGCGCCAGAAAGCCACCGTCAGGCCTTTGTCGGCCAGCTGCTGCTGGGTTTGTCGCAAAACACTCAGGGAAGCCACGTGGCCGGTCGGTTCCCGGGCAGCTTTGCCATCACCTTCCAGCAGATACAGCGATTTCCCGATGAAGGCGGTGGCGCTTAAAGCTTCGCTGCCCTTCAGCGGAGATTCCTGCGCCTGGCCCAGCGACGGGCTGGCCGAATAATAGAGATGAAACAGCGAGGTCTTCCGCCACGCGTCGAGCACAAACAGCCCGCCGTAGGAGTGGCCCCAGATCGCGCGCTGGTGGGGATCTATTTTCAGGTGAGCTTCCGTTTGCGGCACCATTGTTTCGGTCAGCAACTGACGAAACAGGTCATTACCTCCGGTTTTTCGCGGCGGCAGCGCGGGTTTCCCGACTTGCGGTTTGAAGGCCTTTAGCGGAGGAGTGTAATCCCAGGCCCGGGCGGCGGTATCGAAGGGCAGCGTTGTCTGGTAACCGATAGCGACGATCACCGGCGGGGAGCCGGCGGAGAGCTGCTGCAGAAGGGCGTCGTTAAGCTTATCCATCACCGCGTTACCATCCAGCATATACAGCACAGGATAGCCGGCGGCGGGCGGGGCTTTGTCCGGCACGGCAGTCCACACCCGGTAGTGGCGTTCGCCATCGGCGGAGTCATACTGACGTTGCGTAAAATGATAGTACGCTGACCCTTTATCGGCGATGTTTGGCCCCAGCGGCTGAAGATCCGGTCGGGCGGTGCTACCGCTACTGTAGAAGAGCACGCCAACCGCCAGCGTCAGCAGCCCGCGCGCCCGGATGCTCCCTGAATTCCGCTTCACCTTGTCTAACCCCCTGTATTCTTTGAGCTGTCATTTTGTTGGGCTGACACGGTAACACAGCTTGTTTGATAATGGTTCTCATTTCTTTTGTGCGCTTTGGATCTGCGTGGGATACCGGACGGGGCTGGTGGGGGGGGGCGAAGCGAAAACGCAGGATACATGGCCGCCTGTCGGCGGCCATCAGGACACGGTCAGGGATCGCCGTTGATGCTACGCAACAGCCTTTTTACCAGCGGGATGAGCGCAATAAGCACCAGCGCAATAACCACGATCAGTAACAGCGTCAGCCCTTTATGATGACTGATAAGCACCCACAGCATCGCCAGCGTCATGAGATGATCCTTGCATTAACAGCGTTAACCACCGCCAAGGTGAATGAAATTTAACAGAATGGTGATGACCACCCAGGCCAGCAGCAGAAAGCGTCGTTTATCGCGTCGAGCTTCCAGCGCAGCGAAATAATTAGCGCTGTACCAGGTTGATATAATAATAGCCAGCGTGATGATGACCTGCCAGACCACTTCGCTAAAGCCCGTCACGATGCTTATCGCGCGAAAGCAAAGCACAATCGCGATGCCGTTAAGCGCGTTACACATCAACCATCCCCACAGGCTTGAGGGACGGCTAAAGAAATATCCAAGTCGTAAAACCAATGTCGTATACACCTTGCCAAAATAATCGCGCTGTAAAATGCAGTTTAATGCCCGACGAGGTATTGATATAAATCAAAATTAATGGAATAGCGCAGTAATCACTGGCATGCAGCGATCGCAGCATGGCAATGGAAAGGCGTAGAGAATGGTGGGTAAAAAAAACGAAATCACTTGTTTTTATAGGTGTTTTTTAAAATTTATTGTGGCAGTGAAATATTCTCCATGGCCCATTTAACAATATGACGGTAATTTCCATTGTTATTATTTTATGTGGCTCTATCACCAGCTAAATTAAAACCTATTCACTATTCACCGCTGGCCGCTTGCGGGAGTGGTCTGAAACAGCCGGAGCCAAGGCTCCGGCTGGCGTCATACCTAATGAGGCAAGGCATTATGTTGCAGAATTTTCAGGAAGTCATTTTTGTCTGAAATTAATGACAGCGCGTTAGCGATCAGTTCATCGCTAAATATCGAGGCAATTTCTTTGAGCACATCAATATGCTCTTTTTCTTTCGCGATGACGCCGATGGCAATAAACATCACGTTGCTGCGATCCCAGATAACGCCATCAGGGAACTGAAAGATCTCAATGCCGGTTTTGAGAATGATATCCGTCGCGGATTTCGGCAAATGTGGCAAGGTGATGCCATTCCCCAAAAAAGTGGAAACCTGATGTTCACGCTCCAGCAGAAAGTGAACGCACTCCTGATTCACATATCCTTTGGCTTTACACTCCGCGCCAATCATAGCGATCACTTCCGCTTTATTACTGGCCTTGCAGCCGATATGCAGATTATCCAGCGTGATGTTATCGATCATAGCCAACCTCCCTGGTGAGACGCGTAGATTTTTTACCCTCATGATTCGCTGACAGCTCTTCTTCTAACTGCTCGAGCGATTTATTGGAGGTCTCCGGTAGGGCGAAGACCACGAACAGAATCGCTAAGTAGTTGATGGCTGCGAAGATGAAGAAGACCGGCCCAAGGCCCAGTTTCGCCTGCAGCAGCGGGAACAGGTAGCTGACCACCGCGTTCATGATCCACATGAAAAATACCGAGATCCCCATCGACAGCCCGCGGAATTTCAACGGGAACAGCTCAGCTAATACCACCCAGGTAATAAAGCCCATGGAACCCTGCATCACACCGACGAACAGCGCGCCCAGCAGCCAGATGGCGGTGGCTTTCAGATCGCCCACCAGGGTGTAATCGACAGCGGCGATAATCAGGTGCAGCGTGGCCATAATGGCAAAGCCGTAGATAATGATCGTCTTACGTTTGAAACGGTCGACAAGGAACAGCACGCCAATGAGCATACCGCCGACGGAGAAGACACCGTTCAGCACGTTACAGATCAGCGAGGTACGTTCTGAGAAGCCGGCGGCACTCAGAATTTCCGTGCCGTAGTACATAATGACGTTAACCCCAGTAGTTTGCTGCAACGCGGCCCAGGTAATACCGACCAGCAAAATTTTGAGGATCCATGGCGTTTTGAGGATAGTCGTGAAGGTGCCCTGAGCGCTGTACTTATTGCCGGCTTCAATTTTGATCAGGGTGGAGATGTCGTCATACTCCTTCTGCGCGCGTTCCGCCGGGCGGATCTGTTTGAGAATATGCAGCGCTTCCTCGTGGCGATTTTTGCTGATCAGCCAGCGCGGGCTTTCCGGCGCGCGCCACATGCCAACAAACAGGCAGACAGCGGGAATGGCCTGTACCAGCAGCATATAGCGCCAGACGTCCGGCAGATGGCCCCAGATGATGCCAATGATCGCGTTGATGGCAAACGCCGCCAACTGGCCAATGACGATGGCGACTTCATTCAGGCCGGTCAGCTTACCGCGCATCTCGGTAGGCGCCACTTCCGAAATAAAAGTGGGGGCAGTGACCGACGCGCCGCCAACGGCGTAGCCCAGCAGGGCACGAGCAATCAGCAGGGTAGTGATATCGGGGGCTGCGGCGGAAAGCAGGGCGCCGATAAGAAAAATAAAGGAGAGGAAGAGTAAATATTTTCGCCGGCCGAAGAAGTCGGCAAACTTGCCGCCAAACACGCTGCCCAGCGCGGCGCCGATCAGCAGGACGCTCATCACCAGCCCTTCGGTAGTCGGGGTCAGCGCCATATACTGCTTCAGTGAGGAAAAGGCGCCGTTGATAACGCCGGTGTCGTAACCGAAAAGCAGGCCGCCGAAGGTGGCCACTAAGGTGATCTGATGAAGTCGTTTTCTCTGTTGCTGGTTCAGGTTTGTTATAAATGACATGGTAGTCCCTTTATTTTATTGAACGACACAAGATAAAAATACATCTCCCCAGTCAGGATTTATTACGCCTGTGTTGTCGTATCTAACTGAACTAAATGATTTTTCTTCTTTGTGTAATTGCTCAGCACATGGCAGGGTACGCTCAGCAATGGCGGTCAAAGAGGTTTACGGCTTGGTGTTGACATGGATGTAGTCGATATCCGTTCTCCTTTTCGGGTTAGCGGTCTTCAGTGCGTCGGCAGCGCCGACGTCTGCCGGTGGACAGCGCCCTGGTGTGGCACGTTGCTGTCGTTGCGGCGATTTATCGTGATAAGAATATGGCACAAAGAAATGGAATGAGCATGCTACAAGATCACATTATGAAAATTTAATTTCAAATTGGTGTTGCAGAATGGTAAATGCATGAAGCCAATCACAAAGGATGGAGGGAGCATATCCCCATGAAAACCAGGTTAAATTTACAGGCCGGTAATAATGATGTTGTTTTCAGTAGGTTAATGTAAATCAAAGAATACAACGCAGATCACATTTTTACGCCATAATATCCTGGAATAGAATTTATATTTCATTACTGTGATCAGGGTAAAACGAGGATGACGGCCTTCTGGCAACGGTCTGGAGGGGAAGAAAGCCCGTGGGGGAGGTTATAGGATGAATGTGTGGCCGGCGGGAACGCTGGGTAAAAATGCAGAGAAGGGGGATCCTCTGCATTTTACCCATCACGAAAAAGATCAGTGCAGTGCGGGCCAGTAGCCTTCGTTGGCGACGATCAGTTCATCGAGGATGGCTTTCGCCACCGCGGCGCTGGGCACCGTTTTCGATAGCGTGATGGCCTGCCACAGTTTCTGGTAACTACCCTCAACCCAGGCGTCAACCACCAGCTTTTCGACCGCCACCTGCTGCTCCATCAACCCTTTCTGGAACGACGGGATTTTCCCCATCGCCAGCGGCTCCGGGCCATTGACGCCCACCAGGCAGGGGACTTCCACCATCGCCGTCTCATCAAAGTTGGCGATCGCCCCGTTGTTCTCAACGATCAACAGCATCCGCTCCTGGGTGTTAAAAGCGATGGCGCAGGCGAGGTCGACGATAAAGGTGGCATGGGCCCCGGCATGAAAATGCGCGCCTTCCGCCGTGCCCCGACGGGTAATCTCCCGGGCCATATCGAAGACCTCTTTTTCACGTCCGGCCATCACCTCGTTCGCCCGCGTAAAGTCTGGATCGGCGTGCGCCACCTCATAGTCAGGATAGAGGTAGTATTTCAGATAGGTGTTAGGCAGTGTCGACGGATCGAGGGCAAACACATCCTTCACCTTTTTAAAGGTTTCGATCCAGCTTGGCGCTTTATGCTGAAAATCTTCTTTTGGACTGCTGTATCCCTGTTCCGCCACGTGACGCTTCAGCGCCGGCATCAGATCGTTACCGGCTTTATCGGTGATACGGGTCCACCAGCCGAAATGGTTCAGGCCATAGTAGCGGACGTTCAGCGCCTTGCGCGACGGCAGGCCGAGGATGTCGGCAAACAGCCCCTCGATAGCCACCGGCATATCGCAGATGTTGATGATGCGCGCGTCGGGTCGCAGGCGACGGGTGGCTTCCGCGACGATGGCCGCCGGATTGGAATAGTTGAGCATCCAGGCGTTCGGAGCGTATTGCTGCATATAATCGACCAGCTCCAGCACCCCGGCAATGGAGCGCATGCCGTAGGCAATCCCACCCGGACCGCAGGTCTCCTGTCCCGGCACGCCATATTTTAACGGGATCTTTTCATCCTTTTCCCGCATTTCATACAGACCGACGCGAATATGCGCCATCACAAAATCGACGTCAGTGAAGGCCGCCTGCGGATCGGTGGTATAGCTGAACTGCACCTGCGGGAAGCGTTCTGCCACCAGAATAGCGCAGGCGTCGCCGATCGTTTTCTGACGCTGGTGATGGTTGTCGTACAGACGGATCTCCCGCAGGGGAAAGCGCGACATATTTTCCAGCAACATCATCACAATCCCAGGGGTATAAGTACTGCCGCCGCCGGCAATCGTGACCACAAAGTTATCTTTCATTTACCACCTCGTTATTCAGTAACACCCAGACTGGCGTTGACCGCCGTTCGAATTTTGTTAACCCCCAGGCCATAGATCACCTGGACATGGTTGCCTTTAATCAGCACGCTGCTCCCGCCGCTCTCTTTCAACAGCGACTGCTGGATGAGGGCGGGGTCGCGCACATCGACCCGCAGACGGGTAAAACAGTTTTCCACTACGCAGACATTCTCTTTTCCGCCCAGTCCCGCAATCACCAGCGTACCTTTATCGGCAATCTCGCTTGCCTGGCCCGTCTGCTCGGAAGGCTCCGCATCGGCAGCCGCTTCACGGCCCGGGGTGAGCATCCGCAGACGGGTAATACAGAAGGTGCCGACCAGGTACATAGTGGCGGTCTCCAGCAGGCCGAGGGCGACAAATACCGGCCAGCGCGTCACGCTGGCGCCGGCGGGCAGGTTATAGACGACAAAATCGATAAGACCGTTGGTGGCGCAGACCCGCACGTGAAGCAGCCAGGCCAGCATCTGGAACAAACCGTCCAGCAGGGAGTAGATAAGCCACAGCAGCGGGGCGGTGAAGATAAAGAGAAACTCAAAAGGTTCGGTGATCCCCACCAGAACGGAGGTCACAATTAAGGGGATCAGCGTGACTTTAAGCCGCTGCTTATTCTCCGGTTTCGCCGTACGGTAGAAGGCGAGCGCCATGCCGGCGGTGCCGAAGATCTTCACCATCCCGTAGGTTAAAAACCGGGCGGAATCACTCAGCGCCCCGATGGGATGACGGGCGATTTCGGCAAGGAAAATAGGCTTGGCGCCAATAACCGTTTGACCATCAATCAGCAGCTGTCCGCCGATCGAGGTAAAGACAAACGGCGACCAGATAAGATGATGCAACCCGGTCGGGATCAGGAACCGGTTGAGAAAACCGTACAGGAAGACCCCGATGGCGCCAAAGGATTTCATAAAGCCGGTCAGCGCCGAAATGCCCAGCTCAACCACCGGCCAGAGATAGACGGTGGCGATAGCAAACAGGCCAACCAGCGGTAGCATCACGATCAGCACCAGCTTACTGTTGCCGTAGATCGACAGCGCGCCGCGAAACTCAATGCCGACCACGCGGTTGTGGACAAAGGCGACGGCGCAGCCAAGGATAATCCCAAGGAACACGCCCATATCAATGACCTGAAAGCCAAAGATAAAGGTTTGTCCACTGCCGTACAGTTGCGCGTTGGTGGCACCGGACGCCAGGCGATGGGTCAGGGTCAGCCAGCTATTGTTCGCCGCCAGATACACCAGCCAGGTCATCGCCGCCACGAAGGCCGCTTCGGCTTTGCGGGTTTTCGCCAGGCCGCTGGCCAGCCCAAGGCAGAACAGAAACCCGAGATGGTTCATCAGCGCCCAGAGCATGCTGGAGACGAATTTCCCCAACAGGTAGAGCGCGCTGCTTTCATCCACCCACAGCCGGTTGGTGGTCATGCTGAACAGGGCGATCAACAGGCCGATAGCCGGCAGATATAGCACCGGCCCGATCATTGCTTTGGAAAAGTCCTGAAGCTTTTTCACGCCAATCATGGTTGTCCTCTCGTCTTCGCAGACCTGATGAATAGGCTTATCAGACTAGGAGCAGACCACCGGGATCCCGAGCAGGAAAAGGGCCATCTGTGATGAAAGTCATATATATTGTTGCTGGACAGATATATAAATATGGCGAGATTTATAGATGAGTTAGTGTTGAAATTTTCGCTGAAATTTAAAAATAATCTTTTATTTACATTAAGTTATTCGCTTATTTGTTTGACGAGCGCCACCTTATCGAGACATCTAAAAGTGATTTATAAAAAGATTGCCATTGAACTGAGGACCCGCATCAACAGCGACGACTATGCCGTCGGCGATATGCTGCCCAGCGAAAAAGCGCTCGCTGCGGAGCTGCAGGTCTCGGTGATGACGCTGCGCAAAGCGCTGGCGCTACTGGAGGAGGAAAAGCTGATCGCGCGGCGGCACGGCAGTGGAACCTGCATTGTGCGTAAAAGTAACTATCACGGGGGAGAACTGGAGGGCTTTAACTACCAGATGCAGGTGGTAGGCGTCACCAACTACCGTAACAAAGTCATTGAATTCACGCTGCTTGATGCTCCTCCGGCCATCGCCCAGCAGTTAAAGATCCAGCCGGGGGAAAAAGTTTACTACGTCAGGCGGCTGCGGCTGATTGATGAGGTCCCGATCCTCGTGGAAAACAGCTATATTCCATTCGCCACCTTTCCCTGGCTCAGCGTGGGTAACCTCGAGCAGTCTAAATTCAACTATTTCAAAAAAGAGTGTCATATCACCATCATCGAGAGCCACCGCAGCTATACGCCGGTGCTGGCGACCCGCGAGCAGGCCGAGCTGCTGCAGGTAGCGCCAAACAGCCTCCTGCTGCGGGTGCAATCGGTGAGTTATGCGCAAAACCGGGCGATCGTCGATTTCTCAGAGATCTACCAGAACACCAGTAAGTACAACGTGAAGCACATTACTCGCCGCTAGCGGATTCAGGTCAGCCATCCCCTGGCGATCAGCTCCATTCCCAGCGCCAGCAGGAACAGCAGAAAGCCCTGACGAAAGCGTCGCGGGCTGAGACGCGAGCGGATCCACTGTCCCAGCCACATGCCGAGTAGCGCGGGCAACAGCGCCAGCCCCGACAGCAGCAGCGAATCAGCATGCCAGCCATCGTGCAGGGAGAGGCCGGCCGCCATCGCCAGGGTGGAGAGGGTGAACGACAACCCCAGAGCCTGCACCAGTTCGTCTCGACGAAAGCCCAGCGTCTGCAGCCAGGGAACGGCCGGAATAACAAATACCCCGGTCGCCCCGGTGATAACGCCGGTCAGACCGCCCATGAGCGGCGACAGCCACTTCTCCACGCGGGCGGAAACCTGCAACGCCGGGCCACAGAGCGCATACCCGGCATAGGCTATCAACACGGTGCCAAGCGCCAGCGCTGAGCACCGAGGATTGAGGCTGATCAGCAGTGACGACCCCGCCAGCGTTCCCATAATAATCCCGGTCATCATAAGCCAGAGGCGGCGCACAATCTGCGCCAGCGCGGGGCCAGCCAGCAACTGCCAGAGATTGGTTAACAGCGAGGGAAGTACCAGCAGCGCCGCTGCGGCCTGCGGCGGCATCAGCAGACCAAGCAGGCCCATCGCCACGGTGGGTAATCCCATGCCGGTCACCCCTTTGACCAGTCCGGCGGCGATAAAGATCAGCAGTAAATAAAAGATGTGGAGATCGAACATCACGGCTCACTTTTCAGGATAGAAAGGGACATTGAAACCACTGGTCGCTAAAGCCACAATGCGGTATGTTGCCCTAAGACTACGGGAAAACCGAAGGGTGGGGAGGGTGTGATGCGGATGGATCTGGCCGATCTGCGACTGTTTATCGCCATCGTGGATAGCGGCAGTATTACCGGTGGGGCCGCCATGGCCCATCTCGCCCTGGCCTCCGCCAGCGAAAGAGTGCGCAAGCTGGAGGCAGAGGTCGGTGTTCCCCTGTTGCAGCGTCATGCTCGCGGCGTGACGCTGACTGAGGCCGGGGAGGTACTGGCGCGCCATGCACGCCCGCTTCTTGCGCAGCAGCAGCGTCTGCGCCAGGCGATGAGCGCCTTCGCCCGCGGTCAGCAGGGGACGCTGCGGCTGTTCGCCAACACCTCGGCGATGTCGGCTTTTCTGCCGGGCAAGCTCGCCGCCTGGATGGCAGCGCATCCGGCGGTGCAGATCGACACCGAAGAGCGCACCAGCGCGGATATCGTCAGCAGCATTCTGGCGGGTGTGGCGCAGGCTGGAGTGGTGTCCGATGCGGTCGACCCCGGGCCGCTGCATCTGGATCCTGTCGCCGATGATCCCCTGGTGCTGATTGTGCCGCCGACTCACCCTCTGGCCGGCGCGAATGAAGTGGCGTTTGCGGCGGTCATCAACGAGCCGCTGGTCGCCCTCTACCAGACCAGCGCACTGCAGCAGCATATTGAACAACATGCCGCCGGGCTCGGCCAGGCGCTAAACGTCCGGGTCCGGATGAGCCATTTTGAAGGGCTTTGCGAGATGGTGGCTCACGGCGCCGGCGGGGCGATCCTGCCCCGCGTCATTGCCGAACGCTACCAGCAGCGCTACCGGTTTGCCGTCATCGCGCTGCAGGATCGCTGGGCACAGCGCCGCCTGTGTCTGTGTTATCAGGATGATGCCCGGCTGACGCCAGCGATGCGCCGTTTGCTGGCGTGGCTCCGACAGCCGTGAGACCATGAGTGACAGCGTCACTTTTTATGGCGGTTATTGCTACTGACATCCGTGTCAGAGATGCGATAGTAGACGTCCGACATTTATTAACACGCGAATCAGGACAGACAAGATGAGTACATTACCAAAGGTCGCGGTGCTGGGACTCGGCGCCATGGGACATGCTTTTGCCAGCAATCTGCTGAAGAAAGGCTTTACCGTCGCTGGCTGGAACCGTTCGCCAGCACGCGGCGAAGATTTACAGGCGCAGGGATTATCCCTGCATACCACGCCGCAGCAGGCGGTCGCTGATGCCGAGGTGATCATCAGTATGCTCGCCGACGGTCAGGCTACCCTCGAGGTACTGGCGCAAATAGCGCCTGCCTGTCAGCCGCAGGCGATCTATTGTCAGATGGGCACCATTGGCCTGCCGGAGACGCAGGAGGCTATCGCCTTGCTGCGGGCGCTTCAGCCGGCGATGACCTTCGTCGATGCCCCGGTTTCAGGGACCAAAGCCCCGGCGGAGAAGGCGCAGATCCTGGTGCTCGCCAGCGGAGATCGTGAAAAGTGTGCCGCTGCCGAACAGGTGTTTGCGGCTATCTCCCGCGGGACGCAGTGGTTTGGCGAGGCCGGCAACAGCCAGAAAATGAAGCTGGTCCTCAATGCCTGGCTGATTTCGATGATGCAGGGCATCGCGGAAAGCGCCCAGCTGGCGAAGACGCTGGGCTTTACCCCCGACCAGCTCTGGAGCGCTCTGGAAGGCGGCCCGCTGGCCGCACCGTATGTCAAAGTGAAACTGGATGCCATCGCCAGCGAGCAATTCGCGCCGCAGATGCAACTGGCGCATGCGCTGAAAGATGCCCGGCTGGCGCTATCCCTGGCCGAGCCGCACACCATGCCGGGGCTGGATAACATTGCCGAACTGTGGCAGCAGGCGGCGGACGCGGGATATGCCGGCCAGGATTTGTCAGCGGTGTATCAGTGGCTGTCGACGTCGTCAAAAGCGTAGTTTTTACGCACTCGTATGTGCAAAAAAGTGGCCATTACGGCCACTTATCCTGAGGAGCTACTTCCCGGAGACAGCCTGGCGAGTGTCGATCCCTTCGTCAATTCGTTTAATCATATAGGGAAAGAACGGATTGGAAGACTGACGCATCAGCGAGTCCAGACCCACAACCAGCACCGAACGCTCGCCGCGAGCAGCAAACGTGCCGAGGCTGATCCCATATTGATTCAGCGGATGGGGATAGCGCCCGTACAGCGAATCGCTTAACGGGAAGGGGAGCGCGACATGAGAAAGGGAGTATACGTCCGGCAGGTAGCGCATTCCCTGCAGCTTTTCCACTGTGGTGTCTGTTTTCCCGGCAGGTGTTGTGCGGATTTCCATATCGGTACTGGCTGAATTCGCGTTAGTGATGATCGTGGTCTGATAAGCGCGTGGCGGCGCGGTCAGCAACCGCGCCAGCGCGGTGTAAGACGTCCGGCGTAATAATGAATTAAACCTGACGGCATGATTCAAATCGAAGAGGACAATTTCACTGCCATTTTCCGGCAAACGGTTATACAGCGCCGTCACGATCGCCCGCGTACTGACCGTTGAATCCACAACGGACTGAAAGGTCAATACCGGCGGTAAGCTGTTAAGTCTGTGATTTCTCGAGTCAGTCACTATCTGCTTTTGCAGCGCTTTGGTCAGCAGGAAGGACTGCCGGGCGGCGTTCGTCGGGAAGGAGTTATATTTGAACGGATTAAACTCGGGCATGATGTTTAACCATGCGGCTTTCGAGAAGGCGGGAAGAAACGCGGGCCAGCCAGCGAGGCCGGAAAAACGCGCGAAGCTGGTAATACCGATCATCGGAGAAATCAGGATCACCCGCTGGGGTTTTGCCAGTTCGGCATTATCCAGCGCGTCCAGCGAATATTTCATTGCCAGCGCGCCGCCGTTGGAAAATCCGACGATATGCAGGGGCACATCATTACCCGTCAGTCGTTTCGCTTCTCTCACCGCAAGGCGCGTGGCGGCAAGCCAGTCCTGCCAGTCCACATCGGTCAGCCCGGCGGGAACCGTCCCATGGCCCGGTAATCTGATACCGATGGCGACATACCCCTGTTGCCGGTAATTTTCAGCGATATGCCGCAGGCTGTAGGGGGTATCTGTCAGACCATGCAGCAACACCACGGCGCCTTTCGGTTTGCCATCCGGCATCATGATATATGACCGATTCCAGTTGGTTGGAAACGAGTCCGGATAGATGGGGCTGTGACTATAGTAACGATTCAGTTCGGTTTGCTGCTCAGCGTCCAGCTTATCGGTAACCTGGCGTTTTACCTCACTGAAGAGCGCATTCTCTTTGTTGATGTAATCGTTCCAGTCAGCATTGTCGATTTCATCCGCGTCCATCTCATGCGGAACCCAGGTATGCCAGAGCTGCAGCTCGGGTCCGCGCTGAATGTCATAAAGGCGTAGTCCCAGAGCGCCAACGATCAACAGCAGCAGGGACAACACGATACGTTTTAACCAGGTTACCCATTTCAACGCGTAGCTTCCTTTCTTAATGACATGTTTTCTGAGTATAAATAAACATGGTCAGGGAGATTTACTTTTTTACGCAGGACGGGGCGTGAAGCGCGCTGAGCGGTTCTATGGCATTGGGTTTAGCGATGCAAGACCAGTGGACGGATCCATCAATGGCCAAAGGCGCTTACTGGCGATTGCTTCAACGGGCCACAGTCATATACAAAAAATACAAAAGTCGTCACGACAAAAGAAGAAACTTCCAATACTCGGAGGCTAATAGTCAACGATTATATTTAAATGAGTCGGTCTTTACCGGCATGCTATGCAAAATAGGCCTGTACCAACGTAACGACAAGTGGTCACTTGCCTCACGCTCTTTGGGTTACGGACTCGTGAACACAGTCAGGCAGGTCAGCTATCTGGCAAAGCGCAATGTATCGGCTATCTAGTGCATAATTATTAAAAGCCATACAAACTATGGCTTTTAATAATAAGGGTATTCGTTCCTGTTAATTATAAAAGAACAGCGTCAATGACTTTAAAATTATATTTAAGCAACAAAAAACAAAATGAAAACAATGCGATCTCTTCCCTGAGAACAGTGCCCGGCTAAACTGAAGTCTCCGGTCTTTCTTCCATCTCACAGAGAGACACATCGCCATGAAAAAGACCGGCTATACCGAAGCCAAAGAACCGATCGCATTTGTCCTGAAGCAGGCTTAGACATAATCAGGAGCAGACAGGGCAGCTCTATTCAGGATAATTGCAAATCTTATAGATTAACCGTCAACGCTGTGTTTACCGCCTCTACAACATGCTTAACGGACTGGTACGAAGCCAGTCCCCAGGGCCCAAGCTCCCGGCCAATACCGCTTCCCTTAGTTCCACCCCAGGATGTTTCAACAAACACAGATTGCATAGAATTAATCCAGACATGGCCGACCGCCAGAGCGTCAGCAACTCGCTGGGCGCGCATGCTATCTGCAGTGACAATGGTCGCAACTAATCCAAAATCGGAATTATTGGCCAGCCGAATAGCTTCAGCCTCATCTGTAAAGCGGTGACCGCACAGTACCGGTCCAAATATCTCTTCCTGCCAAAGTCTGCTGGATAACGGTACATCAGTATATAAAGTCGGGGTAACAAACCACCCTACAGAAGATAGCGACTGCCCTCCTGCCGGACATGAGAGCTGTTCATCACGAGCTACTGCAAAGTACGACTGAACTTTTTGCCATTGGGCTTCACTCGTCAGCGGCCCCATAGCGACTCCCGGCTCTCCGGGAGCACCAATCCTTATTTCCTGCATGGCAGTGGCTAACCGGGAGTAAAGCGCCTCCGCAATATTCTCCTGAACTAACAGGCGAGATGTGGCGGAACACATTTGTCCCGCATTCCAGGTAATGCCAGATATGACCCATTCAACCGCCCGGTCCAAATCACAGTCGTCAAATACAATGATGGGGGATTTTCCTCCTAGCTCCAGCGTTATCGGTAGACACCGTTTCGCCGCTGCCATCATGACCAGACTTCCAACTGCAGTACTTCCCGTAAAGGAAAGCTTGTCTATATCGGGGTGCTGACTCAATGTACGCCCACTTTCACTCTCGCCACTCAGAATATTTATTACGCCGGGAGGTAGACCCAGAACATCTGCAATCAATCCATATTCAAGCTCTGCAAGTGGGGTGATTTCTGAGGTTTTAAGGACAACAGTACAACCCGCCGCGAGGGCTGGCGCAATTTTCCATGCGCTGGTCACTAATGGAAAGTTCCAGGGAACAATCAGAGCAACAACCCCTAATGGATCATGATGCAAACGGGCAGAATATCCTGGGGAAGGTAATTCGACGTTGCTTCCCTGCAGGGCATCGAGTCGATCAGCCTGGTCTGCGTAATACAAAAATGTGGCTATCGCATCATTGAGGTCGACCTCGGCCTCGTGGCGAGGTTTTCCATTATTGCGGCTCTGTAGCTCCAGTATCTCTGCGCGGCGGCATTCCATCTGCTGAGCAAAGCCCCTGAGTAGGTTGGCGCGATCCTGCGATGAGGTATTACTCCATCCAGGAAACGCGGCGCGAGCAGCAGATACTGCGTCATCAATATCTTCCGCAGAAGCCGTAGATACGCATGCAAAAGGCTCTGCAGTCGAAGGGTCGAATACCATGATGGGCTTTCCTTTCCCTTGAACCCACTGACCATTGATATAGAGAGGTCTGATGCATGTAATTTCTTTTTCGTTCATTGAACACCGCCTTGTGTTTTTGCCGTGTATATCTTAGACGATGAGCCTGTCAAAACAGATTGCTCAGGGAATATACGCAACAACACGAGGTAGAGCAGGGCTGCCAACCCCAGGGTCGCCGGAAGGCTGACATCAATACCATCTGCCAATTCGCCTAGTGGACCAACAAACTGTCCTGGAATATTAACCAGGCAGAGGCCCGCTATTGCGCTGGGGATCCAGGCCCCCAGCCCCCGCCAGTTCCAGCCATGGTGAAACCAGTACCGTCCCCCTCGCTGACCGCGGGAAAACACGTGGAGATCATCACTATGGTAGGTTCCCCGACACGCAATCATTCCGATAATCATAATGACCATCCACGGTGATGTGCATGTCACAATCAGTACGGCAAAAGTCGATACACTTTGCACCAGGTTGAAAGCAAAACGCCCGATAAAGATAAAAGCAATCGCGATAATTCCAATCAGGAGCGTTGCTTGCACGCGACTAAGCAGGCGAGGAAATATACTGGACATATCCAGACCGGTACCGTAAAGCGCCGTGGTTCCCGTAGATAAACCGCCGACGATGGCAATCACGCATACCGGGAGAAAGAACCAGCCCGGTGTTACTGCCAATAATCCACCCACGTAGTTGTTGCTGGCGATATATTGAGATGCATGGGCCGCGACGATTGTTGCGGTGCATAAGCCAAAGACAAATGGTACTAGCGTCGCCACTTGAGCGGCAAATACAGCCCACATGATACGCAGGCGGGAGGTTTCTTTTGGAATATAACGCGACCAGTCGCCGAGGAAAGCGCCGAAGGAGATCGGGTTGCTCATGGTCAACAGCGTTGAGCCAACAAAGGCTCCCCAGAAGCCCGTCTGTCCCAGTTGTAAACTTCCGCGATAACCTGGATCAAACACACCGTAAAATGCAAAAATCCCCAGCAGAAACATGATGCTGGATGCAAAAACAGCGATTTTATTTATCCAGAGCATGAAACGAAAGCCATAGATGCAAACAACCAAAACCAGAACAGCGAAAAGACCGTAAGCAATACCTAAAACACCATCATTTTCCGAAAGTCCGAATAAATGATGCGTTCCGCCAATAAGCGCATCACCCGAACTCCACACGGAGAGAGAGAAAAAAGCGACTGCGGTGAGTAATGATAAAAAAGAGCCGACAATCCTTCCATGAACACCAAAATGCGCACCAGAGGATACTGAGTTATTGGTTCCATTTATGGCTCCAAAAAGCCCCATTGGCGCCAGTATTATCCCTCCGATAACAACCCCTGAAAGAATAGCCAGTAAACCCGCCTGGAAAGAAAGGCCAAAAAGCACCGGGAAACTCCCCAGCACAGCCGTGGCAAAAGTATTGGCCCCACCAAAAGTAAGACGGAAGAGATCCAATGCTGTCGCATCACGACCCTCATCCGGAATTTGCTCAATGCCGAAAGTTTCAATTTTGCTTTTTGACTGTGTCATAGTGACTCCAAAATGATGTCATAAACGCATTCACCGTGTTTCAAAGGCGTGCGGATAAATGCTCATGGCAAGCTAACCAGCCTTGCTGAGTTCGGCGAAAAATTATGGTTTCCCGTTCCGCGAGTCGACTCTGTTGCCCGTTACGCTGAACAAGCGTGTCAACATCATGAAAAAATACGGCCATATCGCCGTCGATCTGCACGTGCGCACGGCTTGAAATGCACTCAACGATGGAAAATCCTGCCTTCTGCCAGTCAGTCCATTGTGTAAACCAGGCATGGAGGGAGAGTAATGGTTGTTCCTGGTTGTAAAAAACAAAGGTGGCATCCTCCGTAAATGATGCAAAATAAGCCGATGCATTATTTCGAGAAAAAGCATCCACTAACCGATGCGCAGCTAACTGTACCTGGGCTATATCATTCATGATTGGACTCCCCGGAAAGCAATGCCGCCCAATTGGAATGCAGGTTGGTCCATTTTCAGCGCACTTTCCCTATCTTTCAGCTCCATTCCCCACGCCGGGTAAATCTGCTTTGCCATATTTCCCTCTATTAATGATGTGCATACCGTCTTTTTGTTATCAGAGGTAACGAGAGTGCGATAGAAAAAAAATGAGTAAAATAGCGTGCTACAAAAAATCACTTCACTAGATCAATAAGTAACTTTTTCTTATGACGCGTGTACGACTGCCGGGTCCCTGACATCCGGCGCAATGACCTGAAGGTGGAGGGGATCTCACTGGATGACATTAGCCGGGCAGCAGCACATCTTAGACACAGTCCGGATAAAGTATGAGAGCGATTTGGCGAAGAGTAAGTAAGGAGTATGACGCGGCGCAGGCCGTAATGGCGCTCCTGTGTCATGAAAAAAACCTCGGCAGGGACAAATCGTTCAGGGAGGTGCTGCACGTGTTTTATCTATCAGCTTTCATTGTCTCATCAGTCATCCGCTATTTCTTGCTTCAGTTTCGGGATAATCACAGCAACATGAAAAGAAGCGAGAAACTGAAGAATTACATACAAAAAGAAATTTCTGGTATCAAGGTGTCAGTGCGGACGGAAGGGGAGTGACTTGGTTATACCCTCCGGAATATTCAGGATGAAACTTTCGCCTACCGTGCCTCATACTCACCTGTACCAAACACTGCCAGTAATTATCACTTTTATGGAATAAAGTATTTCTTGCACAGGATGTTATTCACTTGATGGCCTTAGCCTTCATGTATCAAATTTGACACAAAGATGTGAGGGCGTGTCTTGCTGTTAAATAATATTTTTTTTATGTTGCTATTTACTTTAAAATCCACCAACACAAAAAAACTGTATAAAAATCAATGGCTAAATCAACAACATACAATTGAGTATGATTTTCATTTTCAATTGAAGGATTGTTTTTTTGTGATATCTTATCGCTCGCATTAATTAACAGGTCTGGCGCGATTTACGCTTAATAGCTCACCAGAAAACGTTGTTTTATATCCTTTACGGTTTGAGGATAGGTGACTATTTCTGCTTACCTGTTAATAACCACATCTTATTAACGTATAAAGATAAACGCGAAAAAATCATGGAAAAGAAGAAAAAATCTGTTTTTTTAATGAAAACACTGCCAGTCATGTTAGCAATGCTAATTTCCCATCAGGCTATTGCTGACTTACCCCAGCCCGCTAATGAACCCAATAGCCAGTCTCATGATGGCGGCAAAGAAAATCAGCATAAAAGGGCTCATCCGCCAAAGCCATATGAAGTCTTGCCTGATAACAGAGTGGTCTTTTCCATTCGCGCACCTGAAGCCAAAAAAGTAGAACTGCAGGGTGGCTGGCCAGGTGGCGTTAAAGGCGATACGCACCTATCTCTGACCAGGGGTAAGGATGGCAACTGGGCGACCACCGTGGGCCCACTGTCTTCTGGCATCTGGAATTATCAGTTTATTGTAGATGGTGTCAAAGCCATGCCTGAGTTTGGTCGTAAGGGGCCTCAAACGGGTCTGGCTGAGAATGAATTCGCCATACCGGGTGCAGTAACGAACGATTTCCTTCCGCAGTCCACTCCAAAAGGTAGCGTAACCTATACCTCTGTTCCTTTCATGCAGGGTGAAAAACGCTTCACTATTTATACCCCACCAGGCTACTTTAACTCATCTGAGCGTTATCCTGTGCTCTACCTGACGTTAGGTGGTGCGCATGATGGCTCCCGTGCTAATGAAGACAGCTTTATCTTCAATCTCATGAATAACATGATTGCGGATAAGCGCATCAAACCGATGATTGTTGTAGTGCTTGACCCTGACGCGCCAGGTGGCAGCTCACTTGGTAACTCCAGCTTCCACGGTGGTGGTAATGAAACTGCACCTAGTTATGTTGAAGCGGCACAAGCAATCGTTGATAACGTTGTACCTTTCGTCGATAAGTCGTTCAGGACTCTGGCGGATCGTGAGCACCGTGCAATTGGCGGCTTCTCATCCCCGGGCGCACAGGGCTTTATGGCTGGTGCCCGCAACACGAATGTTTTTGCTTCGATTGGTACGTTCAGCGGCGGTTTCCCAACCTGGCCTGGGGTGGGTGTGCAGATCGAGAGCAAATTGCATTACCCACGTTATACCGGTCCCGATCTGAACCGTGTGCCGGACATGAAAAAGCTGGGCGACTTTATTCCACAACTTAATGCTGAAGCAAATATGAAGTTAGTCTTCATGAGTGTGGGAAGTGATGAACCGCTGATCCAGACCTTTGAATTGATGAAAACTTTTCTGGAACAACGTGGCGTCAAGTATCAGGCAATTGTGGAACAGGGAGAAATCCACGATGGTCACAATATCCGTGTCTCTCTGCGTAATTTCTTACCGCTGTTATTTAAATAAGTTAACACCTTCAGTTATCTTCATTCAAAACAATGAGCCTGCGTAAGTGGGCTCCCTATTATAAATAATGGTTGCATTTGAGCTGATTATTAACAAGAAAGATAATGTGTTTTAATTACAGGCGAGTGTTTGTTATGCATATTAAATCTGCACAGGGATGGCCACGTCTTTCCACTCTGTCTCTGGCGTTATCAATTTGTTTTTTATCCGCAGCGGCACAGGCAGCTGATGAGCAACAAGACGCTTATTCCAGCCAGGCAGAAGGCGCAAACGAGGAGACAATGACGGTAACCGCATCCGGCTTTAATGAGGATGTGACAAATGCGGCCGCCTCGGTGACCGTGATAAGCAATAAGACCATCCATTCCCGCCCCTATTATACCGTGCTGGATGTGCTGAGAGATGTGCCCGGTGTGTACGTCACCGGCGGAGTCGGTTCAGAAGAAATTACGATGCGTGGTATGGCCAGCGACTACACGCTGCTGTTGGTGGATGGTAAGAAAGTTGATGTACGTGAAAGCCAGGCAGAAACCACCACAACCGGCTATCAGTTCTTACCAGGCATCGAGGCCATTGATCACATCGAAGTCATCCGCGGTCCCGCATCGTCTCTGTATGGTTCAGACGCCATTGGTGGCGTGATCAACATAATCACGAAGAGGGCCAACCGCCGCAACTGGCATGGCTCTGTCACGGCGGGAACAACCATTCAGGAGCACAGCCGTTCTGGTGATACTCACCAGGTTAGCACCCATGTCGCTGGTCCGTTAATTCCTGAAGTGCTCAGCATGAAAGCGGACGGCACCTTCCAGCAACGTAACGAAGATAACTACGATGGCGGAGCCGCAAAAAGTAAACTTGAGAATGGCTCAGTGGGGTTTAGCTGGACGCCTGATTTGGAAAACATCTTTGATTTCGATGTGTCGCGCGCGGTACAGGAAAAACTGGCCACAGAAAAAACCTCTGGGGGCATCACAAACCACACCTATACGCGTAATAACTATACCCTAAGCCATAAGGGTTATTATGGTATTCTTGAAACCAGTTCTTATGCGCAAATTGAATACTCAACCAATTCCAGCAGTAATATTACCGGACGAAATACCACACTGAATACCATTGAGAAGCTTTACCTTGGTGACAGACACACTTTCTCATTTGGTGGCTCGTTCCTCAATGAATCAATCAAAGACTCCAACAACGCCATTAAAGTTGATAGCGGCGATGCCGCCTCTAAACTCACCCGTAACAGCTGGGCACTCACTGCTGAAGATCGCTGGAATGTTGTCGATCCGTTTGATTTGATCCCATCTCTTCGCCTGGATGAAAATGAGAAGTATGGTTCTCATGTGACGCCGAAACTATATGGTGTATGGACGCTGAATCCGGAGTGGACCGTGAAAGGTGGCGTGTCTGGTGGTTATAAAAACCCAACGCTGCGTCAATCGGCATCAAACTGGGCTGATTCCGCAGGGTCAGGACATCGTGACGGTATCAGCATTGGTAATCCTGATCTGAAACCAGAAACCAGTACCAACTATGAGCTGTCACTCAACTGGCAAGGCACAGGCATGAAAGCTGGTGTCACTGGATTCTACAGTAAATTCAAAAACAAGATCGAACTTGAGACGTTATGTACCGGTGATGCAGGCTCTTATGCCTGTAGTTATAATGGTGAGCAGTACGACTTTGTTTCCTCCTATTACAACGTAAGCAAAGCCATGATGCGTGGCATTGAAACCACGTTTGCATGGGACATTCAGAAAAATCTGCATCTTAATACCTCTTACACTTACACCGAAACCAAGCAGCTTTCGGGTGAATATGCCGGGCATCCACTTAATCAGCAGCCTAAACATCTTATCAGTGCAAGACTGGATTACGATTATTCAGAAGATATCAGCCCGTGGCTGCGCGTGTATTATCGCGGTAAAACCTCTGAACACTATGCCGGTAACTCTGTTTCAATGATGACCGAGGGATATCCCGCCTACACACTGGTTGACTTTGGTGTGAATTTCAAGTTGAACAAGAAAGTTAACCTGAATACCAGTATCTCTAACTTGTTTGATAAATATATTGATAGCGATACCTATGGCAGTAATATCGATGGTCGACGCTATAACGTCAGCCTGACTTATAATTTCTGATTTTTATGGTTATCTTCTTTAAGAAAATAACTTTTCACTAATTATATGCGTGCATGCGAGCACGCATAATTTCGCTTTCCAAGAGGGTCCAAATGAGTAAACAAATCTATGGCCGTTTCCCGGTGAAATTATTACTGGCCACCCTGTTAATGAGTTCCGCCGCGAGCAGTTATGCTGATACGGATGTGTTAAGAAAACCCGTTGGCGTTGGGGCTTATGAATTGGTATTTAACGCCAGCCATCCGTCGCTACTGGTGGCCACCACGCAGAACAGAAATGATCAGGGCGGAGTGGTTTACGAGCTGGACGCAAAAACCCTTGCAGTCATGCACGCGATTAAAACCGGAAAGAAACCTTTCGGAGCCGCGATCAACAATCGCACCCATACCGCTTATTTTGGCGGGAGCATTGAGGGCTGCCTGATCGCTGTAGATACTGAAACCGGTCAGGTAAAAGGCATTCTGACGCTGGCATCGCAGTCGCATACGGCGGGTAAACCGGAAAACCAGGAAGGGAAGAAATCAGAAGGTAAAGAGCAGAAACCTGCAAATGGAAACCATAGAGGCAATGATAATCGTCCGCCTGCTCCCCGCGAGTTAACTGTCGATGAACAAACCAACACCGTATATGTGAGTGGCGTAAACCGTAATGACAGCCTGATTTGGGTCGTCGATGGCGCAACCCTCACGCTTAAAGATACCTTACACGGTTTTGGTATAATGAATACCGGATTAGCAATCGACAGTGAAAATCATCGCCTTTACACCAGTAATGCCAGCGGCGAATTTATCACGCTGGATACCGCATCGAATAAAATCGTCGCGCGTAAAACGATCACGACAGACGGGCAAGCGCATCTGTTGATGAATATTAGTCTGGACAGAAAAGGTCATCGCGCGTTTATTGCTGATAATAAGGCGGATACGATCCTCGTGGTTGATACTAACAGCAGCGATGTCATTGGCCGTATCAATGTACCCGAGTCATTGAGTGTTTTGTACAATCCACAGCGAAATGAAATTTATGCGGCGCACCGTAACAATGGCACTGTCAGCATTATCAACGGCACGACTTACGCGGTTGCAAAAACCATTAGACTACCTGTACATCCTAACAGTCTGGCCCTCAATCCTCAGGGCGACGCTTTATACGTCACCGTTAAGCAGGAGTCGAATCGTGATAACCCGACGACGGCACCTGATGATGTTGTGCGAATTGATTTGAAATAAGCCTGCAGCCCCTCGCCGCCCCATCAGGAGCGGCGGGTATTGAGTGATTTAGGCAATGAAATTTTCGCACTGAGGCCATGAGGAGCTCGATTGACCAGTTCAAAGGCACCACCGTGCAATGAAACTATCTCTCTGACTATGGATAATCCCAGACCCGCGCTGCCTTTACGTTCGTTACGCGCCGTATCCATCCGATAGAAGGGTTCCTGTACTCTTTCAAGCATCATTTCAGGGATCCCTGGTCCGTTATCATTCACCTCAATCAGGATTTCACAGTCGGTTTGAGATGCCCGGATGCTAACTATTTCAGCATGGGCAGCCGCGTTATCTATCAGGTTGGTCATCACCCGCTGAATGGCATCTGGCTTGCACAGCAATAGCATCGCGGCTGGGCCGCTATAGCTAATCGCGATACCCGCATCTTCATATTCATCACAGAGCGTTAACATTAACGCATCAAGATCAACCCATTCGCTTGTCTCCCCATCCGAGCCGGTGCGGATGAAAGTCAACGCGGAACCAATAAGCTTATTCATCAGGTCAATATCCCTGATTAATTTATCCCGGGTGGCTTCAGAGGGATTGCTCTCAAGGCTGAGCCGCATACGCGTCAGGGGTGAGCGCAAATCGTGGCTGATTGCGGCCAGCATCTGGCTGCGGCTTTTCATGTGCTGAGCAACACGTTCTTGCATGAGATTGAAAGTGGTGGCGACCCTGCGGATCTCAGAAGGACCGCCTTCTTTTACAGGCACTACGGTTACATCCCGGCTAAAAGCATCAGCCTTTTCAGCCAGCTCACGCAGTGGACTAATAATGCGTGAAATCGCCCAGAGAGACATGATGGCGATGCCCGTCAGCAGGAATAAAATGGCGCAAAAGGTTGGGAAAGTGAATCGCGTTGGCTCTCTACCGATATTGGCTACCCGCGCCTCCAGATATCGATTACCAATCCGAATCAGTACCTGAATATCTTTGCGATTTTCACTGGCGTTGCACGAGGCCACAGTGACCGGCATGGTATTACCCAGCTCGTACGTCAGGGTTTTCGTCAGGTCCCAGGTATTAAATGTTTTATGGCTACAGGGGGTTGGGGTGTCAATCAGTTTGTACTTCAACCCGCTGTCATATTGTGCGGAACGTAACACTATTTCCTGTAACCCTGGCCGCGTGGATTGTAATAACTTAATGGTACTGGCCAGACGGTAAGTTGTTTGCCATGGCCAGGGCGGGCCAGGAGGCCCCTTGGGAAAGAAAAGCAGAGTACTCAGGAGTAAAAATGTAAACAGCGTTGATCCGGTAATAATGACCAGGATTTGACCCAGCAAGGTTTTAAAAAACTGCCGCATCAGATTCTCCGGACTTCCGGTTTGAACATGTAACCGTTGTTTCTGAAGGTCTGAATGAATTCTACATTGTTAGCATCACTGATAAGCTTTCTGCGCAGGCGACTCACCAACAGATCAACTGAGCGGGTCGATGTCACATCGGAACGACTTCGCGTAAGTTCAAGCAGGTCTTCACGCGAGAGCACTTTATCAACGTGCTGGCAGAACACCATAAGCAAATCTGTTTCACCGGCAGTAAGCGGCTTGCGGATATCCGCTGGTGTACGCAAATAGCGACGCAGCGGGTAAAAGGTGAAATCGCCAAATGCCAGAACGGGCTCACCTGTGTGGATTTCAGGTTGGGTCCTGGTGCTGTTATAGCGTCTAATCACTGCGCGGATACGTGCTAATAACACATTCAGGTCAAAGGGTTTTGCCACATAATCATCCGCTCCCAACTCCAGTCCCACTATGTTATCTATCGGATCACCAAGTGCGGTCACCATTATCATGGGGGGGCCATCTGCTGCTCTTACCTTTTGGAAAAATTCCAGACCACTTTCCCCGGGTAACATCAGGTCCAGTAGAATGAGATCGGGTCTCTTTTTTTTCAACCACTGATGGGCTGCTTCGGCAGAGTCACACAAAGCGGTTTCATACCCTTTAGTGATTAAAAAGTTAGAGAGTGGTGAGCTGATATCGGCATCATCCTCAATGATTAAAATACAGGCTTCAGACATGTTGTTACCGTGATGAGAGTAGGATCATGAGTCGCTCGCTAAAATAACACGTATGAGAATGATTGTAATTATCATTTAAGGTCAGGGCTGTAATTCCTGTATCAGGTTGCCAGTCCATTCGTGCTTTCATGACTGAAAAGCAGCGCTATTGATGCAGTCAGGAAGCAACTCAAACTGAGCTGAAATACCGTTGACGGCATTATGACTTGCGCGGTGAAACGAGGTATTGCACGGATAAAAAGCTGTCAGCAGCCCGGCATATGAATGTGGGCGAGGTCGCCTTTAAAAAAGACATGGTTATATAATGGTGATCTTCGATCGTGGCAGGCGGGCGCAGGACTTAGCGGATGATCGACGTAAGGAAAGTCCGCCCGTTACCTGAAAATCCTGACTGTCGGGCAACTGGAACGCACAAATGAAGGTCGGCAGGACGCCAAATAGAGAGGGACAGGACTAAGCCGCAAGCGTTCGGTGAACAGGAAGAGCGAGTTAGAACTCTACCAGAAAGGCTCAGGAGCAACGGAAATTGCCTGGCTACTTAGTATTGCCCGCTCCACAATGTCTAACATACTGGAGGATGAGAAAGCCGCGTGATAGCAGCGTTCTCCACGGTTAAGACACCTTCAGTCAGCAACCGATACCGCGTAAGAATATAGCCAGTCGTTGCCGGATGTGCTCTGTTCGTTGTTCCCGCTCAGTATCTGTGTGTAACGCCCGTCGGGGTATCAGCGCACCAAAAACGATGTCCATTAACATCCCGGCATAAACCAACACATCACCTGACGGAAGTCTTCCTCGCGAGATTTCATACAGCAACCACTCAATCAGTGCTTCCCGGGAACGCAATATTTCCTTCTGGTACAGGTACTCAGACAGTTCTGGAAAAAGAACAGACTCCCGGGTGAGCAGACGAAGAATAGCTTCCCGTGCAGCCTGAGCGTCACTATCAATGTCCAGTCGAAAAATTTGAGTCAGCGTCTCAAGAACGGATAGTTCCTCAGCCTCAGGGCGAGGAAGATCGAGAAGCAGATGTCGGTGTTCATGAATGACAGCCGTGAACAACTCCGTCTTGTTGGAGAAAACGTCATAAATCGCTCGCTTCGAAATTCCCGCTCGCGCAGCGATGTCAGCCGTTGTGGTCCGGGCAAAACCATATTCGATAAATGCGTGATAAGCCGCATCAAGAACGGCCTGACGCCGTGTAGCGCTATCCTGAGTTCGGGGACGTCCAACCCGTTTTTCTGACTGATTATTGTCGTTCATGCTATCTCTCCTGCATAATTCCTTCATTATGGTACTGTATAAGTACCATAATGAATATTAGAACTCAGTCAGAGGAGCCCTGATGTATTCACGACGACATTTCATACTGACCGGTCTGGGGCTCGGCGCGGCAACCCTGCTTAACCCTGAGTTATCGTTCGCGAGCAATCCCGGCACTCTGCGGGCAGGATCAGGCCGTGCGCACGTTAAACTTTCGGGTCTGTATCCATTGGGCGATTTTGTGTCAGAGCACGACCCACTGTGTGTCCGTGTGCTGCTGATGGACAATGCGGTTCAGCGCCAGGCAATTGCCGTGGTTGACCTGACCTCACTTACTGAAGAAGTTATTGTGCGTATGAAAGTCATTTTGGCGGGTATTGCAAATGTCACCACCATGAATACCACAATCATCGCCAGCCACTCATTTTCCACGCCACATATTTCCATTGCTCCGGAACATGCTCAGGATAACACCACACAGACACTGGCGATATTAGTCGCGTTTGAGGATGCTTTACGCACTGCAAGCCGGCGGGCACTTGATACATTGCAGCCTGCCAGACTTGGTGCGGGAAGTGGCTACTGTCGGATCGGGGTTAATCGTAATATTGTCACGCCTCAGGGATGGTGGCTTGGTGCAGACGATTCTGGCTACAGCGACCCTCATGTGGGTGTTCTGCGCATTGACGGGCAGGACGGACGGCCACTGGCAGTACTGATGAACTACGCTGTGCAACCTGCGGTGATGGATGCCTCACAATGTGTCAGTGGAGGACGGTTAATCAGTGCAGACCTCGCTGGCTCGGCCACACACTGTGTAGAAACCCGGTACGGCGGCAACACTGTGGCATTTTATCTTGTCGGTTGTGCCGGGGATCAAGTCCCTTACCTCCAGGCCAGCCGCCACATTGTCCATCCCGATGGCAGCGTTGGACGCACTGACATTCATGAGCAGGGCTTTACACTGGTGGACTTGTTTGGGCGGCGACTTGGGGATGAAGTGGTTCGGGTTGCCGATGCGATTTCAACCTCTGAGATCTCCCCTTTGAAGCTGCAACGTACTGCTATCAGCCTGCCAAAACAGGCATTTTCACCCCGTCATCAGCCAACCGGACCGGTAAAAACGTTCACATGGCGAGAAATTGGTCCAGGCAAAATGCCCGTGATCCTGATGCAGTGGGGAAATACCGTGCTGATTGGTGTTCAGCCAGAGCTTTCTGCCAGTACCGGCGCATATATTCGTTCTGCCTCTCCCTTTCCCAACACATTTATTATGACGATGGTCGATGGTGCCGATAAATACTTACCGGACTCGTCAAACTATGATCATTTCACTTATGAGTCCCGGAGTTCCCCCTATGCCCCAGGAGCCGCTGAACAGGCAGCAGAAGCGATTATTGATCAATTAAAACAACTTAACAGAAATGCTTAACCCGGAAACAACGATGACTCCTATATCAAGACGTACATTTATGCTTGCCGGTACCACTCTGGCAGGGATGGTTTCCACCGGAATGATACCCGGAGCACACGCCTCAGGGGCGGGTGGTTTTACCGCCGCATCAGAGACCGGAGAGGCAGAAAATTTCATCACTGAGCGTCCAGGTATTCAGCGAATTTTTGCTCTGACCGAAGTGACGGGTGGAGGTGAAAAAGTCTATGGCATTGCCGTGGAATATGATGCTGATATCGATCCCCACAGCCTGACGCGACAAACCTATACTGCATGTGTGGTACCTGCGGCTAAAGGTTTCATTGCCGGTATGCCTGAGAGCCTGGATAAAAATGCCACTCAGGCTGAACCTCAGCAAAGGAGCGTCAGCGCCATTTATACCAATTCCGGACCTGCCCTGCGTCAGGACCAGACGGCGGAAACCGGTCGTTTTGTCATTGTGGAGTTCATTCACGACTCTGATTTGAGCCTGCCGACTCAGGATAGTGATAAAGTGTCGTTATCCCAGATTAAAAGCGTTAAAACCCTGAACGGCGCGATCTATTCGGCAAGTAAAACTGTGTGGAGTAATGCCGGAACACGGGGAAATAATGTGAAGATTCGCGGGATTGATGCCTGGGAGCAGCATCACTGGTGGTGGGATGACACCCGCTCTGCCTGGCTGGAGTACAGTATTCGTCTGCCTCAGTCTTTCCTGCAAGCCGGCGGTGAAGAAAAATTCTACCCACTGGTGCTGGCTATCACGCACTCAGGAACCAGCTATGACGGTACCTGCGCCCAGACACTGACAGAGCAGTGCATCGCTTCTATCTGGGGTCTGCCGGAAGAGCAGGCGCAGCGTGAATGTGTGGTGATCACCCCACGCTATGAGCGAACGACAATGAATGATTACTGGGAGCATACCAGTGATGTGGAAAATACCTGGAAACTGGTTCAGTCTTTGCTCAGCAATACGTGGAATTATGGCAACCCTAACCTTGAAGATCGTTGTGATAAAACCCTCAAAATAGATGCCAAGCGCGTTTACTGCACTGGCTGGTCAATGGGGGCGATGACGTCACTCTGGCTGATGGCGAAGCACCCGGAAACGTTCGCTGCGGGGCTGATCATCGCCGGACAACAACGTCCAAAAGATGTCGTCACGTTAAGTCACCAAAAGTTGCTCATAATCACTGGTAGTGAAGACAACAAAGCGACCCCCTGGAATGAGAAATGTGTACCGGTGTGGGAGCAGGCAGGGGCCCGGGTCACTCGGCCTGAAGCACTACTTGATCCATCGTTGATTTTCCCGGTCAACGACCAGAAAAAACTGAACAGTCAGGTTAATGGCTATCTGGCACAGGGAGGGAATATTACGTTCCTGACCTTTAAAGGCGTCGATCATATGGCCTCCGCCAGAAAATTTTTCTACATCAGAGCCGCCCGGGAGTGGCTTTTCAGGCAGCGAAAGGCAGATGTGTCTTCTGGGGCGTAACAACCCGTCAGTGGAGATTATTGATTCACTATTCCCGCAACCGGGTGACATTATAGTGGATAAGCTCTTTTACAGTGGTTTTCATAACACTGATCTTGATGCCATCTTGCGAATGAAGGATATAGATACCTTAATTGTCTGTGGGACAGTAACAAACGTTTGTTGCGAAACAACCATTCGGGATGGCGTTCATCGCGAATATAAGATGATTGCTCTGAGCGATGCGTGTGCTGCCATGCCTTATCCGGATATGGGATATGGAGAGGTAAGTGCCGAAGATGTTCAACGTATTTCCCTGACTGCGATGGCTTATGAGTTTGCTGAAGTGACAACGAGTGTCGATATCTTGGCGCGCATAAAGGAAACAATATAATCGGCGAAAACCAGGGGCTTAGTTTCCGGAAAGACGAAGATCTCTGATAGCCCATGCACCCATCATCATTGCAAGGGCCGGACTGAGTAGCGAATGAACAGTGTGTCACAGGCAAAAGGGAGTGTATTCAGCGCCACCGACATCGTGGCGCTGGCAATAATGTTAGCTAAATCTTTCCGGGCGGAAGGTCGCCAGCATCGGGTGTTTGACGCCGGTGAGTATCTCCTGCGTCAGTATCTCGCCGAGGATTAACGCCAGCGTGGCGCCGGAATGGGTGAAAACGACAAAACAGCCGGGAACGTTCTGCAACTCGCCGACCACTGGTTCGCCATCTCCTGGAATGGGCTTCAGACCAATTTTCCAACTGTTGGCTGTTAACGGCTCGCCGTCACCTATCAGGCTACCCGCTTCCGCCATCAATTGGTTAATGACAGATGTATCAATGCTGTACTGCCCGTCAGCCTGAGCGACGATATGCTCTTCATACCAGTCATGATCGACGGCGATAGTGTTGCCGGGGTTAGGGCGGACCGCAGCGCGTGGTGTATTCAAGACCACCTGGAGCGCGTGATCGCAGGGTTGGCTGGTCACCAGCATTGAGACCGGAGAGCTATTGGGTATCTTCACTCCGAGTGGGGCAACCACTTCCGGCGTCCACGGGCCACACGCCACCAGTACCTGATCGGCCTGCATCTCACCGAATTTTTCACTGCGAATACCGCTGGCCCGGCCGTCTTTGGTTATCACGCTGGCTTTACCAGCGTGCTCAACGACTTCTCCGCCCAGCGCACGAAATGCCTGCATCAGATGCTCAACCAGATGCGGCAAACTGACCCAGCCCTCACCCAGATTGGCAATCGCGACCTGACTCAGGCTGGCCGGATTCACCTGCGCATCGACATCACCGACCGTGGCGTGATTGATCAGCTTTGAGTCGTAGCCCTGCGCTTTTTCATAGTCATGACGCGCTTTGGTGCCCGCGACATCGTCTGCGGCCCAGTAAATAGCACCATCAAAACGCAGCCAGTCAAGCTGTGGATGGCGGGCAAATAGCGTGCGATAGCGGTCAATACCCGCCATCCGCAGCGCATGATAAGGCTGCGAACGCTCACCAGCAGAGTTGAGCCAGGAGAGGGAACGGCCGGTGGCGCCTGAGCAGAGCGCCGCTTCCGTCACCAGTGTGACTTGCGCGCCCGCCTGCGCCAGCTGCCAGGCGGTTGAGACGCCGAGAATGCCGCCACCCAGCACGATGACGGTTTTTGCCACGGTTTTGTCAGACATCATTTATTCCTTCTGTTAAAAAATGTTCGCCCTCAGGCAATACGTACGCGATGCTGCCGATGGAGTTGCTCAATAAGCTGTAGAACACTGAGCGCTTCACGTGCATCAACCGGCGGCGGCCCGCCGTGTAACAGCGCGTGGGCTAACAGCTGATAGAAAGCGGGGTAGTGGCCACGTTCAATGGGCACCGTTGTGGTTGCCCCGACCGTGCCGGCCCGGGCAAAATTACCTGCCGGCGTGACGCCGTACTGGCTATCGGTGGGCGACATGCCAGCCGCCAGCTGCGGCTCCTGATTATCCAGCCCCCAGTGGGTGAAAGCGCCTTTGCTGCCCAGCAGGTGGAAGCGCGGCGCATTCAATGCCGCCTGACCATTCATCCACAGCCGCGAACGCACCCCGTTGTGATGCAGCAATGAGACGAAACTGTCTTCGTCACTGTCCGGCTGAGGCCCGGAATGGCGTGCCAGCTCCGCCGTGGCGTGGACTACCGGGCCAAATAGCTGCATGGCCTGGTCAATCAAATGGCTTCCGAGATCCAGCAACAAACCGCCGCCCTGCGCAAGAGTGACGCTGTCACGCCAGTTGCCAAATCCCTGCGGTCGCCACCACTCGAAACGCGACTCAAAACTTCTTACGGTGCCAAAGGCTTCCTGTTGCACCAGGCGCTGTAATGTCAGAAAGTCACCGTCCCAGCGTCGGTTATGAAAAACGGTGAGCAAGGTATTAGCCTGCTGCGCTGCGGCAATCATCATTTCGGCCGCTTGTACATCCGCTGCAAACGGCTTATCCACCACCAGATGGATAGCACGCTGGCTGGCCTGCACAGCCTGCTCCGCATGTTGCGCCGGCGGTGTGGCCAGCACGATGAGATCGATGCTAATCTCGCCGCCATCAATTGCCTTAAGCAACGCCGGCCAGTCCGGCAGCACCCGCGCCTGTGGGTAACGTTGCTGCGCCGTCGCTACGCGTTGGGCATCGCCAGTGACGATGACGTCGAGACGATAGTCGGTGTTAGGGGTAATCAGCGGCGCATGAAACACGCTGCCGGCGATGCCAAAACCCACCAGAGCCGTGCGGATTGGGCCTCTAACCTGTTGATGTGGCATCACAGTACCTCCGACAGAAAACGCTGCAGGCGTGCAGATTGCGGGCGGTCAAAGATTTGTTCTGGTGTGCCGGCTTCTACAATCTCGCCTTCATCCATAAACACTACCTGGTCTGCCACGCGCCGGGCGAAGCCCATCTCATGCGTCACTACCACCATGGTCATGCCTCGCTGGCACAAATCAGCCATTAGCGTCAGAACACCTTTCACCAGCTCAGGATCGAGTGCCGAGGTTGCTTCATCGAACAGCATCACTTCCGGCTCCATCGCCAGCGCACGCGCTATCGCCACCCGCTGTTGCTGGCCACCCGAGAGGTCGCGCGGACGGTGATCGGCTCGCTGAGCAAGGCCAACTTCGGCCAGCCGCTGGCGGGCAATCTCCAGCGCCTCGGCTTTCGGGAGGCCTTTCACTTTCCACGGTGCCAGCGCCACGTTTTCCAGCGCGCTATGATCGGGAAAAAGGTTGAAATGCTGAAATACCATGCCAATCCTCAACCGTAGCGAATCGGGCTTATCCTTCAGGACAGATCGCCCGGCCAGTAATACATCCCCTTTCTTCGGCTCATGCAGGCGATTGATGCCACGCAGTAAGGTGGATTTTCCCGATCCCGAGGGACCGATGATGCAGGTGGTGGTGCCAGGTTCGATGCTCAGCGACACATTACGCAGCACCTCAATCGGGCCGTACGCCAGGGTCAGATTGCACAGCTCCAGGCTCGCGCCGTGAAACGCAGAAGGTATAGCCATATTAATGTCCTTGCTCGCTGGTAAGGGAGACCGAGACCGCCGGAACCACGTTGCGCTTTTGCTGCACTTCATCGAGCTCCTTCAGGCCGCTTTGTGGCGCAGTGGCGCGGCGCCGTCCGGTACGGTAGCGGATGTCGATATAGTTCACGGCGTGGGTGAGCGGCACGGTGATCACCAGATAGAACAGCCCGGCCAGCATCAGTGGAGACAGGTTGCCGCTCAGCACGGCAGCATCCTGGCCGACCCGGAACAGCTCACGCTGACCGGTCATCAGGCCCAGCAGATAAACCAGCGACGAGTCTTTGATGATGGCGATGAACTGATTGACAATCGCAGGTAATACGCGGCGGATGCCTTGCGGAATGATCACCAGGCGCATCGCCCGGCCATAGCTCATTCCCAGTGCCCGGCACGCTTCCATCTGCCCCTGTTCCACGCTCTGAATACCGGAGCGGAAAATTTCGCCCATGTAAGCGCTGGCAATCAGGCTCAGGGCAAAAATGCCCAGCGGATAAGGAGTAGGGCCAAACAGCTGATAGCTAAACCGCGCCAGGCCCTGACCGATCAACAAAATGGTGAGGATGGATGGCAAGCCCCGAAACAGGTCGGTATACAGCCGCGCGGGCACGCGCAGCCAGCGCGAGGGCGAGATGCCCATCAGCGCCAGTATAAGGCCGAATAGCGTGCCCAGCACGGTGGCTGCTACAGAGATAATGATGGTATTAACCAGTCCGGTTGCCAGCAGCTGAGGCAAGACGTCCATCATCGATGGAATATCAAAAAACGTACGGGAAAGAATAGTGATCAGGTCCATAGCCGATTCTCGGTTGCGGGTGACGGACTTGCGCCGTCAACGGATGCAGTCTCACGCATAATGATGCGCAGGGTTATTGGCCGCCGGGCAGATACTGTTGCGGCATTGGCGAACCTGGGAACCATTTCTGGTACAGCTGTTTCCAGGTTCCATCCTGCATCGCTGCTTTGATGGCTTTATCCAGCGCAGCTTTGAACTCAGGCTTGCCTTTGGCGATGGCGACGCCCGCAGGCGCGTCAAAAGAAGGGATGTTCGCCGCCGTGACCAGCCTGAAGCGGGTGGCATAATCTTTGGCCGCTTCGTAGTCGAGGAACATGGCATCGAGCGTGCCGTTGTTTAGCGCGGACACCGCTGCGTTGTTATCGGGGAAACGCACCAGATCGGACTGTTTGAAATGCTGCAGCGCATAGTTCTCCTGCAGTGTGCCCTGAATCACCCCAACTCGTTTATGCGCCAGGGTTTCAACGTTCTTCACGCCTGAATCACTGCGGGTCAGCACAGTTAAATAGCCCGCGAGATAGCC
This sequence comes from Klebsiella sp. RC2, assembly GCF_014192815.1. Classification (NCBI taxonomy): domain Bacteria; kingdom Pseudomonadati; phylum Pseudomonadota; class Gammaproteobacteria; order Enterobacterales; family Enterobacteriaceae; genus Klebsiella; species Klebsiella sp. RC2. The sequence continues at coordinate 99,046 of NZ_JACHYL010000003.1, read as the reverse complement.
AGTAGAGAAGTCGACTGTTTTTTCACGTAGCGGCGTGATTCCAATGGCGGCGACACCGGCATCATACTGACCATTTGCCACAGCCGGCAGGATGGCGGAAAAATCCTGACCGATAAAGTCCACCTGTTCAATACCCATGCGATGTGCCACGTTTTTGAAGAATTCGACATCAAAACCAGTAAAATTGCCGTTTTTATCGGTGAAAGTGTAGGGCTTCGAGTCTCCCAGGCTGGCTACACGTAGATGACCGGGCTCGATCAAACCCCAGGGATTGCTGTCATTAGCGGCGTATGCACTCCAGCAGGCTGAAGCCAGCATAGCCGAGCCGAACAGAGCAGCGGTCAGATGATTGAAGCGTTTGTGCGATGTCATAAGGCTCTTCCGTCTTTGCAGGTGAAACTTCAGAGTTCGCCAAGCCGGTTTTTAATTGTTGAGACCGGTCTCAACGATGTGTAAAATAAGACAGATCCTGGTGTTGAGACCGGTCTCATTTGGATGTATTGATATTAAGCACACGCTGTCAGCAGCGTCAATAATGTTGTTATCAACTTGTGATTCTAAATAATTATGACCAATGAAAATGCTCGTTTACGAAGCCCAACCGTCGCCGACGTCGCCCGCGAAGCCAATGTTTCCAAGGCTCAGGCGGCACGTGCCTTGGGCGGATATGGTTCAGTGAGTGATGACGTGCAGACCCGGGTGAATCAGGCAGCTGAAGTGCTGGGATACAGGCCGAACGAGTTGGCCCGCAGTATGAACACCGGCCGATCTAATACCATTGGGGTAATTGTCGGCGACATTGAAAACCCGCATTTTGGCCTCGCGCTGCGCGGAATGGCGGACGTTGCGCGACAGGCGGGATTTCACTTGCTGCTGAGCAACAGCGATGAAACTCTGGACGAGGAGCGGGAGGCCGTGCGCGTGATGCTGGATAAGCGCGTCGATGGCATCATCGTCGCGCCGTGCAGCTCACTGTTTGAGGATAACGAACATCTTCGCCAGGTGCTGGCAGAAGGGCGTTCATTAATGATGTTTGACCGGGCAGTTCAAGGGATGGAGGTGGAGACCGTCCAGGCGAACTTTGTTACAGTGGCTAAACAGGCCACGGAGCTGTTACTGGCGGCCGGGCATCAACGTATTGCTTATATCTCCAGCATGCGCTGCGCTACACCTTATTCGCCGACCATCACGTTGGGCCCAACGCCGGTAGCGCAACGTGTTAGCGGAATGATTGACGCCTACCGGGCCGCGGGTAGGGAGCTGGATCCGGCGCTCATTCGGCTTAATGCACTCAGCGAAGCCACCATTGAGCAGATACTGACTGAACTACTTGCGCTCGCCGAGCCACCGAGCGCGCTGATTGCCTCGGACAACCTGATTGCGATAGGCATCCTGCGTGGTCTGACCAAACGTGGTCTGCGCGTACCCGAAGATATCTCTTTTCTGATGTACGATGATTTTCCCTGGACCGAGCTGATGTCACCGCCGCTGACTGTGGTCGCCCAGCCGGTATATGAAATGGGACGCGAAGCCGCGCGCCGATTGATTTGCCAAATCCGCAAACAATCCGCCGGCACCTTACCTACGTTTGACAGCTGGATGGTAGTGCGCGGCTCGGTAGGGGAAAATTCATCCGCTGGGTGATATTATGCCGATACGAGTTTGTGATAATTCGACGCTGCTCAGTTTTGTTCCTTGATGCGCACCATAGGAATAGTAAATATTAATATCCATAAGCGCTTGCACAGATAGCGCTTAGCTGGATGAGTTCGAACATGAGATCTTGAGTGCCCGCAAAATTACCGATACGGGGAAAGAAGGGTGAGCATCACATAGATAGGTTGTAGGTAAGTAGCTGGAAAATCTTTCCGCAACCGCGTTGTCATGGCAGTTACCGCGACGACTCATGCTGCCTTCCAGACCGTGTGATTTCAGGAACGACTGCCACTCATGGCTCGTGTACTGACTGCCCTGATAAGAGTGAACCAGTACCTGCTTTTGAGGATTACGCCTCCACACCGCCATAAGTAATGCGTTCAGGACAATCTCTTATGTCATGCGGGGTTGCATTGACCAGCCGATAACTTTTCGGGAGAACAGGTCAACCACCACGGCCAGATACAGCCAGCCTTCGTGGGTTCGGATGTAGATTATGTCCGTCACCCAACGCTCATCCGGTGAGTCCGGATTTGAGGTGTCTGTTAAACCCATGGCGATTCAGTACGACAGACCTAACGGAATAAAAGGGAGGTATCTCAAAATTCACAACATGCTGATTTCTGTGGTTGTACCAAAAAACCATGAAGTAAACTACCTATGGAGGTTATTTAACATAATATACATTATGCGCACTAATATAGTGGTGGCTAAGTTGTAAGGTCTGCTCCTGGATAAGTTACTCGTAGATTCAGCATCGATAGATTCTGATGACGGCTCATGCGGCGGAGTTTTTTGCTTTGGATAAAGTTAACCGACTCAAAGTTATTAGGACGTTATCGTTCGGCGTCTGACTACACTTGATGGCCACACAGCGCCTGAGCATATCTGACAGCCTGTGCCGATGCTTTCTGTCGCGTTACCGTGAATCTGGCCCGCTGGGTATGGCTAGCCGTCGTCGTTGAAAACCCAGCAATAACCAACGACCTGATGGTCTTGCCCGGTACGTACTCAATATTATCCGCTTGAGATATCTGACAGACACTGCCGACGGTTGTTGGAGCGCTATCGTGAACATGGGCCGCTTTCACTTGTTAACCGTCGTCGTAGCCAGCCTGGCAACCGGCAACTGAGAACGTGTACTGCGTACTATCCGCGAACATTACGCTGATTTTGGTCCGACAGTACGCCAGCTGATGACACCGACTGGTTTAGGGAACCCTGGCAAATTACGGCCGCGCGTACATCAATCTCGCCTGCGTCGGGCCTGTACCACAGAGCGCATCCAAATTGATGTCTGCGGGCATCACGGGTTCGAGTGATCGTAATACGCTTATCGCCCTCCTCCATTTGTCAATATGTGTGCTTTCTGTTGACCTAATTTGACAATTGGTGACCAGGCAGTAATTATCATGTTAATTACTGACCAGGCAGCTATCATGAATACCCCAATCGACTCTTCCCATAAAAACCTGCATCTGGGTTTGCTGTTCCATCTGGCAAACCAGTTTAAGGACCTGCTTATCGGCCATTACTTTGCCGACAGCGGCATTACCGCACCGCAATTTAAGGTATTGATTAATATATTTAAAGGTAACACCAGCCCGGCAGAAATCTGCAAGAGCCTGCAGATGGATACCGGGGCAATGAGCCGTATGGTTGCACGTATGGTGAAGAACGACCTGGTCGAGCGCCGCCCGAATCCGCACGACAAGCGCCAGGTGATCCTGGCCCTGACGGCAAAAGGTCAGACGCTGTGCAATACGTTTCAGAATGAAGCACTGAATACCATCCTCGCGGACTTAACGGCGCGTCTGACGCCCGAAGAATCCCGGCAGCTCGCAGATATTCTTATCAAAATGCTGCCCGATGAATTCACGGCCCCCCATCGCTAATTAAGGTCACCGGTTATGTCTATGGAAAATAACGCGCCTCCCTCTGACAAGCGCCCAGGCAAGCGTACAAGAAACTTCGCCATTTTATTACTGATCCTGATCCTCGCGGCAGGAGGCTGTCTGGCCTGGTATCTGCTTTACGCCCGCTATTACGAGAGCACCGACGATGCTTACGTCAACGGAAATCAGGTCACCCTGACACCGCAAATCACCGGTACCGTGACTCAGGTGACCGTGGATGAAGGCGATTATGTCGAAAAAGGCCAGCCCCTGGTTCTGCTGGACCCAAGCGATACCGCCATCGCCCTGCAGCAGGCTGAAGCCAATCTCGCCAGCACAGTGCGTCAGGTGCGTGGCCTCTACAGCACCGCCGACAACTACCGTGCACAAGTAGCTGCCAAAAAAGTAGCCCTGCAAACAGCGAAAAGTGACTATGTGCGCCGGGAAAAAATTGTCAGTTCCGGTGCCATTGCGGTGGAAGATCTGGCGCACTACCGTGATGCCGTGACCAGCGCGCAAAGCGATTTACTGGCTGCCGAGCAAGCGCTCAAAACCAATCAGGCGATGGTTGATGACACCGTGGTGGATAACCATCCTGAAGTCAAAACCGCCGTTGCGACGCTGCGCCAACGCTATCTCGATAACTCCCGCAGCACCATTGTTGCGCCCGTCAGTGGTTACGTCGCTAAACGTGCTGTGCAGCTCGGGATGCGTGTCACCTCCGGCACCACGCTGCTTGCCATCGTGCCGCTGAATGAAGTGTGGGTGGATGCCAACTTTAAAGAGAGCCAAATGCAGGACATGCGCATTGGGCAAAAAGTAGAGCTGAATGCGGATCTCTATGGCGATAACGTGAAATATCACGGCACCATCGAAAGTCTCGGCATTGGTACCGGTAGCGCATTCTCACTGTTGCCAGCCCAGAACGCCAGCGGCAACTGGATCAAAATCGTCCAACGCCTGCCGGTACGCATCAAGCTTGATCCACATGACATGCAGAAGCATCCGCTGCGTGTGGGTCTGTCGATGAACGCTGAGGTGGATATCCGCAATCAGGGTGGTCACCTTCTGCCACAAAAAACCGTCGAACAGCCGCGATTCCGTACCGATGTGTATGAAACGCCAATGGAAGCAGCCGATAAACTGGTGGCGAAAATCCTTCATGACAACACCAGCGCTGTAGCCCAGCGCTAAGAGAGAAGCTATGTCAGAGCCGAAGGCAGCCTTTACGCCCCCCAGCCTGTTCCTGGCGACGCTTGCCCTGTCGCTGGCGACCTTTATGCAGGTGCTGGACTCCACCATCGCCAACGTGGCGCTGCCGACTATCTCCGGCAACCTGGGCGTTAGCGCCGATCAGGGGACATGGGTTATCACCTCTTTTGCGGTGTGTAACGCTATTGCTCTACCGTTGACAGGCTGGTTTACCCGCCGATTCGGGCAGTTGCGGTTGTTTATCGCCTCGGTGATGTTCTTTACCCTGACGTCATTTCTGTGCGGCTTCGCCCACAGCATGACGGAGCTCATCATCTTCCGTGCGCTGCAGGGTTTTTTCGCCGGGCCGATGTTCCCGATGTGTCAGACGCTGTTGCTGGTTATCTTCCCGCCGATGAAACGCAGCATGGCGCTGGCGCTGCTGTCGATGGTGACCGTGGTGGCGCCTATCGTGGGACCCATCACCGGCGGCTGGCTTACCGATAACTACTCCTGGCCGTGGATCTTCTACATCAACGTGCCGATTGGGATTTTCGCCTCCATCGTGGTCTGGTCGCAGCTGCGCATGCGTGAAGAAACAACGCAGTCATCGCCTGTCGACTATATTGGCATCGCGCTGTTGGTGCTTGGCGTGGGCCTGCTGCAGGTGGTGCTGGATAAGGGCAACGACGAAGACTGGTTCTCTTCTACGCCCATTATCGTGATGTCTATTGTCTCGGCGATCAGCCTGATTTGCTTTGCGATATGGGAGCTGGACGAACGTCACCCGATTGTGAACCTGCGGCTGTTCAAAGACCGCAACTTCGCCATCGGCACGTTGGCGCTGATGCTGGGCTATGCCGCGTTCTTTGCCATCAACATTATTCTGCCGCAGTGGTTGCAGACCCAGATGGGCTACACGGCTATCTGGGCCGGTCTCGCCGCTGCGCCGATGGGCTTCTTACCACTGGTGCTGACGCCAGTCATCGGACGTTACGCCACCAAAGTGGATTTACGAATTTTATGCTCAGTGTCATTCCTGACAATGGGGGCATCCTGTCTGATGCGCGCGCAGTTCAATACTGACGTGGATTTCCGCACCATCGCCAGCGTGCAGATGTTTATGGGGATTGGCGTGGCCTTCTTCTTCATGCCGCTGACCACCATTGTGCTGTCGAATCTGCACGGTAACGAAGTGGCGGAAGGCTCAGGACTGGCCACGTTCTTTCGCGTACTCGGCGGCTCCTTTGCCTCATCGTTAACCACATGGATCTGGCAGCGACGTGAAGTTTTCCACCACGCGAATCTGACCGAGAGCGTGACACAGTACAACCCAGCGGCTATGGATTACGTAAATAAGATGGGTGGCCCGACGCAGCAGCATCTTGCGATGATTGACCAGGTGGTTACCCAGCAGGCCTACATGATGTCGACAATCGACTATTTCTGGGTGCTCGGCTGGGGCTTTATGGCGCTGATTATCATTATCTGGTTCACCCGCCCGCCGTTCGTGAAATCGGGTATGCCAGGCGCCCCCGCAACAGGTCACTAAACTGAAATTCACACAGGCAAACTTCGCTGAACGAGCACTGCGTACGGATGGCTCTATCGAGCGCCGGGCCAGTGGCTCTTCCCTGCCCTATATCACGCAAGACCGCCTGGAATGGGCTCTGGAGATGATAAGAGCGTTGAATAACATTGACCCCATTTCTGATAACGGTGTTTAACGTTTACTGCTCAGTTATATCGCAACGGCGTCTGCCCAACAGCTGATAACAATTGTCGAGTCCACGGGTGGCGTGGCGCCCGAAAAATTTGATCCACACTGCCGCTTTCGACTACCTCGCCGTCTTTCATCACTGCAATACGATGACTCATATGCTGCACCACGCCCAGATCATGAGAGATAAACAGCATTGACAGATGCAAACGGCGTTGCAGCGCTACCAGCAAATCCAACACTTGCGCCTGGGTGGTGACATCCAGCGCCGACACCGGCTCGTCGCAAATCAGAATATCCGGCTCGCAGGCCAGGGCCTGGGCGATGGCGATACGTTGCCGCTGCCCACCGGAAAGCGTGGCCGGACGTCGCGTCAGCAGATCGGGACTTAAACCAACCAGCGCCAGCAACGCCTGCGCACGTGACAACCGGTCCGCGGCTGTGAGCGTCGTATGCAGGCGCAGAGGCTGTTGCAGCAATTGCGCCACGTTATATTGCGGATTAAATGAACCCAGCGGATCCTGCACAATCGTCTGGATACGCGCCCGCAACGGCTGCCGCTGACGTTCTGTCAGCCTGCTCCATGGTTGCCCAGCGAGAAGGATCTCGCCCTGTTGCGGTGCCTGCAGCGCCAGCGCCAGTTTGCCTAGCGTGGTCTTGCCGCTACCGGATTCGCCCACAATGCCCAGCGTTTCGCCCTGCGCGACCTCTAACGTCACCTGATTGACGGCCTGCAAGCGACGGCCATCTGGCAGAACATACGCCAGTGATACGTTATCGGCAGCCAGCACGGGTGTGGTGCTGTCGGTACTGATGTTCTCCCGCACTACCGTTTGACCCAGCGGATCGTTTCCTGTTAACCACTTCCCACGCGTACCGGCAGAGGGAATGGCCGCCAGCAGACGGCGGGTATAAGGGTGTTGCGGCGCATGCAGCACCTGTCGCACCTTGCCGCTCTCCACCGCTTTGCCCTGCCGCATCACCACCACACGGTCGGCAATATCCGCCACCACCGACAAATCATGGGTGATCAGCAGCACGCCATGCCCGGCATCCGCCAGGGCCCTGAATACATTCAAAACTTGTTTTTGTACGGTGGCGTCCAGCGCGGTAGTAGGTTCATCGGCAATGAGTAATCGCGGCCCCGCCGCCAGCGCCGATGCGATGAGCGCACGTTGGCGCAGGCCACCGGAGAGTTCATGTGCATACTGCGCCATCCGGTTATGCGGATCGGGGATGCCGGTTTGCGTTAACAGCTCCGCCACGCGTTCGCGAACTGCCGTCCCCCGTTCCAGGCGGTGCGTCAACAACGGCTCCGCGACTTCCTGACCAATCCGGCGCAGCGGGTCAAGCGAGGTCAGTGCATCCTGCAAAACAAAACCAATTTCGCGCCCGCGTAGTTGCTGCCAACGGCGGGCATCGCACGCCAGTAAATTCTGCGACAGGCCATCGTGCCCCTGCAATATCAGGGACTCGGCGCGAACAGCCGCTCCGGCCCCCGCCAGCCCGACTAATGTCCGGGCCGTGACGGATTTACCCGAACCGGACTCGCCCACCAAAGCCAGGACTTCACCGGCATGCACGTCAAACGATAAGGCGTTAACCGCCTCAATCACCCCCTGCGACGAGGGGAAGCTGACGCTCAGTTGCGCCACCTGTAACAGCGGTTGCTGGAAGGTCTCTGTAGTCATGCGATCCCGCCTTTGGCAATAAGGGTTTGAACACGTCGGCCCAGCAGCGTAATGGCAATCACCGACAGCGCGACAACGCTGGCGGGCAGCAGGCTGACCCATGGGGCGCTATCGAGAAAATTACGTCCCTCAGAGAGCAATGCGCCCCACTCCGCCGTCGGCGGAGTCACCCCAAGTCCAAGGAAACTGAGGGCCGAGGCGGATAATATGGAATACCCTATCCCCACCGTTGCCAGTACCAGCAGCGGGCGCAGCGTATTGGGCACAATATGGCGCAAAATAATCACCATTGGCGGCTCTCCCAACGCCACCGCATGCTGCACATACCCCGATAACCTGACCTGCAACACTTGCGCGCGCACCAGCCTGGCATAGCCAGCAATGCCGGCCAGTCCGACCGCCAGCAGGGTATTCTCTGGCCCACGCCCCAACACCGTGATAGCCAGCAGCGCCAACAGCAAATCGGGGAACGCCAGCATAATGTCCAGTAGCCGTACGAGTAACTGCCGTACCGCCCTGGGCGCAAGACCTGCCAGTGTCCCCAGCACAATACCGCCCGCGCTGGCAATCAGGGTCGCGCCGACCCCAATGCTCAGCGACAGCGAGGTGCCATACACCACGCGGGTAAACACATCACGCCCCAACTGGTCAGTACCGAACCAGTGTCTGAGGTCCGGCGGCTGCAAAATCGCGCTGAAATCCATCTGTTCGGGGGTGTACGGCGTGAATAGCGATGGAAAAAACACCGCCACCACGAGCAGTAGCACCAGTAACAACGGAATGCTGGTACCCGGCGCCAGCCACGGGTTACGATAGCGCCCCCCGTCGCGGCGGGCCACCCGCAGTAAAAGATCACTCATCAGCATGCCCTCGCAGACGTAGACGGGGATCGATCAGTAAATAAAGGGTATCAATCAGCAGGTTAATCACCACAAACAACAGCGCGGAGAACATCACCACCCCCAGCACCAGGGGCATGTCTCGGTTCTCAATCGCACCGAGAGTGATTTGCCCCAGCCCCGCCCGGCCAAACACCGTTTCGGTCAGAATTGAGCCGCCTAATACGCTGGCCAGCAGCGTCCCCGTCAGCGTCGACACCGCCAGCGAGGCATGGCGCAACGCATGCCGTAAGCGCAGCGCAGTTTCACTCACCCCACGCGTACGCACGGTCATGGCGAACGGCTGCGAAAGCGCCTCCTCCAGCCCATCACGCAGCACCTGGCTGAGTGTCGCAGCCAGCGGCAGGCTGAGCGTCACCACCGGCAGCACAAGGGCGATCCAGCCATCGTTACCGGTCACCGGAAACCATTGCAGTTTGAAACTGAAGATGCTCAACAACACGATGCCGATCCAGTACACCGGTGTGCTAAGCAGCATCAGCTCCAACCCGGCAAGCAGAGACCGCAGACGCGGATGACGTCCGGCTGTCAGTAATGCGTTAAATACCGCCAGTACCAGCGCCAGCGCCAGGGCGCTGACGGCCAGCGGCACCGTCTCTTTCAACGCTGCGCTAATCACCTGCACAACAGGCTGGCGATACTGATAACTCACGCCAAGGTTGCCCGTCAGCGCCTCGCCACAGTAGCGCAAATATTGCCACCACAGTGGCTTATCCAGGCCGAACTGGCGGGTCAGTGTCTCGCGAAAACTATCATCCACAACGCTGTTGGCGCTGCCTATCAGAATTGCCACAGGATCGCCGGGGATCAGTTTTACCGCAACAAAGGTCAGCGTTGCCGCACCCCACAGCACGGCGAAAATGGTCAGCAGGCGCTTGCCTGCTGCCAGCAGCTTAGCGTTGGATCCAGACATCATAGAAATTCGGCTTCGCGTTCGTGGCCCAGCTAATGCCCTGCACCTGTTTGGCTTTCCCTAACTGATATGCCGGGATGTAAATTGGCACCGCCCAGGCCTGATCGATAATCTGGTGCTGGATGGCATAGTAGATGCGTTTACGCTCGGCTTCGCTGGCACCGACAGCGGTTTCCAGTTGGCTATCCAGCGCTTTAACGCGGCTGAAGTTGTTCCCCTTCGGCGGAATATAATTGGAATGGAAAACGGTACGCAGGATGTCCGGCTCCGGGCGAACAAAATAGTTCGAGATAATGTCGTACTGGTTAGCCGCCGTGCGGCTGCTGAGAATGCCTGAATCCACCGGATCGAGTTTCAGTTCAAAACCGGCTTGTTTTACCTGGTATTGAATTGCCTGGAACAGCGTCACGTCAGCGGCTTCGACATCGTTTGAAGAATAGGTAAATTGCACAGTAAGGCGTTTACCCTCCTTGACCCGGTAGCCTTCGCTATCGGTTTGCTGCCAGCCGGCTTCATCCAGAAGACGGCGGGCTTTTTGCAGATCAAACCCCCACTGGCTGGCAATGGCCGGATCGTAATCCAGCGTAGCGGGTCCAAGAATATTGTCGGCAGGTTTCAGGATGCCAAAGAACGCGGCTTTAACGGCAGTAGTGCGATCGATGGCGCTCTGGAAGGCCTGCCGCACTTTCAGGTCGCTGAAGATCCCTGTGTCGCTATTCAAATAAAGGACGCGCGGAACGCCGGGGTTTTCCCTGGTGATCACATCCAGCTTCGGGTTATTTTTTACCTGCGCATAATTCACCGGCGGAATGGCATCGATCACCTGTACCTGCCCGCTATTCAGCGCGCCAAGACGTACCGCTGACTCCGGCAGGTACTTAAATTCGATCTTATCCAGCCATGCCGGGCCTTTATGGGTGGCATAGCCCGGACCCCAGTTGTAATCGGCGCGCTTGCTGAGTTTACTCCCGCTGCCTTTGACAAACGATTCGAGGATAAAGGGACCGGAACCGACCACGGTATTGCTGGTATTCGCCGTTTTCTGCAGATAAGCCGGTGACTGAATACCGAGATACGGCAAGCTCATCCCCTGCAGCAGCGGTGCGAAAGGCGTTTTATAGCGGATCACCACGGTGTACTCATCTGGCGTAGTGATCGCGTCAATCGGCCCCAACAACGATTTGGAGTAACTGGAGGTGGTTTTCGGATCGAGTATGCGTTCAAAGTTATATTTTACCGCCGCAGCATCCAGTTTCGTGCCATCACTAAAAGTCACATCCTTGCGAAGATGGAAGGTGTATTCGCGGTTATTGTTTTTAATTTCCCAGCGTTCCGCCAGCCATGGTGTAAAGCTGTTATCTTCCGCCTGGCCGACCAAAGAATCCACCACGTTACGCGTAACCAGAGCGGTGACGGAATAAGCGGTAATAGAGGGGTCAATAATCGGGGTATCGCTGCCCAGAGCGACCGTCAGCACACCCCCCGCGACAGGTTTATCCTGTGCGTGAGTGGTGAAGCTGGCAGTAAGCGTTAGCGCGGAAAGCAGACTGATGCGCAATAAACTGTTCTGTGAATAAATGCTTCGTTTCATCCCTTTTCCTTGGCCTGGTTTTTGTTAAATATCTGGCAATTAAAGTCCATTGTAGGGGGAGAGCCGCCGTCGAGTAACGATGGATAATTTATATCTATTTCTGAAAATAGCTTTTTCTTCAGGTGGGAAGAAAAGAAAAAAGAGAGCCCCGAGCTACAGGCCCGAATAAAATAACATAAATGCTCGCCCTCTATAATTTCTCTCAAAAGAGTCAGAAGGCAGCTAAATTAACCCTCCGACTTTATTAAGATAAAAATGTGAAATAAGAATCGGCATTAACGGTAATGCTAAGTTTCGCCAACAAGACGCAGAACGTCGAGATATAACCCGTATTCAGGAGACGCCGCGTCCGGCGCCCCCTGTGATCCACCTCGCGGCTACTCCTCGTACGCCGCGTGATGGAAATCAATTTCCCACTGCAGCACCTCGCCGTAAAGCGCCGATAACGCCTGCTTTTCGTCTTCACTCAGCGCCATGGCGCAGCGGTCGAGTTCGTTTTTTAGCCAGAGAGCCTGCTGATAAAATTCGTCCTCCGCGTGCATTTCCACCCAGCGTCGTAAATCAGCATCGCTCTGATAATGTTCGCTCGCCCGTCGGCACCAGAAATAGTACATCCATTCCGCACCGAACATCAGGGTCACAATCTGCTCATAGCTGCCCTCGTGGGCGGTCCGCAGCATACCGTCGCGAAAGCGCCGTACCCCGGGCAAATCATCCGGGTACTCAGCGGGATCGATCTGCCGCGCTGACAACACCTGTTCAAACCACGCGATCTGTATATCAACCAGGGCATTCAGCACGCCAATCAGCCAGCGCTGCTGTTGAATACCCGGCGCTTTGCTGACCCCGAGGGCAAAAATCGCGATCGCCGTCGCGACAAAGTTGCCCTCAAACACCAGATAGCGGTTGAAGACGACTGTCGGCAGACGATCCTGTTCGATATCAGTCACAAACGGGTGCTGCTGCATCGCCTGCCACGCCGGTTGATGTTCGCGCAGCAGGCGTTCGCTAAACGCTTCCATTAAGCTTCCTCCAGCGCGGCCTGCGCGACCGACATAAAATGTTTCACCCGGGCCAGCTCAACATCGTTCCACCAGACGCCATCGACCTTCATTGTACTGGCCACAATGACCCCCTGAGTCCGCCCGAGGATCTGCATCACGTTAGCCGGTGTCACCCCGGAGCCCACCAGGAGCGGTAGTTCCGTCGCCGCGCGGATCTCGTCAATTTCCGCCATCGTGGCGCTATCGCCCGTACGCTGGCCGGTGGCGATCACCGCGTCAGCCTCGAAGAAATCGACATCGCGCGTCAGTTCCTGAATCGAACGATCGGCGACAATGGCATGGCTACCGTGCTTAACGTGGCTATCGGCAAAAACGCGAATATGTTCAGCGCGCAGCATACTGCGGTAGCGCAGCGCCTTAGCGGCCGCCCCTTCTATAAATCCTTCGTTGGCGATATAGGCGTTGGCCCACTGGTTTACGCGGACGAAATCGGCGCCTCCCGCCAGGGCGATCGCCATTGCCGGGATCGCCGCGTTAGCCAGAACGTTAATGCCCAGCGGCACAGCAAAACGTTCACGAACTTTCTCGGTAATGACCGCCATCAGCGCTGAGGTTTCATGGCCGATATCCTCAGGTTTAGAGAAAGGAATATCGCCATGGTTTTCAATAATCAGACCATGAACACCGCCTGAAATATAATTTTCAGCATCGCGAAGCGCACGCTCAACAATATCTGATACTGATTTTCCTCGATATTTTGGCGCACCAGGAAATGGGTCGCAATGAATAACGCCAATAACAGCCTTGCTTCGTGAAAAAATAGCTTGTATTGCATTCGTTTTTTCTGCTGAGATAGCAACCATCTTATCCATCCTGTTAAGGGAACACTATGCGTGTTTACGTTACTGGTAATATTACCGTAGATGAAACCTGGTCCATTCCGGATATACCGAAAAAAGGGGCTTCCATTCACGGCGTTAAAGTGTCGCAGGATATCGGCGGTAAAGGCGCGAACCAGGCGATTATATTATCCCGCTGCGGAATAGAGACGCGTTTAATTGCCGCCACGGGAAATGACAGCAACGGCGCGTGGATCCGCCAGCAGATAAAAAATGAACCACTGACGCTACTACCCAACGGCCATTTCAATCAACATAGCGATACCTCGATTATTTTAAATAGCGCTGATGGCGACAACGCCATCATTACCACTACGGCGGCGGCCGATACATTCAGCCTGGATGAAATTATTCCGCATATGGCGGATGCCGTCGCTGGCGATATTCTGCTACAGCAGGGCAATTTCTCCCTCGATAAAACGCGGGCGCTGTTCCAGTACGCCAGAAGCCGCGGCATGACGACGGTATTCAACCCCTCACCTGTCAATCCTGACTTTTGCCATCTGTGGCCGCTCATCGACATCGCGGTGGTCAATGAATCCGAGGCCGAGCTGCTCCAGCCATACGGGGTGAAAACCTTAGTGATTACCCAGGGGGCCGCAGGCGCCTGGCTGGTCCAGGAGGGCCAGCGTCAGTTTTGTCCCGCCGTGCCCGCCGAGGCGCTTGATACTACCGGCGCGGGCGACACGTTCCTCGCCGTCATGTTGGCTTCCGCCCTGCTGCGCGGCGTCGCGCCGGATGCGCTGGCGCTGGCGCACGCCAGTCGCGCTGCCGCCATTACCGTTAGCCGCCGGGGGACGCTCAGCGCGTTTCCCGGCAGCCGTGAGCTCGCCGCCCTGTTAACCACGGACGGGGCGCGCTGACCTACTTAAACAGCGGACGGTATGAATCGACGTTCGCTTTGGTTACCACCGTCGCCGGAACCAGAATGGTTTTCGGCACGGTTTTACCCGACGTGATGCTGTTCAGCGCATTCAGGGCTTCGGCGCCCATCTTTTCCGGGTCCTGCTGCAGTACGGCGGTGACGTAGCCGCCGTCAATACCGGAAATCGCCTTCGCCGTCAGATCCCAGCCAAAGACTTTAATATCTTTCTGCCGCCCCTGGTTTTCTACGGCGGCGATAGCGCCGAGCAGCGCGGGTTCGCCGGTGGCATAAATCGCTGTCAGATCCGGGTTACCGGTGATCAGGTTTTCCGCCGCGGTCATCGCTTTATCCTGCACATTCTGCCCGTCGACCACGTTAGCGATAGTAATCTTCGGATTGCTTTTCAGCGTCTCTTCGAACCCTTTCTGCCGCTGGTTCTGAATGGCCGAATTCAGCGCGCCGACAATACCCAGTCGCGCCTGGCCGCCCATCTCTTTCTGCACGTAGTCCACGAAGTATTGACCAATAATTCTGCCGCCTTCAATATTATCAACGCCGACCTGAGCTGCCTGTGGTCCGGCCGGTAATACGGCATCAATCGCAATCACCGGAATGTTTGCGGCGGCGGCTTCTTTAACCGCTGGCATGATCCCGTTAACGTCGATAGCAGCAACCAGAATGCCTTTAACGCCTTGCTGAATATAGTTTTCTATCGCGTCGTTTTGCGCCACGGGATTATCGTTAGAGTTAAAAATAACTAAATCCTTGCCACTGGCTTTGGCCGCATCCTGTGCGCCTTTATTCATCAGATTAAAGAACAGCGCCTGTTGGTTGATTTGTACCAGCGCATAAGTCGGACCGGCAGCGCTGGCGGCAGAAATAAAACTCATTGATGCCAGCATGGTCGTGGCGACAGCAAGTAAACGCAGTTTTCCGGTGTGAAATAACATCATCAGTATCCTCGTCGGGAATAGTTGATAGCCAGCAGAGTTCCGCGCCGCATGCGAACGCAGAAGGATTATTTTTTTGGCGGGCAAATATCGTCTATATCGCCAGAACAATCATTGAACGTTCGGCGGATACCTGCTTAATGTCATCCCGGCAACCGGTCCGTGTCGGTGCGCGACTGGAATAACTTAAACGGGGTTGGGAATGACTTCCCGGATGATGCGGTAAACTGCCTATACAATTCTCTGCTGATTAAAATTTGTCAAGCATTTATTTTTGGTGATTGTTCGCAGAGAAATTGCTGTATCCACCGCGCTTAACTATGTTACAGATAGCCGATTCTGGCAGAAATGGCGCAGGAAATGAGTATAAAACGCGTATTGTTATCCGATGTGGCAAAGCTGGCGGGGCTGTCGAAGGCGACCCTGTCGCGCTATATGAACAACAGTATTGTGCTGCCGCAGGACACCATCGACCGCATCGAAACCGCCATTCGCGAACTGGACTATCGCGGCAATAGCCTGGCACGTCGTCTTAGCAAAGGCGGCAGCGAAACGCTTGGCCTGGTGCTTCCCGATATTACCAACCCCTTCTTTGCCGAACTGGCCGACGCTGCCGAAGAGGCTGCTTCTGCCAGCGGCTACAGCCTGGTGCTGTGTATCACCCGCAACAACCCGGAAAAAGAGTGCCAGTTCATTCGCTGGCTGGATACCTGCCAGGTCGACGGTCTGCTGTTCACCACCAACCGCCCCGATAACGGCCTGCTGCGCAAGGAGGTCCAGCGTCACGAACGCATTGTCCTGCTGGATGAAGATATTCCCGGCAGTAAGGTACCGAAAGTGTTTGCTGATAACGTCCAGGGCGGGCGGATCGCCACCGAAAAACTGATCGCCGCCGGGCATCGCCATATCGCTTTCGTCGGTGGCCCGGACAAGCTGATGAGCGTCCGCGAGCGCTATCAGGGCTTTTGCACCGCGATGGAGCAGGCGGGCCTGAGCTGGCCGCCCGAATGGGTGATGTATGGCGACTACCAGCGCGAGTTTGGCCAGCAGGCGCTGCGGTACCTGTTCAGCCAACCGGTTCGCCCTACCGCCGTCTTCGCCGCCAGCGACTATCTGGTGCTCGGTCTGCTCGACGGCTTGCGCGCCAGCGGGCTCCAGGCGCCGGAGGCGCTTTCGTTAGTCGGCTTCGATGACGCCAACTACGCCGATTTTACCCAGCCGCGGATCTCCACTATCCGTCAGCCCGCCCGCGAACTGGGCCGTACCGCGGTGAACATCATGATGCGCCTGCTAAACGACGATCCGGACATCCCTGCGGAAACCCGCCTGCCGGTTGAATGGATTGGCCGCGACTCGATCAAGATCTGTTAAGCCCGTCCCAAAATGGCGCAAAAGCGCCCGCTTTTGGCGCAAAAAACGATCAATTAACAATTTATTCACTATAATCAGTAAACCGGTTTACCGGATTTTATTCAATTAAATGTATTGAATACATAAGGTTAAGTTACAGGGCTGCTGTGTGGTTCCTGCCCTGGCACGGATGCTGCAACGTTCTTACTGGCGAACAAATATCTTACATAGCGTTTGTCCTGACTGCCCTGGCGAGTGCTCTATTCCGCAGGTAAACCGGTTTACTAGATTGTAAACCGTGTCGGATAGAGTCCCTCCCGCAGGATGGCGAACATTTTCCCGGCCACAGCGATGGGAGTTATCAGATGCAGCAGCCACAAACTACCCCGCCAAGGGTAGAGATGATCAATATCACCAAGACCTACGGGTCGATACGCTCATTGCGCGGAGTCAACCTTGAGCTGGCCCCGGGCGAAGTGCTGGGCTTAGTGGGCGATAACGGTGCGGGGAAATCCACCCTGACCAAAGTGCTCTCTGGCGCGGTGATCCCCTCCAGCGGCACGATTCGTATCGACGGTGAACAGCAACAGTTTACGAATCCGGCCGATTCGCGCCGTTGCCATATCGAGATGGTCTACCAGGATCTGTCGCTCTGCGACACGGTCGACGTCGCGGGCAATCTGTTTATGGGCCGTGAGCCGATGAAATCGGTCCTCGGCATCCCCTTTCTCGACGAGGCCAAAATGCACGCCGATGCCAGAGAGATGCTTAAAGGGCTCGGGATCTCCATTCCGGATACTCGCCTGCTGGTGCGAAATCTCTCCGGCGGCCAGCGCCAGGCTATAGCCATCGCCCGCGCCGCGGCCTTTGACCCGAAAGTGCTGATTATGGATGAACCCACCGCCGCGCTGGCCGTCGCGGAAGTTGAAGCGGTTCTGGAGCTCATTCGCCGCGTTTCCGCTCGCGGGGTGAGCGTGATTCTGATTACCCACCGCCTGCAGGACCTGTTCCTGGTCTGCGACCGGATCATGGTGATGTATGAGGGTACTAACGTCGCCGACAGACGGGTGTCCGACACCAGCCTGAGCGATATCGTTAACCTGATTGTGGGCGAAAAATTCACCGCCCGCTCTGCGGCAGCACATTGAGGTAACAGGATGAGTATCATGAACTTAAGCAGCTCCCGCATGATCCAGCATTCGCTGCCGCGCCGCCTGCTGCATAACCACTCAGGCGTGGTCAGCATCGCGCTCTTTTTCGTCTTCTGCTGCGTGGTGTTTTCGCTGATCACCAGCAACTTTCTCACCGGCACCAACTGGCTCAACATTATCCGTCAGAGCGCCCCGCTGCTGATCGTCGCGACGGCAATGACCCTGGTCATTACCACCGGCGGTATCGATCTGTCGGTGGGCTCCACCCTGGCGCTGGTCGGCGCACTCTCCGCTATCGCCCTGAATAGCTGGGGTCTGCCGTGGCCGGTGGTACTCCTTGGCGGCCTGCTGCTCGGCGGATTCGTTGGCGCCATCAACGGCTTCTTTATTGCCTATGAAGGCATTCCGGCGTTCATCGTCACGCTCGCCACCCTGGCCGTAGTTCGCGGCATCGCGCTGCTGGTCACCCAGGGCTACTCGATTCCGGTACCGGCTGACAGCCTGTTTACCTTTATCGGACGCGCGTGGGTAGTTGGTATCCCCATGCCCGCGCTGATCGGCATGATGATACTGGTGATCGGGCATATCGTTCTCAACCATATGCGCTTTGGCCGCTACGTGACCGCTATCGGCGCCAACGCCGAAGGCGCGCGGCGCAGCGGCATTAACACCAAAGCGGTCACCATGAAGGTCTATATCATCAGCGGAATGGCCGCCGCGCTGGCGGGGATGATCATTACCGCACGCCTCGGCAGCGGCTCTTCCAACCAGGGCGAAGGCTTTGAACTGCAGGTCATTGCTGCCGTTGTGCTAGGCAGCACCAGTCTGTTTGGGGGCTTCGGGACTATTATTGGCACGCTGCTGGGCGCGCTGTCGATTGCGGTCATTCAGAACGGGCTGATCCTGTCGCATATTTCGCCGTTTTACACCCAGATAGCCACCGGCACCATTATCCTGCTGGCTATCTGGCTGAACACCCGCATTCTCAACCCGACGCGCTCCGCGGCAAAAGGATAGCTGATGAAAGGATCAATTTTTCGCCATCCCTCCCCGCTGCCGGTCGGCGTCAGCAGCGGTTACGTGATGACTGTGCTTGGCCCGCTGCCGATTAACGAAATGGGCGTTACCCTGATGCATGAGCATATTCTGCTGGATGCCTCCGGCAAATGGGTGCCGCCCTGCTGCTGTAGCGATCGCCATCTTGCCGAAATGCCGGTGAAAATGGAAAACCTTGGCGAACTGTCGCTCAACCCGCTGATGAGCCGCGATAACTGTCAGCTGTTTGATGTCGACGTTGCGATTGACGAGCTGACTAAATTTCGCGCCCTTGGCGGAGAGACTGTGGTCGACCCGACCAATATCGGCATTGGCCGCGATCCGAAAGCGCTGGCGCGCATTGCGCGTCTGACCGGTCTGAACATCATTATGGGGACCGGGCTCTATCTGGAGCCTTCGCACCCCGAGTGGGTAAAAATCAGCAGCGTCGAACAACTGACCGAACGGCTGATTTACGATCTTGGCGGCGCGGAGGAGAAACCGGAGGTGCTCGCCGGACTCATCGGCGAAATCGGTATCTCCAGCCGCTTTACGCCGGATGAGGAGAAATCCCTGCGCGCTGCGGGTCGGGCCAGCGCCGCGACCGGCGTGCCGATCGAGGTCCATCTGCCCGGCTGGGAGCGGCTGGGCCATCGGGTGCTGGATATTCTCGAGCAGGAAGGCGCCGATTTACGCCATACCGTGCTGTGCCATATGAATCCCAGCTTTGCCGATAAGCGCTACCAGCGCGAACTGGCGCAGCGCGGGGCGTTTCTCGAATACGACATGATTGGCATGAGCTATTACTACGCCGACGAGTCGGCGCAGTCGCCCTCCGACGAGGAGAACGCCCGCGCGATCCGCGAGCTGATTGACGACGGCTACATCCAGCAAATTCTGCTGTCGCAGGACGTCTTCCTGAAAACCATGCTCACCCGCTACGGCGGCCACGGTTATGGCTACATACTCAAGCATTTTGTTCCCCGTCTGCGGCGCCACGGCGTCAGCGGCGAACAACTTGAAACCTTAATGATTGGAAACCCCCAGCGGGTCTTTGGCGGATAAAAGGAAACGTCATCATGCAGAAAAAAATCTTACTGGTCGGTGAGTCCTGGACCAGCACGTCAACGCACGTTAAAGGCTTCGACCAGTTTGCCACCGCCACCTGGCACACCGGCGCAACGGACTTTCTGGCCGCGCTCGCCGACAGTCCCTATGCCATTACCTATATGCCCGCCCACGCGGCGGCGACCGACTTTCCGCTGACGCTGGAAGCGCTGCAGGAGTGGGATGCGATTATTCTCTCGGACATTGGCGCCAATACGCTGCTGCTGCATCCGGACACCTGGCTGAAGAGCCGCCGAACCGCCAACCGTTTAACGCTCCTGCATGATTACGTGGCCGGCGGGGGGGCGCTGATGATGATCGGCGGCTATTACAGCTTCCAGGGAATCAACGGCGGCGCGCGCTACCGCCATACCGCGGTGGAGAAAGTGCTGCCGGTACGCTGCCTGGCCTGGGACGACCGCATTGAAACCCCGGAAGGCTGCTATGCCGAAGTGACGGAGTCTCACCCCCTGTTTAACGATATTCCGGGCGAATGGCCGTGGCTGCTGGGCTATAACGAAGTTGAAATGCACCCGGAAGGCAAACTGCTGGCGACCGTGGCCGGTACCGGTCATCCGCTACTGGCTGTTCGCGAATATCAGCAGGGTCGTTCGCTGGTGTGGACCAGCGACATGTCGGCGCACTGGCTGCCGGAAGAGTTTGCCAAATGGCCCGGCTATCGCCAGCTATGGATTAACTGCCTCGACTGGCTGACGGAACGCCGCTGATGACCACGCCCCTTGAGCTCGCCCGGCAGCTGCTGGGCTTTAACACCATTAACCCGCCGGGCAGCGAAGCTGACTGCATGCGGTTCTTCGCCGACTGGCTTGACGATAGCGGTTTTGAGGTTTCGCTGTCGTCGTTCGGCGAGGGACGCTGCAATCTTATCGCCAGCCTTCCCGGGGCGAAGAGCGGTAAACCGCTGGCCTTTACCGGACATCTGGATACCGTCCCGCTGGGAAATGCCCGCTGGCAGTACGATCCTTTTGGCTCGCAGATGGAAGACGGGCGTCTTTATGGCCGCGGATCCAGCGATATGAAAGCGGCGATAGCGGCGTTTGCCGTCGCCTGCGTTCATCAGCGGGAAGCGATCCTCGCCGGACGCGGCGCGGTATTGCTGATAACCGGCGGAGAAGAGACCGGCTGCGACGGCGCGCGGGCGCTGATCGCCTCCGCAACGTTGCCGGAGGTGGGCGCGCTGATCGTCGGTGAACCCACCGCCAACTATCCGGTTATCGGCCATAAAGGCGCGCTCTGGCTGCGCTGCGAAACGCGGGGGAAAACCGCTCACGGCGCGATGCCGGAGCTGGGGATCAATGCTATCTATCTTGCGGCGGATGCGTTGGGTAAGATTCAGCATTTTTCGCCAGGCGCGCCGCATCCGCTAATGAAGCAACCCACCCTCAACGTCGGACGCATAGAAGGCGGACTCAATATTAATTCCGTACCGGACCGCACGCGTTTTGATGTCGATATCCGCAGCGCGCCCAATTTACAGCACGCCACTATCCGGGAGCGCTTGACGACGCTGCTTGGCGAAAGCGTCACCGTCTCCACGCTGGTCGACCTGCCCGCCGTCCTCAGCCGGGAGGATCACGCGTGGATTAAGCAGGTTTACCAACGCTGTCAGCCGCTGCACGCTGAGCCGATTGCGCCGCGCGTGGTGCCCTACTTTACCGACGCCTCGCTGCTGCTGCCTGCATTGGGCGATCCGCCCTGTATTATTCTCGGCCCCGGCGAGCCGTCGATGGCGCATCAAACCGACGAGTACTGCCTGCTCAGCCGACTGGCGGAGGCAGAACAGCTATACGGTGACATTATTCGCGACTGGATGGCATCACCGCCCGCGACGAAAGTAAAAAATGAGTGACACTGTCACTGAAAGCGCGTGCCATGCATTCAGCGTTTGAATAATTTCGCGGAATAACAGAGGATAACCGCCTCGTACACGACGGTATCCCCACCAGCAAGGAGGCTTAGCATGTCCGTGAAAACCAACGCTGTGCTCGTTTGCACCCTCTCTTTACTTCTTTCCGCCTGCTCGGGTGGTGCTTCTGCGCCGGACAGCGCCGAAGACGCTAAAATATCGGCTGAAGTGGATAAGATACTTCGCGATTATCAAACGGGTTCCGATACTTCACCCCAGGCCAATGCCTCACGCTATCTGGCGCGGATCCAGGCGGCTATCTTCGCTAACATAGACCAGCCGGCCTCCTGGCAAGGGCAAAAATGCTCGGTGCGCTTTACGCTACAGCGTGACGGGACAGTGCAGGATCCGACGGTCGAGAGCGGCGATCGGCCATTCTGCGCGCAGGTGATGTCCGCGCTGAAAAAAGCCAACATCCCGCCCGCGCCGGACGAAAAAACCTATCAAACCTTCAGTCATGTCGTGCTGGACGTGAAGCCCTGAGCTTGCCCGCAGAAATGGCCCCGGCCATCACCAGGGCCATTTCGAACAAGATAAGCTGACAGCCCTGCTTAACAGACGCTTTTTGGCGATCAGCGAGGAATGATTCAATAGTAACAGGCTGGCGCAAGCCTGTTTTTTTTCCATTCTTCAGGATCGTGGCCGGGTATGAATACCGCATGATATCGCTCGGTAAGCTGACGCAGCTTTCGCACTGACTGAGCGACATCAGTAGCTGACGTCATTAGCCCCGGGAGCGCCTTCTCATGGTAATGATCTAAGGTGTAAGCCGCATCAATCGCTAGCGTAAAATTTGTACCACCGGGTAAGCGGATAAGAAAAGATTGATGGCCCGGTGAATGCCCTGGGGTGAAAATACACTGCAGCGTGCCATCACCGTAAAGGTCATAGTGATCATCGGACAACCCGTTCAGAAAAAGCCAGTTAAGTTGGGGACGATCGAAATCGCGTCGGCAATAGGCTCCTGACGTAAACCAGTCAGGGGCAAAGGCATATTCATACTCTTGCCTCTGGACAACATGCGTAGCATGGGGGAAGCGACCAATTGCTCCCGTATGATCAGAGTGCAAATGGGACAGGACCACATAGCGGATATCCTCAGGAGCAATGCCAATCCTCTTAAGTTGTTCCACACAGCCCTGTTCTTCTGACATCACCGGTTTAAACTGCTCTACAGCACTTCCCCAATAACCACTGGGATCTTTCAATCCTTCGACAGCCAGACCGCCGTCAATCAGCGTAAACCCATCCGGATGGGTCAGCAGAAACCAGGGAACAGGGATCTCATAATGCTCTCCCACGCCCTGATTCATCCGGATATGCTGATATCGACAATGCTGTGTTCCTGACTGGAACATGAAAAGCTTTATCTCTGGCATCATTATTTTCCACTAATAAATCAATTAAATAGATTGAAATTTAGCCTGACTCAGGCCTTGAGTCTGGATTTTTCATCATTTCGCAGGAAAGCAGTAGATGCCTGTCCCCACTTACATTTATCGGTAAAGCCAATATAATTGGTGAATGGATCTCTTCTCAGCAATGCGCATATTTATCAGGGTGGTTGAACGGGGCAGCATGTCGGCTGCAGCCCGCGATCTCGGCATTGGCCAGCCCGCCGTGAGTGAAAGAATAGAAAAACTGGAAGCACATCTTGGGACACGTTTGCTTAGGCGCAACACGCGTAACATGTCTCTAACGCACAGCGGTAACGTGTTTTATGAGCGAAGCAAAACGGCCGTTCAGGCGGCAGAGCATGCTCTTTCTGTGAATGAGGAAAATCAGGGGCTGCAAGGCAAAATCCGTATTGCCGCGCCCTATTCCGCCGGAGAAAGCCTGCTGATGCCTGCATTGTTGCAGCTTCAGAACGAGCATCCGGAGCTGCAGGTCGATGTCATTTTTAACGACCGCGTCATCGATCCCGTCACCGAGGGGGTCGATTTATCACTGAGGTTAGGTGATGTCTCCGAAGGCTTTTTTGTCGCACGTCCGCTTGGCGCCGTGCGCAGAGTGCTAGTGGCCTCTCCGGCTCTGCTGGCGAAAATGGGTCATCCTGACACGCCGGAAGCGCTGACAGATTATCCATTTGCTGCTGTTTCCGGTGTATTCGCCAGTAATCGCATTCAATTGATCGCTTCCGAAGATCAACTCATTAATGTTCCCGTCAATATTCAATTTCAATCCACGCACTGGCGGAGTGTCCTCTCCTGGTTATTAGCGGGACATGCCATTGGTGTTTTGCAAAGTCCGGTTTGCAGAAAAGAAATGGCAGACGGCGCGCTCATCCCCCTCTTAAGCCACTATCCGATCCCGCCATTTAGTGCCTGGTTGCTCCATCCACCAGCTGGGATGATGTCGTATGAAACGCGAATTTGTGCCTCCCTGCTGGAGGGCTATCTCAGAGATTTGTTGCTTGAGCCGGCCGGCTGAATAAAACAGCGCCGCCCTGGCGCGCTGAAGATGGCCTCTTGTTAATGACTCAATCTCTGATGCATGAAATCAATAAGCGCTCTTGTTTTTGCCGGCAAGTAACGCCGATCTGAATACAGAGCGAACAATTGCAAGGGGGCTGCCGATTGTTCAAATTCAATCTCGATTAACCGCCCATCATCAATATAGGGTTGGCAGGCTTGTTTCGACAGGATGGCAAAACCGACACCTGAGATGGCCGCCCGCCCTGCCATCTCTCCGCTGTTGACCCGATAACGACCGTTAACCTTGATCGTCTCGAATCCGCCCTTTTTATTCACAAACTGCCAGGGAGCGCCTTTAAGCGCATTCACCGTTGTAATACAGGGTAACTCTTCAAATTGCTGTATTCGAGAAGGCGTGCCATAACGCTGGATGACGGAGGGGGCCGCAACGATGGTGCAAGGGATCGTCACCAGATGACGGGCGATGTAGTCACTGTCATCCATCTGACCACGGCTAACAATGACAGCTAAATCCAGATCATCTCGCAGGGATTCATAACCCGACAAATTTGTGACGCAACTTATCTCCAGGTCCGGATGCTGACAGGCGAAATCAGCAACAACAGAGCCCAGCAATACAGGACCGATTTCATTGGGAATACAGATACGTAATGGCCCCTTGAATTGCATTTGTCGCAACGTTAATTCGGTTTCAGTTTGCTCAAGTGCTTCCAGTAATGGCTTCGCCCGGGTATAGAGTAGATGCCCCGCCTGTGTGAGTTTCATATGTCGGGTACTGCGCTCAATGAGCTGAAGGTTCAGTTTGTCTTCTAACTGAGAAATGCAACGGCTCACATTTGATGTCGGCATTTCCAGGGCTTTCGATGCCCCGACAAAACTGTCTCGTTCCACCACAGCAATGAAGATTTTCAGCGCATTAAAGTCAAGAACTGGCCGCATCAACTATCCCACATATGATAATAATGAGTGCCATTTTTACCACCTAATCGACATGTTTGATAGCAGTTAAGCTAGGATATCTTTGATCCACAGGTCGCTTGCTATGCCACTGGTCGCCACAACATTTAATCAAAAGACGCTCATTCGGATTGCTATGGTAATCGCTTTTGTCCAGTTTACTAATGCGCTGGAATATATGATGTTCAGCCCTGTTTTTACATTTATGGCTGCAGATTTCGCTGTTCCCGTCACCTTCTCAGGCTATGTATCCGGTATGTACACATCTGGAGCCGTCCTGTCGGGAATTATCGCCTTTTACTGGGTTGACCGTTGCAATAAGAAACGTTTTTTAATTGCCAATATGGTACTGCTAGCCATGGCGACACTGTTGACGACATTGACCACCAGTTTTCCTCTTCTTCTTACATTGCGCTTTTTCGCAGGACTGGTTGGCGGTACGACAATGGGGGTGGGGATCACTATTTTGATAAACCACACGCCGGCTGACTTGCGCGGAAAAATGTTGGCGACGGTGATTGCGTCATTTTCGATGGTCAGCATCGTGGGGATGCCCGCTGTATTATTTTTGTGTACTCATTACGGTTGGCATGTCGCGTTGTGGTTAATCTGTACACTGTGTTGGTTGGCATTGCCACTGATCGTCTCCATCATCCCTCAGGATCCCGTCACTTTCGACACGTCCCACGCGCTGCCCCTCGATGTAGATACTTTACTGTTTGCTTCCGGTAATGCGCTGGTACAGTTTAGTCCAATGCTGATCATTCCTGTCCTGGCGCCATTAATGACGCAGCTGTTGGGGGCTTCTCAAGGTCTGCTGCCCTGGTTGTTCTTCGGCGGGGGCCTGGCGGGGTATCTGTCTACCAGAATGACAGGCGCATTAACCTCTCGTGTTTCTGCTTTGAGTTTGGCGACCGGGTCGACCCTCGTTTTTATCCTGAGCTTACTGATACCCCTGATGGGCTATCCGCATCCAGCGCTATTTATTACGTTATTTCTCGGCGCAGCTTACAGTCGTCTGGTGTCATCGTCGGCGGTGACGATTCAGTTTCCTGATAACAAGCAACGAGCGGGATTCTCTTCATTACAGACATCCATGATGTATCTGATGACAACTGCCGCATTTTTCCTGTCTGCTTTTTTGTTACCCGACCATCGCATGGCGCTACAAAATATGGACATGCTGTTGGCGGTATGTGCAATTACCGCATCAGGAACCCCAATTATTGTCATCGTTTTGCAAAAGAAACTGGCTAAACGTACGTTCGAGCCCGATCGTTTCACCACTGAGTAGAACAGGGCGCGCCCTGCCCTGGACATTTAAAACCCAGGTGTGGTCGCTAAATTGAGATGAGGGGCGTTATTTAGTACCTGGCGGGAAGCTTATGGATTTTGATGAGTCTTCCCTCCTCCATTTCGATAAAACCACCCGTTTTTAAATCCGCAAGAATACGCATGACACCGCTGCGAGACAGATGGGTTTTCTCGCGTATGTAGAGTTCTGCTGTGACTGCCGCGCGATAACTCTCATCTTCTTCTATGAGATTGAGCAACTGCTGGCGGATCATTTCATACGCGGTAGGAGCGCCCTGCGGCATCACGTTGTTGTATAGTCGGCCATACACAAACATCAGTTGCTTTGAGAGCAGTCCCCATAACGATTTTTCTTTAATAATGTCATTAACACGAGCGGTGGAGATCTCGCCAATCAGGCAGGGGTTTATGGTTTTGATATAGTCATCGAAGTAAATATCCGTCAGATTGGCAAGACCAAACACGGCGGGACTGCGTGCAGTGGACAGCATCATGTTATCGTTTCGGCGATAAACCGCTACGGTTCCCTCGAGGATCAAGTAACACACCCCCTGGCCGTTCACCTTGAAATCCAGTTGCTCCCCTCTTTCAGTTTTACGTGGTGTGCAATACGGCTGTAAGTGAGTAATCAGCTCTTGCGCGTAGGGTGAACCTTTGTGAGATCTTTCTGAAGAGGACATAACCGATAACCTTAATATTGACCTGTCTGATTATAGCGTGGCTTCCAGTCGCGGGTATCCTCATCGTCAGTATTTTCGAGGCAAGTGGTTGATATCAAGCAGTATACCCCGTTCCATGGTGATGTACTTCCCGGTTCGTAGCTCGGCCAAAATTCGCATAATCCCGCTCCGTGAAAGATAGGTTCGGCTCTTAATATAGGCTGCAGCCGTAATTTTTTGCCGTATCGCATCCGGCTCTTGCATGAGTTCAACAAGCTGAAAGCGGATGATGTCATAAGCTGACATCTGGGAGATTTGTGCGCAATGCTCATACACCCGGGAGGCCGTGTAAATGAGGAGTTTCGAAAAATGCTCCCACAGATCCAGTTGTGCCACGATGTGATTAAAACAATCCAGTGGCACACGGGCGATCTCTGACGTCTCCAGCGCTCTCACATAAAGATGCTCTGAGGAAAACTGACTACTGACGCCCAGAATAAACGGTGCTGATTCAGAATTTAAAACAATGCCATCGCCGCGACGGTGCAGCGCAACGCTACCTTGCAATAGCAAAAAGCACTGCCGGATATCATCTTTATAATAATGCACGACGTCACCTCTGCCGATCACGACTCTTTCTGCTGCTGGCAACACATGTTTTATCAATGCCTCAATGTGCCGGAATGGTTTTAATTCCAGAGCAAGTGATTTGTCATGGTTTTCCGGGGGGGTTAAGCGCGTGTTCATAAGCAGCCTCAATTCCTCAACTGTGATCGCTTTTTGTATCGTCCTGAAGAATTATCTTAAAAATTAAGAATCCACGGAATATTGAGTTGCAGTCTAAAAGTAGACCCGCCCAAAGACGCTCTCTAAGTTATTGATTTTTTAATCCATGAGGTGTCGGTCTAAAAATAGACTGAGCATTAACAATGCCAATAAATAAGCAATAAATGTTGAATATTCGTTAAATGAAAGTCTACAGGTAGACCCAGAAAATAATTGAGTTTAAGAAAATGATTAGATAAATTTTAGCCAGTCAGCAGAACAGTTCAGGGTTTTACCGTAATGAATTATGGCTGCCATGCTGCACAGTAAAATAAAGGCACCGGTATATAAAGAGTGTATACACTCCTCGGCACCCTATTGCCTGAATACGAGTGGTATACAAAGTTAATAAGGAAACAGAGTAATGAAAAAAAGTCTTATTTTAGTTGCATTGACCGCAACTGCAGCGCTGTCAACATCTCACGCTTTTGCTGCCGCTGGCACCGTAAATTTCGTTGGGAACATTCTGGATACTGCCTGTGAAGTCGACGTGGCATCGCAAAACCAGCAGGTTAACCTCGGTAATTTTTATAAAAGTGAATTTCCGAACAGTGGCACAAAAGCGGCTGCAAAAGATTTTAATATTGTGCTTAAAAACTGTCCAACCACGGTGACTTCAACAAAAGTACGCTTTGATGGCACCCCCGATCTGACCAACCCTAACCTGCTGGCTATTGATACCTCAGCCTCCAGTGCGGCGTCAGGGGTGGCGATTAACCTGATGACTGCCGATAAAGTCGATCTGCCTTTGCACGGTGAGAACAGCTATAACTACGTGCTTAGCAGCACCCAGGACAATACGCTGAAATTCTATGCGCAATATATCTCCACCACGGCATCAGTAACGCCGGGTACGGCCAACTCCGTTGCTAACTTCTCCATTGTATATAACTGATTTTCTGTTCAGAAAACCTGATGGGGTCGATACGGCCCCATGTTTTAGAGGTCTAAAATGAATGTTCTTCGCAGTATCTTGCTCACCACCACGATAATGAGTATTGGCTTATCTTTTGCTCAGGCGGGTGTCGTTATTGGTGGCACGCGCGTCATTTTTGATGGTAATAAAAAAGAAGCTTCTATTAGCATAAACAACCCGGATAACACCCCCTATCTTATCCAGTCATGGATTGAAACGCCGGGTGATGGGGTCGGGAAGGCACCTTTTATTATTACCCCACCGTTATATCGACTGAATAATGGGCAACAAAACGTCGAGCGCATTGTTGCCACCGGCACATTACCTCAGGATAAAGAGAGTCTGTTTTGGCTTAATATAAAAGCTATACCCTCCGCATCTCAAGTTGACAATACGCTGCAAATTGCCATTAAAACCCGAATTAAACTCATCTACCGGCCGGCGACGATGAAAGGCGCCGCCCCTGAAGAACAGGCCGATAAATTACGCTGGCAACGCGTAGGGAATAAAATACAGGTAAACAATCCGACTCAGCATGTCATGAATTTTAATGAAATCTCGCTTGCAGGTAAAAGAGTGCCTGATGTCAGTTATGTATTACCCGGCAGTACGGCGATGTTTGATTTACCCTCCGGCGTAACGGGCGGGCCAGTGACATTCAAAATTATCAATGACTATGGCAGTCCCGGGGCAGAACACAAAGCCAGTCTGTAGGCTGGCGAAAAGACACTGAGTGGGATTTATGATGATGGCAATGGATTATATAAAAGTACGATCTCCACGGTTGGCATTGTTGATAACCATCGCGCTCTTCGGTAATACACAAAATAGCTATAGTCGCGATTTTTTTAACCCAGAGCTGGTTGAACTGGATAATCCAGGGACAGAAAGAGTCGATCTTTCAGGTTTTGAATCTGGTGCGCAAGCCCCCGGGAATTATCATGTTGATGTCGTCCTGGACGATCAGTTAGTCGATACTCGCGATATCATGTTTGTTTTGCTGAAAGAACCTGGCGGTGATGAAAAATTAGTCCCCTGTTTATCCATTGAGCAATTAGCAAGCTGGGGAGTCAAGACTGGACTTTTTCCTGCGTTAAAGGGAGAAACCTCCTGTGCGAACCTGTCCGCCATTCCTCAGGCCAGTACAGATTTCCAGTTTGCCATGCAGCGTCTGGTATTGAGCATTCCGCAAGCGGCAATCTCAGCGCAAGCTCGTGGATCGGTGCCACCGGATCGCTGGGATGAAGGGATTAACGCCGCCCTGCTTAACTACAGTCTGAGTGGGGCGAATAACTGGGCCAAAAATAACAACAGCAGCAACAGTGATAGCCAGTATGCCAACCTGCGTCCGGGAGTAAACATCGGCCCCTGGAGGTTAAGAAATTACACCACCTGGTCGCGAGATTCACAGGGCCAGGATGCCTGGGACACGGTTTATACCTATGCACAACGTACGATAATCCCGTTAAAGTCGCAGCTCACACTGGGTGACAGTTCTGCCCCGGCAGATGTTTTCGACAGTATGCCTTTCCGGGGAGGACAACTTGCTTCCGATGATGACATGCTGCCCGACTCCCTTAAGGGCTATGCCCCTGTGGTGCGTGGTATCGCCCGGACCAATGCCCAGGTGATCATCCGCCAGAATGGCTATCAGATTTACCAGAGCTTTGTGGCGCCGGGCGCGTTTGAAATTACGGACATGTATCCTACCGGCGGCGCCGGCGATCTTGATGTCACGATTAAAGAGGCTGATGGTAGTGAGCAGCACTTTAGCGTGCCATTTGCCTCACTTCCCGTATTACAGCGTGAAGGCCGAATAAAATATGCGTTAACGGGCGGCCAATATCGTTCGTACAACGTCAGCGTGGATAAGACACCCTTTGGCCAGATGAGCGTTATTCTCGGCTTGCCCTACGGGTTCACGTTTTACGGTGGATTGCAGGAGTCGAGTAAATATCAGTCGCTTGCCGCGGGCGTGGGTAAAAACATGGGTGACTTTGGCGCTATCTCCAGCGACATCACCCAGGGCTGGTCCACGCCGTACAATATGCCGAAATCCAACGGTCAATCCTGGCGGGCTCGATACAGTAAAAACTTTGCTTCAACGGGCACTAACTTTGCGATTGCCGGCTACCGCTATTCGACCAGCGGCTACTATGGCATGCAGGAGGTCCTTGATTCTTATGGTGACAGTAATGCGCTCCAGGATAGACGCCGAAACCGTGCGGAGCTGACGTTGAGCCAGGGGTTGGGAGATAATCTGGGATCGTTGATGCTGAACGCCTCGCATGAAGATTACTGGAATTCAGGTAAGGCGATGGAATCCTGGAGCGTTGGGTATAACAACTACTGGCACAGTATCAGTTACGGTCTGACATGGACCCTGAGCAGGAATGGTAGTACGGGATCGTACAGCGCTCACCAGAGCGACGGTAAAAACCAGATGCTGGCGCTAAATATCAGCATCCCGCTGGAAAAACTCTTGCCGCAGACATGGGCAAACTATGGCATGAATGCCAGCAAGCATAACGGTACGACACACAGTGTTGGGTTGAATGGCGTTGCGATGCCGAATAATGCGCTTAACTGGAATATTCAACAGGGTTACGGCACTCACGACGTGGCCTATACCGGCAATATGAATGGTGATTATCGAGGCACCTATGGCGAACTGACGGCCGGGTACAGCTATGACAAAAATACCGACCGTCTGAATTATGGGATTCAGGGAGGCGTGGTTGCGCATGCCAATGGCGTGACGTTCTCTCAGCCACTGGGTGAAACCAACGTGCTGATTGCTGCCCCCGGGGCTGCCGGTGTAGGAATCCAGAATATGACCGGCGCGACAACCGATTATCGCGGATACACGCTTGCCTCTAACTTAATGCCTTATCGCAAAAATGATGTGTCATTAATCACTGAAACATTGCCGGCTAACGTTGAGTTAGAACAAACGGTCAAAACCGTGGTCCCGACGCGTGGCGCGATTGTCAGGGCGAACTATCTGGCAAGCGTAGGCGTTCGCATGTTGATGACCTTGACCCAGCAAAACGGCCAGTGGGTACCGTTTGGTGCAATTGCCAGCATTGAAGGTGCAGAACGCAGCAGCTTTATCGTTGGCGAAAGCGGTCAGGTGTATTTGACGGGCCTGGATCCCCAGGTCAACCTGACCGTGAAATGGGGAAATCAATCCGCAAACACCTGCAGGGTGCATTACTCGATTAATATGGCGAAGCTGAATAACGATGTAATTATCGATACTGCTGCTTGCCGTTAACGTTGAACTGAATTTTTAAATCAGGTGCATAGATATGCGACTTTTCCGTTGTGCATTATTAATGCTGGCTTTGTTGTTTCCCTTGAGTGGCATCTGCTGTAACTATAATTTTATCGGCTCTCCCTATACTGTGGATTATGGCAATATTATCGTTCAGCGCGATGTCCCCGTTGGGCAAGCAATCAGCAATGAGATATATGGCTCCTTAGCACATGCTTATTCCTGCATTACAACCGGCAATGAAGGGTCAAGCTCAGGGATGAAAAGCGGGGTTTTACCCTATGCCGCGACGTACGGGGCGCGGCGCGTTTATAAAACCAATGTGCCTGGGGTGGGTATTTCTTTCGGCTTTTATATGAATTCCAAAGCAGGTGTATCGACTTATAGCGGCACCGATTATATTGACCGAGGTAACGCTTCATTGTCCAGTTGGTCATCAAACCCTGGAGAGTTAGTTAGCCATGACTATCAGCCGGTTATACAATTCTGGAAGATTGGTGATATTACATCCGGCTCAGTGACGGGACAACTTGCATCGTTTGTCGCCTTCACAATGCAATATCTCGGCGGAGAACAAGCGCCTGAGATACCTGTGAATGCGGGGGCCGGATCTATTACCCAGGTGGCATGTGCGGTAAAAACATCGAATATTTTATTTGAACTGGGGGACGTCTTGGTTAGTGAATTCGGCTCTGCGGTAGGCACAACGCCCGCTAATGCGCAGAAGACGCAGAATCTCATTCTGGACTGCGATGCCGGAGCCAATATTAACGTCATGCTCACCGGGCCACAAAATCCCGACGTCAGCGATAATACCGTGCTGGCATTAACCGGTCAGGGCAGCGCAGGCGTCGCCCGTGGGGTTGGCGTGCAGCTGGTTTATAACAATACTCCCCTCACCCTTGGCAATAATCTGGTTTTGAAGAGAACCACGGGTGGCCAGGAGATGTTCCCGTTAACAGCACGCTATTATCAGACCAATACAACGGTAACCACCGGCATCGCAAACGCATCCGCAACGCTGAGCCTTACCTATCAATAAGGGCTGTTAAATGAAAATGAATATACTAGTCTTGCTGATGGCATGCGCAACAGCATTACCTGCGCTGTCGGCAGACAATGTAGATATTAAAGTCACAGGCCGTATTATCGCAGCACCCTGCGTTTTTAACGGTGGAAATTCAAATATGAATATCGATCTTGGTAATATCCAGGCAACAAATATGTTCACACCTGGATCTTCGTCCGATCCGGTTTCTTTTAACCTGCTATTTACCAGCTGTCCGCCGGGTACGCTGAGTGTGACGACCCGTTTTAGCGGAACGCCTGACCCGGAAGCGGGCATGAATTATTACCAAAACAGCGGCACGGCCACCCGCGTGGCGATTGCTATGTCTGATGCCACTACGGGTGTGTTAATGGGCAATGGATCCAGCATCACCCAAAATATTGCCGCAGACAGAACGGCGAAGATGCCGATGAAAGCGATGGTCACTTCTGTGGCAGGAAGACCGACACCAGGTTCCATTCGCGCCGTCGTCGTTTTGACAATGCAGTACAACTGACTGGCCGCTGGCTATAGAGGATCCTATGCGCGCTAGTCGTTTTCCTCTTCAGGGAACTAACCGGGTGATAGTACATACTGCATCTATTACCCACATTCAGGAGAGCTATTATGTTTCGGTATGGTAAATGGTTAATATTGTAATAAAAGAGCCGGATACCCTCTTTCAGCGTGGACTGACCTTTTTATTTAGTGATTTCTTTTCCCAACACAATACCAAAGTTGATTTCAATTTTAACTTTACGTCGGAAAGTGTGAAGGTAGCGGACGTCATTGTGCTGGCATTATGTCCAGGAGAGTGTTTTATTTGCTGTCCTGAACTGCAGGAGCGAAAAAAAGGGATTGTGATTGGCGTTGTTGATGATGATATGCGTGTTACGGCTTTACCCTCTTGTTTTCAGGATATTATCTTTATTTCTCGTCGGGATTCCGTCACGCGGTTACGTACAGCATTGCACGGTGCCTGGCACCGGCTACAGCAGACAAATACGCGACAGTCATCCATGTCCTGTTGTGATTGCCAGCCCACCAGGCTGTCTCCACAGCAGATCCGCATCATGACCTGTTTATATGAGGGGATGTCGGTCATGCAAATTGCAGACGAACTCATGATTAGTGAGAAAACGGTCTATGCGCATAAATATATGGTCATGAGAAAATTTAACTTACGCAACGATTATGAGCTAATGCTCCTGCTCAATAAACTGACCAAAAATTGCGCCTGGCCAGGTGGCTTTATAAATATATAACTCAATGATAGCAAAGGTGATAAAAACAACTGATACAGGGGCATACGCCCCTGCGTGACTACCGGCGGCTCATGGCCAGCTTCGCGGCAAATAGCAGAAACAGGCAGCCGGTTGTCCGGTCCATCCATTTCACCACGGCTGGTTTTTTCAGGATGCCGGCGGCATAGCGAGTGGCGGTAATCAGCGTTAATGACCACAGCGTCCCAATCAATACATGGATGGTGACCAGGAGAAAGGTCCAGCTGACGGGTGAATGCCCGGCAGGGATAAACTGGGGCAAAAACGAAACGTAGAAGACGCCCATTTTGGGGTTAAGCACATTCCCCAGCATCCCACGCAGGAACCAGTTACTCGTGGAATCTGATTCGGTCGGGTTGGGGTTAAATTGCTGGCGTGGGCGCAGGAGCAACTGGATGCCCAGCCAGCAAAGGTATCCTGCTCCGCACCATTTCAATAAGGTATAAGCCAACTCAGAAACCGCCAGTAGCGCACCTAAACCAAAGGCCACCAGCGCGCCCCAGATAAAGCATCCGAGATCAATGCCTAACGCGGCATGCAAGGCTTTGCGTCCCCCTTCAGCGGTCGCCGTGCGGAGGATAAGAGCAGTATCAAGACCTGGCGTCAGGGTAAGCAGTGTGGCAGCGAGGGTGTAAGCAAGAAGTGAATCAGTGACGAGCATTTCCTGTCTCCGAAAGAGATAAGGCTACTGAAGCATTCACATTTTTGCAACAACAATGTTCACCCTGCTCCACTTTTACCCAGCCGTCTACCTGACGCAACTCAGCCCATAACTAAGGACCCCTCGGTTATGGGCTGAGTTGCAGGACTAGCTCAACGCCATTGATAAAATAATACAGGGGTAAGTTAGCTCACTTTAATATCATTAAGGTCGATATCCTCTTCTTCGTGATCATGAGTAACCAGCACATCACGCGGAATATCTTTTTTGATGACAGCATAAACCGTGGCGGTAACAACAATATTCACCAGCAGGGCCATAATGCCAGCCATCGGGTGTGACATGGTGGGGATCATCAGTACCCCACCAAAAGGCACCGTGGCATCCGCACCATACACCATGGTGACTGCGCCACCGCACGCGCCACCGATGGCCGCGGCGGCGATACCGCGGACGATATCGTTCATGACGATCGGGATAGAGCCTTCAACGATATTAACAATCCCCATTGGAACCGCCGATTTTAAGGTTTCCACTTCTTCACTGTTATAGATGTTCTTACGCAGAAGCTTAGCAATGAAGAAAGCCAGGCCGAAACCAATAGGCGTTGCGGTGTTAACTAACTGAAGCGCGGTAATCGGCTCATTTATTCCCTGCGCCTGCAGCGTGAGAACGAAGGCAAAGCATGTCTTATTAAGCGGGCCGCCAAAGTCAACAATACACAGAGCGCCTATCACTGCGCCCAACACAAGATTCGATGACGTGCCCATACTTCTCAGGAAAGATGTCAGCGCTTCCGTAAAGATACCGATAGGCGTACCAATGATATAGACCATAATCAGGCAGCTGATAATGGAGGCAAAAAAAGGCACGATCAACGTTGGCATCAAACCGCGAGCCCAGTCAGGCACCTTGACGTTTTTAATGATCGCCAGCGCGATATAGCCGGCAATGTAGCCACCGATCATCCCGCCGATAAAGCCTGCGCTGATGGTGTTCGCCGCCAGCCCGACGACAAATCCTGGTGCGATGCCCGGCTTGCCAGCAATCGAGCCGGAAATACCCACCGCAATGACCACCGGCAACAGCCCAAGCGCCTTAGCGCCCAGAGTGGCCATCGCCTGCCATAAATCAAATTGCCCCGGCGTTAACGTGTCCTGCACCGTTCCACCAAGCCCCATGCCGATGGCAATAATAAACCCAGCACCACAGACAATGGGGATCAGAAATGAGATAGCGGTCAGCAGATGTCCTTTAGGATTTGCTGCTTGCCATATTTGTTTTAGAGACATAAATTACGCCCTTAAGTATAGAGTCAGCAGGCCGAAATAAAATTATGAATTGACTATTTCACTGAGTTTTTCAATCAGTTTATTGGGGGATTTCACTGCCGTTTCCGTGGCGACTTTGACCACTTTCTTACCCGCAAACCGTTCTTCTCCCGTCACTTTAACATCCGCGGCAAGCAGAACAATATCTGCCATGGCAATCTCATCAGCGGTTAACTGATTCTCAATGCCGATGGTCCCTTGGGTCTCGATTTTAACGTTATGACCGGCTTTTTTGGCGGCTGTTTCAATTTTCTTTTGAGCAATATAGGTGTGTGCAATCCCCACCGTACAGGCGGTAACTCCGACAATATTCATCACGATTCTCCGTTAATTCATTTAATAAGATATAAAAGAATGTTAACAACTACATATTACGCTTCGGTGCTTTCAGTTTCTGAATTGAAAAGCGCAATGATTTTATATGGATCAGATTCAACCAGTAATTTAGCGATAATGTCTTCGTCGGCCAGTGACCCGGATACTTGCGCTAACAGGCGAATATGAGTGGCATTTTGATCCACCAGGCAAACCGCAAATAAAATAATACAGCGAACATCGCTGCCATCCATGGTCTCCCAGGGAATGGTATGTTGCGTGCGTCCGATGGCTAATGCGGTACGGGAAACACCGGAAGATTTGCCATGCGGGATCGCAATATGATTTTCAAAACCGGTAGAGCCTTGCTCCTCACGTAACCAGACATCACGAATAAAGTCCTCCTTATTAGTCACCGCACCATCCTGTACTAGTAAATCGGTGAGTTCTTCTATCACCTCTTCTTTCGTTCTGGCGGTCATATTTAACTTGATGTTTTTAACATTAAGCACTGTCGAAATATCCATAATTCACCCGCATTCATATAGAGTGGTCGTTGAATAACAGAGCAGGCATCGCTGGCGTGATGCAGGTCTTTTAATTTTTTTTAAATATATGCTGTGGTTCGTAAAAAAATTAATTAGGCAGCGACGGTTTCACGCTGGAAAATCTCGATCATTCTGTCCCATGCCTGGCTGACATCCTCATGGAGAGAAAACAGACCCGATGTCCCTACGATAAAGACATCCACACCGGATTCGGCAATCTGGCCAAACGTTTTTGCATTGCAGGAGCCATCAATTTCTGTCAGATAGTGATAGCCATTATTTTTGCGCATACTGATGAGCTTTCTTATCTTGTTCAGCGATTCAGGAATAAACTTTTGTCCGGCATAGCCCGGATCAACTGACATGACCGTCACTTTATCCAACAGGTGCGCATATTCAGCAATACTTTCAGCCGGTGTCGCCGGGTTCAACACCACCCCGCATTGCTTGCCTGCATCCTTGATCTGATTCAGCAGGCGGAAAATTTTGTTATTCGCCGTCTCGGGATGAAAGCTAATGATATCGGCGCCGGCCTCGAGACACATGGGAATAATATCTTCCGGATGGTTCACCATCAGATGGACATCGATGGGAACGGTAGTGATTTTTTTCAGGTTCTCAATAAAAAAGGGAGACAGTGTGATATTGCGGACGTAATTACCATCCATTATATCAACGTGATAAAAATCCGCTTTTTTATTCATTGCCGTGATCTGTTCTTTGAACTGCGTTAAATCCATGCACATCAGTGAGGGTGAAAATTTCGCGCTCATAAACCATCTCCGATAATAAACAGTTAGTTAAACATTGCGATAATATGCCCCAGAACGATGCCGACAACGCCAAAGTCTGCATCGCCAAAGGTTGTAGAACCCAGGCCCATATCTCCCATCATTGGCAAAAGGATGGCCGGCAGGAACGAAATGAGCAGGCCGTGGGCAAATGCCCCCACCACTGCCCCGCGACGTCCGCCAGTGATGTTGCCGTAAACGCCAGCCGTTGCCCCGCAGAAGAAATGTGGCACCAGCCCCGGGACGATGACGCTCAAGCCGAACAGCGGGCAGAGGAACATGCTGACCAGGCCTGCAACAAAGCTTGCGAGAAACCCGACGATGACGGCATTTGGAGCAAAGGGAAACACCGTCGGGCAGTCGAGCGCCGGCTTCGCATCTTTCACTAATTTGTCTGCAATACCTTTAAACGCTGGCACAATTTCGGCAATCACCATCCGCACACCGGCGAGGATGATATAAACCCCCGCAGCAAAAGTGAGGGACTGAATAATGGCGAAGATAATAAAATTCTGACCGGCACTCAGTGTCTCCTCGACAAAGGTTTTGCCCGCGACGACCACCAACACCAGGAACAGAATCATCATGGTGAGAGAGATGGCCACCGACGAGTCGCGAAGAAAATTGAGTGACTTAGGCACTTTAATTTCTTCAATCGAGGGGCTACCTTTCCCGACGACTTTGCCCACCAGCGCGGAAAGCAGATAACCAATAGAGCCAAAATGGCCGAGAGCCAGATCGTCGGTATTGGTAATTTTACGGGTAAACGGCTGCAAGATCGCCGGAGAGATCACCATCATCGCGCCGAGAATCACCGCCCCGATGGCCACCACCCACCCCCCCGACAATCCCCCGACTGACAAGATCACCGCCAGCATCGCTGCCATATAGAGCGTGTGGTGGCCCGTTAAAAAGATGTACTTTAATGGCGTCAGACGCGCCAGGGCGATATTGATCAACATGCCCAACACCATGATTGTGGCGGTTTCCGTGCCATAATTCTTCTGCGCCAGCGCGGCCATCGCGTCGGTGTTAGGGACCACCCCCTGAATATGAAATGAATGTTCAAACAGCTGGCTAAAAATGGTTAATGTATAGGCAATGATACCGGCGCCTGCCGTTAAAATAACAAAGCCCATGATGGTTTTCAGTGTTCCTGAAATAACATCTGAAATTCCTTTTTTTTGCAACAGCAGACCGATCAGAGAAAACAATCCAACCAGAATTGCCGGTGTCCCTAACACATCATAAATAAGGAAATGAAGCATATTAAACTCCACGGTTCAGAAAGCCGTTGCTTAAATGTGTTCTGCTAAAATCTCTTTGATTTTATTGTTGTCGAGTAAATTACTTAATCCAACAACCTTTGCGGAATGACCAACTAAATGTTCGGCAATATCGTTGGCGCTCAGAATAAGGTCCGCCGTTTCGCTTTTCGCTGACGT
Source organism: Klebsiella sp. RC2 (assembly GCF_014192815.1). Lineage (NCBI taxonomy): Bacteria > Pseudomonadati > Pseudomonadota > Gammaproteobacteria > Enterobacterales > Enterobacteriaceae > Klebsiella > Klebsiella sp. RC2. The sequence goes on along the minus strand of NZ_JACHYL010000003.1, from coordinate 59,397 downwards.
CAGGTCGGTATGCGCGACTTCAGCCTCTTTATTCATTTCGGCAAGAATTTTTTTGACATTCATTTCAACGATAAAGCTGCTGCCTAAACCATTGCCGCAGACGATGAGTACTTTTTTCATTCTCTTTTCCTTCAGTCAATAACAGCCTGAATTGCCTTAATATCATCGGCTTTTAACAATCGTTCTAGCTTTTGCTGATCGCTAAAGAGTTCTGCCAGTTCACCGATCATCGTGATATGTTCATTCCCGGAACGAGCGCATAGCATAATAATCACGTATACCGGGTCGTTCTCCGTTGAGCCAAATGATATGCCCTCTTTAATATGAAGGAGCGATAATCCATTCCTCAATGCACCTTGTTCAGGGCGGGCATGGGGCATTGCTAATCCCGGGGCTAATAGATAATAAGGCCCAAGTTCTTCATGGCTTTTCAAAATCGCCTCAATATAGTGCTCTGCCATATACCCCTGCGCCAGCAAAGGTTCTGCTGAGAGTCGAACGGCATTTTTCCAGTTATCTATTGAGTTAATGACATTAATTTTATCCGGGGTTAACCAGTCTCTAATCATATGCACTCCCGAGGGGTCCCATGTGCTGAACTATAAACAGCTAAATAAAATGCAACTGTGATACACCTCCCAAAGTTAGCGCTAACAAGCAAAAATGTTAAAAAATGAGTTACCGCTAACACTGGTTATAATGTGCTTTCCCCCTCGCTGTGGTAAGTTATAATGTGTATCAACGATTTACTTTTGTTACTTTTTATTTTTCAAACGGTTGGTGATCCTGGTGAAGAGTCTAGACGCAGACAATAGCCCGAAAGAAAAACGTCGTAAGGGAACTGGGAAGATAACCCTGACCGAAGTGGCTGAGTTTGTCGGCGTGAGCGCCATGACCGTCTCGCGTGCGCTGAGAATGCCTGAAAAAGTCAACCCTGACCTTCGCGACCGTATTGATGCGGCAGTAAGCCAACTCGGCTATGTCCCCAATCTCCAGGCGCGTAATCTGGCGTCGGTCCATTCCGATCTCATTCTGGCCGTCGTCCCCACCTTCTCTTCGCCAGGTTTTTTGCCGGTGTCGGAGGCGTTACAAAAGATCCTGACTGAACGCGGCTATACCATGATGTTTATGGAATCCGGTCATGACGGCCAAAGCGAACAAAAAACGTTTGAAAAAATGCTCGCCTATAACCCGGCAGCGATTATTCAGTTTAATATCGACACCATTGAGAGCTGTACCCAGCTGCTGGCCAACGTAGATGTGCCTATCCTGGAAATTGGCGCGTTAAATACGCAGTCTGTTGGCATGTGCATCGGTGTGGATTACGGTAAGGCTGTGAAACAGATCGTGACCCACCTGGCGGACGCCTCATTAAAAAATATCGCGTTACTGTGTACCCCGGCCAACAATACAATGTTTCGCCAGCTCCTGAGCGGCTGGAATACGGCGATGCTGGCCCTTAACCGTTCTCCGCATCGGGTAGTGACCACTCATTTGCCTTCCACCATTGCCACAGGGGTGAATATTTTCAAGGATATGATGATCACCTGGGGCGATCTGGATGCGCTAATTTGCACATCGGATGAAATGGCGTGTGGATGCATGATGGCCTGCCACAGCGCCGGGATCAAAGTGCCCAATACCGTAGCCATTGCGAGTTTAGGCGGCGGGGTATTATCGACAGTCTGTTCCCCTGCCCTGACAACCGTTGAATTTCACTGGCATGACATTGGGGTGAAGGCCGGGAAAGCGCTTCTCGACCTGCTCAACGATAAACCTTGTGAAAAGTTTATTGAAATTCCGTCAGTACTCAAAGTCCGGGCCAGTACCGCGGTATAACCGCCATCCGTGGCTTGCTCTATCGGCACCCCCCGCTTATCGCTTCAACTCGTCCTGCCACAGCGGGGATGACGCCAGCTGCTGGCATACCGCGTCGATAAATACCCGGGTCTTGGCGGGAACCAGCGTGCCGGGCGGCATCAGGGCATAAACGCTAACCCGCGCCGCGCTGCGCCAGTCGGGCAGCACGCGGACCAGTTCCCCGCACTGCACCGCCTGATTAACCATCCATCCCGGCAGCAGTGCGATCCCGGTTGCGCGAATGACCGCCGTCAGCAGCGCTTCACTGATATTGGTGGTGAGGGGGCCAGCTGGCGTCACCTGGATATGCTCCCGACCATTCTCGAGGATCCAGTAGGGCCAGTCCGGATGGTGGGTAAAGCCGAGACACCGATGGGCAGCCAGTTGCTCAGGATGAGTCGGTTCACCGTAGCGTTGCAGATAGGCCGGCGAAGCAATCAACTGGCTGCGAAATGCCCCCAGCTCGCGCCCGGTTAAGGTACTGTCCCGCACGTTTCCCAGGCGGATCACCGCATCAAACCCCTCCGCGACAATATCGACCCGTCGATCGAGAAAATGGGCATCAAGACGAATATCCGGATACGCCTGCAGGAAATCAGGAAACATCGGGGCAATCAGCTCCCGGCCAAAGGTCACCGGCAGTGAGACCCGCAACGTTCCCTGCGGGGTGGCAGCAAAGTCGCCTACTTCCCGGCTGGCGGCGCTGAGCTCATCCAGCGCCGTGCTGGCGCGCTGCAAAAACCAGGTTCCGGCTTCAGTCAGCGTTACGCTACGGGTGGTACGCACCAGCAACCGGACACCCAGTTTTTTCTCAAGGTGGCTGACCCGGCGGGAAATCACCGATGCATCCCGCTCCAGCCTGAGGCTGGCCCCGATAAAACTCCCTGCCTCAGCCACACAGACAAACGCCATCAGCTCATCAAAATCATCGAACATGATTCCTGCACCCTGCACATTAATCATTTGCAAATAAGGCTGATTATCAGCGATCTGTTGGTCTATTAACATAGCGGCTCTTCAACCTACAGTGAGAGCAGCCTATGAAAACGTTTTTGAGTATTGGGTCCGGTCCTGGGATGGGAATGGCGACGGCCTCACGATTTGCCGGTGAGGGATTCCGGGTAATACTGTCTTCTCGCAATAAAAGCAATGTGGCGGCGCAGGCCGACCAGTTGAGAGCGGCTGGAATTGCCGCGGAAGGCCGCGTGGCGGACGCCAGCGATATCACCAGTATCGCGGAACTCATTCGTGAGGTAGAGGTGGAAACCGGCGGTGTGGATGTGCTGCATTTCAACGCCGCGGCCATGCATGACGGTAATCTTGATACCCAGTCGGTGGCAGGCTTCATTCAGGATCTCAGCACCAATATTGGCGCGGTATATGCCGCCATCAAAGCGGTCACTCCGCGGATGGCCGCGCGTGGAGAAGGTGCGATCCTGCTGACTGGCGGGATGTTTGCCACTCAGCCCCACCCGGAGTATCTGACGCTGAGCGTCGGCAAAGCCGGGCTGCTTAACCTGACGCATGGCCTTTTCCCGGTATTGAAAGCGCAAAATATTCATCTTTCCATCGTGACGGTGGGGGCCTACGTCACGCCGGGTTCCGCCGAAGCCCGGGAGATTGCCGATCTGTTCTGGCAGCAATACCGCCAGCCATCCGCGCAATGGACAGCGGAAGCGTTTTATCCCGTCCCACACCATCAGTAACCTTCCCCGGCCGTCGCCTGGCGTCCGGGAGCCATCGCCCGGACGTGCGGAAGAAACGTCATCCATCGCTTGCTTTCCCTGTCACCTCGGATCAGGATACGACGATATTCATGGAGGCTATGTGATGAAATATTCTATCGGTATGGCGGTGACGTTATTGTTGAGCACGCCGGTGCTGGCGGCGGGCGAGCTTGAGATTAACCAGTCTCCCCTGACGCTGGTGTTGAGCGATCAGAATCAGGCACGGGTCTCTTCCTGTGCCGATTTCATTGCGCTGCGTAAAGCGGGAGAGACCGTCGATGCGCTGCCCGGGCTTTCCGACCCGGATGGCCGTGCGGCGGAAGCGGCGTTATTCTCCTGCTGGCTACAGGCCTACACCATCGATCATACGTTATTCCCCTCTGCCGCGCCGAAACCAACCCTGGCTGAGGTGGTTCAGCACTTTCCTGCCAGCGCGGCGTTTATCGTCAGCGATGACGAAAAGCAGGACGTCGCCAAAAACTATGTGGGGAAAACCATCGCCGACTATACCCCGGACCTGAAAGCCAGGGACGATCGTCTGGAATCAGCGGCCAGCGCCAGCGGTTATGTGCTGGATGAGTATTATGCGTTTACCGATAAGCAAGGGCATCAGCTCAACATTGTCGCTCTGGTGGGCTACGCCATCGGCGGCACGGCAAGCGTGAAAAGCTACTATCGCATCGATGACACGCACGCCCGCGTCTGGAGCATCACCCTGCTCGATGAGAACAGCCCGCTATAAGCGAGGGTTCCCTCTGCGGCGCTACCGCAGAGGATGTTCCGTTTACCTGGTAAGCCACTGACGCCAGCCGCCCCAGGCAGTGATTTCCGTGGCCTCCCCCAGCCCGGCGGCTTCGCAAATAAAGCCCGTCACCCATCGGCCGTCGGCCAGCTCAACCTGTCCCAGCCCCAGCGGCGCGGGAATAGCGGCCAGCAGCGACCCCACCTCGGCGCTGGGTATCTCCCAGACTTCCACCGCTATCGCCGCGCCGTCGCGCTCGTCACGCACCATCGCCGGGCGCTTGCCATCCGCGAGCGCGTACAAACGATAGCGTGGCGCGCTGTGGGTCGCCTGCAGCAACCGACCGCCCCGCGCCAGCAATTGACCGTTTAAGGGCAGACCGGCCAGATGCGCACCGCATACCGCCAGTGCCATCCGGTCATGGCCTGCGGAATGCGCAGGCGGCGGGCTCTCCAGCCGCGCGCCGCCTGCCAGCGGCAGCCGCTCCGCGCGCTGGAAGGCGTCGGCCAGGCTCAGCAAATACTGATCGGTAAACGCCCGGCCAAACAGCGTGACGCCGGAGGGCAATCCGTCAGGCATAAACCCGCACGGCACACTCACCGCCGCATAGTCCAGCAGGTTCATAAAGTTGGTGTAGTAGCCCAGATCGGCGTTGCGGGCGATCGGCTCCGCCGCCAGCTCGTCGAGCGTCACCGGGCGCGGAAAGGTTGGCGTCAGCACGCAGTCCAGCGTATCAAGGATGGCATCGCACTGCGCTTTATACCCCTGCAGCTGATACATCGCCTTAAAGGTCGCCGTCGCGTCGATAGCAGGCGCTTTCGCCAGCACGTCGCGAATCACCGGCAGCACGGCATCCGGCTGCTGCTCAATCAGCGGCCCGGCCACCGCATAGCGTTCAGCAACCCACGGTCCGTCATACAGCAGGCGGGCGGCGGCCAGAAATGGCGCGAAATCGATCGCTACCGGCACGCCGCCGAGCGCCGTCAGCCGCTGCACGGCCTGGGCGAACAGCGCTTCGCTGGCGCGGCAACCGAGGAAGTTCAGCGTCTGCGGAACGCCAAAGCGAAACCCGGCGGACGGCCTGCCAAAGGCCTGCCGGCTGTTCCACTGGGGATTGCGGCGGCTGTAGCTATCCTGCGGATCGGTCCGGGCAACCAGCGCCAGCAGTTGGCTGGCCTCGTCGGCGGTAGCGCTGAAAAAGGTCACACAGTCCAGCGTGCGACAGGCAGGGACGACCCCGGCGGTGGAGATCACCCCTTTCGTCGCTTTCAGCCCCACCAGGTTATTCAGCCCGGCCGGAACGCGACCGCTGCCGGCGGTGTCGGTCCCCAGCGCGAAGCTGGCGACACCCAGGGCTACCGCCAGCGCGGAGCCGGCGCTGGAGCCACCGGAGGGGTAAGCCGGGTGGTACGCGTTGCGGCAACGTCCGTACGGCGAACGGGTTCCGTTCAGGCCGGTGGCAAACTGGTCGAGATTGGTTTTGCCCACCGGCACGGCTCCCAGCGCAATCAGCTGCGCGACAATGGTCGCGTTTTGCGTCGGCCGGTATGCAAACGCCGGGCAGGCAGCGGTCGTGACGATCTCCGCAAGGTCAATATTGTCTTTGATCGCGAACGGCACGCCGTACAGCGGAAGCGTCTCTGGCGAATGGCCTTCCAGCGCCGCGAGAAACGGCGCCTGCTCCGCTTCGCTCAGGAGATGGATAAACAGATTAAATTCGGGATTCAGCGTTTCCGCCCGCTGGCGGATCGCCGCCAACAGCGCCCGCGGGGTGGTGTTGCCGTTACGATAGTTCGCCGCCAGGGTCGCCAGGCGTAAATCAAACGTCTGCTGCATCATGCCTTCTCCTCAATAATCACTGCCACCCGTTGCCCGGCACGCACCGCGCTGCCTGGCTGCACATTGACCTGCTGAACCCTGCCATCGCACGGCGCCAGCAGCGGGATCTCCATTTTCATCGACTCAAGCACCACCAGCACATCACCGGCGCGCACCAGACGACCGGCCTCGGTCTGTACCTGCCACAAATTACCGGATACCGGGCTTTCCACCCCCTGCTCGCCCGGTTGCAGCGGCGCATCGCCCGCTTCTTCTGCGGCGCTCTCCTGACTGTCGAAATGGGCCTGGCCGCTGGCGATCCAGCGATCGCGTTCGGCGTTAAACGCCCGCTGCTGATGGTCGCGAAACGCGTCAATGCTCTGCGCCTCGCGAGCGAGAAATTGCTGGTATTCCGCCAGCCGCAGCGTGCTGTGTTCGATGCGCAGCGGATAGCGACCGAGCGGGAAATCGCGGCGAATCTCCAGCAGTTCATCGGCCGAAACCGGATAGAAACGCAGCTGATCGAAAAAGCGCAGCAGCCACGGCTTGCCGGCAAAATCGGCCACCTCGTGATAGCGATTCCACATCTGCAGAGTGCGGCCGACAAACTGATAGCCGCCCGGGCCTTCCATACCGTAGACGCACAGATACGCCCCGCCGATGCCCACCGAGTTTTCCGCCGTCCAGGTTCGCGCCGGGTTGTACTTGGTGGTGACCAGCCGATGGCGCGGATCAAGGGGCGTGGCCACCGGCGCGCCGAGATAGACATCGCCGAGGCCCATCACCAGATAGCTGGCGTCAAACACCGTGTTCCATACGGCCTGCTCATCCGGCAGATCGTTTATCCGGCGAATAAACTCGAGGTTGCTTGGGCACCACGGGGCGTCCGGGCGGACGGTGGTCATATATTTGTCGATCGCCTTGCGGCAGGCCGGATCGTCCCAGGAGAGCGGGAGATGCACGACCCGCGTTGGAACCTGCAGATCATCGCTCATGCAGACCGTGGCCCACTCCCCGCTGACCCACGCCAGCAGGGTCTCCAGCGCCAGCGTTTCCGGCTGGAAATGCAGCTGCAGCGAGCGGATCCCCGGCGTGATATCGATGATCCCTTCCCGGGCTTGCCCTTCAAGGGCCTGCATCAGGGCATGGATGCGAAAGCGCAGCACCAGATCCAGCTCCGCCTCACCGGCCTCCAGCAGCAGATGGGTATCACCGGAGAGGCGCGCCACCAGGCGTTTGTCGGCGTCACCGCAGGTCATCACCACCGGCGAGGTGAGCGGCGCAGGCTGCCAGGCAACGTCCTGCGCCTGCAGGGTCGCCAGCTCCGCGCGACGACCTGCCGCCAGCCGCCGGGCGGTGGGGACGTCCACCGCCACAAAGCGCACTTTATCCCCCGCCTTAAGCTGGCCCAGTTGCCAGAGATCGGCTTCGATAACCGTGACCGGGCAGACGAAGCCTCCGAGGCTTGGGCCGTCCGGCCCGAGGATCACCGGCATATCGCCGGTAAAATCCACGGCCCCCACGGCATAGGGGTTGTCATGAATATTCGACGGATGCAGCCCGGCTTCGCCGCCGCTGTCACGGGTCCAGACCGGCTTAGGCCCGATCAGGCGCACGCCGGTGCGGCTGGAGTTAAAATGCACTTCCCAGTCGGTGGCAAAAAAGGTCGCCATATACGCCGGGGCAAAGAACTCCGGCGCGCCGTGGGGACCATAAATCACCCGCAGCGTACGGACGTCCGTCAGCGCGGTGCGCAGCCCTGCGGGAAGCGCCGCGCCTTCCCCTGTCTCAGCCAAAGGCGCAAGATGCAGCACGTCGCCAGCGCGTAGCGCCCGTCCGCCGTGGCCGCCAAACTGGCCGAGGGTAAAGGTGCTTTTACTGCCCAAATAATCCGGTACCTGAATACCGCCGCGCAGGCAGAGATAGCTTCTGACGCCTGGTCCGTTTATTGCCCCCAGCCTGAGGGTCGCCCCCGCCGGAATAGTGAATACGCAGTTCATGTCCTGCCCGGCGCCATCGAGCGTGACGGCGAGCGGCGCGCCGCAGACCACCGCCTGTACGGCGGTATTAAATTTCAGGGTGGGTCCGCTAAGGGTGATCTCCAGCGCGGCGTCACCCTCGGCATTGCCCAGCAGACGGTTGCCCAGGCGCAGCGCCCGGTCATCCATCGGGCCCGAAGGCGGTACGCCCACCGCCCAGTACCCCAGACGTCCCGGATAGTCCTGGACGCTGGTCTGGGTGCCAGCGCTCAGAACCTCCACGGTATCGGCCCGGTAGCGCAACTGATCCAGGCAGCGGGTCCAGGGTTCTCCGGCGGTAAACGGCGCAAAGCCGAGGATCTGCTGCAGGTATAAGCGGTTGGTTTCGACGCCATACAGGCGGGTCTCCGCCAGGGCCTGCGCCAGGCCGGCGATTGCCTCATCGCGGCTGGGGCGCCAGACGATAGCTTTCGCCAGCAGTGGGTCGAAAAACGGCGGCACCTCACACCCGGCCTCCACCCAGCGGTCGATGCGCAGCGTGGCGCCGTCCGCCGGTGGAAACCAGACGTCGGTTAACAGTCCAGGCGAAGGCTGAAACTGGCGGCCAGGATCTTCGGCGTAAATTCGCGCCTGAATGGCATGGCCCCGGGGCTGTAGCCCGGCGGCCAGCTCGCTCAGCGGCGGTAAATCCCCTGCGGCCAGGGCGATCATCCAGCGTACCAGATCCACGCCCCACACCTGCTCCGTCACGCCGTGCTCCACCTGCAGGCGGGTATTGACCTCAAGGAAATAGAAGCGCTGCGCCGCACTGTCGTAGACAAACTCCACCGTCCCGGCGCTGCGGTAGTTCACCGCTTTCCCGAGAGCAATGGCCGCGCTACACAGCGCCTGCGCCATCCCATCCGGCAGATTCGGCGCCGGGGTCTCTTCAATCACTTTCTGGTTACGCCGCTGCAGCGAGCAGTCGCGCACGCCGAGGGCGATAACCTCCCCCTCACCGTCGCCGAAGATCTGCACCTCCAGGTGACGGGCGCGTTCGATATATTTTTCGAGAAACACCCCGGCGTCGCTGAAGTTGTTTTGCCCCAGCCGCTGCACCGTGGCAAAGGCCTCGCTCAGTTCGCGGGCGTCGCGGCAGACGCGCATGCCAATCCCCCCGCCGCCAGCCGTGCTCTTGAGCATCACCGGGTAGCCCACCGCCTCGGCCGCCCGGCAGGCTTCCTCGCTGTCGGCCAGCAGTTCACTGCCTTCCAGCAGCGGCACGCCCTCCGCTTTCGCCAGCGCGCGAGCGGTATGTTTCAGGCCAAAGGTACGCAGCTGTTGCGGGGTCGGGCCAACAAACGCCAGTCCCGCCGCCTCACAGGCTTCGGCGAAGGTGGCGTTTTCCGACAGAAAGCCGTAGCCGGGATGGATGGCGCGGGCGCCGCTCTGCAGCGCGGCGGCAATGATCTTCTCTACCACCAGATAAGTTTGCGCTGCCGGGCCCTCGCCAAGGCTGAGCGCTTCATCCGCTTCGCGGACGTGCAGACTGCTCAGGTCGGCTTCGGCGTAAACGGCAACCCCCTTCACCTGCATGGCGCGCAGGGTACGTAAAATGCGGCAGGCTATCGCCCCACGGTTGGCAATCAGTAAGGTATCAAACATAAGCGGAACTCACAGCGTAGCGGGTCGTCCCGCAACAATTCGTCTTTCCCTGAGGTCGTCCCCGGGGGAACCGGCGCTTAAACGTGGCGCGTCGGCGTGTGATTCAGGCGGTCGGCGCGAACGGCGAACAGCCGAAAGGCCAGCAAACGCCAGCGCTGCCAGCGGGTCAGTTCCATACCAGCACCTCGGCGGGGGTCGGGTTCCAGCCATTGCAGGGATTGTTGAGCTGCGGACAGTTGGAGATCAGCACCATGGCGTTACACTCCGCGCGCAGTTCAACGTATTTTCCTGCCGCCGAGATGCCGTCCGCAAAGGTCAGACCGCCCTCCGGCGTCACCGGCACGTTCATAAAGAAGTTAATGTTGGCGCCGATATCGCGCTTATGCAGGCGGCCATCGTGCAGACAGGCGCAGAGAAAATTGTCCCGGCAGCTGTGCATATAGCGCTTGTCGAGGGCGTAGCGCACGGTGTTGCTCTCCTGGGCGCAAGCGCCGCCGAGGGTATCGTGCCGCCCGCAGGTATCGGCCACGATGGTCATCAGCGGATGGCCGAGGTTGGAATAGAGCACGCTGCCGGCGGTCAGGTAGGCGTTCCCCTGGCGACGCAGCGTGCGCTGCGCATCGTAGCGCTCGCGCGGGTTGTCGGCGTTGTAAAACAGGGTATCAATCGCCTGATTGCCTTCGAGATCAAGCAGGCGCAGGGTTTGCCCTTTTTTAACCTCAAACAGCCAGGGTTCCCCGGCCGGGATCACATGGCGATAGACGGCCTCTTCCGGGCGTCGGTTACTGGTGATAACGGTCATGAACGCCTCCTTACAGGGCAAAAAGTTGGGTATTACGGAACGCGCGCTGATTCTCATCGCGAGTCAGGAGCGCCTGGATGGCCGCGTCCTCATCGTCGGCCTGATACCAGCTCAACTGCACCGGACGGGGCGCATATTCTGTGGCCGGATCCTGGGGATGCGGCAGCGCGGTGAGCACCAGCAGGACGTCCATCGGGGCAAACAGCTCAACGTAATCCCCGGCGCGACTGTTGCCGGCAACAAACTGGAAACGGCCCTCGTCATCGACGGTGACTTTGCTGAAGAAGTTGACCACCATCAGCAGATCTTCCAGGCCGAGATCCCATTTGCCCATCTCCACCAGCAGGTTATCGACGCCGTTGCGGTAGAAGCCATTACGTAATTCCTGGTAGCGTCCGGCGCCATATTTGTCGTGTGTCTCTTCGGCGTTAAGGACCCCGCCGAACGGATCGTGCCAGCCGCAGCTGTCGGCGACGATCCCGGCCAGCACCCGGCCCATGTCGGAGTAGAAACAGTGTCCGGCGGTCAGGCGCGCGGTATGCTGGCCCTTGAGGGTATCCGGCAGGTTCAGGCGCTCACTTTTCTCATGGGGGTTGAGCATCATCATGCTGACGTTCGCCCCGCCGTCGATATCAGTCAGGCGCAGGATCTGCCCTTTGCGCAAAATCAGCGAGGTATGCGCCCCGCCGGGAAGCCGCTCTTCGCGCAGGCTGGGAGTGGCGTGAAAAAGTACGGTCATCAATTTATCTCCTTAATGCGTAAACGTTGGTCTCACTACCGGTGGCCAGCTGCGCCATCCGCGCCTCATTGAGCGGGATATCGTAGGTAATGCGCGCTCCCCAGGCGTTAGGCGCCTGCGGATCGATGCGCACTTTGTCGAACACCAGCAGCCGGGTGCCCAGGTTGAAGCCTTCGGCCAGATCGTGGGTGACCATAAACACCGTCATGCGCGTTTCGCTCCACAGCTGGAGCAGCAGCGCATGCATATCTTTGCGAATGCCGGGATCCAGCGCGCCGAAGGGCTCATCGAGCAGCAGCACCCGCGGCTGCATCACGAACGCCTGGGCGATGGCCAGCCGCTGTTGCATCCCCCCGGACAACTGCGCCGGATATTTATCCAGAGCGTGCCCCAGCCCCACTTTCTCCAGCATGTGCTGGGCCTGTTGCCGGGCCTCGCGTTTTCTGCCGCCAAACAGGCGCCCCAGCAGCGGAGACGCCGGCAGCTCCAGGCCGATGGCGACGTTATCCAGCACGTTGAGATGCGGAAACACCGAATAGCGCTGGAAGACCACGCCGCGGCTGCGATCCGGCTCCGCCGCCAGCGGCTGGCCATCAAGCAGGATCTCGCCACGGGTCGGTTTTTCCTGACCGAGCAGCAGGCGTAAAAAGGTCGATTTACCACAACCGGACGCGCCGACCATCGAGCAAAACTCGCCCTCTTTCACCTGCAGATTGATGCGCTCCAGCACCACGTGATCGCCGTACTCCTGCCAGATGTTTTTGATGTCGATAAAACTCATCCCCGGCCTCCTTCCGCCCACGGGAAACAGGCTTTGTGCAGCTGGCGCAGCGCCAGATCCATCAGCCATGCCAGCAAGGTGATCCAGATGACATAGGGAATAATCACGTCCATCGCCATATAGCGCCGCACCAGGAAAATGCGGTACCCCAGTCCGGCGGTAGCGGAGATGGCCTCGGCGGAGATCAAGAACAGCCATGCTGAGCCCAGCAGCAGGCGCAGAGAGGTGATCAGCCGCGACAGCAGCTGGGGAAGCACCACCCGCAGCACCAGGGTCCAGCTATTGGCGCCGAGGGTCTGCGCCTTAATAAACAGCTCCGCCGGGATCTCCTTCGCCCGCTGCTCCAGGTCGCGCGCCAGCATTGGCGTAATGCCGATGACGATCAGCATCACTTTCGACAGCTCATCGAGGCCGAAGACGATAAACAGCACCGGCAGGATCGCCAGCGGCGGGATCATTGACACCACCGTCAACAGCGGCGACAGCGCCGCGCGGTACATCGGGAAGACGCCGGCGGCGATGCCGATACCGAGGCCGATCAGCGACGAGACGGCCAGGCCCGTCAACAGACGGCTCAGGCTGATCAGCGTATCGGCCCACAGCAGATACTCACCGCTGCGTTTGTCCGGGGTGAACGCCATCCGGTCAATGGCTGCCACCATCTGCGACAGGCCTGGTAACAATTTGTCCTGCGGATTGGCTTCCAGCCGCACCGCTGAACCAATAAACCAGGCGGCGATCAGCACGACAAAAGGCAGCAGCATCAGCGTCAGGCGCATCCCCTTTTGGGGATAACGGTTAATGTGGCGCATGGCGTGGTCTCCCGGCGATAATCATTACAGCTGGCCCGCGGCGGCCAGCTTCAGGTAGCTGTCGTCAAAGCGCAGTTTGCGGTTGGCGGCATCGCCGAGTGTGACATTTCCCGGGAAGGTCATACCGATAAAGTCCGCGCTCTGCGCCCCTTCACCCAGCAGGCCTTTATCGAACGAGAACTGCGCCACTCGCTGCATCGTTTTCGCCAGTTCCGGCGAGGAGATAAACGCCAGGGTGTCGGCAGGCGTCCAGAACAGATGGGTTGTTTTAAGCTGTGCCTGGTAGCCGGCAAGATCGGTGCCGGAGTCGGCGGCCATGGCGCTCAACGCCTGGCTATCCCCGGCCTTCATTTTGGCCATCATTTCAAACCAGGCGCCGGTCAGGGCTTTGCCCAGCGCGGGGTTATCTTTCAGGGTCTGGGTGTTCACCACCATCATGTCGATAAGCTCGCCCGGCACCTGCGAGGAGCTAAACACTTCGCTGGTTTGTGGGGTCTTTTTGATAACCGACAGCTGTGGATTCCAGGCCACCGCCGCCCGCACGCCGCTGGTGCCGAAGGCCGAGACGATATCGGCATCGGAGGTATTCACCACCTTGACGTCTTTTTCCTGCAGCCCGGCTTTTTCCAGGCCGCGCACCAGCAGATAGTGGGATACCGACAGCTCCGGGAGATACACCGACATCCCTTTCAGGTCGCTGAGCTTTTTATCCGCCCCTTTCAGGACCACCCCGTCGTTACCGTCGGAGTAGCTGCCGGTGATCAGCGCTGTGCTGTCGACACCGCCCGCCGCCGGGATCGTCAACGCGTCCATGTTGGTCATCGTGCAGCCGTCAAACTGCCCGGCGGTGTACTGGTTGATGGATTCGATGTAATCGTTGAGCTGGACGATATTGATCTTGATGCCGTATTTGCTGGCCCATTTATCAATGATCTTTTCGTTACTGATGGTTCCCCAGGGCATCCAGCCGGCGTAAATGGTCCAGCAGACGTTGAACTCTTTTTTGACGGCGGCAAACGACGGGACGCTGGTCAGCAGCGTCAGCGACAGGACAAGTGAGCGGAGGAGCGGCGATGTTTTCATGGTGGACCTCTGGTTAGCACGAGAAACGGAGCAGCGCGACACCCAACGGTGCTGCTGTCTCCCGGGCTTTTATCCCGCCGTGTAACCTCGCCGAGGTCGCCAGCTCTCGGACCAGACGTTCACCGCGGTGAACCGGAACCCTAGCCAGCTATTGTGTGATCTGAATTGTCTGTTGCGCTGCTTTCTGCCGATGTTCTTGCAAGCGCCATGCCAGGAGCCAGAGGCCGCTCACAGCCGCGTTTCGCCGCCAGCGGACGCATCGATTCCCAAAAATGGGGAGTGATGTTGGGGCATTGCATGGCTTTGGTGCAGGAAAACGCAGAGCGCATGCGCCGACATTCTGTGGATTTGCCACGAACGTTTCCCACGCACTGCGATGACCCATTTGCACCGCCTCAGTGCCGCTCCTTCACCATGTCGCATCCCGTCAGTTACCACCTGATTACATTAACCTGCTGAATATAAATGATTATTTTATATGGCACGTTTAATGCTGTGCGCTTGTATACCGCGATGTGGACAAGATCGTATGCCGTATGGCCACAACACGTCGTCACTCTGCGGTCGCCACCTTCCCCTTTCCGTGAGGCATCCAAGGTGGATGCGTTTCACGGAAGCCTGCTTACTGAAAACGGAGAACAACATGACGACACTCAGTGAACCGTTGGTTACCCCGAAATATGGCAAATGGCGCCAGCTGGTGCTGGGTTTGATCTGTATGGCCGCCATTTCCAGTCCGCAATATGTCTGGACGCTGCTGACAAAACCTCTGGCCGCCAAGCTGGGCGTGGGTTTGCCAGAGTTGCAGGTCACCTTCTCCCTGCTGATCATCCTGCAGACCTTCTTTTCCCCTTTTCAGGGGCGATTAGTGGAAAAATTTGGCCCACGGCGGCTGATCGCTATTGGCACGGTGATGGCGGGAATGAGCTGGGTGCTTTCCGCGCAGGTGAATGGCCTGGCAACGCTCTGGCTGGTTTATGGCTGCATGGGCGGCCTCGGGACCGGGATCGTCTACATCGGCGTTGTCGGCCTGATGGTCAAATGGTTCCCACAGCAGCGGGGATTTGCCGCCGGCTCGGTGGCGGCGGGCTACGGGATGGGGGCCATCATAACTACCTTCCCCATCTCCCTGTCGCTGACCACTAACGGCCTTGAACACACGATGACGACTTTCGGGATCCTTTTCGCCCTCGTCGGCTTCCTCGCCAGTCAGGGGCTGAAGCTGCCGCCGCCCGCTGTCTCCCAGCCCGTCAGTCAGACGGTGGCGCAGAGCAGCAGATCGTTTACTTCCCGGGAAATGCTGCGCCAGCCGCTGTTCTGGCTGATGTTCGCCATGATGGCGATGATGTCGACTTCCGGGCTGATGGTCACTTCGCAGATGGCGGTGTTCGCCGAGGATTTCGGCATTAGCCAGGCGGTGGTGTTTGGCATGGCGGCGCTGCCGCTGGCGTTAACGATAGACCGCTTTACTAACGGCTTAACCCGGCCGCTGTTTGGCTTTATTTCCGACCGCTTCGGCCGCGAGCAAACCATGTTTATCGCCTTTGCGCTGGAAGGCGTGGCGATGATGCTCTGGCTGGCGTGCCGGGAAGATCCGCTGCTGTTTGTCCTGCTCTCCGGGGTGGTGTTCTTTGGCTGGGGGGAGATCTTCTCTCTCTTCCCGTCGACACTCACCGATACGTTCGGCAGCGAGCATGCCGCCACCAACTATGGCTGGCTGTATATTTCTCAGGGCATCGGGTCAATCTTCGGCGGCCCGCTGGCGGCACTGCTCTATCAGTACACCCACGGCTGGCATGTGGTCTTCAGCTGCGCTATTGGTCTTGATTTTGTCACCGCCGCCCTCGCGCTGTGGGTGTTAAAACCGTGGCGCGCGCGCTTTATCCGCCAGCACAGCTAACTGCAGCGCTGACAGAAGTGACGGCTCGCCCGTCACTTCACGGATATTCGCTGCGCAGCAGCGCGTACAGGTACTCATCGCCCCACTCGCCTTTAAAAAAGATATTCTGCCGGTAATGCGCCTCGCGACGAAAGCCCAGCCCTTCAAGGAGTTTGATCGCGCCGGAATTGCGGGTATCAACCACCGCCATCAGCCGATGATGGGCTAACTGTTTAAAGAGTAAGGCCATCACCGCCTGAATGGCTTCTCTGGCATAACCCTGGTGCTGATATGCCGGGGAAAAGGTCATCCCCAGCTCGGCCTGTCTGCCTTGATCGAAAAAATGGATCCCCACATCTCCCGCCAGCGCACCGTTGGCCTGGATCTCTACGGCAAGCTGGAACCAGCTCTCATCCTCAGCAAAGGCCAGCGAACGCTGTTGTTCATAGAAGGCTCTCGCCTCTGTCATACCATATTGGGTCCAGCTCTGAAAACGGGCCACCTCCGGCAGGTTGCGATAATGGCTGAAAGACGGCAGATCTTCCGTTCTGAACCGGCGCAGCAGCAGCCGGGGCGTGGTCAGGGGTAACATCATCTCTTCTCTTCTTCTTAATGAGACAGGCAATCGCGGGGCCATCTTAACCTGCTAGCCTCAACCCAGCCATCGCACTTCCTTGTCAATTTAATATAAAGTTAAATTTCGATATTAAAATTTCACAAACCGATAAAACATTACAATAACAAATACGAAAAACAGGGGAACAAGCCAGAGAGGCGTCTTTGGAAAAAAGAGCCCTTGCGCCACGGCGAAGAGGATGGTCAATACAGCTGGGCCATAATATGAAATTAACGACCTGAATATTCTTCGCAGCAATCTTTTAATAAAATTCATCATAGTTATCGGATCATCCTAGTAATGATGTCTGTAATACCCTCATTCGATGCCTGTCCTGCTGTAACCGTCTCAGACTTCAGAAATAATGGCTATCAGAAAGTACATCATTCACAGCTTATGTGTATAAAGGTCCGAATAATACGCCGGTTCGGAAACATTAGGACATGACTTGTGCAAGTCTACGCAATCTTGTTTTTATTGAGGAAACCGACGCCGCATAAACCGCGGCTGATTTACTTTTTGCCCGTCTGGCGGCAAGATCCGGCATAATGCACCGCTGTCGCAGGACGGCCGTGTCACCGGCAGTCGTGACAGCGAACATTCGACAGGAAAACGCATGAAGCCAAAACAAGCGGACATTCTCCGCCACGCCAGCGCACTGTTTAATCGCGAAGGATATCAGTCGCCCAGCATCGAGCGGATTGCTGAACATGCCGGCATCTCCAAAATGACCTTTTACCGCTATTACGCCGATAAAGAGGCGCTCATTCTGGCTATCCTCAAGCAGAAAGAGAGCGAATTTATGCAGGATTTGGCGCAGATCACGGCGGATAAAGCCAGCGCGCGGGAAAAGCTGTTTGCCGTGTTCGACTACTACCATCGCTGGTTTATCTGCGACACGTTCCACGGCTGCATGTTTACCCGCGCGCTGTTTGAATATGGCGCGTCATCGCCGGCGATCCGGGAGCAGTGCTCCCGATTCAAGTCGCTTCTCTGGCAGTTCTTCCGCGATATCCTCCTGCAGGTGTTAAAACCGGAACCTGCCGAGCGGGTCGCCATGATGATGGTGATGCTCATCGATGGCGCTATCGCCGCTCAGCAGGCCGAGTCCGTCGAATGCCGGGAGATCCCACCGGGGATCACCGCCTGGAGCGCAGCCAAAGCGCTTATTTACTCAGAAGGCGGAACGCTGTGAGATAATGCGCTGCCGTCCAGCGACTGCAGGGCCGCCAGCAGGCAATCATAGTAATCGTTGCAGGTTTGCAGGCGCAGCGCGGCGCCAAAGTAGACCTCCTCCATCGCCGCCGGATGTTTTTTGCCAATCGGCACAATTACATTGTTCAGCCAGCCGTCCGCATGACCGATATCGACGGTGATATGTTCGGCATAGTAATGCACGTCGCGATCGGAAAGCCCAATCCGCCGACAGCCCGCCACCAGTTTTTCATACTGCGGTGGGTCGAGCAGCTCGGTCATCGCCATGACCCCCAGCGATTTGTAATAATGCTGACGGTTTACGCCGCCCAGCATAAAGGCGTTATACCCGGCCAGACCCTGCCAGTCGTACAAATGGGCAAAATGATTGTCCGGCAACGCGATATTCCGCCGCTTCAGTAAATCCTTATACAGATTGACGTGGGTGATCTCAGTGCTGCCCTGACCTATCTCATCCCACAGATTTTGCGCAATCTCGGCGCGGGTTTCCGGCAGCGAACCGACCAGCCCCATCGCCACAAGATCGAAGAACAGCAGATTCAGCGCGCTGTCGCTTTTGAAGAAATAGTCGATCTGCGCCGCGGAGGCCTCGCTGGCAAGGAAATCGAACAGCGGATGATGAGACGCCGGGTGCTGCTGGCATAAGGCGCGCAGTTCGTCGACGATATTGCCGGCGTTAAGCACCGGTCTCTGGCGGTGGAAACGTTTGCTTTCCGCCCGCAGCCACTCAGACTCAATGTAGTTTCTGATCCCGGAGAGCAGCGGATGAAACTGATTAGCTGCCGCTGGCGAGAGCGGGTCGGCAAGCCAGGACTGATAGAGGATGAACAGCGCATGGTGAGCCCGCTTTTTGGCCTGTGGATCGTCAGCGGAGAAGGCGCGGATGCAGGTATTCTCAGTCAGATGCCAGGCTCTGTCGGCCACCAGCGGGTTGGCCGTCAGCTTCAGCGACAGCGCGTTGCTGTGCAGAAGCTGGTCAATTAACTCATCCAGTGCCAGCCTGGCCATCACCGCGGTCTGGTCACTACCAATGACCCCATTTTCTGTGTTACGCATGGATTTGTCCCTGTTAAATGCATGGCAAATATACGGTATAGTACCGTTCGCAACGCGGCAACGAAAATTTAGGAATAACAAATATCATATTGTAAAATAACTACTTTTAATAAATAAAACAAAAGACCACTATAAAAATATTGATATTATAAAATTATTAAAGTTACCATCTGGTACAGTGATAAGCGACGCAAGGAATCAGCATGCCCTATCTGTTACTGACGCTGGCCGCCCTGTTCTGGGGGGGAAATTACGTGGTCGGTCACGTGCTGGTCCAGGGCGTGGATCCGATCCTGATGACCGAAGCGCGATGGGCGTTGACGGCGCTGCTGCTGGGCCTGCTCTACCGCCGGCAGATCGCCGCCAGCCGCCACCTGCTGCGGGAAAATGCGCCGGCGGTGCTGGTGCTAACGCTCTGTGGCCAGGTCAGCTTCCCGCTCACGCTCTATATTGGCCTGCAAACCACCTCCGCCCTCAACGCCGCCATCTATATGTCCGCCACGCCAAGCATGGTGCTGCTGATTAACCGGCTGATTTTTCGTGACCCGGTATCGGCCCGCAACTGGCTGGGGGTCATCTTCAGCACCCTTGGCGTGATGATCCTGTTATTCCAGGGGAACCCACTGCATGCCACCTCGCTGCATACCTTTTCCGTCGGCGATCTGTGGGCCATGGGGTCGGCGCTGAGCTGGGCGCTCTACTGCTCGCTATTACGTCTGAAGGACCGCCGGATCCCGGCGAATGGCTTTGTCGCCGTCAGCTCGCTGCTCGGCGCCCTGATCCTGCTGCCCATCGTCATCTTCTGGCTGATGCGCCACCCGGCGCAGGACTGGGCCGCCTGGCGCGAGCCGTTTTTCCTCAGCGGCCTGGCGTATCTGGTGATTTTCCCGTCGTGGCTGGCCTATCTGTTCTGGAACAAAGGTATCGCCGCGATTGGCGCCACCCGGGGAGAAATTTACACCCATATCATCCCGCTCTCCGGCGGAGTGTTGAGCATCCTCTTCCTGCATACCCAGCCGCATGCCTGGCATCTGTTCAGCGCCCTGTTTATCATGGTGGGGATTGGGATCTGCTCGCTGGAGAAACGCCAGGCGGCGGCAATTCGTCTGCGCGGCTAACGTACGCTGCCGGGCGCCTGACGACGCCCGGTAGCAGAAGTTAACGGCTGGTGGAGAGCGGCTGGCGATGTCCCGCTTCTGCGGGCTGGATCACCCGTCCCTCGCGACCAAAGAAGGTCAGGACGGTAATGACAATCGCCACCGTACCGGCCACCAGGGCCATCGCCAGACCGTAGTTATGCCCATGATGCTGGGCGATTGACGCCTGGAGAGTGGCATTCACCGAAGCCAGCAGATTACCCAGCTGATAGACGAAGCCAGGCAGCACCGCCCGGGTGTTGGCCGGGACCAGTTCATTGAGCCAGGTGGGGATCACTCCCCAGGCCCCCTGCACCATAAACTGCATCAGAAACGCCCCCGCCCCCAGCGCCAGCGAGCCGCTGGCGAAAGCCCACAGTGGAATGACCGGCAGCGCCAGCAGGGCGGCGATCATAATCGCTTTGCGTCGGCCAATCTTCTCCGACAGCGAACCGAAGAACACTCCACCCATAATCGAGGCGATGTTGTAGCAGACCGCGATGATGCTGACCGTTTTAGGCTCGAAGCCGTGCTGGACTTTCAAAAAGACCGGGTAGAGATCCTGCGTCCCGTGGGAGAAAAAGTTGAAGGCCGCCATCAGCACCACCAGGTACAGGCATAGCTTCCAGTGACTACGCAGTACCGGCAGCAGCGCCGTGCTCGCTTTACTTTGCCGGGCCGCCAGCCAAACCGGGGACTCCTCGACGCAGAAATAGATAAACGGCAGCAGCAGCACCGGCGCGGCGCCAATCACAAACATCCCGCGCCAGCCGAGTTGTTCAAACAGCAGGCCGTAGGCGACGGCCGCCAGCAAATAGCCGAAGGGATATCCCGCCTGGAACAGGCCGGACATCAGGCCACGCGAGCGGTCGGGGATCGTCTCCATCGCCAGCGACGAGGCCACGCCCCAGATCCCGCCCATCGCCACGCCATACAGCACCCGCAGCAGAAAAAACAGCAGCAACGACGGCGCGGCGGCGGAGAGCAGCTCAAAGGCGGAGAAGAAGACGATATTCAGCATCAGAATGGGTTTGCGGCCATACTTTTCCGCTGCCCTGCCGAAAATCAGCGCGCCTATCGGCCGCACGGCCAGGGTAAGCAGAATCGCCAGGGTGACCTCTTCAAGGTCGACGTGAAACGAGTGGGCGATATCGCTCAGTAAAAAGACCAACAGAAAGAAATCGAAAGCATCGAGCGTCCAGCTTAAAAAACTGGCAATCGCCGCGTTGCGCTGTCGTGAAGTCCAGCCATGCATCTTGTCATCCCTATCCCGACGGGGTTGCCGGGAGCTTGCGCGGCGTCCGGCAGAGCAAGCTGGTGTCACCGCTTATGTAAATTGTTTGTATAGAAAGTTGCTCTTTTGTTAATTACACCCTTTTTCCGGCCGCCGGCAAGTTTATTAGCCTGCTAATTTGTTTCAAATTGCGTGTAACGGCCCACCGGATCGGCAATTTTCGACCAGAATTAAGGACAGGCTGGCGACAGTGAACCGCTGTCCATGCCGCATCCGCCCACAGGAAGGGAGAGAATCATGAAGAGAGTTGCCATCGTCGGCGTGGGGCCGACGGGGATTTACACGTTCTATGAACTGGTGAAGCGTGGCGAGCCGCTGGCGATCACCCTGTTTGAAAAAGAGGCGCAGGCCGGGGTGGGTATGCCCTACAGTGACGATAATACGGCGGCGCAAATGCTGGCTAACATCGCCAGCATTGAGATCCCCCCTATCGACCTGACCTATCTGCAATGGCTGCAGCAGCACAGCGACGCCTGGCTGGCGGCGCGCGGCCTCGAGCGGCACACGCTGCATGAGCGCCAGTTCCTGCCGCGAGTGATCCTCGGCGAGTACTATCGCGACCGTTTTCTGTATCTCACTGAGCGGGCCCGGGACGCCGGCTTCATCGTTAGCGTTTGTGAATCCTGTGAAGTGACGGATATTGCCGTCCAGCCCACCGGGATCGCTATCCACACTGATAGCGCGGCAGCGCCGGTTATCGTCGACCTGGTGGCGATTGCCACCGGCCATCTGTGGCCTGAGGAAGAGCGCGCCAGTCGACAGTATTTCCCCAGTCCGTGGACCGGACTGATGGACGCCCGGATCGCGCCCTGTCGGGTCGGGATCCTCGGGACCTCTTTAAGCGCCATTGATGCCGCCATCGCCGTGGTGGCCCAGCATGGTGTTTTCCATACTGAGAACGACAAAACGACCCATTTTACCCTCCATCCTGGCAGCGAGGCGCTGGAGATCACCCTGCTGTCGCGCAATGGGGTGCTCCCGGAAGCCGATTTTTACTGTCCGATCCCATGGGAGCCGCTGGAGATCGCCACCCCTGCCGCCCTTGAGGCTGCCGTCGCGCAGGGCAGTGACGGGCTACTGGATCGGGTATTCGAGCTGATCGTGCAGGAGCTGGAATATGCCGCCCCGGCCTGGTGCGAGGCGACGGGGCTGCGCCAGCTAACGCCTGACAGCATCGCCGAGGCCTGGTTTGCCGACCGTCTCACCCATGACCCGTTCCAGTGGGCGCAACGCAATCTGCAGGAGGTGGAGCGCAATAAGCGCGAACACCACACGGTGCCCTGGCGCTATGCCATTCTCCGCCTGCACGAGGCGATTGAAAGCGTGGTGCCGGAACTCAACGACGAGGACAGCCGCCGCTTCCGGCGCGGGCTCGCCCGGGTGTTTATCGATAACTATGCCGCCATCCCGCCGGAATCCATTCGCCGGCTGCTGGCCCTGCACCAGGCCGGTATTCTGCGTATTGTGGCGCTCGGCGAGGATTATGACCTGCAGCGCGAGTCTCACCGAACGCTGATTGTCCATCATCAGCAGCGCTGTGAATTCGATGTGTTTATCGATGCCCGCGGGCAACAAGCATTGAAAACCCGGGACCTGCCCTTCCCATCGCTGCGCCAGCAGCTGCTGGCCTGCGGCGACGACATTCCGGACGTCGGCGATGACTACACGCTGCAGGCGCCCGAGACGCTGCGCGGCCGGGTCGCTTTCGGCGCCCTTCCCTGGCTGATGCACGATCGTCCCTTTGTGCAGGGGCTGACGGCCAGCGCCGAAATTGGCAGCGCGATGGCCCGTGCCGTGTCGCAGCAGGCAACGGGCCGCCGGCGCCGCCTGTGGTTTATCGAATAGCGGGCTGCTTAAACGCAATATCCGAATAAAGGAGGGCAAACAGGCGTGCTATAAACAGTGACTGTTCGCCCCCATGCAAGACCCTGTCTAACTTTTACGAGGTACTCATGAGCCATCTTTTTAGCGCGACGCGTATTGGTCAGCTGGCGCTGGATAACCGCATCGTTATTGCCCCCATGTGTCAGTACTCCGCCGACGAGGGTAAAGCCACCTCCTGGCACCGGATCCATCTTGGTCAGCTGGCTTTCTCCGGCGCTGGCCTGTTAATTCTGGAAGCCACGGCGGTAGAACCAGCGGGACGTATCTCGCCGGGGGATCTGGGTTTGTGGGATGATGAAACCGAAAACGCGCTGCGCGCGGTGGTAGAGGATATTCGGGCCTGGTCGCCGATCCGCCTGGGGATCCAGCTGGGGCACGCCGGACGCAAAGCCTCCTGCGCGGCCCCGTGGCAGGGTGGTCATCAGCTGGCTCTTAATGAGGGTGGCTGGCAAACCGTTGCCCCCTCCGCCGTGGCGTTTCACGATGGCGACCGCGCCCCCGCCGAGCTGAGCCTTGCCGATATGGCGCGCATCAAAGCGGCGTTTGTCGCCAGCGCGTTGCGCGCCCAGCGTCTGGGCTTTGAGCTGATTGAACTGCACGCCGCCCACGGCTATCTGCTGCACCAGTTTCTCTCGCCGCTCAGCAATCAGCGCCGTGATGAGTACGGCGGTTCTCTGGAAAACCGTCTGCGCTATCCGCTGGAAGTGTTTAACGCGATCCGCGAGGCGGTGGGCAACACCATGGCGGTGGGCGTCAGGCTGTCGGCTACCGACTGGGTCGAAGGCGGCTGGGACTGCGAGCAGTCCATTCAGTTTAGCCAGCAGCTGGAAGCGCTGGGCAGCGACTATATTCACGTCTCCAGCGGCGGATTGTCGCCGCAGCAGTCGATCACCGTCGGACCGGGTTATCAGTTGCCATTCGCCCACGACATTCGCCAGCAGGTTGCCATCCCGGTGATTGGCGTGGGGCTGATCACCGATCCGCAGCAGGCGGAAGCGGCGCTGGAGGATGGCGATGCCGACCTGATCGCCCTCGCCCGCGCGGTACTCTACGATCCGCACTGGCCGTGGCACGCCGCCGCCAGCCTTGGCGCCCAGGTTCGCGTCCCTTCGCAGTACCTGCGCTCCGAGCCGCACGGCCTGAAAGGCACCCTGCTGCCAAACCGTTGAACCCGCAGCGCGCAAAAAAAAGGGGTATCGTAAGATACCCCTGAGCAGGATGTTATTGCGGTCCACGTGCCGGACGACGACGACGCCTTGCCCGGCCTACACAAGGGTGATGCCCGGTCATTGCGCAGCCAACCCACCCCCTGCGTAGGCCCGCGCAAGCGCAGCGCCGCCGGGCAATCTATCAGGCTCCGCTCCCTATATTTCCTGGCGCGGGTCAGGCAAACAGCGCAGGTTACTGCTGGGCGGGCGGTGGCGTGGTGTGCTGTTTGTCCGCCGCGATACTGTCCTGGATGGCCTTGGTTTTGCTCGCCGCCTCCGCCGAGAGCTGATTGGCGTCGCCGATGGCATTGTCTTTGATTTGACCCGCCTCTTTGACTATGCGGTCACTTTCCTGCTTTGCGTTCTGCTTCACGGCATCGGCCTGGGCTTTCGCCTGCTGGGCGATGGCATCCGCTTTCTTGTCCGCCTCCGCCTTGATGGCGCTGGCCTGATCCTTCAGGCGGTCGGCCTCGGCGTCGGCCTGGCTTTTCAGCGTATCGATTTGCTTATCCGCATCCTGTTTAATCGCCTGCGCTTTGTCCGCCGCGGCATCCTTCATCTGCTCCGCATTATCTTTGGCCTTATCCAGTTTGTTATCCACTTTCGACGCATCGTCGCAGCCAAACAGGGTCAGACACAGGGCGGAAGCAAGTAGTGTTTTATTCCAGAGTTTCATCAGCATTCCCTTACAGGTTAAGTCGTTATCCAGCTTTGTGATTCATTGCTTAATAGCATTCACATTTTATATATAATCGCTCAGTCGGCAGAGTCAAGCCGACACCGATCGATCCAGCGTCGCTACCAGCCCCTGCAACCAGTCGGCAAAGACCCGCACCTTATGCGACAGATGCCGGTGCGGATAGAGCAGCGACAACGGTCGACGCGGCGCCGGAAAGTCCGGCAAAATTTCCACCAGTTGCCCGCTGTCGATATAAGGTTGCAAAAAGAAACGCATCCCCTGCAGCATCCCCAGCCCCGCCAGCCCGGCGGCAGTAAAGACTTCAGAGTTGTCCAGCACCAGTTTACCGGGGATGGCGATCTGCCTGATGCCCTCCGGGGTCTGGAATCGCCAGGGCATAATCTGCCGGCTGCTGCTGTTCACCCAGTTCACCGCCAGATGCGACTGCAGGTCCTCCAGCGTCGCGGGCGCCCCATAGCGCGCCAGATAGCCCGGACTGGCGCAGGTGGTTAACGCCACCTCCCCCAGCGAACGCGCCACATAGTCGCCATCCTCAAGATCCCCCACCCGCAGCAGGCAATCCAGACCATCGCGCAGCATATCCCGGCGTACGTCGGAGCTGCTGAGGACAATCTCCACCTCCGGATGGGCCTGATAAAAATCCGGCAGATGCGGGATCACCAGCAGCCGGGCAAAGGCGATCGGCATATCAACGCGCAGCTGACCGCGGATCGGCCGGTCCGGCGCGAACGACTCCAGCAGATCGTCGGCCTGGGAGAGCAACGGTTTGCTGCGACGATAAAACTCTTCCCCCTCCGGCGTAAGATACAGACGCCGGGTGGTGCGCTGCAGCAGCCGGACCCCGCTCTCCTGCTCCAGCTGCTGCAGCGCTTTGGTCACCGCCGGTCGGTGGATCTGCAAATTTTCCGCCGCCTGGGCAAAGCTGCCGGCATCGACGATTTCAATAAAAATTTTAATATTTTCAAACAGATTCATTTGCATGATGGCCCGCCTCCCACCTCTTCATCAGTTCACATTATTACTAATTTAATAATAGTGATGAAAGTTTTTGCTCATTTTTTAAAACAATAAAGACGCCTACACTGCCCTCATTGCCGCATCGCTGGGGCGAAGAAATTTATAACTT
Source organism: Klebsiella sp. RC2 (assembly GCF_014192815.1). NCBI lineage: Bacteria > Pseudomonadati > Pseudomonadota > Gammaproteobacteria > Enterobacterales > Enterobacteriaceae > Klebsiella > Klebsiella sp. RC2. The sequence goes on along the minus strand of NZ_JACHYL010000003.1, from coordinate 33,296 downwards.
ATTAACATACAAGGAAAAATATCATGCAATCCAACCGCGTCGCCCGCATTCTGGGTATTGAAAAACCGGTGGTCCAGGGGCCCCTCTCCTGGCTAACCGATGCTCGTCTGGTGGCGGCCGTCGGCAACGCCGGTGGGCTTGGCGTGCTGGGCCCGAACGCCGGACTGACGGCGGCAACCGCCGTTTCCACCCCGGAGGCCACCGCCGAGAAAATGCGCGAAGAGATCCGCAAAACCAAACAGCTGACGGAGAAACCCTTTGGCGTCAACCTGATCCCGACGGCGGAAAATGACATCTGGACGCCGGCGATCCTGCCGGTGATCAAAGAGGAAGGCGTTAAGGTGGTGGTCTACACCGGCTACGGCGATGGTTCGTTAAAACCGGCGCTGTTCGACGAACTGAAAGCCGCCGGGATCACCATTATCTATCGTGACATCAACCCGACGCCGGAGAACAGCCGCCGCGCGGAGCAGGCCGGCGCGGATATTATTGTCGCCACCGGCTTTGACGAAGGCGGCACGCTGCCGGGTACCGCCCTCGGGACCTTCACCATCGTCCCGCTGATCGTTGACGCGGTACAGCGGGTTCCGGTGATGGCCGCCGGGGGGATCACCGACGCTCGGGGCGCGCGCGCCGTCCACGCCCTCGGTGCGGAAGGGGTTTTCGCCGGCTCGGTATTTATCAGCACCATCGAAAGCCGGGTTCCCGACTCGGTGAAAGCGAAAATTGTGGCCGCCAACGGTCTGGATCTGCGCCTGTTCCGTACCCTGCCGGACTACTATCGCGCGCTGCCCGGCAAACTGAGCGACACACTGGTGGCCATGGATCGTGCCGGCGCCTCAAAAGCCGAGCTGGCCCAGGCGATGGGCGGTCTGCGCGGGATGCGGCTGGGCATGCTGGAGGGGAATACTGATGAGGGGTATATCTCGGTGGGCGCGGGGATCGGCAACATCCATGCCATCACCTCTGTCGCCGAGGTGGTCAACCAGCTGGCGGTGTGAAGCCGCCAGCCGGGGCTCGGCAACCGGCGCGATCAGGCGTCGGCCACCTTCTCTACCGCCCGGGAGAAAGCGTCGATAGCCAGTCCGACGTCGGCGGCGGTGACCGACTCCGCCGGGTGATGGCTGACGCCCCCCAGGCAACGCACAAACAGCATGGCCGATGGCCAGCGCTCGGCGATGGCGATGGCGTCATGCCCTGCGCCGCTCGGCAGCGTCAGCGAACGCCCCTGCACCGCCGCTACCGCCTCGCCCAGCACCGCCTGCAGGTGACTGTCGCAGGCGGTGGCGGCGATGCGATAATACTCCTCGGCGGCGAAACGCAGCTGGCGACGCCCGGCAATGGCCTGCGCCTCGCCCAGCAGCTCATCCAGCAGCGCCGTCAGCGGCGCATCCTGCGGGCCGCGAATATCCAGCGTCAACTGCACCTCGCCCGGTATCACGTTCACCGCGCCCGGCGCACAGCGCAGGGTGCCGACCGTCGCCACCAGGTTACCGCCGCGCTGCCGGGTCAGGTTTTCCACCTGCACCATCCATTCCGCCGCCGCGGCGAGGGCGTCCTTGCGATGGAGCATCGGCACCGTGCCGGCATGGCCAGCTTCGCCGGTAAAGCGGCAGTTCAGCCGTCGGGCGCCGTTAATCGCCTCCACCACGCCGAGCGCCAGCCCCGCCTGCTCCAGGCACGGCCCCTGCTCGATATGCAGTTCCAGATAGGCGGCGATATCCCGCGGGAGACGGGCCGCATCGCCGATCCGCGCCGGATCGAGTCCGGCATTCACCAGCGCCTGGGCGACGCTCACGCCGTCGGTATCGCACTGTGACAGCCAGCTTTCAGGCCAGGTGCCGGTGACGCCGCGGCTGCCGAGCAGGGTGATGCCAAAGCGGGTGCCCTCTTCATCGCCAAAGCCGACGATCTCGATTGCCTTTGCCAGCCGTCGCCCCTGCTGGTGCAGACGCTGGACCACCTCAATCGCCGCCAGCACGCCGAGCATGCCGTCGTAGCGTCCGGCGTTGCGCACGGTGTCAAGATGAGAGCCCAGCAGCACCGCCGGCGCCCCCTCCTGTTGTCCTTCATAGCGTCCGCAGATGTTGCCGACGCTGTCCTGCCACACCATCATGCCGGCAGCCTGCATCCACTGGCCCACCAACTGGTTGGCCTGCAGATGCTCGGGCGACAGATAGACCCGGGTCAGGGCATCGGCGGTTTCGCTAAGGGTGGCCAGCCGATCGGCACGCGCCATCACCCGGCTGGCAGCCGCTTCTCTCTCCGCCTGCTGGCGGGCGGTATCACTCATAGGGTGGCCTCGGTGCGGTAGTGATCCCAGGCCGCCTGCATCGCCGCGCCCTGAGTGGTGGTGAACTTGAGGTAGTTCAGGACCGCTTCCAGCGCGCTGAGCGTCTGCATCACGCAGTCTTTACGCGCGTTATAGCCCATGGTGCCAATGCGCCAGACTTTACCGTGCAGCGGACCAAACGAGGTGCCAATTTCAATGCCGAAATCTTCCAGCATCAGTTTGCGTACCTGATCGCCGTTGACCCCGTTGGGGATCACCACCCCTAGCACGTTATTCATTTTGTGCCGCAGGTCGCCAAAGGTCTCGAGCCCCATCGCCTGGATGCCCTTCAGCAGCGCATCGCCGTGCAGTTTGTGGCGGGCGATGCCGTTGTCGAGTCCCTCCTGGAGGATCAGGCGCGCGCACTCCCGGGCGGCAAACAACGCCGAGGTCGCTTCGGTATGGTGGTTAAGGCGCTCCGGCCCCCAGTAATCCATCACCATGCCGAGATCGAAATAGTTGGAGTAGATCATCTCGTCGACGCCGTCGTGATGCGCATCGGTGCGGATCCCCTGCTCAATGCAGCGGCGGCGGCGGATGACCTCTTCCATCCGCGGGCTGAGGGTGATTGGCGAGGTGCCGGAAGGACCGCCCAGGCACTTCTGCATCCCGGCGGACACCGCGTCCAGCTGCCAGGCGTCGGTTTCCAGCGGGTTACCGCCGAGCGACGCGGTGGCGTCGGTATAGAACAGCACATCGTGACGACGGCAAATCTCCCCCAGCTCCGCCAGCGGCTGCAGCATGGTGGTGGATGTATCGCCCTGCACGGTGAGCAGCAGGCGCGGGCGCACGCGCTTGATCGCGTCCTCAACCTGATCCGGCGTAAAGACCTCGCCCCACGGCACCTCGATGGTGTGCACCTCTGCCCGGCAACGACGCGCGATCTCGCACAGCAGATGTCCAAACCGGCCGAACACCGGCACCAGCACTTTGTCACCCGGACGGATCGCCGACACCAGAATCGCTTCGATCCCGGCGCGCGAGGTGCCGTCGACCAGCATCGTCCAGCGATTTTCGGTGCGAAACACACCGCGGTAGAGCGCCATGACTTCATTCATGTAGTGGGTCATCGCCGGATCGTACTGGCCAACCAGCTGGCTCGACATGGCGCGCAGCACGCGCGGGTCGGCATTGATCGGCCCCGGCCCCATCAGCAGGCGCTGCGGCGGGTTAATTTGCGAAAACTGAGTGATATCCATCTGCCATTCCTTACGTTAGTTAAGACCGCGCACCGAGGAGATAAACTGTTTCAGTTCGCTGGTCTGCGGGCTGGCGAACAGCGTTTTGCTGTCGCCCTGCTCCCAGACGCGTCCCTGATGCATAAACACCACGCGGTCGCCCACTTCGCGGGCAAAGTTCATTTCATGGGTGACGAGGATCAGCGTCATACCTTCCGCCGCCAGTTGCTCCAGCACCTTCAGCACTTCACCCACCAGTTCCGGGTCGAGTGCCGAGGTGATTTCGTCACAGAGTAAAACTTTCGGCGACATGGCCAGCGCCCGGGCAATGGCCACGCGCTGCTGCTGGCCGCCGGAGAGATTGGCCGGATAGTAATCCAGACGGTCGCCAAGACCGACCTTCTCCAGCATCCGCTGCGCCAGCTCCCGGCATTCGGCCTGGGACTTCTTCAGTACCCGCCGCGGAGCCAGCATGACGTTCTCCAGCGCCGTCATGTGCGGGAACAGGTTAAAGTTCTGGAACACCATGCCGATGGAGCGGCTGATCTCCCGGGCCTGTGAATCGCGGTCGGTGATGGTCATGCCCCCGAGCTTGATACTGCCCTCCTGGTAGCCCTCCAGACCATTGATACAGCGCAGCAGGGTGCTTTTACCCGAGCCGCTGCGGCCGATGATCGAGATCACTTCCCCCATGTCGATATCCAGATCGACGCCCTTCAACACATGGTTGTCGCCGTAGTACTTCTGCATCTGATTAATGGTGATGAGAGGCATTGAATTTGTTCTCCAGATAGCGGCTGTAGCGGGACAGCGGATAGCACAGAATGAAATAGCCCAGCGCCACCAGGGCAAACACTTTAAACGGCTGGTAAGTGACGTTGGTCAGCATCGTCCCGGCCTTGGTCAGCTCCACAAAGCCGATAATCGATGCCAGCGCCGTGCCTTTGATCACCTGTACGGCAAAGCCCACCGTCGGCGCGATGGCAATGCGCAGCGCCTGCGGCGCCACCACGCGGTACAAGGTCTGGCCGAAGCTCAGCCCGAGACACCGCGAGGCCTCCCACTGGCCTTTGGGCAGCGCGCGAATGCTGCCGAACCAGATATCCAGCAAAAAGGCGCTGGTGTAGAGCGTCAGAGCGACCGAGGCGGCGGTCCACGCCGAGACGTCAATGCCGAACAGCGCCACGCCAAAGAATGCCAGAAACAGCTGCATCAGCAGCGGCGTCCCCTGAAACAGCTCGATGTAGCCGCGGATCAGCCGTTTCACCTGGCGTCCGCCGGTGAGGCGCAGCAGCAGTAACGGTAAGGTGACCAGCGCCCCGCCGGTGAACGCGACCAGCGACAGCAGCACCGTCCAGCGACCGGCCAGCAGCAGGTTGCGGATAATGTCCCAGTCAGTAAAAGTGGTCATCAGGCCTGTACCCCCAGCCATTTACGCCCCGCCGCCATCAGCAGCTGGCGCATCGCTATCGATAACGCTAAGTAGATCCCGGTGGTCACCAGATAGACCTCAAAGCTCAAAAATGTCCGCGACTGGATCAGGTTGGCTGCGAAGGTCAGCTCCTCATAGGAGACCTGCGACACCACTGACGAGCCGAGCATCACGATGATGCACTGGCTGACCAGCGCCGGGTAAATCCGCTGCAGCGCCGGGGGCAATACGACGCGAACGAAGGTTTGCGTCCGGCTAAGCCCGAGCACGCGACCGGCTTCCCACTGGCCCTTCGGCGTCACCTGAATACCGGCGCGGACGATCTCGGTGCTATAGGCGCCGAGGTTAACCACCATCGCCAGCAGCGCCGCTTCACCGGCGGTCATCTTCAGTCCAAGGTTCGGTAAACCAAAGACGATAAAAAAGAGCTGCACCACAAACGGCGTGTTGCGGATGATTTCCACATATCCGCCCCATACCCGGCTGAGCATTCCCGGGCGCCCGCTGCGGATCGCCGCCCCGAGGATGCCGATCGCCAGTCCGCCGATCGTCGCCAGCACCGTCAACTGCACCGTCACCCACAGGCCGGCCAGCAGCTCCGGCCAGTGCGGCCAGAGCTCAGAGAAATGAAGTTGCTCCGTCATCCCCAGACCTTACGCGCCGAGGCTGGCAGGCAGTGGCGCTTTCAGCCACTTCTCAGACAGACCGTTGAGGGTGCCGTCCTTAATGCCCTGCTCGATGAGGGTATCCACTTTCGCCTTCAGCGCCGGTTCGTTCTTTTTCAGACCGATAAAGCACGGCGAGTCCTTCAGCATAAAGCCCGGCACCGGCGCTTTGTCGGCGTTCTGCCGGGAGATGGCCGCCACCACCAGATTGCCGGTCGCGACATACTGCACCTGACCGGACAGGTAAGCCGACAGCGTAGTGTTATTATCCTCGTAGCGCTTAATCTGCGCTGCCTGCGGCGCCACGCTGGTCAGTACCATATCTTCCACTGCCCCGCGGGTCACACCGATGCTTTTGCCGCTCAGCGCGGCCGCGTCCTTCAGTTCCGCCCCTTTCGGGCCAAACACGCCGAGGAAGAACGGCGCGTAGGCGCGGCTGAAGTCGATCACCTTCTCGCGCTCGGCGTTCTTGCCGAGGCTGGAGATCACCAGGTCCACCTTATCGGTCTGCAGATACGGCACGCGGTTGGCGCTGGTCACCGGGACCAGCTGCAGCTTGAGCTTCATCGATTTCGCCAGATAGCGCGCCATATCGATGTCATACCCCTGCGGCTGCAGGTCGGTGCCCACCGAGCCGAACGGCGGAAAATCCTGAGGCACGGCAATACGAATGACGCCGCGTTTTTCAATATCCTGGAGCTGGTCAGCCTGCGCGGCAGAAACAGACGAAAGGAGACAAGCGGCCCCGGCCAGTGCGATCAACAGTTTCTTCATGATGTTTACCCGTTACGTTAGCATGAAACAAAAGATTCTTTGAATCTGTTTTTGCAACTAATGTGCCAGATACAGACGAGGCGAGAGTTGGCGAGGAATTAAAACAAAAAGTGAGAAAGGACAAGCGTTAACGGGAAAGTGTTCAGCGAGCGGCGGCGCCATCACGTGGTTTTTCTTGCACCATAATAATGCAAAGCACCACGCTGGCGCCCCATTAGCGTTGTTCCAGCTCGTCCAGTTGCTGATAAAGCGTGGCGATATCGTGGATGCGCGGACGACCGCTGTCGAGCGTTTCATGGAGAAAGGCATTGGCCAGCAGATTAATCAGGCTGTTGACCGAGGCATAGCTGTCGTAGGCGGAGACGCTGTCCAGCGGCGCGCAGAGCTGCCAGCGGGAGAGCGGAAACAGGCTGTGGGCCTGCGGCTCGCACATTAACAGGACCGGCACCCCGTCGCGCTGCAGCTGCTGCAGCAGCGGGCGTACTATTCGCGGCCGGCGGCGAAACGCCATCATTACCACCAGATCATCGGCGGTCAGATCGACCAGCTCTTCGCTGAGACTCTGACCCGGCTGGGGCAGCACCAGCACCTGGCCGCGGGCCTGCAGCAGCTGCTGGCGCAAGTGCAGCGCCGCCGGATAGGCGTTACGCATCCCCACCACCACAATGCGGCGCGCGCCCACCATCGCCGTCAGCGCCTCGGCGAACTGGCGGGCGTCGAGGGCGTTGACCCACTGGGTGAGATTCGCCATCTCCTGCTTATAATGGCGCGCCAGCAGCGTGTTACCCTGCACCGCGTCGCGCTGGTCGGTGAGCGGCATCCCGCTCTGGCGCAGGGTGCGCAGTTCATCGCGCATATCCTTATATTTGTCGTAACCGAGGCGCTTGAACAGCCGGCTGACGGTGGCTTTCGACACGCCGCTCAGCTGCGCCAGCTCGGCGCTGTTGTAGCTTATCAGGTCATCAAAGTGGTCAAAGATGAAATCCGCCACCCGCTGCTCCTGCGGCGACAGCGAGGCGTATTGCCCTTTCAGTCGTTCATCGAGTTGTTGCATAGCGCCCCTGTAACTTTCGTTTCATCATCCATCCCTCATCATACTGTATCTGCTATGCCTTACACATAGCGTGCCAGTGGGAAAATTCTGGTCATTGTTTTTATCAATGAAACGAAACGTTCAGAGATGGAACAGCTTTTGCAGTGTTCTGCGGGTGATTCGTTCAGAAAGGATAATTTATGCACAGTAGCAACGTTTCGACCCAAGGCATGGCGGTGGCCCCCCATCACCTCGCCAGTCAGAGCGCGCTGGCGATCCTGCGCGAGGGCGGCAGCGCCATTGAAGCGATGGTGGCTGCCGCGGCGGCCATCGCCGTCGTCTATCCCCATATGAATGGCCTCGGCGGCGATGGCTTCTGGCTGATCGTACCGCCTGAGGGAGACCCCATCGCCATTGACGCCAGCGGGGCGGCCGGATCGCTGGCGACCCTCGAGGCCTACGCCGGACAGCAGCATATTCCCCACCGGGGACCGCAGGCCGCGCTGACCGTCGCCGGCACCGTCAGCGGCTGGGACGAGGCGCTGCGTATTTCACGGGACTTAACCGGCCGCGCGCTGCCGGTGGCCCGCCTGCTGGCCGATGCGATCGGCTATGCCGAAGACGGTATTCCGGTCACCGCCTCGCAAGCCCACGCCACCGCCAGCAAACTGGAAGAGTTGCGCCATCAGCCGGGCTTCAGCGAAACCTGGCTGGTATCGGGCGAGGCCCCGCGGCCCGGCAGCCGCTTTCGCCAGCCCGCCCTCGCCGGTACCCTGCGCATGCTGGCCAGCGACGGTCTCGACAGTTTCTATCGCGGGCCGCTGGCCGAGCGTCTCGCGCAGGGTATGGCCGCGCTGGGGATGCCGATCACCCTCGGCGACCTGCAGGCCCACCGCGCCCGGCGTCCGGCGCCGCTGACGCTCCAGCACCAGCAGGGCACGCTGTGGAATCTTGCGCCGCCGACGCAGGGACTGGTGTCGCTGGCGATCCTTGGCATCACCGACCGCCTGAACATGGCCGATGCCGACGACGCGCAAACGGTGCACCGTATTGTCGAAGCCACCAAGCGGGCATTTGCCCTGCGCGATGCGCATATCACCGATCCACGCCATCTGGATGTGGATGTACAGCAGTTGCTCACCCCGGAAGCCCTGCAGCCGCTGGCCGACAGCATCGACGACGCCAGCGCTTCCCCCTGGGGCCGCGGCAAAGGCCCGGGCGATACCGTCTGGATGGGCGTCGTGGATAACAGCGGACTGGCAGTGTCATTTATTCAGAGTATCTATCACGAGTTCGGCAGCGGCGTGGTGCTCCCGGACACCGGGATCGTCTGGCAAAACCGCGGGGCGGCCTTCAGCCTCGATCCGCAGCATCTCCTGGCGCTGGCCCCTGGCAAACAGCCATTCCATACCCTCAACCCTGCCGCCGCCCGCCTGAACGATGGCCGGGTGATGGTCTATGGCTCGATGGGCGGCGACGGTCAGCCGCAAACTCAGGCGGCGCTGTTTACTCGCTATATCCTGCAGGGGGTGCCGTTGCAGGAGAGCATCTCCCGTCCGCGCTGGCTGCTGGGCCGCACCTGGGGCCAGTCCTCCGATTCACTGAAGCTGGAGGGACGCTTTGCCCCCGCCTGTATCGCGCGACTGCGCGAGCTGGGGCACGAAGTGGAAGTGCTGGCTGATTTCAGCGAAGCGATGGGCCACGCCGGCGCCATTGTCCGCCATCCCAACGGCCTGCTTGAAGGGGCGACCGATCCACGCAGCAACGGCGCCGCCGCCGGATACTAAGGAGCAGACCATGACCACACAGCCAGACTGGAGCGAGTATCTGACGCAGATGACTCACCTGTTGCACCTGGAGCTGGATGCACCCCGTCGTGAAGAGCTGGAGCGCCAGTTTGCCCGCATCGCCGCCATGGCGCAGCCGCTGATGGACTATCCCCTCGGGCCGCGCGAGGAGATTGCGGGGGTGTATAAAGCATGACTCTTCATCACTTCACCATCGCCGAGATCCAGCGTGCGCTGCACGAGGGCGAACTCAGCGCCCGGGAGATCGCCCGCCAGACGCTGGACGACATCGCCCGCGTGAATCCGCAGATCAACGCCTGGACCGAGGTCACCGCCCAGCGCATGCTGGCGGAGGCCGACAGCATTGACGCCCTGCGCCGGGAAAAGCGCCCCCTGCCGCCGCTGGCAGGGATTCCTTACGCAGTGAAAAATCTGTTTGATGTCGCCGGGCATACCACCCTCGCCGGGGCGGTACTGCTGAGCGACCGGCCGCCGGCGACCAGCGACAGCTGGGCGGTGCGCCAGCTGCACAGCGCCGGCGCCCTGCTCAGCGGGATGCTCAATATGGACGCCTACGCCTACGGCTTTACCACTGAAAACAGCCACTATGGCGCGACGCGCAATCCGCACGATCTGTCGCGGATCGCCGGCGGATCGTCCGGCGGTTCGGCCGCGGCGGTGGCGGCCGGGCTGGTCCATTTCAGCCTCGGCAGCGACACCAACGGCTCGATCCGCGTCCCCGCGTCGCTGTGCGGGATCTTTGGCCTGAAACCCACTTTCGGTCGCCTTTCGCGCTCTGGCAGCCATCCGTTTGTCGCCAGTCTGGATCATATTGGTCCTTTTGCCCGCCGGGTGGCCGACCTCGCCGCGGTGTATGACGCCCTGCAGGGGCGCGACCCGGCCGATGACTTTCAGGCTGATAAAGCCAGCGAGCGCACCGGTAATCTGCTGGAGCGCGGACTGGAGGGGCTGCGCTGCGCGCGGCTGGGCGGCTATTTCACCACCTGGTGCGATGACGACGCCCGGGCGGCCGTGGATCGGGTCGCCCACGCGCTGGGCGCCGACAGCGAGCTGCAGTTCGCGGATGCCGCGCTGGCCCGCTCGGCGGCCTTTATCATCAGCGCCAGCGAAGGCGGCAATCAGTACCTGACGGATCTTCGCCACTCGCCAGAGCGTTTTGAACCTCACTCCCGCGAGCGGCTGCTTGCCGGAGCGATGATCCCCTCCGCATGGTATCTGCAGGCTCAGCGTTTTCGCCGTCATGCTCGCCAGGCAATGAAATCCCTGTTCAGCCAGGCCGACGTGCTGATCGCCCCCGCCACCCCATGCAGCGCCACGCCGATAGGCGCGGAGGAGATGGTAATTAACGGCCAGCCGCTGCCGGTGCGCGCCAGCATGGGAATGCTAACGCAGCCGATCTCCTTCCTCGGTCTGCCGGTGGTGACCGTGCCCCTGCGTACCGCCAGCGGTAAGCCGATTGGCCTGCAGCTGATTGCCGCGCCGTTTAACGAACAAGCCTGTCTTCGCGCCGCGCGGGCGCTGGAAGCGATGGGCATTACCGATGCCCGAGTGGCGGAGAGTGCAGCATGATCAATCTGGATAATGTAGACCGCCCGGCGATCCTCGCCGAGGTGACGGCGGCGTTTTATCAGTATGAAGAGGCGCTGGTCAGCAATAACATCGAGGCGCTGGATGCGCTGTTCTGGCACGACCCGCGCACCGTACGGCTGGGAGCCGGCGAAAATCTGTATGGCATCGAGGCGATCCGCGCCTTTCGCGCCGCCCGCCCCGCCGCCGGTCTGGCCCGCGATCTGCGCCATACCACCATTACCACCTTTGGCGCGGATATGGCGGTGTGCAGCACCGAGTTCACCCGCGAAGGCAGCGCCCGCCTGGGCCGCCAGCAGCAGACCTGGGTACGCTTCCCCTACGGCTGGCGCATTGTCGCCGCCCAGGTCAGTCTGATGGACTGAGTGGCGTATACGGGAGCGGACCGGAGAATAAGGTATCCACCGGCCCGCTTCCGGTCCGGTAACACGCTATTTGGAGTCGAAGATCATGGTGTTCATCAGAGCGGCTGAATCAAAAGATATCCCCTCGCTGAAAACGCTATTTCTGCAGCTGGGCTATCAGACGGAGACGGCGATCTTAGAACAACGCATCACTGCCCCGCAGAGTATGATGAGTGCGCTGGTGGCGGAAACAGAAAACGCCGTGTGTGGCGTAATCGTTATCAATTTTATTTTACCGGTACATGAGAACCGTTTATGGGCATTAATTTCCGCGCTGGTCATCGAGGAATCGTCACGTGGATCAGGGATAGGCCAGCAACTTCTCCATGCCGCAGAGCGCCTCGCCCGCGATAAACAATGCGCTCAGATCGAACTTTCAAGCAGTGAAAAAAGAATCAGAGCGCATCAATTTTATGAAAATAACGGCTACAAGGAGGTCCGCAAACGCTTCGTTAAACATTTGTCTTAACCGCCTGCGCGCGAGGGCTTTCCCCGGATGACCGTAACTATATTTTGCCCAGCAGGATATTTAACATGCGGCGCAGGGGTTCCGCCGCACCCCACAGTAGCTGATCGCCAACCGTTAACACCGAGTAGACGGGTTCATTATTTAACGACATTTTCTTGTAGCGGCCAATTCCTACCTGCAGCGAACCACTAATAGCAGCCGGGGTCAATTGACTGACACTCTCTTGCTTATTATTGCGGACATAGTTTACCCATGGATGGGAATGGGTGACTAACTCAGCGAATTCCGCTTCGCTGACCTCACGTTTAAGTTTAAGGGTAATGGCAGCGCTGTGGCAGCGGATCACGCCGACCCGAATGCATAAGCCATTGACCGGAATGGTGCCGGGCGCAAGGCCAAGAATTTTATTGGTTTCCGCCTCGCCCTTCCATTCTTCGCGGCTATTTCCATCGCCTAAATCGCTGTCGATCCAGGGAATGATGCTGCCCATCAACGGGACGCCAAAATTCTCCACCGGCATACCCGCGCTATTAATCAACTCACTCACTTTATTGACTAAAGGCAGCACGGAACCTGATGCCGTCAGTTCATCTGCAGATAAATGCTGACTGATATAAGCGCTTTGCGCGATTAATTCCCGCACCTGTTTGGCGCCCGCTCCGGAGGCAGACTGATAGGTCATCACGCTCATCCATTCGATCAGGTCAGCCTTGATCAGCCCGGCCAGCCCCATCAGGCTCAGCGTAATGGAGCAGTTGCCGCCAACAAACAGTTTCACTCCTGCTTTCACGGCACGATCGATATTATCGCGGTTGACCGGGTCGAGAATAATGCAGGCTTTTTCATCCATCCGCAGCGCCGAAGCGGCGTCAATCCAGTAACCTTGCCAGCCATGGTTAATTAACGCTGGATAGATGGCTTTGGTATACTCCCCGCCCTGACAGGTGATGATGATATCCATTTCGGCGAGGGCGCTAAGGGAATTCGCATCTTTAAGGATGTCGCTTTTACCATTAATAACCGGGCCCACACCGCCCGCACTTGAGGTACTAAAAAAATGCGCTGAAATATCGTCGAAATCATTTTCTTCGATCATTCTTTGCAGTAATACAGAGCCTACCATTCCCCGCCAGCCAACAATACCCACCTGCTTCATTTATTTAACCTTTATAAGTTATGAGAATGTTAATTTGCATTTCGCCGTACTTTATATCGCATCCCTTAATAAAGGTCATTACCCACCACATCGATTTCTATCATTATTAAAATGTTTCATCCGCCATCAGCGATTTTTATCTCTTATTACGGCAAAGCAGGAATAAGGTGGCGGCGACTGTCCCTCTTTTCGGCATTCAAAGGAGAAACGACGTAGCGAAACGGGAGCGGCTTCTCCCTTGGGTACCGTGAAGAGTAACTTGCATTTTGATAGTGACTATGTCAATTTGCTGGCAAAAGCCACCTGGTTACTGGACAGCCCATGAAAAATGAACCGCTTTGCCACGCTCCCTGCCCCATCGCCCGCAGCCTTGGCCGCATCGGCGACAGCTGGAGCATCATGATCCTGCGTGACGCCTTCGCGGGCTTTACCCGCTTTGACGAGTTCCAGAAAAGCAGCAACGTCGCGCCCAATATTCTGTCGCGCCGCCTGAAGGCGCTGGTCGACGACGGGCTGCTGGAGAAGGTGTGCTACAGCAGCACCCCGCCGCGCTACGAATACCACCTTACGCAACGCGGCCGCGATTTTCGCATGGTGCTGCTGGCGCTGGCGGAATGGGGTAACCGCCACTTCGCCCCCGAAGGCCGTCAGATGCAGCTGGTGGAAACCGCCACCCAGCGACGGGTGGAGCCAGTCATGGTGGATAAAGCGACCGGGGAAGAGATTATTCCGGGTAAATACGCCATGGTGCCGGGCCCCGCCGCCTCGCCGCTGATGAAATATCGTCATGAATATCTGCTGCGCAAACGCGAAGGCGATAGCGGGCAAAAATTCCAGCCTGAACCTTACAGAGATGCCAGCAATGAATCCGACCAGTAAGAAAAATATTCTTGTCCTGGCGGCCCTGGGCGCTGCCGCCCTGGCGGCAGCGAGCTACGGCGCTTACTGGTGGCATACCGGGCGCTTTATGCAGACCACCGATGATGCCTATGTCGGCGGCGACATTAGCGCCATCTCCAGCAAAGTCTCCGGCTATATCCAGCAGCTGGCGGTGCAGGACAATATGGCGGTGAAAAAAGGCGACCTGTTGATCCGCATTGACGACCGCGATTATCGCGCCGCCCTCGCGAAAGCCGCCGGAGAAGTGGCGGCGCAGCAGGCCGCGCTGGCCGATATCCTGGCCACCCGCCAGCTACAGCAGGCAACGATTGCCGGCTCTGCGGCCTCGTTACTCGCCGCCACGGCGGCAACCGAAAAACTGGCTAACGACAACCGACGCTATAACGCCCTGGCCGCGTCGAGCGCGATTTCCGCACAGATCCGCGATAACGCCTCCGCCGATTATCGCCGGGCGCATGCCGAGCAGGAGAAGGCCAAAGCGGATAAAACCGTGGCCGAACGTCAGCTGGCGGTGCTGGATGCTCGCCAGCAGCAAACCCTGGCTGCCCTGGCGCAGGCCCAGGCTAACCTCGAGATGGCGAGGCTGAACCTCAGCTATACCGACATTCGCGCGCCGTTCGATGGGGTGATTGGCAACCGCCGCGCGTGGTCCGGCTCCTTCGTCAGCAGCGGCACGCAGCTGCTCTCCCTGGTGCCCGCGCACGGCCTGTGGATTGACGCCAACTTCAAGGAAAACCAGCTGGCGCATATGCGTGCCGGCCAGCCGGTGACCATCGTCGCCGATGTGCTGCCGAACCATACCTTTAAGGGTCATGTCGCCAGCCTGGCGCCGGCGACCGGCTCACGCTTCAGCATTCTGCCGGCGGAGAACGCGACCGGGAATTTCACTAAAATCGTGCAGCGGGTGCCGGTCCGCATTGCGCTGGAAGGTGACGGGGCAAAGCTTGACGTGCTGCGCCCGGGACTGTCGGTGATCGTCACCGTGAACGAAAAGAGCCCTCGATGAGCACCGTTCAGGCGCTGTCCGCCCCGCAGGGTCTGTCGATGCCGACGGCGAAGAAGATCTTCGCCTTCGCCAGCATGTGCGTGGGGATGTTTATTGCCCTTATCGACATCCAGATCGTCTCCGCCTCGCTGCGGGATATTGGCGGCGGCCTGTCGGCGGGCGACGATGAAACCGTCTGGGTACAAACCAGCTACCTGATCGCCGAGATCATTATTATTCCGCTTTCCGGCTGGCTGGCCCGGGTCATGTCGACCCGCTGGCTGTTTGCCGCTTCCGCGGCGGGCTTCACGCTGATGAGCCTGCTGTGCGGCTGGGCGTGGAACATCCAGAGTATGATCGCCTTCCGCGCCCTGCAGGGACTGGCGGGCGGGTCGATGATCCCCCTGGTGTTCACCACCGCTTTCGCCTTTTTCCAGGGCAAACAGCGGGTTATTGCCGCAGCGACGATCGGCGGCCTGGCCTCCCTCGCCCCTACGCTGGGTCCAACGGTGGGCGGCTGGATCACCGAAAACTACAACTGGCACTGGCTGTTCTTTATCAACGTGGTTCCGGGGATTTACATCGCGGTGGCAGTGCCGCTGCTGGTAAAAGTAGACAGCGCCGACCCCACTCTGCTGCGCGGCGCCGACTATCTCAGTATTCTGCTGCTGGCCTTGTCCCTCGGCTGCCTGGAATATACCCTCGAAGAAGGTCCGCGCTGGGGCTGGTTTGATGACGCGACCCTGACGACCACCGCCTGGGTCGCCCTGCTCTGCGGCGTGGCCTTTGTTATCCGCACCCTGCGCCATCCGCAGCCGGTGATGGATCTCCGCGCCCTGCAGGATCGAACCTTCAGCCTCGGCTGCTATTTCTCGTTTATGGCCGGCGTCGGCATCTTCGCCACCATCTATTTAACCCCGCTGTATCTGGGGAGCGTGCGCGGTTTCAGTGCGCTGGAGATCGGCCTGGCGGTATTTTCCACCGGTCTGTTCCAGGTCATGTCTATTCCGTTTTATTCGTGGCTCGCCAACCGCGTCGATCTGCGCTGGCTACTGATGGCCGGGCTGATCGGCTTTGCGGTGTCGATGTACAGCTTTGTTCCGATCACCCACGACTGGGGGGCGGACCAGCTGCTGCTCCCGCAGGCCTTTCGCGGACTGGCGCAGCAGTTTGCCGTCGCGCCAACGGTGACCCTGACGCTGGGCAGCCTGCCGCCCACGCGCCTGAAGCTGGCCTCCGGGCTGTTTAATCTGATGCGCAACCTCGGGGGCGCCATCGGCATCGCCCTGTGCGGCACGGTGCTTAACGACAGAACCAATCTGCACTATAGCCGCCTGGCAGACCATCTGAATAACGCCAACCTGGCAATGAGCGATTTTGTTCAGCGCAGCGCGGCAAACTTCACCGTCCAGGGGATCTCGCCGGATGCCGCGCAGACGGCGGCGCTGAAACATCTTTCCGCGCTGGCACTACGGGAGGCGCGAACCCAGGCATTTTCCGATGCTTTCTACCTCATCATGATGGGTTTTTTACTTGCCGCGCTGCTGGTTCCCTTGATGAAAAAGCCGCCGGCACACTGATACTACAGGAGAGTTAACTATGGGCGTTTCCATTAAACGCATTGTCGTCACCGGGATGGGGATTGTCAGCCCGCTGGGCTGCGGTGTACAGCACGTCTGGCAGTCGCTGCTGGCAGGAAAGTCAGGGATCACCCGACTCAGCGAGCAGCTGGTCGCGGATATTCCCTGCAAAGTGGCCGGACAGGTGCCGTCCATTGACAGCGATCCGCTGCACGGCTTCGACCCGCTGGCGACCATCCCGGCGAAAGAGCGCAAAAAGATGGATCGCTTTATTGAGTTTGCGCTGGTCGCCGCCCGCGAAGCGCTGGCCCAGGCCGGTTGGTCGCCAGCATCCGCAGCCGAACAGGAACGCACCGCCACGGTGATCGCCACCGGGATCGGCGGATTCAGCGAGATCGCCAATGCGGTACATACCACCGATGAACGCGGGCCGCGTCGCCTCTCGCCGTTCACCATCCCCTCTTTTCTGGCCAACCTGGCCGCCGGGCATGTGTCTATCGCCCACGGTTTCCGGGGGCCCATCGGCGCGCCGGTCACCGCCTGTGCGGCTGGCGCCCAGGCCATTGGCGATGCGGCGCGGATGATCCGCAGCGGCGAGGCGGATATCGCCCTCTGCGGCGGCGCGGAAGCGGCGATTCATCGCGTTAGCCTGGCCGGGTTTGCTGCAGCAAGGGCGCTGTCCAGCGCCTCCAGCGACCAGCCGGAAGCCGCTTCCCGCCCCTTTGACCGTGACCGCGATGGTTTTGTGATGGGAGAAGGCGCGGGGCTAATCGTGATCGAATCTCTGGAGCACGCGCTGGCGCGCGGCGCCACGCCGCTGGCCGAGCTGGTGGGCTACGGCACCAGCGCAGATGCTTATCACCTGACCGCGGGCCCGGAAGACGGGAACGGCGCACGTCGGGCCATGGAGACCGCTATTCGCCAGGCCGGGGTGACCGTCGACGAGATTGACCATATCAACGCCCACGCCACCTCAACGCAGGTCGGTGACAAGGGTGAGCTGGCGGCGATTAAAACGCTGTTTGGCGCCCATCCGGTCGCCATTACCTCGACGAAATCCGCCACCGGCCATCTGTTAGGCGCGGCCGGCGGGATCGAGGCCATCTTCACCATTCAGGCCCTGCGCGATCAGGTGGTGCCGCCGACGCTGAACCTGCATCACCCCGATGAAGAGGCGGCAGGTCTCAATCTGGTGGCGCTGCAGGCCCGCCCGCAGAAAATGCGTTATGCGCTGTCGAACGGTTTTGGCTTTGGCGGCGTTAACGCCAGCCTGCTGCTGAAACGCTGGGAATAATCGTCAGCTCCCCCCGCCGGCACTGGCCGGCGGGGAATTTCCACCCGGACACCCTACTCAGTCACTGATCTCCCTCTTCTGCCACAGCAGACGACGAAGCGCCGCCACGGCGTGGCAGTGACCTTTATCAAGATCTTCGCTATCGGTCATCTTTGCCAGAAAGGTCAGCATCATCATGATGAATTCTTCACGCAATTATGAGGTGGCGCTCATTTTATGCGCATGGCGAGTCATATCCTGTGACTAATTCTCAGGAGGTAAAACCATGAAAAAGCTTCTGATATGTTGTTTGTTTGGCAACACTGCCAATTCTCTCGCTAAAAAGATACAGTTACTGGCGGAAAAAAAGGGCCATCCTCTCATTGTCAGCGCAGTGGGCCTGGAAAATTTTGCCAGCGTAGCGCCCGCTTTCGACGGATTTCTCGTTGCGCCGCATATTCAGTATAAGGTCGCGGAGATAAGAGGGATTGTTGGCGACGCTCGTTCTATTGCGGTGATTGAAAGTCTGCCCTATGCCTCACTCGACGCGGAAAAAGTTTTCGCGTTTGTGATGGCGCAGATGCCTGAACTGGCAGTCTGACACCGAAGGCCGCCTCTCTTGTGCGGCCTTCTCTACGCATGTCGCCTTCTACCTGCCCTGTTGAGACGCTTCAGCCCGTAATGCCGCCTGTACAGCAGGACGGGCATTTATTATTTCCATGTACGACGATAGCGCTGGCCAGCGATCCAGAGGGATCGCGAAGAATTTGCACCATCCCAGCACCGTGAAGAGGTAGGCATCCGCCACGCTAAAGGACGGCCCAGTCAGATAGGTTTTTTCGCTGAGCGTCGTCTGCAGAAAATCGAAGCGTCGGAATAGCTTGTCTCGAAAAATCGTTTTGACATCTTCCACCAGCGCGGAGTTAAACAGCGGCGCCGAACCCGCGTGTATTTCACTGGTGATAAAGTTAAGCCATTCCTGCAGGCGCACCCTTTCCCAACTGCCCGCGTGTGGCGCCAGGCCGTATTCGGGTTTACGATCGGCGAGGTACTGCACCATCGCCGGCCCCTCTGTGAGGATCTGCCCATCATCCAGCTCAAGCGCAGCAACATACCCTTTCGGGTTAATGGTGAGGAAGTCGCGACCATCAGCGGTGATCTTGCTTCTGTTGTTGACTCTCACCAGTTCAAATTCAAGGTTCAGCTCGCGCAGCACGATGTGCGGTGATAATGAACAGGTATCTGGCGCGTAATAAAGTTTCATCTCGTCTCCGTTAATGTGTAAAGCCGTCGGACAACGTCCTGCACGATCCTCAGCACACTGTATTTAACGCCGATCGCACTGTAAAATTAATGATATAGAAAAGAACTATTAGCTGAGCTACTGATAATCATGATGAATCTTTTACACTGGCGCCTGCTGGTAGCCGTAGCGGATGCTGGCAATATCTCACGCGCTGCCGAGGAGATAGGCATGACCCAGTCCGGCGCCAGCCAGGCCATTGCCCAGCTGGAGGCTTCTCTGGGCTTTCCGGTATTTACCCGTGAGCGACGATACATCGGGATTACCGCCCTGGGTGAGCAGGTGGTTGAACATGCCAGAAACATGCTTTCGCAGCTGAACGCCATCCGCGAACTGGCTGATCAGGGCCGGAACGTCACCCGCGGGCGCATTCGGCTGGCCAGTTTTCCCTCCGTGACGTCTACCTTGTTGCCCGGCCTGCTGCGCGACGTTAAGCGCCTGCATCCGGGTATTGACGTTGTTGTGCTGGAAGGCTCTGACGAAGAAGTCGAAGCGTGGCTTGCCGCAGACACCGTTGAACTTGGTGTGGTCATGAATCCCGTTCCCGGACGTGCAGAGGTGGTACTAGGACAGGATGCATGGGTCGCGGTCCTGCCCGCCAGCCATCGGTTGGCACAGCATGCGAGAGCTGATGGCATAACGTTAAAGGCGCTGGCGGACCAGCCCTTTGTTCTGGCGACGGGCGGCTGTGTCGTGAATGGCAAAAGCCTGATGGAAAAGGCCGGGTTGCAACTCTCTGATATCCGCGTGACGGTTCGCGACTGGATAAGCGCCTGTAAACTGGTCGGCGAAGAGATGGGCGTCGCGCTGGTACCGGAATCCGCCCTGCCGGAGATCTTACGCAACCTGTGCGTGGTGCCAGTGACGCCGGCTATTCATCGTGAGTTTGGACTGGTTTGTTCGCCATCCGGAACGTCTTCTGATGCCACACAGGCGCTGCTTAATGCGCTACGTAAACGAAGATGAGTGCTCCAGAGTGAATCATCTTATCGCCATGGCATCAACCTCTGACCTATCTCCTGTTCCCAAACTAAAATTTCACTTTGAATATTTACTGAGTTTACTGATATGTATACCTAACCAGGTAAGTTCATCATTAGGAATAGCAATGGCGTAATTGCTTTTTATAAAGTCACGAATCACCTCAGCAACCACCATCGCTTTTGGATGGAAACGAATTAACTCATTATAGAAGTCGTCAGTTTCTTCTGTTGCAAGGCTATTATTTAATACCCTTTCAGCGAAATATCTTAAATGCGTAATAAATCTGGCATAGTGAATTGAATTCACATCAATATTTTGATTGAGTTTATAACGAACAATTTCAGCAATTCTGTTAACTAACTCTACTTGCTTATGTGCGTTAGTCTCATCAAATTGAAAAGTTGCATTGATAATATGAAAAGCAATGTGTACAGCCTCGTCATCAGGAAGACTCACCGCAAACTTAGCTGATACCAAATCTCTTGCCAGCTCGCCAATGCTATACTCTTTCTGATAGTAACGCTTTATTTCCCAGGTCAGTTTATTCGCAACGTTCGTATTTGTCTTACAGCGTTCAACAGCAAAATGCAAGTGTTCCGCGAGGGTGAATAGTAAAACTGAATTAAGCTTTTCGCTGTAATGAGCTTGAGCCATCTTAACAATTTCATGAGTGATCTCAAAGAAATCCGCGGGAATTGTGTCCGTTAGTGACAGATAATGTCGCGACTTGAGGGTATCCAAAGGCATAAAGACCTGTTCGACACTTTGCAAGTCGATAATTGTCCCTGGCTTGGTGTTAAAACCGATACCTTTGCCAAAGAGTATCATCTCTTTTCCGTCATTCTCAGCAAGCAGCATGCTGTTATTTAAGGACTTTTTAACTTTCATCTCAGTTCCCGCGGTAGCAATGATTAACTTAAATCAGTCCCGTTCGTCGCTATAACCTTGCGATACCAATAGAAGGAGTCTTTGCGTAACCGATTCAAAGAACCGTTCCCCTCGTCATCTTGATCTACATAAATAAAACCATAGCGTTTGGTCATTTGCGACGTGCCAGCACTAATAATATCAATTGTTCCCCAACTCGTATACCCTATTAAATCGACACCTTCTTTGACAGCTTCAATCATCTGCTCAAAATGCGCACGGAAATAATTAATACGGTAATCGTCATGAATCTTCCCATCAACCACTGTATCTTTTGCCCCAAACCCGTTTTCAACAATAAATAAAGGGATTTGATATCGATCGTAAAGCTCCAGTAGCGAAATTTTAAGCCCTACAGGATCTATTTGCCATCCCCATTCAGAAGCCGGTAGATGAGGGTTTTTTACACCCATGATAGTATTTCCTGCCGTGCGCTCTGCATCGGACTGAACAGATTCCGTGATGGACATATAATAACTGAATGAAAGGAAATCTACAGTATAGCGACGTAACGTTTCCAAATCATCCGGCTGCATTTTTATCTTGATATTCCGCAGCTCCAGGTCCCGCTTAATTAATGGTGGATATTCGCCTTTAATCTGAACATCTGAATAAAAATAGTTTTCGAGATTTTTTTTCAGAGTGGCTTCCACGTCAGCAGGATGACAGGTCAGTGGGTACGTTGTTAACTTAGTAAGCATACATCCGACCTGGCTGCCAGGTATCTTTTCGTGGCAGTCTCTTGTCGCTAAGGCCGAAGCAACAAACTGATGATGCAACGCCTGATAAATATCCTGCGTGCTTTCTCCCGGTAGACTTTTCTCTTCGCGGACACCCGCTGTCGTAAAAGGATGCCGATGAATGCTATCAATTTCGTTGAATGTCAACCAGTAACGTACCAAATTCTTGTAACGGTCAAAGCACACATTTGAATAGCGTACAAACGCATCAACAACATTTCGGTGGACCCAGCCATTATATTTCTCACTCAATGCTAATGGCATTTCATAATGTGAGAGCGTAACCAATGGTTCAATGCCAAGTCTGCGCATTTCAGTGAACATATTTTCATAGAACTGTAATCCTTTTTCATTCGGTTGCTCATCTTCACCTGTAGGGAAGATTCGTGACCATGCGATTGATACGCGCAGGACTTTTATACCCATTTCGGCAAAAAGCGCTAAGTCTTCTTTGTAACGATGATAAAAATCTATGCCTCTGCGTTTAGGGTAATTTTGATCATTCTTCCCCTCAAGCGCATCACTCACGTTTTGATCAGATACGGCCATATGGCCGGCATAATCGCTCGTGCTCAGATGCGCCTTATAGGCAACTGCATCTGCAACGGAAGGCCCTTTGCCGTCAACGTTCCATGCACCCTCTGCCTGATTGGCTGCAATGGCTGCACCCCATAAAAAATTCTTGGGAAGAATAGATTTCGACATAATATTAAGCCTCTTTTAATGAAAAAATATTAAACTGCTGGAGTGTATTGGTATGATCGTTCGACGGCTTCATCATAAAACGATCGCTATTGGTAATAACCATTATTACAACTGGGTCATAACCCGCTTTAGTTATTTCATCAATATCAAATTCGATTAATAGTTCACCCGCTTTAACGAGTTGGCCATCTGTAATTTTCGGGTGAAAGCCTTGACCGTTCATTTGTATCGTATCAATTCCTATATGAAAGATAACCTCTACTCCATGGGTAGTCATCATGCTGGCTGCATGGCCACTTTCGAACACATGCTCAATAACGCCATCGGCAGGTGCATAGAGTGCTCCCACCGTTGGAACGATAGCGATACCATCCCCCATGATTTTTGAAGAAAATACATCGTCGTTTACCTCTGTCAGGGGGATGACTTTCCCTTCAACCGGACTGGTAAAGGTAAAGTCATTCATTAAGACTGGATTAGCAGTGACTTCAGTCTTCTCAAATTTGGACATGTCCTCCTCTGCATGGGGCGTTGTCGTTTTTTCTTTCCAGAAGAATAATGTTGATAAAAATGCCAGGCAGAATGAAACAAGTGCGCCGATGATTGCATATATGAAACTGGTTGGATTATCCGGTGACGCAAAAATTGAGATACTGGCAAGGCTCGGCGCTACTATTGCATAAGCTGAGACCATCATAAATCCCATGAAGGAGCCACCGACCATTGCCCCCAGCATCACGGAGATCAGTACTGGCCTATGCAGTAAAGTAATACCGTAAAGTGCAGGTTCAGTAATGCCAAACAGCGCTGATATTCCAGAGGAAAGAGCAGTCCCTTTAAACATTTTATCTTTACTTTTTAGCGAAACGGCAAGGCAGGCTCCTGCTTCAGCGATATTGTGAGCTAAGGAAGCTGGGTTATACAAAGATTCTTTACCCGTTTGCCCCATTGACATTATGGCATAAGGGAGGAAAGGTTTATGCATACCGGCCGCTACAATAAATGGCAGTCCGCCCGCAAGTAAGCCTGTTGCGATGAATCCAAATTTGCCATGCATCCAAAGGATCAGATGCGTTAACAGAGAACCCATTTCAAAACCTAATGGTCCAAGGATAAGCAATGTGACGGGGACCGTCGTAACCAGCGATAACATGGGCGATAAGAAACCACGTAATGCATTAGGCGTATAACGATTAAAAAGAGATTCCGTTTGTGCATAAAAAAGAACACAAAGAATTGCGGGAAACACCTGCGCTGCATAAGAGACGTTCGTAATATCGAAAGTCATTAACGTTGCGCCTTGTTTTGCCAGGGTAGTAAATGTGGGCAACAACAAGACTGAGACAGCAGTCAATGCAACTAATGGATTAACTTTAAGCTTATTCGCAGTAGTGATGGCGATAAGTAAGGGTAAAAAATAAATAGGCGCGGTTCCGATGCAGTCCAAAATTTGATATGTCGAACTGTCTTTAGTCAGCCATCCAGCCATATTCAAAATAATTAAAATGGATTTCAGCACGCCGCCACCTGCAATTGCAGGTATGAGTGGTTGAAAGATACTGATAACAAAATCAATCAACCATGCATTCCATTTTTTCTTGGTTACGGGTTTCTGTTTCGCGTCAGCATCATTAGCCATTAACGATCTAATCGCATCAAACACTTTAACAACGTCTTTGCCAATGACTATCTGACACTGCACATTTGTCACGACACCCATTACCTCAGGTAATTTTTTGAGGTCAGACACTTCAACTTTAGCATTGTCATACAAGCTTAAGCGTAATCTGGTTGAGCAATGTTCAATGTGTTCGATGTTGCCTGCTCCGCCGACTAATTTGAGAATTGTACGCCCAGTATTTAGATGATCCATAAGTTGCCTCATGAGCAAAAAAAAAGACCTGAAATTCTCACCCCAAATGAGGGGGAGAATTTCAGGTCTTGCCTGCATTACCAGTTACACGCCTGTACTACATATTCGCCAACAATATACTATATACATAGTTACAGGCAATAAAATTAACCCATCTTTTGTCAAAATGTGATAGTTATCACATAATAATCCTCGTAAATGACCACGATATAAAAACCCTCCCAGGAGTATTTTCTTCCTGTATTATATTTCCTTTATATTAACCGATAGTTACCACCACACCTCAGCCTGAGCGCCAATAGATAATTGATCTTTTTTATTATCGTTGAATGTATAATTCGATATCTCGTTTTGGTTTGCCCGGATATACGTTGTATAGAACCGAATTTCTGGCCTTGAGGTTAGGATTGATGTATTAACTTTGAGCGCATGATACAATGTTGTTTTGTAACCGGATTCACTATATGTCTGCTCTTGAGTTTTGTTATCCTGTCTAAACCATCCGAGTTCTACCCCGGTCTGGTTGAATTTATCCCAGATATAAGCGGGACGGATGACACTTCGATAACTTTCAAAATCTGTATGAGCACCAGTATCATAGCTAAATATATCATTACCATTTGAATATGCTAGTGCGTGTGCAACAATAGTGTTTTCCGTGGGGTAAAATTCCCCTTGAGAAATTATTCTGAATGCCTTGCCATTTGTGTGATTTCCATAATAATTATCACCACTCCCAAATGTTGGGTTTGCTCCAGAAATTTTTGCAAAAGAACTGGCAATAGAATTATTGGCAGCTTGCAGGGTTAATTCGTCATAACCCCCTGCGTCAAACTTCTGCCTTAAAATCGCACCTACCAGCCAGGCATCTTTTACATGATAATACTGACCATCAGCCTCCCCTGACTTCACGACGTCTGATTTGTTTGCCATGTTATAGCGCCCATCTAGTTCTAATGATGCCTTATCCCATAAGGGAATTTCACGATAACGTATATCAAGCGCATTCGTATTGATCTGTAATGAATTTCCTGATGTATCATAATCAAGAGCGCGCGCGTTCAGGTCCTGCCGCACTACAGCAACGTTAAATTTGCCTGGACCCATTTTCCAGTTTTCTATACCGAGCCCTGCTCCGCTTTCTGTTCTGACGCTTTTCCAGTCAAGCATCTGTATCTCATACTTAGGCAGATAGTGCTTACCTACCCAAAAATCAGCTTCAGGGGCAAAATTAAGAAATCCCTTCGTCGTGAGATAGATATCAGAAAATTGTAAGTTACTCTCTGTATCCTTATCAAAGACTGCATTGTTGTATTGCTCACCCACATTACCATCCAGCATAACAACAGCATGTGCAGTTTTACCATCCTGGTCGTACACTTTCTGCTTGAGTTGAAGATCGAACCATGATGTATATTCATTGCCGAAACGGCCAAGAGATCCAATAGCATATTCTTTTGGCGATCCATGATTAGCCGTTCCCCAACCAGAACGGAAATAGCCATTGTACGAAAAACCAATATCGTTTTTAACAAAGTCACTAATTTCTTTCAACGTAAGATCATTATTAACTTTAGTTGTGGCACTATTACCTGTTTGGTTGCTATTACTGGATGCTACTGCAACAGTTGAAGAGGCAGAATTTGTTGTTGGTTGAATCTTTTCATCTGCTGAGCTGACCGGGTTTCTGTTTGTTTTATCAGCTTGCTTATACCTGGTTAATTCTGCTTTTGTACTTTTTAATTCTGCAGTGTTTTCCTGGAGTTGTTTTTCAAGCAAAGCCAGTCTCTCTTCCACTGTTAAACTCTGTCCATAAGCATTGCTGAACATGGCAGAGATAAGGCAAAATAGAATAGTCTTGTTCATATTTTAAAATTCTCATGTAGATTACAGGGGTAAAGCGTATATTAAAATAAAATCATACCTCACCTTCCCAGGGTAGAAATATATATAGTAAGCAAGCCTATTTAGCCTGATCATTTCATAGCTATTTGACTCCAGCGAAATGGATCGATGCTTAACATTAATATTGAGTTCTGAAATGAAAAATTGTTTTCAAAAAAATTATTTGCTTCTTGTCACTCCTTTAACTGTGCCGATTCGCAACGTGAACGGAGACTTCTCTTGTCTTATCTCGTCACAACAGTTCTGTTTTTACAAATGAACCCAAATGACTGCCCTGCCCGATAAAAGTAAGCTTGACGCTATTTGGATTATCCGGAGTAGTGTTTTTCTTCATTTAAGCTAAGCTGTCGTCGGGTAGAACCATGTTCAATATGTTCAAAATTGCTTGCCCCGCTGTTCAATTTACGTATTTTCTGCGCTGTTTTTTTGGAATCCATTTGCCACCCCAGAAGCAAAAAAAAAGACCTGAGATGAGCAATGAATAGGTCTAAATTCATCGCTCATCTCAGGTCTTGCCTGTTTTACCAGTTACACGCCTGTCGTTCTGCCCGTGTATTTAAATATTTTGTAGGAGGGTTTTACAATAGCTTACTTTGGATTTTTTTTAAAATGTGACATGTCTTACAAATTTCAACCGTTGCCGGATGCGAATTAAACGACGTTTCTCAACAGCAAAAGCGGGATAAACCCTACCCGCACCGGGTTTCTGTCCCTGTAATATGCCCAAGGCACCGCTGTGTAACACCTGAAGAGTGTCAGGATATTTCTGGCACTCTTCAGAGAGAACACCTGAACTGGCCGGGCTTATGTGTTAGCGTTCTCCTGCTGCCGGGGAGTTTTCGCCGTTGCGGCTTTTGACTTACTGCTGGAGTAAATGAAGAACAGCGCGATACCCAGGCAGACAATGGCGCCGAGACGGCTCATCGAGAATGGAATCGACGCATTGCCAAGCCAGCCGAAGTTATCGATCAGCATGCTCATGGTTAACTGGCCAAAAATGACAGCGACCGTAGCCACTGCCGCGCCAATACGCTGGACGGCCAGTACCATAATAACGATATACGGTACGCCAAACATTGCGCCCAGCAGCTGCCATTTAGGCACGTCCATCAACGTCAGGGTGTGTTTGGGTTCGAAGAAGAAGATCAGCAGCCCCGTCACCAGGGCGCCGATAGAAAATGTCAGGAACGCGCTTTTGAATACGCCGACCTTGCTGCCCAGCTGGCCATTGATAGCCGCCTGGATACTCAGCATGGCGCCACCGGCGTCGGCGAGCAGAATCATGATAATAGTCATAATGTTACTTTACCCCTGTGCAACCATAACCAGCGCTGCAATGATGAAAATCAGCGCAATGATACGCTTACTGTCAATTTTCCGGCGCGACGTACCGAGCAGACCGAAGTGATCAATAATCAGGCTCTTGAACACCTGGCCTGCCAGGATGCCGATCATAGTCATGGCGATGCCGATTGCCGGCGTTACCACGGTCAGGATGATGACGTAAATCGGCCCAAGCACGCCGCCAAGTAGCTGCCACGCTGGTTGCGCAAAGAATGACGGGCTGTTACGCGGGCTGAAAAAAAGCATCAGCAGGAAGGTCAGCGCCGCGCCCACGCCAAATATGCTGAAGGTAGCCCAGAGGTCACCGACCTCCCCACCCAGTGGCCCGAGCAATCCTGCCTCTATGGACAGTCCCATGCCTCCGGCAATGACGATAAAAATCAATATTAGTTGCATAGTAATCTGTCTCCCAAAGTCCAGGCGGAGAAGATTACGACTTAACATGGATGAGAAAAATGCCATAATGAGATAAACACCTGTGCAGGATATGCATTAATGAATGGCCTTGGGAACATCAGTATTCGCGCCCTGCTGATTTTTATAGACGTTTATGAAACGCAGAATTTCTCTGTGGTGGCCCGGCGGGAAGGGATATCGGCCTCTCAGGTATCACGCGTCATCCATCAGATGGAGGATGTGCTCGGGCAGCAGCTTTTTTACCGCAATACCCGGGCTATAATTCCGACGGAAAGCGGCCATCTTTTTATCCGCTATGCGCGTGCGATGACGGGCAGCATGGAGGAGGCGCGGCGGGAACTCAATGAGAGAACGCTTGAGCCTTCCGGAATGGTCCGCATAAACGCACCGGTGTTCTTTGGACAGCGCCATGTCGCACCCGCGTTACCCGGCCTGACGGAGCGATACCCGAAGCTTAGTATTGAGCTTACGCTGACGGATGATTACATCGATCCGCACCGGGAGCCGGCTGACGTGATTTTCCGGATTGGCGTGCTGACGGATTCCGCCTTTCATGCGCGCGTGTTTGGCCAGCAGTTCTATCATCTTGCCGCGTCACCGGATTACATCCGCCGGCACGGCATGCTGGGATCACCCGAAGAGCTCGCGCGACATCAATGCCTGGTCTATCGCGGTTCATCAGGACCAAACCAATGGCTGCTGCGCAGGCGCGGAGAGGAATGGGTGCACTATCCCGTCTCGCCCCTGATGTCATCGAATAATGCGGAAACCCTGCTGATTGCCGCACTCGGGGGGATGGGGATTGTGCTGTTTCCTGACTGGCTGATTGGAGACCGGCTGAAGAGCGGAGAGCTGGTCGGACTGCTGCCGGAACTGGATACATCCATAAAAACGGAGCCACAGCACATCGCGGCAATCTATCCGAATGCCCGCCACCCTCCACTGAACGTGCGGGCGATTATCGATTACTACCTGGACGCGTTCGGTTCACCGCTTTACTGGCAGTCTGAATAAGACAGGCGACTTTATGGCTCGTCTTGAAGTTAACTTACGTTTCTGGCACAGAGCAAACGCGTTAAATGCCCTTAAGGTCTGTTTTGAGCGAAGAACGGACCACACTATCTAAAGAAAGATATCGCTGATAATGTTGGGACCGCTCTTGTTAAAAAAGGTATGCCATTTCTTTTCATTGACGATAACGAAGGGATTTTCATGGTTGAGGTTGAGGAAATAAAAAAGAAGTATCCCAGCGCAGACGCCTGGCAAATGGGTGACAGTCCGGAGCTGGCTAACGAGCTTGCGGAACTGATCAAAAAAGGGATCAAAACGGCCTCTTGCGGATCTTTTGCCTCTTACCAGCAGGAAGAATCTGCTCCGAGGATAGGGAGTTATCACATTATTCTTGATGGCCAGAATGTTCCAGTTTGCGTGATCAGACTGATTTCGATGCAGCTGGTTCGTTTTTGTGATGTCACAGAAGCGTTCGCCCGCAAAGAAGGTGAAGGCGATTTAAGCCTTGAATACTGGAAGAGAGAGCATCAGAGATTTTTCAGCTCTGAAGGTCATTTTTCTGAAGATATGGAGTTGATCGCAGAAGAATTTGAAGTGGTTGAAGTGCTGTGAGACAAGGTCAACGGGTTGACGTTTTATCACTGACCACTGATAACACTGTTCGCTTCTGGCGCGGAGCGGACAAGCTGTCGAGCTAAAGGTCCGCATTGAGCAAGGAGCGGACGTGCCAGCTATAATTGGTAATAAAATGAGAGTAGAACTATTCTGATTTGTTTAAAAAAACATTTTTACATCCAAGGGTAAAATATTTTTATGCTATCTTACATGCTATCTCAATATGCCAGGCTACCTGTGCCTGAAGTTACTCTACGTTCATGGTTAAAACAATGGTTGTCAGAGCAGGAATCGAGGTGTACAGACAGAAGTTTCTCGGCGCGATTTCCCTGGAGAGAAACTGGATTATGTCAGGAATATTTTTTACAACGAAAACTCAAAATTGATGGAAAGCAATTTCTTACTGGCCCCCGTTATCAGGGCGGAAATATTAACAAACCTTTTATTGATATTGTAGGTATGGATTCTGACCTAAATCATACTGCATTAGAACTCATTAGTAAGGAATGGTCACAACTCAGAGCTCAGTATGTCCGCATTCTTGTGCCAGGCCAGTCCTTCCCGCAGGGTATTCCCGACCAGTATATATATGCCACGTCTTTTTCTGAACCCCCTGAATTCAATGATAAATCTCTTACTTTGCAAGTGGCGACATACGAAGATTTTGACTGGTGTTGTCAGGCTCTGGGCGATGCCTATAAGCATACATGGCAGACAGTTCGTGAACTGTCTGCAAGTAATTTGGTAGCAGTTGATGACGAAGAGTTGTGTGACCATATTTCTGAGAGAGAAGTATATATTATCTATGAAAACGATGTTCGCGCCGGGTTGCTAATATGCCAGAAAGGAAACCTCGCTTTTCTGAGAGGATATCGTATTACTGACAAAGTAATACTTCCTGCTTTTCGTGGTCGATCATTGTCGGCCCGAGCGCAACGCCTGCTGTACCGATTATTAAATCATTCCGATTCGGAACTATCTTTGTATATGGGCACAATTATTCCGGAGAATATCCCCTCGATGAAAACTGCAGAAAGAGCGGGACGAACTTGCATCCTAAGTTATCAATTTCTACCCATCTGCAGAACCCACGATTAGCATCAACGCTAATTTATCTTCAGCCTACTTCCGCTTTTGGCACACAGGGGATGTCCAGGGCCCGGGAGTACTCACCTGGACGCATTAATGGGCAGGATGTGATTGTTGCGCAGGCTATCATATGGCCTGAGGTACAGCAGAATCAGGCTTCGTAGCAATGAGTCGGCTCACAGCGTCCGGAATCCACCCGGTGCCGTAAATCACCGTAAGGTCTGTCATAAGGTAATTTCATCACGTATCGCGACACCTTTTTTCTTCACGCAGGCCTTCTCTTTCACGGTTTGTCAGAACTGTGGACCGCAGTAATCTCCACTCCGTGCTTTAATCAATGAGAGTGTATCGGGTGCAAATTAAACTACCTTTCTCAACAGCAAAGGCGGGATACCCCTACCCTCGCAGGGTTTCTGCGTCTGGTAATATGCCCATGACAGTCTCAAAGACCGCTTTGAGGGTTTCCCGGTTTAAGGCACAAAATCGCGTGGCGTTGACCCCAGAATGCAGCGAAAAGCAGCGGTAAATGCCGCCGGGCATGAGAAACCAAGCTGGTAAGCGACCTGTTTGATTGGAACGCCGTTCGCGAGAAGATCCAACGAAGCGCAAATTCTGGCTCTCTGCTTCCATGTTCTAAAACTAAAGCCTGTATCCTTCATAAACAATCGGGAAAAGGTCCGTTCCGACATGGCCGACATAAAAGCCAGCTCGCTCAGCGATGCCTCCCAGCGCTGATTGACCAGTAGCGATCTGGCCGCGCTAAATAATCGCTCATCATTCGGCATGGGAAGCGCCATCGTTAAAGGTGGAGCCTCGCTGAGAATTTCCAGAAGCAACAAAGCTATCTTCCGTTGACTCGGTCTGGCGTAGTCCTCACTGAACAGCCCAGCGATAAGCTCTTTGACTAACGGCGTAGCCGTGATCACATGTACCTGCTGACTCTTCGTAAAGCTCGTACATTCTGCGATAAGGCTACTGCTGAAATAGATCGCCCTGAGATCAGTTTGTGAAAGCAGATGGTAACTATGGATATGCAAAGGCGGTAGCCATAATGCCCGCTGAGGAGGGATCACCCAACGGTCGCTCTCTGTTTGCACCAGCATAACCCCTCTGGTGGCGAAGAGTAGCTGCCCCTCAACATGATGATGGGGAGGATCTGCCTCGCCGCGTTGATAGCTTATCGCAGTACTGGACCAGCCTGTGGCCTCATCATGTCTTGGCGCTTTATCTATACTACCTGGCATTTCAGATTTAGCCCCTGCCATTATCATATCGGAACTGGAACCACCCGGAGTAGAGCCTTAGGCAATGGGTGCGTGACTTATCATTCTGATCATCAAAGATATTACAGGAGCTTATCCTCATGCGCGTACACTTTATCGTACATGAAAGTTTTGAAGCCCCGGGCGCATATGAAACCTGGGCAATAAACCAGGGTCATGATGTAACTTACTCACGCGTCTATGCGGGCGATCGGCTACCTGATGACGCCGTAGGCATCGATTTTCTTATCGTTATGGGCGGTCCGCAAGATCCGGACACCACACTTGAAGCGTGCCCGCACTTTAATGCTAAAGCGGAACAGGCGCTGATTGCTTCCGCGGTTAAAACCGGTAAGGCGGTGATCGGTATCTGCCTGGGTTCACAGCTAATCGGTGAAGCGCTGGGCGCGCCGTTCTCTCATAGCCCGGAAAAAGAGATTGGTAAATTCCCGATCACATTGACCGAAGACGGCGGGAAGGATGAGATGTTCTCTCACTTTGGGAAAACACTGGAAGTGGGTCACTGGCATAACGATATGCCAGGTTTGACGCCGGGGGCTAAAATTATTGCTTACAGCGAAGGCTGTCCGCGGCAGATTGTTGCCTATTCAGACCGCGTCTTTGGTTTCCAGTGCCACATGGAGCTCACATTGGACGTTGTAGAACGGCTGATCGCTCATTCTGAGAAAGACCTGAGCCGTGCAGCAGAATATCGTTTCGTTGACACGCCGGAAGCGCTCCGGGCACACGATTACAGTGAAATGAATCAAGTACTTTTTGGCTTTTTGGATAAGCTGGAAGTACGTTACAAAGCAGCGCAAGCATAATGTCATGCTCGGTGAGCTTGCCATCGGTTTTGATTTTAATGTCCGCTCCTGGCACAGAGCGGACAAACTAACTGATTTGAAGGTCCGCTATGAGTGAAAAACGGAAGTTCGTAAAACGCAGACAATATCGAGGTGAGGCGTTTAACTGCAGGAAATCATCATCGACGAACAAACCTGTCTGCTCTTATGGCATAAGCCCCGGCCTTTAGTGGGCACCAGGGCTCTTTCTGCTTCAATTCATCGTGATGACCACTTTGCCAGTATGTTGCTGGCTTTCAAAATATCGCCATGCTTCAACAGCATGTTCAAACTCGAATACCCTGTCTATAATCGGCTGAAGCTGACTTTTTACCAGCGCCCGATTCATAGCGATAAAATCCTCGCGGCTACCAACACTGAAAGGTCTTACAGTTGCGCCACTTTTGAACAAAGTCATAAAATCGACTGATGCACTTCCCTGTGCAACAAAGCCCAGCAGAGCAATTTCCCCTCCCGGCGCTGCGGAGAGTAAAGACTGATTTAAGGTTCCCGGCCCGCCAATTTCCACAATACGGTCAACCCCCCTGCCTTGTGTCAGTTCCCGGACTTTTACTGACCATTCAGGATAATGTTGGTAATTGATCACATGATCGGCACCAAGCGCCGACAATAGCTGTGCTTTTACATCATTTGACGTTAACGCAATAACGCGTGCCCCCATGATTTTGGCGAACTGCAC